>NZ_JBSHHC010000001.1:0-206757 GCF_053618135.1 Agromyces sp. NPDC055661
GGGTCCTATCCGGTATTAGCTCCGATTTCTCGGGGTTATCCCAGAGTCCAGGGCAGGTTACTCACGTGTTACTCACCCGTTCGCCACTAATCCCCAGCAGCAAGCTGCCAGTTCATCGTTCGACTTGCATGTGTTAAGCACGCCGCCAGCGTTCGTCCTGAGCCAGGATCAAACTCTCCAAAAAAAATGTTCAACCAACCCGAAGGCCGGTCAAGAGTTGATCTCTGACTGACAAGACAATCAATACTGACTGTCCATCAATCCAAAGGAATCCCACCCCACCAAAAGGCAGGGTCGGGGTTCAAAAATTGGCATTGAACATAGTGCACGCTGTTGAGTTCTCAAGGAACGGACGCACCCGACGTCAGGACCCCGTGGGGCCGATCAGTCGGAGCTGTTTCGTTCTCAACCGGTCATCCCATGAGGACGGTTCCGGATGCTTCAAGCTCTGCGAAGAGATGCTCTTCGAGGCTTGGGATCTTCGTGCCGCTTGAGGCCGAGAGGCTGGGTCCTGATGAACCCTGTCGCTCTCTCGCTCCTGTGGGGCAACAGATGAATACATTACGTCGATCGTGGGGGTCGTGCAACTCGGCGCTGCATCCCGGGCGTGTCGCGCTTCGGAACCCCGGATTTCCGCGGATCCGGGCACTCGCCCCCGAGGACGACGAAGCCCCGATCGCTCCCCCCACTGGGAAACGATCGGGGCCTCCGGCCGAGGCATCCGTCGGCTATTCGACGAAGACGCCGGCGAGGGTCTTCTTGCCGCGGCGGAGCACGGCCATGCCGCCGGGTGGAACGCGGCCCTCGAGGGTCGCGGTCTCGTCGTCGACGCGCACGTTGTCGAGCGAGACGCCGCCCTGCGCGATCGCGCGTCGGCCCTCGCTCTGGCTCGCCACGAGTCCGGTGTCGGCGAGCAGCTGCGCGATCGAGGCGTTCGGCGACGTGGTCGTGTTCGGCAGCTCACGGAGCGCCGACTCGAGCGTGTCGGGATCGAGCACCGTGAGATCGCCCTGGCCGAAGAGCGCCTGCGAGGCCGCGAGGACGGCCGCCGTGGCATCCGGCCCGTGCACCAGGGTCGTCACCTCATGCGCGAGCACGCGCTGCGCCTCGCGCTTGAACGGCTCGCGCTCGACGAGCTCGGCAAGCTCCTCGATGCGCGCTCGACTCAGGAAGGTGAACACCTTGAGCCGCGAGATCACGTCGTCATCGTCGGTGTTGAGCCAGAACTGGTAGAAGCGATAGGGGCTGCACATCGCGGCATCCAGCCAGATGGCGTTGCCCTCGCTCTTGCCGAACTTGGTGCCGTCGGAGTTCGTGATGAGCGGCGTGCCGATCGCGTGCACGTGCTCGCCCTCGACGCGATGGATGAGGTCGGTGCCGCTCGTGAGGTTGCCCCACTGGTCGCTGCCGCCGGTCTGCAAGCGGCAGTCGTACAGCCGGAAGAGCTCGAGGTAATCGAACCCCTGCAGGATCTGGTAGCTGAACTCGGTGTAGCTGATGCCGGCGTCGGAGCTCAGGCGGGACGCGACGGCGTCCTTCTTGAGCATCGTGCCCACGCGGTAGTGCTTGCCGATGTCGCGCAGGAAGTCGATGGCCGAGAGTCCGGCCGTCCAGTCGAGGTTGTTGACCATGCGCACGGCGTTGTCGCCCTCCCCTGAGAGGAAGCGGCTGACCTGCCCGCGGAGGTAGCCGACCCACTCGGCGACGGTCTCCTTCGTGTTCAGCGTGCGCTCCGCGGTCGGGCGTGGATCGCCGATGAGACCGGTCGATCCGCCCACGAGACCGAGCGGCTTGTGGCCGGCCAGTTGGAGGCGTCGCATGGTGAGGATCTGCACCAGGTTGCCGAGGTGGAGGCTCGGCGCGGTGGGGTCGAACCCGCAGTAGTACGTGATCGGCTCGCCGGCGAGGAGCTCCTTCAGCGCAGCCTGGTCGGTCGAGACGTGCACGAGGCCGCGCCAGACGAGCTCCTCCCAGACGTCTTCGAATGAGGCGTCGTTCTGCTGGGAAGCGAGGATCTCGGGGTCTGACACGCCAGCAAGGCTATCAGCGGGACGGGTACCGACGACTTCAGGGCACATCCTTGATCTCATGCTCTCAAGTCTGTATCCTTGATCACACGAAGTTCAGGCCGAGTCATTGATCGCCGCGATTCAAGCCCGCGACCTGAAGGCCATCGAGAGGAGGGCCGTAGTGTTCGTCATCACCGCCGACCAGGTCGCCAGCCGACGCGACGCTGATCGCACCGGCGCGCTCGTGGAGGTGCTCACCGAGCGGTACGCCGACCAGCTCGTGCTCCCGGCCGACCAGACCGCCGGCGACGAGATCCAGCTCGTCACCCGCTCCGCCGGCACGGCCCTCGCGATCGTGCTCGACGCCACGCGCATCGGCCGGTGGAGCGTCGGGCTGGGCGTGGGCGGCATCCGGATGCCCCTGCCCGACGCCGCCCGCAAGGCCTCCGGCTCGGCGTTCATCGCGGCGCGCGAGGCCGTCGGCACCGCGAAGCGCGCCGACGGACGGTTCGCGTTGCGGGCCGAGGGCGACCCGCGAGCGGCCGCCGACCTCGAGGCCCTCGTCCGGCTCCTCCTGCTGCTCCGCGAGCGCCGCACCGAGCCCGGCTGGGAGGTCGTCGAGCTCATGCGCGCCGGCCACCAGCAGAAGGAGGCCGCCGCGCTCCTCGACGTGAGCCCGGCCGCGGTGAGCGCCCGCCTGAAGGCCGCCATGTGGCGGGCCGAGGAGGAGGCGCGCCCCGTCCTCGAGCGATTGCTCGCCGAGCTCGACGCCGAGCTCGATTCCGGCCTCCCCACCGAGCTCGCCGGCGAATCGGGAACCGCCGCGGCGGAGTGACCGCGGCATCCGGCGGGGCCTCGCTACACTGCTCGAAGCCGCGCCCACCCGGTCGCCGCTCGGAAGGGAGCACCGTGAACCTCGTCGCCGTCGCCGATGCCATCTCCTGGTCGGCGCTCCTGCTGTTCCTCACGGCGGCGACGGCCCTCTCGGTGCTCGCGTTCCTGCGTCCGCGGCCCGCGTTCGTGTGGTTCGCCGCGGGCGCGCTCGGCGTCGCACTGCTCGCGGCCGCCTCGATCTCCGAGCCGACCGGGCGCACCGGGTTCGGGCCGCTCGTGACGATCCTCGCGTTCACGGCGGCCGTGTTCGGCGGCAGCCCCGCCGCGGCCACGGCCCTGAACCTCGCGATGGGCGGCACGGTGGCGCCCGGCATCCACGGCGGCATCATCGTCGCCGAGCGGCCGACCCCCGCGGAGCAGCGCCAGGGCGTGACGACGGGAGTGCGCCGCGAGGTGCTGAGAGGCGGGCTCACGATCGGCTTCCTCGAGCGCATCGCGACCGCGGGCACCATCATCGCCGGCTTCCCCGAGGGCCTCGCGATCGTCGTCGCCGTGAAGGGCGTCGGCCGGTTCACCGAGCTCGAGGCGCCCGAGGCGCGCGAGCGGTTCATCATCGGCACGTTCGCGAGCCTCATCTGGGCGTGCGCGGCCGCACTCGTCGTGCACCTCGCGCTGCGCTGAGTCGTTCGGCGGCGGATCGCTCCGCGCGTCAGTCGTCCGAGCGGGCGTGCCGGCGGTACGGCGAGACGCCCGGCTCCCCGGGGATCCAGAACCGCCACGGGAACGCCGCTCCCCCGCCGGCACCGCTCACGCCCGTGCGCGGGCCCGACTCGAACGGCTGCGGCTGCGTCGGCACCTCGAGTGCGTAGGGCGGTGCGAGCAGGTCGTCGCCGCTCGCCGACAGCGGCACGCCGAGCGCGACCGCGAGCCGGGCGGGTCCACGAGCCAGGTCGCGGTCGGATGCCTCAGGCCGCCGCCGCCGTGCGAGCTCGATCCCCTCGACTACCGTGGCCCCGCGCAGCAGCACGGCCGACGACGACCCGGGGTGCCCCGCGACGACGTTGAGGCACGTGTGCATGCCGTACGTGAAGTACGCGTAGAGGTGCGCCGCCTCGCCGAACATCACCGCGTTGCGCCGGGTCATCCCGCGGAACGCGTGCGAGCCGGGGTCCTCGCCGACGCCCCGGTACGCCTCGACCTCGGAGAGGCGGATGGCCACGCGGCCCTCCTCGGTGTCGTGCGCGAGGACCGCCCCGAGCAGGAGCGGCGCGAGCTCGACGGAGTCGCGCGCGAACCACTCGCGTCCGACGGCGACGAGGGCGTCCGACATCCGCTCGCTCAGCGACCGCGCCCCGTGGCCGGCAGGCCGGCGACGAGGTGCCGCACGCGGTCGGTGAGCCGGGCGAACTGCTCGTCCACCCGCACGGGCGCCGTGCCGCCGATGCCGTCACGGCTCGCGACCGAGCCCTCGACGGTCAGCACCTCGCGCACGTCGGGCGTCAGGTGCGGCGAGATCGCCGCGAGCGCGGCGTCGTCGACGGCGTCGAGCTCGAGGTCGTGCTCCTCGGCGTAACGCACGAGTGCCCCGGTGATCTCGTGGGCGTCGCGGAACGGGACGTGGCGCTTCACGAGCCACTCCGCGACATCCGTCGCCAGCGAGAAGCCGGCGGGCGCGAGCTCGGCCATGCGGTCGGTGTGGAACTCGAGCGTGGCGATCATCCCCGTGAAGGCGGGCAGCAGCACTTCGAGCGTCTCGACCGAGTCGAACACCGGCTCCTTGTCCTCCTGCAGGTCGCGGTTGTACGCGAGCGGCAGCGCCTTGAGGGTGGCGAGGAGGCCCGTGAGGTTGCCGATGAGGCGGCCCGACTTGCCGCGCGCGAGCTCGGCGATGTCGGGGTTCTTCTTCTGCGGCATGATCGACGAGCCGGTCGAGTAGCCGTCGTCGAGCGTGACGAAGCCGAACTCGCGCGTGTTCCAGAGGATGACCTCCTCGGCGATGCGCGAGAGGTCGATGCCGATCATCGCCGCGACGAACGCGAACTCGGCGACGACGTCGCGGCTCGCGGTGCCGTCGATCGAGTTCTCGGCCGGCGCCGCGAGGCCGAGGTCCCGGGCGACGGATGCCGCGTCGAGGCCGAGCGTGGACCCGGCGAGCGCTCCCCCACCGTAGGGCGACACGTCGGCCCGCTTCGTCCAGTCGACGAGCCGCTCGAGGTCGCGGGACAGGGCCCAGCCGTGTGCGAGCAGGTGGTGCGCGAGGAGCACGGGCTGCGCGTGCTGGAGGTGCGTGCGGCCCGGCATGACGGCGGTGCGGTGCGCGTCGGCCTGCGAGGCGAGCGCGTCGACCAGGTGCACGAGCTGCTGGCCGATGACGGCCGCGTGTTCCTTGAGGTAGAGCCGCACGAGCGTCGCGATCTGGTCGTTGCGGCTGCGGCCGGCGCGGAGCTTGCCCCCGAGCTCGGGTCCGACGATGCCGATGAGGGCCGCCTCGAGCGCGCCGTGCACGTCCTCGTCGGACTCGGCCGCGACGATCTCGCCCGACGCGACCCGCGCCTCGAGGGTGTCGAGGCCGGCGAGCATCGTGCCCAGCTCGTCGTCGCTCAGGTAGCCCGCCGCGGCGAGCGCGCGGGCGTGCGCGCGGGAGCCGGCCAGGTCGTACGGCGCGAGCTGCCAGTCGAAGTGCGTCGACTTCGAGAGTCGGGCGAGCTCGGGCGACGGGCCGCTGGCGAAGCGGCCGCCCCAGAGCGCCCCCTCGTTCGTGCCGTGCTCGGCGGTGCTGCCGTCAGGGCCGCTCGCGCCGCCGGTGCCGGGTGCGTCGGTCATCACGCGTCCTTCCGGTCGAGCAGCCACACGAGCAGCGCCTTCTGGGCGTGCAGGCGGTTCTCCGCCTCGTCCCAGATGATCGACTGCTCGCCGTCGATCACGTCGGCGGTCACCTCGTAGCCGCGGTCGGCGGGCAGGCAGTGCATGAAGACCGCATCGGATGCCGCGAGCGACATCAGCTCGCGATCCACCCGGTAGGCGCCGAAGGTCGCGACGCGGTGCGCCTTCTCGTCCTCCTTGCCCATGGAGACCCAGGTGTCGGTGACGATGACGTCGGCGCCCGAGGCCGCCTCCGCGGCATCCGTGTACAGCGTGACGGAGCCGCCGGTCGACGCGGCGATGCGGTCGGCATCGGCCACGACGGATGCCGCGGGCGCGAACTCGTCGGGCGAGGCGACGCGCACGTGCATGCCCGCGGTCACGCCCGCGAGCACGTACGACTGCGCCATGTTCGAGGCGCCGTCGCCGAGGAACGTGACGGTCAGGCCTGGGAGAGCACCCTTGTGCTCCCGGATCGTGAGCAGGTCGGCGAGCAGCTGGCACGGGTGGAAGTCGTCGGAGAGCGCGTTGACGACGGGAACGGTGGTGCCGGCGGCCATCTCCTCGAGGCCGGCCTGCCCGTACGTGCGCCAGACGATGGCGGACACCATTCGCTCGAGCACGCGGGCAGTATCGGACGGGGTCTCCTTGCCGCCGAGCTGGCTGTTCGCGGTCGAGATGATGAGCGGGGAGCCGCCGAGGTCGGCGATGCCGACCGCGAACGACACACGCGTGCGGGTCGACGACTTGTCGAAGATGACGGCGACGGTCTGGGGCCCGGCGAGGGGTTTCGTGCCCCAGCGGTCGGCCTTCAGTCGCTCGGCGAGATCGAGGATCTCGGCCTGCTCGGCGGGCGTGATGTCGTCGTCGCGGAGGAAGTGGCGGGTCATGCGGTTCCGTTCGTGTCGGGACGGGTCGGGGAGGTCAGCGACGCGACGCGACGGCGTCGAGTGCGAGGGAGAACTTGTCGGCGAACTCGTCGACCTCGGCGTCGCCGATGTTGAGCGGCGGCGCCATGCGGATGGTCGAGTCGTTCGCGGCGTTGACGATGAGTCCGGCGCGCATCGCCTCGGCGGCGAGGGGCATGGCCACCGGCTCGGAGAGGGCGACGCCGAGGAGCAGGCCGCGGCCACGGGTGCCCGTGACCAGCGGCGAGTCCATGGCCTCGACGCGCTCGCGGATCTGGGTCCCGCGCACGGTGGCGTTCTCGACGAGCCCGGTCGTCTCGATCTCGTCGAGCACGGCGTTGGCGACGGCCGTGGCGAGCGGGTTGCCGCCGAAGGTCGAGCCGTGCTGGCCCTTCGAGTAGAGCGAGGATGCACGACCGAACGTGACCAGCCCGCCGATCGGGAAGCCGCCGCCGATGCCCTTCGCGACCGTGATCGCGTCGGGTGTGATGCCCGCGTGCTGGAACCCGAACCACTGGCCGGTGCGTCCGGCGCCCGTCTGGATCTCGTCGACGACGAGGAGCGCGCCGTGCCGCGCGGTGAGCTCGCGCGCGGCCTCCATGAAGCCGTCGGGCAGCTCGACCACGCCGGCCTCGCCCTGGATCGGCTCGACGAACAGCGCGGCGACCGACTCGTCGATCGTCGCCTCGAGCGCCTCGACCGTCGCGGGGATGTGCTCGACGCCGCCGGGCAGCGGCTCGAACGCCTCGCGCATGTGCGGCTTGCCCGTGAGTGCGAGCGAGCCCATGGTGCGGCCGTGGAAGCCGTCGACGAGCGCCACGACCCGCGAGCGGGCTCCGCCCGAGTTGTTGAGCCGGGCGAGCTTGAACGCGGCCTCGTTCGCCTCGGCGCCGGAGTTGCCGAACCACGCGCGGCCGTGCTCCCCTGCGCCGGCGAGCCGGGTGAGGCGCTCGGCGAGCTCGAGAGCGGGTTCGGTCGTGAAGTAGTTCGAAACGTGCGCGAGCCGGGACGCCTGCGCAGTGACCGCCTCAACGAACACCGGATGCGCGTGGCCCAGCGAGTTCACGGCGATGCCCGCGAGGAAGTCGAGGTACTCGTGCCCCGTGTCGTCCCAGACGCGAGCGCCCTTCCCATGGTCGAGCTTCGCGAGCGGCATGCCGATCGAGCGCATGATGCGCCGGTCGAAGCGGCCCTGCCAGTCGTCGAGCACGTCGATGTCGGTCATGCGGGCACCACCTCCGTGCCGATGCCCGACCGGGTGAACACCTCGAGCAGGATCGAATGCGGGATACGGCCGTCGATGATGGCCGCCTTCGCGACCCCGCCCTCGACGGCCTCGAGGCACGCGGTCATCTTCGGGATCATGCCCGACTCGAGGTGCGGCAGGAGCGCGATGAGCTCCTGGACGTCGATGACCGACACGAGCGAGTCGCGATTCGGCCAGTCGCGGTAGAGGCCGGCGACGTCGGTGAGGATCACCAGCTTCGCCGCACCGAGGGCGACCGCGAGGGATGCCGCGGCGGAGTCGGCGTTCACGTTGAGGGATTGGCCGGGGTTGGCGGCGTCGGGCGCGATCGACGACACGACCGGGATGCGCCCGGCGTCGAGCTGCGCGTGCACGGCCGCGGGGTCGACCGCGACGACGTCGCCCACGAGCCCGAGGTCGACCTCCGCGCCGTCGACGACCGCGCCGCGGCGGCGTCCGGTGAACAAGCCCGCGTCCTCGCCGGAGAGGCCCGCCGCGAGGGGGCCGTGCCGGTTGATGAGCGAGACCAGCTCACGATTCACCTGTCCCGAGAGCACCATGCGCACGACCTCCATGGCCTCGGGCGTGGTCACCCGGTAGCCGCCGCGGAACTCGCTCTCGATGCCCAGCCGCGTGAGCATCGACGAGATCTGCGGGCCGCCGCCATGCACGACCACGGGCTTGATGCCCGCATACCGCAGGTACACCATGTCCTCGGCGAACGCGCGCTGGAGCTCGGGGCTCACCATCGCGTTGCCGCCGAACTTCACGACGATGGTCTCGCCGTGGAACCGCTGCAGCCACGGCAGCGAGTCGATGAGCACCTGCGCCTTGGCGTGGGCGCTGTCAGCGTCGAGGGCGTCGGGGACCTCGGTCCCAGAGCTCGTCGAAGTGTCGGTCACTGAGCCTGTCGAAGGGGTGGTCCCTGAGCTCGTCGAAGGGTCGGTCATGCTCAGCTCGCGTAGGCGCTGTTCTCGTGCACGTAGTCGTGCGTGAGGTCGTTGGTCCAGATGGTGGCGGATGCCTCGCCCGCGTGCAGCTCGATGAGCACGTGCGTCGCCCGCGGCGTGAGGTCGACCTGCTCGCGCGGGGCGTCGGGCCGGCCGGCGTGGCAGACCCGGACGCCGTTCATCGACACGTCGACGAGGTACGGATCGAACGGCGCCTGCGTCGTGCCGATCGCGGCGAGCACGCGGCCCCAGTTCGGGTCGTTGCCGAAGATCGCCGCCTTGAACAGGTTGTTGCGGGCGACGGAGCGACCGACCTCGACCGCGTCGTCCTCGGTCACGGCGCCGTGCACCTCGATCGCGATGTCGTGGCTCGCGCCCTCGGCGTCGGCCTGGAGCTGCAGGGCGAGCGACCGACACGCCTCGGTCACCGCCTCGGCGAACGCGGCAGGATCGGGCGTCACGCCCGACGCCCCGGATGCCAGGAGCGTGACCTGGTCGTTCGTCGACATGCAGCCGTCGGAGTCGAGCCGGTCGAAGGTCACGCGGGTCGCGGCGCGCAGCGCCTCGTCGAGGCCGGCGGCCGGCACGAGCGCGTCGGTCGTCAGCACGACGAGCATCGTCGCAAGCCCCGGCGCGAGCATGCCCGCACCCTTCGCGATGCCGCCGACGCGCCATCCGTCGCCCTCGACGACCACAGTCTTGGGCGTCGTGTCGGTCGTCATGATGGCGCGCGCCGCGTCCTCGCCGCCCTCCGCGGTGAGCCGGGCGATCGCCGAGAGCACGCCCTCCTCGACAACCTCGCCGTCGAGCTGCTCGCCGATGAGCCCCGTGGAGCAGACGAGCACGTCGCCCGACGCGACGCCCAGCGCGGCGCCCGCCGCCTCGGCGGTGCGGTGCGTGACCTGGAAGCCTTCGGGGCCGGTGAAGCAGTTCGCGCCGCCCGAGTTCAGCACGATCGCGGCGACCTGCCCGTCGACGATCGCCTGCTCGGACCACAGGATGGGGTTGGCCTTCGCGCGGTTCGACGTGAAGACCGCCGCGGCCGCGTTCGACGGTCCGCGGTTCACGATCACGGCGAGGTCGAGGGCGCCCGAGCGCTTGATGCCGGCGGCGATGCCCGCGGCCTCGAAGCCGGCGGGTGCGGTGACGGTCACGGTGCGACTCCGTTCACGGGGAGGCCGGTCGACTCGGTGATGCCGAGGGCGATATTGGCCGATTGGATCGCCGCGCCCGCGGTGCCCTTGACGAGGTTGTCGACGGCCGCGACGACGACCACGCGGCCGGCGGCCTCGTCGACCGCGAGGCCGAGCAAAGCCGTGTTCGCGCCGAGCACGTCGGCCGTGCGCGGGAACTGCCCGGGCGGCAGGAGCTGCACGAACTGCTCGCCGGCGTACGCGTCCTCCCACGCGGCACGCACCGTCGCGGCATCCGTGCCCGGCACGATGCGCGCCGTCGACGTGGCGAGGATGCCGCGGGACATCGGCACGAGCACGGGCGTGAACGAGATGGTGGGCTCGGACGCGCCCGCCCAGCGGAGCGCCTGCGCGATCTCGGGGATGTGGCGGTGCACGCCGCCGACGGAGTACGGGTTCGCGGAGCCGAGGATCTCGCTCGCGAGCAGGTGCGCCTTGAGGCTCTTGCCGGCGCCGGAGGGGCCGACCGCGAGCACCGACACGAGGTCGCGGTCCTCGATCACGCCCGCGCGGATGCCGGGGGCGAGCGAGAGCGCGACGGTCGACGCGTTGCAGCCGGGGGCCGCGATGCGGCGGGCCCGCGCGAGGCGGTCGCGCTGCGTGCCCGACAGGCGCGGCAGCTCGGGGACGCCGTAGCTCCAGGCGCCGTGGTGGTCGCCGCCATAGAAGGCCGCCCAATCGGACGCGCGCTCGAGCCGGTGGTCGGCGCCGCAGTCGATGACGAGCGTCGAGTCCGGCAGTTCTGCGGCGACGGCACCGGATGCCCCGTGCGGAAGCGCGAGGAAGACGACGTCATGGCCGGCGAGCGTCTCGGCGCTCGTCGCCTGGAGCGTCAGGTGCGTGTACGCACGGAGGTGCGGCTGCACCGCGACGAGCGGCTGGCCGGCGTTCGCGTGCGCCGTGACGGTGCGCACTTCGAAGTCGGGGTGATCGGCGAGGAGACGGAGGATCTCCCCTCCGGCATAGCCGGACGCGCCGGAAACGGCGACGGAGTACGTCATGAATCCACCTTAGGGTCTGCGGGGTCGGGGCGATGGTCCGGCGACGCCCCGCGAGACCGGCCGCTCAGGCCGCTGCAGGGGTCGCCGGGATTCGGCGGACGCCACGACGTCGGAGGCCGCGCTCGACGCCACGCGCGAGGCGTGCGGAGCGGTCGATCCGAGCGGTGGACATGCCCACGACCCTATCGAGCGGCATCGCGCCGATGCAATTCGACGCGTCATCCCGTGACGCGCGTGGGCACCGCCGGCCCGAGGCACCGTGCCCATGCGCGTCACCGACCACGCTCTTCGCAGGTGAACGGCCTGTTCGCCGTCCTGCCGCAGCTCCCGAACAGCGGACTCCCCACGTACTCGCAGCAGGTGCTCGCCGGGCACTACTCGCTGAACGGCGGCGACGCCCGTCTACCCGTTCGAGAGCAACGCGATCCTCGACACGGGCGACCCGACGACCGTGCTGCACGAGCACGGGAGCGCGATCAAGATCCCCGACGCACTCCTCACGGCCGACCGCAAGCGGCTTCGCGACGACGTGGTCTTCTGGCTCACCGCCGACGGCACCGAACCCGACAACGGGTTCCACCTCGAGTTCCCGGCGGGCGATGTCCCGGGCAACGACCTGGTCGGCGTCGCGTCGAAGGGCGACGAGGCGTTCGTGAACCCGGGACTGGTCCCATACTTCCGGAACACCGTGGTGTACGACGTCGAGCGCGGGCTCGTCGGGTTCGCTCCGTGCAGCTGAGACTCGCCTAGGCTCGGGTCGACGACCGCGTCGGCGTCGTCGGTCTCGTCGGACGAGGAGGACCCATGTCCCTGCGCGTGCTGTTCATCGGCGGCAACGGCATCATCAGCTCGGCGTCGAGCGCGCGCGTGATCGCCCGCGGCGACGAGCTCACCCTGCTCAACCGCGGCACGAGCACGACGCGGCCGCGCATCGAGGGCGTGCGGCACCTCACGGGCGATGCCGGCGACCCCGCGTCGATCGCCGCCGCGATCGGCGGCGAGACGTTCGACGTCGTCGCGAACTTCCGCTCGTTCACGCCCGACCAGGTCGCTCGCGACCTCGAGCTGTTCGAGGGGCGCTGCCGCCAGTACGTCTACATCTCCTCGGCATCCGCGTACCAGAAGCCGATCGGGCACCTGCCGATCACCGAGTCGACGCCGCTGCGCAATCCGTACTGGCAGTACTCGCGCGACAAGATCGCGAGCGAGGACCTGCTCGTCGCGGCCTACCGCGAACGCGGCTTCCCGGCCACCATCGTCCGCCCCTCGCACACCTACGATGCGACCCTCGTGCCGCTTCTCGGCGGCTGGACGGCGATCGATCGGATGCGACGAGGGAAGCCGGTCGTCGTGCAGGGCGACGGCACCAGCCTCTGGACGCTCACGCACACGCGGGACTTCGCCGTGGCCTTCACCGGCCTGCTCGGCAACGAGCGGGCCGTCGGCGAGGCGTTCCAGATCACGTCGGACGAGGCGCTCACGTGGGACCAGATCGGCGCGGTGCTCGCTCGCGCGGCCCGCGCGGAGTTCCGGCCGGTGCACATCGCGAGCGAGGCGATCGCTCGCGAGCTCCCCGACGAGGGACCGGGTCTCGTCGGCGACAAGGCTCACTCCGTGATCTTCGACAACGCCAAGGTGAAGTCGCTCGTGCCCGAGTACCGCGCCGTCATCCCGTTCTGGCGCGGCGCGCAGGAGATCGTGGACTGGCACGACGCCGACGCCTCGCGTCGCGAGGTCGACGCCGAACTCGATGCGGCCTTCGACCGGCTGATCGACCGCTACGGAGCCTGAGCCCGGAAGTCGAGGAGCGCAGCGCGCTGCGCATCGCTGGTCTTGACGCGCGCCTGGTCTCGCTCCTCTTGACGCGCGCCTGGTCTCGCCGTCTTGACGCGCGCCTGGTCTCGCTCCTCTTGACGCGCGCCTGGTCTCGCAGTCCTGGATCGCCGGCGCGGCGACTTCCTCCGATCATCCGGACAGCCAGCGGTCGCACTTCCTCATCGGCAGGGATGGCACTTCCCATCCGCAGAATCGGTGGACCCGTCAACTCGGCGACTAATCAATCGGGCGACAAATCAACTCCTCGACAAGTCGACAAGTCAACAAGTCAACAAGTCAACAAGTCGACAAGTCGACAAGTCGACAAGTCGACTCATCGACAGGTCGACGAATCCACCGATTCTGCGGAGACGTACTCTCCCGGGCTGCTGCGAGCAGCCGCGGGCGTGCAGACGCCGCCCGCCCGCTACTCCCTGATCGCCGCGCCCGTGCGCTCGCCCGCGACCGCGGCACCCGCGAGCTTCGCCTCGCTGGCCTCGGCGGCCGTGAGCGTGCGATCGTCGGCGCGGAACCGCAGCGCGAACGTCAGGCTCTTCGACCCATCGGGCACCCCGGCGCCGCGGTAGTCGTCGACGAGGTGCAGCTCCTCGAGCAGGGCGCCGGCGCCCTCGCGGACCGCTCCCGCCACGGCCGATGCGGGCACGTCCGCGTCGACGAGGAGCGAGAGGTCCTGCGTCGCCGCCGGGTAGGTGCCGATCTGGCCCGCCTCGAGCCTCGGCTCGGTGAGCCCGATGACCGCGTCGAGGTCGAGCTCGACGACGGCGACGACGCGCGGCAGGTCGTTCTCCTCGGCGACCGACGGCAGCAGCTCGCCCGCGAACCCGACCGGTCGTCCGGCCACCCGCAGCTCGGCGGTGCGACCCGGGTGCAGCGCCTGGTGCGAGCCCTGCGCCACCTCGATCTCGGCGCCGACCGCGAGCGCGACCTGGCGAACGACGTCGAGCGCGTCCACGATGCCGGCGGGGACCGCGGCCTGGCCGGGCTGCTTCGTCACGACGTCGCCCACGAGGAGCGCGCCGACGTGCCGGGGCTGCGGCGGGATGCCCGCCTGCAGCGCCTGGAGCGCCGCCTCGGTCGGACGCCGGTCGCCGACGGGCAGCTCGGCGCCGCCGTAGGTGACGCCCGCTTCGGGCAGGAACACGAGCCCGAGCTCGAACAGCGAGACGTCGACGAGCCCGCGCGAGCGGTTGCGCTTGGCCGCGGCGATGAGCCCCGGCAGCAGCGAGCGCCGCATGAGCGCCGTCGAGGCGTCGAGCGCGTTCGCGAGCTTCACGGATGCCACGGACATTCCGTCGGCGCTGCCGAACAGCGCGTTCTCGTCCTCGGTCGCGAAGGGGAAGGAGAGCACCTCGGTGGACCCGGCCGCGGCGAGCGCGTCGGCGACCCGGCGCCGGATGCGCTGCGAGCGCGTGAGGCCGCGTCCGGGCGGTGCGACGGGCAGCACCGACGGGATGCGGTGGTACCCGGCGAGGCGGGCCACCTCCTCGGCGAGGTCGGCCTTGCCGGTGAGGTCGGGACGCCACGACGGCGGCACGACCGAGAATCCGTCGGCGGTGCGCGTGATCGCCCCGCCGATCTCGGCGAGCGCGTCATGCACCTCCTCGCCGGTGTACTCGACGCCGATGAGCTCGCTCACGTAGCCGTCGGGCAGCAGGATCGCCTCGCGCTCGGGCGCCTCGTGGATGAGCGAGCCGCCGACGTCGGCGGTGCCGCCCGCGAGGTCGACCATGAGCTGCGCGACGCGTGTCGCCGCCGCGGCGGCGATCTGCGGGTCCACGCCGCGCTCGAACCGCTTGGACGCCTCGCTCGGGAGCTTGTGACGCCGCGCCGAGCGGGCGATCGAAACCGGGTCGAAGTTCGCAGCCTCGATGAGCACGTTGCGCGTGGCATCCGACATCTCGGTGTCGGCGCCGCCCATGACGCCGGCGATGCCGATGGCGCCGCGGTCGTCCGTGATGAGGAGGTCCTCGGGATCGAGGCGGCGCTCCTTGCCGTCGAGCGTCGTGATCGTCTCGCCCGGGGTCGCGCGACGCACGACGATGCCGCCCTGCAGGCGGTCGAGGTCGTAGCCGTGGATCGGCTGGCCGAGCTCGAGCATGACGTAGTTCGTGATGTCGACGAGGACCGAGAGCGAGCGGATGCCGGCGAGCTTCAGCCGCGCGACCATCCACGCCGGGGTGGGGCGGGCCGGGTCCACGTCGCGCACGATGCGCGTCGCGAACACCGACGAGCCGACGCGGCCGCGGATGGGCGCCTCGTCGCGGATCTCGACGGGGAACACGTCGCCGGAGGCCCCTTCGACCTGCTCAGGGGCCGCCGGACTCGACAGCTCGACCGGGTCGCGGTAGCGGGCGCCGGTCGCGTGCGCGTACTCGCGGGCGACGCCGCGGATGGAGAACGCGTAGCCGCGGTCGGGCGTCACGTTGATCTCGACGGCGGCGTCGTTCAGGCCGAGCAGCTCGATGGCGTCGGTGCCGACGGGCGCGTCGATGCCGATCGTCGACAGCCGCAGGATGCCCTCGTGGTCGTCGCCGAGGCCGAGCTCGCGCGCCGAGGCGATCATGCCGTCGGACACGTGCCCGTAGGTCTTGCGCGCCGCGATCGGGAACGGGCCGGGCAGCACCGCACCCGGCAGCGTCACCACGACCTTGTCGCCGACGAAGAAGTTGCGGGCGCCGCACACGATGCCGTGCACCGCGTCGCCGCCGTCGGCCGCCGTCTCGCCGTCTGGCGCGACGCGCACCTGGCACCAGCGGATGGTCTTGCCGTTGGACTGCGGCTCCTCGGTGAACTCGAGGACCTCGCCCACGACGATCGGGCCCTCGAGCTCGAACGTGTGCACGTCCTCCTCCTCGAGGCCGACCTGTACGAGGGCGGCGTGCACGTCTTCGGGCGTCGAACCCGGCACGAGCTCGACGTATTCGGCGAGCCAGCTGAGGGGCACTCGCATCGGTCAGACCACCATTCCGAACTGCTGGGAGAACCGGACGTCTCCCTCGACCATCTCGCGCATGTCCTGCACGCCGTTGCGGAGCATGAGCCCCCGCTCGATCCCCATGCCGAACGCGAAGCCCGTGTAGACCTCGGGGTCGATGCCCGCGGCCTTCAGTACGTTGGGATGCACCATGCCGCACCCGCCCCACTCGATCCAGCGCGGCCCGTCCTTGAAGGTCGGGTGCCAGAAGTCGAGCTCGGCGCTCGGCTCGGTGAACGGGAAGAAGCTCGGGCGCAGGCGCACCTTCGCCTCCTCGCCGAAGATCGACTTCACGAAGTGGTCGAGGGTGCCGCGCAGGTGCGCCATGGTGAGGCCCTTGTCGACGGCGAGGCCCTCGAACTGCATGAAGACTGGCAGGTGCGTCGCGTCGAACTCGTCGGTGCGGTAGACGCGTCCCGGCGCGAGCACGTAGATCGGCACCTCCCGCTCGAGCATCGAGCGCACCTGCACCGGGCTCGTGTGCGTGCGCAGCACGAGGTGCGCCTCGGGCGGGTCGACGAAGAACGTGTCCTGCATGGCGCGCGCAGGGTGGTCGGCGTCGAAGTTCAGCGCGTCGAAGTTGAACCACTCGCTCTCGACCTCGGGGCCCTCGGCGATCTCCCACCCCATGCCGGTGAAGACGTCGCACACCCGGTCTTGCAGCAGGGCGAGCGGATGCCGCGCGCCGGCCGTGTACCGCGACGGCAGCGCCGTGACGTCGACGGTCTCCGCCTCGAGCTGGGCGGCCGCCTCGGCCTCGAGGATCTCGGCCTCGCGCACCGCGAACGCCTGGTTCACGCGGCCGCGCGCGCCGCCCACCAGCTTGCCGAGGGCGGCCTTCTGGTCGTTCGGCACGTTGCGGAGCTCGGCGTTGAGCTGCGCGAGGGTCGACTTCTCCCCCGTGTGCTCGGTGCGGACCTGCTTCAGCGCAGCGGAGTCGCCCGCCGCGGCGATCGCCGCGAGCGCGGCGTCGACGGCCGCCTCGACGGCCTGCTCGGTGATTTCACGGGGCTCGGACACAAGGAACGAGTCTAGCGGGCGGGCACGCGCGGTTCCGGCCCGGCCGCGGGCGGATCAGGGCGGGCCCCCGCCGGTGCCGCGCGCCTCCGCACGCGCCTCGGTGAGCAGCATCCCCTGGTTCGGATCCTCGGGCGCGGGTCCGCCGCGCTTGGCCCCCGTGCGGTAGCGGCGGTCGCCGCGCCGGGCCAGCCAGCGGGCGAACCACGACAGGCTGAGGTTCATCACGAGGTAGATGAGGAACGTGATGAGCCACAGCGGGAAGAGGTAGCGGTTGCCGAAGAAGCTCGAGAGGTTGTTCATCGTCGTGCGCAGCAGTTCGGGGTAGCCCACGATGAAGCCGAGCGACGTGTCCTTCAGGAGCACGACCAGCTGGGCGACGATGATCGGCAGCATCTGCCGGAACGCCTGCGGGAACTCCACGAGCATCTTCGACTGCAGCTGGCGCATGCCGAGGCTGAGCGCCGCCTCCCGCTGCCCGCGCGGCAGCGCGGCCAGGCCGGCTCGGAGGGCCTCGCCGATGAGCGCGCCGTTGTAGATGGCGAGCGCCGCCACGACCGCCCAGTAGTCGCCCGTCGCGAACACCAGCAGGATGAACAGCATCATCAGCAGGACCGGCATGCCACGGAAGAACTCGATGACGACCGCCGTCGGGATCCGGATCCACGGGTTCCGGGCGCTCCGCAGGAGCGAGAGCACGACGCCGAGCGCGACCGCGAGCACCGACGCGACGAGCGCGGCTCGCAGCGTGTTCAGGACGCCCTGCCAGATGAAGCCCCAGACCTCGGGGTCCGCGAAGACGTCCCAGCGCGACTCGTCGAACATGCCCGGCAGGGTGATGCCGCCGGACTCCTTGGGTGAGTTCAGCACCAGGAACATCCAGAGCAGCCCGCCGGCCACGAGCAGGGCGGTGACGACGGAGAGCGTGCGCGAGAGCACCTTGGCGCGGGGGCCCGGCGCGTCGAACAGCACGTTGGCGTTGCTCATCGCTGCACCACCCACTTCCGCTCGAGTTGGACCGCGAGCAAGCCGAGCGGAACCGTGATGATGAGGTAGAAGGTCGCCACCCCGAGCAGGATCGGGATGACGGCGTCGCCGTTGTCGTTCGCGAGCTGCTTGCCGACCGCGAACAGCTCGACGACGAAGAACCCGCCGGCGACGGACGTGTTCTTGGTGAGGGCGATGAAGACGTTGATGAGGGGCGGGATCGTCATCCGGAACGCCTGGGGGAAGATGACCAGCGAGACGGTCTGCCGGAATCCGAGGCCGACGCTGCGGGCGGCCTCGGCCTGGCCGACCGGGACGCCGTTGATGCCGGAGCGCAGCGCCTCGGCGACGAACGGCGACGTGTAGACCGACAGCGCGATGATCGCCGTGATGAGGTACGGCAGTCGCGAGCCCAGGTACGGCAGCACCAGCGCGCAGAAGATCAGCACGAGCGTCAGCGGCGTGTTGCGCACGATCTCGGTGTAGACCGTCGCGACGACCCGCAGGGTCGCGACCGGCGAGATGCGCATCGCCGCCACCAGAGTGCCGATCACGAGCGCCGAGAGCCCGCTCACGATCAGGAGCAGGACGGTCGTGCCGAACCCGTTCAGGTAGGTCGGCAGGTTGTCGATGACGGCGTCCACGGATTCCCTTCGCCCGTGCGGTGCGGATGGACCCGGGCCGGCCGTTCAGGCTCGGCCCGGGTCATCCATCGGTCAGTTCTCGTAGCGGTCGACAGCAGGCGGGTCGACGAACGGCAGCACCGTGCCGGCCGTCTCGTTCCACGCCTCCTCGTAGCGGCCGTCCTCCTCGGCCTTCTCGAGCACGTCGTTGATCCACATGCGGAACTCGGTGTCCTCGAGCGCGAGGCCGATGCCGTAGGGCTCCTCGGTGAAGGGCTTGCCCACGACCTTGAACTCGCCCTCGTTCTGGGCCGCGAGGCCCGCGAGGATCACGTTGTCGGTCGACACGGCGACCACCTGGCCGCTGCGCAGCGGCTCGAGGCAGTTCGAGTACGTGTCGGTGAGCACCGGCTCGGCGCCGATCTCGGCGAGCTTCGCGGCGGGCGTCGAGCCCGTCACCGAGCAGACCGGCTGGCCCACGAGGTCGTCTTCGCTCTCGATGTCGTCGTTGTCGGCGAGCACGAGGATCGACTGCCCGGCCATGTAGTACGGACCCGCGAAGGAGACGACCTCCTTGCGCTTGTCATTGATCGTGTACGTCGCGACGACGATGTCCACCTGGCCGTTCTGGATGAACGGCTCGCGATTGGCCGACACGGTCTCGACCCACTCGATGTTGTCCTCGGAGATGCCGAGCTCGGAAGCGATGATCTTGCCGATCTCGACGTCGAAGCCCTCGGGCTCGCCCGACGGTCCGACGAGGCCGAACAGCGGCTGGTCGAACTTGGTGCCGATCGTGATCTTGCCCGCGTCGGACAGCTCCGCCATGGTCGTGCCGGCCTCGAAGGTGGGGGCGGCGGTGGGCGTCTCCTCGGCCTCGCCGCCGGAGTCGCCGCCTCCGGCGCAGCCCGCAAGGGCGAGGGCCGTCGCGGCGCCCGCCGCGACGAGTGCGAATCTCATCCGTTTCATGTGTCTCTGCCTCTTCTCGTGTGGGTGTTCCCTCGCCGCTCGTGGCAGCGCAGGCTTCTCAGTGCTCGAGGATCTTCGAGAGGAAATCCTTCGCGCGGTCGGTCTGCGGGTGGTCGAAGAACTGCGCGGGCGTCGCCTCCTCGACGATGCGCCCGTCGGCCATGAACAGCACGCGGTCGGCCGCGCGACGGGCGAAGCCCATCTCGTGGGTGACGACGATCATCGTCATGCCCTGCTCGGCCAGCCCGACCATGACGTCGAGCACCTCGTTGATCATCTCGGGGTCGAGCGCGCTCGTCGGCTCGTCCATCAGGATGAGCTTCGGGTTCATGGCGAGCGACCGGGCGATCGCGACGCGCTGCTGCTGGCCGCCCGAGAGCTGTGCGGGCAGCTTCTTCGCCTGGCTCGCGACGCCCACGCGCTCGAGCAGCTCCATGGCCCGCGCCTCGGCGTCCTTGCGGGACATCCGCTTCACCCGGATCGGCGCCAGCGTCACGTTCTCGAGCACGCTCTTGTGCGCGAAGAGGTTGAACGACTGGAACACCATGCCGACGTCGGCCCGCAGCTTCGCGAGCGCGGCGCCCTCCTCTGGCAGCCGCTCGCCGTCGATGGCGATCGACCCGGAGTCGATGGTCTCGAGGCGGTTGATCGCCCGGCACAGCGTCGACTTGCCGGAGCCGCTCGGCCCGATCACGACGACGACCTCGCCGCGGTTGACGACGGTGTTGATGTCGTTCAGCACGTGCAGTTCGCCGAAGTGCTTCTCGACGTGCTCGACGACCACGAGGGGTTCGCCGCGGCGCACCGAGATGTTCGACGTCGCGGGCGCCTGCTGGGTTGGCTCCATCCCCCCAAACTAGGGCCCCCCGCGGAGGGGCCACAAAGGGACGACGCCGGTGGTTACCTATTCGTGATGCGCGCTGCGCTGCGCGAACGCGCTCTCATACAGGCACACGGATGCCGCGGTCGCGAGGTTCATCGATTCGGCGTGTCCGTAGATGGGAACCGTGACCACGCGATCGGCGAGCGCGAGCTGCTCCTCGGGCAGCCCGCGCGCCTCGTTGCCGAACAGCCACGCCGTCGGACGCTCGAGCACGCCCTCGGTGCGGGCGGCCAAGAGGTCTTCGCCCTTCACGTCTGCGGCGAGCACCGTGAGGCCGGCGGCCCGGGCGCGCTCGAGCACGTCCTCGAGGTGGCCGCCGACGGCGACCGGGAGGTGGAAGATCGATCCGGTCGAGCTGCGCACGACCTTGGGGTTGTACAGGTCCACGGTGCGCCCGGTGAAGACCACGGCGTCGGCGCCCGCGGCATCCGCAGCCCTGACGATGGTGCCCGCGTTGCCGGGGTCGCGCACCTCCTCGAGGATCGCGATCAGGCGCGGCCCGGCCGCGAACACGTCCTTCACGGCGGTCGGGAACTGGTGGCAGACGGCGACGAAGCCCTGCGGCGTGACCGTGTCGGCCATCGCGTCGAGGACCTCCTCGGTCACGAACTCGACGTCGACGCCCGCGTCGACGGCCGTCTGCGCGATGTCGGTGTAGCGCTCGAGGGCCGTGGGCGTCGCGTAGAGCTCGACGACGAGCTGCGGGCGGAAGGTGAGCGCCTCGGCGACGGCCTGCGGGCCCTCGAGCAGGAACAGCCCGCTCTCGACGCGAGCCGGCTTCTTCGCGAGCTTCGCGACGGCGCGGACGCGCGGCGACCTCGGGTTCTCGAGCATGCAGCCAGTCTAGGGACGACGGATGCCCCGGCGGACATGCGAAACGGCCCGGCACCCCGGGGATCGGGGGTGCCGGGCCGTCAGGGCCGAAGCAGTGGCTACGCCGCGGTCTTCGGGGCCGAGGTGTCGGCCGGGAGGGCCTGCTTGGCGCTCTCGACGAGCGCCGCGAAGGTCGCGGGCTCGTTCACGGCGAGCTCGGCGAGGATGCGACGGTCGACCTCGATGCCCGCCAGGCCGAGGCCCTGGATGAAGCGGTTGTAGGTGAGGCCGTTCTGACGCGAGGCCGCGTTGATCCGCTGGATCCAGAGGCGACGGAAGTCGCCCTTCTTCTTGCGGCGGTCGTTGTAGGAGTAGACGAGCGAGTGGGTGACCTGCTCCTTCGCCTTGCGGTAGAGGCGCGACCGCTGACCGCGGTAGCCCTCGGCGCGCTCCAGGATGACCCGACGCTTCTTGTGGGCGTTGACCGCCCTCTTCACTCTTGCCATTGCTCTGTTTCTTCCTTACGGGTCTCGCGGCTCAGCGGCCGAGAAGCTTCTTGACGACCTTGGTGTCGGGGGCCGACAGGACCTTGTCCGCGTTGAGGCGGCGGGTGCGCACCGAGGACTTGCCCTCGAGGTTGTGGCGCATGCCGGCCTGCTGCTTCTTGAGCTTCCCGGTACCGGTGATCTTGAAGCGCTTCTTGGACCCGGAGTGGGTCTTCTGCTTCGGCATCTCGTGTTTCTCCTTGGTTCTGCCGCCACCGGAGTGGCGGACGGGGGTGCTAGGCCTGATCCTCGGTGGACTCGGCCGCCTGCGTGTCGGGCTCGCCCGCGGCATCCGCCGCCGGTCGCGCCTTCGCCGCAGCACGCTGTGCATTCGCCTCGGCCTTGGCCTCGGACTTGTTCTTCAGAGGAGCGATGACCATGACCATGTTGCGGCCGTCGATCGTGGGGTTGTGCTCGACGGTGCCGAACTCCACCACGTCTTCCGCGAAGCGCTGCAGGAGGCGGACGCCCATCTCGGGACGCGACTGCTCGCGGCCTCGGAACAGGATCATCGCCTTGACCTTGTCGCCGGCCTTCAGGAAGCCGACGGCGCGCTTCATCTTGGTCTCGTAGTCGTGCTTGTCGATCTTGAGGCGGAACCGGACCTCCTTGAGGATCGTGTTCGCCTGGTTGCGCCGAGCCTCCTTGGCCTTCTGCGCAGCCTCGTACTTGTACTTGCCGTAGTCCATGATCTTGACGACCGGCGGACGCGAGTTGGGTGCGACCTCGACGAGATCGAGGTCGGCCTCCTGCGCGAGCCGCAGGGCCACCTCGATCTTCACGACGCCGACCTGCTCCCCGCCAGGTCCCACGAGGCGGACCTCGGGAACGCGGATACGGTCATTGGTACGCGGATCGCTGATGCGTGTTCTCCTCTACTCAAGCTGTGCTCGAACGGGAGGCGGATGCCGCCCGTCGACGAGAGCGGAAGATCCACGCAGGCTCGCATGGAATCACACCATGCGGCACTACGGCACCCTGTCTACTTCCTGCCTGAGCCGGCGGCTCGGTGGCGTGGAAGCGGAGTGCAATCGACCCGGTAACCTTGATGAAGCGGTATGCGCGGGTGGGAGAATCTCCACTTTCGTACCGGGGACTGGCCCCGGGCCCGCAGTAGTCTAACAGAGGATGTCTGTGAGCAACAGTTCAGACGAGTCCAACGTCGCCGACGCCACCCGCGATATCGCCGAGGTCCCCGCCGTGGAGGTCATCACGACCGCGGCCGTGCACCTCATGAGCGCCGCCGCGGTGAAGGTGGGCCTCGCCGACGACCCCGAGTCGCAGGTCGACCTCGACGAGGCGCGCAAGCTCATCAACGCGCTCGCCGGGCTCATCACGGCTGGCGCGCCCGAGATCAGCGACATGCACGCGCGCTCCCTGCGCGACGGACTGCGCTCGCTCCAGCTCGCGTTCCGCGAGGCCTCGCCGATCCCCGACGCCATCGGCCAGGGCCCCGGCGAGAAGTGGACCGGCCCCGTCACCTAGGCCTGGCAGCTCGGGCACCACCAGGTGTCGCGGAGCTCGACGTCGTTGCGGCCCAGCCGGCCGTGCTCGATCGTCGTGCCGCACCGACGGCACGGCTCGCCGCCGCGCCCGTAGACCCAGAGCCGCTCGCCGCGTCGGTCGTTGCCCGTGGTCGTGCGTGCGATCCGGTCGCGGTTCGCGACGATCATGCGCCGCGCGACCTCGACCAGCGGCGGCACGTCGACCGTGCCGGTCGCGCGATCGGGTCGGAGGCCGCGCACGAAGCACGCCTCGTTGACGTACACGTTGCCGAGGCCGGCGAGGTTGCGCTGCTCGCCGAGGGCGACCGCGATCGGCACGTCGGGCCGCGACGCGATCCGCGCGATGGCCTCGGCGGCGTCCCAGTCGGGTCCGAGCAGGTCGGGCCCGAGGTACGCCATGCGGTCGGCCTCCTCGCTCGCCGGGAACACCTCGAGCACCCCGAGGTCGAATCCGACCGCCACCGCGCCGGGCACCTGGACGACCGCACGCGCCTGGAAGCCCGGGCGCGTCCACCGCTGCCCGGGGCGGTAGACGCGCCACTCCCCTTCCATCTTCAGGTGCGAGTGCACGACCTGGTCGCCGATCCGCATGAGCAGGTGCTTGCCGCGGCTGCCCACCGAGTGCACGGGCTGCCCGGCGAGGTCGACGGTGGCGTAGGCCGGCACGCGGAAGTCGGTGCGCTCCACGGTGCGGCCCGTGAGCGCCTGGTCGAGCCGACGGGCCGCCTGGTAGACGGTGTCACCCTCGGGCATCGAACCTCAGTCCCCTGGGCGTCTCGCGGAAGCCGGCCGCGCGCAGCGCGGGGTCGAGCACCGAGCCGTAGACGTTGTCGCCGTTGACGGTCTCGACGCGCAGGCGCTCGGCTCGCGCGCGGCGGAGCGCGTCGGCCAGCGCGGTCGCGGAGGCGCCGAGCACCTCCGCATCGTCGGTGAACGCGAGAGCGGTGCGCCCGCCGCGCTCGAGGTAGAGCGTCGCCTCGCCGTCGACCATGGTGACGAAGGCGCCTGCCTTGCGGGCCGGCCGGTGCGAGCCGTCGCCGGGCGGCTCGGGCCAGTCGAGCGCGGCGCCGAACGGGTTGGCGGGGTCGGTGGCCGCGAGCGCGATCGCCCCGCTTGCGGGTTGGGCACGGAGCCGGTCGACCGCGGCGGTCGTCGCGAACTGCGCGCCGCCCAAGCCGTCGACGAAGTACCCGCGGCGAACGCGTCCGGAGTCCTCGAACGCGGAGAGCGACCGGTACGCGAGGGCGAACCCGCCCACGATCCCCTCGGCCACGACGGACCCTCGCGTGACGACGCCGTAGCGTTCGAGCAACGTCTCGCCGAGGGCCTGGGCGCGCGGCGTCGCGGCCGAGGTCGCGAGGGGCACGACCGACCATCGTCCGGCCGCGTGCGCGGGGTTCGCGGCGGCGCGGGCCGCGCGATCCGACGTGACGGACGCCGCGAGCGCCCGGCGGGTCAGCGATCGGCCGCGCATCCTGGCCCGCGGCGCGGGCGCGCGGGTCTTGTGCGCGCCGCCGCCGGCGAGCAGGCCGCGCACCGGGGCGAACGTGTCGTTCGTCACGAGTCCGGCCCAGACGAGCCGCCAGAGCGCCTCGATGACCGCGCGGTCGTCGTCGGCGCCGACGGCCTCGACGAGCTGGCGGAAGAAGTAGCCGCCGCCACCGCCGAGCACGGCGAGCAGCTCGGCCTCGAGCGGGTCGAGCGGGCCCGCCTCGGGCGGCGGCAGGGTGAGCGCGGCGGTCTCGGCGAGGTGCAGGCTGATCCAGCCGTCGTCGCCGGCGAGCGTGCCCGCCCCGGCCCAGAGCACCTCGCCCGATGCCGTGAGCTCGTCGAGCATGCCGGGTCGGTAGTCGTCGACGCGCGCGGGCAGCACGAACGCCTCCCACGCCGACGCGGGGATGCGGACTCCTTCGAGTTGCTCGACCACGGCGGCGACCCCGTCGACGCCGTGCAGGCGGCCGCCGACGTGCTGCCACTCGGGGAGGAAACGGGCGAGCTGGCGGGGCTCGACGGGCTCGACCTCCTCACGCAGGGCGGCGAGCGAGCGACGGCGGATGCGCCGGAGGACCCCCGAGTCGCACCATTCGAGCCCCGCTCCGCCCGGCAGGAACTCGCCCTCGACGAGGCGCCGCTCGGCGGCGAGGCGCCCGAGCGACGCGCGGGCGACGGCCTGGCCGATGCCGAAGCGCTCGGCGACCTGCTGCGTGGTGAACGGGCCGTGCGTGCGGGCGAAGCGGCTCACGAGGTCGCCGAGCGGATCGCGCACCGACTCCTCGAACGCCTCGGGCAGTCCGGGCGGGATCGGCACGCCGAGCGCGTCACGCAGGCGCGAGACGTCCTCGACGGCGACGATCCAGTCGCGGCCCGCGAAGCGCACGCGGGCCGCACGGCGTGCGGCCACGAGCGCGTCGATCGCCGTCGCGGCATCGGTCTCGGCGTCGACGCGCTCGGCGATCTCGTCGGCGGTGATCGGCCCGAGCCCCTGGAGCAGGTCGGCGACGCCCTCGTCGCCCCGGGCCCGGCGTTCGGGATCGAGGCGCTGCAGCATCCGCTCGGTCTCGACCACCACCTCGGGGTCGAGGAGCTCGCGCAGCTCGACGGTGCCGAGCAGCTCGGCCAGGAGTGCCGGATCGAGCGACAGGGCCGCGGCGCGGCGCTCGGCGAGCGGGGCGTCGCCCTCGTACATGAACGCGCCGACGTAGCCGAACAGGAGGCTCGCCGCGAAGGGGCTCGGCGACTCCGTGCTCACCTCGACGAAGCGCAGTTGGCGTCGCTCGATGCGCTCGGCGATGCGGGTGAGCGCGGGCAGGTCGTAGACGTCTTGCAGGCACTCGCGCACGGCCTCGAGCAGGATCGGGAAGTCGGGGTAGTCGCGCGCGACCTCGAGGAGCTGCGACGCCCGCTGGCGCTGCTGCCAGAGCGGCGAGCGGCGGCCGGGGTTGGTCTTCGGCAGGATGAGCGCCCGCGCCGCGCACTCGCGGAACCGCGACGCGAACAGGGCGGACCCGCCGACGTGCTGGGTGACGATCTGGGCGAGCTCGGCGGGCTCGAACGTGAACAGCTCGGCCCCGGGCGGCTCGTCGCCGGTGTCGGGCATGCGCAGCACGATGCCGTCGTCGCTCGCGACGGCGTTCGCGTCGACGCCGAGCTCCTCCTGCACGCGCGCGCCGATCGCGAGCGCCCACGGGGCGTGCACGCGCATGCCGTAGGGCGAGTGCAGCACGATGCGCCAGTCGCCGAGCTCGTCGCGGAAGCGCTCGACCACGAGGTTGGCGCCGTCGGGCACGACGGTGGTGGCCGCGCGCTGGTCGTCGATGAACGCGACGAGGTTCTTCGCGGCGCGCTCGTCGAGCCCGGCCGCGCGGCTGCGCACGAGCGCGTCGGCCGTGGGCGCACTCGCGAGTTCGGTGATGAACCCGCCGATCGCCTCGCCGAGCTCGGCTGGACGCCCGATGCCGTCGCCCTTCCAGAACGGGAGCCGGCCCGGCTCGCCCGCGGCGGGCGCGACGAGCACCCGGTCGTGCGTGATCTCCTGGATGCGCCAGCTCGTGGCGCCGAGTGCGAAGACGTCGCCCACGCGGGACTCGTAGACCATCTCCTCGTCGAGCTCGCCCACCCGGCGGCCCGGTCCGGCCTCGCCGATCATGAACACCCCGAACATGCCGCGGTCGGGGATCGTGCCGCCGCTCGTGACCGCGAGCCGCTGGGCACCCCGGCGGCCGACGATCGTGCCGGCGTCCCGGTCCCAGACGATGCGCGGTCGCAGCTCGCCGAACCGATCGGACGGGTAGCGGCCCGCGAGCAGGTCGAGGGTCGCGTCGAAGGCCGATCGGGGCAGGGCCCCGAACGGCGCCGCGCGACGGACGAGCTCGAACCAGTCCTCGACGTCCCACTCGTCGAGTGCGGCGGCGGCGATGGTCTGCTGCGCGAGCACGTCGAGCGGGTTCGCCGGGATGCGCAGCTCCTCGATCGCCCCGGCGATCATGCGCTCGGCGGCGACGGCGGAGTGCAGCACGTCGGCCCGGTGCTTCGGGTAGATGAGCCCCTTCGACACCTCGCCGACCTGGTGGCCCGCGCGCCCGATGCGCTGCAGGCCGCTCGCGACCGACGGCGGCGACTCGACCTGCATGACGAGGTCGACGGCGCCCATGTCGATGCCGAGCTCGAGGCTCGAGGTGGCGACGACGCACCGGAGGCGCCCGCCCTTGAGGTCGGCCTCGACGAGCGCGCGCTCCTCCTTGCTCACCGACCCGTGGTGGGAGCGGGCGATGATCGGCTCGGCGCCACCTGTGAGCCCCGAGGCGCCGGCCAGCTCGGCGGGCGGTCGGCCGGGTCGGCCGGCGGCGGGCCAGCCCACGGATGCCGCGGCCTCGACGGCCTCGACGGGCGCGTTGCGCTCCTCCCAGAGCTCGTTGAGCCGCGCGGTGAGGCGCTCGGCGAGCCGGCGCGAGTTGGCGAACACGATGGTGGACCGGTGCGCGAGCACCTCGTCGAGGATCGCCTCCTCGACGTGCGGCCACACCGTGCCCGAGCCCGTCTCGCCGGCGAGGTCGGAGAGGTCGTCGACGGGCACGCGCACCGCGAGGTCGAACTTCTTGCCCGACGGCGGAGCCACGATCGCGACGGGGCGCGTGCCGGCGAGGAACCGCGCCACCTCTTCGTGCGGGCGCACGGTCGCCGAGAGCCCGACCCGCTGCACGGGCCCGCCGACGAGGGCGTCGAGCCGCTCGAGCGAGAGCGCGAGGTGCGAGCCGCGCTTGGTCCCCGCCATGGCGTGGATCTCGTCGACGATGACCGTCTCGACGCCGCGCAGCGTCTCGCGCGCAGCCGACGTGAGCATGAGGAAGAGCGACTCGGGCGTGGTGATGAGGATGTCGGGGGGGTTCGTCACGAGCGTGCGGCGCTCGGCCGGCGGGGTGTCGCCCGATCGCACGCCCACCGTGACCTCGGGCACCTCGACCTCGAGCGCGGCCGCCGTGCGGGCGATGCCCACGAGCGGCGCCCGGAGGTTGCGCTCGACGTCGACCCCCAGTGCCTTCAGCGGCGAGAGGTAGACCACGCGAGTGCCGTGCGACGCCACGGGCTCCTCGAGTCGCTCGTGGTGGAGCCGGTCGATCGCCCACAGGAACGCCGCGAGGGTCTTGCCGGAGCCCGTCGGCGCGACCACGAGCGCGTGGTCGCCGCGCGCGATCGCCTGCCACGCCCCACGCTGCACCTCGGTGGGGGCGGCGAAGGATTCGGTGAACCACGCCCGCGTCGCGGGCGAGAACGCCTCGAGCGCCTCGGCCATCCCTCCATTCAACCGGATGCCACCGACACCTCGGCTGGGAACCGATCGACTGGTGCGCGAGGCGCGCCGGACCTACCCGCCGGCGCGCACCGCGGCGAGCGCCCGCTCGACGGCGTCGACCGTGCGTCGGACCTGCGCGGCATCCGTCTGCCAGTTGCTCACCGAGAAGCGCACGACCGCCCGGTCGTGCCACCGCGACGTCATGGCGAGCACCTCGCCCTCGTCCCACAGGCGTTCGCTGAGCGCCTCGGTCGCGGCGTCGTCCTCGAGCGCGATGCAGACCTGAGTGAACACCACGTCGTTGAGCACCTCGACCCCGGGCAGCCGGCCCACGCCCTCGGCGATGCCGCTCGCGGCATCCGACAGCTGCTCGACCAGCGCCGCGACGCCGGTGCGACCGAGCGTGCGCAGCACGGCCCAGGTCGGCACGCCGCGCGCGCGCCGCGAGAGCTCGGGCGCCTTCTCGTGCGGATCGGCGCCGACGTCGGTCGCCTGGAGGTAGCTCGCGTGCATGCTCATGGCGCGGTGCATGGCGTTCGAGTCGCGCACGATGGCGAGGCCGCAGTCGTACGGGACGCTCAGCGTCTTGTGCGCGTCGGACGACCAGGAATCGGCCCCGTCCATGCCCGCGACGAGGTGCTGCAGTTTCGGCGACGCCGCGGCCCACAGGCCGAATGCGCCGTCGATGTGCACCCAGGCGCCGGCGTCGTGCGCGACGCGGATCGCCGCGGTGAAGTCGTCGTAGGCGCCGGAGTGGATGTTGCCCGCCTGCAGCAGCACGATCGCGGGTCCGGTGCCCTCGGCGAGGGTGCGCTCCAGCTCGTCGACCCGGATGCGGCCCTGCTCGTCGCTCGGCACGATGATCGGGCTGCCGAGGCCGATGTAGCGCGCGGCGAGGTCGTTCGTGCCGTGCCGCTCCTCCCCCGCGATGAACCGCACCTTCGGGCCGCCGGCCATGCCCTGGGTCTCGACGTCCCAGCCGGCGCGGCGCAGCACCTCGTCGCGTCCGGCGGCCATGCAGGTGAACTGCGCCATGGTGGCGCCCGTCACGAAGCCGACCTCGCTGCCGGCGGGGAGCCCGAGCAGGTCGACGAGCCACTCGCCGGCGAGCTCCTCCACCGCGACGACCGCCGGGGTGACCACGCGCAGGCCCGTGTTCTGGTCCCAGGCGGAGACGATCCAGTCCGCGGCGAGCGCGACGGGCTGCGTGCCGCCGATGACCCAGCCGTAGAAGCGCGGCGACCCCATGGCCATGAGGCCGGGCTCGGATGCCTCGGCGAGCAGGTCGAGCACCTCGGTGGCCGGCTCCCCCGACTCGGGGAGGTCGCGACCGAGCCGCTCCTTCACCTCGTCGGTGCCGAGCCGCGGCGGGATCGGCCGCTCCCGGATGCCCGAGACCCACGCCCGGGCGTGCCGTTCTGCGACGTCGAGCACCTCGTCGTACGGCGAGGGCTCGGCGGGCGAGGATGCTGCGAGCGAGGGCTCTGCGATGCGACCGGAGTCGCCGGGCTCGACCATGAGTCACCTGTCCTCCGCGCGCCTGGCGCGCGCCTTTCGATTCTGCTCCGACGCCCGAGGACGGTCAACGACCCGGACCGGGGGCACCCGGCGACGCGCTCAGCAGGTCACGTCGCCCGGCGGCACCACGCCGTCGACGAGGTACGACTCCACCGTGGCATCCACGCACGCGTTGCCCTTGTTGTAGGCCGTGTGGCCGTCGCCGTTGCGGGTCACGAGGATGCCGCTCTCGAGCTGCGTCGCGACCGCCACCGCCCACGCGTACGGCGTCGACGGATCGTTGGTCGTGCCGAGCACGAGGATGGGCGCGGCGCCGGGCGCCGCGATCGCGGCCCGCGGCTGCTCGGCGTGGTACGGCCAGGACAGGCACGACAGGTCGCCGAACGTCAGGTAGATGCCGAGGTACGGCGCGAGGGTGTTGAGCTCGCGAGCCTGCTCCTTCATCTGCGCGACGTTGTTCTGGTACTCGAAGTCGAGGCAGTTGACGGCCCGCAGCGCCTCCATCTGGTTGGTCGCGTACACCCCGTCGGCCGTGCGTCCGTAGTAGCCGTCGACGACGGCGAGCGCGGTGTCCGCCTGCATCGCGAGCACGGTCGCGAACACCGAGTCGAGCACCGGCCAGGTGGTCGCGTTGTAGAGCGGCGCGGCGATCGCGATCAGCAGGGTCTCGGCCGTCAGCACGCGGCCGTCGCTGGACGGGATCGGGTTCTTCCTGACGGCGTCGAGGATGCCCCGCACCGCCGCCATCGCGTCGTCGACCGTGCCCTGGAAGTACGGGCAGGTCCCACCCGGCATGCACGAGGCGAAGTACGAGCGGAGCGATGCCTCGATCCCCTGCGCCTGCGCGAGGGTCATCGCCGCGTGCCCGATGCCCGGGTCGATCGCGCCGTCGAGCACCATCCGGCCTACGCGATCGGGGAACGCCCCGGCGTACACCGTGCCGAGGTACGCGCCGTAGGAGTACCCGAGGTAGTCCAGCTGGTCCTCGCCGAGCGCCGCGCGCAGCATGTCGAGATCGCGGGCGGTGCTCAGCGTGTCGACGTTCGCGAGCAGCGGTCCGGTCTTCGCGAGGCAGGCCTGGCCGAACTTGTGGGTGAGGTCGTTCTGCGTCGTGATCCACTCGTCGGAGCCGCGCGAGCCGCGCGGGTTGCCGTAGAGCAGCTTGTCGAGATCGGCGGGCCCGAAGCACGAGACGGCCGTCGACCGGCCGACCCCGCGCGGATCGAAGCCCACGATGTCGTACCGGTCCTGCAGCGCCTCGGTCGCCGTCACGTCGATCGCGCGGGCCACGGCGTCGAATCCGGATGCCCCGGGGCCGCCCGGGTTCACGAGCAGCGTGCCCGCCTTCTCGGTGCGCGCCGGCTGGCGGATGAGCGCGAGCTCGATCTCGCCGGCTCCCGGGTCTTCCCAGTCGAGCGGCGCGATCGCCGTCGCGCACTGGAACTCCTCGCACGCGTCCCAGGCGATCACCTGGCCGTAGAACGGCTCCAGTGCCGCCTCGACGTCCTCGCCGGTCGGCGTCGACTCGTCGACCACCGGGAAGAACAGCGAGAGGCCGCATCCGCTCACGCCCACGCTCACGCTCACGGCGATCGCGAACGCCACGGCGAGCGCGACGCCCCCCTTCCGCGCCCCCATCATGGCCCCCAGTATCGCCGGGCATCCGCCGACGTGAATGCCCCTCGTTCGGGGGGTCATGGATTTCTCGGAGGGCTGTCCCCCGTGCTGGCCCGGAATGACGCGGATCTCGGTGCGAGGGAACACGACCTGTACCCCGAAGCGGGGACACGTACCCCATTGCCGCCCCCCGGGGGCCGCGGGATACTCGACACGTTGTGGCAGGGGGACCCGCGACCCTACCGACGGGCTGTCACGCGTAAGGGGGCGCAGTCGAGTGAGCACGTTCGTGCTGGGAATCGACATCGGCACGAGTTACACGGCGGCGGCGATCGGCCGGAGGGGCAAGGACGGGACGATCGCCTCCGAGGCGCTGGAGCTCGGCACCCGCAAGGCGGCCGTGCCGACGGTGGTGTACCTCGGCGAGGACGGCGGCGTCGTCGTCGGCGAGCCCGCGGAGCGGCGGGCGATCGACCATCCCGACCGGGTGGTACGCGAGTTCAAGCGCCGGATCGGGGACGAGACGCCGATCATCGTCGGCGACCTCGGTGTCGCGCCCGAGGACCTCTTCGCGGTGCTCGCGCAATGGGTCGTCGAGCGCGCCGAGGAGCACGAAGGCGGTGCTCCCGACGTGATCGCGGTCTCCCATCCCGCCTCATGGGGCGAGCACCGGATCGGCCTGGTCCGGGAGGCCCTCGCGGGCGTCGGCCTCGCCGGCGTCGTGCTCGTGAGCGAGCCCGAGGCCGCGGGACTGCACTACCTCGCACACGAGAAGGTCGACGACGGTGCGGCGGTCGCGGTGTACGACCTCGGCGGCGGCACGTTCGACGTGGCGCTGCTCCGCAAGCGGGAGGACGACGCGTTCGCCCTGATGGGCACTCCGACGGGCATCGAGCGCCTCGGCGGCGCCGACTTCGACCAGCGGATCTTCGAGCAGGTGCGGGACCTCGCTCCCGCCGTGTTCGCCGACGTCGACGAGACGGCGCCCGACGGCGCCCTCGCGCTCGCCCGCGTGCGCCGCGAGTGCACCGACGCCAAGGAGGCCCTGTCGTTCGACGCCGAGACCGTGGTGCCCGTGCTGCTGCCGAACGGGCAGGCGCGGGTCCGCCTCGTGCGCTCGGAGTTCGAGCAGATGATCGACGGCTCGCTGCGGTCCACGGTGGCCACGCTGCGGGCGGCCATCGCCGACGCGGGCCTCGAGCCCCAGGACGTCAGCGCCGTGCTGCTCATCGGCGGCTCCTCCCGGATCCCCGCCGTCGCGCAGCTCCTCTCCGCGGAGCTCGAGCTCCCCGTCGCGGTCGACGCCGACCCGAAGGCCTCGATCAGCCTCGGCGCCGCGGTTGCTGCCGCGAGGCTTCTCGAGCCCGACGCATCCGTCGTCGCGGCTGCCGCGCCCGCGGCGGACGCCGAGGCCGCCGCAGCCGACGCCGCGCAACCGGCGGTTCCGATCGCGGCGAGCCGGGACACCGAGTCGCGTGGCCTGTCGATCGGCCTCCGCGCGGTCATCCTGGCCGGCGTCGCCGCGGCGCTGCTGGCCGTCTTGATCCCCATCACGCCGCTCGCCGCCGGGGACAAGGACGAGCGGGGCGGCGAGCCCGGCGGTTCCGGCGAGCCGAGCGACGGCGCCCCCGCCGGCCGGTACGTCTTCGGCTCGGCCGTGCCGCTCGCCGCGGTCGGCGGAAGCACCGACGAAGGCGCCGACGGCACGGATGCCGCGCCCGACGCCGATCCGGCGGCACCGCGACGAGCGGTCTCCCAGGCCGACAGCGCGACGCCGGCGACGCCGTCGAGCGGCAGCCCGGCCACGGGCGGGTCGTCGTCGCAGGACGACCTCTCTCCCGCGGGTTCCGGCTCCACCGATCCCGCACCGACCCCGCAGCCCGACCCGACCACGCCGCCCAGCCCTTCACCCGAGCCGACGCCGGAGCCGTCCCCCGATCCGACGCCGCAGCCGACCCCCGACCCCTCACCAGAGCCCTCCCCCGACCCGTCGCCCGCACCCGTCGCCGACCCGTCGCCGGAGCCCCAGCCCGCGCCCGACCCCGCGCCGGAGCCCCCGCCCGCGCCCGAGCCGGCACCGTGACGGGGCCGTCCTCGCAGGACGCCCGCGGCGCGGCCGCGAACGACGCCGCGGTGGAGGCCGACGCCCTCGCGCGCCGCATCGTGGGCGGGGCGCATCCGGTACGCGTCGGGATCACGGGTCCCGGCGGCACGGGCAAGTCGGCGCTGCTCGGCGACCTGGCCGCGACGCTCCGCGCGCACGGGCTCCACGTGGTCGACGACGTCGAGTCCGCCGAGGTGCCCGAGGCGGCCGAGCGCGTGGCGTTCCTCGTCGACGACGCGCACGACCTCGAGGAAGACGAGCTGGGGCGCCTGCGCGGCCTCGTCCGCGATGGCGGCCCGCACGTCGTGGTCGCGTTCCGTCCCTGGCCGCGGTCCGCGGCGATGACGAAGCTCGCCGATCGGCTCGGCAAGCGCGGCACGGTGCTCGCGCTGCATCCGATGACCTCGTCGCAGATCCGCCGGCGCGGTGCCGAGCTCCTCGGCACGGCGCCGACGGCCGACACGGCGTCCCGCATCCTCGAGCTCACCCGCGGGAACCCGCGACTCGTCGACCTCGCACTGGGCGCGGGCGCCGATGACGATGAGACCGGTGGCGCCGTCCTCCCGGGCGGTGTGCTCGAACCGCTGCGCGAGGAGCTGGACGGGCTCGACGCCGAGCTGCACGAGTACCTGACCGCACTGGCCGTGGGCTTCTCGATGGCGGGGCCGGCGTTCGCAACGGCGCCCCGCTTCGCCGGGGCCGACCTCCGGGCCCTCGCCGCCGCGGCGCGGGCGAGCGGGCTCGCCTCGCCCGACGGATCCCTCGTCCCAGTGGTCCGGACGGCGATCCTGCAGGGCGCGCCGCCGCACGAGCTGTGGACGCTGCGGCGCGAGCTGGTCGACGCCATCGAGTCGGCGGGAGCGCCGCTCGGCGAGGCGGCGCTCGACCTGGCCCGCCAGGACTTCCGCGACCCTCGGGTGCAGGAGTCGCTCCGGGCGCGAGCCGATGAGCTGCTCGACGTCGATCCCCACGCGGCCCGCGAGCGCTACGTCGCGCTCGTCGAACTCGGCGCGCAGGTGCGTCCGCTCGCCGGACGACTCGCCGCGGCGGCGTGGGCGGTCGGCGACGTCGGCGAGGCCGAACGCCTGGTCGACCTCGGGCTCGGCGGCGATGAGCCCGCCGATGTCGCGCGCACCGTCGCCGTCGCTGCCGCGACCTGGGCGCGCAAGGGCATGCTCGAACGCAGCGCCGACGTGTGCCGCACGCTCGCGTCCGCCGACGGGTCCATCGCGCCGCTCGCGACGATCTGCCTCGCCGGCGTCGGCGACGTGGCGGGGGCCCGTGCGGCGCTGTCGCACGCGCCCACCGTCGAGTATCCGACGTCGGGCCTGGTGGCGCTGCGGCTCACGGCCGACGGCATCCTCGACGCGCTCGAGGGCTCCTCCGACCCGGCGCTCGCCTCCCTCCTGCAGGCGTCGAGCCTCCTGAACGACTCCGGAGCTGCCGGGCCGCTCCCCGAGGTCCCCGCCGTGCTCGCCGCACAGGTCGCCCTCAACGCCGGGCAGCTCGAACTGGCGGGCGACGTGCTGCAGGCCGCGATCGACGCGTCGCAGGGCGGCCCGGCCTTCCACGCGCGGCTCCGCCTCATGCAGGCGTTCGTCGCACTGCGCGCCGATCGTCCCGTCCGTGCGCGCGACCACCTCGAGTCGGCGATGTCGACCCCGGTGCCCCTCGGCCTGCGCGACGAGGTGCTCGCGCACGCGGTGCGCATCGGGCTCGCCCGTCGCACCGACGATCTCGCCACGCTCCTGCGTGGTTGGGCGGCCGCGCGCGAGGCGATCGCCAGGATGCCGATCGATCTCTGCGCCCTGCCCGCGCTGGCCGAACTCTCGGTCGCCGCCGCCCGCCTGCACGAGACGCACCTGCTCGACTCGCAGCTCGCGGCGGGGTGGGACCTCCTGGGACGCGCCGGCCGGCCGGCGTGCTGGTCGGCCAGCCTGCACTGGGCGGCCATCGAAGCGGCCATCCTGCGCAACGACCCCGGGTCGGTCGAGCGGCATGCGAGGGCACTGACGGATGCCGCGCCGGGGAATCGGACCGCCGAGCACCTCGCCCGGGCCGGCCGGACTTGGGCGGCGGCGATCGCCGGTCACGTGGTCGTCGAGACCGTGGAGGCGGCCGTGCGCGACCTCGCCGCCGCGGGCTACCCGTGGGATGCGAGCCGGCTCGCGGGCCATGCGGCCGGGCGAGCATCGGTGCACCGGGACACCCTGCAGCTGCTCGCCCTCGCGCGCAGCCTGCACCCCGACGAGGAGCGATCGGACGGCGGCGGCGAGCCCGACGCCGATGGAGGCGCCGCCCAGCGCGACGACGGCCTGCTGAGCGCGCGCGAGCGCGAGGTGGCGCGACTCGTGCTCGAGGGCCGGACCTACGCGGAGATCGGGACCGCGATCTTCATCTCGCCGCGGACCGCGGAGCACCACATCGCGCGCATCCGCCGCCGCCTCGGCGTCACGACCCGCTCCGAGCTGCTCGCGCGACTGCGCGTGGAGCTGGAGGAGGATCCCGGTCAGTAGCGCGATCGGGACCGGCGCCGGCAGGCGTGTCCCCCGTTCCGCATGCCCCATCGCACCCGATCCCGTGCGTTCCGGATGCCGGATCCCCCATCGTGTCCCCCGGAATCCCCTAACGCCCCACGCCGAAACCCCCATCGGCGCGCGACGACGTTGGGGGCCGCGACCCGATGCCCAGACGGATGCCGCGCGACAGGCTTGCTCGTGGGGGCCGGCGCTGGTGTCGGTCACGGAACCTGAACCTCGATGAGGAGGGGAACACACCATGACGAACATCACGACGGCATTGCTGGACTTCCTGATGGACCTGCTGAAGAGCCCGCAGGCCGGCGCGGACTTCGCGGCGGACCCTGACGGCGCGCTCCAGAGCGCCGGACTGCAGGGCATCTGCGCGGCGGACGTCGACGCGGTCCTGCCGGTCGCGCTCGACTTCTCGCCGGTCGGCAACCGCGAGTACGACACGGGTGGCAACGTCAGCGTCGCCGGTGGCGGCGGCGGTGGCGGCGGCGGCTGGTCCGGCGGCGGCGGCGGTGGCGGCTGGAGCGGGGGCTCCGGCGGTCACAGCGACGGCGGCGGCGGCGGTGGCGGCTGGTCCGGCGGCCACAGCGACGGCGGCGGTGGCGGCGACTACGCCGCAGCCAAGGCGAAGCTGGTCAGCGTCGTCAACAACTACTCGTACATCGACGACCGCGACGTCATCCAGGACCAGTCGGTCAACCAGAACATCTGGGCGAACGGCGACGTGACCCAGTCGTTCGACAACGAGGCGAACAACATGGGCGATGGCAACATCGTCGCCGGCGGCAGCGTCGCGGTGGGCAACACCGAGTACGACCTCGACGTGGACATCGACGACTCGTTCAACGACGACCACTCGGTCGACGTGGACATCGAGGACTCGCTCAACACCGACAACTCGGTCGACAACTCGACGGACAACTCCACGAACGTGCTCATCAACGACTCGTTCCAGGACAACTCGGTCGACAACTCCGACAACTCGGACAACTCCGACAACTCCGTGAACATCTCGGACTCGTTCCAGGACAACTCGGTGGACGTCGACGTGGACATCGAGGACTCCTTCCAGGACAACTCGGTCAACGACTCGATCGTCGACTCGCTGAACGACAACAACGTCGCCGTCGACTCGTTCAACGGCAACGTCGTCGACTCGCTGAACGACAACAACGTCGCCGTCGACTCGTTCGACGACAACGTCGTGGTCAACGACTCGCTGAACGACAACAACGTCGCCGTCGACTCGTTCGACGACAACGTCGAGGTCGACGTCGACGTGGAGGACTCGTTCCAGGTGAACGACAACTTCAGCCCCGACACCGACATCGAGGACTCGTTCCAGGCGAACGACAACTTCAGTGACAACTTCAGCGACAACAACGTCGAGACCGGCCCCGGCGACCAGGTCGCCGACAACGAGGTCGACGTGGAGCTGTGACGTCCTGATCACACGGGTCGGCCCGGTGCGGAGCATTCCGCGCCGGGCCGACTTCACTGCGTTTCTGGTTGAATCGTAGGAACTCGAAGGGGAGGCATCGGGTGCAGCAGCTGATCGAACTCGTGGACCAGGGCATCGCCCTGGCCGGCAGCGGAGATCGGGCCGACCTGCGGCGACGACTGGAGCAGACGAAGGAGCGGCTCCTCGATCCGAGCGTACGGGTCATCGTCGTCGGCGAGTTCAAGCAGGGCAAGAGCCAGCTGATCAACGCCCTCGTGAACGCGCCCGTGTGCCCGGTCGACGACGACATCGCGACCGCCGTGCCCACGAGCGTCCGCCACGGAGAGACGTCGGCCGCGTGGGTGGTGCCCCAGCGATCCGACGGCGGTCCGTTCGACGCGGATGGTCGGCCGCAGCGCGTCCCGGTGCCGATCGGCGACCTCCCGCGCTACGTCTCCGAGCGCGCGAAGACGGGCTCGGACCCCGACGTCCAGGCTGCGGAGATCGAGCTGCCGCGCAAGCTGCTGCGCGGCGGGCTGACGCTCATCGACTCCCCCGGCGTCGGCGGACTCAACTCCGCGCACGCGCTCACCACGCTCGCCGCGCTCCCGTCGACCCACGCGATGCTCTTCGTCTCCGACGCCTCGCAGGAGTACACCGAGCCCGAGATCCAATTCCTCCGCCACGCCATGCGGATCTGCCCCAACGTCGCCTGCGTGCTCACCAAGGTGGACATGTACCCGCAATGGCGACAGGTCGAGGAGCTCGACCGCGCGCACCTCGCGGCCATCGACCCCGGCATCCGGCTGTTCCCCGTCTCGTCGAACCTCCGCCTCGCCGCGATGAAGGCCGAGGATGCCGAGCTGAACGCGGAGTCGGGTTTCGCGGACCTGACGGCGTACCTGCGCCGCGACGTCGTCGGCCAGGCCGAGCTCCTGCAGCGCCGTTCCACGGCGGTCGACCTGGTCTCCACGACCGAGCACCTCCGGCTGTCGATCGACTCGGAGATGAGCGCGCTCGTCACTCCCGAGAAGACGCCCGAGATCATCGCCGAGCTCGAGGCGACCAAGGGCCGCGCCGACGAGCTCCGGCGAAACTCGTCGCGCTGGCAGATCACCCTCAACGACGGCGCCACCGACCTCATCTCCGACATGGAGCACGACCTGCGCGACCGGATGCGGCAGATCCAGCGCGAGGCCGAGGACGCCATCGACGAGGGCGACCCCGGGCCCGTCTGGGAGCAGATCGTGGAGTGGTTCGAGCAGCGCGTCTCCTCGGCCGTGACCGACACCTTCGTGTGGACGCAGGAGCGCGCGCAGTGGCTCTCGGCCAAGGTGGCGAGGCACTTCACCGAGGACGAGATCTCGCTGCCCACGATCCACGTCGACGACACCCGCGACGTGCTCGATCCCGTCGGCGAGATGGCCACGCTCGAGTCCGGCCGCCTCGGCGCGATGCAGAAGTTCTACATCGGGCTGAAGGGCTCCTACGGCGGCGTGCTCATGGTGGGCATCATCACCGGCATCGTCGGCATGTCGATCATCAACCCGCTCTCGCTGGCCGCGGGCGCGGTGATCGGCCGCAAGGCGTACAAGGACGACACGGCCGCCCGGCTGCTCCGTCGCCGCACCGAGGCGAAGGCGCTCATCCGGCGGCAGGTCGACGACGTCGTCTTCCAGGTCGGCAAGCAGCTGAAGGACCGCCTCCGGCTGGTGCAGCGGATCACCCGCGACCACTTCACCGCCATCGCCGACGAGCACCACCGCTCGCTCGCCGACTCCGTGCTCGCCGCGCAGAAGGCCGCCTCGATGTACGCCAACGAGCGCGACCGCCGGGTCACCGAGCTCAAGCGCGACCTGCAGCGCGTCGACGCGCTGTACGCCCGTGCGCGTGCCATCGAGACGGCCGCGGCCGCCGCCCAGGCCGGATCGGGTGGACCGGCACCGGCCGGCCGCGTCGGCGCCGCCGCGGCATCCGCCGGCTCGTCGACCCGCTCGACGATCGAGGTCGGGCGGGCGTGACGGCGGGGCTCCTCGAGCAGACCAGCGCGCTGCTGGATGCCGCGGCCGACGAGTATCGCGACGACCCCGATGCGCTCGCCCAGCTCGACGAGCACGCCATGCGCCTGCGAGAGCCGCTTCGCGTCGCGATCGCGGGCATGGTCAAGGCGGGCAAGTCGACGCTGCTGAACGCGATCATCGGTGAGGAGATCGCTCCGACGGATGCCGCGGAGTGCACCAAGGTCGTCGTCTGGTACCGGCACGGCGCGACCCCCCGCATCACCATGCACCGGCGGTCGGGCGCCGAACGCACCCTGCCCGTGCGACGGGTCGAGGGCCGCCTGCAGATCGACCTCGACGGGACGCCGCACGCCGACATCGAGCGGATCGTCGTCGAGTGGCCGTCGCGGCGGCTCGAGGAGGTCACACTCATCGACACCCCGGGCATCGCGTCGCTCTCGACGGAGATCTCGGCGCGGTCGGCGGCCTTCCTCACGCCGAAGGAGTCCCCGCCCGAGGCGGACGCGATCGTCTACCTGATGCGCCACCTGCACTCGGCCGACCTCGGGTTCCTCTCGGCGTTCCACGACACGACGGTCGGGCGCTCGCGGACGGTCAACGCGATGGCCGTGCTCTCGCGCGCCGACGAGATCGGCGCCGGACGCATCGACGCGCTGCTCTCCGCGCGGACGATCGCCGAGCGCTACCGCACCGACGGCGCGCTGCGCTCCCTCGCGCTCGACGTCGTGCCGATCGCGGGGCTCGTCGCCCAGTCCGCCCGCACCCTGCGCGAGCACGAGTTCGAGGCACTGCGCGAGCTCGCCCGGCTGGGCCGCGACGCGCGCGAGCGCATGCTGGTGTCGGTCGACCGGTTCGTGCGCGCCGATGCGGGCATCGACGTGAGCCCCGACGCGCGGCGCAACCTGCTCGATCGCTTCGGCATGTTCGGCATCCGCATGTCGACGGTCGCGATCCGGTCGGGATGCGACGACGCGACCGAGCTCGCCGACGAGCTGTACCGGCGCAGCGGCCTCGAGGAGCTCGTGCGGCTCGTCGGAGACCAGTTCCGCTCGCGCGCCGACGTGCTGAAGTCGCGCACCGCCCTAGCCGCCCTCGGCGCCCTCGTGCGCGAGCGGCCGCGCGACGCGGGATCGCGTCTCCCCGCCGCCATCGAGCGGCTCGAGTCGAACGCGCACGAGCTCCGCGAGCTCGCCCTCCTCTCCACAGCCCGTACGACGGGCCTCGACCTGCCGCCCGAGGAATCCGCGGAGGCCGAGCGCCTCATCGGCGGCGCGGGAACCGCTCCCGAGCGGCGCCTCGGACTGCCCGACGATGCCGGCGTCGACGACGTGCGCTCGGCCGCCGCGACCGCGCTGCAGCGCTGGCGCGCGCTGTCGGGCAGTCCGCTGCTCGATCGTGCCGCGGCCGAGGCCTGCGACGTCGTGACCCGCTCGTGCGAGGCGCTCGTGGTCGCGACGGCGCCGGCCTCAGTCGAGCGCCGCCAGCTGCGCCTCGTCCTTCATCCGGAACCACCGGTGGGCGGAGGGGGCGAGTGAGCACACCCACGCGGCGAACGCGACCACGAACCCCGCGACGAGCAGGAGCTCCACGGGTACCGCCACGGCGCCGACCGCGAGGAACGCCGACCCCATGAGCACGACCGCGGCGTGCAGCACGAGCACGATGAGCTGCAGCCACCTGGCCCCACCCCGACGATTCATCACGAAGGCGAGCAGCGCCGCCTCGACGGCCACGACGATGGCGAGTCCGGCGAGGCTCGCCCAGTAGACGAGGTTGACGAGCGAGTCGACCTCCGACTCGTCGTAGGTCGGCGAGAGCCGCCCGATGAGCTCGGTCAGCTCGGTCGTGACGGCCTCATGCGAGAGGAAGGCCACGAGCACGCCGAATGCGCTGAGCACGAAGCTGAGCAGCCAGAGCGAGCGCGAGGTGCGGATCGACCGCGGCGGCGGCACGGGGCGCAGCACCGGGGGGCGCGTCTGGTCGGACATGACCGGCCGCGCGGGCGGCGGCACCGAGTCGGGATCGTCGTCGGGCACGAGCGGCCGATAGCGCGGGTCGTCGGGGTCGGTCTCCCGCGGGGCTCCCGCCTCGTCCGCCTCGTCCGCCGCGTCGAGCGGCTCGTCGTCGGCGCCCTCGAGGTCGTGCTCAGGATGCCTCGACGCGCCGTCCCCCATGGACCTGTCCCCCATGTGCGCCAGCCTACGGCAGCGCGGGCGCCGTCACGCGGAGGCGTCGCCGACCGGGTCGGCCGGTCCGGTGAGCCGCACGGCCAGGGAGTCCACGAGCGTCGCGATCGCGTCGTCGGACGCCCATCTCGCGGCCAGTCGCTGCAGCACGGCGTCGAGCTCGGCGCGCGTGAGACCGCCGACGAGCTCCAGGCGCACGACGAGCTCGGGGCCCGCGAGCCGTGCGCCGGGGTCCCCGGCGGACAGTTCGACGCCGAGCACCGCCAGCTCCGTGCCGATCGATCGCTCGAACGCCGCACGTACCGCGTCGGACTCGAACGCCGGCGTCCACGCCTGCGACTGCGCGACGGCCCAGACGGCCGGCCGCCGTAGCACGAACTCGCCCGCGGAGCCCGGGTCGAGCACCACGAGGTCGGTGCCGTCGTCGGCCGCGGCGAGCGCGACCCGGACGCCGTCGGCCGGGACCGGACGTGCGACGGGGTTCCACGCCGACATCGCGTCGACGGAGGCGAAGACCGGGAGGACGCGGCGACCGTCGGGACCCTCGACCGTGACGATCGAGAGCTCCTGGCTCTTGTCGACGGCGAGGCCGTGCGCCCCCACCTCCGCGCCGCCGTCGCCGAGGTCGGCGAGGAGCGGGATCAGCAGGCGTGCGGGGCCGAACGCGGCGACGACCTCGGCCTGTCCGCCCTCGCCGGCGCGGAAGCGTCGGACCGCGGCGGCGAGCGCCTCGGGCGCGCGTCCGTCGTCGGCGGCGTGCGGATTGGGCTGGAACGATCGCCCGGCCCACGGCACGCCGGCGGAGTCGGTCGCGGCCGCGTCGTGGTGGGCGGCGTGGTCGCCATGAGCGGCGGATGCGGCGTCCGCACGCCCGTCGACCGGATCAGCGGCCGGCGACATCCAGGGCCTCGGCCAGCGTGAACGCGCCCGCGTAGAGCGCCTTGCCGACGATCGCGCCCTCGAGGCCGAGCGGCACGAGCTCGCGCAGCGCGGCGATGTCGTCGAGGCTCGAGACGCCGCCCGACGCGACCAGCGGGCGGTGCGTGCGGTCCATGATCTGGCGGAGCAGGTCGAGGTTCGGGCCCTGCAGCGTGCCGTCCTTCGTGACGTCGGTCACGACGTAGCGCGCGGCGCCGGCCTCCTCGAGGCGGTCCATGACCTGCCAGAGGTCGCCGCCGTCCTTCGTCCAGCCGCGGGCGGCGAGGGTCGTGCCGCGCACGTCCAGGCCGACGGCGATGGCCTCGCCGTACTGCGCGATGACGGACGCCGCCCACTCGGGGTTCTCGAGCGCCGCGGTGCCGAGGTTGATGCGCTTCGCGCCGATCTCGAGCGCGTGCTCAAGCGAGGCGTCGTCGCGGATGCCGCCCGACAGCTCGACGTTCACGCCGCGCACCTGGCGGATGACCTTCTTCAGGATGCCGGCGTTGGAGCCGCGGCCGAAGGCGGCGTCGAGGTCGACGAGGTGGATCCACTCGGCCCCCTGGTCGGCCCAGTCGGCGGCCGCGTCGACGGGGTCGCCGTAGTTCGTCTCGGTGCCGGCCTCGCCCTTCGTCAGGCGGACGGCCTTGCCGCCCGCGACGTCGACTGCCGGAAGCAGCACGAGACGGGGCGTCTTGTTGAACTCACTCATCACTGTCCTCGTATCGGTGGCTGTGAAGCACCACAGCGGCACAGTCACAGCATCCTAGTCGTGTCGAACGCAGGCGGCCTGCGGATGACGCCCGGTGCCGATCCCCGAGCCGGCCACCGGTTCAGCCGAGCGTGCCCAGCCAGTTCGCGAGCAGCCGGATGCCGGCCTCGGACGACTTCTCGGGGTGGAACTGCGTCGCCGAGAGCGGGCCGTTCTCGACCGCCGCGAGGAACGGTCCGCCGTGCTCCGACCAGGTGAGCCTCGGCTGCGGGAACGGCGGCATCACGTCGAGCACCCACTCCTGCGCGGCATACGAGTGCACGAAGTAGAACCGCTCGTCCTCGATGCCGTCGAACAGAGCACTGCCGACGTCGGGCTGCACGGTGTTCCAGCCCATGTGCGGCAGCACGGGCGACGGGAGCTCGGTCACGACGCCGGGCCACTCGCCCAGTCCCTCGGTGTCGACTCCGCGCTCGACGCCGCGGTCGAAGAGGACCTGCATCCCGACGCAGATGCCGAGCACCGGTCGTCCGCCGGCGAGCCGGCGGTCGATGACCTCGTCGCCGCGCACCGCCCGGAGCTGGTCCATGACGGCCTTGAACGCGCCCACGCCCGGGACGACGAGCCCGTCGGCCTCCATGGCGGCGGCGCGGTCGGCCGTGACCTGCACCTCGGCGCCGGCGCGCTCGAGCGCCTTCGCGGCCGAGTGGATGTTGCCCGAGCCGTAGTCCAGCAGCACCACGCGGCGCGTGGCGGTCACAAGGCGCCCTTCGTCGACGGGATGCCGCTGACGAGCGGGTCGAGGGCCTTCGCCTGGCGGAACGCGCGGGCGAACGCCTTGAACTCGGCCTCCGCGATGTGGTGCGGGTCGCGCCCGCCGAGCACGGTGACGTGCACGGTGAGGCCGGCGTTGAAGGCGATCGCCTCGAAGACGTGGCGCACCATGGAACCCGTGAAGTGGCCGCCGATGAGGTGGAACTCGAACCCGGCGGGCTCCCCCGAGTGCACGAGGAACGGGCGCCCAGAGATGTCCACCACGGCCTGCGCGAGCGCCTCGTCGAGCGGCACGAGCGCGTCGCCGTAGCGCGAGATGCCGCGCTTGTCGCCGAGGGCCTCGCGGATCGCCTGGCCGAGCACGATGCCGACGTCCTCGACGGTGTGGTGCACGTCGATCTCGATGTCGCCACGTGCGCGCACGGTGAGGTCGGTGAGCGAGTGCTTCGCGAACGCGGTGAGCAGGTGGTCGTAGAAGGGCACCGAGGTCTCGATGTCGCTGATGCCCGAGCCGTCGAGGTTCAGCGACAGGTCGATGCTGGACTCGCTCGTCTCGCGCTGCACGCGTGCGGTGCGCGGGGCGCCGGGAGTGGTCATGTGGTCATCCTATTCGGGCGCCTTCGGCGCTCGTCGGGGCGCCGAGGCGCCGGTCGTGGTTCAGGAACCCGCGGCAGCGGGTGCGAAGACGGCGATCGCCTCGAGGAAGGCGCTCGTCTCCGCCTCCGTGCCGGCGGTCACGCGCAGGCATCCGGGAAGACCGATCTCGCGGATCAGGATGCCGCGGTCGAGCAGCGCCTGGAACACCGCGTGCGGGTCGTCGACCCCGCCGAAGAGCACGAAGTTCGACCCGCTGCGGTAGGGGTGGAAACCGAGCCGGGCCAGCTCGGTGGAGATCCGCTCGCGCTGCGCGCGGATCTCGCCGACCATCGCGAGCATCTCGTCGGAGTGCGCGAGGGCGCCGAGAGCCGCCGCCTGCGTGAGCGCCGACAGGTGGTAGGGCAGGCGCACCAGGCGGAGCGCGTCGACGACCGCGGGGTCGGCCGCGAGGTAGCCGACACGCGCGCCCGCGAAGGCGAACGCCTTGCTCATCGTGCGCGACACGAGGAGGCGCGGCCGGCCCTCGAGCAGCGTGAGCGCACTCGGCGTGCCGGGATCGGCGAACTCGATGTACGCCTCGTCGACCACGACGATGCCGCGCGCGGCATCCGCCACCGCGGCGATCGTCTCGAGCGACAGGGGCGTGCCCGTGGGGTTGTTCGGCGCGCAGAGCAGCACGAGGTCGGGGTCGTGCTCGCGCACTGCGGCCACGGCCGTCTCGGGCGAGAGCTCGAACTCGTCGTCGCGCTCGGCCGTGATCCACTCGGTGCCGGTGCCCGAGGCGAGCAGCCCGTACATGGAGTACGTCGGCGCGAAGCCGAGCACGCTGCGACCCGGTCCGCCGAATGCCTGCAGGATGTGCTGGAGCACCTCGTTCGAGCCGTTCGCCGCCCAGATGCGGTCGATGTCGAGGCCGTGTCCGAGGTAGTCGGCCAGCGCGCGGCGGAGCGCCGTGAACTCGCGATCGGGGTACCGGTTGAGACTGAGGATCGCCGCCGCCACGCGAGCGACGATGTCGTGCGCGACGTCCTCGGGAATGGGATGCGTGTTCTCGTTGACGTTGAGCGCGACCGGGACGGACTTCTGCGGCGCACCGTAGGGCGTGCGGCCGCGGAGGTCGTCGCGGATGGGCAGGTCGTCGAGGCTCGTCACCAGTCCATGCTAGCCACGGGCGCAGGCGCGCCCCGCGGCCGTGACGTCATGGGACGACGGGGAGCGCGAGCCGCTGTCCGGGCTCGACCACGGCGTCGTCGAGACCGTTGAGGCGGATGATCTCGTCGATCAGGACGCGCGGGTCGCCGTCGGGCGCGAGCGACTCGGCGATGGCCCAGAGCGAGTCGCCCTGGCCGATGGTGACGTACTCGAACGAGGAGGCGGGCGCCGACGAACCGCCCTGGGCCGCGGCGCCGCCCGAACCGAGGACGGTGACGAGCGCCCAGACCACGAGCGGCAGCGAGGCGAGCGCGGTGAAGACGATGCGCCCGCGCCGCGTCAGCCGGAGCCGAGTCGCGGTGCGCGGTGCGGACTCCACCGTCATGGTGCGGGTCGGTACGATCGCTGCGCTCATCTCACACCTCCTGGACGAGTCGCACCCGGCCCTCGGCCGGGAGGGCCGGATGCGAAGCTCTGTTCCGAATATATCTTCGAATGTTCGAAGCTGCAAGCATCCGATCCGCTGGAATGTGCCCGCGGATTCCGCGACACACTCGAACGAATGTTTGCCGCACCGACATCAGCCGGATACAGTTTCGAATGTTCGACCACAGTCGATCAGAGACCACCGACATCCGGTCGCGAAGGGCCGAAACGAGGGGCGGAGACCGTGAGCACCGACATCGACGACGTGCGGGAGCAGGGCCGGGCGCGCCGCCGCAAGAGCCTCAGCGCCAAGCAGGTCGCCATCCTCGAGGCCATCCAGCGCTCGGTGTCGAGTCGCGGCTACCCGCCGAGCATGCGCGAGATCGGCGACGCGGTCGGCCTCTCGTCCCTCTCGAGCGTGACGCACCAGCTCAACCAGCTCGAGCTGGCCGGCTACCTGCGCCGCGACCCCAACCGGCCCCGCGCCCTCGAGGTGCTCATCGAGCTGCCCGGCTCCGCCGATCGCGCGCCCTCCGCCGGCGAGCCGGTGCCCGTCGGCGACGCCGCGATGGTCCCGCTCGTGGGTCGCATCGCCGCCGGCATCCCCATCACGGCCGAGCAGCAGATCGACGAGGTCTTCCCGCTCCCCCGCCAGCTCGTCGGCAAGGGCGAGCTGTTCATCCTCAAGGTCGTCGGCGACTCGATGATCGACGCGGCCATCTGCGACGGCGACTGGGTCGTCGTGCGCTCCCAGCGCACCGCCGAGAACGGCGAGATCGTCGCGGCCATGCTCGACGGCGAGGCCACGGTCAAGGTGTTCCGCCAGCGCGACGGCCACACGTGGCTGCTCCCCCGCAACAGCGCGTTCGAGCCGATCCTCGGCGACCACGCCGAGGTGCTCGGCAAGGTCGTGGCGGTCCTCCGCGCCGTCTAGGCGGCGACTGCCAAGGCCGCCTGGGGCTGCGCCTTCGCGACCCCGCGGAGCCAGTCGACGACCGTGTCCATGAAGCGGGCGTGGTCGTCGCGGAACACGGTGTGGCCCGTTCCCTCGACGGTCTCGACCGTCATGCCCTGGCGGCGCAGCTGCGCCGCGACGCGCTCCGTGATGAGCAGGCTCTTCTCGGCGAGCACGACGAGGCTGGGCGCGACGAGCCGGGCCGGCGGCACGAGCGGACGTGTGTCGGCGAAGCCGAGGATCGTGCGGCGGTCCCAGTCCCGCAGCGTCGCGAGCTCGATGTCGACGTCGGCCGCGCTCCACTTCGGGTTCATCCGCACGAGCGCCGAGCGCTTCGGTCGCGGCGCGACCGCGAAGAACGCCTTGAACGCCCAGCCGCGGATGCCGGTCGGGAACGAGAACGCCGGGTCGATGTAGATCGCGGCCCGCGGCGCCATGCGGTCGGCGACGAGGCTGGCCACGAGGCCCCCGAGCGAGTGGCCCATGACCACGTCGGGCGGCCCGTCGATGAGCGGCGCGAGGGTCTCGACGACGTCGTCCGCCCAGGCGGCGGGCGAGTACCGGCGGGCGCGCGGGCTGCGTCCGTGCCCGGCCAGGTCGACGGCGAGCACGCGGAACCCGTGCTCGCGGAGCTCGGCGGTCACGCGGTGCCAGGCTCGCGAATCCGACATGATGCCGTGGATGAGCACGGCCGTCTTCGAACCGCTGCCGGATTCGTTCACCGCGAGACGCATGGGCCGACCGTACGCGATCCACCTGTGCGATCGCCCGACGGCAGCCGAGGGGTTGCCACATGCAGGTCCATGCGCAGGCGACGACGAGGGCGGATGCCGCGAGCCCGCGGCATCCGCCCCCTCGTCGTTGCGGACTACTCGGCCAGCACGGGCTCCGAGAGCTCGGCGCGCACGGCACGCGTCGCCTCGATGATGTGCTCGAGCGAGGCGACGGTCTCGTCGTAGCCGCGCGTCTTCAGGCCGCAGTCGGGGTTGACCCACAGCTTCGACGCCGGGATCTCGGCGACGGCCCGCTCGAGGAGCGCCTGCACCTCGGCGGCGCTCGGCACGCGCGGCGAATGGATGTCGTAGACGCCCGGCCCGATGCCGTGGTCGAAGCCGCTCGTCGACAGGTCGTCGACGACCTCCATGCGGCTGCGTGCGGCCTCGATCGAGGTGACGTCGGCGTCGAGGTTGCGGATCGCGTCGATCACCACGCCGAACTCCGAGTAGCAGAGGTGCGTGTGCACCTGCGTCGCCGACGCGGCACCGCCCGTGGCGAGCCGGAACGAGCCGACCGACCAGTCGAGGTACGCCGGCTGGTCGGCTCGCTTCAGCGGCAGGAGCTCGCGCAGCGCGGGCTCGTCGACCTGGATGACGCGGATGCCGGCCTGCTCGAGGTCGCCGATCTCGTCGCGCAGCGCGAGCGCGACCTGTCGCGCGGTGTCGCCGAGCGGCTGGTCGTCGCGCACGAACGACCACGCGAGGATCGTGACCGGGCCCGTGAGCATGCCCTTGACGGGCTTCTCGGTGAGCGACTGCGCCCAGGTCGACCACTCGATCGTCATCGGCGCGGGGCGTGAGACGTCGCCCCAGAGGATCGACGGGCGCGTGCAGCGCGAGCCGTACGACTGCACCCAGCCGTGCTGCGTCACCGCGAAGCCGTCGAGCAGCTCGGCGAAGTACTGCACCATGTCGTTGCGCTCGGGCTCGCCGTGCACGAGCACGTCGAGGCCGAGGTCCTCCTGCAGGCGGATGACGCGCTCGATCTCCTCGCGCATGAGCGCGCGGTACTCGGCATCCGACAGCTCGCCCTTCACCAGGCGCGCACGCGCGCGGCGGATCTCGGGCGTCTGCGGGAACGAGCCGATCGTCGTGGTCGGCAGCTCGGGCAGGTCGAGCGCCTCCTGCGCCGCGACCCGCTCGTCGTACGCCGCCCGCGTGAAGTCGCGGTCGACGAGCGCGTCGAGACGGTGGCGCACGGCGGGCACGCGTACGCCGGGCGCGCCGGCGCGGTCGGCCAGCGCGGCGGATGCCGCGTCGAGCTCGTCCGCGATCGCGTCGCGTCCCTCGGCGAGGCCGCGCGCGAGCGCCGCGACCTGCGCGACCTTCTGGTCGGCGAACGCGAGCCAGCTGACCAGGCGCGGGTCGAGCAGCGTCTCGTCGTCGACGTCGTGCGGCACGTGCAGCAGCGACGTGGAGGTCGAGACGGCGACGTCGCCCGAGAACGAGCGCAGCGCGTCGGCGCGCTCGAACGCGTGCGCGAGGTCGCCGCGCCAGATGTTGTGGCCGTCGACGACGCCCGCGACGAGCGTCTTCGCGGCGAGCGACTCCTCGGTCGCCGGGTCGAGCTGCTCGGGCGCGGCACCGCGCACGAGGTCGAGCGAGATCGCCTCGACGGGGGCCGCGGCCAGCGCGGGCAGCGCGTCGCCGAGCGCGCCGTAGGGCGCGGCCACGAAGATCGCGGGACGGTCCTCGGCCGAGCCGAGGACGTCGTAGGCACGGCCGATCGCGTCGAGCACCCGCTCGCGGGGCTCGTCGATGCTCTCGCTCACGAGCGCCGGCTCGTCGAGCTGCACCCAGCCGGCACCCGCCGCGGCGAGCTCGGCGAGGAGCCCGGCGTAGACGGGCACGAGGTCGTCGAGACGGTCGAGCGGACGGAAGCCCTCGGGCGCGCCGTCGGCGGCCTTGGCGAGGAGGAGGAGGGTGACCGGGCCGACGATGACCGGGCGGGTCAGGAATCCGGCCGCCTTCGCCTCGGCGAACTCCGCGAGGACGCGGTCGGCGTGCAGCGCGAAGGCGGTGTCGGGGCCGATCTCGGGGACGAGGTAGTGGTAGTTCGAGTCGAACCACTTCGTCATCTCGAGCGGGGCGTCCTCGCCCTCGCCGCGGGCGATGGTGAAGTACCCGGCGAGGTCGACCCGGCCGGCCTCGTCCTGCAGGCGGCGGAAGCGCTCGGGGACGGCGCCGACGGCGATCGCGGCGTCGAGCACCTGGTCGTAGTACGAGAAGGACTCGGGGATCGACGAGTCGTCGCGCCCGAGGCCGAGCGACGCGAGGCGCTCCCGGGTCGCGGCCCGGAGCTCGGCCGCGGCGGCTTCGAGCTCGGCGGCGTCGATCGCGCCGGACCAGAAAGCCTCGACGGCCTTCTTGAGCTCGCGACGGCGGCCGATGCGCGGGTAGCCCAGGATCGTGCCGGTGGGGAAGGCGTGTGCGGTCATCGTTCTGTGGTGTTCCTCTCGTTGACGAGTCGGTCGTGGGGGCCGAGGCCGAGGCGGTCGACGACGTCGAGCACGGCTTCGTGGCGGTTGAAGGTGTAGAGGTGCAGGCCGGGCGCGTCGTCGCCGTCCAGCACCGCGGCGGCGAGCCGGGTCGCGTAGTCGATGCCGATCTCGGTCTGCGCGGCCGGGTCGGGCTCGATCTCGAGGTCGATCGCGAGCGACGCGGGCGGCTCGACGCCGGTGAGCTCGGTGAGCCGCGCGAGCCGGGCGGGCGTGGTGACGGGCATGATGCCCGGCAGGATCGGGATGGTGACCCCGCCCGCGCGGGCGCGCTCGACGAACCCGAAGTAGTCGTCGGCGTGCCAGAAGAGCTGCGTGATCGCCAGGTTGGCCCCGGCGATCTCCTTCGCGAGCAGGGTGTCCACGTCCTGCGCGGGGCCCCGCGAGCGCGGATGCCCCGTGGGGAACGCCGCGACGGCGACGCGCTCGGGCCGCGGACGCTCGCGGATCTGCGTGACGCCGGGCAGCCCGGGGATGCCGACCTGCGCGAACGGCTCCCGCTCCTCCTGCACGCGGTGGATGAGCTGCACGAGCTCGGCGGCGCTGTCGAGGTCGCCGATCCCCGCGTCGGGATGGGCGCCCACGGGCGGGTCGCCCCGGAGCGCGAGGAAGCTCGTGATGCCGGCGTCGAGGAACTGTCGCACCAAGCGGTTCGCCTCGGCGTGCGAGGAGCCCACGCACGTGAGGTGCGCCATCGGCTCCACGTCGGTGTTCTCGAGCATGTAGCGGAGCACGGTGAGCGAGCGCTCGCGCGACGAGCCGCCGGCGCCGAAGGTCACCGAGATGAAGGCGGGATCAGCCTCGGCGAGGCGGTCGATCGTGCGCCCGAGCGCGAGCGCCGCGGCATCCGATCGCGGCGGGAACAGCTCGAACGAGACCGGCGGGCGGGGCCGACAGTCGGCGCCTCCGGCGTCCTGTCCGGTCTCTGCCATGGTGCTCCTGCGGGGCGGGGCCGGGTCGTCGGGGAAGGCACGGCAGGCCGCGTCCCCCGGCCGGACTCGGCGGGTGGGTGTCGCGGGCGGGTGCCGGGCTCGGCGGTCGCTCCTGGTGCCCGGCATCCGGCCGTGCACCGACGATCACCAGCGACGATACGCCTGCGTTCCGCGGAAATGAGCACTATGACGTGACGTGACGCCCTGAAACGGGACGATCGGCACACCCTGGGTCGGGTGCGCCGATCGTGTCGAGCGTTTCGCCCGCTCGTCAGGCGGGCACGGATGCCGCGTCGAACTCCGCGAGCTGCGCGGCCTGCTCGGGCGACGCGAGCGCACGGATGCGGGTGCCGTCCTCGACGTACTCCACCGAGAGGACGCGGCCCGTCTCGTGCAGCGTGGAGACCACGTCGCCGCGGTCGTACGGCACGAGGAGGTCGACCTCCACGGCGGGGTCGGGCAGCATGCGCCCGATCGCCTCGAGCACGTCGGCGACGCCCTCGCCCGTGCGGGCCGAGGCGAACACGGCGTTCGGCTCGAGGCCGCGCAGCACGAGGCGGTCCTCGGGCGACACGAGGTCGGCCTTGTTGAACACCACGAGCTCGGGCACGTCGCGCGCGCCCACCTCGCCGATGACGTCGCGCACGGTCGCGATCTGGCCGGCGGGGTCGGGGTGCGCGGCGTCGACCACGTGCACGATCAGGTCGGCGTCGCCGACCTCCTCGAGCGTCGAGCGGAACGCCTCGACGAGCTGGTGCGGCAGGTTCCGCACGAATCCGACGGTGTCGGCGATCGTGTACACGCGGCCGTCGGCCGTGGTGTTGCGGCGCACGGTGGCGTCGAGGGTGGCGAACAGGGCGTTCTCGACGAGCACGCCCGCGCCGGTGATGCGGTTGAGCAGGCTCGACTTGCCGGCGTTCGTGTACCCGGCGATCGCGACCGACGGCACCGCGTTGCGGCGGCGGTTGGCCCGCTTCGCCTCGCGCGCGGGCTTCATGCCCGCGATCTGCCGGCGCAGCTTCGCCATGCGCGAGTGGATGCGACGGCGATCGAGCTCGATCTTCGTCTCACCCGGGCCACGGGAGCCCATGCCCGCACCCGCGCCGCCGACCTGGCCACCGGCCTGCCGCGACATCGACTCACCCCAGCCGCGCAGGCGCGGGAGGAGGTACTCGAGCTGCGCGAGTTCGACCTGGGCCTTGCCCTCGCGGCTCTTCGCGTGCTGGCTGAAGATGTCGAGGATCGTCGCGGTGCGGTCGATGACCTTCACCTTCACGACGTCCTCCAGCGCACGCCGCTGGCTCGGCGCGAGCTCGGTGTCGGCGATCACGGTGTCGGCGCCGAGCGCCGCCACCACGTGCCGGAGCTCCTCCGCCTTGCCGCTGCCGAGGTACGTGCTGGGGTCGGGGTGCGGACGACGCTGGAGCAGCCCGTCGAGCACGCGGGCGCCCGCGGTCTCGGCGAGGGCCGCCAGCTCGCGGAGCGAGTTCTCGGCGTCCTCCTGCGATCCCTGGGAGTACACGCCGATGAGCACGACGTTCTCGAGTCGCAGCTGCCGGTACTCGACCTCGGTGACGTCCTCGAGCTCGGTGGAGAGCCCGCTGACGCGACGGAGCGCCGCGCGCTCCTCGCGGTCGTACTGGTCGCCGTCCGCCGTGTCGGCGCCCGCGGCATCCGACCAGTCCCGCTGGATCGCCGACGCCTCGGCGGCGCCGAATCGCGCCACGCCCGCGCGGGTCTCCGCGCTGCGCAGCACGCGCTCGACGGCGTCGTCGGCGGTGCTTCGCTCTGGTTCGTTCATCGAATCCACCCTACTTCTCTCGGTCCTGCTGTCGTGCGATAGCTTGCTTGCATGGGCTCCGACCACTACTTCTCCCCTGCCCCTCGGAGCGACTCCACCGTCCGCACCATCCGTGCGCGGCTGGCCGGGCGCGAGCTCGAGCTCGTGACGTCTGCCGGCGTCTTCAGCCCCGAGCACCTCGACCAGGGGACGCGGGTGCTGCTCGATACCATGCCCGAGCCGCCCGCTGCGGGCCACCTGCTCGACCTCGGCGCCGGATGGGGACCGATCGCAGTGAGCCTCGCGCTGCAGTCGCCGGATGCCACGGTCTGGGCGGTCGACGTCAACGAACGTGCGCTCGACCTCGTGCGGCGGAACTGTCAGCGGCTCTCCATATCGAATGTCAACGCCGTGGTGCCCGACGATGTTCCCGCCGAGGTGCGATTCGCGCAGATCGTGTCGAATCCGCCGATCCGCGTGGGCAAGGCCGAGCTGCACGCGATGCTCGGCCGGTGGCTGCCGCGCCTCGAGCCCGACGCGGCGGCGTGGCTCGTGGTCGCGAAGCACCTCGGCGCCGAGTCGCTGCAGCGCTGGATCGGCACGGACCTCGGGTTCGACGTCGAGCGGGCGGCGAACTCGAAGGGGTTCCGCGTGCTGGAGGTGCGGCACGCGGCCGGCGACTGAGCCGCTGGTCAGCCGAGGCTGAGGACCCCGTCGAAGACGAGCTCGGCCGGCCCGGCGAGGGCCACGTGCTCGCCGTCGTGTGCCTGGAACATCCGCACGCCGAGCACCCCGCCCGGCACGTGCACGCGCCAGTCGTTCGGCGCGCCCTCGCCCGCCCAGTGCCGAACGGCGAGGGCGGATGCCACGGCGCCCGTGCCGCACGAGAGCGTCTCGCCCGAGCCGCGCTCGTGCACGCGCATGCGGATGCGGCCGATGCCGTCCTCGACGAGCGGCTCCGCCGGAACGACGAACTCGATGTTCGCGCCCGCGTCGGGAACGGGGTCGATGAGCGGCTGGTAGTTCAGGTCGACCGTGTCGAGCTCGTCGTCGTCGGCGAGGGCCACGACGACGTGCGGGTTGCCGACGTCGATGCCGAGGCCGGGGCGTGCGACGGGCAGCTCCTTCGCCCGCACGAGCGGCTCGCCGCCGGCGAGGCGCCACGGGCCGAGGTCGGCCTGGAACCCGGTCGCCGTGCGGCTCACGGTGCGGACGCCCGCGCGCGTGCCGATCGCGATCGACCCGCCGGCCGGCAGCTCGGCGAGGCCCTGGTCGAGCAGGTAGCTCGTGAAGACCCGGATGCCGTTGCCGCACATCTCGGAGACGCTGCCGTCGGCGTTCCAGTAGTCCATGAACCAGACGGCATGGGGATCTGCGGCGAGGGCCGCGGCGCCGTCGTCGAGGTTGCTCGATCGCACGGCGCGGATGACTCCGTCGGCGCCGACGCCGAACCGTCGGTCGCAGATCGCGGCGATCTGCGTGGGCGTGAGCTCGGTGTCACCCTCGGGGTCGCTGAAGAGCACGAAGTCGTTGCCGGTGCCCTGCCCCTTGGTGAATCGCAGATCGAAGGACATTCGATCAGTCTAGGGCCGCCTGGCGGGCCAGCTCGGCGCCCCGATCGACCGCGTCGTCGGCGTCGATCGTGGTGGCGTCGGCGTAGCGGCGGAACCAGCCGACCTGCCGTCGGGCGTACGTGCGGGTGAGCTGCTGCGTCTCGGCGACGGCGTCGTCGCGCGACATCCGCCCGTGCAGCTCGGCGAGCGCCTGGGCGTAGCCGATCGCCTTGCGGGCCGTGACGCCGCGCTCGAGGCCCTGCGGCACGAGCGCCTCCACCTCGCCGACGAGCCCGTCGCGCCACATGCGCTCGACGCGGGCGTCGAGGCGCTCGACGAGGCGCGCGCGGTCGCTGCGGAGATGGACGATGCGGTGCTCGCGCCACGGCACCGGCTCGTCGGGCAGGCGCGCGGCCTTGGGCTCCCCCGTGAGCTCGATGACCTCGAGCGCGCGCACGATGCGCCGTCCGTTCTGCGGGTCGACACTCGCGGCGGTCTCGGGGTCGATGTCGCGCAGTCGCGCATGCAGGAGGCCGGGGCCCAGCGCGACGAGCTCGGCCTCGAGCCGCGCGCGGATCGCGGCATCCGTGCCCGGGAACCGGAAGTCGTGGATGACGGAGGACACGTAGAGACCCGACCCGCCGACGAGCAGGGCGACGCCGTCGCGCGCGACGATCTCGTCGATCACGGCGCGGGCGTCGGGCTGGTAGGCGGCGACGGATGCCTCCTGCGCGACGTCGAGCACGTCGAGCAGGTGGTGGGGCACCCCGCGGCGCGCCTCGGGCGGCAGCTTGGCCGTGCCGATGTCCATGCCGCGGTAGAGCTGCATCGCGTCGGCGTTCACGACCTCGGCGACCCGGCCGACGCGTCCGAACGCCTCGGCGAGGTCGAGCGCGAAGTCGGACTTGCCGGTGCCGGTGGCGCCGACGATCGCGATGAGGGTCACGTCAGCGCTGGGCGTCGGTGGGGTCGTAGATCGGCATGGTCCCGACGCCGGGCGCGACGAGCGGCTCGGTGCCGCGGGCGCGCAGCACGGGCAGCCCGAGCGAGACCCTGCCGGCGCCGGATGCCCCGGGGGCCGCCGGCACGCCGCAGCTCTCGGCCTCGGCGCGGTCCCACGCATCGCCCGCGCGGGTGCGGCGGACGCGCAGCGGCGCGTCGTCGAGCGAGTCGGCGAGCAGGTGGAACGGCGCCGCCTGCGTGATCGTGACCGAGACGACGTCGCCCGGGCGCGGCAGCTCGGAGCCCGGCGGGACCTCGAAGTGCACGAGGCGGCTGTCTTCCGCGCGGCCGCTCAGGCGGTGCGTCTCAGCGTCCTTCTTGCCGTCGCCCGTGGAGACGAGCACCTCGACGGCCCGGCCGACGAGCCGCTGGTTCTCCTCCCACGAGATGCGTTCCTGGAGGGCGATGAGGCGCTCGTAACGCTCCTGCACGACCTCCTTCGGCACCTGCTCGTCCATGGTCGCCGCGGGCGTGCCGGGGCGGATGGAGTACTGGAAGGTGAACGCGGACGCGAAGCGTGCCGCCTCGACGACGCGGAGGGTCTCCTGGAAGTCCTCCTCGGTCTCCCCGGGGAAGCCCACGATGATGTCGGTCGAGATCGCCGCGTTCGGGATCTTCGCGCGCACCCGGTCGAGGATGCCGAGGAACTTCTCGGAGCGGTAGGACCGGCGCATCGCCTTGAGGATGCGGTCGGAGCCCGACTGCAGCGGCATGTGCAGCTGCGGCATGACCGAGGGCGTCTCGGCCATCGCGTCGATGACGTCGTCGGTGAAGGCCGCGGGGTGCGGGCTCGTGAAGCGGATGCGCTCGAGGCCCTCGATCTGCCCGGCGGCGCGGAGCAGCTTGCCGAACGCCTGCCGGTCGCCGAACTCGACGCCGTAGGAGTTCACGTTCTGCCCGAGGAGGGTGACCTCGACGGCACCGTCGTCGACGAGCGCCTGGATCTCGGCGAGGATCTCGCCGGGCCGGCGGTCCTTCTCCTTGCCGCGCAGCGCGGGCACGATGCAGAAGGTGCAGGTATTGTTGCAGCCGACCGAGATCGACACCCAGCCGCTGTAGGTCGAGTCGCGCTTCGTCGGCAGCGTCGACGGGAAGACCTCGAGCGCGTCGAGGATCTCGAGCTGCGCCTCGTCGTTGTGGCGCGCCCGCTCGAGCAGGCTCGGGAGCGACCCCATGTTGTGGGTGCCGAACACGACGTCGACCCAGGGCGCCTTCTCGAGGATGACGTTCTTGTCCTTCTGGGCGAGGCAGCCGCCGACGGCGATCTGCATGCCGGCGTGGCGGCGTTTGACGCCGGCGAGATGGCCGAGGTTGCCGTAGAGCTTGTTGTCGGCGTTCTCGCGGACGGCGCACGTGTTGATGACGACGACGTCGGGCTCCGCACCGTCGGCGGGGACGTACCCGGCGGCCTCGAGGGATCCGCTCAGGCGCTCGGAGTCGTGCACGTTCATCTGGCAGCCGAAGGTGCGGACCTCGTAGGTGCGCGGCGCCGCGGCCGGTTCGACGGCCTCGACGGTCGGGGCCTGGTGAAGGGTGCTCATGATCGCACCAGTCTACGAGCCCGCGGCGGACAGCGCCGCCGTCACCACCTCGCGCACCAGGTCGCCCGGGTACCCGCGCCGCTGCAGGAACGCCGACAGCCGCCGCTCGGCCGTCTGCCGGTCGAGCCCGGCCAGCTGGCGTGCCCGGCGCTCGGCCATGGCGTAGGCGTTGCGCCGCTCCATGTCGGGATCGAGCTCGTCGACCGCGGCCCTGGCCGCCGCCCCGTCGACCCCGCGCCGAGTGAGCTCCTGCAGGATGGCGCCGCTCCCCCGCCCGCGACGCGTGCCGTTGACGTGGACGAGCTGCTCGGCGAGCCGGGCGTCGTCGAGGTAGCCGAGCCGCTCGTAGCGCTCGATCCACTCCTCGATCTCGACGTCGTCGAGCCCGTGCTCGGCGAGCACCGCCCGGACCTCGGCGACCGACAGCGCGGACCGGCGCAGGCGCGACACGACCAGGCGGTCGATGCGCTCGTCGCGTTCGGGCCCCGTCTCGTCGGGCTCGTCGTCGACGACGGTGAACCGCGCCCGGCGGGAGGCGGCACGCCGATCATCGGATCGCGCCCGATCGCGGCGATCGGATCGCCCGCGCTCACCGCCCTCGTGCCCGTCGGCGGGGCGCTTCCCGTCGACCTCGGCATCGACGTCGTCGGGCTCTTCGTCCTGCCCGGCGGAGTCGTTCAGCCCAGCGATCCACGGCTCGGCCGGGACCTCGTCGGGCTTCGCCCACCGCTCGGCGTCGACCTCGCCCGGCTTCGCCCACGGCAGGTACGAGACCGGGGCGAGATGCTCGGATGCGTCGCTCATCTGGTTCCCCTCCCCGGTCTCGGCTGCACAGCGTGTGCGATGGTCGCTCAGGCGCCCTTGCGCCCGAGCTTGCTCTCGATGGACTCGACGTTGGACGGCGCGGCCTGCGCGCCGCCGGCCGGCTGGCCGATGCCGAGCTTCACGAGGATCTTCTTCTCGATGTCGGCGGCGATGTCGGGATTCTGCAGGAGGAAGTTGCGCGCGTTCTCCTTGCCCTGCCCGAGCTGGTCGCCGTCGTAGGTGTACCAGGCGCCCGACTTCTTCACGATGCCCTGGTCGACGCCGTAGTCGATGAGGCTGCCCTCGCGCGAGATGCCGACGCCGTAGAGGATGTCGAACTCGGCCTGCTTGAAGGGCGGCGCCATCTTGTTCTTGACGACCTTGACGCGAGTGCGGTTGCCCACGGCCTCGGTGCCGTCTTTCAGGGTCTCGATGCGGCGGATGTCGAGGCGCACCGAGGCGTAGAACTTCAGCGCCTTGCCTCCGGCCGTGGTCTCGGGGCTGCCGAAGAACACGCCGATCTTCTCGCGGAGCTGGTTGATGAAGATCATGGTGGTGTTCGTCTGGTTGAGCCCACCGGTGAGCTTGCGGAGCGCCTGCGACATGAGTCGCGCCTGGAGGCCCACGTGGGAGTCGCCCATCTCGCCCTCGATCTCGGCGCGCGGCACCAGCGCCGCCACCGAGTCGATGACGATGAGGTCGATCGAACCGGACCGCACGAGCATGTCGGCGATCTCGAGTGCCTGCTCGCCCGTGTCGGGCTGGGAGACGAGGAGCGAGTCGATGTCGACGCCGAGCTTCTTCGCGTAGTCGGGGTCGAGCGCGTGCTCGGCGTCGACGAACGCCGCGATGCCGCCGGCGCGCTGGGCGTTGGCGATTGCGTGCAGCGTGAGCGTGGTCTTGCCCGAGGACTCGGGGCCGTAGATCTCGATGATGCGGCCCCGGGGAAGGCCCCCGACGCCGAGCGCCACGTCGAGCGCGATCGATCCGGTGGGGATGACCTCGACGGGAGCGCGCTCCTCGCTGCCGAGGCGCATGACCGAACCCTTGCCGAACTGGCGGTCGATCTGGGCGAGTGCGGTCTCGAGTGCTTTCTCGCGGTCTACAGGTGATGGCATGTGCTGGCTCCCTCGTGCTCGATGCGGCTGCCTCTAGGCTGTCGTTCCACGTTGCGGGCCGTGACCCGCGGCGTCTCGCGACAAGGCGTTTGCGGTGTGTTCCGACGCTTCGACCGTATGGCCGCCCACCGACATCCGGAGCTCCGAGGAGCCGGGTGTGGAGAGACGCGTCGTTCCTCCTGCTGTCGAGGACGAGCCTAGCCGAGCATCCGAACGGATGTTCGAAGCCGCGCCCGCGTGTCGAACACGTCTTCGGGCGCGCCGGAGCGACGGCGCGAAGGAGTCAGCGCACCGCCTCGGCGACGGTGATCAGCCCTCCGCGGGCTCGCGGAGGCCGACGCCGTGCCGGCGTGAGGGCGGGACATCCGTCGCCTCGCAGAGGGCGAGCCAGACGTCGCGGGCGGGCACGCCGGCAGCGAGCGCCTCGCGTGCGGTGCGGTCGCCGACGCCCGAGAGCACGACGTCGTTGACGACGACGTTGCCGTAGGCGGGGCCGAACTCGTCGTCGACGGCGTTCTGGAACTCGCTGAGCTTCATCGGACCCCTCCTCTGCGGGATCGGAGCATGTGGACACGGGGCTGCATGGCCCGGACACGCGATCGGCCGGTCCGAAGACCGGCCGATCGGGTTGGAACGTGCGTGATCAGCGGACCATCATGTCCGCATCGAACTCCGCCACGAGCTCGTCGGGGAGGCTGTCGGGCACCGTGGCCAGACCCTCGATGACCGCGATGCGGTCGCCGACCTCGTGCATGATGACGGAGATGGGGGTGTCGAGCGCCTCGGCGACCGACGCGAGGATCTCGGACGAGGCCTCCTTCTGGCCTCGCTCGACCTCGCTCAGGTAGCCCAGCGCGACGCTCGCCTTCGACGCGACCTGCCGGAGCGTGCGCCCCTTCTGCAGACGGAAGTCCCTCAGCACGTCGCCGATCTCTTGTCGAACCAGAACCATCGGAACCTCCTTCTCTCTGCCCTGCGACTCCGCCGGAGCCGGAACGGGAGCGTCAGTTTACACTGACTCTCCGTACCCTCTAACCTAGCGTCGCACACTGTGGCTTCGGTGTGAACTCGACACATGTAACAGGGTGTTCACGTACGTTATTCCGCGACCGGTCCGCCCTCGCGGAGGCGCGCGAGGACCACGTCGATCGCCGAGCGGACCGTCGCCGAGCGGATCTCCTGCCGGTCGCCGGTGAGCGACAGCTCGACCGCCTCGACCTCGCCGAAGGCCGCGATGCCGACGAAGACGGTCCCCGGCTCGCGGCCGTCCTGGCCGTCGGGACCGGCCACGCCGGTCGTCGCAAGGCCGATGTCGGCCGGGCGCCCGTCGACGGCCAGCGCCGCCGCGACACCCGACGCCATCTGACGGGCGACCTCGGGATGCACCGCGCCCTCGCGTGCGAGGAGCCCTCCGTCGACGCCGAGCACCGACGCCTTCACGGCGGTGTCGTAGGCCACCACGCCGCCTGAGACGGCGAGCGAGGCACCAGGGATCCGCGTGAGCTCGGCGGTCACGAGGCCACCGGTGAGCGACTCGGCCACGGCGATCCGGAGCCCGCGCCGGGTGAGCTCGGCGATGACGAGGGCGGTCGGGTCGATCGGGTCGGTCGGGTCGGTCGGGTCGGTCGCGGGTTCGCCGGCCGCGGCATCCGTCGGCACCGGCGTCACCCCTGCGCGCGGTGCTCGCGTGCCAGGCGCACCGCGTCGCGCACGTAGAGCAGCCCCGACCAGACGGTGAGCACGAGGGCGATCGCCATGAGGACCGCGTTGACCCACGCCATCCACTCGCCGAGCAGCGCAGGCAGCGGCGCGAGGGCGAACGAGATCGCGATCGACTGGGCGAGGGTCTTCAGCTTGCCGCCCGAGGAGGCCGGGACCACGTTGCCACGGCCGAGCTCGACGAAGCGCCAGATCGTGATGCCGACCTCGCGGATGACGATGAGCGCCGTGACCCACCACGGCACCTCGCCGAGGATCGAGAGGCACACGAGCGCGCCGCTCGTGAGGAGCTTGTCGGCGATGGGGTCGAGGATCTTGCCGAGGTCGGTGACCTGTCCGCGGCTGCGCGCGAGGTAGCCGTCGATGCCGTCGGTCGAGATGGCGATCACGAAGAGCGCGGTGGCGATCCACCGCAGCGTGCCGCCCTCGCCGTCGTCGGCCAGCAGCAGCCAGAAGAACACGGGTGCGAGCAGGATCCGCACCACCGTGATGGCGTTGGGGAGGTTCCAGTTGGCCGAGCGCGCCGGGCTGCCGGCGGAGGAGGTCATAGGGCCAAGGATAACGGGCGGCGGTCAGTCGCGACCGGTCAGTCCCCAGGCATCCTCGTCGGCGTCCCCGTCGACCTCCTCGAGGCCCTCGGAACTGCGGCCCACGGGGTCGTCGTAGCGGTCGTCGACGGCCTGCTCGGCGGCCGCGTGGGCGGCGGCCGACGCACTCATGCCCGATCCGGCCGCAGCGGATGCCCCGCCGCCGACGACGCCCGCGGGCTCCTCGCCGCGCAGCCGGGCGAGCACGCCGGGCAGCTGCTCGGCCGTGACGAGCACGTCGCGGGCCTTCGATCCCTCGGACGGCCCGACGATCTCGCGCGACTCCAGCAGGTCCATGAGGCGCCCGGCCTTCGCGAAGCCCACGCGGAGCTTGCGCTGCAGCATCGAGGTCGAGCCGAACTGGGTCGACACCACGAGCTCGGCGGCGGCGAGCAGCAGCTCGAGGTCGTCGCCGATGTCCGCGTCGATCTCCTTGCGCTCGACGGCGGCCGCGACATCCTGCCGGTACTCGGGCCGCGCCTGCCGCGTGACGTGCGTGACGACCTTCTCGATCTCGGCCTCGCTGACCCACGCGCCCTGTACGCGGATGGGCTTCGACGCCCCCATCGGGAGGAAGAGGCCGTCGCCCTGGCCGATGAGCTTGTCGGCGCCGGGCTGGTCGAGGATGACGCGGGAGTCGGTGACGCTCGTCACGGCGAACGCGAGGCGCGACGGCACGTTGGCCTTGATGAGGCCCGTGACCACGTCGACCGACGGACGCTGGGTCGCGAGCACGAGGTGGATGCCCGAGGCGCGGGCGAGCTGGGTGATGCGCACGATCGAGTCCTCGACGTCGCGCGGGGCGACCATCATGAGGTCGGCGAGCTCGTCGACCACGACGAGGAGGTACGGGTACGGCTTGAGCTTGCGCTCGGAGCCGGCCGGCAGCACGATCTCGTCGTTGACGACGGCCTTGTTGAAGTCGTCGATGTGGCGGAAGCCGAACGACGCGAGGTCGTCGTACCGCATGTCCATCTCCTTCACGACCCATTGCAGCGCCTCGGCGGCCTTCTTGGGGTTCGTGATGATGGGCGTGATGAGGTGCGGCACGCCGCCGTAGGGCGCGAGCTCGACCCGCTTCGGGTCGATGAGCACCATGCGCACGTCGGCGGGCTTCGCCCGCATGAGCAGCGACGTGATCATCGAGTTCACGAAGCTCGACTTGCCCGAGCCGGTCGAGCCGGCGACGAGGAGATGCGGCATCTTCGCGAGGTTCGCGACGACGTAGCCGCCGCCGACGTCCTTGCCGACGCCGATGGTCATCGGGTGCTTGGCGTTCGCCGACGCTCCCGACCGCAGCACGTCGCCGAGCGTCACGATCTCGCGGTCGGCGTTGGGGATCTCGACGCCGATCGCGCTCTTGCCGGGGATCGGCGAGAGGATGCGCACCTCGTTCGAGGCCACCGCGTAGGAGAGGTTCTTCGACAGCGCGGTGACCCGCTCGACCTTGACGCCGGGCCCGAGCTCGATCTCGTACTGCGTCACGGTCGGGCCGCGCGAGAAGCCCGTGACCTTCGCGTCGACCTGGAACTGCTCGAGCACGCCCGTGATCTGGCGCACGACGTCGTCGTTCGCCGCCGAGCGCGACTTCGCGGGCGCACCGGCCGCGAGGGTCGATGAGGCCGGCAGGTGGTAGGGACGCTCGGGCTCGGATGCCGCGGGCTCGCCGAGCGCGGCATCCGCACCGCCTGGCGCCCCCGGCTCGCCGTCGCCGGGCTCATCGAACACCGAGAGCACGTTCGTCGCGCCGGCGTCGTCGCCGCGGAGGCCGGTGCCGCCGCGCGGCACGTCGCCGGTGAACGACTGGAGCGCCGACTCGGCGCGCTCGAGGTCGCCCATGACCTCGGTGCTGTAGGCGCCCGCGCCGCCGACGCCCTCGAGCGGCGACTCGAAGCTGCCCGCGGCGGATCCGGGGCCGAACACCTCGGTGATGCCGTCGACGCCGCCGGCCGCGAACGCGGGGTCCTCCTCGCGGTTGGACGCGTTGCGGCGCCACCACGGCACGAGGCCGCCCCGCTCGCCATCGGCGTCGTCGATCCCGTCGAGCTCGGTCTGGACCGACTTGCCCTTGCGGCGCGACGCCTTGGCGTCGGCGGCCTCCGCGTCGGGCTCGGGTGCGCCGAAGAGCCAGACGTACAGCTCGCGGAAGCGCGCCGGGATCCGGTTCGGCGGAGTCTTCGTGATGATGAGGAGCGACAGCAGCAGGAGCAGGACGATGACGATCACCGCGCCGACCTCGGTGATGAGGAGGATCAGCGGCTGCGCCAGCATCCAGCCCAGGATGCCGCCCGCACGGGCGAGGACCGCCATGCCCCGGCTCGGCTCGGGCTGCCCGCCGAACAGGTGGCAGAGCCCCGAGACGGTGAGCAGCAGCAGTCCGAGCCCGATGCCGATGCGGGTGTTGTCGTGCACCGAGCTCGGATGCCGGAACAGCCAGACGGCGAACAGCAGCATGATGACGGGCAGCGCGAACGCGACGCGTCCGAAGAGGCCGCCGAACGTCCACGCGTCGAACGTCTGCGCGACCGGGTCGTTGATGAAGAACCACTCGACGACGGCGCCCGCGATGGCCAGCAGCACGATGAAGAAGGGGAGGCCGTCGCGCCGCTCCTCCTTCGCGAGCGTCTCGGGGCCGAGGGCGCGCGCGGCGCCCCCCGTGAGGTGGGCGAGGCCCATCCAGGCGCGCACGAAGACGTTGGGACCGTCGGACGGCGCCTTGGCCGGCTTCGCCTTCGAGGCGGCGGCACGCCCCGTGCTGCTCGACCCGCGGGCGGTCGTCGCCGGCAGCTTCTTCGTCGGCGCGGTCTTGGAGCTCGAGCCGCGCCCGGACGCGCCCGAGGCACGCCCGTTCGACCTGGTGCTCGTAGCCATGTGCCCAACGTTACGGCCGACGGGCGACGCGCGCCGACAGGACGCGGCGCATGTCCGCGATCAGCGCAGCCGCCGCACCATCGTGTCGCGACCGCTGCCGGTGCCGACGACGGTGAAGCCCTCCGAACGGTAGAGCGCCTCGGCGAAGTTGCCGTGCTCCACGCTCAGCGTGAGCCGGGCGAATCCGGCCGAGCGCGCGGCATCCGCCAGCGACTGCAGCAGCGCGCGACCGACGCCCTGCGCACGCCAGAGCGGACGCACCCCGATGATGAGCTCGGGCACGCCGCTGCCGATGAAGCCGTGGGCCGGGGCATCCGCGGCGAAGAGCCGGTACCAGGCCGCGCCGACGGGCTTGCCGTCGCGGTCGAGTGCGACGACGCCCTGGTCGGACGGGCGCTGCCAGCCTGCGATGTAGCCGCGGTACGCGGGGTCGGCGAGCACGACCGGACGGGGCCGGGTGATCCCCGCCCGCCAGTTCGCCGCCTCGACCACCATGTCCGCGAGGAACGCGCCGTCGCCGGGGATGGCCGGGCGGACGGTGAAGTCCGCCATGCACGGATGCTACGCCGGGCGTGTTTCCGCGGTGTTTCTCGTCCGGCTCCTCCGACGGCCGCTACGCCTCGATGACGAGCGGGACGAGCATCGGCCGCCGCCGCAGCCGCCGGTTCACCCACGTGCCGACCGTGCGTCGCACCGTCTGCTGCAGCGCGTGCTGGTCGCGGACGCCGTTCTGCGCCGCCTCGAGCAGGGCCGCCGAGATCTTCGGCTTGACCTCCTCGAACACGGCGTCGTCCTCGGCGAAGCCCCGGGCGTGGATCTCGGGGCCGACGATGATGCGGCCGGTCGAGGCATCCACGACGATGATGACCGAGATGAAGCCCTCCTCGCCGAGGATGCGGCGGTCCTTCAGGTCGGCGTCGGTGATCTCGCCGACCGTCGAGCCGTCGACGTAGACGAAGCCGAGGTCGAGCTGGCCGGTCACCCGCACGACGCCGTCGCGCAGGTCATACACCGTGCCGTTCTCGCCGATGAACGTGTTCGCCTCGGGGATGCCCGTGTCCTGCGCGAGCTTCGCGTTCGCGAACAGGTGCCGGTACTCGCCGTGGATCGGCAGGACGTTGCGGGGCTTCAGGATGTTGTAGCAGTACAGGAGCTCTCCCGCCGCCGCGTGGCCCGAGACGTGCACCTTCGCGTTGCCCTTGTGCACGACATTGGCGCCGAGCTTCGTGAGCCCGTCGATCACGCGGTACACCGCGTTCTCGTTGCCCGGGATGAGGCTCGACGCGAGGATGACCGTGTCGCCCTCGCCGATCTCGATCTGGTGGTCGCGGTTCGCCATGCGCGAGAGCACGGCCATGGGCTCGCCCTGCGATCCGGTCGACATGTAGACGATCTCGTCGTCGGGGATGTCGCCGGCCTTCTTGTAGTCGACGAGCACGCCCTCGGGCACCTTCAGGTACCCGAGGTCTGCCGCGATCGTCATGTTGCGCACCATGCTGCGCCCGAGCAGCGCGACGCGGCGGCCGTTGAAGGCCGCGGCGTCGAGCACCTGCTGGACGCGGTGCACGTGGCTCGAGAAGCTCGCGACGATCACGCGGCGCGGCGAGCGCGCGATGACCTCGTCGAGCACGGGCCCGATCGACCGCTCGAGCGGGGTGAAGCCCGGGACATCCGCGTTGGTGGAATCGACCATGAAGAGGTCGACGCCCTCTTCGCCGAGGCGCGCGAACTCGCGCAGGTCGGTGAGCCGGCCGTCGAGCGGTAGCTGGTCCATCTTGAAGTCGCCGGTCGCGAGCACGGTGCCCGCGCTCGTCTTGATGGCCACGGCGAGCGCGTCGGGGATGGAGTGGTTCACCGCGATGAACTCGAGGTCGAACGGGCCGATCCGCTCGCGCTGCCCCTCGCGCACGGTGAGCGTGTAGGGCTGGATGCGGTGCTCCTTGAGCTTCGCCTCGACGAGCGCGAGCGTGAGCGTCGAGCCGATGAGCGGGATGTCGCGGCGCAGGCGGAGGAGATACGGCACGGAGCCGATGTGGTCCTCGTGGCCGTGCGTGAGCACGACGCCCACGATGTCGTCGAGCCGCTCCCGGAGGAACCCGAAGTCGGGCAGGATCAGGTCGACGCCGGGCTGGTGCTCCTCGGGGAAGAGCACGCCGCAGTCGACGATGAGGATCTTGCCGTCGATCTCGTAGCTCGTCATGTTGCGGCCGACCTCGCCGAGGCCGCCGATGGGGATGATGCGCAGTGTTCCCGGATCGAGCGGTTCCGGTTCGATGACGACGTCGGGCATGGGCCCTCCTTACGTTGCGGTGTTCAGTTCGTGCGGGCCTTCACGGCTCCGCGGATGCCTCGTGGCGCGCGTCAGCGCGTCGTGCCCGCGACCTTCGGCAGCGCGCCGCCGGCGGCGGCGTTGCGGTCGGGACGGAAGTTGTGGAAGTCGGCGCCGGGGATGCCCTGGACGAGGTCGATCTCGTCCTCGATGAGGGCGGCCTCCCACTCCTCGGGGCCCACGAGCGGCAGGCGCACGCGCGGGCTGCCGATGCGGCCGAGCCCGTGGAGGATGTACTTCGCCGCGACCGTGCCCGGCACGTGCGTCATGACCGCCCGCACGAGCGGTTCGAGCCGCTGGTGCTCGGCCGTGGCCGTCGTCAGGTCGCCCGCGTTCACGGCGTCGACGATGGTGCGGTATGGCGCGGGCGCGATGTTCGCGGTGACGCCGATGAGCCCCGTGGCGCCGATCGCCAGGTGCGGCAGCACGTTCGCGTCGTCGCCCGAGAAGTACATGAGGTCGGTCTGGTTGAGCACGCGGCTGACCTCGCTGAAGTCGCCCTTGGCGTCCTTGATCGCGAGGATGTTCGGGTGCTTGGCGAGCCGCAGGATCGTCTCGTACTTGATGGGCACGCCGGTGCGCCCGGGGATGTCGTAGAGGATGACCGGGAGGTCCGTGGCATCCGCCACCAGCCGGAAGTGCGTGAGGATGCCCGCCTGCGTCGGCTTGTTGTAGTAGGGCGTGACGATCATGATGCCGTCGGCCCCGACCCGCTCGCTGTGCTTGTAGAGCTCGATCGCGTGCGCGGTCTCGTTGGAGCCGCCGCCGGTGATGATCTTCGCGCGCCCCGCCGCGACGTCCTTGCCGACCTCGACGAGGCGGATCTTCTCGGGGTCGGTGAGCGTCGAGGTCTCCCCCGTCGTGCCCGTGACCACGATGCCGTCGGCGCCCGCGGTGATGACGTCGTCGATGTGCTTCTCGACCCCGGGCCAATCGACCTCGCCGTCCGCCGTCATCGGCGTGACGAGCGCGACGAGCACCTGTCCGAAGGGGTTGTCCTGAGTCACGTGCTCAAGGCTATCGGGTCGAGCGGATGCCGCGCGGCCCCGCGACGCCGTGGGCACCACGCCCGGTCAGATGCAGACCGCGGTCGAGCTTGGCGAGGATCGCCGCCTCGACGAGCGGCCAGTCGTGGACGACGAGCGCGTAGTCGAATCGCAACGTGTCGAATCCATGCGCGGCGGCGACCGCATCCCGCACGAGATCGCGATGGCGCTTCGGCGCTTCCTCGTGGTTCTGCCGGCCGTCGACCTCGAGGATGAGCCGGTCGCCGAGCACGAAGTCCACGCGGCCGACGCCTGGAACCTGGACCTGCGTACGCAGCGGGATCCCGAGACGGTGCAGGCGGATCCGGAGCAGGGACTCCAGACCGCTGTCGGCGTCACGCCGAGCGAAGTCCACGAGCCATCGAGCGGACTCCGTGATGCGGCGGCGGAGCTCGGCCCGATTCGTTCGCGAAAGGACACCCTCGTGCAGTGCCGACTCGAGCGCGGCGAAGAACGCGTCCTCGCCCTGGCATCCGCGGACCTGCAGGAGCGCATCCACCAGCGAGACTTCGGTCGTCGTGCATTCGAGCGCGTTCCAGTGCTGGATGCAGGCGCAGCCGGGGTGCCGTCGCGCGTGGCCGTTCGGCGGCAATGAGACGTGCACGATCTCCGCGAGCGGCATCACCCAGAGCCCCCGCATCCTCAGGACGGAGACGCACGCGAGGACGCCTCCGTGTCGGAGGGCGATGCGGATCGGCGCGGGAAGGTCGGGATCCGCGTAGGTCCCGGGTCGTACGCGCTCGAGCCCGCCGCCGCGGACGGCGTGCCGCAGCATCCGGTCATCGACGCCCGCGCGTATGAGCTGCTCGCGCCGCGCGACCCCGCCGAGCGCGCGGCACACCGCTGCGGCCGATCCCGCCCGCCTCTCGCTGCGCATGCCCCGATGGTCCCGGTCGCCGCCCTCGGCCGCGCCGCCGGCGCGACGCACGTACGACGCCCGCCGACCCGCGGGCGGCTGTCGAGGACAAGTCCCCCGTCAAGGTCTGCGGACATACGATCCGCCACCCCGATGAATCGGGCGGCAGCGCGGCGCGCCGGATCGTATATCCGCCATGTTTGTCGCGGGCGCGGGCGCGGGCGCGGGCGCAGTCGCGGCAGGGGCACGCTCGCGGACGAGCGGCCCCGAGACAGGGCCGGACGGCGGGTTCCGGGTCAGGCGCGGAGGTAGCGGAGGAAGCGGTACTCGAGGCCCGAACGGGAGGGCAGCCAACCCGTGGGCGGGTCGACGTGGGCGAGGTGCCAGCCGGCGGGGTCGATCGTCGGTGCGGGGGTGTCCCCGGGCTCGGGCACGACCGCGTCGCCGCCGTCCGGGGCGCGCAGCTCGGTCACCTCGAGGCGGTCGGCCGTCGGCATGAGTTGGCCGAAGAGGTCGGCGCCCCCGATGACCCAGATCCAGGGCGGGTCGCCGGCCTCGGCGAGTGCGAGGGCGTCGTCGACGGATGCCGCGCGCATCGCGCCGTCCGCGGCCCAGCCGTCGTTGCGGGTCACGACGATGTTGGCTCGCCCGGGGAGTGGGCGGAACCGCGGCGGCAGGGACTCCCACGTGCGGCGGCCCATCACCACGGGCGCGCCGAGCGTGACGTCCTTGAAGTGGGCCAGGTCCTCGGGCACGTGCCAGGGCATGCCGCCGTCGCGGCCGATGATTCCCGCGGATACGGCCCAGATCAGGCCGATGCGCGGCCGGCCGGCATCCGCGGGCACTGTCTCGGCGGCCTCCGCACCGCCCGTCATACGGCGACGGCCGCGCGGATCGCCGGGTGGTGCCGGTAGCCCTCCACGACGAAGTCGTCGAACTCGTAGTCGAAGATCGAGTCGGGCCGGCGGGCGAAGCGGAGCGTCGGCGCCGGGTACGGGTCGCGAGACAGCTGCTCGGTGACCTGCTCGACGTGGTTGTCATAGATGTGGCAGTCGCCGCCCGTCCAGACGAAGTCGCCGACCTCGAGGCCGGTCTGCTGCGCCACCATGTGCGTGAGCAGCGCGTAGGACGCGATGTTGAACGGCACGCCGAGGAAGAGGTCGGCGCTGCGCTGGTAGAGCTGGCACGAGAGGCGGCCGTCGGCCACGTAGAACTGGAACAGCGCGTGGCACGGCGCGAGGGCCATGTCGGGGATGTCGGCCGGATTCCAGGCCGAGACGATGAGCCGGCGCGAATCGGGGTTCACCCGGATCTGCTCGATGACCTGCGAGATCTGGTCGATGGTGTCGCCGCCCGGCGTCGGCCACGAGCGCCACTGGACGCCGTAGACGGGGCCGAGCTCGCCCGCGGCATCCGCCCACTCGTCCCAGATGCTGACGCCGTGCTCCTGCAGCCACCGCACGTTGGACTCGCCGCGCAGGAACCAGAGCAGCTCGTACGCGATGGACTTGAAGTGGACGCGCTTCGTGGTGACGAGCGGGAAGCCCTGCGCGAGGTCGAACCGAAGTTGCCGGCCGAACACGCTGCGCGTGCCGGTGCCCGTTCGGTCCGACTTGTGCGTGCCGTGCTCGAGCACGTCGCGGAGGAGGTCTTCGTAGGGCGTGGGGATCGTCGCGGCCATCGCGTCGATGGTAACCCCGGCGTGCGTCATCCGCCGTCATACCGGGCCGGGCGGATGCCGCGTCGGCGTAGCATCCCCGCATGGACTGGCCTGCCGCGCTCATCGCCGCCGTCGCGCTGCCCGCGGCGGCCGCGGCGATCGGCCTCGCATGGAAGTCGCGCGCGGGCCGCGTCCGGACCGTCCGCAGCGCGGGCCGGACCGGCGACGAGGCGGCGGCCCCGACGACCGCCGACGCGAGTCGCGGTCTGGGCGTCGCGACCGAGGCGTTCGGCGAGTCGGCGACGCTCGTGCAGTTCTCCACCGCCTACTGCAGCCGCTGCCCCGCCACGGCGCGTGAACTCGCATCGATCGCGCACGACTACGTCGGAGTGCGCCACGTCGAGGTCGACCTCACGCACCGGCCCGACATCGCGGACCGGTTCCGCGTGCTGCAGACGCCCACCACGCTCATCCTCGACGCGCGCGGCGCGACCACGGCGCGCATCGCCGGGGTTCCGCGCTCGAACGAGGTGCGCGACCGCCTCGACGAACTCACCGGGAGGACCCGTGTCCCAGCCTGAACCCGCCGGCATCGATCCGCGCGGTCCCCGCTTCACCGCAGGCATCACGGCCGTGCTGCTCCTCGTGGTCGCCGTGCTCGGGTTCGGCGGGGCCGACCTGGCCGCGTGGCTCCTGCTCGCGGCCCTCGCCGCGCTCTTCGCCTGGGGCGCGTTCGCCGGGGTCCGGCGGCATCCGTTCGGCCTGCTGTTCAAGCGGTTCGTGCGGCCCCGCCTCTCGCCGCCCGACGAGCTCGAGGACCCGCGGCCGCCCACCTTCGCCCAGGGCGTCGGGTTCGCGGTGACCGTCGTCGGCGTGCTGCTCGGTGCGATCGGGCTGCCGCTCGCGGTGCCGATCGCGGCGTCGCTGGCGTTCGTCGCGGCCTTCCTCAACGCCGTGTTCGGCTACTGCCTCGGCTGCCAGCTCTACCTGCTGCTGGTGCGCGCCCGAGTCATCCCCAGGACCTGACGACGCCCGCGCCCCCCGGGCTAGGCTGGGATCACGGCTCGAGGAGGAGGACCACATGGCACTGACGTCTGAAGCGACCACCATCTGGAAGGGCACGCTCTTCGAAGGGTCCGGCGACGTGTCGCTCGACTCGTCGGGGCTCGCGACCTTCGGGGTGAACTGGGACGCTCGGGCGGCAGGCGTGGCCAACACCACCAATCCCGAGGAGCTCCTCGCCGCCTCGCATTCCGCGTGCTTCTGCATGGCGCTCTCCCTCGCGCTCGCACAGGCGGGCCATCCGGCCGACAGCATCCAGGCGACGGCCGCCGTGACGTTCGAGGCGGGGCGCGGCGTGCTCGGCAGCCACCTGCTGGTGAGCGCCCGGGTGCCCGGCATCACCGAGGAGGAGTTCGAGCGCTTCGCCGACGACGCCAAGGCGAACTGCCCCATCTCGCAGGCCCTGTCCATCCCGATCACGATCGAAGCCGAGCTCGCCTGACGTGCGGATCCTCATCGCCGGCGCCTCCGGTTTCATCGGAACGGCCCTCATCGAGCGGCTCACCGCCGAGGGCCACGAGGTCGTGCGGCTGGTGCGGCGTCGTGCGCAGGGGCCCGACGAGGCATCCTGGTCGCCGGCCTCCGGGATCATCGACTTCACCGTGATGGACCGGGTCGACGCGGTCGTCAACCTGTCGGGCGCATCGCTCGCGCGGCTGCCGTGGACGAAGAGCTACCGCGGCGAGATCGTCGACTCGCGGGTGACCGCGACGCGCACGCTCGCCGACGCGATGCGCAAGGCCCGACAGCCCCCGGCGGTGTTCCTGAGCGCGTCCGCCGTCGGGTACTACGGCGACCGTCCCGGCGAGCTGCTCACGGAGTTCTCGAGCGCGGGCTCGGGCTTCCTCGCCGAGGTCGTGCAGCGCTGGGAGGGCGCCGCCACGCTCGCACCCGACGAGACGCGCACGGTCGTGTTCCGCACGGGCATCGTGATAGGCCACGGCGGCGCCATGCAGCGGGTCGGCACCATCACCCGGTTCGGCCTCTCGGGCCGGCTCGGCACGGGCGGCCAGCACTGGCCGTGGATCTCGCTGCACGACGAGGTCGCCGGCATCGCGCACCTGCTCACGTCGCACGTCTCGGGCGCCGTGAACCTCTCCGGCCCGACGCCGGCGACCGCCGATCGCGTGATGACCGCGATGGCCGAGCGGATGCACCGCCCCTACACGTTCACCGTGCCCGAGCGCATGCTCGAGCTCGCGCTCGGCCGCGCCGCCGACGAGCTGCTGCTCTCCAGCCAGAAGGTGCGGCCGCAGCGCCTGATCGACGACGGCTTCCGCTTCGAGCACGTGACCGTCGAGTCGGCGCTCGACGCGATGCTCAGCGCTCCGAGCGCTCGAGCGTGATCGCGCGCCGCACGGCACTCCGCGCCCGGCGACGGTCGCCCGCGGCGTCGTAGGCGAGGCCGAGGCGCAGCCACGCCCGCCAGGAGTCGGGCTCGGCTTCGGCCGCCTCGCGGAATGCGGGGAACGCGGCATCCGCACCGGCCCGCTCGGCCCGGCCGCTCGGGGTGGTCGGGATGCCGAGGTCGAGCCCGTCCTCGGCCTCCAGGCGGCGCATCAGCGCCTGCGAGCGCACGCCGAACGCGATCTCGCGCCACAGCGCCCACGCCGCGATGACCGGCAGCACGATGAGCGCGATGCCGATGCCGACCGCGACGGGCTCCCCCGTGGCGACGAACTGCACCGCCCGCCAGCCGACGAGCACGAGGTAGATCGCGAGCAGCACCCCCATGAGGATGGCGCCCGCACGCGTCGTCACGGAGCGCCCGGGAGCCCGAGGTCGAGCAGCGCGTCGAGGCCGACGATGACGCCCGTGGCCGACGGCGCTCGCCGCAGTGCGAGGAGGATGCCCTGCTCGTACGCCGACGACGACACGGTCGAGTGCGCGATCGTGAGCGTCTCCCCGTCGCCGCCGAGCACGACCCGCTGCTCGGCGAGCAGTCCGTTGAGGCGGAGGCTGTGCACGGGCACGCCCGAGACGAGCTGGCCGCGGGCGCGCTGGTCGGCATGCGGCGCGGACACGGGGCCGATCGCGGCGCGGGCCTCGCCGATGAGCTCGGCCGTGCGCACCGCGGTGCCCGAAGGGGAGTCGACCTTGCCGGCGTGGTGCGCCTCGACGATCTCGATCGAGTCGAAGAAGCGCGCCGCGAGCGCGGCGAAGGCGGTGCCGAGCACGCTGCCGATCGAGAAGTTGGGGATGAACAGCACCGCGCCGGCGTCGTCGTGCCCGCGCACGAACTGCGCGATCTCGGCGATGCGGTCGTGCGACCACCCCGACGTGCCGACGACGATCGGAATCCCGGCGCCCGTCGCGAACTCCACGATGCCCGCGCTGGCCGCGGGGTGCGTGACGTCGAGGGCGACGTCGGCGCCGAGCATCTCGTCGAGCTCCGAGCTCGAGTCGAGCGCCGCGTGCAGTTCGAGGTCGTCGGATGCCTCGATGAGGTCGATCGCCAAGCGTCCCATCTTGCCCGTGGCCCCGGCCACGGCGACCCGTATCGTCACGTGCTTCACCCTAGCAAGGGCGGTCGGATGCCCCGTCCGGCCGCCATAGGCTGGGGCCATGCGGTTCCGAGAGGTCGACGTCACGAGCGCCGAGGCGCTCGCCCTGCTCGATGCGTACTTCGCCGAGCGTTCGGCCGGATTCCCGGCGGAGCAGGGAGAGTACCGTCCCACGTATCCCACGTCCGAGCAGTTCACGCCGCCGGCGGGCGTGTTCCTCGTCGTCGAGGACGACGCGGGCGAGGTCATCGGCTGCGGCGGCGTGCGTCGGATCCAGCGCCGACCCGAGACCTACGAGGTGCGCTTCGAGGTGAAGCACTTGTGGCTCGCGCCGAACGCTCGGGGCAAGGGCGCGGGGCGACAGCTCCTCCACCAGCTCGAGCGTCGCGCGATCGGGTTCGGCGCGCAGGAGCTCGTGCTCGACACGAATGCGAGCCTCGAGGCCGCGGGCGGGCTCTACCGCTCGAGCGGCTACGTCGAGGTCGAGCCGTACAACGCGAACCCCAACGCCACGCACTGGTACGGCAAGCGCGTCGGCTGAGCGGGTCGTGAGGCCGCCGGGCCGTGGCCGGGCGAGCACTACAGGGCGTACTGCTCCGGCAGCCCCGTGCGCAGCTCGGGCGGCAGGTGCGCCAGGTCGTTGTGCACCATGAGGCTCCACGGCCGCCCGCTCTTCTGCGTGAGCACCGTGAGCCCGCAGTTCGCCTGGTTGATCGAGAGCCAGCGCCAGTCGGGCGCCCCGAGCGCCTCGCGCACGAGCCAGGCGATGACGAAATTGTGCGTGATGAGGAGGTCGTGCCGGTCCTCGCGGTGCGACCGCAGGAACTCCGCCGCGGCATCCGCCATCTGCGCGCTGCCGGCCTCGATCTGCGCCTCGGTGACCGACCCGAAGAACCCCTCGTAGACCTTCGGCGTCTCGGGCGCCGGACCCGACGGGATGCAGTCGAACAGCAGGGCCGAGGGCTCGGGCTCGAGGGCCGGCATCTTCGCGGCGATGATCGCGGCGGTCTCGGCCGCGCGCTGCAGCGGCGAGTGCCACGCGTGGTCGAACGGCACGCCACCGAGGCGTTCGCCCAGCAGCTCCGCCTGGCGGCGCCCGCGCGGGGACAGGGGTCCGTCGGGCATGCCGTGCTCCGCGTCGAGCTGCTCGCCGTGGCGGACGAGGTAGAGGTGGTGTGGCACGGTCCTGCTTTCCTGTGCTGCGTCGGAGCCTGGTCGGCGTCGGTCGGATCCGGCGTCAGGCGACGTCGGTGCCGGCGGCGATCTCGTCGACCGCGCCGTGGAGCGCCGCCTCGTCGGTCGCGCCGACGGCGACGAGCGAGAACGGCCGGGAGGCGAGGTCGGCCGCCAGCGCCTGCACGTCGTCGACGGTGACGAGCGAGATGCGGCGGAGGGCCTCGTCGAGGTCGGCGAACTCGCCGAGCGTGAGCTCGGCGCGTCCGAGCCGGGACATGCGGGTGTCGGAGTCCTCGAGCGCGAGCGCCGACGCGCCCGCGAGCTGGCCGGAGGCGCGGCGCAGCTCGTCGGCGGTGACGCCGTGCTCGGCGACGCGCTCGAGCTCGGTGCGCATGAGTGCGGCGACCGTGCCGGCCTTGGCGGGGGCGCAGCCGGCGTACATGCCGAACAGCCCGGCGTCGGAGTAGGCGGGCGCGAACGAGTACACCGCGTAGGCGAGCCCCCTCCGCTCGCGCACCTGCTGGAACAGCCGCGACGACATGCCCGAGCCGAAGATCGCGTTGAGCATGCTCATGGTCGAGCGGCGCTCGTCGGTCGCGACGATGCCGGGCACCCCGAGCAGCAGGTTGACCTGCTCGATGGGCCGCTCGACGACCGTCAGCGGCGTGCCGGTCGCGAGCGTCGCGGGCGCCTCGCTGCGACGGTCGACGGGCGCGGCCTCGGTGCCGAGGTCCCAGCCGTGGCGGGTGAGCGCCGCCGTGAGGTCGGCGACGAGGGTGTCGTGGTCGACGGCGCCGGCGACCGTGACCACCAGGTCCTGCGGCCGGTAGTTGGCGCGGTAGTGGTCCCACACGGCGTCGCGGGTCGCGGCGCGGATGGTCGTCGGGTCACCGCCGATCGGACGGCCGAGCGGATGCTGCCCCAGCACGGCCTCGAAGAACCGCTCGTTCGCGACGTCGGCGGGGTCGTCGCCGGCCATCGAGAGCTCCTCGAGGATCACGCCGCGCTCGTTGTCGAACTCGACCGGATCGAGCAGCGACGACGTGAACATGTCGGCGAGCACCTCGACGGCCATCGGCAGGTCGCGATCCTGCACCTTGGCGTAGTAGCAGGTGTACTCCTTGGCGGTGAGCGCGTTGTGCTCGCCTCCGACCGCGTCGAACGAGATCGCGATGTCGAGCGCGGTGCGGCTCGTGGTGCCCTTGAAGAGCAGGTGCTCGAGGAAGTGGGTCGAGCCGTACGTCGCCGGGTGCGCGGCATCCGCGTGCTGCTCGTCGCGCGAGCCCACGGCGACCCAGAAGCCGACCGTGACGCTGCGGCTGCCCGGCACCTGCTCGGAGAGGACCCGGACACCCGACGGGAGCACGCTGCGCCGAACTCGCGCGTCGCCTGCTGCCGTGAACGAGAGTTCGGCCTGGCCGAGTGGGAGGTCGACGGCGCCGTTCATCCCGAACAGCCTATGCCACGACGTCCCCGATGGGCAGGACGAGACGTGTCGGCGCGGCTCGCCGCCGCGCGTCGGCGGCCTCGGCTCAGGCGGACGCGCGGTCGAGCTCGACGAGCTCCGAGCGGTGCAGCTCCACGGATGCCGCGGCGATGAGCGCCTCGACCTGGTCGGGTCGCGTGGCGCTCGCCACCGGCGCGACGACCGTGGGCTTGGCGAGGAGCCAGGCCAGCGCGATCGACGCGGGCTGCACGCCGTGCGCGAAGGCGATCTCGTCGACGGCGGACATCACCCGGTGGCCGCGACGGCCGAGGTGCTTGGCCACCCGGTGGCCGCGGGCGTCGTGTCGCACGTCGGAGCGACGACGCACCTGGCCGCCGAGGAAGCCGTTGGCGAGCGCGAAGTACGGCAGCACCGCGAGCCCCTGCGCGTGCGCGACGAGCTCGGTCGCGCCCTCGAACGGCTTGCGCTCCATGAGGTTGTAGCGCGTCGTCAGCAGCTCGAACCGCGGCAGGCCGTTCGCTGCCAGCACGCGCGCCTCGATGAGGCGCTCCGGCGAGAAGTCCGCCGCGCCGATCGCGAGCACCTTGCCCGCCGTGATGAGCGCGTCGACCTCGCCGAGGCTCTCCTCGAGCGGCACCTCGGGGTCGTCGCCGTGGAAGAACAGCACGTCGATGCGATCCGTGCCCAGTCGCTGGAGCGAGTCCTCGACGGCGGCGCGGATGTCGACCGGTGCGAGGCCCCGGTGGTCGGGGTGGCGACCGATCTTCGTCATGATCCGCATGCGGTCGCGTGTGTTCCGCGTGCGCATCCACGAGCCGAGGATGCACTCGCTGCGACCCGCGGCGTAGCTGTCGGCCGTGTCGATCAGGTCGCCGCCGATGCCGGCGAACCGGTCGAGGACGTCGTACGCCTCGTCGCGACCGAGCGTCCAGCCGAACGTGCTGCCGCCGAGTGCGAGCGGATGCGTCGCCATGCCGGTGTCGCCGAGCGGACGCCGCACGGGGACCATGATCGGCCCCGACATGGTGTTCGTCTCGACCGTCTCGACCCGCAGCGCCGAGGTCGCCGCAGTGGACGCCGTGACGCTCGCCGCGTCGTCGACCGCGGTCGTGATGCCGTCCTCGACCAACGTCGCCCCCGCGACGCTCGCCTCGTGGGCGCGGTAGCTATGCCGTCGTGCCACGCGCTCCTCCTCCCCAGGATTGACTCCGAGGATACGTCCTCGGGGTACCTGTCCCCCGGAAGAACGGGTGAACCGTTACCGAATCGTTTGCGGTGACGGTACGGCGTGTCCCCCGAACCGAGGACTGAGCGCGTGATATGTGCCCCCATCGGGGGTCGAACGACGTCCTGAGACGATTCAGTCCCGGTCGCGACGCACGACGGCCTCGGCCTGCCGGAGGAGCGGCGCGTCGACCATCGCGCCGCGGAAGGCGAACACGCCGGGCTCGTCGACGGCGGCCGCGAGCACGGCGCGGGCCCACTCCAGCCGCTCGGGGTCGGGTCGGTAGGCATCGCGCACGACGTCGACCTGCGACGGGTGGATGCACGCCGTGGCCGCGAAGCCGACCGCCGCGGCATCCATCGCCTCGGCGCCAAGGCCGTCGACGTCGGCGATCTCGAGGTGCACGGTGTCGATCGCGGCGACGTCGTGCGCGCCCGCCGCGAGCAGCACCTGGGACCTGGCGTGCGTCGCCACGTCGCGGTACCGGCCGTCGGCGTGCCGGCTCGAGGATCCGCCCAACGATGCGACGAGATCCTCGGCGCCCCACATGAGCGCGGAGACGTTCGGGAGCGCGGCGACCTCGGCGGCGGCGAGCACGCCACGCGCCGTCTCGCAGAGTGCGACGACCTCGTACTCCTCGAGGTCGACGAGGTCGGCGGTGCCCTCGCACTTCGCGAGCATGACGGTGCGGTACGCGGTGCCGGCGAGCGCGGCGAGGTCGTCCGCGAAGTACGGGCTCCCGGCCGGGTTCACGCGCACGATGACGCGCTCGGCGTCGAGGTCCGACTCGACGAGGGCGATGCGCGCGTCGCGCTTGTCGGCGTCTGCGACGGCGTCCTCGAGGTCGAGGATCACCGCGTCGGCCCGCTGGAGCGCCTTCGCGTAGCGGTCGGGACGGTCGGCCGGGCAGAACAGCAGGGCCGGACCGAAGCGGAACGGCGGGTGCGTCATCCGTCGCTCCCGGATGCCTCGTCGGTCGCGGCTGCCTCGGTCGCGCGCTCCCCCGCCGCACGTGTCCACACGAGCATGGTGCGCGACGCCGTGGCGACGACCACGCCGTCCTGGTTGCGCGCGGTGTGCCCGAGCACGACGATCCCCTCCCCGGGTCGCGACGACGACAGGCGCTTCGACTCGACGACGCTCTCGCCGTAGACCGTGTCGCCCACGAACACCGGGTTCGGGAACGCGACCGCCCCGAACCCGAGGTTCGCGACGAGCGTGCCCTGCGTGAGCTGCCCCACGGACTGCCCGACGAGCGTGGACAGCGTGAAGAGCGAGTTCACGAGGATCCTGCCGAACGGCTGGCGCGCCGACCATGCCGCGTCGAGGTGCAGCGGCTGCGGATTCATGGTGAGCGTGGTGAAGAGGACGTTGTCGGCCTCCGTCACGGTGCGGCCGGGGCGGTGCAGGTAGCGCACGCCCTCCTCGAACTCCTCGAACCAGAGTCCGCGCTGCACGACCTCGCGCATCGGGGCATCCGTCATGACGCTCCCCTCCTCCCCGGCGGCCGAGCCGCCCTAGCCGGCCAGCCCGAGCTCGCGGGCGATGACCATGAGCTGCACCTCGTTCGTGCCTTCGCCGATCTCGAGGATCTTCGAGTCACGGTAGTGCCGGGCCACGGTCGTCTCGTTCATGAAGCCCATGCCGCCGAAGATCTGGGTGGCGTCGCGGGCGTTCAGCATGGCGGCGTCGCTCGAGACGAGCTTCGCGATCGCGGCCTCCTTCTTGAACGGGAGGCCGGCGTCGGCGCGCCGCGCCGCGTCGTGCCACGCGAGCCGCGCGGTGTGCACGCGGGCCTGCATCCCGGCGATGGTGAACGCGATGTACTGGTGGCTCGCGATCGGCACGCCGAAGACGTTGCGCGTCTTCGCGTAGGCGAGGGCCTCGTCGAGGCATCCCTGGGCCGCACCCGTCGCGAGGGCGGCGATGGCGATGCGTCCCTCGTCGAGCGTCCGGAGGAAGTTGGCGAAGCCGCGACCGCGCTCGCCGAGCAGGTTGGCGGCCGGCACCCGGACGTCGTCGAACGTCAGCGGGTGGGTGTCGGAGGCGCGCCAGCCGGACTTGTCGTAGCTCGGCCCGACGGTGAAGCCGGGCGTGCCGTTCGGCACGATGATCGTCGACAGCTCCTTCGAGACGGAGCCGTCGGGGCGCGTGCGCTCCCCGGTCACCGCGGTGACGGTGACGAACCGGGTGATGGGCGTGCCCGAGTTGGTGATGAACTGCTTCGAGCCGTTGACGACCCACTCGTCGCCGTCGAGCACGGCCGTCGTGCGGGTGGCGCCAGCGTCGGAGCCGGCCTCGGGCTCGGTGAGGCCGAAGCCCGCGAGACCGCGGCCCGCCACGAGGTCGGGCAGGAACTCGGCCTTCTGCTCCTCGGTGCCGTGGCGGAAGACGGGCATCGCGCCCAGGCCGACGGCCGCCTCGAGGGTGATCGCGATCGACTGGTCGACGCGTGCGAGCGCCTCGATCGCGAGGCACAGCGCCATGTAGTCGCCGCCCTGTCCCCCGACCTCCTCGGGGAACGGCAGGCCGAAGAGTCCGAGCTCGCCCATCTGCGCGACGACGTCCATCGACAGCTCGTGCGTGCGGTCGGCCTCGTAGGCCTGCCGGGCGACGACGGTGTCGGCGAACTCGCAGACCATGTCGTACAGCTGCTGTTCCTCGTCGGTCAGGTCGTGCATGGTGCTCCTCATTCCTGGTCGGATGCGTTCGCCACGGCGCCCTCGTGAGGGCCGTCGGTCGATTGGGGTTCGGATGCCTCGGCGTGCGGCTCGATGCGGGCGACCGCCTGGTCGCGGCTCACGAGGTCGCCCACGGCGACGCCGAGCCGCACGGTGCCGTCGAAGGCGGCGACGACGCGGTGCTCCATCTTCATCGCCTCGATGGCGACGATGGCGTCGCCCTCCTCGACGCGGTCGCCGTCTGCGGCGAACACCGCAGTGACGGTGCCCGGCATGGGGGCGCGCAGCTCGGGCTCCGCGGCGAGTCCGCCGCGTTCGGCCGCGGCGCGTCGTTGCTCGGCGCGGGTCCGACGGTCGACGCGCACGAAGGCGATGGACTCGCCGTCGCGGTGGACCCAGACCGCTCCGTCGTCGCCGATCCGGACGACCTCGTCGGCCGAAGCGGATGCCGCGGCGCCGTCGGGGTCGGTCGCGACCTCGCGCACGTCGTGCGGATGGTCGCGCGGCGCGATCAGCACCCCGAGCGGGCGCGCGGTGCCCGGCCGCCAGCCCGCGGCCGACTGCCAGGTCCGCGGTCCTGCCGCGATCGACGCGAGCCGGCCTGCGACGTCGTCCCTGACGAATCGGTGCGCTGCCGCCTCGACGAGCGACGGCGACAGGTCGGTCGCGTCGGCCTCGGGCATCCGATCGATGAGTCCGGTGTCGAGGTCGCCGGCCTGCACCGCGGGATCGGCGAGCAGGCGCCGGAGGAAGGCGATGTTCGTGTCGACGCCGAGCACGACGGTGTCGGCGAGCGCGCGGTCGAGCCGGCCGAGGGCCTGCGCGCGATCGGAACCGTACGCGATCACCTTGGCCATCATCGGGTCGTAGTGGGCGGTGATCTCGAGGCCCTCGTCGATGCCCGCATCGACGCGCACGCCCTCGCCGACCGGGGCGCGCCAGGCGAGCACCTCTCCGGTCGACGGGAGGAAGCCGCGGTGCGGGGTCTCGGCGTAGACGCGGGCCTCGATCGCGTGCCCGTGCAGCTCGATCTGCTGCTGCGCGAGGGCGAGCGGCTCGCCGGCGGCGATCCGCAGCTGCTGCTCGACGAGGTCGATGCCCGTGACGAGCTCCGTCACGGGGTGCTCGACCTGGAGCCGGGTGTTCATCTCGATGAAGAAGAACTCGTCGGGCGCGGCATCCGACACCAGGAACTCGACCGTGCCCGCGCCGAGGTAGTCGACGCTGCGCGCCGCGTCGCACGCCGCCTGTCCGATGCGCGACCGGGTCTCGGGATCGAGCAGCGGCGAGGGCGCCTCCTCGATGACCTTCTGGTGGCGTCGTTGCAGCGAGCACTCGCGCTCGCCCAGGTGGATGACGGTGCCGTGGGCGTCGGCCAGCACCTGCACCTCGATGTGGCGGGGGCGCTCGATGAGCCGCTCGATGAGCATCGTGTCGTCGCCGAACGCGGCGAGGGCGATGCGGCGGGCCGCGGGCAGCGCAGCGGCCAGCTCCTCGGCGTCGCGCGCGACCTGCATGCCCTTGCCGCCACCGCCGGCCGAGGGCTTCACGAGCAGCGGGAATCCGACGGACTCCGAGGCGGCGATGAGCGCGGCGTCGTCGAGGGTGGGGTCGGCGATGCCGGGCACGGTCGGCACGCCGGATGCCTCGACGTGCCGCTTCGCGCGGATCTTGTCGCCCATCACCTCGAGCGCCTCGACGCCCGGACCGACGAACACCAGGCCCGCGTCGCGGCAGGCCTCGGCGAACCCGGCGTGCTCGGAGAGGAAGCCGTAGCCCGGGTGGATCGCCTGGGCGCCGGTCGCGAGTGCCGCGGCGACGATGCGCTCGGGGTCGAGGTAGCTCTCGGCCGCGGGGGCCGGCCCGATGCGCACGGCCTCGTCGGCGAGGCGCACGTGCGGGGCGTCGGCGTCGGCGTCGGAGTAGACCGCGATCGAGCGGATCCCGAGGCGGCGCAGCGTGCGGATGACCCGCACGGCGATCTCGCCGCGGTTGGCGACGAGCACCCGGTCGAAGGGTCGCGGCCCGGCGTTCGACGCGGCCTGCGGCGTCGGTTCCGATGCCCGATCGGGCGGGCTCGTGAGCGTGACCATCCGCGCCTCTCTGCGACGTCGTCCGCGCGCCATCCAGTTAGCGCGCACTAACTGGATTCGATGTTAGCGGTCGCTAACTGAAATGACAAGAGGACTATCGGCCGACCTTGCCGAACAGCCCCGCGATCGGCGCGAGGAGCGACGGCCGAGCGGCGACCCACGCCGCGGCGATCACCACGAGCGAGGCGACGAAGATCCAGAAGCCGAGCCAGCCGTCGGCGTCGCTCGCCGCGTACATGTGGTTGAGGTTGCGCAGCGCCCCGGTCAGGAAGACGAGCGTGACGTGCACCACGATGAACGCGACGAAGTAGAGCATCACCGGGAAGTGCACGGCCCGTGCCCACTCGACGGGATACACGCGGTTGAGCGTCGTCGCGTTCTTCGGCCACAGGCCCGACATGCGCACGCCGGTGATCGCCGCGAGCGGCGCCGCGACGAAGATCGTCACGAAGTACGCGAGCACCTGGAGGCTGTTGTAGTTGACCCACCCGTTCTCGAGCGGCCAGTCGAGCGACAGGTACTGCAGGCCGGCCGAGATCGCGTTCGGCACGACCTCCAAGCTCGTCGGCACGACGCGCATCCACTGCCCGGTCGCGAACAGCAGCACCACGAAGACGAGTCCGTTCGCCAGCCACAGGATGTCGAGCGACTGGTGGAACCACAGGTTCAGGCTGATCCTGCCCTGCCCGCCCTTTGCCCACCTGGGCGTCCAATAGGCCGGGGGCCGCCGCTCGGTGCGCACCTGCAGCCCCGAACGGATGATGAGCACGATCAGGAACACGTTGAAGAAGTGCTGCCAGCCGAGCCACGCCGGCAGTCCCACCGGCGCGCCCTCGGGGAGCGGCGTCTCGCCGGGGTAGGTCGCGAGGAAGCCCTGCATGAACTCGAGCCCGATGAACCAACGGGTGAGCTGCACCACGATCGTCGCGGCGCCGATGATCGCGAGGATGCCGACGACGGAGGCCCCGACCCACTGCTTCAAGGTGAGGCGGCCGTATCGCTTCGGGCCGGGCTGCGTGGGGGTGCTCGGTGCTGCGGTGGCGGGCACGGCGGGTGCGGCGGCCGGCGCGGCCGGTGCGGTCGCCGCAGCCGGCTCGGCCGGCCGCGCGGGCGCCGCGGGCGCGGTCGCCACGGATGCCGCGGGAGCCGAGGCCGTGGGGGCGGGCATGGCGGGCGGCGCGACCTCCGCTTCCCTGGGCGGTGCGGATGCCACCACCGACGCCGCGGGCGCGGACTCGGCGGGCGGTTCGGCCGCTTGCAGCTCCGCCGCGGGCGCCGCCGTCGTGGCCTCGGCGATCGGTGCGACGACTGACGCAGGCGGCCACGCGTCTCCCCCGGCGACCCTCGGGAGCCCGCGGCGAAGTCCGGTTGACGTCGCGGCCGCCGAGGCTGCTGCGGCAGCGGCGACCGGAGCGGACCGCGCAGCAGGTGCCGCGGGGACGGCCGACTCGGTGACGGGCTCCGCGGCTGCTGTGGGCGACGGCGCCGGCGCGGCATCCCTCACCGCAACCTTCGGAGCAACCGTCGACTCGCCGACCACCGGCCACGGCGCACCGCCGGGCACGCGCGGGAGCCCGCTTCGACGCCGCCGACCCGACGCCCCCGCCGTGGCCGCGACGACTGGAGCTGCAGGCGTGGACGGCACAGGCGGCGCAGGCGTCGTCGCAACGGGTTCCGCGGCGATCGCCATCGTGGCGGCCGCCGGAGTCGCTGGGGCCTCGACCGGCGCATCGACGACCGACGCCTCGCCGGCCGGCGGCCAGGGCTCACCGCCGTGTTGCCGAGGCAGTCCCCTGCGCAGGTTCCGCACCGCGGTCACGGGTCAGCGCTTCCGTTCGGCGAGCGCGCTGATCAGCTGCGGGACCACGGTGAAGACGTCGCCGACGACGCCGAAGTCGGCGACCTCGAAGATCGGCGCGTCGGGGTCCTTGTTCACGGCGACGATGTTCTTGGCCGTCTGCATGCCCGCGCGGTGCTGGATGGCGCCCGAGATGCCGAGGGCGATGTACAGCTGCGGCGAGACCGAGACGCCGGTCTGCCCGACCTGGGCGCTCGCCGGGATGTAGCCGGCGTCGACGGCGGCGCGCGACGCGCCGACAGCGGCGCCGAGCGCGTCGGCGAGCTCCTCGACGAGCGCGAACTGCTCGGCGGAGCCGAGGCCACGACCGCCCGAGACGACCCGCTTCGCCCCACGCAGCTCGGGTCGGCTCGACGTCTCGGTGACGGCCTCGACCGACTCGATGGTGGCGGATGCCGCGCCCGAGGCGGGCACCTCGAGCGACTCGAGGGCGACCGGCCGTGCCTCGGCGCGCGCGTCGACGGCGCCCTGGCGCACGGTGACGACGAGCGGCCCGAAGGTCGCCGCGGAGTCGACGTTGTACGCGCCCCCGTAGACGGAGTGGTGGGCGATGACTCCCTCGTCGTCGCGCGAGACGCCGATCGCGTCCACGGCGATGGCGGCGCCGGTGCGGGCCGCGAACCGGCCCGCGACATCGCGGCCGTCGATGGAGTTCGAGACGAGCACCGCCTCGGGCGCGACGAGGGCCGCCGCCGCGGCGAGGGCGTCGACCTGCGGGATCGTGAGGTCGGACGACGCCGAGGCCGTCTCGACGGCGAGCACGCGGTCGGCTCCGAGCGCGGCGGCCTGCTCGGCCAGCGACTGCGCCCGTCCGGGCGTGGTGACGGCGAGCGCGACGGGCGTGCCGACCTGCGAGGCGGCAGCCAGGAGGCCGGCCGCGCTCGTCGCGAGCTCGCCGGTCGGCGTCGCCTCGAGCAGGACCAGGATCGAGTCTGCGGGGAAGTCGGTCATGATCGTCCTCTCAGACCAGCCGGTTCTCGATCAGGAACTCCGCGATCCTCGTGCCGCCGTCGCCCTCGTCCGTGATCTTGGTCCCCGCCGTGCGCGGGGGCTTCTCGGCGATTGCGGTCATGATCGACACGGCGACGGACAGGTCCTCGGGGTCGATGCCCAGCTCGGTCGCGCTCAGCGTCTCGAACGGCTTCTTCTTCGCGGCCATGATGCCCTTGAAGTTCGGGAAGCGGGCGTCGGGGAGCGCCTCGGTGATCGAGATGACGGCCGGCAGTGGGGCGCTCACGCGCATGACTCCGCCGTCGACGGTGCGGGTTCCCGACACTGCGTCGGCCGCGATCTCGACGGACGAGAGGGCGGTCGCGTTCGGCACCTCGAGCAGCTCGGCGAGCATGGCCGGGATCACGCCGCCGCTGCCGTCGGTCGAGAGGTTGCCGGTGATGACGAGGTCGAACCCGGTGCGCCGGATCGCCGCGGCGAGCGTGCGCGCGGTGAGGCCCAGGTCCGCAGCCGCCAGGCCGGGGTCGGCGATGTGCACGGCGGAAGCGGCTCCCATGGCCAGGCCCTTGCGGATGGTCGTCGCGGCGCTCTCGGCCGACATCGACAGGACCACCACCTCGGTGTCGTCGTGCCCGTCGGCGTAGGTGAGGGCCACCTCGAGGGCCCGTTCGCTGATCTCGTCGAGCACGGCCTCGCTGGCTGCGCGATCGGCGAGCCCCGTCTCGAGGTCGAGCTTGCGCTCCCCGTAGGTGTCGGGGACCTCCTTCACGAGGACGATGATCCTCATCGGGCCCCGCTCCTCGGCGTGCTCAGCATGACCATCGGCGCCTCTCTGCGACGTTGCTTCGCGCGCTCGCGGTGAGCGCGCCGAACCCGAACTAGGTTAGTGGCCGCTAACTGAAATGGCAAGCGACGCGCGGCGGGCGGGCGACCGCGCGCGTGGGCCGAGGCGATCAGCGAGCGCCGGATGCCGCGACGGCGTCGGCGAGGCGCTCGACCCCGAACTCGAACGCGCGATCGACGTCGCCGCCGAGACGGAACGCGCCGGCGAGCTCCATGCTCACGAACCCGTTCGCCCAGGCGGTGAACGTGCGTGCGGCGTCGAGCGCGTGCTCCTCGCCCGCCAGCTCCCCCGAGACGGCCACGACCGACGCGCTCGACCGTGCCAGCGAATCGGGATCGAGTCGCAGCTCCGCGCCTGGCGCGAAGATGAGCCGGAACGCCACCGGGCGTCGACGGGCGAATGCGCGGACGGCGCGCGCCATCTCCCGCAGCCGCTCGCGCGGGTCGCGCTCGAGATCGCCGGCCGCCGCGTCGACCGAGTCGCCGAGCTCGCGCAGTGTCGCGTCGGCAACGAGGGCCACGAGCGCGTCGCGGTTGCTCACGCGCTTGTAGAGCGAGGGCGCGCGCACGCCGACGCGCGTGGCGACCGCCTGCATGGTGAGGCCGTCGAGCCCGTCGCGCTCGAGCAGCTCGCGCCCCGCCTCGACGATCTCGGCGAGCGACGTGCGATCGGGTGTCGGCATGTGGTCCTCCCGGAGTCCAACGGCGGTCGATCCCAGTCTCGGCTATTGACCGTAGCCATCATAGCTATGTAGCATAGCTATCGTCCACCCCAGCCATTCAGATCGAGGATCCAGGATGCAACTCCGACCCCACCTCCACCGCGTCGGCAACGACCTCGTCGCGGTCTACCTCGTCGACACGCCCGAGGGCGTCACCGTCATCGACGCCGGCCTCGCCGGGCAGTGGTCCGACTTCACCGCCGAGCTCGCCGCCATGGGCCGCTCGGTCGACGACGTGCGCGGCGTCGTCCTCACGCACGGCGACAGCGACCACATCGGCTTCGCCGAGCGCCTCCGCCGCGATCACGGCGTGCCGATCCACGTGCATGAAGCGGATGCCGCGCGCGCACGAGGCGAGGTCTCGACCAAGCCCGAGTGGGGCCACCTCAAGCTCGGCGCCACCGCGAAGTTCCTCTGGTACGCGATGCGCAAGAACGGCCTGCGCACGACCCCGGTCGCCGAAGTCGTCCCCGTTCACGACGGCGACGTGCTCGACCTGCCGGGCTCGCCGCGGGTGATCGGGATGCCCGGCCACTCCCCCGGCAGCATCGCGATCCACGTGCCCGCCGTCGACGCGGTGTTCGTGGGCGACGCGCTCACCACGCGACACGTCCTCACGGGCGCGAACGGTCCCCAGCCGGCACCGTTCACCGACGACCCCGCCGGGGCGATCTCCTCCCTCCAGCACCTCGACGGGCTCGGGGCCACCTGGGTGCTGCCCGGCCACGGCACGCCGTGGAACGGCGGCGTCGATGAGGCCGTGCGGCGGGTCACCGAGGCTGCGGGGCATCCGGCGGCCTGATTCGGACCATTCCGACGCTGCGGCCGAGGATCGAGCGGGCGCGGATGCAGGGTGGGACCCGGCATCCGCGCCGTTTCGACTCGACTACCCCCGGCGGAGGATCACTCGCGAGGTCGTCACATCCGGAACAGGCCGAACGCGGGCTCGGGCAGCGGCGTGCGGCTCGCGAGCTCGAGCGCCAGGCCGAGCACCGTGCGGGTGTCGGCGGGGTCGATGATCCCGTCGTCCCACAGTCGCGCCGTCGAGTGGTACGGGCTCCCCTGGTGCTCGTACTGCTCGCGGATCGGCGCCTTGAACGCCTGCTCCGCGTCATCCGACCACGCTTCGCCCCGCACTGCGAGCTGGTCGCGCTTCACGGTCGAGAGCACGGATGCCGCTTGCTCGCCGCCCATCACCGAGATGCGGGCGTTCGGCCACATCCAGAGGAACCGCGGTGAGTACGCCCGGCCGCACATGGAGTAGTTGCCGGCGCCGAACGAGCCGCCGATGACGACCGTGAGCTTCGGCACTCGCGTCGTGGCGACGGCCGTGACCATCTTCGCGCCGTGCTTGGCGATGCCGCCGGCCTCCGCATCGCGACCGACCATGAAGCCCGAGATGTTCTGCAGGAACACCAGCGGGATGCCGCGCTGGTCGCAGAGCTCGATGAAGTGCGCGCCCTTCATCGCCGACTCGCTGAACAGCACCCCGTTGTTCGCGATGATGCCGACCGGGTGGCCGTCGATGTGGGCGAAGCCCGTCACGAGGGTGTCGCCGTAGTCGGGCTTGAACTCGTTGAACTCGCTCGCGTCGACGAGGCGGGCGATGACCTCGTGCACGTCGTACGGCTGCTGCACGTCGACCGGCACCGCGGCGAGGAGGTCGGCGGGGTCGACGGCGGGCGGACGCGACTCGCGCACCGCCCAGGCGCGCTCGGCGGGCTGCGGCAGGGTCGCGACCATGTCGCGCACGAGCTCGAGCGCATGCTCGTCGTCGTCGGCGAGGTGGTCGGTGACGCCCGAGATGCGCGAGTGCAGCTCGCCGCCGCCGAGCTCCTCGGGGGTGACGACCTCGCCGATCGCGGCCTTCACGAGCGGCGGACCGCCGAGGAAGATGGTGCCCTGGTTGCGCACGATCACGGACTCGTCGCTCATCGCGGGCACGTACGCGCCGCCGGCCGTGCACGAGCCGAGCACGGCCGCGAGCTGCGGGATCCGCATCGACGAGAGTTGGGCCTGGTTGTAGAAGATGCGGCCGAAGTGATCGCGGTCGGGGAACACCTCGTCCTGCTTCGGCAGGAACGCGCCGCCCGAGTCGACGAGGTAGACGCACGGCAGGCGGTGCTCGCGGGCGACCTCCTGCGCACGCAGGTGCTTCTTCACCGTCATCGGATAGTAGGTACCGCCCTTGACCGTGGCGTCGTTGCAGACGACCACGACCGGACGGCCCTGCACGAGCCCGACGCCCGTGATGATGCCGGCGCCCGGCGAGTCGCCGTCGTACAGTCCGTCGGCCGCGAGCGGCGACAGCTCGAGGAAGGGACTGCCCTCGTCGAGCAGCCGGTCGACGCGGTCGCGGGGCAGCAGCTTGCCGCGCGAGACGTGCCGTTCGCGGGATGCCTCGGGCCCGCCGAGGGCGGCCGTGGCGAGCTTCTCGCGGAGCTCCTGCACGAGCTCCGCGTGGCCCGCGGCGTTGCGCCGCGCCGCGTCGCTCGAGGGGTCGATGCCCGTCGTGAGGGTCGTCATGGCCTGCCCGTCTTCGTCGACGGCGTGCCCTCTTGTGCGGGGCACGCCATTTCGGTTAGTGTTCACTAACTCGATTCCCGATGTTAGCGAGCACTCACCGACATGGCAAGCACCCTCGACGACGCGGCGGTCCCCCTCGCGGACCCGCAGGCCGACGCCCCGGCGACCGGCCTGCCGCGCACCGAGCGCGGACGGCTCAAGGCCGATCGACGCGCCGCGATCCTGAGCTCGGCCGCCACGCTGTTCGCCGAGCGCGGTTACGCCGGCGTCACGATCGAAGACCTCGGTGCCGCCGTCGGCGTGTCCGGTCCGGCCGTCTACCGGCACTTCCCGGGCAAGGCCGCCGTGCTCGCCGCGATCCTCGAGGGCGCCAGCCGTTCGCTGCTCGAAGGTGCGGAGGGCGTGCTCCGCGACGCCCCCGATGCGGCCGCCGCACTCCGCTCGCTCATCCGCTTCCACGTCGACTTCGCCCTCGGCGAGGCCGACGTCATCGTCGTGCAGGACCGCGAGCTCGAGCAGCTCGACGGCGGTGCACGGCACGAGGTGCGCTCGCTCCAGCGGCGCTACGTCGAGCACTGGGTCGACACCCTCTCGCGACTCCGGCCCGATCGGGCCGAGACGGAGCTCAGGTTCCGGGCACACGCCGCCTTCGGACTCCTGAACTCCACTCCGCACAGCGCCCGCATCCCTGGGCGCAGACCCGCCGACGGCACCGTCCGCGGCATCCTGGAGGAGATGACATGGGCGAGCCTCATGTCGTGACCCTGCGCGCGACCCGCGACGGGGATCTCGATGCACTGTTCACCTTCGAGCAGGACGAGGCGGCCGTGCAGATGGCCGCGTTCACGCCGCCCGACCCGACCGACCGCGCCACGTTCGACGCCCATTGGCGCCGGCTCCTCGCCGACCCGTCGGTCGACGCGCGCACGGTGCGCGCCGACGGCGCCGTGGTGGGCAGCGTCGCCCGCTGGTACGACGAGGGCACGGCCGAGATGACCTACTGGATCGACCCTGCGCACTGGGGCGAGGGCATCGGCAGCCGCGCGGTGCGACTGTTCCTCGACGCCGTCCACGACCGCCCGGTGCGCGTGCGCGTCGCCGCCGACAACGCGCGCTCGATCGCGATCGTCGAGAAGCTCGGCTTCGTGCAGGTCGGCACCGAGCGGAGCTTCGCGAACGCGCGCGGCATCGAGGTCGAGGAGCGGATCTACCTCCTCGACTGAGTCGGCGTCGGCCCGGTCTCAGCCCGGCGTCGCGCCGAGCTCGTCGGCGATCGCGCGGATGCGCAGCGCGAGGTCCACGTCGCGCTGCGTGACCCCGCCCACATCGTGCGACGTGAGGGCGAACTCCACGTGGCCCCAGCCGAGCCGCACGTCGGGGTGGTGGTTGAGTTCGTCGGCGACCACCGCCACCCTGTCGACGAACTGCACCGCGCTGCGGAAGTCCGCCGTCGTGAAGGCGCCCACGAGGTGGTTCTGCGAGTTGCGGAATCCCGAGCCCTCGAGGCTCGCGTCGGTCTCGGTCGGCGAGAGGATGCTGCGTGCGTCCATGACGCCCATCCTCCCGCCGATCGCGACGTCACGCCATGGTCAGCGCCAGGCCGGGCTCCCGGAGGATCGCGCCGATGTCGGCGAGGAACCGCGACCCCTGCTCGCCGTCGACCAGGCGGTGGTCGAACGAGAGACTCAGCGTCATGAGCTCGCGCAGCGCGATCTCGCCGCGGTGCTCCCACGGCTGGCGACGCACGGCGCCCATGGCGAGGATTGCCGCCTCCCCCGGATTGAGGATCGGCGTGCCCGCGTCGATGCCGAAGACGCCGATGTTCGTGATCGAGATCGTGCCGTCCGAGAGGTCGGCCGGCGGCGTGCGTCCGGCTCGCGCGGTCTCGGCGAGCGCGGAGATCGCATCGGCGAGCTCGATGAGCGTCATCCGCTCGGCGCCCTTGACATTCGGCACGACGAGCCCGCGGCCGGTCGCCGCGGCGATGCCGAGGTTCACGCCGCCGTACTGCACGATCTCCTGGGCGCCCTCGTCCCACCGCGAGTTCACCTCGGGCGTGCGACGCGCGGCGATGCAGACGGCCTTCGCCACCACCGTGAGCGGCGTCACCTTGTGCCCGGCGAACGCGCGGTCGTCGCGGATGCCGCGGAGCAGCTCCATGGTCGCGGTCGCGTCGATCGTGAGGAACTCGGTGACGTGCGGCGCGGTGAACGCGCTCTGCACCATGGCCGCGGCGGTGTGCTTGCGCACGCCCTTGATCGGGATGCGGGTCTCCGCGGGCCGTTCGGCGCCGGCGGCGCCCGCGGCGGCCGGAGCTGCGCCTGGAACCTCGGTCGGCGCGACGGCCGGCTCGGCGCTCGTCGGAGCACCGGAGGCGACGGCCTCGACGTCGGCGCGCGTGATGAGCCCGCGCTCCCCCGTGCCGTTCACGGTCGTGAGGTCGATGCCGAGGTCGCGCGCGAGCTTGCGCACGGGCGGGGTCGAGCGCGGACGCTCGGGTGCGCCCGTCGAGAGGTCGGTCGGCGGGGGCGTCGCCGCTGCGGCCGCGGCGCCGGCGGGCGGCGCGTCGAGGTCGGTCGCCCCGCCGTTCTCGGGGACGGACGGCACGAGGTCGTCCGCGAGCGCGGTGCGGCGGGCACGTCGCTTCGGCCCGCCCTCGTCGCGGGCTCCGTAGCCCACGAGGTTCGGTCCGGGCGCCGCGTCGGGCTCGGCCGCCGGGGGGGATTCGGCAGCGGCGGTGGCGGGGGCCGCGGCGGCATCCGCCGACGTCGCGCCCGCGGCATCCGTCGGCGCACCTTCACCGGCGCCCTCGCCGGTGTCGCACGAGAACAGCGGCTCGCCGACGTTCACGGTCTCGCCCTCGGCGGCGTGCAGCGCCGTGATGACGCCCGAGTACGGCGACGGCAGCTCGACCACGGCCTTGGCCGTCTCGACGTCGGCGATGATCTGGTTGAGCTCGACGCGGTCGCCGACCGCGACGCGCCAGGCCACGATCTCGGACTCGGTGAGGCCCTCGCCGAGGTCGGGGAGCGGGAACTCCTTGATCATCCGGCTCACGCCTCCACTCCGCTCAGCGAGTTCGGTCGTCCGAGCGCGCGGTCGACGCCGTCGAGGATGCGGTCGAGGTCGGGCAGGTGGTGCTTCTCGAGCTTCGCGGGCGGGTACGGGATGTCGTGGCCGGTCACGCGCACCGGCGCGGCCTCGAGGAACTCGAAGCAGCGCTCGGTGATGCTCGCGGCGAGCTCCGCGCCGACGCCGCCCTGCTGGCCGGCCTCGTGCGCGACGACGAGCCGGCCGGTGCGGCGCACGGATGCCTCGACCGTCGCGTAGTCGACCGGAGCGAGCGAGCGCAGGTCGATGACCTCGATCGACACGCCGTCCTCCCCGGCCGCGATCGCCGCGTCGCGCGCGGTCGTCACGAGCGCGCCGTAGGTGACGAGGGTCACGTCGGACCCGGCGGTGACGACGGAGGCGACGCCCATGGGCTTCGCGTCGGCGAGGCTCGCGGCCTCGTCGACCTCGCCCTTCACGTGGTAGCGGCGCTTCGGCTCGAGGAAGATCACCGGGTCGTCGCTCGCGATCGCCTGCTGGATCATGACATACGCGTCGGCGGGGTTCGAGCACGCGACGACGCGCAGTCCCGCGGTGTGGGCGAAGTACGCCTCGGGCGACTCGGAGTGGTGCTCGGCCGCGCCGATGCCGCCGCCGAACGGGATGCGGATGGTCAGCGGCATCCGCACCGTGCCGCGCGAGCGGTAGTGCAGCTTCGCGACCTGGGCGACCAGCTGGTCGAAGCCCGGGTAGACGAAGCCGTCGAACTGGATCTCGACGACCGGTCGGAAGCCGCGGTACGCGAGGCCGACGGCGGTGCCGATGATGCCCGCCTCCGACAGCGGCGTGTCCACGACGCGGTGCGCGCCGAACTCGGCCTTCAAGCCGTCGGTGATGCGGAAGACGCCGCCGAGCGTGCCGATGTCCTCGCCCATGAGCACGACCTTGTCGTCGCCCGCGAGGGAGCGGCGCAGGCCCTGGTTGAGGGCCTTGCCGAGCGTGAGCGTGGTCATCGTGCGGCTCCTTCGCCGGATGCCGCGGCGTCCTCGTCGAACATGGCGAGGTAGCGGGCGTAGTGATCGCGCTGGCGCGCGAGGTGCGTGTTCGGCTCGGCGTAGACGTGGTCGAAGACCGTCATCGCCTCGGGGTCGGGGATGGTCGTGATCGCCGCGCGCAGCTCGGCCGCGACGCGGTTCGCCTCCTCGGCGACCTCGCGCTCGAGCGCCTCGGTGTCGAAGCCCGTCGAGGCGAGCAGGGTGAGCACGCGCGCGAGCGGGTCGCGAGCGCCCCACTCGACGAGCTCCTCGTCGGTGCGGTAGCGCTTCGGGTCGTCGGCGGTCGTGTGCGGGCCGATCCGGTAGGTCACGGCCTCGATGAGCGTCGGGCCCTCCCCGCGGCGGGCGCGGTCGAGCGCGATGCGGGTGGCCGCGAGCACGGCGAGCACGTCGTTGCCGTCGACGCGGATGCCGGGCATGCCGAAGCCGTCCGCACGGCGCGCGAGGGGCTGCTTCGACTGCAGGTCGACGGGCTCGGAGATCGCCCACTGGTTGTTCTGGCAGAAGAACACGACGGGCGCGTCGAAGCTCGCGGCGAAGATGAACGCCTCGTTCACGTCGCCCTCGCTCGTGGCGCCGTCGCCGAAGTACGCGATCGTGGCGGTGTCGGTGCCCTCCCAGGCTGCGCCCATGGCGTAGCCGGTGGCGTGCAGGGCCTGGGCGCCGATGATGATCTGCGGCACGGCCATGTTGTGGTCGTAGGGGTTCCAGCCGGATGCCGCGGACCCGCGCCAGACGCGCAGCAGGTCGGCGGCGCTCACGCCGCGGCACCACGCCACCGCGTGCTCGCGGTAGCTCGAGAACACGAAGTCGTCGTCGCGGAGTCCACGGGCGGAGCCGATCTGGGCGGCCTCCTGGCCCATGAGCGGCGGCCAGAGGCCGAGCTCGCCCTGGCGCTGGAGCGCGGTGGCCTCGGTGTCGATGCGGCGCACGATCGCCATGTCGCGGTACAGCCGGCCGAGGGCGGCGGTGTCGACGTCGGCGACCCACGGGTCGAACTCGGCGTCGGCGCGGCGCTCGCCCGCAGGGGTGACGAGCTGCACGAAGTGATCGGGTCGGGTGAGGAGCCCGGTTGCGTCTCGGTCGGATGGGGTCATCGTCGATCCTCGCTCTCGGCGGGCTGCCTTGTGGGCGTGCCCGCGCCCGGCGGCTCTGCCGGATACCGTGAGCGTACGTCGATATGTCACTGCGCTCAAGTTGGCGCGGACGCGTTGAGCATGTTGCCAAGTACCTCCCCGCGATCCGGTGCTATCGTGTGGCGATATGAACGGCTACGACTCGGTGGACCGGGCACTGCTCGCGGCCCTCGCGGCGGACCCGAGGGCGACGGTCGTGGCCCTCGCCGATCGCCTCGCGCTGTCGCGCAACACGGTGCAGGCGCGCATGGCGCGGCTCGAGGCATCCGGTGCCTTCCTCTCGTTCGAGCGGAGCATCGATCCGGTGCCGCTCGGGTACCCGCTCGAGGCGTTCATCTCGGTGCACGTGCGGCAGAAGCAGCTCGCCGAGGTGGTCGACCAGATCGCGCTCATCCCCGAGGTGATCCAGGCGCACGGCCTCTCGGGAACCGTCGACCTGCTCGTGCGCGTGGTGTGCCGCGACGCGCACGACCTGTTCCGCATCGACGGCGTCATCCTCGCCATCGACGGCGTCGAGCGCACCGAGACCTCGCTCGCGATGGGCGAGCTGATCCCCTTCCGGCTCGCACCCCTCCTCGACAAGCGGGCCTGACGTCCATGCGCGTCGCGGTGCTGCGGTGCGAGCGACTCCCGAGCTTCGTCGACTGGGAGATCCCCGACGTGGAGGCGCTGTTCGACGACGACCGCCGGGTCCTCGACGCGTTCGCCGAGCGCGACGTCGACGCCGAGGCCGTGGCCTGGTCGCGCCCCGACGTCGACTGGGACGCGTACGACGTCGCACTGCTGCGCAGCACCTGGGACTACGTCGACCACCTCGGCGAGTTCCTCGACGTCACCGGCGAGATCGCCGGGTCGCGGTGCACCCTCCTCAATCCGGTCTCGGCCGTGCACTGGAACGCCGACAAGCACTACCTCGACGACCTCGAGCGGATCGGCGTGCCGATCGTGCCGCTCGTGCGTGGCACGGCGGCCGAGGCATCCAGCCTGCTCAGTGCGGTGGAGGACGCGGGCTGGCACGAGCTTGTGCTCAAGCCCGCGATCGGCGTCGGCGGCTCGGGCGTCGTGCGCACGGATGCCGCGGGGCTGGCCGACGCGCTCGGTTCCATGGCGCCCGGCACCGAGGTCATGGTGCAGCCCTTCGCGGACGCGATCACCGACGAGGGCGAGCTGTCGTTCGCGTTCCTCGGCGGCTCGCCGAGCCACGCGCTGCGCAAGCGTCCGGCCGCGGGCGACTTCCGCGCCCACGGGATCTACGGAGGGACGGTGGAGCTCACGGACCCCGATCCGGCCGACGTCGCGGCGGTGTCGGCGATGCTCGATCGGCTCCCCTTCGACCTGCTCTACGCCCGGTTCGACGTCGTGCGCTTCGCCGGGCGCCTCGCGGTGCTCGAGCTCGAGCTCATCGAGCCGATGCTCTACCTCGGCCTCGCGCCCGGGAGCGCCGGTCGCCTTGCCGACGCGACGATCGCGCGGCTCGACTCGGCGTGAGGCGACGCGCGCACCGGCCCGGTGAGACGACGGATGCCCGCCCCGAACGAGTCGGGACGGGCATCCGGTGACGCGGTGATCGACTAGACGTCGGCGCCCTCGGCGGGAGCATCGGCGTGCACGCCGGTCGCCTCGCGGCCCTCGGTGTCGGCCTCCTCGGCCAGCACCGGGGCGAGCGAGAGCTTGCCGCGGTCGTCGATCTTGGTGATCTCGACGAGGATCTTCTGGCCGACGCCGAGCACGTCTTCGACGTTCTCGACGCGCTTGCCGCCGGCGAGCTTGCGCACCTCGGAGATGTGCAGCAGGCCGTCCTTGCCGGGCAGCAGCGAGATGAAGGCGCCGAACGCGGCGATCTTCACGACGGTGCCGAGGAACTGCTCGCCGACCTCGGGGTTGGTCGGGTTGGCGATCGCGTTGACCTGGGCGCGGGCGGCCTCGGCCGAGGGGCCGTCGGTCGCGCCGATGTAGACGGTGCCGTCCTCCTCGATGGAGATCTCGGCGCCGGTCTCGTCCTGGATCGCGTTGATCGTCTTGCCCTTCGGGCCGATCAGCTCGCCGATCTTGTCGACCGGGATCTGCACGCTGATGACGCGCGGCGCGGTCGGAGCCATCTCGTCGGGACCGTCGATCGCGGCGTTGAGCACCGCGAGGATCGTCGTGCGGGCGTCCTTCGCCTGCGTCAGCGCGCCGGCCAGCACCGAGGCGGGGATGCCGTCGAGCTTGGTGTCGAGCTGGATCGCGGTGACGAACTCCGACGTGCCGGCGACCTTGAAGTCCATGTCGCCGAGGGCGTCTTCGGCACCGAGGATGTCGGTGAGGGCCGCGTAGCGGGTCTCACCGTCCACGGTGTCGGAGATGAGGCCCATCGCGATGCCCGCGACGGGAGCGCGCAGCGGCACGCCCGCGTTGAGCAGCGAGAGCGTCGAGGCGCAGACGGAGCCCATCGAGGTCGAGCCGTTGGAGCCGAGCGCCTCGGACACCTGGCGGATCGCATAGGGGAACTCGTCGCGCGTGGGCAGCACCGGCACGAGCGCGCGCTCGGCGAGTGCGCCGTGCCCGATCTCGCGACGCTTCGGCGACCCGACGCGGCCGGTCTCACCGGTCGAGTAGGGCGGGAAGTTGTAGTTGTGCATGTAGCGCTTCTTGGTGACCGGGCTCAGCGAGTCGATCTGCTGCTCGAGCTTCAGCATGTTCAGCGTGGTGACGCCGAGGATCTGCGTCTCGCCGCGCTGGAAGATGGCCGAGCCGTGCACGCGCGGCACGACCTGCACCTCGGCGTCGAGCGGGCGGATGTCCGCGAGGCCGCGGCCGTCGATGCGGACGCCCTCCTCGAGCACGCGCGAGCGGACGACCAGCTTGGTGACCGACTTGTACGCGGCGGACACCTCGGCGTTGGCGGACTCGGGGAGCTCGCCGGCCGCGACCTTCGCAGCGACCTGCTCCTTGACTCGGGCCTTGAGCGCGTCGTCGGCGTCCTGACGGGCGACCTTCTCGGCGATCTGGTAGATGCCCTTGAGCTCCTCGTAGGCCGCTGCGGCGACCACGTCGTAGGTCGACTGCTGGTAGGGCGGGAACGTCGGGTAGTCGGCGGTCGGCTTCGCCGCGGTGGCCGCGACCTGCTGCTGCGCCTCGACGAGCTGGCGGATGAACGGCTTCGACGCCTCGATGCCCTGCGCGATGACGGTCTCGTCGGGCTTGACCCCGCCGGCCTGGATGAGGTTCCACGCGTTGTCGGTGGCCTCGGCCTCGATCATCATGATCGCGACGTCCTGCGAGCCGTCGGCCTCGGTGACCACGCGACCGGCGACGACCATGCTGAACACGGCCTCCTCGATCTGCGAGTACTTCGGGAACGCGACCCACTGGCCGTCGATGAGCGCGACGCGAACGCCGCCGATCGGACCCGAGAAGGGCAGGCCGGAAAGCTGCGTCGAGAGCGACGCGGCGTTGATCGCGAGCACGTCGTAGTACTCGTCGGGCTCGATGGCGAGCACCGTGACGACGACCTGGACCTCGTTGCGGAGGCCCTCGACGAACGAGGGGCGCAGCGGGCGGTCGATGAGACGGCAGGTGAGGATCGCCTCGGTCGAGGGACGGCCCTCGCGGCGGAAGAACGAGCCGGGGATGCGGCCCGCGGCGTACATGCGCTCCTCGACGTCGATCGTGAGCGGGAAGAAGTCGAAGTGCTCCTTCGGCTGCTTGGAGACCGAGGTCGCCGACAGCAGCATGGTCTCCTCGTCGATGTAGGCGACGGCGGAGCCCTGCGCCTGCTGGGCGAGGCGGCCGGTCTCGAACCGGATGGTGCGGGTGCCGAACCGACCGTTGTCGATGACGGTTTCGGCGAACGTGATCTCAGGACCTTCCAAGAGGTCTTCTCCTTTGTTTTACGTCGCACCCCGTCGTGGGCGCGACTCATACGTCAGGAGCAGGAACAGGCATTACGAAACGCATCAGGCGATGTGCTCACGCTGGCCACCAGTAGAAGTCCACCAAGCCTCGCGGTTTGGTAAGCCACCACAGGGGACCAGCTTCCTGCCGGCCTGCTCCGTGTGTGCTCGAATTGAGCACGGTGCTCGATGTGCAATTGTGCCGCCGGGATCATCCGAGCGGATGGCTGCCGGTTCACGGCACCCCAGACGGCGGTGGCCCATCGGGCGACCGGTCCCAGCCTAGCAGAGGGGTGCGTCGCGGCATCCGTGCCAGACTCGTGGACATGACTTCCGACGAGCAGAGCACCACCGGACCCTCCGAGGAGACGAAGCGCAAGTTCCGCGAGGCGCTCGATCGCAAGAACAAGGCCTCGAAGCAGCGCGAGGGCGAGTCGCATCTCGACGGCACCTCGGGCGCGAACAACACGCACGGCCCGGTCGACCACAAGCGGGAGTTCCGCCGCAAGAGCGGTTGAGCGCCACCCGGGTCGTTCGCCACGAGGCCACCCTGTCGGACCCGCATCCGCGGGTCTATGCTCTGCCCAGAGCGGTCGCCATGGGTCGTCGTCGACCGCCGCATCACATCGGTGCGAGCCTGGGGGAACGATGGTCGATTCCAATCGCGATGTGCAGTCCGACGGTGCCGTCAAGGCGCGGTTCGAGCGCTGGTTCGAGGTCGAGGTCCTCGACCCGATGGCGGACTTCCGCAATCCGCAGCAGGAATGGCGTCGGCTGTTCTCGGAGCTGTTCGGCACGTTCCTGCTCGTGATCGTCGCCGCCGGCGGCGGCATGATGAGCCAGGCCTTCCCCGAGACGATCAGCCGCACGGCCGCGGTGGTCGCCCCGGGACTCATGGTCATGGGCATCATCCTGTTCATGGGCAAGGTGTCCGGCGCGCACCTCAACCCCGCGGTGACGCTCGCCTTCGCGACGCGCGGCGACTTCCCGTGGCGGCGCGTGCCGGGCTACATCCTCGTGCAGCTCATCGGCGCGACCCTCGCGGCGTGGCTCCTGCAGTGGATCATCGGGGTGTCCGCGACGTACGGCTCGAACTACCCCGCCGACGGGTACACCTCGTTCCAGGCCTTCCTGATGGAGGCACTCCTCACACTCGGGCTCGTCAGCGTCATCCTCGGCACCGCCTCCGGTGCGCAGAACCTCGGCGTGATCGGCGCCCTCGGCGTCGGCGGCTACATCGCGCTCGCCGGACTCTGGGGCAGCCCGATCTCGGGCACCTCGATGAACCCGGCCCGCACGTTCGGGCCCGACCTCGCGGGCCTCGACTTCTCCGACTACTGGGTCTACGTCGCCGGACCGCTCGTCGGTGCCGGGATCGCCGTGCTCCTCGCGTTCGTCCTGCGCGGCTACGGCGGCGGCCGGAGCGGCTCGGCAGCCGCCCAGGGCGACCTCCGCACCGAGGTTGCGCGTCCCGACCAGGCCTGACGACCCGACGGAACCGAACCGAACGGAGGCCCCATGCCCACGCCCGATCGCACGCACGCACTCGACCACGTCGTCGTGCTCATGTTCGAGAACCGATCGTTCGACAACCTGCTCGGCAGGCTCTACGAACCGGGCGAGGTCGAGTCGTTCGAGGGGGTCATCGGAAAGGACCTGTCGAACCCGATCCCCGACTGGGCGGAGCACGGCGCCGACCGCGGGTCCGTCGCCTACGGGATCGCCCGGACGATGGACACCCCGAACCCCGACCCGGGCGAGGAGTACCAGCACGTCAACACCCAACTGTTCGGCATCATCGACCCTCCGGGTAACCGGGGCGTGCTGGCCGAGCACATGACCGCCCCGTACAACCTCCCGGCCGACCCGCAGCGCACGCCGACGATGGACGGGTTCGTGACCGACTACATCAGCGCGTTCACCGCGGAGATGGGCGTGCAGCCGACCTACGAGCAATACGCCCAGATCATGCAGGGCTACACGCCCGAGCAGATGCCGGTGCTGTCGACGATCGCGCGAGGATTCGGGACGTTCGACCACTGGTTCGCCGAGGTACCGTCGCAGACGTTCACCAACCGCTCGTTCTTCCACGCCGCGAACGCGTCGGGACTCGTCGTCAACGCCCCGTACAAGAGCTTCCCCGGCCAGAACACGGCGGAGACGATCTTCGAGCGGCTGGAGGCCAAGGGGCTCACCTGGAAGGTGTACGTCGACCCGCCGGCCATCGCCCCGTTCACGGCCCTCATCCACGCCGACCGCCTCCGGCATCGGTTCGCGACGCACTTCGTGACGACCGACCAGTTCGTCGAGGATGCCGCGAACGGTGAGCTTCCGACGTATTCGTTCATCGAACCGAACCTCATCCACGGCCACAACGACATGCACCCGCCCATCGGGGCGCTCATGCCCGGCCTCGCGATCGACGCGCCGTCGTCGCTCCTCGGCGGCGAGGCCCTCCTCGCCAGGATCTACGAGGCCGTCCGCTCCTCCGACAGCGAGACGGGCTCCAATTGGTGGAACACGCTGTTCATGGTGGTCTTCGACGAGCACGGTGGCACCTACGACCACGTCCCTCCGCCGTCGGCGACGCCCCCGGATCCCGCCGCGCCCGCGGGCCAGATGAACTTCACGTTCGACCGGCTGGGCGTCCGCCTGCCCGCGATCGCCGTGTCGCCCTGGATCGACGAGCGCACCGTCGTCAACGACGTCTTCCACCATACGTCGGTGATCCGGACGCTGCGGGAACGGTGGGACCTCGGCGCACCCCTGACGCAGCGCGACGCCGACGCGCCCGACCTCGCACCACTCCTCACCCGCGACGAGCCCCGGCGTCCCGAGGACTGGCCCGATGTGCACCCCCGGCCGGTCCCCGAGTTCGACCTGTCGCTCGTGCCCCCGGATGCCCCGCTGTCACCCCTGGCGCAGGCGCTCGTCGGCGGTGGTGCGACGCTCGCGCACAGCATGGACGCGGACGCTCCCGAGATCGAGGACGTCGATCAGCTCACCGGCGCGGAGGCACTCGCGAAGCTGCGCGAGACGGTGGGGCACCTCTTCCCGCACCTCAACGCGCGCGCATAGTCGACGTCGTCGGCACCGCCACGAGCCCGGGCCGCTTCGGCTCGCGTCCGTCGCCGGCGGTGCGCCCGCGCAGCCGACGCAGCAGCCAGGGCGCGGCGTGCCGCGCCAGCCACTCGGCATCGCCGACCGGCTGGTCGGGCGCCGCGCCGTCATCGTGGACCGCCCGCTCGAGGCGCTCGAGCTCGACGGCGTCGGGCACCCCGAGCACTCCCGCCGCCGCGTAGGCGAGGGAACGGTGGCCGGCCGAGTTCAAGTGCACCCGATCGGCGGCCCACATCGCGGGTGCGACGAGGCCGGGATCCGAGCGCACGTCGAGGAGCCGCACACCCGCACCGTCGACGATCCCGGCGAGCCGCTCGGCGAACTGCGCGAACCGCAGGTCGAACAGGCGCGCGGCCGGACGGGCCGGCATGAACGGCGTGACGAGCAGCACGTCGGCGCCCGTGCCGCGCACCTCGAGCACCGCCTCGCCGAGTCGGGTCGCCAGCTCCGCGGCATCCGCTCGACGCCCGACGAGGTCGTTGGCGCCGATGAGCACGCTGACGAGGTCGGCCCCGAGGGCGACGGCCGACGGCAGCTGGTCCTCGATCGCGTCGGCGACCTTCCGGCTGCGCACCGCGAGGTTCGCGTACTCGACCGGAGCGTCCGCGGGGCTCGCGAGCGCGAGCAGGAGGGCGAGTCGATCGGCCCAGCCTCGGTACTCCCCCGCGGGCATGCGCGACGTGTCGCAGAGTCCCTCGGTGAGCGAGTCGCCGACGGCCACGTAGCGCCGCCAGCGGGGCGGGGCGACGACGGATGTCGCGGGCGCGCGATCCACCGTCGTCATCGGCGTACGGCGGGCGGGGCGCACCCGGTTCGCGACCACGTCCTCGTAGTGGCCGATGAGCTCGTCGCCGAGGACGTCCCAGCCGCGACCGCGGACGGCCTCCCGGGCCCGCACGCCGAACGCGCGCCGCTTGGCGTCGTCGCCCGCGAGGTCGCGCACACGCTCGCGGAGCTCCTCGAGGTCCCCGGGACGGTACAGCCACCCGTCGACGCTCGAGCGCACGAGGTCGAGCGGGCCGCCGGCGCCCGTCGCGACGACGGGCACGCCGCTCGCGAGGGCCTCCTGCACCGTCTGGCAGAACGTCTCCCGCTCCCCCGGGTGCACGAACACGTCGAGGCTCGCCATCGCCTCGGCGAGCGCGTCGCCGCCGAGGAAGCCCGTGAGGTGCGCGTCGGGCAGCAGCCGCTCGAGTGCCGGGCGCGACGGTCCGTCGCCGATCACGACGAGGCGCACGCCCGGCAGCCCGGTGATCACGCGGAGGTCCTCGACCTGCTTCTCGGGGGCGAGTCGGCCGACGTAGCCGACGATCACGTCGCCGGGCGCCGCGACCCCCCGCCGCCAGCGCTCGCTGCGGCGGCCGGGCGCGAATCGCTCGGTGTCGACCCCGCGGCGCCAGATGCGCACGCGGTCGTCCTGCACGCCGGCCGCGGCGAGGCGTTCCACGGCGGACGACGACGGCGCGAGGGTCAGCGTCGCGCGGCGGTGCAGGCGGCCGAGGTGGCGCATGAGCGCCGGCGCCGCGCCGGGCACGCCGTACTTCTCGGCGTACGACGGGATGTCGGTCTGGTACACCGCCACCGACGGGATGCCGAGGGGTTCGGCTGCGGCGAGCCCGCGCCAGCCGAGCACGAACGGGGAGGCGAGGTGCATCACGTCGGCGCCGTGCTCGCGGAGCACGGTCGACAGCCGCTGCGTCGTCGCGAGCGTGACGCGCACGTCGGGGTAGCTCGGCAGCGGCATCGACGGGAGCAGCACGGTCTGCGCGCCGTGCAGCGAACGGTCGATGGGCCCGGATCGCGGTGCGACGACCAGGGCCTCGTGTCCGCGCCGCTCGAGGTGCCGGAGCACCTGGAGCAGCGAGTGGGTCACGCCGTTCATGTGCGGGAGAAACGATTCGGCGAGGAGGGCGACCTTCACGACTCCAGCGTGGTTGCTCCACGAGGCCGCGACCGACCGGAACGGCCCTGATCGCCGAGGATTCATCGAGTCGTCGGCGGCCGTTCGCCGGGCCGTCGCCGTGATGTCGACTCGCGGCATCCGACCGTCAACCCCTCGCGGGCGGCAGGCCGAGGGCGGATGATGGGGCCCGAGGGAAACCCGCCTGTTCGAGGAGGAACGCCATGTCATCCGTCGCAAGGGTCACCACCATCACCGTCCGTTCGGACACCAGCTTCGAGGACGCCGTCGCGGTCGGCATCGAGCGCGCGGCGCAGACCCTGCGCCATGTCAGCGGCGCCTGGGTGAAGGAGCAGAAGGTCGAGGCGTCCGAGGGGAAGATCACCGCGTGGTCGGTCGTCCTCGAGGTCAGCTTCGTGCTCGACTGACCGTCGAAGGGCACGCCTGACACCGTCCCGTCGCCGGCCGTTCACATCGCCTCGATAGAACGGCCGGGTGGATGCTGCGTGGGTCGCCGGCCTCGCGACCTCGCCGTGGCTCGTGCCCGCGCTGTTCGCGCTCGTGGTCGGCGACGCGTTCCTCGTCGTGCTCCCGAGCGAGACGGCGGTCGTCGCGCTGGGCGCGCTCTGGGCGACCGAGGGGGCGCCGCCGCTGCTCGCGATCGTGCTCGCGGCCGCCGCGGGCGCGGTCGTCGGCGACGGCCTGTGCTACCTCATCGGCCGCCGGATCGGGCTCGACCGGTGGCGCTGGCAGCGCGAGGGCCGCGCGTCCGCCGCGATCGCGCGCGCCCGCGCAACGGTGGACCGGCGCACGGCCGTGCTCGTGTTCACGGCGCGGTACGTGCCGTTCGCCCGCATCGCCGTGAACCTCGCCGCGGGCGCCGGACGGGTGCCGCTGCGTCGCTACCTGCCGCTCTCGCTCGCGGCGGGCATCGCCTGGGCGCTCTACAACGTCGGCGTCGGCGCCATCGTCGGGAGCGCGTTCCGGGACACCCCGCTCGTCGCGGTGGCGGTCTCGATCCCGGTCGCGATCGGACTCGGGCTGCTCGTCGACCGGATGGTCGCCGCCCTCGATGCGCGGGCGGGGCGGGGCGCTGACGACTGAGTCTGTGCCCCCCGCCACGTCATCGCGTCAGCCGCACTGCGTGAGCGAGGCGACACCGGGACCGAGGGCGGCCTCGCCGCCGAGCAGCCAGATGCCGACGACCCGACCTTCGATCATGTGGGCCGCGGCCTCCGCGGGGATGCAGCCGCCCGGCGACAGGTGGATCGGGGCGCCGAGCATGCCGGCCAGCGGGCCACCGGCGAGCGCGTCGGGGAAGCCGATCCCCGAGGCGACGAAGACGTGCTCGCTCGTCGGGAAGATCGCCGTGTTGATCGCCGCTGCCGTGCCGTACCGGTCTCCGCCCGCCAGGCGGACGACTCGGTCGGCCCCACCGAGGACGGCCGCGAGCGATGCCTCGACGTCGGAGTTCACGGTCGCGGTCCCGCCAGCGATGAATGCCTTCGTCACGCCGAGGTCACGCAGGAGCGCCGCCGTCTCCGCGTCGATGCCCGAGCCGTGCCCGTCGACGAGGATCACCGGGCCGCCGAGCCGACCGGCGGCGGGACCCGCGGCCAGCGCGTCGGGGAAGTTGGTCCCCGTCGCGATGAACGCCACGTCGGCCCCGGTGCCGCCGAATGCATCCCGGGCGAGCAGGCGACCGGTGTCGTAGCGGGTCTCGCCGCCGATCCGCACCACGTCGGCGGGCTCGTCGACGAAGGCCCGGAGCTGGCGCACCACTGCGTCCGAGATCGTGGCCGTCCCGCCGGTCACGACGATCCGCTCGGGTCGGAGTCGCTCGAGTTCGTCCGCCACGACGGCGGGAACCCCGTCCCCCGGGATCGTCAGCACGACACCGCCCGAGCGGATGGCGGCCGGCCCCGCGGCGAGCGCGTCGGGGAAGTTGTAGGCGTTGGTGACGTACACGACGGGCGCGCGGTCACCGTCGGGGATCGCGGACTGCGCGATGCGCGCCGCCGTGTCGAAGCGGTCGGCTCCGCCGATCCGCCCGACGTCGAAGTAGCGCGGTTCGAGCACGATGTCGCCGAGTTCGATGCGCTCCCCGGCGCGAACCTCGATGTCGGTGCTGGCGGCGAAGTATCGCGCGTCCTTCCAGAACTCGTCACCGATGTCGACGCGGTCGGCGGTGAAGTGCGCGGTGTACCGACCGGGTTCGAGGTTCGGCGTCGTGAATTCGCCCTGCGCGTCCACCCACCACGGGAAGTCGTGGACGGGCTGGTAGTAGCCGGTCGCCGGATCGAGGCGGAGCACGGTCACGCGCGCCTCCGCCACGATCGGCTCGGCCTTGGCCGTCTCTCGTACGAGCACCCGCCCCGAGATCGAACCGCCGGACTGCAGCACGGCGTGGATGCCGGTCACCACCTCGCCCCGGGCGACCGAGATCACCGTCGCGTCGGCGAAGCCGCGCGCGTCCTCGTAGGTCTCGGCGATGATCGACGACGAGTCCTGGTCGGGCGAGAACGAGACGTAGTAGTCGCCCGGTTCGATGCCGGCGAAGGACCAGCGCCCGGAGGTGTCGGCGAACACGAGCGCCGCGCTCTCCCCGTTCAACCGCCAGAGGTTCACGTATCCGTCGTACGAGACCTCTCCGGTCGGCGTCTCGATGCTCGCCGTGCCCTCGATGGCGGTCGAGCGTTCGAGCACGACGTCGAGGTTCACGGTCTCGCCTGGCCGGAGGACCAGAGTGGGCCCGGGTCGACCCGGATCCCAGAGGTGGAGGCCGTTCTGGTTCTCGTCCGCCCACTCCGCGCCGCTGGAGAACCAGAGCGAGTACTCGCCGGGCGTGGCGCGCCACGTGCGCCACGTGCCGTCGAACGACCACGAGGCACTCGGGTTGTTGATGGGCTGCCATTCATCCTTGAGGTTGTCGATGATGATCGATGCCCCATTCAGCGCCACCCCGCCCGCTCCCGAGAGCGTCCCGGTGATGACGGGCGCCCGATCGAGCCGCACGTCCATCGTCGTCGTGCTCCCGCTCTCGACCGTGATCGGAGTCGTGTCGCGCCGGTTGTACACGTCGCCCCACCACTCGTTCAGCAGCTCATCGGTGCCGTAGTACACGAACTCGACGTCGTACGTGCCCGGCGGGACCGTGAACCGGTACGCGCCGGAGGCATCCGTGCGCATGTTCTCACCCGGCGCGGCGCTCGCGCTGCCATTGCCCGTGTGGTTGCGCAGCTCCAGCCACGCGTACGTACCTGCCGGCAGCGGGAGGCCATCGGGTCCGACGACGGTCCCGCGGATCTCCGCCCTGGCCTCGTCGGCAACGGCGACGCCGGCTGAGACGGGAACGGACAGGGCGAGCAGGGCGGTCGCGAGCAGCGCGAGGATGCCGCGTCGGCGGGTAGGGCGCACGGGGGGACTCCACGGGTCAACGGCGCGGTCGGGCCCGGCACGTGAGAGCGAGCATAGCGGCCCGGATCCCCGGGCGATACGACGGATGCCGCGACGAATCGAGTCGTCGCGGCATCCGCGTCTGCCGGGCAATCCCCCGGGGCTACTCCCCCGCGAGACCGCCGACGAGGTGGCCCATCGGACGGTCGAGCGCGAACGGGTCGTTCACGAGCTGCGATCGGTCGGTGCGCTCGACGAGGTCGGCGAGCTCGCTCGCGCCGCGGAAGACGCGGTCGGGCAGCGAGCGGACGCCGTCGCCGGCCTCGCCCGTGCCGCCCCAGTCGCTGGTCGCCGCGAACACGCCGGTCGTGACCGGGATGGCGTGCAGGTAGGTGAACAGCGGGCGGATCGCGTAGTCGATCGCGAGCGAGTGGCGCGGGGTGCCGCCGGTCGCGCCGAGCAGCACGGGCAGGTCGGTGAGCGCCTGCGGGTCGACCACGTCGATGAACGACTTGAACAGGCCCGCGTAGCTCGTCGTGAAGATCGGCGTGACGGCGATGAGGCCGTCGGCCGACGACACGGCGTCGAGCGCCTCCTGCAGCTTCGGCGGGGCGAAGCCCATGAGCAGGTGGTTCGTGATGTCGTGCGCGAGGTCGCGCAGCTCGAACGTCTGCACCTCCACGTCGACGCCCCGCTCGCGCAGGATGCCGAGCGTGTCGGAGGCGAGCCGGTCGGCCAGCTGCCGGGTGGAGCTCGGGGTCGAGAGACCGGCCGAGATGACGACGATCTTCTTCGTGCTCATCGCACGACCTCCTTGCGGGTGGCGGCGGGGCCGAAGGCCGAGCCGGACTGGTTCGACGTCGCGGACGCAGCGGGCGCGTCCTGCTGGGCGTCCTGGTACGGCGAGCCGACGGTCAGGTTGTCGCCGCGGTTCGCGTTGGGCGTCGCCTGGCGCGGCGCCTCGTCGCCGTACGTCGCCCGCACGAGCGAGACGTGCGTCGGCGCGTCGGGCACGTCGGCCGGGCGGTCCTTCGCGAACTCCTCGCGCAGCACCGGCACGACCTCGCCGCCGAGCAGGTCGAGCTGCTCGAGCACGGTCTTCAGCGGGAGCCCGGCGTGGTCGATGAGCCACAGCTGGCGCTGGTAGTCGCCGACGTAGTCGCGGAAGCCGAGGGTGCGGTCGATGACCTCCTGCGGGCTGCCCACGGTGAGCGGGGTCTGCTGGCTGAACTCCTCGAGGCTCGGGCCGTGCCCGTAGACCGGCGCGTTGTCGAAGTACGGACGGAAATCGCGGACCGCGTCCTGCGAGTTCTTGCGCATGAAGACCTGGCCGCCGAGTCCGACGATCGCCTGCGCGGCGGTGCCGTGGCCGTGGTGCTCGAAGCGCTGGCGGTACAGCGCGATCATGCGCTGGGTGTGCGACGCGGGCCAGAAGATGTGGTTCGCGAAGAAGCCGTCGCCGTAGAACGCGGCCTGCTCGGCGATCTCGGGGCTGCGGATCGAGCCGTGCCACACGAACGGCGGCACGCCGTCGAGCGGGCGCGGGGTCGAGGTGAAGCCCTGCAGCGGAGTGCGGAACTTGCCCTCCCAGTCCACGACGTCCTCGCGCCAGAGGCGGTGCAGCAGCTCGTACGACTCGAGGGTGATCGGCAGGCCCTGGCGGATGTCCTTGCCGAACCACGGGTAGACGGGGCCGGTGTTGCCGCGGCCGAGCATGAGGTCGGCGCGACCGCCCGACACGTGCTGGAGCATCGCGTAGTCCTCGGCGATCTTGACCGGGTCGTTGGTCGTGATCAGCGTGGTCGCGGTCGACAGCTGCAGCGTCGACGTCTGGCCGGCGATGTACGCGAGGGTGGTGGTGGGCGATGACGACCAGAACGGCGGGTTGTGGTGCTCACCGAGCGCGAAGACGTCGAGTCCGACCTCCTCCGCGTGCTTGGCGATCGTCAGCGTCGCCTGGATCCGCTCGGCCTCGGTCGGCGTTCGACCGGTCGTCGGGTCCTGCGTGATGTCGCTGACCGTGAAGATTCCGAACTGCATCTCGCCCTCCTGGGCTCTTCCTGCTACTTCATGCGTTTGCATGCAATTGTTCTGAACGGATGCCCCGACGAATCTATTCCCGCATCCGTCGCGTCAGGTTCCCGCGAGTTCCAGCACCCGCTCCGCGGCATCCGCGAGGGCGATGCCGTAGCCGCGGCCGTGCCCGGCGGCGTGCACCGCGAGCGGATGCAGCTGGTGCAACGGAACGCGATCGCGCCAGCCTTCCCGCAGCGGCGCCGCCGCGTCGTACGCCGCGAGCACCACCTCGAGGTGCGGGCAGCCGAACAGGGCGAGCATCGCGAGGTCGGTCTCGCGATGGCCGCCGTGCGCCGCGGGGTCGATCAGCACCACCCCGCGCGACGACCAGAGCACGTTGCCGTTCCACAGGTCGCCGTGCAGCCGGGACGGCGGCTCGTCGTCGTCGAACGCGCCCGCCGCGACGATATCGAGCGCCCGGCGCACGAGCCGACCCTCGGCCGCCGTCGTGTCGCCGACCTCCTCCGCGAGCTCGAGGTACGGGAGCACGCGGTCGCGCGCGTAGAACGCGCCCCAGCTGCGATCGGATGCCGCGGGCAGCGGCCGGCGGCCGATGAACATGGGGCCGTCCCAGCCGTCGGGCGGTGCGCCGAACGCCCGCGCGCCCGCGGCGTGCGTGCGGGCGAGGGCAGTTCCGAACGCCTCCGCCGCCGCGCGATCGGGGCGCGTCTCGTCGATGCGCTCGAGTTCGATCCGGCCCGGCGACACGGCCGCGACGCCCACCGTGCCGACGCCGCCGGCCGCGGCCAGCCACGCGAGCCCGGCCGCCTCGGCCTCGAAGAAGCCCGGCGGGGCATCCGCCCGGCGCTTGACGATGGTCTGCACCCGTCACAGTCTGCCCGACCCGTACTGGAGCAGCCGAAGGGCGGGGGCGCCTCGCGGCACCCCCGCCCCGTTTCGATCGGGCGTTCGCTCGACTCAGCTGTCGTGCGAGTGGCCGCCGTCGCTGCCGACGGTGCCCTCGGGCCCGGCCGGGGCCGGCAGCTTCAGGCCGCCGGGGATGTTCTTGCCGGGCACGCCGTTCACCGACTCCGTCGAGTAGGAGTAGGCGAGGATCGCCATGGCGATCGCATCGATGTTGACGTCGAGCGCCTCCATGTTGATGTTGTCGATGGTGTCGCACGCCGCGTGGTAGCACTGGTCGTACGACTCACCGGCGACGCCGCCCCAGATGGATTCCTGCTCCGCGGTCTTCACGACCTCGGCGCCGGTGAACAGGCCGCCGGCGGGGATTCCGTTGAGGATGAACGCCTCGTAGTCGCTACGACCGCTGAACTCCGCGTCGTCATAGGGCTGCCCCACGCTCGTGAAGTAGCTCTCGAACAGGTCCTCGATCTGCACCGAGCCCTCGGGCACGGTGACCGGCGCCGGGAAGCCCGACTCGTCGCCGTCGTACACCATGAAGATGTAGTTCGGCGAGGCGACCATGTCGAAGTTCATGTACAGCGCGATGCGGTCCTTCTCGGCCTGCGAGAGGCCGGCCACGTACGCGGCGGATCCGAGGAGGCCGTCCTCCTCAGCGCCCCACCATGCGAGTCGCACGGTGTTCTGCGGCTTGAGCTTCGACAGGTTCTGCGCGACCTCCAGCAGCGAGGCGGACCCGCTGCCGTTGTCGTTGATGCCGGGACCGGCCTGCACCGAGTCGAGGTGCGCACCGGCCATCACGACGTTCTGGGTGTTCTTGCCGGGGAGCTCCGCGATGACGTTCTTCTGCGGACGCTGCTCGGGCGCGGGCACGAACACGCGCGCCGTGGAGCCGGCCGCCGACAGGGCGACGCCCTGCTGGAAGCTCGCCCCGACCACGGGGATGCCGTGCGTCACGGGAGTGCCGTCGGTACGCGAGGAGGCGTCGGCGACGATCAGGCCCTCGCGGTCGGGCGTGTTGCCCTGGTTGAAGATGATGACCGCCTCGGCTCCGGCCTGCTCGGCGAAGAACGCCTTGTCGCCGAAGTTGCAGGAGCCGCGCTGGACCAGCGCGATGTCGGCCGGGCCGGACCAGTTCAGGCCGGCGAAGTCGGACGCCTCGCAGCCGCTGGTGCTGGCTCGATCGCCCGTGAGGTTGATGTCGACGGGGATCACGTTGCCCGTGACCTCGCCGGAGCCGCTGCCCGAGAAGGCACCGGTCTCGTAGGACGCCTGCACCGGCGTCAGCTGGTCGAGCTCCGACGGCCCGATGAACGTGTAGTCGAACTCGTCGATGGTGACGTTCCATCCGGCGGCCTCGAGCGTGTCGACGACGTAGTCGACGCTCGCCTCGTAGCCCGGGAGGCCGGCGGCGCGGTTGCCGCCGTTCTCGTCGGCGATCTCCTGCAACGCTTCGAGGTGTTCCCTCGCCCCGTCGGCGTCGACGCACGCGAGGAGGCTCGCGATCGTGTTGTTGTTTCGGTTCTCACAACCCTGCGACCCCGGCGCCGCGATGGCGGCTCCGGCGGGCGCCAGCGCCAGTGCCGCGACGGTCGCGGTGGCGACCCCCACCACCTTGGCGCGCCTGGAAAGTGTGGCAGATGACTTCATCGTCTTCCCTTCCGTGCGGGCATCCTCGTCGACACCCGTTCTGGGGGAGCCTATGCGGAGGCTGTGCGGAGGCGGAACCCCCGGGTCCGAATTCGCGGCGCCCCACGCACGATTGCTGCGTGGGCACGCTCCCCCGGTGGCTAGACTCGCCGTGATGAGCACGATCTCGGTCGTCATTCCGTGTCTGGACGACGCGGCATACCTCGCGGCGTGCCTCGACGCCCTGGCGAGGCAGACCCGCCCGGCCGACGAGGTCATCGTCGTCGACAACGGCTCCACGGATGCCTCGGTCGAGGTCGCCCTCGCCGCGGGCGCCCGCGTGGTCGACCAGCCCGTTCGCGGCATCTGGCCTGCGACCGCGGCCGGCTTCGACGCGGCATCCGGTGACCTGCTGGCCCGGCTCGACGCCGACTCGGTGCCCGCGCCCGACTGGCTCGAGCGGGTCGAGCAGCGGATGTCGCGCCGCGACCATCCGACGGTCGTGACCGGCACCGGGGTGTTCTACGGGCAGACCGCGCCACGCCGGTGGATCGCCCGGTACGTCTACCTGGGCGGCTACTTCACGGTGATCGGCGCGCTGCTGGGGCATCCGCCGATCTTCGGCTCGAACTACGCCATCCGCGCCGACGCCTGGCTCGTGCTGCGCGACATCGTGCACCGCGACCGCGCCGACCTGCACGACGACCTCGACCTCGCGTGGTGGCTGCGGCCGGGCATGTCCGTCGTGTACGACCGATCGCTCGTGGTGGGCGTCTCGGCGCGGCCGTTCGACAGCTTCGCCGAGCTCCGCCGGCGCGTGCGCATGGCGTTCCACACGCTCGGCGTCGAGTGGCGCGCCTGGCCGCCGTTCGAACGCCGCGCCGACCGGCGGATCGAGGTCGACCTGGTCTCGCCCGCGATGCTCGCCGAGGCGACCGACCCCGACGGTGACGGCGAGCGGCCGCTGCCCGCCTGAGGCGACCTACGGCACCGCGTCGGTGAGCTCGAAGAGCTCCCGCATGTCGCGCACGAGCTGGTGCGGCGCGGTCTCGCAGGGGCTGTGCCCCGTCGCGTAGACGGCGAAGCGCGCGCCGATCTGCTGCGCGAACCGCTCGTGCAATTCGCGCGGCCACAGGTCGTGCTCGCCGACGGCGACGAGCTTCGGCACCGACGACTCGGCGAGCCGTGCCCGCAGGTCGGGCGTGCGCATCATGAGCCCGATGATGTCGTCGACGCTCTCGCGCCGCGTGAGCGCGAACCGCTCGCGCACGAACGCGAGCCGCCGCGGCGGCACCTTGTTGAGGTTGTTGCGGATGCCCCAGAGCATGAGCGCCGCTCCCTGGCGCGGCGAGGTGAGCCCGCTGATGGGCCCGATGCGCTTCACCCCGCGGAACGTCTGGCCGGGCTCGGGCGGTGCGCTGAGCAGCGTGAGGCTCGCGAACCGGTCGGGGCGCTCGAGCAGGGCGAGCTCGGCGAGCGTGGCCGCGAAGCTGTAGCCGAGCACGTGCGCGTCGCCGGCGCCGTCGTCGAGCACGGCGAGCAGGTCGTCCAGGAAGAGACGCTCGTCGTAGCGGCTGCGCGGCGGCTCGAGGTTCCACGGACCCGCGTTCCACGACTCGTACTGGCCTGCGAGGTCGTAGGACTCCACCCGGTAGCCCGCGTCGGCCAGCAGCGGCATCATGAGGACGAAGTCCTCCTTCGACCCCGTCGCCCCGGGCACGAGCACGACTCGGGGCCCGTCGGCCGGGCCGAGCGCCACGCGCGCGAGCGGCCCGCTCGGCGCGGCGAACTCGGTGCGCTCGGTGCCGGGCGGGAAGGCGCGCCAGTCGAGGTCGGGGATGGCGGCGTCGAGTGCGTGGGCCTCGTCGCCGCGCACGGCCTCGTGCGCCGGCACGTCGTCGGGCGACGAGCCGCGCCGACGGAACGAACCGAGCACCCCTCCGAATGCGACCACGCCACGAGGATACTCGTGGCGTGCGGGCGCCCACAGCGAACACCGGGCGATCCCCCGGCCGACCGACATAGGGTGGTCGCATGGCTACCGTGGCGCTCACCCTTGACGACTTCGAGAAGACCATCCTCGAGGGCGGTACCGTCTTCGTCGACTTCTGGGCGGAGTGGTGCGGCCCGTGCCGCCAGTTCGCGCCGAACTACGAGGCGGCGTCCGAGGCGAACCCCGACTTCGTCTTCGCGAAGGTCGACACCGAGGACCAGCAGCAGCTCGCCGCCGCGATGAACATCTCGTCGATCCCGACGATCATGGCCTTCAAGGACGGCATCGGCGTGTTCGCCCAGGCCGGCGCACTCCCCCGCCCGATGCTCGACGACCTCATCTCGCAGGTGCGGGCGCTCGACATGGACCGTGTGCGCGCCGAGCTCGCGCAGCGCGAGACCGAGCAGGCGGTCGGCTCCTCGCAGGCGACCGAGGCCTGAGCCGGAGGTCAGGCGTCGAGGCCCTCGAGCCCGCTGAGGTCGAGGTCGATGCCGTAGGGACGTGACGCGCCCACGATGATCGCGGGGACGCGCACGTAGGTCCCGCGCTCGCGCAGCCCGTCGAGCAGGTCGACCCAGCGGTCCTCGGCGACGCGGCCGAGGAAGCCGGCGTGGCGCGGCCGGTCGCCGCCCACGAGCTGCACGCCGATGCGGTAGCGCCGCTTCAGCCAGCGGCTCGCGCGCGGCACGAGCACCGCGTGCTGCTCGGCGCCGCCGTAGAGCCGTGCCAACTCGATGGCGGGCTGGTGCCGGTTCGCCTCGTCGACCGGCACGACCGACCGCACCTCGCGGTCGCGTCGGGGCGCGTCGAGCACGTCGAGCCCCTCGAGCGTCGAGAGGTCGCCCCAGCGGTCGGGGTTCGTACGCCGGAGCCCGCGCACCAGCGACACGATGAGCCACGCGACCGCGAGGCCGATGACCACGAGGTACGGCCAGAACACCGAGGGCGGGCCCTCGGGGCGGATCACCCCGGTCAGCAGCAGCAGCCCGACGAGCACGAGGAACGGGAGCGGCTCCCAGGCGAGCATGGGCTTCGAGCGCGGAGCGGGCATGCCCCTCAGGCTATCGGTCAGCGCAGGCCGGGAAGCCGGGCCGCGACCTCGTCGAGCACCGCCTCGTCGGCGGCGTAGAGGCCGTGCTCGCGGGGCCAGTGCGAGACCACGTCGGTGAACCCGAGCTCGGTCGCACGGCCCACGGCGTCCTCGAAGACGCCGACGCTCGAGAGGCTGTGGAACGCCTCGGAGTCGAGCGAGAGCGTGCGCGCGATCGTCGACGGGTCGCGCCCGATCGCCGCGCACGCGTCGTCGAGCCGCTTCGAGAGCTCGCCGGCCTCGCGCCACCATCCCTCGACGTCGTCGTCGCCGCGCGACGTGGTGACCCATCCGTCGCCGAGGCGGGCGGCCAGCGCGAGCGCCTTCGGCCCGTTCGCGGCGAGGTGCAGCGGCATCCGCGGATGCTGCGACGGCTCGCCGACCATGCGCGCGTTCGACGCGGTGTACCAGGACCCCTCGAACGAGACGCCGCCCGACCCGGGCGCCTCGAAACGCAGGAGCACGTCGAGCCCCTCGACGAACTCGGCGTACCGCTCGAACCGCTCGCGAGGGGTGAGCTCGGACTGGCCGAGCACGTACGCGTCGAAGCCGGTGCCACCGGAACCGAGGCCGAGCAGCACGCGCCCGCCCGAGACGTCGTCGACCGAGGCGATGTCCTTCGCGAACGGCACGGGATGGCGGTAGTTCGGCGACGCCACGAACGTGCCGAGGCCGATGCGGGTCGTCACGGTCGCCGCCGCCGTCAGCGTCGGGACGGTGGCGTGCCAGCGCTCCCCCGCGAGGCCGCGCCACGCGAGGTGGTCGTAGGTCCACGCGTGGTCGAACCCGTAGTCCTCCGCTGCGCGCCAGCGTCGCGCCGCCTCGGGCCAGTCGTACTGGGGCAGGATGACGACGCCGAACCGCATGGGCCCGAGCCTAGCGGGGGTCGGCGGCCGCGGCGGAGGTCGGGGCGGCGCGCACGGTGGTCGACGCCGTGATCGGCACGGGTTCGCCGCCGAGCTCGACCACGCGCGCCGCCGCGGGCGCGGGGCGCTCCATGCGCACGCAGACGATGCCGCCGAGGATCAGCAGGCCGCCGAGGATCTGCAGCGGGCCGAGCGCCTCGCCGATCAGGATCCAGCCGACGATGCCCGCGAACACGACCTCGGAGAGGCCGAGGAACGCCGCGAGTCGCGCGCCGAGCATGCGTATGGCGGCGAGGCCCGCCACGTACGCGAACGCGGTCGAGACCGCGCCGACCGTGAGGAGCGGCACCCACCACGGCGCCGTGCCGTTCAGGAACGGCACGTCGGTGAAGGTCGCCTCCATCGGAAGCAGGCCGACCAGCCCGGTGAGCGCGAGCGCGACGGCGCCGACGACGAAGCCGGCTGCGATGAGCGCCACCGGCGGCAGCTGCTCGGCGGCGCGCTCGCCGACCGCGTAGTAGACGCAGACGCCGATCATGGCGATGGCGGCGAAGATGAGGCCGATCGGGTCGAGCGAGCCCCCGCCGGGCCCGATGACGAGCACGAGCCCGGCGATCGCCAGTGCCGAGCCGGCGAGCACGATGCGCTGCGGCATCCGTCGCGTGCGGACCCAGGCGTAGAGCACGAGCGCGATGGGCGCGAGGTACTCGATGAGGAGCGTCGTCGACACGGGGATGCGCTCGAGCGACGCGTAGAACGCGAACTGCACGCCCGCGACGGCGACGAGGCCGAAGACGAGCACGGTCCAGCGCGCGCGCCAGAGCGGACGCAGGTCGAAGCGGAGCGCGATGAGGCCGGGCACCGCGAGCAGGACGGCCGCCACGGTGATGCGCGCGAGGACGGCGGCGCCCGGCGACCATCCGCTCTCGAGGAGCGGCTTCACGAACACGCCGCCGGCGCCGAACGCGAGCCCCGCCGCGAGACCGAGTGCGATGCCGATCAGGCCACGCGATGCGCGCACGGCTGCCTCCCCGGAATGTTCGTCGACTTCGGCGCTGTCATGGGCGAACGCCGTTATGCTGATGACAGTACCGGAGCCGGATGTCAGGAGTCAAATGATTTTCACCGATGACACGACCGCGGCGTTGAACTTCGTCGCGGCGCTCGCCGACACGGTGCCCGAGGCCTCCGAGTCCGGCGAGGACGAGCTCGCGACGACGGCACAGCTGAACGACCTGCTCGACGCGTGGATCTACTCCGGGCGCCGCGACGGCGACGAGCGCGAGCTCGCCGAGGTGGTCGCCGCGCGAGAGCGGCTGCGCGCGCTGTGGGCGCTCGACCGCGACGCCGCGGTGGTCGAGGTGAACGCGATCCTCGCCGAGTCGAGGGCGGTCCCCCGCCTGGTGCGGCACGACACGCTCGACTGGCACATCCACGCCACGTCGCTCGACGCCCCGCTCGCCGAGCGCATCCTCGTCGAGGCGGCGATGGCGCTCGTCGACGTCATCCGCGCCGACGAGACCGACCGCATGCGCGCGTGCGCGGCCGACGACTGCACGGGCATCTTCCTCGACCTCTCGAAGAACGGCTCCCGCCGGTTCTGCTCGACGCGGTGCGGCAACCGCATGGCCGTGCGGGCGTACCGGGCGCGCAGCACGGGGTAGGCCGCGTCGCGGCAGGCGACCCCGCGGCATCCGGCCCGCGGCATCCGAGCATGACGAAGGCCCCCGCCCATGCATGCACGGTGGGGGCCTTCGCAAGAAGTTCGCGGTATCAGCGAGAGCCGCGTCTGGAGAGACGCTTAGCGGCGCAGGCCGAGACGCTCGATGAGCGAGCGGTAGCGGTTGATGTCCACGTCGGCGAGGTAGCCGAGCAGACGACGACGCTGACCGACGAGGAGCAGCAGGCCACGACGCGAGTGGTGGTCGTGCTTGTGCTCCTTGAGGTGCTCCGTGAGGTCCTTGATGCGCTTGGTGAGCAGCGCGATCTGGACCTCGGGGGATCCAGTGTCACCGGGGTGCGTCGCGTACTCTTCGATGATCGCCTTCTTGACATCAGCTTCAAGTGCCATAGATGGGATCCCCTTTCTCCTCGTTGCGCGCTGCCCGGGGCCTTCTGCCTGGGCTCTCTTGATGCGCGGCCGTCATGACGGCAACCTGAAGAGTCTACCAGAGCGGATGCCGCACGGCGGACGGCCCCGTATCCGCCGCGTCCGCCGCGTTCGTCCCCCACTCTGGCGACTCCACGGCGTTCGCACGGCGGTGTAGCGTTCGCAACAGGTGGTCGAGGTGGCTCTGGACGACGCACGATCGGAGCTCGAGGCGCGAGTCTACTCCCGCGCCGGGGCCGACGAGCCGCGCGTCGAGCGCTTCGATCCCGAGACCGGGGTCACGCTGGTCGTCTCCGAGAGCGAGTGGATGCTGCTGCAGGCCGACCGGGCCATGCGCGCCGCCGCGGGCGAGGGCGTGCCGTCGCCTCTTTCGGTCGACCAACAGGCGGCCGCGGGCGGTGCGGGTGGTCCGGTCGGTCCGGACGGGCCGGGCGGGGCCGATATCCGGCCGGGCTCGACGAATGCCGCGCCGGCGCGGCGGCGGCGGCCCGCCACGGCGACGATCGTCGCTGCGGTCGTCGGGCTCGCCGCGGGCGCGGCCCTCGTCGCCGGCGGGCTCTGGGCCGTCCGCGCGGCGGGCCGGGCACCGGTGCTCGAGCTCGCGTTCACGCCCGCGCCCACGGCGTCGGAGATGCTCGCCGACGAGACGCTCTACAGCGCCCCGGCGATGGAGGTCTTCCGGGACCCGTCCCGCGACCCCGGCTCGCTGCCCACGTGGCTGCGGGAGGTCTTCCCCGATGCGCGGGTCGCGCGTCTCGTCGCGTCGGCCGACGGCCCGATCCCCGGCGTGAGCGTGTACGCGGCCACGACCGACTACACCACGGCATGCCTGATCGTGCGGCTCGACGCGAGCGGCATGGTGTGGAACTGCCGCCCGATCCGCGACGTGCTCGACGAGGGCATGCGCCTGCACGCGTCGATCCCGGCGAACCTCGGCACGGACGCCGACCTCGACGGCGACGGCATCTCGGGCGACACGTCGAGCACCGACCTGCTGACGGTCGACTGGCACGCCGACGGCACCTTCGACGTGCGGCGCACGCCGGGCTAGGAAGTCCGCCGCTCAGGCCGTCGTGTCGATGACGAGCTTGCCGTGCACCTCGCCGGCGCCGATGCGGCGCAGCGCCTCGGGCACCTCGGCCAGGGGCAGCACGGCATCGATCACCGGATGCACCTCGCCCGCCAGGACGCGGGCGTCGAGCTCCTCGAGGCCCTCGTTCGGCTTCGCCGCCAGCACCCGGTACGACCGCCCGTCGCGCCCGAGCCGCGAGCCGAAGGCGAAGGTCGTGAGGATGATGCCCATCCGACCACCGACGATGACGAACCGCCCGCCCGGTGCGAGCATCGCCTGGTAGTCGCGCAGGCGACGCTGGGCGACGAGCTCGATGATGACGTCGTAGCCGCCGTCGGGCGGCGCGGCCGCCGCGGCATCCGCGAGGTCGATCGCCTGCGTGGCGCCGAGGCCGGTCAGCATGGCGAGCTTGTCGGCGCGGTCGACCGCCGTGACGATCGCGCCGGCGCGGTGCGCGAGCTGCACGGCGAGCGTGCCCGCTCCCCCGCCCGCGCCGTTCACGAGCACGCGGTCGCCGACGGCGACCTCGGCGAGCGCGAGGCCCTGGACAGCGAGCCCGCCCGCCTGGGGCAGCGCCGCGGCGTCGACGAAGCCGATGCCGTCGGGGATGCGCCGGAACGCCGTCGCATCGGCGGCGACGAACTCGGCGAACCCGCCCCAGCCCGCGCCCGACAGGTCGCCGTGCACGCGGTCGCCGACGGCGAATCCCGTCGTGCCGTCGCCGACGGCGACCACCTCGCCCGCGACGTCGGCGCCGAGCACGCGCATTCGCGGCCGGAACGGGCCGCCCATGCGGGCGAACAGCGGCCGCCCGCGCAGCAGGTCCCAGTCCCACGAGTTCACGGCTGCCGCGTGCACGCGCACGAGCACCTGGCCCGGACCGGCCTCGGGGGTCGGCGCGTCGACGAGCCGCAGGCGCTCGGGGCCGCCGTACCGCTCGTACCGCACCGCCCGCATGCCGCGAGCCTATCGAGGCGGCCACGCCCTCGCGGCACGGGCCTGTCGCCTGTCTCTCGCGGAATACCGGCGACCTCGCGCCGGTTCCGATGCATGTGGATGTGATCGAGGTGGACGTCGCCGTGATCGGCGCGGGGCAGGCAGGACTCTCCGCCGCGCACCACCTGCGGCGCCGCGGCTTCGTGCCCGTGACGCGCGAGACGTCGGCCGACCGGACGTTCGTGGTCCTCGACGCGAACACGGCCCCCGGCGGTGCCTGGCAGCACCGGTGGGCCTCGCTGCGCATGGCCACCGTCAACGGCATCCACGAGCTGCCCGGGTTCCCGGTGCCGCCTGCCGACCCCGCCATGTCGAGCCGCGACGCGCTGCCGCCGTACTTCGCCGAGTACGAGCGGCGCTTCGACCTCGACGTGCAGCGTCCGGTCTCGGTGCGCGCGGTGCGCCGCGCCGACGACGACCCCGACGGGCGCCTCCTCGTCGAGACCGACCGGGGCACGTGGGCCGCGCGGTACGTCATCAACGCGACCGGCACCTGGACCCGCCCGTTCCGTCCGTACTACCCCGGCATCGAGCGCTTCCGCGGGCGACAGCTGCACGTGGCCGACTACGTCTCCACCGAGGAGTTCGCGGGCAAGCGCGTCGTCATCGTGGGCGCCGGCATCTCGGCCGTGCAGCTGCTCGACGAGATCTCGCACGTCGCCGAGACCGTCTGGATGACGCGGCGCGAGCCCGAGTGGGTGGAGGAGGACTTCGACCTCGCCGCCCGCAGCGCGGCGATCGCGGGCGTCGAGGAACGCGTCCGTCGGGGCCTGCCGCCGGGCAGCGTCATCGCCGTCACCGGGATGCACTGGACCCCGTGGGCGCGCGCCGCCCAGGCCCGGGGCGTGCTGGTGCGGCATCCGATGTTCGCGGCGATCGAGGAGGACGGCGTGCGCATGCCCGACGGCTCCTTCATCGAGGCCGACGTCATCCTCTGGGCGACCGGGTTCCGCCCGGCGCTCGACCATCTCGCGCCGCTCCGGCTGCGCACCCCCGAGGGCGGCTTCCGCGTCGCCGACACGCGATCGCTCGACGAACCGCGCCTGTTCCTCATCGGCTACGGGCCATCCCAGTCGACGGTCGGCGCGAACCGCGCCGGGCGCGCGGCGGTGCAGCAGATCGTGATGGCGGAGAAGACGCGCAGCGACGGAGTCGAAGCGGAAGTCGCCGCCTCCGCGGCCTGATTGCCGCCCCGCCCCGTCGGGAGCAGACTGGCGGCATGGCGTTCACGATGAAGCGCGTGTACGAGCCGGCCGAGGCATCCGACGGCTATCGGGTGCTCGTCGACCGCCTCTGGCCGCGCGGGGTGAAGAAGGAGCGCGCGGAGCTCGACGAGTGGGACAAGGACGTCGCACCCTCGCCCGAGCTGCGCACCGAGTGGCATCACCATCGCGAGCGGTTCGACGAGTTCGCGGCGCAGTACCGCGCGGAGCTCGACGCGAGTCCGGCCGCACAGGAGCTGCTCGAGACTGGCCGCGAGCACGATCGCGTGACCCTCGTGTTCGCCGCGCGCGATGAGCAGGTCAACCACGTGAGCGTGCTGCTCGAGTGGCTCGCGGCGCACGGGGCATCCGTCGAGTCGTAGGGGCGCGGATGCCGCGGGGCGGGGCTCTTGCAGGCGCTCGGGCGTCGGCGTAGCGTGCCGAGAAACCCGAGGAAGCGAGCAATCATCATGATCACCCATCGGCATGCTCGGACCGCGGCACTGACGCTCGCCGTCGCCGCCGCGATCACCTTCGCCGGCGCCGGCGCTGCCCAAGCCGCACCCGCCATCCCGCTGACCGGCGGACAGGAGTCGCCGAGGCCGAACAACTTCGGCGCGCACGGCTCGTTCAGTTACGAGATCGACGACGACCTCAACCAGTTCTGCTACACGCTCGTCGTGAACGGACTCTCCGCGCCGGCGACGGCCGCCCACGTGCACGTCGCCCCGCGCAACACCCCGGGTCCGGTCGTCATCCCGCTGGGCGTACCGAATGCGACCGACTTCTCGGTCAGCGGATGCACGACCGTCAACGACGAGGCGCTGCTCGACGCGATCGCGGCGAACCCGAGCGCCTATTACGTGAACGTGCACAACGCGAACAACATGCCCGGGGAGATCCGGGGGCAGCTGAAGTAGCGCCGGCCAGCGCCGCCGCCTCACGCCCTTCGCGTGGTCGGGATCGCGATTGACCGGGAGGTCGCCCCCAACGATGACCGACGACCGACGAAGCGACGACCGCGCCGGATACCCGCCGCCCGCGGTCACCGCCGCCGTGCTCGCGATCGCGGCCGTCGTGTTCGCCGTGGTCGCGGTCGTCATGATCGTCGAGACCTCGTCCCGCGCGTTCGCGTCGTACACGCCGCTCCAGGCCACCGTCGTCGACGAGCACAGCGAGCAGCTGATGGTCGCCGACCGGCGGGGGAACCGCACGGAGACCGTCCGCGTCGTGACGGTCGAACTCCCCGACGGCGCCCTCACCGACCTGCGCAGCGAGGACCTCGAGATCGGCTCGACGGCGACCGTCTACCTCGACGGGTCGGGCGCGGCGTACGAGACGCCGCCCGAGCCGCCGGGAGTGCTCGAGTGGGTGCTGTGCGCCGCGGCGGTGGCCGCATCGGTCGCGCTCGCGGTCTTGGCGGTGCGGAGCGCGCGGCGGGTGCGCGCGTCGACATAGTCTGCACTCGCGCGTGGAATGCGGCACATTGTTCGGATTTCGCACTTGACCTGCGGTTCGTGGCGTCCAAGCGATGTCGGTGGGTCCTGCTTGGATGGAACCATGCCAGCCAGCCTCGACCTCTCGCACGAAGCGGCGCTCGAGGCGGAGCTGGCGGCGATCTCCACGTTCGAGACGGCGATCCGACAGCTCCAGGCGGGGCAGTACCGGTGCATCCAGCGGGCTCGCGAGCTCGCGGCCGACGTCGAGCGCGTGACCGAATCGAGCAGTCCACGTGAGCGCGAGATGGCGAAGCGTTCCTTCGCCGCCGAGCTGGCGACGACGCTCGGCTGTCACGAGGCATCCGCTGCTCGTCTCGTCGGCGAGGCCGAGCGGCTCACCGGCCCGCGCCACGCGACGCTCGATGCATTGACGACCGGCGAGCTCGCGCTCACGCAGGTGCGGTCGGTGCTCGAACTCACGCAGGATCTTCCCGGCGAGATCGCCGATGCGGTCGAGCAGGTCGCCCTCGACGCGGCCTCCGCCGCGGCGACGGGGGGCATCGTGTCGACGAACGCCGAGGTGCGACGGCGAATGCGGCGCGTGCGCGAGCGACTGCATCCCGAGCCGCTGGCCGAACGACGAGAACGGGCCGCCGACGGTCGGCGCGTGTGCCTCGATCCCGCCCCCGACGGCATGGCGTGGCTGAGCCTGCACCTCGAGGCCGAGCGGGCCGTCGCGATCGACGCGCGCCTGACCTCGCTCACGGCGGGTCCTGGCGTGGCCGGCGACGTCCGCACGTCGCTGCAACGTGCGCTCGACATCGCGGCCGACCTGCTGCTGTGCGGCGTGCTCCCCGACGACGAAGGCGCGCGTCATACCGCCGCCGCAACCGGCATGGTGGTGCCGCGCATCAACGTGACCGTGCCGGTGCTCACCCTGCTCGGGCTCGACGACGAGCCCGCCGAGCTCGAGGGGTACGGCCCGATCGACCCCGAGACCGCCCGCCTGCTCACCGCGCACGCGCCATGGATGCGTCGCATCCTGGTGCACCCCGAGACCGGCGCCGTGTTGAGCTACGGGCGTGAGCGCTATCGCGTTCCGTCCGATCTCGCGGGGCTCGTGCGCTTCCGCGACGGGCAGTGCCGATTCCCGGGCTGCCCGCGGCCCGCCACGCACGCCGATCTCGACCACACGACGGCCTTCGCGCGCGGCGGCGCGACCTCCGCGACCAACCTCGCCGCGCTCTGCGAAGGCCACCATCACCTGAAGCACGAGAGCCGGTGGCGGGTGCTGCAGGAGCCCGGCGGCGTGATGCGCTGGACCTCCCCCGCGGGTCACGTGCTGCGAACGCTGCCCGAGCGGCCGTTCATTCCGGTGGGAGTCGGCGAGGGCGTCGCGCCACCAGGCTCCGACCCCGAGACCGGCGAAACCCCGATCGAGCCGCCGATCCCGCCCGACCCGCTCCGGTCCTTCGACGACGAGTGGCAGGCCATCCTCGATCGCTACGAGCCGGTGCCGTTCTGACACAGTGCGCGGTTCTGACGCAGTGCGCGGTTCTGACGAAGTGCGCCGTCTGACGCCGTGCGCCGAGTGCTCCGCAGGATCCGGCGCATCGCGGCATCCGCTCGCCCGTCGCGCCCGCTTCGCCCGCCTCGATCAGGACGGCACGAGCGGGAAGATCGCCGGCCAGCCGGTGTGCGCGTAGACGATGACGCAGAAGACGACCGCGTCGAAGATGAGGTGCACGACCAGCACGTACGTGAGCGACTTCGTGAGCTTGAACGTGTAGCCCTGGACCAGGGCGAACGGGATGGTCAGGAGCGGACCCCACGACTGGTAGCCGAGCTCCCACAGGAACGACACGAACACGACTGTCTGCAGCAGGTTCGCCTGCCAGGTCGGGAAGTGGCGTCGCAGCAGCGCGAACACCGTGCAGATGAAGAACAGCTCGTCCCACGTGCCCACCGCGTTGACGCCGACGAACAGGCGAGCGATCTCGTCGGGCTCCGTCACCGTCGGCCAGTTGTGGTACACGCCCGAAGTGATGAAGTAGAACGGCAGGACGAGCCAGCCGGTCACCGTCACCGCGACGAGGTAGATCCACTGGGTGCGGGTCCAGCGGCGGCCGGCGCGCCACGGGAAGCGGATGACCCGGTCGCCGTACCAGTACCGCGAGATCACGTAGGGCACGGCCACCGCGGCGCCGAGCACCACGGCGAAGCGCAGCATCGCGGGGTAGCTGATGTCGGCCTCGAGCGAGATCGTCGAGATGATCGCCTGCCCGAGCGCGATGAGGAAGAGGTCGGGCAGGAGCCGGCTCGTGCGCCCTGAGCGGTCGGTCAACCACGCCGCGACGAGGCCGGCGAGGAGCATCGCGTACCCGGCGAGCGGGAGCAGGAACCCGAACAGCAGCACCGCTGCGCCGCACACCAGCACCGCGGGCACGAGGCCGATCGGATGCGTGCGCACCTCGGTCGGGGCGGCGACGGGAGCGGCGGTCACTGTTCCAGCTTCGCAAGCGGTGTTTCCCGGGGCAAGTGGCGGCCCCGCGCCGCGGCGTGTCGCACGCGGCGAGTGCGGGCGCGCGTGTCGGCCCGACGTGGCACGATCGGGTGCATGACACGGATGCCCCGGCCCTACCCCCATCCGTCGGCCCACGCGGCCATCGTGCCGCCCTACCTGCTGGCGCGCATCGCACGAACCGACGATCCCGCCTATGCGGACGCCGCCGACGCCGCCCGGCGTTCGCTGCTCCGCGATGCGCCGCTGCGCGAGTTCCGCGTGGCCGGCGAGCTGCCGTCGTTCATGGGACCCGAGCGCCCCGTGCGCGACGAGCGACCCGCCGCGGCGCCCGGCACCGCACCGCAGCCCGACCGGCGCATCTCCGACGCGGAGGGCGACGACAAGCTGCCCGGCCGGCTCGTTCGCCGCGAGGGCCAGCCGCCGAGCGCCGACACCGCGGTGAACCAGGCGTACGACGGGCTCGGCGACACCTTCGAGATGTTCGCGCGCGTCTTCGCCCGTGACTCGATCGACGACGCCGGCATGCCGCTCGAGGCGACCGTGCACTACGGCGACCGCTACGACAACGCCTTCTGGGACGGCGAGCGCATGGTGTTCGGCGACGGCGACGGCGACGTGTTCCGCGGCTTCACTGAGTCGATCAGCGTCATCGGGCACGAGCTCGCGCACGGCGTCACCGAGCGCACCGCCCGCCTGCGCTACCAGGGCCAGTCGGGCGCGCTCAACGAGCACGTCTCCGACGTGTTCGGCGCGCTCGTCGAGCAGTACGCGATGGGGCAGGATGCCGCGTCCGCGACGTGGCTCATCGGCGAGGGCGTGTTCACCGACGCCGTCGAGGGTCGCGCCATCCGCTCCATGAAGGAGCCCGGCACCGCGTACGACGACGACGTGCTCGGACGCGACCCCCAACCCGACCACTTCGATCGATACATCGAGACCGACGAGGACAACGGCGGGGTGCACCTCAACTCGGGCATCCCCAACCGCGCCTTCGCGCTCGCGGCCATCGAGCTCGGCGGCTTCGCGTGGGAGACGGTGGGTCGTATCTGGTACGACGTGCTCACGTCGGGTCGGCTGGAGCCCGACACCGACTTCGCGACGTTCGCGACCGAGACGGTTCGCGCGGCGCGCGAGCGCTACGGGCGCACCTCGCGCGAGGCGCGGGCCGTCGCGAACGGGTGGGAGAGCGTCGGCATCGAGGTGCCGCCCACGTCGTGACCCGCACGGCAGTGTCGGCTTCACGGCCGGGTCGGCTCGGCGGCGCCGGGAGTACGATCGCGGCATGGACGTCATCGTGTCGCGGAGCGGCGGCCTGGCGGGCCTGCGGCTCACGTGGGAGGTGCGCGTCGACGAGCAGCCCGACGCCGACGACTGGTACCTCCTCATCGAGGAGATCCCCTGGAGCCAGCCCCCGCCCGTGCCGCCCGAGCCCGACCGCTTCGTCTACCGGATCCGATGCGCGCCGCACGAGGCGACGCTCGCCGAGCGCCAGCTCACCGGGCCGTGGCGGAAGCTGGTCGACCGGGTGCAGGAGACGACGGAGCCGGAGCGGAGAGCCGCACCACGCCGAGCGCGATGAGGCCCTGCGCGGCGAGGTAGGTCGACATCACCGTGAGGTCGTGCAGCGCGAACTCGTAGCCCGGCAGGAACCGCCCGAGGGCGAGCACCGAATCGGACACGACGAACAGCGCACCGCCGAGCGCGATGACCCCGCCGATCCCGCCGGCGAGCGCCGCCATCGCGCCGAGCACGAGCCCGTAGATCGCGACGGGCACGAACAGCACGCCGAGGTCGGGTCCGAGCAGCGCGAGGAACGCGGCGTACCAGGCGACGTAGACGAGCGTCCACACGGGCAGGCGCCGACCGCGCGGACGCAGCCGGAGGAACAGCGCGATGTACGCCCCGTGCCCGAGGAGGAACAGGCACAGCCCGACGACGAAGAGCAGCTGGCCCGGGAACGACAGTGCGACGTCGCCGCCCCACGACAGCGCGATCGCCAGGAGCAGGAGGCCGATCGTCCGGCCGCGCAGCGGCCGGGCGACCATGACCACCGCGAGCGCGAGCAGCGGCATCAGGAGCGCCTTCGTCGCGGTGACCGCCCACGCGGGCCCGGTGGAGAGGAGGACGAGGTGCACCGCCGACAGCACGAGGTAGGGCAGGAAGGCCGGCAGGAGCCGGCGGCGGTCGCCGGAATCGGGGCGGGAATCGGTCACGTCGTCGTGCCTCTCGGGGTCGGGTCCCCCCGATCGTAACGGGCGTCGGCCGGGCAGTTGCGCCGAGGCCCGCCACGAGCCGCGCCGGGCATGGCGGAGGCCGGCGGGAACGTCGCCCGCCGGCCTCCGCCCGGTTCGCTGGAGCTCAGCTCACGCCGAGCAGGTCGATCACGAAGATCAGGGTCTTGCCGCTCAGCTGGTGGCCGCCGCCCGCGGGGCCGTAGGCCTTCTGCGGGGGCACGATGAGCTGGCGACGACCGCCGACCCGCATCCCCGGGATGCCCTCCTGCCAGCCGGCGATGAGGGCCTGCAGCGGGAAGTTGATGGACTGCCCGCGGCTCCACGACGAGTCGAACTCGTCGCCGGTGTCGTACTCGACGCCGAGGTAGTGCACATCGACGGTCGAGCCCGGGGTGGCCTCGGGGCCGTCGCCGACGACGATGTCCTCGATGACGAGCTCGACGGGGGCCGGGCCCTCGGGGGCGTCGACCTCGGGCTTGCTGTTGGTGTCAGTCATGCGTTCCATCCAACTGGAGACGGCCGTCGCGGACAACCGTCCACCCTCCTCTTGCGCTGACTGCGAACAGCCTGCACGCTGGAATCCGGAGAACTCGTCGCCCGGTAGAGATGTCGGCATTGCCACACCACAAGGCGGCGAGTTTCCTTGTGCACGGGGGCCATCAGCGATCCATGAGCCGGGAGCGGATCAGGAAGCGCACGCCCTCCGGCGCCTCGACCGAGAACCCGCTTCCCCGGACGGGCACGACGTCCACGACGAGGTACGTGTGCCGCCAGTGGCGAACTGCTCGGCGCTCATCCAGAACGGCGCCACCCGGGGTCCGTCGGCGTCGGGCCCGAGGTCGAGCTCGCCGAGGAGCACGTCGGCGTCGCCGGTGAGGAACTCCCCCGCGGGGTAGCACATCGGGGCGCTGCCGTCGCAGCATCCGCCCGACTGGTGGAACATGAGGGGCCGTGCTTCGCCCAGAGCCGGTCGAGGAGCATCGCCGCCGCGGGTGACAGCTCCACCCGCGGCGACGACTCCCCACCGATCGTGACGGACGCGACGACCCCGTGGGCCAGGCGTGCCAGGGACATCGGTCCGCTCCGATCAGAAGAACCCGAGCGGGTTCTCGCTGTAGCTGACGAGGAGGTTCTTCGTCTGCTGGTAGTGGTCGAGGGCCTGCTTGTTGTTCTCGCGGCCGATGCCCGAGGACTTGTAGCCGCCGAACGCCGCGCCCGCAGGGTACGCGTGGTAGTTGTTCACCCACACGCGACCGGCCTGGATGTCGCGGCCGGCGCGGTACGCCTCGTTGCCGTTGCGGCTCCAGACGCCGGCGCCGAGCCCGTAGAGCGTGTCGTTCGCGATCGAGATCGCGTCGTCGTAGTCGCGGAAGCTCGTGACCGCGACGACCGGCCCGAAGATCTCCTCCTGGAAGAGCCGCATGCGGTTCTGGCCCTCGAAGATCGTCGGCGCGACGTAGTAGCCCTCGCTGAGGTCGCCGCCGAGGTCGACGCGCTCGCCGCCGAGCAGCAGCTTCGCGCCCTCCTGCTTGCCGATGTCGATGTAGCTCAGGATCTTCTCGAGCTGGTCGTTCGAGGCCTGCGCGCCGACCTGCGTCTCGGTGTCGAGCGGGTTGCCCTGCTTCGCCAGCTTGGTGCGCTCGATCGCGTCGTCGAGGAAGGTGTCGTAGATCGACTTCTGGATCAGCGAGCGGCTCGGGCAGGTGCAGACCTCGCCCTGGTTGAACGCGAACAGGCTGAAGCCCTCGAGCGCCTTGTCGTAGAACGAGTCGCGGCGGTCGGCGACCGACTCGAACACGATGTTCGGGCTCTTGCCGCCGAGCTCCACGGTCGACGGGATGATGTTGTTCGACGCGTACTGCAGGATGAGCCGGCCGGTCGTCGTCTCGCCCGTGAACGCGATCTTGCGGATGCGGTTCGACGACGCGAGCGGCTTGCCGGCCTCGACGCCGAAGCCGTTCACGACGTTGAGGACGCCGGCCGGAAGCAGGTCGGCGATGAGCTCGACGAGCACGAGGATCGACGTCGGCGTCTGCTCGGCCGGCTTCAGCACGACGGCGTTGCCCGCGGCGAGCGCCGGCGCGAGCTTCCACACGGCCATCAGCAGCGGGAAGTTCCACGGGATGATCTGCCCGACCACGCCGAGCGGCTCCTGGAAGTGGTACGCGACGGTGTCCTCGTCGAGCTGCGTGAAGCTGCCCTCCTGCGCCCGGATGAGGCTCGCGAAGTAGCGGAAGTGGTCGCTCGCGAGCGGCAGGTCGGCGTTCAGCGGCTCCCGCACGGACTTGCCGTTGTCCCACGTCTCGGCCACCGCGAGCAGTTCGCGGTGCCGGTCGATGCGGTCGGCGATGGCGTTCAGGATGCCGGCGCGATGCGCGGCGCTCGTGCGGCCCCACGCGGGCGCGGCCTTGTGCGCGGCATCCAGTGCCGCGTCGATGTCCGCGGCCGTGCCGCGGGCGACCTCGGTGAACGGCTTGCCGTTCACGGGCGAGATGTTCTCGAAGTAGGCGCCCTCGGCGGGCTTCACCCACTCGCCGCCGATGAAGTGCTCGTAGCGCGGCTTGAACTCGATCAGTGCGCCGGTGGTGCCGGGCGCGGCGTACACGGTCATCGTGTCTCCTCGACGTCGTCGTCTGTGCCCGAAGCGGGCGCTGCCACGCTAGGCGCGCGCGGGTTGCCGCCCCGTTGCCCCAGGGTTGCAAGGACGTTGCAACGGGCTCAGCGCAATGCGGCCTCGATGCGCTCGAGGTGCGCGACGACCGAGGCACGTCGCGGCGAGCGCGGCGGCAGCACCTCGAGGAGCGCCCGCCAGACCTCGGCGTCGTAGCGGCACTCGTCGCGCTCGGCGTAGGCGGCGAGCACCTCGGGCGAGGCATCCGACAGCATCGACTCGCGCAGTCGTCCGGCGAGCTCGTCCCGCAGCTCGACGATGCCGGGCGCCGTCGAGGCGGGCAGCACGGGGCCCGCGTAGCGCTCGGCGGCGCGCTTCAGCGAACCCTGCGCGAGCAGCTTCGCCACGGATGCCGCGTCGAGGTCGACCTCGCGTCCGAGGCGGTAGGGACGCGACTCGAGCGGCGGCTCCCCCGCGCCCTCGAGCACGCGACGGAGACGCACGAGCTCGGCGCGGAGCGTGACGGGTGACGCCTCGCTCTCGTAGACGAGGCTCGCGAGACGCTCGGCGCCGAGGCCGCGCGGATGCCACGCCAGGAGCGTGAGGATCTCGGCGTGCCGCGGGCTCAGCTCCACGGCGCCGAGGCGCGGACGACGCTCGCCGAGCACCGTGAGCGGCGTGCGCGTCGGACGCGGTGCCGGCACGGCGGTCATGCGCGAGCGGCGCAGCGTCGCGCGTACGGTGGACTCGAGGCTCGCGATCCGCAGCTCCGCCTCGACGGCGGCGACCGTCGCCTGCACGAGCGAGAGGGTGTGCGGCGCGACGGCGTGGTCGGTGCCCGTGATGTCGATGACGCCGAGGATCTCGCCGCTGGCCGGGTCGTGCACCGGCGCCGCGGTGCAGCTCCACGGGTGCACGATCCGGTTGTAGTGCTCGGCGCCTCGGATCTGCACGGCGCGGTCGAGCTGCAGGGCCGTGCCCGGCGCGCTCGTGCCGACGCTCGCCTCCGACCAGTCCGCGCCGGCGATGAACAGCATGTCCTCGGCGCGTCGGCGGAGTCCGGGGTCGCCCTCGACCCAGAGCAGCCGACCGTGCTCGTCGCCCACTGCGACCACGAGGCCCGCATCGTCGGCGCCGTCGACGAGCAGCCGACGGATGACGGGCAGCACGGGCGCGAGCGCGTGCGAGGCGCGGTACTCGCGGAACTCGTCCTCGTCGAGGTCGACGCGCGGGAGCGCATGGTCGGGGTCGATCTGCCCGCGGAGGGCCCGCTCCCAGGACTCGCGCACGACGGGGCGGAGGGTGGGCGGCACGGTGCCCGTGGCGATCGCCGTCTCCTGGGCGCGCAGCAGACGGTCGCGCAGGTCGTGCAGGTCGTAGCCCTGCGGATGCCGCGGCACGGGCATGCCGTCTCCGATCGCCGTCGATTCCGGATGCCGTCATCCTAGTCGCGGCACCCGGGCGGCATCGGGGCGCGCGGTCAGCGCAGCAGCGCCGCGCGATCCGCCATGACGGCGCGCAGGAGAGCATCCTCGTCGACCGACGAGCGGAGCCCCGACCGCCCGGTGACGAGCCGCTGGCGCGTGAACGCCAGGTGCGTGGCATCCGTGATCAACCGCCGCATCTCGGCGGTGCGCGGCGGCGTCTGCCGCCTCGCCCACGCCCGCGCCTGCCGCCGCCCTGCCGGCGTGGCGAGCATCTGCACCTCGGCCGGGCTGAACCAGCCGGCCGCGCCGTACTCGGCGAGTCGTGTGCGCGTGACCCTGACCTCCTCGCGCCGGAGGAACACGGTCACGAGGATGAAGCCGATGAAGATCGGCACCTGCACGGTGAAGTAGAGGCCGATCGCGTCGTCGGCGAACGCGAGCGAGCCGTTCCAGAGCGCGTGCAGCAGGATCGCGCCGGTCAGGCCGAGGAGGAACCAGCCGATCACGCCCGCGCCGCCGCCGCGTCGGGCGCCGATGCCGATGGCGATGCCCGTGCAGGCGGTGAACAGCACGTGCGCGAACGGCGAGAAGATGCCGCGAACCACGAAGGTCGCGCCGAGCTCCTCCGCGCCGCCCTCGATGAGCGCGGCTCCGAAGTAGAGGATGTTCTCGGTGAACGCGAACCCGGCGGCGACCGTCGCGCCGTAGACGAGCCCGTCGACCGGACCGTCGAAGTGCGACCGCGAGAAGGCGAAGATGAGCAGCACGCCGATGCCCTTCGCCGTCTCCTCGACGATGGGCGCCTGCACGACGGCCTGCATCGCCTCGTCGAGCGTCGCGCCCGACTCGGCGTACGCGACGGCGAGCTGGATGCCGAGGTCGACGACGAGGGCGAAGGCGACCGAGACGGCGGCGCCCCAGAGGAACGCGAACCACAGCGCCCACCGCGGCTCGGGCTCCCAGCGGTCGACCCACCGGATGGTCAGCAGGACGACCGCGAGCGGCAGCAGCGCGAGCGCCGCGCCGAGTGCGACGGTCGGCACCCCGAGCGCGAGGGCGAGGTAGCCGACCACGAGCAGCCCGACCGACCCGGCGATCACGATGCCGGTGACGGCGAACGCGATGCCCCCGCTGCGCCCCTTGGGCGGCGGCGCGGACCACAGCGGCGGCGCGGGCGACGGGTTCGGCGGCGGAGGCTGCAGCGGCACGGTGCTCACTCGCGCAGCATATCGAGCGGGTGCGTCAGCGGGCGGATGCCTCGAACATGACGCCCGGGTTGAGGATGCCGGTCGGGTCGAACAGCGCCTTGATCCCCCGCTGCAGCTCGAACGAGTCCTCGCCCAGCTCGTCGGCGAGCCAGCGCCGCTTCAGGATGCCGACGCCGTGCTCGCCCGTGAGCGTGCCGCCGAGCGCGACCGCCGCGCGGAACATCTCGTCGGCCGCCGCCCACACGTGCGCAGGCACTTCGTCACCGGTGAACACGAAGTTCGGGTGGAGGTTGCCGTCGCCTGCGTGCGCGAGCGTCGGGATCTCCACGCCGTGGCGCCGGCCGATCTCCTCGATCGCGCGGAACATCTCGGGCAGGCGCGAGCGCGGCACGGCGACGTCCTCGATGAGCACCTGCCCCGACGCGGCGAGCGCCGGGTGCATCGAGCGGCGGATCGCGAGGAGCCGCTCGCCCGTCGCGGCATCCGTCGACACCGTGACCCGGCCGCCGGCGCCGGCGAAGGCCTCGCCGATGCGGGCCGCTTCGGCCACGGACGCCCCGCCGTCGCTCTGCGCGACCAGGAACGCCTCGCCGGGCGCGAGCGACTCGAGGGGCGTGCCCGCGAGCTCCTCGGGTCCGAGGTGCGCCGCGACCCGGGCGAGGCCGGCCGCATCGATGAGCTCGAGCACGGCGGGCCTGATGCGCGCGGCGGTGACGGCGGCGGATGCCGCGGCGGCCGCCTCGACGTCGGGGAACACCCCCGCGACCGTCACGACATCGCCGGGCGTCATTGGCCGCAGCCGCAGCGTCGCCTCGACGATGACGCCGAGCGTGCCCTCGGAGCCGACCATGAGCGCCGTGAGGTCGTAGCCGGTGACGCCCTTCACGGTGCGGTGCCCGGTGCGCAGCAGGCGTCCGTCGGCGAGCACGACGGCCAGCCCGAGCACGGCCTCGCGCGTGACGCCGTACTTCGCGCACAGGAGCCCGCCGGCGTTCGTCGCGATGTTGCCGCCGATCGACGAGATCGCGCGGCTCGCCGGATCGGGCGCGAACCAGAGTCCGAGCGGTGCGAGCGCGGCGTTGAGGTCGCCGTTGAGCACGCCCGGCTCGACGACGGCGAGCTCGTCGGCCTCCGAGACCTCGAGGATCCGGTTCATGCGCGTCAGGTCGAGCACGATCGCACCCGGGCTCGCGAGCGCCCCGCCCGCGAGGCCCGTGCCGGCGCCGCGCGGCACGACGGGCGTGCCGGTGGCGTGCGCGAGGCGCATGACGGCCTGCACGTCGTCGACGGATGCCGCGTCCACGACCGCCAGCGGCGGGGTCGCGCTGCGCCAGCCCGACTTGTCCTCGCGCGTCGCGTCGAGCACGGCGGGGTCGGTGATGACGGATGCCCCGAGGGCGTCCTGGAGGCGGGCGAGCACGTCGGTCGGCATCCGACCACGCTAGCCGCTGCGCCCGGCCGGCCGTGTCGGCGGGGCTCCATCGCGCCTCGGAGGCCATGTCCGATTCCCGCTGGTCGATGTCGGTGCCGCGTGCGAGGCTGGACGCATGACCCCGCCGAACGCCACCACCAGGCGGCCCGCCGATCCCCTCGCCGACCCCGTGTTCGCCGAGCGGTACCGCGCCATGCGCGCCCGCGACGCGCGATTCGACGGCCAGTTCATCACGGGCGTGCACTCGACCGGCATCTACTGCCGGCCGAGCTGCCCGGCGGTCTCCCCCAAGGCCACGAACGTGAGCTTCTACCTCACCGCCGCCGCGGCGCACGAGGCGGGGCTGCGCGCCTGCAAGCGCTGCCTGCCCGACGCGGTCCCCGGCTCCCCCGAGTGGGACCTGCGCGACGACCTCGCCGCGCGGGCCATGCGGCTCATCGCCGACGGCGTGGTCGAGCGCGAGGGCGTGCCGGGCCTCGCCGCGCGCCTCGGCTACACGCCGCGCCACCTCACCCGCGTGCTCACCGCCGAGCTCGGCGCCGGGCCCCTCGCGCTCTCGCGGGCGCACCGGGCGCAGACGGCGCGCGCACTGCTCACGTCCACGTCATTGCCCGTCGCCGATGTCGCGTTCGCGTCGGGGTTCGGCAGCATCCGCCAGTTCAACGACACGATCCGCGCGGTGTACGAGCGCAGCCCGCTCGAGCTCCGGGCGACCGCGCGGCTTCGCGATCGCGGGCTCGCGGCGCCCGTCGCGCACGCCGGCGGCGGCGGCGGGGCCGCCCCGGGCTGGGTGCCCGACGCCGAGGCCGAACCGCACGGAGGACTCGTGCGACTGCGGCTGCCCGCCAGGGCGCCCTTCGACGCGGCGGGCGTGTTCACCTGGCTCGGCACGCGCGCGCTCGACGGCGTCGAGGAGGCGGGCGCGCTGCACTACCGGCGCACACTCCGGCTCCCCGGCGGGCCGGCGCTCGTGCGGTTCGAGTCCGGCGGCGACGTCGACGCCCCCTCGATCGACGTCGAGGCGCGCCTCGCGACGCTAGCCGACCTGCCGCCGCTCGTCGCCCGCGTGCGACGACTGTTCGACCTCGACGCCGACGCCGTGGCGATCGACGAGGCCCTCGCGGCCGACCCGCGCCTCGCGGCATCCGTCGCCGCCGTCCCCGGCATCCGCGTGCCCGGATGCCTCGATCCGCACGAGCTCGTCTTCCGGGCGCTCATCGGACAGCAGGTCTCGGTGAAGGCCGCGCGCACGGCGCTCGCGCGCCTCGCCGCCGAGCTCGGCGAGCACGTCGGCGGCGACGGACCGTCGGTGCTCTTCCCCACGACGGCGGCGATCGCCGAGGAGGGCGAGCGCGTGCTCCGCGGCCCCGCCGCGCGCATCCGCACGATCGTCGACGTCGCCCGCCGGCTCGAGCACGGCGACCTCGTGGTGTCGGCCGACCGTGAGCGCGAGGAGCTCGCGCGCGACCTCCTCGCAGTGCCGGGCATCGGGCCGTGGACCGCGGGGTACGTGTCGATGCGCGTCACCCGCGCACCCGACGTCCTGCTCACGAGCGACCTCGTGCTGCGCTACGGCGCCGCCGCGCTCGGGCTGCCGTCCGATGCGGCCGCGCTCGCGGTCGAGGGTGCGCGCTGGGCGCCGTGGCGCAGCTACGCGTCGATGCACCTCTGGCGCGCCGCGCCCTAGACGTCCGATGTCTGCGCCCGTTCGCGCTACGATGCCGGAATGGCGGTCACCGACGAAGCGATCCTGCGCATCAAGGAGATGATCATCGCGGGCGACCTCGCCCCCGGCGATCGGCTCCCGCCCGAGAAGGAGCTCAGCGAGCGGCTCGGGCTCTCCCGGTCGTCGCTGCGCGAGGCCGTGAAGGCGCTGGAGGTCATCCGCGTGCTCGACGTGCGGCGTGGTGACGGCACCTACGTCACGAGCCTCGAGCCGCGCCTGCTGCTCGAGGCGATGTCGTTCGTGGTCGACCTGCACGACGACCAGTCGGTGCTGGAGATCTTCGCCGTGCGCCGCATCCTCGAGCCCGCGGCATCCGGCCTCGCGGCCCGCAACGCCGACGAGGAGGCCGTCGCTCAGCTGCGCGAGGTCGTCGCGAGCGTCGACCAGGCCGCCGACGTCGAGAGCCTCGTCGAGCACGACCTCGAGTTCCACCGCGGCATCGCCGAGGCGACCGGCAACACCTATCTCGCGAGCCTCATCGACTCGCTGTCGAGCCACACCGTGCGGGCGCGCATCTGGCGCGGCATCACCCAGGAGAACGCCGTCGGCCGCACCCTGCAGGAGCACCACGCCATCCTCGACGCGATCTCGGCCGGCGACGCCGACCTCGCCTCCGCGCTGACCGTCGTGCACGTGTCGGGCGTGGAGCAGTGGCTCCGCAGCGCCCTCTGAGCGCGCGCCTCGCCTGACACGCAGGTGTGCCCGGCGACCGAGGTCGCCGGGCACACGCTGTTCAGCGGATCAGCGGAACGTTGCCGTCAGTGCACCGATCGCGTCCACGAGCTCCACGCTCGCCGCGCCCTTCCGGGCGGCGTTGTCGAGCTGCGCGATCACGGCCCGGCGCGACGCGGGCGAGTCGGCGACGTCCTCCGCCTGCTCGACGCGCTTCCGCACGTCGTCCGACACGTCGCCGGTGAGGTCGCCCACCTGCTCGGCGCGATCGATGAGCCAGTGGACCGTCGAGAACCCGGCGCCGTCCGAGATCCGGTAGGTCTCACCGCCCTCCACGTCGAACCGGATGGTGTGGCCGTCGAGGTCGCCCTCGTAGTCGGCGACCGCCTCGAACCGCACCTCGTCGCCGTTCGAGTCCGTCACCTTCATGCGGGCGAGGTCGGTGCCCTTGAGGGTGACGGTCTGCGAGACGTCGGGGGTCAGCACGGCCTCCGTGAGGTCGCCGCCGGCCCACGCGATGTCCACGCCGACGTCTCCTCGGGCCCGGAGTCCGGTCACCGAGCCGGTGCCCCAGACCTCCGGCATCGCCGGCAGGAGTTCGATGGCGTCACCCTGGGACTGCAGGAGCATCTCGGTCGCACCCGCGGTGCCGCCGAAGTTGCCGTCGATCTGGAACGGCGGGTGCGCATCCCACAGGTTGTCGTACGTGCCCTGCTTCAGCAGGGTGCTGTACAGGACGTGGGCGCGGTCGCCGTCGCGGACCCGGGCCCAGAAGTTCAGCTTCCAGGCCATGGACCACCCCGTCGAGGAGTCGCCGCGCGTGTTCAGCGTGACCTTCATCGCGTCGACGAGCGCATCCTCCTCGGCGCTCCGCCCGGCCACGACCTGGTCACCGGGGTGCAGGGCGTAGAGGTGGTTGGTGTGGCGGTGGCTCCCGTCGCCCGTGAAGTCGATGGCGATGGGGTTCTGCCACTCCTGCAGCTGACCGCCCTGGTAGGTGCGGCCGCCCTGCGTGTACGTGCCCTTGGGCGCGATCTGCAGGCCGAGCATGCCGTCCTTCGCCGTGGCGATCTCGTCCAGGTACCCGTCCTCGGCGGCGCGCCCTTTGAGACCGGCGGCGGCGTCGGCCGCGTCGAGTCGGTCGCCGAGCACGTCGTGCGCCTCGATCACGTCCTCGAAGAGGCCGCTCACCACGGACTGCGGCTCCGTCGCGCCGGCGGAGTACGGTCCGTGCTCGGGCGAGTACGAGGGGCTCACGACGAGCCTGTTGCTCTTCGTGTCGAGCACGAGGGTGTCCACCCAGAACAGGGCCGCACCGCGGAGCAGGTCGTAGTGCTCCGCGAGGAAGTCGACGTCCTTCGTGTACAGGTAGTGCTCCCACACGTGCTGTGCGAGCCAGGCGCCGTCCTCAGGGCTGAAGAAGGCCGAGGATGTCGCGGGCGCGGTGTTGCCCCAGGTGTTGTTCTCGTGCCACGTGGTCCACCCGCGCGTGCCCTCGCCGAAGACCCGCTCGACGCCCTCCGTGCCGCGCGGCACGAGGCTGTCGATGTAGCTGATCAGCGGTTCGGTGAGCTCCGAGAGGTTCGTCTGCTCGGCCAGCCAGTAGTTCATCTGCAGGTTGATGTTCGCGTGGTAGTCGCTGGCCCACGGCGGATTGGTGCCGTAGGCCCAGATGCCCTGCAGGTTCGCCGGGAGCGACCCCTCGCGCGACGACGCGATGAGCAGGTAGCGGCCGAACTGGTAGTACAGCGTCTCGAGGTACAGGTTCTCGTCGGCGGTGTTGGTGCCGTCGCGGTACCCCTTGAGCAGCTGCGGCGTCGTCTTCGAGGTCGCGGATGCCACGTTGCCGAGGTTCAGCTTCACGCGGTCGTAGAGGGCCGAGTAGTCGGCGAGGTGCGTCTCGTACAGCTCGTCGAAGCCCTTGGCGGATGCCGCGTCGATGCGCTCCTCGACCTCGGGGAGCGGGTCCCGACCGTCGAAGTAGTTGTTCAGCGGGTCCTCGCCCGGGTAGGGCTCGTCTGCGGTGATGTCCTCCTGGTAGTTGGTGTTCGTGGTGGTGAGCAGCACGACCGAGTCGGCGTCCTCGACGCGGATCGCGTTGCCGGTCTTGACGAGCTTCGCGTGCTCGCCCTGCGGGATCACCTGGAGCTGCTGGGCGTAGTGCAGGCCATCGTTGAACCGGTTGACGTCGTCGGCCGCCTGGTTGTGGCCGCCGACCCAGCCGGTCGCGGTGATGGTGTCGCCCTCGACCGTGAGCTTCTGCGGGTCGATGGGCTTGATCGAGAACGCCTGCGTGATCGCCCCGGGCTCGGAGGCGGTGAGGCGGATCGCCATGACCTGGTCGGGGTTCGAGACGAAGTACTCGCGCTCGAAGTCGACGCCGTCGCGCGTGTACGAGACCGAGGCCTTGCCGCCGTCGAGGTCGAGCTCACGGCGGTAGTCGGTGACGGGGTCCTCCTCCTCGACGGGTGCGGTGGGCAGCACGTCGATCTCCGACATCTGCGGCTGCTGGCTGAGCTGCGAGAGCGCCGTGACCGTCATGCGGAACGCGTCGTACGTGCCGGGCACGTCGACCTCGAACTGCTTGTAGGCCTTGCGCTCGGAGCCGAAGCCCGCGTTGTCGACGGTGTCGATGAGCACCCAGGCGCCGGTGCCCGCCTTGCCGTAGAGCTTCCAGGTCTTGAAGTCGCGACCGGGCACGTCGTTGCCGGTGGCGAGCCGGTAGGTCGTCACCGCGAACGGCGCCGTGTACGACCAGTCGACCGTGTACGGGTTGGCCTCGGTGATCTGCCCGGCGCCGTCGGCGTACATCTTCGTACCGGTGTCGCCGTCGAACAGCGACGGTGAGCGTTCGGCCGCATTGCCGGGGTGCTCTCGGCTGGCGGTGGAGCTGACGAACTTCGGCGCGCCGCTCCCGGGGATCGGCACGTCGATCTCCGACATCTGCGGGTCGCCGTTGCCTACGGTCGCGGTCACCGACATCCGGTACTGGTCGTACGAGCCGGGCACGTCGAGGGTGAACGACTTGTAGGTCTGCCTGGCGGAGCCGAACGCGGCATCCGTCACCGTGTCGACGACGACCCAGGAGCCGTCGCCCTTCCTCGCGGAGAGCACCCAGCTCTTGAAGTCGCGGTTCGGGCTGTCATTGCCCGTCGCGAGCCGGTACGTCGCCGCGTCGAACGCCTTCGAGTACGACCACTCGACCTCGTACGGCTTGGCCGTGCTCGGGGCGCCGAACTTGTCGGCGTACATCTTCGTCTGCGTGCTGCCGTCGAACAGCGACCGTGTCGTCTCGCCGGCGTTGTTCGGGTTCGTGTAGTTCGCCGAGTACCCGGCGATCTCGATGACGTCGCCCGAGTTCATGACGATCGAGCTCAGCTGCCGGTAGCTGCCGAAGTTCGCCTTGTCGCCGACGAGCCGGTTGACGACGCCCGTGATCTCGTTCATCTTCGCCGTGCTCGGCGTCGTCGCAGGCGTGATGTTGCCGTTGGCGTCGACCGTCGCCGGGGCGGTCTCGTCCCACGCTGCCTGGATGAGGTCCTGGGCCTTCGTGATGTTGGCCGCGTTCTCCTCCGACGTCTTCGAGCTGAAGCCGCCGTCGTAGGCCGGGTTCTGCCCCGGCCCGCCGGTCCAGTACGTGTGGTCGTTGATGATGATCTCGTCGCTGTCGACGCCGCCGAGGATGCTGGCGCCGAGGAAGCCGTTGCCGAGCGGGATGCTCTCCTTCTCCCAGGCTCCCGCCTTGTCGTTCGCCGGTCCCGCGGGTGCGGCGTACCAGGCCTTCAGCGCCGGCTGCTCGCCGAACGGCGCGGATTCCTCCGCTGCAGCGGGCGGCGTGCCCAGTGCGACGACAGCGCCCGCGGTCAGTGCGAGGGCGAGCGAACCCGAGATCCACCTCCTCCCGCGTGGTCTCGCGCCGAGCGCGGTGGTCCCATCCGTATGCAGTCGATCCGATGTCAGCACAGTTCTCTCTCCATTGATCGGGCACGCCGAAGCGAGCCGGGTCGCGTTCCCAACTGGTTGGATGCGTCACCGCAGCGCGCGGTGGGAGTGGTGCATCACGACAGCGGGGCATCCGAGCCGCTGCGCGGGATCAGGGGAGGAATCCTCCATCGCTCGACATGGGACTGGACATGGAAGAGGCGGGATGCCTGCGACACCCCGCCTCTGCTCGCTCACTCGTAGAGGACGGCCTGGATCTCGTCGTCGTCGATGTTCGACACGTCGTACCAGTAGAAGCCGGTGTCGATCGTCTTCGGCAGTTCCTTGCCGTCGATCGCCTCGACGGCGGCCTTCACCGTCTCGTAGCCGATGCCGACCGGGTTCTGCGTGATCGCACCGAGCATGAGCCCGTCGCGGATGGCGTCCATCTGCGCCTTGCCCGAGTCGAAGCCGACGACGACGAGCTGCGTCGGGTCGATGCCGAGCTCCTTGACCGCCTGCACGACGCCGATCGCCGACCCCTCGTTCGAGCCGTAGATGCCCTTGAGGTCGGGGTTCGCCGCGATGATCGCCTTGGCGAGGTCGGCCGACTTGGCCTGGTCGCCGCCGCCGTACTGGATGTCGACGATCTCGATGTTCGGCTCGTTCTCCTCCATGTAGTCGACGAAGCCGTCGCGGCGCTGCTGGCCGGTCACGGACGTCTGGTCGTGCACGACGAGCGCGACCTTGCCCTCGTGGCCGACGGCCTCCGCCATGTGCTCGGCCGCCTCGGCGGCCGCGGCGAGGTTGTCGGTCGCGGCGGTCGTCAGCGGGATGTCGCTGTCGACGCCGGAGTCGAACGCGATGACCGGAATGCTCTGGTCCTTCGCCTGCTGCAGCAGCGGGCCGGCCGCCTGGCTGTCGAGCGCGGCGAAGCCGATCGCCGCCGGGCTCTTGTCGAGGGCGGTCTGCAGCATCTGGATCTGCTGGTCGACGTCGGCCTCGGTGTCGGGGCCCTCGAAGGTGATCTCGACGTCGAACTCCTCGGCAGCCTGCTCCGCGCCGGCCTTCACGGCCTGCCAGAACTGGTGCTGGAATCCCTTCGAGATGAGTGCGACGTACGGCTTCTCGCCGTCGGCGGCCGCGGAGCCGCCCCCGTCGCTCGCGCAGCCGGCGAGGACGAGCGCCGCAGCCGCGAGGCCGACCACGGCCCCGATCGTGCGCTTCTTGAACATGGTCACTCCCTTGTGTTGGTGGTTCGGTGTTTGGTGCTGTGTTGCGGATGATCCGGGGTGGGGTTCCCGGTGGTCTCAGGCCCTCCGGCGGCGCAGCATGTCGAGGTAGACGGCGATCAGGATCACGACGCCGACCGCGACGGACTGCCACTCCTGCGGGACCGAGATGATGCGGAGGCCGTTGGTGAGCACGGCCATGATGAGGGCGCCGATGACGGTGCCGACGATGGAGCCCTTGCCGCCCTGCAGCGAGGTGCCGCCGATGACGACGGCGGCGATCGCCTCGAGCTCGAGACCCATGCCGCCCGTCGGCTGCGCCGACGAGAGGCGCGACGCCGAGAGCACGCCGGCCAGGCCGACGAAGAGGCCCGCCATCGTGTAGATGATGATCTTCCAGCGGCGCACGTTCACGCCCGACAGCTCGGTCGCGGCCTCGTTCGAGCCGATCGAGAAGGCGTACCGGCCAACGATGGTCTTCGACAGCAGGAGCGCGGCCACGACGATCATGACGATGAAGATCACGACGCCGAGCGGGAAGCGCAGCCCCGGGATGATCGACAGGTTCATGATCTGCTGGAACTCGGGGGTGTCGTTGAAGTAGATCGGCTTCGTGCCCGAGATGACCAGCGAGAGGCCCGCGGCGATGAGCATCATGCCGAGGGTCGCGATGAACGGCGGGATGCCGAAGATCGAGATGTTCACGCCGTTGACGAGTCCGATGAGCGCACCGAACAGGATCGTCGCGATCACGCCCGCCCAGAGCGGCCAGCCCCAGTATGTGAGGAACACACCGGCCATGACGCCGCAGAGCACCATGCCCGTGCCGATCGAGAGGTCGATGCCGCCGGTGATGATGACGAACGTCGTGCCGAGCGCGAGGATGCCCGTCACGGTCGCCGCGGTCAGGATCGAGATGAGGTTGTTCGCGGTGAAGAAGTGCGAGCTCGCGAACGAGAAGAACACGACGATGACGATGAGGCTCGCCGCCGCGAGCAGCTGCTGCAGCGAGCCTCGCAGCCGCGCGAACCGGGGTGTGCCGGCCTCGACCGCGGCATAGGCCGACGTCGAGGGCGTCTCGGTCGTCGGGGTGGTGGTGGGGCTCATGCGATGGTCCCTTCGGCGCTGAAGCGGGTGGCGTAGTCCATGACGTTCTCCTGGGTGGCGTCGGCGTTGTCGAGCACGGCGGTGAGCCGTCCCTCGGCCATGACGGCGATGCGGTCGGCGAGGCGGAGCACCTCGGGAAGCTCGGAGGAGATCATGACGATCGCCTTGCCCTGGTCGGCGAGCTCGCGCAGCAGGACGTAGATCTCCTCCTTGGCGCCCACGTCGATGCCGCGCGTCGGCTCGTCGAAGATGAGGACGTCGCAGTCCTTCGCGAGCCACTTGGCGATGACGACCTTCTGCTGGTTGCCGCCCGAGAGGTTTCGCACGAGCTGCGCGGTCGACGGGGTCTTGATGCGGAGCTTCCGCACGTACTCCCGGCCGGTCGCCTCGATGCGGCTGCTCCTGACGAATCCGAGGGCGCCGACGTAGTCGCGGAGCGAGGCGAGCACGATGTTCTCGCGCACGCTGCGCTCGAGGAGGACGCCGAGCTGCTTGCGGTCCTCGGAGAGGTAGCCGATGCCGAGGCGCGCGGCGTCCGCGGGGTTCTGGATGCCGACCTCGCGGCCGCGCACGGAGACCACGCCCGCGTCGCGGCGGTCGGCACCCACGATGGCGCGCGCCACCTCGGTGCGGCCGGCGCCCATGAGCCCGGCGAAGCCGAGGATCTCCCCCGCGTGCACGTCGAAGCTCACGTCGCGGAGCAGCCGCTTCGTCGACAGCCCGCGCACGGAGAGCACGGGCTCCCCCTCGACACGGCCGCCGCCTGGCCGCTGCTCGCCGCGCAGCTCGCGGCCGACCATGAGCGAGATGACCTCGCGCTGGTCGGTGGCGGCGGTCTCGAGCGTGTCGATGTAGCGCCCGTCGCGCAGCACCGTGATGCGGTCGGAGATGCGCGAGAGCTCCTCCATGCGGTGCGAGATGTAGATGACGCCGGTCTCGGGCGAGCGGAACCGGCCGATGAGCTCGAACAGCACGTCGACCTCGGCGTCGTTCAGCGCGGCCGTGGGCTCGTCCATGATGAGCACCTTCGCGTCGAACGAGAGCGCCTTGGCGATCTCGACCATCTGCTGCCGTGCGACGGTGAGCTGCTCGACGGGCTCGGCCGGGTCGAGCGCGAGGCCGAGGCGGTCGAACAGGTCCTGCGCGCGCCGGTTGAGAGCCCGGTCGTCGAGGAACAGCCCACCGCTGCGGTGCTCGCGCCCGATGAAGATGTTCTGCGCGACCGTGAGGTCGGGCATCAGGTTGAACTCCTGGTGGATGATGCTGATGCCCTGCTCCTGCGCGTGCCGGGGCCCGTCGATGACGAGTTCGTCCCCGTTCATCCGGAACACGCCCGCGTCGGGGGTGTAGATGCCCGCGAGGAGCTTCATGAGCGTCGACTTGCCGGCGCCGTTCTCGCCCACGAGGGCGAGCACCTCGCCGTGCCGCAGGTCGAGCCGCACGTCGTCGAGGGCCTGCACGCCCGGGAATCCCTTGCTCACGCCCTCGAGCTCGAGGAGCGGCACGCCGCCGACCGCGCTCATCGGGCGGCCCCCGTCGCGACGTAGGCGTTCACGACGCCCTTGCGGAGCACGAGGTTGCCGTACGGGCGCAGCTCCCCCGTGCGGACGACGAGCCGCGCGGCGGCGGCGCGCTCGTAGAACGCGAAGCGCTCGAGCTCCGCGACGCGGTCGGCCGGCGCGCTCGCAGCCTCGACCAGCTCGTGCTGCACCGCGAGCCGCTCGTCGCCTTCGGCGGCCATGAGGAGCACGGACGCGCCCTCGTACCCGTCGAGCGGGACCACCGTGCGGATCGCCTCGACGACCTCGGGCGACGGGAGGCCCGGGGTCTCGACGACCTGGGCGCCCAAGCGGTGGGCGGGGAAGTTGGCGTCGGCGACGACGAGTTCGTCGCCGTGCCCGAGCCGATCGAGCGCGGCGAGCAGCTCGCCGGCGAGGATCGGGTGGATGCCGGTCAGCACCTGGGCCTCTCTTCCTTGAGATGGACGGGGATGAGTGTACTACTCATCCGATGTTTCGTTTGGATTCATCGATGATTCGGGGTGATAGGCCCGATTCCGGGACGATCGGTCTGATCTCTGGGTCGAGATAGACGCGTTCGGCGTTGCCTCCGAGCACCGCGCCGCGCTCGTCGGGCGCGAGGCGGTCGAGGCACGCGCGCATGACCTGCCAGGTCGACTGGTACCCGCCGTGCGGCACCGACATGGGCCAGTCGCCGCCGTAGACGAGGCGCTCGGCGCCGAACGCGTCGAGCGCGAGGTCGAGCAGCGCGCCCACGGTCGCCTCGTCGAACGGGACGCCCGCCAGGTGCAGGCCCGAGAACTTCGCCATGGTGTTCGGCAGGGACGCGACGGCCCGCAGTTCGGCCTCCCACGCGGGGAGCGCATCGGTGCCGGCCGGCGGCTTCGCGAGGTGGTCGATGACGACCGTGAGCTCGGGCACGGCGCGCGCGACGCGACCGGCCGCGGCGAGGTGGCGGGGCCACGCGTCGGGCACGTCGAACACGAGGCCGTGCTCGGCCACGCGGCGCAGCGACGCCCGCACGTCGGGCAGGTCGAGGAAGTCGTCGCGCGGGTCGTCGTGCACCAGGTGGCGGATGCCGCGGAGCAGCGGCTCCCCGTCGAGCGCGTCGAGCGCCGAGGCGGCCGCGCGCTCGTCGTCGAGCGGCACCCATCCGACCACGCCGACGACCCAGTCGTGCGTCGCGGCGACGTCGAGCATGAAGCGCGTGTCGGCCGCGGTGTCGTCGGCCTGCACGAGGATGGCGGCGTCGACGCCCGCGGCCCGGAGCTCGGCGGCGGCCTCCTCGGGGGCGAAGTCCCGGTCGAGCGGACCGAGCTCGGGCGTGATCCATGGATACCCGCCCTGCGATCGATCCCAGAGGTGCAGGTGCGCGTCGACGATCCGGCCGCTCACGGGATCAGCCCCTCGTCGTGCAGCTCGGTCCAGAACCCCTCGGGCACCTCGACGGCGAGCCGCGCCGCGTTCTCGCGCACGGAGCTCGCGCGAGCGGAGCCGACGACGACCGTGCGCACCGCCGGGTGGCGCAGGGGGAAGCGGAGCGCCGCGACCGGCAGCGACACACCGCGTGCACGGCACGCCTCGGCCAGCCGGCGGGCGCGCTCGAGCACGTCGCCGGGCGCCGCGGCGTAGTCGTAGCGGGCGCCGTCCGCGGGCGTGTCGGTCGCGAGCAGGCCGGAGTTGTACGGCGCCGCCGCGACCACGCCGACGCCGCGCGCCTCGCACAGCGGCAGGAGGTCGTCGAGCGCGGACTGCTCGAGCAGCGTGTACCGGCCGGCGATCATGACGAGGTCGAGGTCGCCCTCGCGCACGGCGCGCGCCGCGGCATCCGCGTCGTTCGTGCCGATGCCGATGGCGCCGACGACGCCCTCGTCGCGCAGGCGCGCGAGCGCGGGCAGGCCCTCGGCCAGGCCGCGATCGAGGTCGTACACGTCGGGGTCGTGCAGGTAGGCGATGTCGATGCGGTCGAGGTCGAGCCGTTCGAGCGAGTCCTCGACGCTCCGGCGGATGCCCGCCTCGCTCGGGTCGAAGCGCCGCACGAGGTCGTTCGGCACTGCGTACGCGTCGGCGAGGTCGTCGCCGCCGGCGAAGTCGGGGTTCGGCTCGAGCACGCGGCCGACCTTCGTCGAGACGACCACCTCGTCGCGCCGCCGTCCGCGGAGGAATGCGCCGAGCCGTCGCTCCGACAGGCCGAGCCCGTAGTGGGGCGCGGTGTCGTAGTAGCGGATGCCGCCCTCCCACGCCGCCTCGAGGGCGGCCGAGGCGTCCTCGTCGGACACCGGGCGGTAGAGGTTGCCGATGGGCGCGGCCCCGAAGCCGAGCGGCCCGAGCCGTTCGGTGCTCGTCACGTCGTTCGCGGCTCCGCGCTGCCCGGCGCTCATGCCGGCGCCACGGCGTGCGCGCCGTGCCAGGTGTAGGCGTCGACGGAGGCCTGCAGCATCTCGGTGGAGGCGCCGGGGGCGGTCGGCGCGAGGTAGCGCCCGCGCACGACCTCGGTGGCGACGGCGAAGTGCTCGTGGAGGTGGTCGACGTATTCGATCATGCGCCCGTCCATGCTGCCCGAGACCGCGACGTAGTCGAACATCGAGAGGTGCTGCACGGCCTCGCAGAGGCCGACTCCGCCGGCGTGCGGGCAGACGGGGACGCCGAACTTGGCGGCGAGCAGGAGGTTCGCGATGTTCTCGTTGACGCCGCCGACGCGCGTGGCGTCGATCTGCATCACGGCCATGCCGCCGGCCTGCAGGAGCTGCTTGAACACGATCCGGTTCTGCACGTGCTCGCCGGTCGCCACGCGCACCGGCCGGATGCCGCGGGCGATCGCCGCGTGGCCGAGGATGTCGTCGGGGCTCGTCGGCTCCTCGATCCATGCGGGGTGGAACTCGGCGAGGGCGTTCACCCAGGCGATCGCGTCGGACACGTCCCAGCGCTGGTTCGCGTCGATGGCGATCGGGAAGTCGGGACCCACCGCCCGGCGCGCGATGCCGAGGCGGCGCACGTCGTCGTCGAGGTCGGCGCCGACCTTGAGCTTGATCTGCGGGAACCCGTCGGCGACGGCCTCGCGGCACAGCCGCTCGAGCTTCTCGTCGGAGTACCCGAGCCAGCCGGGCGTCGTCGTGTACGCGGGATAGCCGACCTCGAGCAGGCGTGCGGTGCGCTCGGCGCGGCCGGGCTCCGCCGCGCGGAGGATCGCGAGCGCCTCGTCGGGCGTGATCGCGTCGGTGAGGTAGCGGAAGTCCACGAGCGAGACGAGCTCCTCGGGGCTGAGGCTCGCCAGGTGCTGCCAGAGCGGGAGGCCGGCGCGCTTCGCGCGCAGGTCCCAGAGGGCGTTCACGACCGCGCCGATCGCCATGTGCATGACGCCCTTCTCGGGGCCGAGCCAGCGGAGCTGCGAGTCGTGCATGAGCAGCCGCGACGTCTCGCCCATATCGCCCAGGAGCTCCTCGACGTCACGGCCGAGCAGGTGGCCGCGTAGCGTGTCGATCGCCGCGACCTCGACGTCGTTGCCGCGTCCGATCGTGAACACGAATGCGTCGCCGGCGAGGCCGTCGGGGGCGTCCGTGCGGATCGTGACGTACGCCGCCGAGTAGTCGGGGTCGGGGTTCATGGCGTCCGACCCGTCGAGTTCGAGAGAGGTCGGGAAGCGGATGTCCCGGGTGTCAACACTGACGATCGTGCTCATGGCGTCCTTTCGTGGGCGACCTGAGCATAAACATCGGATGTCTCGGCTGTCAACATCTGAGATCTGTGCAAGAATCTCCATGATTCCACGGTCGCCCGGATCAGAGTTCCGATGTTCGACCACGCCACGATGGAGAGGACCCCCATGAGATTCGCCCGGCTCGGCAACGTGGGCAGCGAGATCCCCGTCGTCCTCGACGGCGACGTGGCCCTCGACCTGCGCAGCGTGACGAACGACGTCGACGGGGCCTTCCTCGCCTCCGACGGCCTCGCCCGCACGCGCGCCGCGCTCGATGCGGGAAGCCTCCCCCAGCTCCCCGACGCCGGATCGCTGCGCGTCGGCGCACCCATCGCGCGTCCCTCGGCGGTGTACTGCATCGGCATGAACTACGCCGCCCACGCGGCGGAGTCGGGCTCGGAGCCGCCCACGCGGCTGGTGATGTTCATGAAGTCCCCCAACACGGTCGTCGGCCCCTACGACGATGTCGCGATCCCGCGCGGCAGCACCAAGACCGACTGGGAGGTCGAGCTCGGCGTCGTGATCGGCCGTCGAGCGAGCTACCTCGCCTCGCCCGCCGAGGCGCGCGGGCACATCGCCGGCTACGTCGTGGCGAACGACCTCTCGGAGCGGGACTGGCAGCTTGCGATCTCGGGCGGGCAGTGGTCGAAGGGCAAGAGCGCCCCGGGCTTCTGCCCCACCGGGCCGTGGCTCGTGACCGCCGACGACCTCGACGCCGACGACGTGCGCCTGACCAGCACGGTCAACGGCGAGCCGCGCCAGGACTCCCGCACCAGCGACCTCATCTTCGGCATCGACCGGATCGTGCACGAGCTCAGCCAGGTGCTCGCGCTCGAGCCGGGCGACCTCGTCCTCACCGGCACGCCCGAGGGCGTCGCGCTCTCCGGCCGCTTCCCCTACCTCGCGCCCGGCGACGTCGTCGAGCTCGAGATCGACGGCCTCGGGCGACAGCGCCAGCAGGTCGTCGCGGCCGCCTGACCCCACCCGCTCCGTTTCATCCATCACCCATTTCGAGAGGACCGTCACCCACGATGTCGAACGACTTCACCGGACTCGTCGCGATCGTCACCGGCGGGGCATCCGGCATCGGCGCCGCGATCGCCCAGCGCCTGCGCTCGGGCGGCGCGACCGTCGCCGTGTTCGACCTGCGACCGGATGCCGCGCCGCACGCCGACCTCGCCGTCGCCGTCGACGTCGCCGACGACGCCAGCGTGCGCGCCGGCGTCGAGCGCGTCGTCGCCGAGCTCGGCCGCATCGACGTGCTCGTGAACAACGCGGGCATCGGCGCCCAGGGCACCGTCGAGGCGAACGACGACGACGAGTGGCACCGCGTGCTCGACGTGAACGTGGTCGGCATGGTCCGCGTGAGCCGCGCGGTCATCCCCCACCTGCGCCGCTCCCCCGCGGCCGCGATCGTCAACACGTCGTCCATCGCCGCCACGGCGGGGCTGCCGCAGCGCGCGCTCTACAGTGCGAGCAAGGGCGCCGTCGCCGCCCTGACCCGCGCCATGGCGGCCGACCACCTGCGCGAGGGGATCCGGGTGAACGCCGTGAACCCGGGCACCGCCGACACCCCGTGGGTCGGGCGGCTCCTCGACTCGGCGCCCGACCCGGCGGCCGAGCGCGCCGCGCTCGAGGCCCGCCAGCCGCACGGCCGGCTCGTCGCCGCCGACGAGGTGGCCGACGCCGTCGCGTACCTCGCGAGCCCGGCGGCCGGCTCGACCACGGGCGTCGCGCTCGCGGTCGACGGCGGCATGCAGGAGCTCCGGCTCCGGCCCGCCTCGAGCTGACGGGCGCGCTGCGCCGACGTGCCCCGGTTGTCGACGTCGTGGCGTCCCGGCATCCGTTCGTTGTACGCCATGCACATCGGCGGCGGCAACGCGGCCGATAGCCTAGACGGGTGAGATTCGCGCACCTCAGAGCCGAAGGCCAGACGACCCCTCGGCTCGCGGTGGTGGTGGCGGAGGCCGCGCTCTTCCTCGACGACGTCATGGAGCGGGCGCCCCGCGACCTGCAGGACCTCATCGAACGCGGCCGCGAGGGCCTCGCCGAGGTGCGAGCGGCCGTGGACGTCGCCCTCGGGAACGGCGCGGAGCTGACCGCCGTCTCGGAGCTGCGCCACTCGTCGGCCGTGCTGCGTCCGGCCCAGGTCATCGCCATCGGTGCGAACTACGCGGCGCACGCCTCGGAGCTCAAGCTCCGCTCCGAGTCGGCCATGACGATCTTCTCGCTCTGGCCGAACTCGCTCGCCGGCCACGGAGCGACCACGACCTGGCCCGAGGACCTCACCACGCAGGTCGACTACGAGGCCGAGCTCGGCGTCATCACGGGCCGCCCGGCCCGCGGCGTGCACGTGCGCGACGCGCTCGACTACGTCTGGGGCTACACCGTCGTGAACGACATCACGGCGCGCGACCTGCAGTTCAGCGAGGCGCAGTGGTCGCGGTGCAAGTCGTTCGACGGCTTCACGCCGACGGGCCCGGTCGTGGTCACCGCCGACGAGATCGCCGACCCGCAGGACCTCTGGCTCACCACCAACCTCGACGGCCGCATCATGCAGGACGCCTCGACGAACGAGATGGTGCGGGGCGTCGCCGAGATCATCTCCTACCTCTCGCGGTCGGCGACCATCCCCGCGGGCACGCTCATCTCCACCGGAAGCCCCGGGGGCGCGGGCTACTCCCGCAACCCCCAGGTCTTCCTGCGCGACGGCTCGACCGTCACCGTGTCGATCGAGGGCATCGGCTCGCTGACGACGCACTGCCGCGTCGTCTGACGCGGCGGGCCCTACTCGCTGGCCTCGCCCATCAGGTCGACGACCGGGATGGCCTGCGTGACCGGCCGGATGCCCGAGAGGCGCCCGGGCTGCAGCTGCTTCATGACGTCCTCGCGGGTCATCAGGCCCGCCTCGACGACGAGGTCGGCGACCGGCCGGCCGGTGGCCAGCGCCTGCTTGGCGAGCTTCGACGCCTCGTGGTACCCGATGAACGGGATGAGCGCGGTGATCACGCCGACGCTCGAGGCGACCATCGCGTCGAGCCGCTCGACGTTGGCGGTGATGCCGTCGACGCAGTTGACGCGGAGCGTCCAGCACGCCTGGCGCATCCAGGTGATCGACTGCAGCAGCGAGTGCGCGATGACCGGCTCGAAGGCGTTGAGCTGCAGCTGGCCGCTCTCGGACGCCATCGTGACCGTGACGTCGGCGCCCGCGACCGCATAGGCGACCTGGCTGACCGCCTCGGGGATGACCGGGTTCACCTTGCCGGGCATGATGCTCGAGCCCGCCTGGCGCGGCGGGAGGTTGATCTCGCCGAACCCCGCCTGCGGGCCCGACGAGAGCAGGCGCAGGTCGTTGCAGATCTTCGAGAGCTTGATGGCGCTGCGCTTGAGCGCGCTCGAGAACGTCATGAACACGCCGGTGTCGCTCGTCGCCTCGACGAGGTCGGGCGCGGTCTCGAGGTACTGGCCGGTGATCTCGCTGAGGTGCCGCACGACGGAGGCGCCGTAGCCCGGGTCGGCGGTGATGCCGGTGCCCACGGCGGTGCCGCCGAGGTTGACCTCGCTCAGCAGCTTGATGGTCTCGCGCAGGCGCGCGATGTCCTCGCCGAGGGTCGTGGCGAAGCCGTGGAACTCCTGGCCGAGCGTCATCGGCACGGCGTCCTGCAGCTGCGTGCGGCCGACCTTCAGCACGTCGGAGAATTCCCGACCCTTGCGGCCGAAGGCGATGCGCAGCTGGTCGAGCTCGGAGAGCATCGTCGTCAGCGACGCGGTCATCGCGAGCTTCAGGGCCGTCGGATAGGTGTCGTTCGTCGACTGGCTGCGGTTGACGTCGTCGATCGGGTGGACGATGTCGTAGCGACCCTTGGGGTACCCGGCGATCTCGAGCGCGAGGTTGGCGATGACCTCGTTGGCGTTCATGTTCGTCGACGTGCCGGCGCCGCCCTGGATGACGCCCACGACGAACTGGTCGTTGAGCTCGCCGTCGATGATGCGCTGGCAGGCCTCGTCGATCAGGGCCGCCTTCTGCGGCGACAGCGCGCCGACCTCGCGATTCGCACGCGACGCGGCCTGCTTGACCTGCGCGAGTGCGATGACGAGGTCGGGGTAGACGGAGATCGGGCGCTTCGAGATCGGGAAGTTCTCGAGCGCGCGCATGGTGTGCACGCCCCAGTACGCGTCGGCCGGAACCTGGACGCTTCCGAGCGAGTCCGTCTCGGTTCGCGTCTCGATCGGTTCGTCGGTCCTGGCCACGTACTCCTCCTCGGCGGTCGGACGGGTGGGCAGATGTTGGGGTCGGGTCATCGACACAGGTGGCTCCATTGCCTCATGCGGTCGCCGTCTCGTGCGGCGGCATCCCGCTGTTCGCGCGCGGGGTCTCCGCGACTGGATACCCTTCGAGCCTACCGCTCCGGCATCGCCCCGGCGGCCCCGCCGGCGACGGCCCGAGGCCCCCGGGAGCGCGCACGAGGGCGGCGGGACGCCCCCACGCCCCGCCGCCCGTCGCGCCCCGCGCCTCAGACCTTGTCGGGCTCGTCGACGTCGTCGACCACGACCGCCGCAGCGGTGCCGTCGACGCCGTCGGCGGCGAGCAGCTCCTCCTCGACCGAGCCGCCGTAGCCCTCCTTCTGCGGGTTGCCGTGCAGGCCGCCCGAGACCGCGTACTCCTCCTCGGGCGACAGGATCAGCCGGTGCCGGCCCCACAGCGCGAAGACGAGCAGCATCACGGCGTACACGACGCCGATGGCGATGATCGCCGGCACGAACGTCGGGTTGAGCAGGAAGCCCAGGAAGATGAGCGCCGCGATCACCGCCGCCACGACCGCCCCCGGGATGCCCCACGGGCTGCGGTACGGGCGCTCGGCGTTCGGGTACTTGCGCCGCAGGATCACGAAGGCGACCATCTGCAGCAGGTACGCGAGCACGGCGCCCCAGACCGCGATGTTCAGCACGATCGCGCCGGCCACCGCACCGGCGCCCTCGGCGTCGGCCTGGGCGAGCAGGTCGAGCACGATGAGGGCGATGAAGCCGATGACCGCGCCGGCGACGAGCGCGACCCACGGGGTCTGCCGCTTGCCGGTGAGCGAGAGGAACTTCGGGTAGTACCCGGCGCGCGAGAGCGAGTACATGTTGCGCCCGTAGGCGAACATGATGCCCTGCAGCGACGCGAGCAGGCCGATGAGGGCGAACAGCGCGAGCAGCGCGGCGAGCTCGTCGCCGACGATCGCACGGAACCCGTCGAGCAGCGGCTCGGCGGCCACGCCCGTCGCCTCGGCGCCTACCACGCCCGTGTTGAGGAACAGCACGAGCAGGCCCGTGACGATGAGCGTGCCGCGGGCGATGAGGCCGGCGCGCGGGATGTCGCGCACGGGGTCGTGCGACTCCTCGGCTGCGAGCGGCAGCTCCTCGATCCCGAGGAAGAACCACATCGCGAACGGCAGCGCGAACAGGATCGGCAGCACGCCGTGCGGCAGGAACGCCGTCTGGCCCGCGTCGGGCACGATGTCGAACAGCTTGTCCCAGGAGAACTGGCCGGAGAAGATCGCCATCGCGCTGAACACGAGCAGGATCGCGATGGAGATGATCGAGACCACGATCGCGAACTTGAACGAGATGTTCGCGCCCGCGGCGTTGATGCCGATGAAGATCAGGTAGAGGATGATCCACCACACCCAGCCGGGCATCGAGAAGCCGAGCAGCTCGCTCGTGATGGCGTCGGCGTACGAGGCCGAGAAGAACACGATGACCGCGGTCGTCGCGACGTACTCGATGGTCTCGGCGAGGCCGGTCACGAACCCGCCCCACGGCCCCATCGCCGCACGCGAGAACGAGTAGGCGCCGCCGGTGTGCGGCATGGCCGACGACATCTCCCCGATGGAGAAGATGAGGCCGTAGTACATCGCCACGAGGATCACGAAGGCGATGAGCATGCCGCCGAAGCCGGCGAAGTCGATGCCGAAGTTCCAGCCGGAGAAGTCGCCCGAGATGACCGCCGCGACGGCGAGTCCCCACAGGCCCCACACGCCGGCGGCGCGGGTGAGCTTTCGTTTCTCGAAGTATCCGGAGTCGGCGGTCGTGTACTTCACTCCCGAGACCCTCAAGGTGTCTTTCGCCATGACGGCTCCCTTGCTCTCATCGCGCGGGCCGGAGGGGCCGGCGCAGGGGGGTGCGATGCGTTGGCCCCGACTATAGGGCTCCCAATGGTCGCTCGTACAGACCTTTTTCGGGGACGCGACGGCGGGGCATCCGCAGACCGACCAGAGCGGACGCGCGCCAAGCGGTGTCGCAGCCGCCGTCGGCTGTGGTGTAATGGTCGCCACCGCAGACCATTCACCGTCTCGAGGAGGAGCCACGGATGTCGGCACCGACCGGATACCTCTCGCTCGACCAACTGCGCGACGCGGTCGCCGACGGCCACGTCGACACCGTCATCGTCGCCTTCACCGACATGCAGGGCCGCCTCGTCGGCAAGCGCGTCTCGGCGCGGCTCTTCCTCGAGGACGTCGCCGCGCACGGCGCCGAGTGCTGCAACTACCTGCTCGCGGTCGACGTGGAGATGAACACCGTCGACGGCTACGCCATGTCGAGCTGGGAGCGCGGCTACGGCGACATGGCGATGATCCCCGACTTCACGACGCTGCGCATCGCCCCCTGGCTCGAGGCGACGGCCCTCGTGACGGCCGACCTGCAGTGGCTCGACGGCACGCCCGTCGAGGCGTCGCCCCGCCGCATCCTGCAGCGCCAGCTCGAGCGGCTCGCCGAGCGGGGCCTCACGGCGCACGTGGGAACCGAGCTCGAGTTCATCGTGTTCGAAGACTCCTACCGCGAGGCCTGGCGCAAGGGGTACCGCGACCTCACCCCCGCGAGCGACTACAACATCGACTACGCGCTGCTCGCCTCCACCCGCATGGAGCCGCTGCTCCGCGACATCCGGAACGCCATGGACGGCGCCGGCATGTACTGCGAGGGCGTGAAGGGCGAGTGCAACTTCGGGCAGCAGGAGATCGCCTTCCGCTACGACACCGCGCTCACGACGTGCGACAACCACTCGATCTACAAGAACGGGGCGAAGGAGATCGCCGACCGCCACGGCAAGTCCCTGACGTACATGGCCAAGTTCAACGAGCGCGAGGGCAACAGCTGCCACATCCACATCAGCCTGCGCGGCGAGGGCGGCTCGGCGGTCTTCAGCGACGCGGATGCCCCGCACGGCATGTCGAAGCTGTTCCGGCGGTTCCTGGCCGGGCAGCTCGCCGCCATGCGCGAGCTCACGCTCTTCTCGGCGCCGAACGTGAACTCCTACAAGCGCTACGTCGCCGGATCCTTCGCACCGACCGCCATCGCGTGGGGCCTCGACAACCGCACGTGCGCGCTGCGCGTCGTCGGCCACGGGCACGGGATGCGCGTCGAGAACCGGGTGCCCGGCGGCGACGTGAACCAGTACCTCGCCGTCGCGGCCCTCATCGCCGCCGGCCTGCACGGCATCGAGCAGGAGCTCGAGCCCGAGGACCTGTTCGTCGGGAACGCCTACGAGAGCGACGTGGCGCGCGTGCCGGCGACCCTGCGCGAGTCCGCCGACCTGTTCGCGGAGTCCGCCGTGGCGCGCGAGGCGTTCGGCGACGAGGTCGTCGAGCACTACCTCAACAACGCGCGCGTGGAGCTCGCGGCGTACGACGCGGCCGTCACCGACTGGGAGCGCGTGCGTGGCTTCGAACGACTCTGAACCCGACATCGCGACGACGAGTGGGAGGGGGGACGGTGCGGATGCCCCGGCACGGGGGCCGGCGGCATCCGCACCGTTGATCGGCGTCACCACCTACCTGGAGCAGGCGCAGTCCGGCGTCTGGGACCTGCGGGCCTCGTTCCTGCCGAAGGTGTACCTCGATGCGGTGACGGATGCCGGCGGCATCGCCGTGCTGCTGCCGCCGCAGCCCGTCTCCCCCGCGATCGCCCGCACGGTCCTCGCGTCGCTCGACGGCCTCATCGTCGCCGGGGGCGCCGACGTCGACCCCGCGCGCTACGGGCAGGAGCCCCACCCGCGCACCGGGGCGCCGCGCACCGACCGCGACGAGTGGGAGGACGCGCTGCTCACCGAGGCGATCGCCGCCGAGCTGCCCTTCCTCGGCATCTGCCGCGGCGCGCAGGTGCTCAACGTCGCCCTCGGCGGCACGCTCGTGCAGCACCTCCCCGACGTCGTCGGCAGCGAGCGCTACCAGCCCTCCGCCGCCGTGTTCGGCGAGGGCGAGGTGAGCGTCGAGCCCGGGTCGCGGCTCGCGACCGTGCTCGGCGACGAGGACGGCACGCTGCCCGTGCACTACTACCACCACCAGGCGCTCGACGTGGTCGCCGAGGGCCTCACCGTCACGGCCCGCAGCGAGGACGGCGTCATCGAGGCCGTCGAGCTCGAGTCCGTGCCGTTCGGGCTGGGCGTGCAGTGGCACCCCGAGGAGAACGCCGCCGACCGCCGCCTGTTCGCCGGCCTCGTCGAGGCCGCCCGCACGCACCGCACGAGAAGGAGCATCGCGTGAGCCACACGATCGTGAACCCCGCCGACGAGCAGGTCGTCGCCACGGTCACGTCCGCCACCATCGAGGAGGCGGATGGCGCGATCGCCCGCGCCGCGGCCGCGCAGCGCGACTGGGCGGCGCTCGCCCCGGTCGACCGGGCACGGATGCTGCGGCGCTTCGCCGAGGCGGTCGACGGCGCCGTGGAGGAGCTCGCCACCATCGAGGTGCGCAACTCGGGGCATCCGATCTCGCAGGCCCGCTGGGAGGCCGGCCACGTGCGCGACGTGCTCGAGTACTACTCGGCCGCGCCCGAGCGGCTCTTCGGCCGCCAGATCCCGGTCGCGGGCGGGCTCGACGTGACGTTCCAGGAGCCGCTCGGCGTCGTCGGCGTCATCACGCCGTGGAACTTCCCCATGACCATCGCCTCGTGGGGCTTCGCCCCGGCGCTCGCGGCGGGCAATGCCGTGGTGCTGAAGCCCGCGGAGTGGACGCCGCTCACGAGCCTGCGGCTCGCGGAGCTCGGCCTCGAGGCAGGGCTCCCCGAGGGGCTGTTCCAGGTCGTGCCCGGCAAGGGCTCGGTCGTCGGCGAGCGCTTCGTGACGAACCCGACGGTGCGCAAGGTCGTGTTCACGGGCTCGACGGAGGTCGGCAAGCACATCATGGCGGGCTGCGCCGAGCAGGTGAAGCGCGTGACCCTCGAGCTCGGCGGCAAGAGCGCGAACATCGTCTTCGCCGACGCCGACCTCGAGCGCGCGGCCGCGACCGCGCCGTACGGCGTGTTCGAGAACGCCGGCCAGGACTGCTGCGCCCGCAGCCGGATCCTCGTGGAGCGCAGCGTCTACGAGCGGTTCATGGAGCTGCTCGAGCCGGCCGTCCACGGCGTGAAGGTCGGCGACCCGGCCGACGAGACGACCGAGATGGGCCCGCTCGTCGCCCGCCAGCACCTCGAGCACGTGCGGTCGTTCGTGCCCGACGACGCCGACGTCGCGTTCCGCGGCAGCGCGCCCGACGGCGCGGGATTCTGGTTCGCGCCGACCGTGCTCACGCCGTCGCGGGAGTCGCGCGCGGCGCGCGAGGAGATCTTCGGTCCGGTCGTGTCGGTGTTCCCGTTCGACGACGAGGCCGACGCGATCACGTTCGCGAACGCGAGCGAGTACGGCCTCTCGGGCTCGATCTGGACGCGAGACCTGAGCCGCGGCATCCGCGTCGCCCGGGCTGTCGAGTCGGGCAACCTCAGCGTCAACTCGCACTCGTCGGTGCGCTACGCCACGCCCTTCGGCGGGTTCAAGCAGTCGGGCCTCGGCCGCGAGCTCGGACCCGACGCCCCGCTCGCCTTCACCGAGACGAAGAACGTCTTCCTCGCCGTCGACCCCCCGCTGGTCGAGTAGCGCCGCGCGCAGCGCGTCGCGTATCGAGACCCCGAACCCTACGACAGGAGCACCATGACCGACCTGGCCCGCATCGACCTCACCCAGCGGCTCGCCGGACGCGTCGCCGTCATCACCGGCGGAGCATCCGGCATCGGACTGGCCACCGCGAAGCGCCTCGCCGCCGAGGGCGCGACGGTCGTCATCGGCGACATGGACGCCGCGGCGGGCCCGACCGCGGCCGAGCTCGTCGGCGGCCTGTTCGTGCAGGTCGACGTGACCGACCAGGAGCAGGTGGACCACCTCTTCGACGAGGCGGCCCGCGTGTACGGTTCCGTCGACATCGCGTTCAACAACGCGGGCATCTCACCGCCCGACGACGACTCGATCGAGACCACGGAGCTGCCCGCGTGGCAGAAGGTGCAGGACGTGAACCTGAAGTCGGTCTACCTCTGCTCGCGCGCGGCGCTCCGGCACATGGTCGCGCAGGGCCGCGGGTCGATCATCAACACCGCCTCGTTCGTCGCGGTCCTGGGATCGGCCACCTCGCAGATCTCCTACACGGCCTCGAAGGGCGGCGTGCTGGCGATGAGCCGGGAGCTCGGCGTGCAGTTCGCCCGCCAGGGCATCCGCGTGAACGCGCTCTGCCCCGGACCGGTGAACACGCCGCTCCTGCAGGAACTGTTCGCCAAGGACCCCGAGCGCGCGCAGCGCCGACTCGTGCACATCCCCGTGGGCCGGTTCGCCGAGCCCGAGGAGCTGGCGGCCGCGGTCGCGTTCCTCGCCAGCGACGACGCCTCGTTCATCACGGGCTCGACCTTCCTCGTCGACGGCGGCATCAGCTCCGCCTACGTCACGCCGCTCTAGGCTCGAAGCATGCGAACCGACGCGCACGACGAGCGGGCGGCGGCGGATGCCGCGGCTCCCGTCGACGGCGCCGCGGAAGTGCTGAGCGCGGGGCTGCTGCTCACGCCCGCGCGGCCGGCGAACGCGTTCGAGGAGACCGTGCAGCGGCTGCTGCAGTCGATCCGGCTCGGCCTCATCGGACCGGGCGATCGGCTGCCGCCCGAGCGCGAGCTCGCGGGCATGCTCGCCGTGAGCCGCGACACCATCCGCGAGGCCATCGGCTCGCTGGCCGACGCGGGATGGGTGGTGTCGCGCCGCGGGCGCTACGGCGGCACGTTCGTGTCCGACGAGCTGCCCACCGCGTCGCCGCGCATCTCGTCGCTCGACCGCGATCCGACCGACCCGCGCTCACGGCTCGAGGACACCTTGTCGCTCCGTGCGGTCATCGAGGTGGGCACCTCCCGCCGTGCGGCAGAGAGCGAGCTCGCGGCCGCCGACCGCGAGCGGCTGTGGCAGGCCTACGAGGAGTGCCGCACGGCCCGCGGCGACCAGTACCGCATGGCGGACTCCCGCCTGCACCTGCTCATCGCCGAGGTGCTCGGCGCGCCGAGCGTCATCCCGCTGCTCGCCGACGTGCGCATGCGCGTCAACGAGCTCCTCGACGGGATCCCGCTGCTCGCGCCGAACATCGCGCACTCCGACGAGCAGCACCGCGCGATCGTCGACGCGATCCTGCGCGGCAGCCCCGACGATGCCGCGGCCGCGATGGCCGAGCACCTCGAGGGCACCGAGGCGCTGCTGCGCGGGTTCTACGCCTGACGCGAGGCGGCGCGGGATCCGCTCGGCACGCGGCGGGCACACGCCGGACACGCGAACGAGCCGCCCCCGAAGCCAGGGGGCGGCCCGTTCTGCCCGACGCGCGCCGGGCTGCCGATCAGAGGAACGCGAACGGCAGGAACGCGAGTCCGACGAGCGCGGCGCCGAACGCGAAGAGCACGGTGCCGGCCAGCATGACCGCGTTGAGGACGATGCCCCAGATGGCCATGGTGCGCGTGTTCGGCTCGCGGCTGAGCGCCATGATGCCGAGCACGAGGCCGATGATCGGCACGAAGAACGTGGAGCTCGCGACGATCGACACGAGGCCGAGCACGAGGCTCGCGATGCTGAATCCGCGCGACTCGGCCACGGATGCGGCGGGGGTCGCGTAGGGGTTCGGCTCGCCGAACGGCGCCTGCTGCGACGAGGTGGGAGCTGCGGTGGTCATGGTGGTGATCTCCTGTTCGTGGGTGTGCTTCCACGCTACGGATGCCGCGCACGCCGCAGTATGGGGATATCCCCCGAACCGGACGTGGGGTCGCTGCCGTCGGGGTCAGGCGATGCCGATGAACCGGTGGAGCGCCGGCACGATGAGGAAGATGCCCACGATCACCGAGAGCGCGCTGAGCACGAAGCAGGTCCACGCGCCGACGTAGGCCGCGCGCTTCTGCCCGTCGGTGAGCGGGCTCTTCTTCGCGGCCTTCGCCGCCTTCTTGGCCGCCGCCTTCGCCTCGGCCGGGGTGATGACGGTGATCGCGTCGGTGAACTCCGCCGGCGTCACGATCGGCGTGCGGCCCGAGATCGTCAGCAGCCGGATCCCGAGCGCGTAGGTGCTCACGATCACCGTCGCGCCGAGGAACGCCGCGATGAAGACGACGACGAACGCGGCCCAGTCGATCATCGGGTCACCTGCTTCTTCGGCTTGGGGTTGCGCTTGATCTTCACCGCGCTGCCCGAGTCGGCGACCTCGCTGACCACGTTCTGCGACGAGACCTCGCTGCGCCGCGACCACAGGAAGATGGTCGCGATGACCACCACACCGGCGATGGTGTCGATGATGATGCCCACGACGCCGAGCTGGGCGACGAGGGCGGCGAGCGCCCCGACCGCGCCGGCGGCCGGGAGCGTCAGGAGCCAGCCCACGCCGATGCGGCCCGCGGTGCGCCAGCGCACCTTCGACCCGCGACGGCCGAGGCCGGAACCGACGACCGAGCCCGACGCGACCTGCGTGGTCGAGAGGGCGAAGCCGAGGTGCGTCGAGGCGAGGATCGTGGCCGCCGTCGAGGTCTCGGCGGCGAAGCCCTGCGCGGGCTTGACGTCGGTGAGCCCCGTGCCGAGCGTCTTGATGATGCGCCATCCGCCCATGTACGTGCCGAGCGCGATGGCGATCGCGCAGACCACGATGACCCAGAACTCGGGGCCGCTGCCCGCGGGCTGGAGGCCGACCGAGATGAGCGTGAGCGTGATGACGCCCATGGTCTTCTGCGCGTCGTTGGTGCCGTGGGCGAGCGCGACGAGCGAGCTCGAGAAGATCTGCCCGTGCCGGAAGCCGTCACGGCCGTCGGGCTTGCCGTCGTACCGGCGGGTGATCGAGTAGGCGAGCTTCGTTGCGGTGTAGGCGACGACGCCCGCAGTGAGCGGCGCGAGTACGGCCGGCAGCACGATCTTCGAGAGCACGACGCTGAAGTCGATCGCCTGCACGCCGAAGCCGACGAGGGCCGAGCCGATGAGGCCGCCGAAGAGGGCGTGGCTCGAGGACGACGGGAGCCCGAGCAGCCAGGTGACCATGTTCCACACGATGGCGCCGATGAGGCCGGCGAAGATCAGCTCGGGCGTGATGAGCACGCCGCCGTCGCCCTCCTTGATGATGCCGCCCGAGATGGTCCTGGCCACCTCGGTGGACAGGAACGCGCCCACGAGGTTGAGGATGGCGGCGATCGTGACGGCGACCTTCGGGCGGAGCGCGCCCGTGGCGATCGGCGTCGCCATCGCGTTGGCGGTGTCGTGGAAGCCGTTCGTGAAGTCGAAGAAGAGCGCCAGTGCGATGACCAGCACGACGATGAGGAGGGTTTCCACCGGCGTCTTTCTCTGTCTCGGTGGTGCGTTTCACCGAATGTTCAGGGGACGTTGGTTGCGGATCCGGCGAGCGCCGTGCCCCGACGATACTACGCGACCGACTCCGGCTCAGCCACCACGGTCGCGAGATCCTCACCGAACACGAAGGTGCGCCGCACGCGGCCTCCCGCGAGCACCTCGGGCAGCCAGCGACGGGCGTCGTCCCACATCTCGTCGAAGGGCACGTCATCGAGGGCGATCCACTCGGGGTCCAGCTCGTCGGATTCCGACGGGTCGCCCGTCCACGTACGGCACACGAAGACGCTCGACTCCTGGCTCCACGCCTCGCGATGCGGGAAGTGGTAGGTCAGCAGGCCGCGCGGTTCGAGGTCGGATGCCGCGACCACGACCCCCGACTCCTCGAACACCTCGCGCACGGCCGCGTCGACGGCCGACTCCCCCGGCTCGAGCTTGCCCCCGAGGCCGACGAAGTAGCCCTGCCCGAGTCCGTGCTTCTTGCGCCCGAGGAGCACCTGCACGACGCCGCCCTGCTCGCGCAGGAGGTAGCAGACGCAGACCTGGGGCAGCGGCATCCGTGGTCCCTGAGCTCGTCGAAGGGTCAGCCGAAGAGGATCTTCGCCTCGTCGTACCGGTCCTGCGGGACGCGGTTGAGGCTGCCGGTCGCCTCGGCGATCGACACGGTCTTGATGTCGGTGCCGCGCAGCGTCACCATCGAGCCCCACGCGTGCGCGTAGGCCGCCTCGATGGCGGCCATGCCGAGGCGCGTGGCGAGCACGCGGTCGTAGGCGGTGGGCTCGCCGCCGCGCTGGATGTGGCCGAGCACGGTCGAGCGGGACTCGATGCCCGTGCGCTCCTCGATGAGCGGCGCGAGCAGCTCGCCGATGCCGCCGAGGCGCGGCCGGTTGAACGCGTCGAGGCCCTTGTGCGAGTGCGCCTCGGTCATGCCGGGCAGCGTGAAGCCCTCGGCGACGACGACGAGCGGCGCACGGCCGCGGTCGCGCACCGACTCGACCCACTCGCAGATCTGCTCGATCGTCTGCGGCTGCTCGGGGATGAGGATGGCGTGCGCGCCGCCCGCCATGCCCGAGTGCAGCGCGATCCAGCCGACGTGGCGGCCCATGACCTCGAGCACCATGCAGCGGCCGTGCGAGTCGGCGGTGGTGCGCAGGCGGTCGATGGCCTCGGTGGCGATCTGCACGGCAGTGTCGAAGCCGAACGAGTAGTCGGTCGCAGCGAGGTCGTTGTCGATGGTCTTCGGCACGCCGAGCACCTTGATGCCGCCCTCGTCGTGCAGGCGGCGCGCGGCCGTGAGCGTGCCCTCGCCGCCGATCGCGATGATCGCGTCGATGCCCTCCTCGTCGAGCATCCGCTGGATGTTCTCGGGGCCGCCGCCCTCGCCTTCGAACGGGTTGGTGCGGCTCGAGCCGAGGATCGTGCCGCCCGTCTTCGCGAGGCCGCGCACGTCGTGGCGCGTGATGGGCATGATGTCGCGCTCGACGACGCCGCGCCAGCCGTTGCGGAACCCGACGAACTCGGTGTCGTGGGAGATGACGCCCTTCAGCACGGCGCCGCGGATGACCGCGTTCAGGCCGGGGCAGTCGCCCCCACTCGTGAGCAGACCGATCTTCATGTGTGCGGGACTCCCAGGTACTCGTTCGACATGGCGGGTGCCGGATGCCACGACGTCGGGGCGTATCGACTGCGGCAGTCTATAGCGTCGGCTCCGCGCGGCCCGATCCGGGCCGATCGGGGACGCTACAGGGCGCCGTCGAGGGCGGCCCGCAGCAGGTGCTGGAGCGCGTCGAGCTGCACCGAGTCCGCCGAGCCGGGCTCCACGTCGCTGCCGTCGAGCGCACGGGCAGCGAGGCCCTGCTTCGAGTCGATGAGCTCGGCGATGCGGGCGTCGATCGTGTGCGCGGCGATGATGCGCCAGGCGGTGACGGGCTCGTCCTGTCCGATGCGGTGCACGCGGTCGATGGCCTGCGTCTGCTCGGCCGCGGTCCAGCTGAGCTCGGCGAGCACGACGTTCGACGCGGCCTGCAGGTTGACGCCGACGCCCGCCGCGGTGAGCGAGCAGACGGCGACGGCCACGTCGGGGTCCTTGTTGAACGCGTCGATGGCGGCCTGGCGTTGCAGGGCGGTCTGGTCGCCGCGCAGCGACACGGTGCGGAGCTCGCGGGCCGCGAGGGCCGCCTCCGCCTGGTCCATGACGTCGATGTGCTTGGCGAAGAACACGACCTTGCCCACCGAGCGCGCGAGCTGCGCCGCGTAGTCGGCCGCGAGGCCTGCCTTCGCCTGGCCGATGCGGCGCACCATCGTGAAGACGTTCTCGCCCGACTTGGCGGACTTCGACTCCTCGAGCTCTGCGCGTGCGATGGCGCGGATGAACTGGTCGCGCTCGTCCTCGTCGAGGTCGCCGACGCGCAGGTTGCGCGACTCGACGAGCGCACGGAACCGGCCGACGAGGCGGTTGCCGAGCTCGCGCTCGGCGGCGCGCACGGAACGGCCCAGCTCGTCGTCGAGCTCGACCGGCAGGTCGGCGATGCGCTTGTCGGGCAGGTCGGCGGCCACGTCGACCTTGCGGCGACGGACGATGCCGAGGTCGATCACCGTGCGCCGGGCCTCGGCGTAGAAGCCGTGGTCGGCGGGCGTGAGCCCGGCCTCCTCGAGACGCCCGAGCAGGGCGGGCGACGGCTTGTCGCCCTGGATCCAGCCGAGGAACTGCCAGATCGCGCGGAAGTCGTCGACGTCGTTGATGAGCGGCGTGCCCGTGAGCGCGAGCAGCAGCGGGTCGCCGCCCGGCGTGGTGCGCCGGATGCGGTCGGCGAGCGCGAGCACGTTGCGGGAGCGCTGCGACGAGAGGTTCTTGATGAAGTGCGCCTCGTCGACGACCATGCCCTTGAAGCCCAGGGTGGACAGCCACGCCATGTGCCGGTCGAGCACGTCGTAGTTGACGACGACCACGTCGGCGAATGCGTCGAGCGAGTCGCCGTCGCCGTGGATGACGGTCGCGCGGCGGTGCGGCGTCCAGCGCTCGACCTCGCGCGCCCAGTTCATCTTCACGACGTTCGGCACGACCGCGAGCAGCGGGTAGGCGTCGGCGACGGATGCCGCGAGCACGGACTGCGCGGTCTTGCCGAGGCCCGGCTCGTCGGCGAGCAGGAACGTGCGATGGCCCTCGCGTGCGGCCTCGATGAAGCGGATCTGGTGCTTCATGAGTTCGAGGCCGCGCGGCGAGAGCCGGTCGACCTTCGGTGCCTCGGGCAGGTCCATGCTGGCGGCCTGGCCGCCGGAGCCGATCTCGAACGACTTGAACAGGGGCCCGAGGAGCTCCCAGTTCGCGAGGCGGCGCACGGGCACCACGGGAGCGGTCGGCCGGGAGAAGTCGGGCGCGAGGAACGGGTTCGCGAGCTGGCGCGAGCGCACCGAGGCCGGGATGACCTGGTTCTCGGCGAGCTCGGGCGCCGGAGCGGACTCGCGCGTGATGATGAGCTCGTCGGGGCTGAGGTCGGCGCCGGACTCGAGCAGCCAGTCGCGGCGGAACCGCTGCGCGACCGTGGAGATCGACGCGTCGGGCTCGAGCAGCGCGATGAGGCTCGTGTCGCGGGCGGCCGTCTTCGCGAGGATCTGCGCGATGCCGTCGAGCCGCTTCAGGAGCTCGGCGCGGGCCGCATCGGCGACGTCGGGGTCGGCCTTCACCCGCGCGCGCTCCTCGCGCATGAGCAGCGCGATCACCTGGAACTTCGTGCGGTTGGTCGGGCCGAGCTTTCCCTTCTGCGCCTTCGTCTCGACCTCGCGCACCTTGCGGGCGAGGATCGGGATGATGGGGGCGTCGTCGTCACGCGAACGCGTGCGCTGGCGCTGCCTCGTCTGGGCCATGGTCCTCCCGTTTCCGGCCGGTCTCCCGTTGTCAGGTCGCCCCCCGGGCGCGACCGTGCTGGTCGCTCCCTCGACACCGATGCGGTGGTCGAGACGCTCGTGACGTCTCGGATGCCGCATGCGGTACGCCGAATCCCGAACCGAGCAGCGCGCGAGCCGGGCTCACGCGGTCGGCCGAAGAACGGATTCGTCGGGCGCCATGCCATTCTAGCCGCAGGAATGCGGGCGGCGCGACGTGACGCCGCCGGGGAGGCTCCCAGCGGGCCGGATCACCCGGTGCGGGTGCGCCGGAGTCGGCCTATGCTTCGACCATGGACGCTCTCGCTGGGTCGGGCGCCGCGTCGCCCGACGACGACGAATTCACCGTCGCGCAGGACACCGAGTTCGTCGAGGACGAGCTCGCCCCCGACGACGACCATCGCGCGCTCGACGACAGCCTCGACGACGAGGTGCCGGGCATCGACGCCGAGCGGCACGTCGACCTGCGCGACGAGCGCTCGGCCGACGACGAGGGCTGACCCCGGTCCGCCGCCTGGGGTCAGACGCCGCCGCCTCCGCCGCCGCCACCACCGCCGCCCGACGAGCCGCCGCCCGACGAGCCGCTCGACGACGAGCTCGAGCTCGAGCCCGACCACGACGTGCTCGACGCCGTCGAGAACGACGACACCGCCACGCCGAACGAGCCGGCGTCGAAGCCGCTGCGACCCGAGTACCAGGTCGGCTCCTCGCCGCGCGCCTCGTAGAGGTCGGCGAGCACGCGACTCCACTCGCGCTCGAGTCCGAAGAGCACGGCGTACGGCAGCAGCCGCTCGTTGAGCTTCAGCACCACGGCGGGGTCGAGCGCGGCGGCACTCGTGGCGGTCGCGGTCGTCGTCGCGGCATCCGTCGCCCCCGTCGTCGACGCTGCGGCCAGCGATGCCGCGGATGGCCGATCCACCCGCAGCGCGCCGCTCGGGCTCTGCAGCACGCGCAGCCGGTCGGCCTCGGCGAGGCGGATGTAGAGCCGCAGGCCCTCGAGGTGGTCGCGGAACTCGCGACCGCGCTCGGTGAGCGGCCGCACGTTGCCCACGAGCACGACGGTCGCGAGCGCGGCCACGATCGCCACGATGAAGAGGATCGCAGGCCATGCACCGCCGCGGCGGTCGTCGATCGCGAAGATGCCGAGCACGACGCTGAGCGTGGCGGCAGAGATGGCGCCGATGGCGAGGAGCACGCGCAGTCCGGGATCGGGCTTGCGCCGCAGGCCGGAGCGCACGACGCCCTTCGTCACGGACTGGCGGATCGACAGCAGACGCCGCCCGAGCGCGGTGTCGCTCGACGTGAGCTGCCGGCTCGCGCCCGGGACCGGGTTGCCGCGGAACAGCGCGGAGACGACCGACCGCGCATGCGCGTCGCCGGGCTCGCCGCCGACGAATTCGACGGCGTACTTCTTGCGCCCGGTCTCGACGACGCGCAGCTCGCCGTCGACGGCGCGCTCGAGGATCGTGGCGGTGACGCCCTTCTCGGGGTGGCCGACGAGGTCGGCCGCGACCATCGCGCTCACGCCCTCGGGCGGCTCGTACTGCGCGATGATCGTGCCGCGTCCGGGATGGTTGCGCCAGCGCGTGGCGCGCAGCACGATGGCCGCCAGGAGCGCGAGCCCCGTGAGGCCCGCCGCGACGGCGCCCGCGATCGCCGCGGGCGAGGCCCCGAACGAGTTGTCGCGGGGCGCGAACGTGCCCTGCTCGAAGCCGATCGCGACCGTGAGGTTCTCGTACGGCCCCAGGGATGCCGCCTCCGCGATCACGGCGGGCGGGTCGGCCTCGGTGGTCGTGAGCGACTCGCACAGGGTGCCCGATCCCTGCCAGCCGCGATAGCACGCGGTGTCGCCGTTGAGCCCGGCCGCCACGTCGGGCGACATCCGCACCTCGGCGCGCACCCGGCCGAAGGGCTGCGCCCACCCCGTGCCGTTGACGTCCCAGTAGAACTCGTCGATCGGGGCGTCGTCGGGCTGGAGCGTGACGTTCTGCTGGTGGTAGCGGATGACATAGGTCTGCTCGCCGTGCACGTAGTCGTCGGCCGCGATGGTGACGAGGAGGAACTCGCCGTTCTCGTCCTCCTCGACCTCGTACGAACGCGGCGTGCCGTCCCCGTCGGTCACCGACTCGACCCGGATGTCGGTCGGGTGCCCGTCGTAGTCGAGCGGGATCGCCCGCCGGATGCCGCGGTTCTGGTCGAACTCGGGGAACACCGCGACGAGCGTCTCGGTCGTGTCCAGCACCGAGCGCTTCGCCGCATCGCGGCTCAGCTCGAACACCGCGTCGAACGAGGCGAACGTGAAATCGTCGACGCCGGCGGGCACCGCGGTCACGGGGGCGGATGCCGCGTGGGCCGTCTGCACGGTCGGTGCCGTCTCCGACGCGCCGCCCGGTGCCGAGCGCGTCGCGCCCGTCGCCGCGAGCGCGGGAGACGCCACGAGCACGGCGGCGACGACGGCCGCGGCGGCGGCCCTGGCGAGGGGTCGGAGCATGTGCCAACGGTAGCGCTCCGCGGGCCCGCTCAGCACGATCGGCCCTCCCCCGGATCGGGGGCCGCTCAGGCGGAGCGGAGCCGCAGGCTGTTGAGCACCACGAACACGCTCGAGAACGCCATCGCCGCGCCCGCGATCATCGGGTTGAGGAATCCGGCCGCGGCGAGCGGGATCGCCGCCACGTTGTACGCGAACGCCCAGAACAGGTTCCCGCGGATGGTCGACCGGGTCGCCCGCGCGAGGTCGATCGCGTCGGGGATGCCGCCCGGGTCGTCGCGCAGCAGCGCCAGGTCGCTCGCGGACGCCGCGGCATCCGTGCCGCCGCCCATCGCGATGCCGAGGTCGGCCGCGGCGAGCGCCGCCGCGTCGTTCACGCCGTCACCCGCCATGGCGACGGAGCGCCCCTCGCCCTGCAGCCGCCGAACGAGGGCGAGCTTCTCCTCGGGCGCGAGCGCCGCGTGCACCTGGTCGATGCCGACCGCACGTGCGACGCGCTCGGCGGCGCGCGGCCCGTCGCCGGTCGCGATCGCCGGCCGGAGCCCCTGGGCGCGCAGTCGCGCCACGGCGTCGCGGGCGCCGTCGCGCACGTCGTCGCCGACCTCGAGGAGCGCACGGACCTCGCCGTCCCAGCCGACCGCGACGAGCGAGGCGTCGGATGCCGTGGCGACCGCGGCGAGGTCGTCGGGCAGGCGGTGGCCGAGGTCCGCGAGGAACGCGGGACGGCCCGCGGCCGCGTCGAACCCGTCCACTCGGCCGGTCACCCCGAGGCCGCTGTGCGCCCGGAAGCCCGTGACGTCGACGTGCCGCGCACCGGCGGTCTCCGCCCCGACGACGACGGCGCGGGCGATCGGATGCTCCGACCCGCGCTCCAGCGCCGCCGCGACGCCGAGCGCCCGGGCCTCGGCGGCCTCGCGGTCGACGCCCGCGTGCCCGTCGGCACCGTTCGCAGGCGTGACCCGGAGCAGGCGCATGCGGCCGGTGGTGAGCGTGCCGGTCTTGTCGAGCAGGATCGTGTCGACGTCGGCCGTGCGGTCGAGCACCTCTGGGCCGGTGATGAGGATGCCGCGCTCCGCGCCGCGGCCCGTGCCGACGAGCACCGCGACGGGCGTCGCGAGGCCGAGGGCGCAGGGACATGCGATGACGAGCACCGCGACGGCGGCGGTCACGGCCTGCTCGAGCGGACTCCCGGTCAGCAACCAGACGGCGGCGGTGCCGAGCGCGATGGCGATGACGATGGGCACGAACACGGCGGCGACCCGGTCGGCGAGTCGCTGCGCCCTGGTCGCCCCGAGCTGGGCGTCCTCGACGAGGCGCGCGATCTGCGCGAGGCGCGTGTCGGCCCCCACGCGCGTCGCGCGCACCACGAGCCGGCCGCCGTGCACGATGGTCGCCGCGGTCACGGGCGATCCCGGCACCACGTCGACGGGCGCGGGCTCGCCCGTGAGCATGCTCTGGTCGACGCCGGCCTCGCCCTCGACGACGACGCCGTCGGCGGCGATGCGCTCGCCGGGCCGTACTGCGAAGCGCCCTCCGGCCCGCAGCGCGCCGGCCGCGGCGCGCGTCTCGCGCCCTGCGTCGTCGACGAGCGTGACCTCGCGCGGCGCGAGGTCGAGGAGCGTCCGCAGGGACGCCCCGGCCCGCCGCTTCGACCGCGCCTCGATCACGCGCCCGAGGAGCAGCACCGTGACGACGCCGGCGGCGACCTCGAAGTAGACGTCGCCGCCCGGCGTTCCGCGCACCCCGAACGACCAGCCGTGGATCATGCCGATCTCACCGGCGTGGCCGAACCACAGCGCCCACGCCGACCAGGCGAAGGCGGTCAGCGTGCCCAGCGAGACGAGCGTGTCCATCGTGAGGCCGCCGTGGCGCAGGTTCACGGCGGCGGCGTGGTGGAACGGCCAGCCGCCCCACAGCACGACCGGCGTCGCCAGCACGAGCGACACCCACTGCCACCCCGGGAACTGCAGCGCGGGCGCCATCGCGAGCACGATCACCGGCACGGTGAGCACCGTGGAGACGATGAGCCGGAGGCGGAGCGGGTCGCGCCGCGGCGCGGGCTCGGGGAGGTGGGCGGGGACGACGAGCGGGTCAGGTGCGGGGGCCTGATCCGGCGCGGGATCGACCGGCCGCGCCGAGATCGTCACGGGCACGGGCGTCCGCGCCGTCAGGTCGAGGGGACGCGCGGTGATCGTCACGGGCACCGGTGTCCGGGACGCGACCGGTGCGACCGGTGCAACGGTCGCGGACGGGACCGCCGTCGCCGACTCCCCCGCCCCGCGCGTGCTCACCGACGCGGCGTACCCGGCCGACCGCACGGCCTCGACGAGCTCCGCCACCTCCACGCCGGGCGCATAGCGCACCCGGGCGCGCTCGGTCGCGAGGTTCACCTGCGCGTGCACGCCGTCGATGCGCTCGAGGCGCCGCTCCACGCGCGACACGCAGCTCGCGCAGGTCATGCCCTCGATGTCGAGGTCGACCGTGAGCTCGTCGTGCTGGGGGGTCATCCGCATCCTCCGTCGTCGCATCCGTCGTGGAATCCGAACCCCCACGATACCCAGTGGGGGTATATGGCGCAAACGAGGTATCCTGTTCGGGTGATCGATGACATCAAGAAGCGCGCCCTGCACCGCACCAAGATCATCGAGGGCCAGCTGCGCGGCATCGAGAAGATGATCGAGAACGAGGACTACTGCGTCGACATCATCACGCTGTCGCTGGCCGTCCAGAAGTCGCTCGGCTCCCTGAACAAGCTCCTCGTCGAGAACCACCTCCGAACGCACGTCAGCGAGATGTACGAGGCGGGCGGCGAGCAGCGCGACGCCGCGGTCGCCGAGCTGCTGCGCATCTTCGAGCTGTCGAACAACCGGGGGTAGTCGAGCGGATGCCGCGTCGAACGCCGGCCGAGGCCCTCGCCGACGGGCCGCTCGTGCTCGACGGCGGCCTCGGAACGCGCCTCGACGAGCGCGGCGCCGACGTGTCGTCCGCCCTCTGGAGCGCCGCCGTGCTCGCCGAGCGCCCAGAGCTCGTGCTCGATGTGCACCGCGAGTACCTCGCCGCCGGGGCCGACGTCGTGATCTCGGCCTCGTACCAGGTGTCCCACGACGGGTTCGCGCGGGCGCGCCTCGATCGAGCGACCACGGACGCGATGCTCGCCCGCAGCGTCGAGCTGGCCCGCCGCGCATGCGACGAGGCGGGACACGGCTTCGTCGCGGCATCCGTCGGCCCCTACGGCGCGACGCTCGGCGACGGCTCGGAGTACCGCGACCTCGGGCTCGGCGTGGCGGAGCTCCGCGCCTGGCACCACGACCGGCTGCGCGTGCTCGCCGACGCGGCGCCCGACCTGCTCGCCATCGAGACCGTGGCGACGCTCGCCGAGGTGGAGGCCATCGTCGCCGAGCTCGACGGCGTCGGCGTGCCCGCGTGGGTGTCGGTCACGCCGGCCGGCGGGCGGATGCGCAGCGGCGAGCCGATCGCCGAGGCCCTTGCCCTCGCGGCCGCGAGCGACGACGTGCTGGCCGTGGGCGTCAACTGCTGCCAACCCGGCGAGGTGACCGACGCGATCGTCGCGGCGCGAGCGGCGACGCCGAAGCCCATGGTCGTCTACCCGAACAGCGGCGAGCGATGGGATGCCGCGTCGCGCACCTGGCACGGCACGGGCGCGTTCCCCGAAGCCCTCGTGCGCGAGTGGCGCGAGGCGGGCGCCGCCCTCATCGGCGGCTGCTGCCGCACCGGACCCGACGACGTCCGCACGGTCGCCCGCGTCCTGGCGTCGGAGCGCTCCCCGGCCTGACCGGGGTCGCGACCGGGAACCCGCAACCGCACCACGAGGAAGGAGCCGCACATGCCGCGCATCGAGCTCGTCATGGGAGACATCACCGCGGAGCGCGTCGACGCGATCGTGAACGCCGCCAACTCGGGCCTGCTCGGCGGCGGCGGCGTCGACGGCGCGATCCACCGCGCGGGCGGGCCCGAGATCCTCGCGGAGTGCCGCGCCCTGCGCGCGACCGTGCTCCCCGACGGGCTTCCCACGGGCGACGCCGTGGCCACGGGCGCCGGCCGGCTCGCCGCCCGCTGGGTCGTGCACGCGGTCGGTCCGGTCTGGCCCGGACCGGGTCCCGAGGCCGAGACTCGGCGCCGGCTGCTCGCGTCGGCGTACCGCAACTCGGCGCGCGTCGCGCATGAGCTCGGCGCGGCATCCGTCGCCTTCCCCGCCATCTCGGCCGGCATCTACGGCTGGCCGGCCGACGACGCCGCGCTGGTCGCCCTCGAGACGACGGCGGCCGCGGATGCCGCGCCCGCCCTCGTGCGATTCGTGCTGTTCTCCGACCGCATGCACGACGAGTTCCGAGCCGCCGCCGAGCGCCTCGGACTCGACGTGGCCTGAACCTCGCCGGCGACGCTCGGATCAGGTCCCGGGCGCGGTCACCGCGAGCCACTGGTCGAGCTCGCTCGGCTGGTCGGTGATGATGCCGTCGACGCCGAGCGCGCTCACCTCCTCCCACCGCTCGTGCGTGTTCAGCGTGTAGCAGAGCACCGCGACGCCGGCCGCGTGGGCCGCGTCGAGCGCGCCGGGCACGGCGGTGACGGATGCCGCGGTGGTGCCGAACCCGATGATGCCGAGCCGCTCGGCGAGCGGCACCGGGTTCGCGGGCAGCTCGCGGATGAGCATGATGCGCGGCGTCGTCGGCGACACCTGCTGCACGGCGAACAGCGTCTCGAGGCTGAAGCTCTGCAGCACGACCCGCCCACGCAGCTGGTGCCGCTCGATGAGGTCGACCACCTGGCGCACCTGGTCGGGCCGCCAGTCGGCCTTCAGCTCGACGAGGGCGCGTGCGGTCTCGCGCTCGGCGAGCGCGGCGAGGAACCGGTCGAGCGTGGGCATCCGCTCTCCCGCGTGCTCCCGTCCGTACCACGCGCCGACGTCCAGGCGCTCGAGCTCGGCGAGGTCGAGGTCCCCGACGGTGCGCTGATCCCCCGTGATGCGCTCGAGCGTGGTGTCGTGGAACAGCACCGGCACGCCGTCGCGGCTGAGCTGCACGTCGGTCTCGACGAACGCGAGGTCGTCCATCGCGAGCTCGAGCGACGGCATGGTGTTCTCGGGCGCCTCGGCGCGGTCGCCGCGATGGCCGACGATGAACGCGGCCTCGCCGGGGAGCCGGAGCGCCCCGAACACATCGACGGCGGAGGCGGTGGTGGGCGTCGCGGCGACGATCAGCAGGGCGGCGGTCGCGAGGGTGCCGACGAGCGCGCACGCGATGCGCACGGCGCGGCGGAGGGTTCGGGTCACGGGCGTCGGGCCTTTCCACCGTTCGAGCGTCGTTGCGCGAACGGTGCCCGTCACCCTAGCAGCATCGTTACCGTTTCGTTACCTCCCCCGTTCACGGGCCCGCGCGCTCGCCTCCGCCTCGGCCGTGATGCGGTTCGCCATGCCGGAGAAGATCACGTCGTGGAACGGCACGATCGCCCACCAGTACAGGCGCCCCGAGAGTCCCTTCGGGAAGAACACCGCGCGCTGCCGGTAGTCGGATCCCCCGTCGACGTCGCTCGTCGCGAGCTCGAGCCAGGCCCGCCCGGGCACGCGCATCTCGGCGCGCAGCCGCAGCGACCTCCCCCGGTCGATCGCCTCCACACGCCAGAAGTCCACCGCGTCGCCCACGTGCAGCTCGTCGGCGTCGCGGCGGCCGCGCTGCAGGCCGACGCCGCCGGACAGCTTGTCGATCCATCCCCGGATCGCCCACAGCAGCGGGAACGAGTACCAGCCGTTCTCGCCGCCCACCCCCTCGATGACGCGCCAGACGTCGTCGGCCGGCGCCGTCGAGCGCTGCTCGCGCTCGTCGACGTACACCGTGTGGCCGGCCCACTCGGGGTCGCTCGGCAACGGGTCGCTCGGCGCCCCGAGCACCTGCGCGTTGCGCCAGCTCGTCTCGACCTCGCCCGCCCGCTCGCGCTCGAGCGCGAGCCGCACCGCGGTGCGGTACGGCAGCAGCCCCTCGGCGGGCGGCGGGATGACCGCGTCGATGTCGTGGTCGCGCATCACGCAGTCGAACTGCAGCGACTCGATGATCGGCACGGCGAGCCGCCGTGGGATCGGCGTCACGAGGTTCACCCATTGCCCCGCCAGCCACGGCGTGAGCACCGGCAGCGCCGCGATCGGCCGCTGCGGGAGCCCGGCCTCGACCGCGTAGCCGTTCATGAGCTGGCCGTAGCGGTACACGTCGGGACCGCCGATGTCGAACGCCCGGTTCACGTCGGCCGGCACGTCCGCCGCCCGGATGAGGTAGTGCAGCACGTCGCGCACGGCGATCGGCTGGATGCGGCTGCGCACCCACCGCGGCGCGGGCATGTACGGCAGCACCTCCGTGAGGTGCCGGATCATCTCGAACGACGTCGACCCCGATCCGATGATGACGCCCGCCTGCAGCACCACCGTCGGGACGCCGGAGCCGAGCAGCACCTCGCCCACCTCGGCACGGGAGCGCAGGTGCCGCGAGAGGCGCACGCCCTCGGGATGCAGTCCACCGAGGTACACGATCCGGCCCACGCCGTGCTCGCGGGCGGAGGCCGCCACGTTCCGCGCGATCTCGAGCTCGATCGACTCGAAGTCGCCCCGTCCGCCCATCGAGTGCACGAGGTAGTAGACGACCTCGATGCCGTCCATCGCGCGATCGACGGCGGCGCGGTCGCCGAGGTCGCCGGCGACGACGTCGACGGATGCCGCCCACGGCACGTCGCGCAGCCGCTCGGGCTGCCGCACGAGGACGCGCACGTCGTGGCCCGCCCCGATCAGTCGAGGCACCAGTCGACCGCCGATGTAGCCGGTCGCCCCGGTCACGAGCATTCGCATGCGTCACCCCCGTCACGGATCCCGCCGACGGACGCGCGGCGTCAGGACCGTTCGTTCCCTCGACGATAGTTCCCGCTCGCCCGGGCCAGGAGGTGCTGCGCCTGTGAATCGTCCGCACGTTGCAGCGCGACGACGAGCCGGGCGGCGTCGCCGCCGCCCACCGTCATGACGACGCGCCCGCCCCGTGAGACGAGCACGCCGCCCTGCTTGGTGACGCGCCAGTCGAACGGGTCCGCCACCAGGCGGCCCCGCTCGTCGGACGCGCCGTTGCGTCCTGACATCGCTAGCGCAGGCTCTTCGTGTGCCAGACCGTCTTCGTCTCGGTGAACGCGCTGATCCGGCCGAGCGCGGGCGCCGCGGCATCGGGGCCCGACTCGGGCCGCAGCACGCGCTTCAGCGTGTCGGCGGCCGCGACCTCGAGCGAGAGCCAGTCGAGGTCGCCCGCGCCCACGAGGTCGAGCGCGTTCACGTCGCTGTGGCTCGCGAGCCACGGCGCGATCTCGGCGGTCGAGCCGGTGAGCACGTTGACGACGCCCTTCGGCACGTCGCTCGTGGCGAGGACCTCGGCCAGGCTGATCGCCGACAGCGGGTACCGCTCGCTCGCGACGACCACGACCGAGTTGCCCGCGACGAGCGCCGGCGCGACGGCCGACACGAAGCCGAGGAGCGACGAGTCCTGCGGCGCGACGATCGCGACCACGCCCGTGGGCTCGGGCACCGAGATGTTGAAGTACGGACCGGCGACCGGGTTGGCGTTGCCGGCGACCTGGGCGAACTTGTCGGCCCATCCGGCGTACCAGACCCACCGGTCGATCGACTCGTCGACCTGCGCCGAGGCGACCGCACGGGACACGCCCTCGGCCTCCTCGATCTCGGCGACGAACTGCGCGCGACGCCCCTCGAGCAACTCGGCGATGCGGTAGAGCACCTGGCCGCGGTTGTAGGCGGTCGCGCCGCCCCAGCCGCCGACGGCGCCGCGCGCCGCGACGATCGCGTCGCGGGCGTCCTTGCGGGACGCCTTCGCCACGTTGGCGAGGAACCCGCCGTCGGCCCGCATGATCTCGTAGGTGCGGCCGGACTCGCTGCGCGGGAAGGCGCCGTTGATGTAGAGCTTGTACGTCTTCGGCACGGCGAGGCGGCTCATCGCTTCGATCCCTTCGTCGCGGTCTTGGCGGTTCGGGTGGACGAGCGGACGGCCCGACGGGACTTCGGCGCCGCCGCGGCATCCGCCGACTCGACCGCGGCACGCGACGCGGGACGCGACAGCGCGGACTGGCCGATCGGGGCCGGCGAGAGATACGCGGCGAGGCCGTGACGGCCGCCCTCGCGGCCGTAGCCCGACTCCTTGTAGCCGCCGAACGGGCTCGAGGGGTCGAACCGGTTGAACGTGTTCGCCCAGATCACGCCCGCGCGCAGCTGGTCGGCGACCGCGAGGATGCGGCTGCCCTTGTCGGTCCAGATGCCCGCCGACAGGCCGTAGGGCGTGTTGTTCGCCTTCGCGATCGCCTCGGCCGGCGTGCGGAACGTGAGCACCGACAGCACCGGTCCGAAGATCTCCTCGCGCGCGATGCGGCTCGACGTCTGCACGTTCGTGAAGATCGTCGGCGCGTACCAGAACCCGTTCTCGGGGATCACGCAGGGCGCGCTCCACCGGTCGGCGCCCTCGGCGACGCCGATGTCGGACAGCTCGCGGATGCGCTCGAGCTGCTCCTTCGAGTTGATCGCGCCGATGTCGGTGTTCTTGTCGAGCGGGTCGCCCAGGCGCAGCGTCGACAGGCGCAGCTTCAGGCGCTCGACGACCTCGTCGTGGATGTTCTCCTGCACGAGCAGGCGCGAGCCGGCGCAGCACACGTGGCCCTGGTTGAAGAAGATGCCGTTGACGATGCCCTCGATCGCCTGGTCGATGGGCGCGTCGTCGAAGACGATGTTCGCGGCCTTGCCGCCGAGCTCGAGCGTGGCCTTCTTGTCGGTGCCCGCGATCTCCTTGGCGATCGCGCGGCCCACGGCGGTGGAACCCGTGAACGCGACCTTGTCGACGCCCTCGGCCGACACCAGCGCGGCGCCCGTGTCGCCCGCGCCCGTGATGATGTTCACGACGCCGGGCGGCAGGTCGGCCTGCTGCAGGATCTCGGCGAAGATGAGCGCCGTGAGTGGCGTCGTCTCGGCCGGCTTCAGCACCACCGTGTTGCCGGCCGCGAGCGCGGGCGCGATCTTCCACGCGAGCATGAGCAGCGGGAAGTTCCACGGGATGACCTGCGCGGCGACGCCGAGCGAGCGGGGGTTCGCGCCGAGGCCCGCGTGGTCGAGCTTGTCGGCCCAGCCGGCGTAGTAGAAGAACCACGCGGCCACGAGGGGCACGTCGACGTCGCGCGACTCCTTGATGGGCTTGCCGTTGTCGAGCGACTCGGCGACCGCGAGCTCGCGGGCGCGCTCCTGCACGAGACGCGCGATGCGGAACAGGTACTTGCCGCGATCGCGGCCGCTCATGCGCGACCAGGTGCGGTCGTAGGCGCGGCGCGCGGCCGCGACGGCATCGGCGACATCCGCCTCGTTCGCGTTGGCGATCTCGGCGATGCGCTCCTCGGTCGCGGGCGAGATGGTCTGGAAGGGCGTGCCGCGGCCGTCGACGAACTCGCCGTCGATGAAGAGGCCGTAGCGGTCGCGGAGGTTGAGGATCGCCCGCGATTCGGGGGCGGGTGCGTATTCGAGGAAGCTCATGAGGAAGTGCTCTCGTCTCAGTCGATCGTCACGTAGTCGGGGCCGGAGTAGTGTCCGGTGGTCATCTTCTGGCGCTGCAGCAGCACGTCGTTGAGGAGGCTCGACGCGCCGAAGCGGAACAGGTGCGGCACGAGCCACTCCTCGCCGACCGTCTCGGCGACGGTCACGAGGTAGCGGATCGCGTCCTTCGAGGCGCGGATGCCGCCCGCGGGCTTCACGCCGATGCGCTGGCCGGTCAGCAGGTGCCAGTCGCGCACGACCTCGAGCATGAGGAGCGTGACCGGGAGCGTGGCCGCCGGCTGCACCTTGCCCGTGGAGGTCTTGATGAAGTCGCCGCCCGCGAGGATCGAGAGCCACGACGCGCGGCGCACGTTGTCGTACGTCACCAGCTCGCCGGTCTCGAGGATCACCTTGAGGCTCGCGGCCGTGCCGTCGGGCCGGCGGCACGCCTCCTTCACGGCGGCGATCTGGTCGAACACCTCGCCGTAGCGGCCGGCGAGGAACGCGCCGCGGTCGATGACCATGTCGATCTCGTCGGCGCCGGCGGCGACGGCCTCGGCCGTGTCGGCGAGCTTGATCTCGAGCGACGACCGGCCGCTCGGGAAGGCCGTGGCCACCGCCGCGACGGAGATGAGTCCTTCGTCGGGGTCGCCGTGCACCGAGCCGAGCGCGTCGATCGCGACGGGCACCATGTCGCCGTACACGCACACGGCGGCGACGCGCGGCGTCGTGGCATCCGACGGGTCGGGGGTCATCGCCTTGGCGACGAGTGAGCGCACCTTGCCCGGGGTGTCGGCGCCCTCGAGGGTCGTGAGGTCGATGAGCGTGATGATCTTGTCGAGCGCCCACTGCTTGGACGACGTCTTGATCGAGCGGGTGGCGAGCGACGCGGCGCGCTGCTCGAGGCCGACGGCGTCGACGCCCGCGATGCCGTGCAGGTAGCGCCCGAGCGTGGCGTCGTCGGGTTCGCCGCCGAGCACGGCGAGCGCCCGCTCCCGGGCGGTGACGAGGGAGGTGCCTGACATGGTGGTGACCTGGCTTTCGTGTGTGGTGTGCTGGGCGGGCCCGATGGGTGCGCGTCAGCCGTCGAGGAGGTGGAGGGCGGTGGCCTCGTCGGTGACGAGCACCGTGCAGAGCCCCGAGCGCACGACCGCGTCGGCGACGGCGTGCTTGGCCTCGCCCGCGATCACGGCGATCGCGAGCGGCGAGTCGCGCAGCTCGTCGAGCGTGAGGCCGACCGTGCGGGCGTCGAGCGCGGGGTCGACGATGTTGCCGTCGGAGTCGATGTAGCGGCCGACGACGTCGCCGACGGCCCCCTTCTGCACGAGCACGTCGACGTCGGCGCCCGAGAGGTAGCCGCTCTCGACGTGCACGGAGTTGTGGTCGGCGGCGCCCGCGCTGAACAGGTAGGCGTCGGCCGAACGGGCGAGCTCGATGACGCCGGCGACGACGCGGTCGGCCTCGATGGCCTCCTTCGTCGCGAGGCGCTCGAGGATGGCGGGGCTCGGCAGCAGGGTGGCGCTGCCGCCGCCCTTCTGCGCGATGCCCACGGCGGTGGCCGCGGCGGTGCCGGCCCGGCGGTTGAGGCTCACGCCGCCGTTGATCTGCACGACGTTGACGCCCGTGGCCCAGCCGTTGCGCAGGTGCTGCGAGATCTCGAAGAGCGTACGGCCCCAGCTCACGCCGAGCGTGCGGGGCACGGGCCGGAGCGCCGTGAGGTAGTCGGCGGCCGCCTGCGCGGTGCGCTCCTGCAGCTCCTCGGGCGAGTGCACGCCTGCGGTCGACACGACGATCGCGTCGGCGAGCCCGCGCTCGTCGCGCAGCCGTCGCTCGATGGCGAGGCGTCGCGCCCGCGGATGCAGGATCTCGATGCGGATGAAGCCGCGCTGCTTCGCCTGCGCGAGGAGGCGCCCGACCTTCCACCGGGTCAGCCGCAGCGCCTGCCCGATCTCGTCCTGGGTCTTGTTCTCCTCGTAGTAGAGCTCGGCAGCCCGGATCGAGAGGAGTTCGTCGATCTCGTCCACACCTGTCCCTTCGCCGCATTCCAGCGTAGGCAGGCCGTCGCTCATCGGCAACACTCGCGGGCGATCCTGCTCATATGAGCAGCGAGCGAGCGGATGCCGCGCGCCGACGCACCGCGACGGGCACGGCTGTCCGGGCGGGCGCACGCACGCGCGGACACGCGGGGCACGCCCCGCACGGACACCGGTCGTCGGCAGGCGCCGGGCACCTCAGCGGGCGCGCTCGTCCTCGAAGTACCTCGGGCGCGCCGCGACGACGCCGGCGATCGCGGCGGGGATGATCGACGCGAGCAGGAACAGGAGCGGCCACGTCCAGCCGTCGAAGGCCTCGTGCAGGAGGCCGACCGCGAGCGGGCCGATCGCCACGATGAAGTAGCCGACCGACTGCACGAACCCCGAGAGCGCGACCGAGCCCGAGTGCGTGCGGGTGCGGAGGTTGACGAGCACGAGCGTGAGCGGGAACAGCAGCGGGCCGTTGCCGATGAGCGCGACCCAGAGCCAGGTCGCCGTCGTGGGGACGAGCAGCAGCCCGAGGTAGCCGATGATGAACGACACGATCGCGATGCCCACGAGCAGCTTCACGTGGCCCCAGCGGGCGGCGACGATCGGCACGATGATGCTCGCCGGCAGGCCCATCGCGGCGAACAGCGAGAGCAGCGCGCCGGCCTGGGCGGGCGTCGTGCCGGCGATGTCGTGCAGGATCGGCGGGAGCCAGGCGAACATCGCGTAGGCGTTGATGCCGGGGATCGTGAACAGGATCGCGAGCGCCCACGCGAGCGGCGAGCGCACCGCGTAGCGGAGCAGTCCGCGCTCCGCCTCCTCGGGCAGGTCGGCCGCGCGGTCGGCGTGGGGACGCAGCATGATCGCGATCCACGGCACGAGCGAGAGCACCGCCACGAACGCCCACTCGCCGAGCGAGACGCGCCAGCCCGCGGCATCCGCCACCGGCACGGCCAGGAGCGGCGGCACGAACGTGCTCACCGACAGGGCGGTGACGTAGACGGCCGTGAGCAGGCCCACCCGGTCGGGGAAGTACCGCTTGACGAGCGGGGGCAGCAGCACGTTGCCCACGCCGATCGCCGCGAACGTGAGCGCGCTCGCCAGGACGAGCCACAGCGCGTCGCCCGCGAGGCCGCGGGCGAGGAGGCCGACCGTGAGCGCGGCGAGGGCGACGACGAGCGTGGGCTCGAGGTCGAACCGCTTCGCGATGAGCGGCGTCAGGATGCCGAAGATCGCGTAGCAGAGCGGTGGCAGCATGCCGAGGAACCCGACGACCGCGGGCGCGAGCGTGACGTCGTGCTCGAGGATCGTGAGGATCGGCGAGAGGGACGCCACCGCGGTGCGGAGGTTGAACGCGACGAGGACGATGCCGATGAGCGCCAGCGACCGCCCGGCCCAGAGCGGACGGGGCGAGGTCGACATCACCTTCCCGAGTCTAGGCTGGAGGCGTGGCCGACTTCGCCCGATACCTGCCGCTGAGCCAGCGCTCGCGCGTCGACGAGCGCGGGGTCACGAGCGACCGTCGCGAGCCCACCGCGACCGTCCTCGGCTCCATCGCGGCCGCCCTGCGCGCCGCCGACGACGATGCCTGGACGGCGCACGCCGATGACGATGCGACCACCGTCGCCGACGCCGTGGCCGAGCTCGTGGCCGGCTTCGACCGGGCGCCCGCCCGTCGCGCGCTCGAGTCGGCGCAGCACGTGCTCGGCATGGGCGGCCGTACGCCGTCGACCGAAGTGCAGCCCGAGGGGCCGGCGGATGCCGCGGCCGCCCTCGAGGCCCGAGCGTTCGCCATCACCGAGCGCCCGCAGCCGACGCGAATCGTCGAACTCGACGACGCGGTCGTGGCCGCCGTGCGCATCGGCGATGCGCTCGGAGCGCCGATCCCCGTTCCGGCGCTCGCCTCGGGCGCCGTGGCGCTGCGGCGCGCGGCGGGCGCGCCCACGCCGATCAGGGCGGTGATCTCGGGTCACAGCCTGCACGCGACGGATGCCGCGTGGACGATCGGGCACGGGCCGGTGCTCGTCGGCACGGCCCACGAGCTCATCCGCTTCCTGGCCGGCATCGGCACGCAGGCGCCGCGACCCGCTCGTCGGGGCGAGCTGGGCGACCACGCCTGACGGCGGGCTCAGCGCGGGCGACTCCGCCTCAGTCGACGAGGATCTCGCGCGCCCGGTCGACGTCGCCGTGCATCGTCTCGATGAGGTCGGGGATGCTCGTGAACGCGACCATGCCGCGCAGGCGCTCGACGAACTCGACGTCGACCACGTGGTCGTAGAGGTCGAGCTCGCGGTCGAGCACGTAGGCCTCGACCTGCTTCTTCGGCACGCCCTCGAACGTCGGATTGTCGCCGACCGAGATGGCGGCCGGGTACCGGGTGCCGGCGTCGGTCAGCCAGCCCGCGTAGACGCCGTCGGCCGGGATGAGTCCCTCGGACTCGGGCGTGAGGTTGGCGGTCGGGAAGCCCAGCTCGCGGCCGCGCTTGGCACCGTGCACGACGATCCCCGAGACGGTCGGCGCGTGCCCGAGCAGGCGGGTGGCGTGCCGCACGTCGCCATCGGCGAGGAGCTCCCGGATCCAGGTCGACGACACGCGGCGGCCGTCCTCGGGGGCCACGTCGCCGACGACCTCCACCGTGAAGCCGAAGGTGTGGCCGAGGTCCTGCAGCAGCGCCACGTCGCCCGCGCCGCGCGCGCCGTATCGGAAGTCGCTGCCCACGAGCACGGCCTTCGCGTTGAGCGTGTCCACGAGCACGCGCTCGACGAACTCCGTCGCGGGCACCGAGGCGAGCGCGCGGTCGAACGGCAGCAGCAGGGTCGCGTCGATGCCGGTCGAGCCGAGCAGCTCGAGCTTCTGCCGCACGCTCACGAGCGGGTCGGGGCACTTGTCGGGCGCGAGGAGCGCGAGCGGATTGCGGTCGAACGTGACGACGACCGAGCGGAGGTCGTCGTCGGCCGCGATGCGGCGGATGCGGTCGATCACCGCGCGGTGGCCGTTGTGCACGCCGTCGAACTTGCCGATCGTGACGGCGCTCGGGCCGAAGCCCTCGGGCACCGCGTCGAGGCCCTTGAAGGTCTTCACGCGGCATCCGCCCCCGTGCCGGTGCCGGCTTCGGAGTCGGTGGCCGGAGCGGCCGGCGAGGCCGGCGCGGCCGGCGGACGGTGCTTCGCGAGCCACCACATGCCGAGCACGGGCAGCACGAGCGGGATGAACAGGTACCCGCGGCCGAACCACGACCAGACCGTGTCGTGCGGGAACAGCTCGGGATCGACGATGCTCAAGGTGCCGATGACGAGGACGCCCGTGAACTCGAAGATGAGCGTCGCCCACGCGATGCGGTACCAGCCGCGACCCGAGCGCACGAGGGCGATGGTCGCGACGACGTAGACGACCGCCGCGAGCGCGGAGAGCACGTAGGCGAGCGGCGCCTCGTCGAACTTCGTCGCGATCTGCACGAACGAGCGGCCGACGGCGGCGAGCGCGAGCACCCCGTAGACGGCCACGAGCACGCGCCCGATGCCGCTCATCCGCCGCCCGCGATCCGTCTCGGGCCGGGCACTCCGCACGTCAGTCATGTCGTTCGATTCTCTCATTCGCGGCTACGCCTGCTGCACGGTCCAGATCTGCAGCATGCGGTAGACCATCACGGCGACGCTGAGTGCGGCCACGCCGAGCACGACGGTGCTCCAGCGGCTGCGTTCGAGCAGCGCCCAGAAGACCGCGGCCGGCGGCAGCAGCAGCGCGCCGACGAGGTACGTGTAGAACTCGAGCACGCTGCCCGACGGCTGGTTGCCGAACAGCGGCGCGAGCAGCGCGATCACGAGCTGCACGAGCAGCAGGAGCTCGACGAGCACGAGGGCGCCGTTCGTGAGGTCGCTCGGCGCACGGCCCGCGAATCCGAGCGCGAGGCACAGCACGCCCGCGACCACCGCGACGCCGACCTGCACCCAGGTGAACCACTCGATCATGCCGACGCCTCCTCGGCCGGGAATCCGGTGACGACCTGCAGTTCGGTGCCGCGCCGCTCGACGATCGCCACGAGGCGGTCGACGGGATCGATGGCCGCGATCGGGGTTCCGCCGGGAAGGGCCGCGAGCTCGTCGGGCGCGGCGATGCGCTTACCGTGCCCGAGGTCGACGGCCTCCTGCTCGGAGATCGACGCGACGGGGAGCGTCCGGCGCGCGGCATCCGCGGGGCGCAGGATGACCCGTGCGACGTCGAGGCCCTCGAGCTCGGCGGCCTCGTCGACGCCGAAGGCGCCGATGCGCGTGCGTCGCAGCGCGGTCAGGTGCCCGCCCGTGCCGAGGTCGGCGCCCACGTCGCGCGCGAGCGCACGCACGTAGGTGCCCGACGAGCATGCGACGCGCACGTCGACGTCCACGGATCCGTCGCCGGGGCGCAGGTCGAGGAGGTCGAAGGCCGACACCGTGACGGGGCGCGCGGCGAGCTCGACGGTCTCGCCGTCGCGGGCCCGCTGGTACGCGCGCCGGCCGGCGACCTTGATGGCGCTCACCGTGCTCGGCACCTGCTCGATGTCGCCCGTCCAGGCCAGCATCGCGGCGCGCACGGCCGACTCGTCGGCGGCGGCGATGCGGTCGGCGGATGCCGCGTCGAGCGGCTCCCCCTCGGCGTCGTCGGTCGTGGTGTCCCAGCCGAGCCGCATGGTCGCGAGGTACTCCTTGTCGAGCCCGACGAGGTGGTGCAGCAGGCGCGTCGCCGACCCGACGCCGAGGATGAGCAGGCCCGTCGCCATGGGGTCGAGCGTGCCCGCGTGGCCGACCTTGCGGGTGCCGGCGAGCCGGCGCGTGCGGGCGACGACGTCGTGGCTGGTGATCCCCTGCGGCTTGTCGACGAGGAGGATGCCGCTGTTCACGCCGTACAGGCTAACAGCGCGGCCGGACGCGGGCGGCACGGCACCTACGCTGGGAGGGTGAGGATCGGCATCATCGGCGCGGGCGCGCTCGGAGGCACCTTCGCCGCGCTGCTGGCGCGCGCCGGGCACGACGTGGAGGTCACCGCACGCGGCGTCGGGCTGGAGGCGATCCGCGCCGACGGCATCCGGCTCTCGGGCGGCTACGGCGACGTGCACGCGCGCGTCGCCGCGGTCGAGGCCCTCACCGTGCGGCCCGAGCTCGTGCTGCTGTGCACGAAGGCGCAGGATGCCCCGATGGCCCTCGGCCGCCACGCCGAGCTCATCGACGGCGTGCCGGTCGTCGTCGTGCAGAACGGGCTCGACGGCGTGCAGACGGCCGAGCGCTTCCTGCCGAATTCGACCTGCGTCGGCGTGCTCTCGATCATCGCGGCGAACTACACCGAGCCCGGCCGGGTGCGCGTGACCACGACCGCCGCGAGCTACCTCGGCCGTGGCGACGGCCCGGCCGACGACGAGAGCCGGCGCATCGCCGCGATCCTCTCCGAGGCGGTGCCCGTGATCGCCATCGACGACTTCCGCGGCGCGCAGTGGACGAAGCTCGTCGTGAACATGCTCAACGCGGTGCCGGCGATCGTCGGCCGCAGCGTGCAGGAGGTGCTGCACGACCGTCGCCTGCGGCGCGTGGTCGCCGCGTCGATGCGCGAGACCGTGCGCGTGGGGATGGCCCGCGGCATCCGATTCGGCTCGCTGCAGGGCCTCTCGAACGCCCGCCTGCGCCTGTTCGCCCGCGTGCCCGTGGCGCTCGGGCAGGTGCTGCCGTGGATGATGGGCGTGCGCATGGGGAAGGTGCCGAACCTCGGCTCGACGCAGCAGAGCGTGCGACGCGGGCAGCCGACCGAGGTCGACCACCTCAACGGCGCCGTCGTGCGCGAGGCGGTCCTCGCCGAGCTCGACGCGCCCGTGAACGAGGCGCTCACGGTGCTCGTGCACGAGGTGGAGCGCATCGGCGAGTTCCTGCCCGAGCAGCGGGTGCTCGCGGAGGTGCCGGCCTGACGCGTCGCGTGCTCGGCGTCAGCAGCTGTCGAGGAACCGCCGTCGCGGATGCTCGGGATCGCGGTCGTCGATGACCGCCGACGCGACGAGCCGAGGGTCGGCCTCGGCGTAGGCGACGACGTCGGCCGGGTCGACGGGATCGCCGTCGAGCGCGATCCGCACGTCCCACAGGTCGGCGAGCCGCGGGCGCAGCACGAAGCGACCGTCGAGCACGAGGATCGCGTCGGCCGGGCCGGTGATCCACTTCGGCGCGATCCAGGCGTCGCGCGTCGGGTCGAAGGCGGCCGTGACGAAGGCCGTCGACCCGCCCATCCGGAACGGCTCCACGAGCACGCGCCGCAGCGCCGACTCGTCGAACCCGTAGCCGTAGTAGCGCTGCGGCGTGTCGTCGCCGTACTCGTCCTGCGCCGCCCGCGAGCGATGGAACCGCTCCATGCTCGCCCGGAACACGCGGTGGCCGCGCTCGCGGAGCACCTCGGCGAGGTCGTCCGCGAAGACCGTCTTGCCGCTGCGCAGCGGCCCGTCGATCGCGACGATCATGCGTCCGCGTCCGTAGTGCTGCAGGATCTCGTCGGCGAGCGTGCGCAGGAACGTGACGCGAGACGTGGTGACGAGCTCCATGGCCCCGAGCCTAGCCGCGCGGCATCCGCCCGGGCATAGGCTGGCGGGATGCCTCGCCCGCCCTCCCCCGACCTGGCGACGGCGCTCAACGCCTGGTTCGCGGATGCCGCGCGGCCGCTGCCGTGGCGGGCCGCCGAGGTGTCGCCGTGGGCCGTGCTCGTGAGCGAGTTCATGCTGCAGCAGACGCAGGTGGCGCGGGTCGTGCCGAAGTGGGAGGCGTGGATCCGGCGCTGGCCGACGCCCGCCGCGCTCGCGTCCGAGCCGCCCGCCGAGGCCGTGCGCGCGTGGGACCGGCTCGGCTACCCGCGCCGCGCGCTCTGGCTGCATCGCGCCGCGGTCGAGATCGTCGAGCGGCACGGCGGCGAGGTGCCCGACGACCTCGACGCGCTCCTCGCGCTGCAGGGCATCGGCCCCTACACGGCGCGCGCGATCGCGGCGTTCGCGTTCGGCCGGCGGCATCCGGTGGTCGACACCAACACCCGTCGCGTCATCGCGCGCGCGGTGCTCGGCCAGGCGCAGCCGGGGCCGCCGTCGACCGCCCGCGACCTCGCCGAGATGTCGGCAGTGCTGCCCGAGTCGGATGCCGCGGCGCGCGTGTTCAACGCCGCGGCCATGGAGCTCGGGGCGACCGTCTGCACCGCGCGCACGCCCGACTGCGACGCGTGCCCGATCGCGACGGCCTGCGCCTGGCGGCTCGCCGGGTACCCGGCGTACGACGGCCCGCGCAAGGCGGTGCAGGCGCGGTTCGAGGGATCCGACCGCCAGGTGCGCGGGCTCGTGATGCGCGAGCTCCGCGCGGCCCATCGTCCCGTCGCGCGCGACGAGCTGACGAGCCTGTGGGCGGATGCCGCGCAGCTCGACCGCGCGATCGACGGGCTCGTCGCCGACGGGCTCGCGGTCGCCGACCCGCAGGGCGGCCTCGCCCTGCCCTCCGCGTGACGCGCAGGCGGGTCGGTCGGGGCACGGGCGCCTCCGCTCCGTGTGCGAGGATGCAGGGATGTCCGTGACGACGCTGCCCGGGCGCCGGCCGAGCCCCGACGACCTCCTCGTGCTGCTTGCCGTCGCGCGGGCGGGCCGCTACACCGCGGCCGCCACCGAGCTCGGGCTCAACCACACGACCATCGCGCGGCGGATCTCCGCGCTCGAGGATGCGCTGGGCGGGCGCGTCCTGGCCCGCGGCGCCGCGGGCTGGGTGCTCACGCCGCTCGGCGAGCACGCCATCACCGCGGCCGAGGGCGTGGAGCGCGCGCTCGGCGAGCTCGCGCCCGACCGACCCCGCCTCTCGGGCGTCGTGCGCCTGAGCGCCACCGACGGCTTCAGCGGGTTCATCGCGTCGCCCGCGATCGCCGCGGTGCGCCGCGAGCATCCCGACGTGTCGCTCGAGATCGTGGCGACCCAGCGACGGGCGGCGCAGCAGCGCGTCGGCGTCGACCTGGAGGTCGTCGTCGGCCGTCCCCACGTGCATCGCGCGGAGGCGATCCACCTCGCCGATTACGCGCTCGGGCTCTACGCGAGCCGGGACTTCCTCGCGCGGCATGGCACGCCCGCCTCGACGGCGGACCTCGCCGGTCAGCCGCTCGTGTACTTCATCGAGTCGATGCTGCAGGTCGACGCGCTCGACGAGGCGCGCACGCCGACGCGCGAGATGGTCGACGCGGTGTCGAGCACGAACGTGTACGTGCACGTCGACGCGACGCGGTCGGGCGCCGGGTTCGGCCTGCTGCCGGCGTTCCTCGCCGACCGGCACGACGACCTCGTGCGGCTCTTCGCCCACGAGATCGACCAGCGCCTGCCGTACTGGCTGGTCTGCCGCCCCGAGGCGCTACGCCAGCCGACGGCGCTCGCGTTCATCGAGGCCCTGCGGGCGCGCATCGCGGCCGTCGAGGATCAGCTCCTCGGACGGCCGCGCGGCTGATCCCGCGCCATCGGGTGCGCGCGGGCTGCGGGAGCAGCGGAGGCTGCGGTCTAGCGCGCGCCGCCGAGCTCGGCGTCGTCGCTGAGGTCGGATGCCTCGTCGTCGATCTCCCCGAGCTCGTCGAGGTCGTCGTCGGCGTCGCGCGGCTTCACGTACGGATCGGCGTCGCCCGCGTAGGCGGCCGTCGACGCCAGGGCGGTGACCTCCTCATCGCGGGTGCGTGCCTCGCGCAGGAGCTCCTCGATGTGCTCGGCGTTCTCGGGGATAGCGTCGGCGATGAATTCGAGCGACGGGGTGAGGCGCGCCGTGATGTTGCGCCCGACCTCGGTGCGGAGCATCCCCGTCGCGGCCTTGAGGGCCGCCGCGGAGTCGCGGCGCTCCTCCTCGGTGCCGTAGACGGTGTAGAAGATGCTCGCGTGCTGCAGGTCGCCCGTGACCCGGACGTCCGTGATCGTCACGAACCCGAGTCGCGGGTCGCGCAGCCCCTTGTCGAGCCGGCGCGCGACGATCTCCTTGATGCGGTCGGCCAGCTTCCTGGCCCGTTGCGGGTCGGCCATGATTGTCTCCCTTTCCTCCCCTCACGATCGAGCAAGCGAGAGGCGTTGCTCGATCAGGAGGGGCCTCCGGATCTTCCCTTCGGGTGAATCGGGGTGAAGGGGCCCCCGTTCTTCACCCGAAGGGAAGATCCGGAGGCCCCGGTACCACGAGTTACGCGCGAGGCTTCTCGCGCAATTCGATCGTCTCGATCTCGTCGCCGACCTGGATGTCGTTGTACTTGCCGAGGCCGATGCCCGCCTCGAAGTCCGTGCGGACCTCGGTGACGTCGTCCTTGAACCGGCGCAGCGACTCGATGGCCAGGTTGTCGCCGACCACGACGCCGTCGCGGATGACGCGAGCCTTGGCGTTGCGCGTGATCGTTCCCGACCGCACGATGACACCGGCGATGTTGCCGAACTTCGAGGAGCGGAACACCTCGCGGATCTCGGCGACACCCGACTGCACCTCTTCGAACTCGGGCTTGAGCATGCCCTTGAGCGAGTTCTCGATGTCGTCGATCGCGTTGTAGATGACGTTGTAGAAGCGCACGTCGACGCCCTCGCGGGCGGCACGCTCGCGCGCCTTCACGTCGGGGCGGACGTTGAACCCGATGACGATCGCGTTGTCGATCGTCGCCAGGTCGATGTCGCTCTCGGTGACGGCACCCACACCGCGGTGGAGGATGCGCAGCTGCACCGAGTCGTCGACCTCGATCTTCATGAGCGACTCCTCGAGCGCCTCCACGGCACCCGACACGTCGCCCTTGATGATGAGGTTGAGCGCCTCGACCTTGCCCTCCTCGAGCGCACGGGTGAAGTCCTCGAGCGAGATGCGCTTGCGAGCCTTGGCCAGCTGCGCGTTGCGCTCGGCGGCCTCGCGCTTCTCGGCGATCTGACGGGCGGTGCGGTCCTCCTCGGTGACGAGGAAGGTGTCGCCCGCGCGCGGGACCGTCGAGAGGCCCTGCACCTGCACCGGGCGCGACGGGGTCGCGGCGGCCACGGGGTCGCCGTTCTCGTCGGCCATGGCACGGACGCGGCCATAGGCGGTGCCCGCCACGATCGCGTCGCCGACCCGGAGCGTGCCCGACTGGATGAGCACGGTCGCCACGGCGCCACGGCCCTTGTCGAGCTTCGCCTCGATGGCCACGCCGCGCGCGTCCTTGTCGGGGTTGGCACGCAGGTCGAGGCCGGCGTCGGCGGTGAGGAGCACTGCGTCGAGCAGCTCCTGGATGCCGATGTTCTCGCGAGCCGAGACGTCGACGAACATGACGTCGCCGCCGTACTCCTCGGCCACGAGGCCGAACTCGGTGAGCTGCTGGCGCACCTTGGCGGGGTTCGCGTCGGGCTTGTCGATCTTGTTCACCGCGACCACGATCGGCACGTCGGCCGACTGCGCGTGGTTCAGCGCCTCGATCGTCTGCGGCATGATGCCGTCGTCGGCCGCGACCACGAGGATCGCGATGTCGGTCACCTGCGCACCGCGGGCACGCATGGCGGTGAACGCCTCGTGACCCGGGGTGTCGATGAAGGTGATCGCCCGGTCGATGCCCTCGTGCTCGGTGTGCACCTGGTACGCACCGATGTGCTGGGTGATGCCGCCGGCCTCGCCCGCGACCACGTTGGCGTTGCGGATCGCGTCGAGGAGGCGGGTCTTGCCGTGGTCGACGTGGCCCATGACGGTGACGACCGGCGGACGCTGCTCGAGCACCTCGTCGGTCTCGTCCTCGAGCTCCTGGTCGAGGTCGATGTCGAAGCCCTCGAGGAGCTCCTTGTCCTCGTCCTCGGGCGAGACGACCTGGATCTTGTAGCCGAGCTCGGCGCCGAGCACCTCGAACGTGGCCTCGTCGAGCGACTCGGTCGCGGTGGCCATCTCACCGAGGTGGAAGAGCACCGTGACGAGCGAACCGGGGTTCGCGTCGATCTTGTCGGCGAAGTCGGAGATCGAGGCGCCGCGACGCAGTCGGATGACGGTGTTGCCGTCGCCGCGGGGGACGCTCACGCCGCCCAGCGACGGGGCCTCCCGCATCTCGAATTCCTGCCGCTTCGTGCGCTTCGACTTGCGGGCCTTGGACTTGCCGCCGCCACGACCGAACGCGCCGGCCGTGCCACCGCCGGGGCCGCGACCACGGCCGCCGCCGCCCGCGGGACGCGGGCCGCCGAAGCCGCCGCCGGGGCGCTGGAAGCCGCCGCCCGCACCGGGACCGCCCGGGCGCGCGCCTGCACCGGCACCGCCGCCACCGCCGGGGCGCTGGAAGCCGCCGGGGCGACCGCCGCCGGCACCGGCCGGACGGGGTGCGCCGGGGCGCGGCGAGCCGGGGCGAGGCGCCTGCGGCCGCGGGATGTTGCCCGGGCTCGGACGCTGGCCCATGCCCTGCGAGCTGGAGAACGGGTTGTTCCCGGGGCGCGGCTGGGCGGGGCGCGAGCCCATGCCCTGCGAGCTGGAGAACGGGTTGTTGCCGGGGCGCGGGGCGCCGGGACGCGGAGCCGGGCGCGGGATCGCACCGCTCGGCTTCGGCGCGGCCGGCTTGACCACGTCGGATGCCGCGGGCGCGGCGGGCGCCTCTGCGGGCTTGGCCGCGGCGGCCTGCGCCGCCTTCTCCTCGGCCTGCGCCTGGCGCTCGGCGACCGTCATCGGCGCGTCGGCGACGGGGGCAGCCGGAGCGGCCGGAGCCGCCTGGGGCGCCGGCTTCGGGGCGGGCTTGGGGCCGGGCTTCGCCGCGGTGGCGGGCTTGGCCGCCGCCGGCTCGGCCTTCGCGGCACCCTCGAGTGCCGCCCGCAGCTTGCGGGCGACGGGGGGTTCGATGCTGGACGAGGGTCCCTTGACGTACTCGCCCATCTCCTTGAGCTTCTCAAGGGCGATCTTGCTGTCGACACCGAGTTCGGATGCGATCTCGTGTACGCGTGGTTTGGCAGCCACTTCTCTCCTGTTCCGGGCCCACCCCCGGACAGGGGCGGACCATCAATGGCGGACGGGTCTCATTTCGAGCCGCTCATGAGTTGTCCATTAGCCGTTCAGCCTGTTCTCTACGTTGCTGGTGTCCACCTCGCCGCGAATGCGCAGCGCGCGCCCGAAGGCGCGCTTCCGCACGGCGAGCCGGTAGCACTCGAGCGTCGGATGCAACCACGCACCCCTCCCCGGAAGCACGGCCGAGGCATCGGCCACGACGTGGGAGTTCTGGGAGACGACCCTCAGAAGCGAGGATCGCGGGGCACGCGAACGGCATCCGATGCACGTTCTGACGGGTTCCATCCTACACCTCCCCGCCATACGGCCCGGCGACGCCCGGCTCGCGGGTCAGTTCGACTCGAGGATCGAGTCGGGTTGGATGTCGATCTTCGCGCCGGTGAGCTTCGCCGCGAGGCGCGCGTTCTGGCCCTCCTTGCCGATGGCGAGGGACAGCTGGTAGTCGGGCACCAGGGCCCGGACGGCGCGGGTCTGCTCGTCGATGACGAAGGCGCTCGTCACCTTGGCCGGCGAGAGGGCGCTCGCGACGAAGGTCGCCAGGTCGTCCGACCAGTCGACGATGTCGATCTTCTCGGCGCCGAGTTCGGCGGTCACCGCGCGCACGCGCTGGCCGAGCTCGCCGATCGCGGCGCCCTTCGCGTTCACGCCCGGCTGGTTCGCGCGCACGGCGATCTTCGTGCGGTGGCCGGCCTCGCGGGCCAGCGACACGATCTCGACGACGCCGGAGGCGATCTCGGGCACCTCGAGCGCGAACAGCTTGCGCACGAGCGCGGGGTGCGTGCGGGACACCGTGATCGAGGGGCCCTTCGCGCCCTTCGCGACGCTCGTCACGTAGACGCGGATGCGCTGGCCGTGCGGGTACTCCTCGCCGGGCACCTGCTCCTCGGGTGGCAGGATCGCCTCGACCGTACCGAGGTCGATGTGCACCATGCGCGGGTTCGGGCCCTGCTGGATGACGCCGGCGACGATGTCGCCCTCGCGGCCGCGGAACTCGCCGAGCACGGCGTCGTCGGCGAGGTCGCGCAGGCGCTGGTTGATGACCTGCTTCGCGGCGAACGCGGCGATGCGGCCGAAGTCGCTGGGGCTGTCCTCGGCCTCGCCGACGACGTTCCCGTCCTCGTCGTACTCGGGCACGTAGATCGAGACGTGGCCCGTCTTGCGATCGAGGTGCGCACGGGCGCCCGCGGGGTTCGCGTGCCCGTGCTGGCCGGGGTTGGTGTGCTTCAAGTAGGCCATGAGGATCGCCTGCTCGATGATCTCCACCAGTTCGTCGAACGGGATCTCCTTCTCGCGCTCCATCATGCGGAGCACGCTGAGGTCGATGTCCATCGCCGGCCTCCTCTATTCAGCTCTCATGCCGCTTCCCCTCGGAGCGGACGACTCTCTACCGTACCGGAATGTCGGGACGCCCGTCATCCGCAGGCCGGGACGGCGATCGGGCGCGATCTCGCGCGACCGGGACCGGCAGGCACCGCGTCGGCTCGCGGCATCCGTGCGCTCAATTGTTCATGTGAACACCCATTGACATGAACCATGAATTCGGTGTTAATGGACATCATCATGAAAACGACGAGGACCTACGACATGCGCGGCCGTGCGGCCGAGGCCGACCGCACCCGGGCGCGCATCCTCGACGCGACCGTGGCGCTCGCCGGCGAGGTCCCTCTCGCGGCGTGCACCCTCCCAGCGATCGCCGACCGCGCGGGGGTGTCGGTCCAGACCGTGCTGCGCGCGTACGGCAGCCGCGACGGCCTGTTCGCCGCCGCCACGACCCGCGGGCGCGAGCAGGTCGTCGCCCAGCGCGAGACGCCCGTGGGCGACGCGGATGCCGCGCTCGAGGTGCTCGCGGAGCACTACGAGGCGTGGGGCGGCACCATGCTGCTGCTGCTCGCGCAGGAGTCGTGGGAGCCGGTCGCCGCGGAGATCACGGCGAGCGGCCGGATGCTGCACCGCGACTGGGTGCGCGACGTGTTCGCGCCGGCGCTCGAGCAGCTCGCCGCATCCGACCGCGACGAGGCGGTCGACCTGCTCGTCGCGGCCACCGACCTCTACACCTGGAAGCTCATGCGGCGCGACCGCGGCCTCGATCGTGCGGCGACGATCGGGCGCATGCGCCGCCTCGTGGCATCCGTGCTCGCCTCGATCGACGCACCTGCGAGCTCGGAGCCCGCCACGCGAGGACCCTCCACTCGGGAATGGGGACGACCATGACCGCCGTCACGCTCGTGACCGTCGACGCCGGCGGCAACGCGCCGCCCATGCTCGACATCGCCCGCACGCTCGCGCGCCGCGGCGAGGACGTGCGCGTCCTCGGGCACGAGCGCCAGCGCGACCGCGTCGCCGCGACCGGCGCCCGCTTCGAGCCGCTCGACGCGCTCGCGTTCTGGGACTGCACGATCCCGCGTTCGCTGCCGTCGACGCTCGGGCAGTTCAGCCGGCTCGGGTCCGACGGCGCCCTGCGGCGCGAGGTCGCCGACCGGCTGCGGTCCGACGCGACCGACGTCGCGCTCGTCGACTGCCTCACGGCCTCGGCGGTGCACGGCGCCCGCGACGCGGGCGTGCCGTCCGCGGTCCTCTTCCACACCTTCCTCGCATACTGGCGTGACGCCTACGCCCGTGGGCCCGTCGGGGTCGTCGCACGGCTCCGGGGCGTCGATATGCGCGCCGCCTGGCGGAGCGCCGACGCGCGCATCGTGACGGCCGACGCGACGCTCGACCCGGCCGGGCACGTCGGCGAGCCCGGCACGGCCTGGGTCGGACCCACCGATGCCGGCGTGCCGGCGCACCCCGATCCCGACCGGCCGCCGCTCGTCGTGGTCAGCCTGTCGACGACGTGGCTGCCCGGCCAGACCGCGGCCTACCAGCGCATCGTGACCGCGCTCGGATCGCTGCCCGTGCGCGGGCTCGTGACCGCGGGCGGCATCGCGCCCGACCGACCGATCGACCTGCCGCCGAACGTCGAGTGGGCCGATCGGCGCCGGCACGCCGACGTCCTCCCCGAGGCCTCGCTCGTGGTCGGGCACGGCGGCCACTCGACGACTTCGACGGCGCTCGCCCACGACCTCCCGCTCGTCATCCTCCCGATGAACCCGCACGCCGACCAGCCCATGGTCGCGGCCGCGGTCGAACGCGCGGGGGCGGGCATCGCGCTGTCGCCGCGAGCGCGTCCCGGAGAGATCGCGGAGGCCGTGGTGCGCGCGCTCGGCGACCGGCGCATGGCCGCCGCTGCGGCCGACCTCGGGCGGCGCGTCCGGTCGGCCGACGCCGCCGACGGGGCATCCGACCGCCTGCTGGCGCTCGTCGTGCGACCGACTCAGGCGCCCGAGCGATCGCCCGAGGAGGCGTGACCGCTCACGGCTCGAGGGGGAATGCGGCGGGCGGCCGCTCCCCAGGGCCGCCCGCCGCGACGGGTGACGGATGCCCCCGCATCCGCACCCCGTTCAGCGACGGTCAGTCGTGCCAGACCTGCACGACCGACGGGCGCGGCGCGGCGACGGCACCGGGCGCCGCCGAGCCGTAGTCGGGGAAGCGGGACGTCTGCGCGGCCACGGAGCCGTTCTCGCCCGGGTGCTGCACGGCCACGAAGACGAGGCCCTCGCGGTCGTGGATCACGGGGCCGCAGGTCTCGGCCTCGCGCGGCACCGAGAGGAACTGCTGCACGTTGCCGCGCTGGTCGCCCTCGAGCGGCACCCGGAAGAGGCCGTCGTTGTACCCGATCGTGCCGGGCGCGCCGTCGGTCGAGATCCAGAGGTTGCCCTCGGAGTCGAACGCGAGGTTGTCGGGGCAGGAGATCGGCGACACGAGCTCCTTCGGGAAGCCGGCGAAGTACGTGTACGCGGTCTTCGACGGGTCGCCGCAGAGCAGCAGGATGCTCCAGCCGAACGTCTCGCCCGCCTGGCCGGCGGTCTCGGTGAGCTCGATGACGTGCCCGAAGCGGTTGCCCGAGATCGGGTTCGCCTCGTCGAGCGGCGAGGACGTGCCTCGCGCGCTGTTGTTCGTCAGCGCGACGTACACCTTGCCGGTGCGCGGGTTCGGCTCGACGTCCTCGGGGCGGTCCATCTTGGTCGCGCCCACGAGGTCGGCGGCGCGACGCGTGTAGACGAGCACCTCCTCGATCGTCATGCCCGGCACCACGCTCCGGCCGTTCCGCGTGAGCGGGAGCCACTGGCCTGCACCGTCGAAGAGCCCGTCGCTCGGCAGCGCACCGCCGCCCGTGATCTCGCCGGCGGGCGAGTTGCCCGTGAACTTCGCCACGAACAGGTCGCCCTCGCCGAGCAGTCGCTGGTTCTTCTTCTTCGCGCCGGTCGAGGTCGCCGCGGTGTAGCGGCCCTTCGACACGAACTTGTAGAGGTAGTCGTTCCGCTCGTCGTCGCCCATGTACGCCACGACGCGGCCGTCCTCGGCGATGATCACGTTGGCGCCCTCGTGCTTGAGCCGGCCCATGGCGGTGTGCTTGAGCGGCGTCGACGTCGGGTCGCTCGGGTCGATCTCCACGATCCAGCCGAAGCGGTTCGGCTCGTTCACGGAGCCGGCCCGGTGCGCGTCGAAGCGCGGGTCGTACGCCTCCCAGCCGGTCTCGGTCGAGGTCGTCGACGTGCCGCTGTAGCGCTTCTGCTCCGCCGTGTCGGCCGCCCACGCGAAGTAGCCGTTGAAGTTCTCCTCGCCCGACAGCACGGTGCCCCACGGGGTGGTGCCGCCGGCGCAGTTGCCGAGCGTGCCCTTGACCCAGCGGCCCTCGGGGTCGGCGGCGGTCTTCACCAGGTCGGAGCCGGCCGCGGGACCGGTCAGCTCGAACACGGTCTCGACCGTGATGCGGCGGTTGCGGCTGCCGCCCACCACGTACGACCACGGGTCGCCGGCCTTGTCACGGCGCAGCTCGACGACGGACATGCCCTGCGCCGCCTTGTAGATGTCGCCGCGGCGGCGCTTCTCGGCGGGGTCGCTCGTGGGCGGGAACATGATGTTCGGGTTGACGTACTCGTGGTTCGCGACGAGCACGCCGGTCTTGCCGCTCGGGTCGGCGATGATGTCGAGGTAGTCGTTGTTGTAGCCGAACTGGCCCGCCTGGGCGTCGGCCGACTGGTTCGCGAAGTCGAGCGACGGCGACGACGCGAACAGCGGGTCGCCCCAGCGGATGATCGGGCTCCATCGGTAGCCGGCCGGCACCGTGAACTCGTCGACGAGGCGGTCGACGGGGTCGATCGCGCCGAACGCGAGGCCGGCGGTGCCGGGCTTCGCGGCGTACGCGGCGCCCGACGCGCCGCCGACGGCGTTGCCGACCACGAGCCCGACGGCGCCGGCGAGTCCCAGGCCGAGCAGCGAACGACGGGTGAGGGCCGCCGATGCGATGTCGCGGAAGTGCGCGTTGTCCGACGTGTTGCACTCCGGTCCGAGGCACGCGTCGGCGCACTTCAGCCGGCACGTCACGGCCGAGCGCTTGCCGCGGACGTGGCCGGCCATGGGGAGCAATCGCAGCGGGGTCTGGTCGGAAATCGTCACTTCTCGGGTCCTCACGATCGACGAACGGGTCGATCCGAGCGTCGTCGTCCGAGAAGACGCGAAGGCACCGGTTCGGTGAACACGACATGGCGTCGGGGTGAAGCGCAAGGGGGTGATCGCGCGACAAGCCCGTGCCTACAGTGTCGACATGAACCCGACCTCCGTCTCCCCCAGCGCCGCCGTCGACGCCGCCCAGGACTCGACCGCGTTCCGACTCGCCGCCCGCGTCGGCTACGTGGTGCTCGGACTCGTGCACATCGTCATCGGCATGATCGCCGTGTCGATCGCCGCGGGTGCGGGCGGCGGCGAGGCCGACCAGAGCGGGGCCATGGAGCAGATCGCCCGCGTCCCCTTCGGCGTGGTGGTGCTCTGGGTCATCGCCGTCGGGCTCGCGGCGCTCGGCGTCTGGCGGGTCGGCGAGGCCGTCGTCGAGCGCGATCCCGACGCGAAGCGGCGCTGGGGGCGGCGGGCCAAGGAGGTCGGCACCGCGGCCGCCTACTTCGCGATCGCCGGCACGGCCCTCGTGTACGCCCTCGGCGGGAGCTCCGACTCCTCGCAGTCGACCCGGTCGTTCACCGCCGACCTCCTCGCGAACCCCGCCGGCGTCGTGCTCGTCGTGCTGCTCGGACTCCTCGTGCTCGGCGTCGGCGTCGCGTTCGTCGTGCGGGGCGCCCGACGCGACTTCGAGAAGCAGCTGTCGCTGCCCGCCGGCGCGGTCGGCGGCGGCATCCGCGCGCTCGGCGTCGTCGGCTACGTGGCCAAGGGCGTCGCCGTGGCGGTCGTCGGCGTGCTGTTCGTCATCGCGGCCCTGACCCACGATCCCGAGAAGGCCGGGGGGCTGGATTCCGCGCTGCGGAGCATGGCGGAGCTGCCGTTCGGTCGCGTCCTGCTCTGGCTCGTCGGTGCGGGGCTCGTGATCTACGGCGTGTACTGCTTCGCGCGGGCGCGGTACGCCCGCCTCTGAGCCGCGAACGCGGGCGCGAGCCCGAGCGCGCGGCTCAGCTGACCGGCCCGCGGCTCAGCCGGCGAGCGCGGCGACCACTCCGTCGATCGGCACGGCGACGCGGTCGCCCGACGCGCGGTCCCAGACCTCGACCAGGCCGTCGGCGACGCCACGGCCCGCGATCACGATCTTCGGCACGCCGATGAGCTCCGCGTCGGCGAACTTCACGCCGGGCGAGAGCTTCGGGCGGTCGTCGTAGACCACGTCGTAGCCCGCGGCCTCCAGGTCGGCGACGACGCGCTCGGCGGCGTCGAAGGCCGCCTGGTCCTTGCCCGTGGCGAGCACGTGCACGTCGAACGGCGCGACCGGCGCCGGCCAGACGAGGCCCTTGTCGTCGTTGTTGAGCTCGGCGATGATCGCGAGGATGCGCGTCACGCCGATGCCGTACGAGCCCATCGTGACGGTCGCGAGCTTGCCGTTCTCGTCGAGCACCTTGAGCCCCAGCGCCTCGGCGTACTTCCGGCCGAGCTGGAACACGTGGCCCATCTCCATGCCGCGCGCGAGCTCCACCGGGCCCGAGCCGTCGGGCGCGGGGTCGCCGTCGCGCACGTTCGAGACCTCGACCACGCCGTCGGCGGTGAAGTCGCGTCCGGCGACCAGGCCGAAGACGTGCTGCTCGTCGATGTTCGCGCCGGTGATCCACTCGGTGCCGTCGACCACGCGCGGGTCGAGGAAGAAGCGGATACCGGTCGACGACTCGGCGCCGAGCACCGGCCCGTCGGCCGACCACGGGCCGATGTAGCCCTTCACGAGGCCGGGGTGGCGCGCGAAGTCCTGCTCGGTCGCGGGCTCGACCTCCGCGGGCGCGAACGTGACCTCGACGCGCTTGGCCTCGATCTCACGGTCTCCCGGGATGCCGACGACGACGACCTCGCGCGTGCCGTCGAGGTGCGTGAGCGCGAGCACGACGTTCTTCAGCGTGTCGGCCGCGGTCCAGTCGCGGCCGTCGGGACGCGGGTACTCGAGGTTCGCGAGGTCGACGAGCGTCGCGATGGTCGGGGTGTTCGGCGAGTCGAGCACCTCGGCGGGGGGCAGCCCGTCGAACGGGACGGACTCGGGGACGACCGTCGTGAACGCCTCGACGTTCGCCGCGTAGCCCCCGGCCGAGCGGACGAACGTGTCCTCGCCGACGGGCGTCGGGTGCAGGAACTCCTCCGACTTCGAGCCGCCCATCGCGCCGGCATCCGCCTTGACGATCACGTACTCGAGCCCGAGCCGCGCGAAGATGCGCTCGTACGCGTCGCGCTGCGCCTGGTAGCTGGCGTCGAGGCCGGCGTCGGAGGCGTCGAACGAGTAGGCGTCCTTCATCGTGAACTCGCGGCCGCGCAGGAGGCCGGCGCGGGGCCGGGCCTCGTCGCGGTACTTGTCCTGGATCTGGTAGATCGTGAGCGGCAGGTCCTTGTACGAGGAGTAGAGGTCCTTCACGAGCAGCGTGAAGACCTCCTCGTGCGTGGGCGCGAGCAGGTAGTCGGCCTCCTTGCGGTCCTGCAGGCGGAACAGCGCGTCGCCGTACTCCGTCCAGCGGCCCGTGACCTCGTAGGGCTCGCGGGGCAGCAGCGCGGGGAAGTGCACCTCGTGCGCCCCGGCGTTGGTCATCTCCTCGCGGATGATCCGCTCGATCTTCGCCTTCACGCGCAGGCCGAGCGGCAGCCAGGCGAAGATGCCGGGCGCCTGGCGCCGGATGTAGCCGGCGCGGACGAGCAGCTTGTGGCTCGCGATCTCGGCGTCGGCCGGGTCTTCGCGGAGCGTGCGGAGGAAGAAGTTCGACAGGCGTACGGGCACCCGACGATTCTAGTGACGCGCGGATGCCGCGTCGTCGCGTCATCCGCCGCACCGCTCGCTCGCGCGGCCGCGCCTAGGCTTGGCGCATGCCTCGACGCCGACCGCACGTCGCCGGTTCCGCCGCCCAGAGCGAGCTCGCCGCGGCGCTCGCCGAGCTCAGGGAGACGCTCGAGCTGCCCGACGGCTTCCCTCCGGCCGTGCTCGACGAGGCGGAGTCGGCGGCGGCCCCGACGCCGCCGCCCGCCGCCGACCGGCGCGACCTCCCGTTCGTCACCATCGATCCACCGGGCTCGCTCGACCTCGACCAGGCGTTGCACCTGTCTCGACGCCCAGGCGGCTACGTCGTCCACTACGCGATCGCGGATGTCCCGGGCTTCGTGCTGCCCGGCGGCGCCGTCGACCTCGAGGCCCGCGGGCGCGGGCAGACGTTCTACGCCGCCGACGGCCGGGTGCCGCTGCATCCGCCCGTGCTCAGCGAGGACCGGGCGTCGCTGCTCCCCGGCGTCGACCGCAGCGCCTACGTGTGGTCGTTCGACCTCGACGAGGCCGGAGCCGTGCTCGCGACCCGCCTCGAGCGCGCGGTCGTGCGCTCCCGCGCGCAGCTGGACTACGCGCAGGCGCAGTCGAGCATCGACGACGGGTCGGCCGACGGATCCCTCGCCCTGCTGAAGGAGGTGGGCGAGCTGCGGCTCGAGCAGGAGCGGGCGCGCGGCGGCGCGAGCCTCAACGTGCCCGACGAGGAGATCGTGCGCACGCCCGACGGCGGCTACGCCCTCGAACGACGCAGGCTCCTGCCGGTCGAGGATTGGAACGCGCAGCTCTCGCTCATGACCGGCATGGCCGCCGCCGAGCTCATGATCGCCGCGCGCGTCGGCATCCTGCGCACCATGCCGAAGCCGTCCGACGAGGAGATCGCGGCGTTCCGCCGCCAGACCGAGGCGCTCGGACGCCCGTGGCCCGAGTCGATCGGCTACGGCGAGTACCTCCATGAGCTGCCGCGCGACGAGCCCGCGTCGCTCGCGATCCTGCAGGCCGCGAGCGGACTGTTCCGCGGGGCCGGCTACGTGGCGATGGACGGCACGGTGCCCGACGACCCCGTCCAGTCCGCCCTGGCCGCCCCGTACGCCCACGTCACGGCCCCGCTCCGGCGCCTCGTCGACCGCTGGGGACTCGTGGTGTGCGAGGCGATCGCCGCCGGGCGCGACGTCCCCGCGTGGGCACGGGCGTCCCTCGGTGAGCTGCCGTCGCTCATGGGCGCATCGACGCGTCGCGCCTCGCAGCTCGACGCCGCCTCGATCGCTCGCGTCGAGGCCGCGGTGCTCTCGGATCGCGTCGGCGACCGGTTCGACGCCGTGGTGCTCGGCCTGCGCAACGGATCGGCGGTCATCCAGCTCGTCGAGCCGGCGGTGACTGCGACCTGTCCCGCGCCGCCCGAGGCACGTCCGGGCGCGCAGCTGCCCGTCGTGCTCGAGGGCGCGGACATCCGCACCGGTACGGTGCGGTTCCGGGCGGCCTGACGTCAGACGTTGCCGTCGACGTCCTCCTCGTCCTGCATCGCGAAGTGGTCGAGCTCGTCCTCGGCGGTGTCCGACTCCGCGGCCTCACCGGATGCCTCGTCGGTCCCCTCGTGGAGCGTGCCCGTGCCGTCGGGGTACCCGGCCTCGTCGGGGTACTCGTACTGCGTGCCGTCTCCGCTCATCGCGGTCCCCTCTCGCGAACGGATGCCGCGTGCACGGGCATCCCGTGCGGCCCACGTTACCCGCGAGCTGGGGTCACCGCGATGCCGCCGCCATGAGCGCCGAGACGACCGCGCCGGACGACGCCTGGTCGATGTCCCCGGGCACCGTGACCCAGGCGAGGTTCACGCCATCCGTCGCGTAGACCGCCGTCACTCCGCCCACGGGAACGGCGACGGCCGCGACGGCACCGCTGACCGTGACGGGCGCGGCACCCTCGCGTCCGGCGAGCTCGGTGATCGCCCACCCCGCTCCCGGCAGCAGCTCGCTGTTGAAGAAGCGCCCGGACGCCGGGCTCGACCACGCGCACGGGAAGTCGCCGATAGCGCGAAGCGAGCCGTAGAACCCCGGTGCGGCTTCGCCCCCGAAGCCGCCGGGCTCGGCCGCGAACGGCTCGCCGAGGATCGACGTCGTGTCGAGGCCCGACGCGAGGGCCGCGCAGTCGATCGCCGCCGACCACATGCCGGCCGGACGCGCGGCGGGGACGGGTGCGGACGAGGCCGCGGCATCCGCGACCCGCGAGGTGATCACGTCGATCGCCTCGAGGGCGGTGTCCGAGGAGGCATCCGCCGTGCCGACGATCCCCGAGAGCCAGTAGCCGCCGACGACCGTGCTGAACGAGCAACGGCCGTAGCAGAACGGCGAGTCCGCCTCGGCATCGGCGACCTGCGCCTCCAGCCCCGCCGCGGGCATGACGTAGAGCGAGACGTACGGGTCGCTCGCGGCAGAACCCCAGGTGCACTCGAGCCCCCCGAGCACCGCGACGGCCCACACCCGCTCGCTCTCGGGGTCCGTGGACGTCGTCACGTCGCCGCCGACGAGGTCGGACAGCGTCGCGTCGTCGACAAGGGCCGGGCACGCACCGTCGAACGCGATCGCCGGCTTCGGCGCGATCACCGGCGTGGGCTCTGACGTGGCGGAGGCCGTCGGCGACGGAGCCTCGGACGTGGGCGGGGCGGCATCCGCTGCGGGGACGCAGCCCGTCAATGCCGCGAGCAGAATACCGGCGAGTAGGGCGCCAGCCGTACGTGTCATGTCGAGAATGTAACGTCGCGGAGCGGGCTGTCGCGAATCGGTTCGGTCTCGATTGGGTGACGGCGCCTGCGACGGCTCAGGGCGTGACGACCTGCGGGCTGCCGACCGGGGCATCCGCCCCCATCTCGTCGGCGATGCGGTTCGCCTCGGCGATGAGCGTCGCGACGATCTCGGACTCGGGGACGGTCTTGATGACCTCGCCCTTCACGAAGATCTGGCCCTTGCCGTTGCCGGATGCCACTCCGAGGTCGGCCTCGCGGGCCTCACCGGGTCCGTTGACGACGCAGCCCATCACGGCGACGCGCAGCGGCACGCTCATGCCCTCGAGCCCGTCGGTGACGTCGTTCGCGAGCTTGTAGACGTCGACCTGCGCGCGGCCGCACGAGGGGCACGACACGATCTCGAGCTTGCGCTCGCGGAGGTTGAGCGACTGCAGGATCTGCAGGCCGACCTTGACCTCCTCGACGGGCGGGGCCGACAGCGACACGCGGATGGTGTCGCCGATGCCCTCGCTGAGCAGGATGCCGAAGGCCGTCGCGCTCTTGATGGTGCCCTGGAACGCGGGACCGGCCTCGGTCACGCCGAGGTGCAGGGGCCAGTCGCCCCGCTCGGCGAGCTGGCGGTAGGCCTTCACCATGACGATCGGGTCGTTGTGCTTCACCGAGATCTTGAAGTCGTGGAAGTCGTGCTCCTCGAAGAGGCTCGCCTCCCACACGGCCGACTCGACGAGCGCCTCGGGCGTCGCCTTGCCGTACTTCTGGAGCAGGCGCGGGTCGAGCGAGCCGGCGTTCACGCCGATGCGGATCGAGACGCCCGCCTCCTTCGCACGGCGCGCGATCTCGCCGACCTGGTCGTCGAACTTCCGGATGTTGCCCGGGTTCACGCGCACGGCCGCGCAGCCCGCGTCGATCGCCGCGTACACGTAGTTCGGCTGGAAGTGGATGTCGGCGATGACCGGGATCTGGCTCTTCTTCGCGATGATCGGCAGCGCCTCGGCATCGTCGCGGCTGGGCACGGCGACGCGGACGATGTCGCAGCCCGAGGCGGTCAGCTCGGCGATCTGCTGCAGCGTCGCGTTGATGTTCGGCGTCGGCGTGGTGGTCATCGACTGCACGCTCACGGGCGCGTCGCCGCCGACGAGCACCTTGCCCACCTTGATCTGCCGGGACTTGCGTCGCGGGGCCAGGGTTTCGGGGACCTTCGGCATTCCGAGATTCACTGCAGGCACCGTACGAGTCTACTTCCGGCTGCGGGAGTGCGGGCCGACGAGCGGATGCCTCAGGCGCAGCCGTTCTCGTACACCGGAACCGGTGCGTCGATCGCGGCGATCGTCGCGGAGTCCTCGCTCGGGCGGAACTCCACGCTGATCTTCACGGTGCCGGGTCCCCCGACGGCCGCGCGGGACTCCTCGACGTACTCGAGATACGGTCCGGAGCAGCCGGAGGGATTCTGCCGAAGCTCGGGAAGTGCGATGAGCTCGTCCCAGCCCGCGCCGACGTCGGGGCCCCCGATCGTGGACAACGAGACGTCGCGAGCCGTCGAGCCGGTGTAGCGGACCGTGAATGCCGGACGCTCGAGCGAGAGTTCCTTCCCGACGCCCTCCCATCGATCGACGTAATGGTGCTCCCACAGCTCGAACCCGTCCCACTGGTGCAGGGTGCGCGGCGGGAAGTGGTTTCCGCCCTCGACCGCCTGATCGACCGGAGCGGCTCCGAACACGGTCGTAAGCGCGACGACCGCGTCGGAGGGCGTCGACAGGTAACCGAGGCTCAGGACGACGCCGCCGGCGGCGTCGCGGAGTTCGAGCGAATCGGGGCGCGCGACGAGCTCCGTCACGGTCGTGAGCGGGTCGACGGGCTCGGGGGCCGGTGCAGCCGTTGCGGTCGGGCGCGGCGTCGCGGCATCCGGCGTCGGGCTCGGGATCGGCGTGGGGCCGACGCACCCGGCGAGCGCGAGCATGAGTGAGAGCGCGGCGGCGGTGAGGGCGCCGGCGCGGAGCGTTCGGGTCATCGGACTCCTGGTTCGATTCGAGCGAGAGGCTAGACGCGCGCGACGCCGATGTTGACGGGAGCGACGAGGCGGAAGCCGTCGGCGCCGTCCTTCCAGATCACCACGGAGTAGGCGTTGGCCCTGCCCTCGACCTCTGGCGGGCCGAGCTCAGGGCCCGTCTCGACGGGCACCTCGACGTAGCCATCGACATCGTACGGCTCCCCCATCAGCTCGGCGAATTCGCCGACGTCGTCCCCGACCTCGAACCCCGGTGCAGTCGTCATGGCGATGCCTCGCACCGTCGGTGCCGTGACCTGCACCTCGAGGTTCAGGCCTGCGATGTCGGGCCCGTCGTCGGGGATCCAGACCGAGTGGTCGTCGTCCGCGAAATGGCCCATGTGGTCGTCGGAGACCTGGAACCCGTCCCACCGGTACCGCGTCGCGGGCCGGGATTCGCAGCACGACCCAGGGTCCTCCTCGATCGTGGGCTCGCCGCCGAAGACCATGGTCAGGTCGGCGACGAAGTCCTCAGCCGACAGGTCGTACGAGAGCGTCCGGACGACGGTGCCCGACCCGTCCTGCAGGTCGAGCTGCTCGGGGCGGACGACGATCGACGCGATCGCCGGCTCCGCGGGCGCGGTGGTAGGGGCCGCGCTCGGCACGGAGTCCGGCGACGACGGCGCGGAGGTGTCCTCCGCCGACGACTGGCCGACGCAGCCAGTGAAGGCCAGCGCGACGACGATCGCAGCGGCGGGGAGGATGCCCGGGCGGAGGGCGGTCACGCGCAACCGTCCTCGTGGATCGGCATCGGCGCACCGACTTCGGTGATGGCATCGGGATCGTCGAGATTGGTGAAATCCACGCCGTATCGCTGCGCGTGCACCGTGCCGTCGGCCCACGTCTCGTCGCGCTCGATGTAGTCGAGGTAGGGCCCGGAGCATCCACTGGGATTGACCTGCAGGTCGGGTATGGCCTGGAGGTCGCTCCACGAGTACCCGACCCCGATACCGTCGAACGTGGTGAGTGCCACGCCAGAGCTCTGCGAGTCCTTGAACTGCACGCGGAAACTCGGGCGGTACAGCGTCGGCGTCTGGTCGGCGAAGTCCGCCCAGCGATCGGCGTAACGGGTCTCCCAGAGCTCGAACCCGCCCCAGCGGTGCGCGGTGGTCGGCGGGAAGTGGCTGTTCCCCGGGTACTCCTCGTCTTCCGGCGCCGCACCGAACACCGTCGTGAGCGCTTCGATGGCCGGAGCCGCAGGGGTGAGGTAGTCGAGCGAGAGGATCTCGTCTCCGGCCGCGTCGTGCAGCACCAACGACTCGGGTCGGGCGACCAGGGTGGTCACGGTGGTGAGCGGGTCGACGGGCTCAGCGGTGGGCGTCGCCGTCGACGTCGGACGCGGCGTCGCGGCATCCGGAGTCGGCGTCGGGCCGACGCACGCGGCGAGCGCGAGCATGAGCGAGATCGCGGCGGCGGTGAGGGCGCCGGCGCGGAACGTTCGGGTCATCGAGGCTCCTGTCGGAGTGGTCGGGGTGGTCGGGTGCGCGCGGACGTCCTCAGACGCCCGCGATCCCGACGTTGTGCGGCGCGAGTAGTCGCGTGCTTCCGTCCGGCAGGGACTGCAGGACGACGGAGTACGCGTTCGGCTGCCCCGCGAAGCGCACGTCGAGCACGTGCTCGCTCGGCGGGCCGAGTTCCGGGCCGGTCTCGACGGGGATCGCGTCGAACCCGTCGCCGACGTAGGGCATCCCGACGTCCTCGGCGAGCGCGGCGGCATCCGCGCCGGCCTGCACGCCCCGCACGGTCGTCAGCGGAGTGCCGTGACTGTCGGGGGCACCGGCGATCACGACGAGATTCATGTCCCGCAGGTCGGGACCATCGTTCGGGATCCAGACGGTCGGGTCGGCGTCGTCCCATCCTCCGACCTGGTCGTCCCAGACCTCGAGCCCCGGCCAGCGGTAATGGATCGACGCCGGAGTCTCGCAGCAGTGCCCGGGAGCCTCCTCGATCTCGGGCTCCGCGCCGATCGCGATGGCCAACGCGTCGACGAACGCCACCGCCGGCAGGTCGTAGGAGAGCGCCTCGACGGTGGCTCCGGCGGCGTCCACGAGATCGAGGGCTTCGGGCCGCAGGACGATCGACGTCACCGTCGTGAGCGGGTCGACGGGCTCCGCAGTCGGCGCCGCCGTCACGGTCGGACGCGGCGTCGCGGCATCCGGAGTCGGCGTCGGCGTCGGGCCGACGCAGCCCGCGAGCGCGAGCATGAGCGAGATCGCGGCGGCGGTGAGGGCGCCGGCGCGGAACGTTCGGGTCATCGGACTCCTGGGTCTGGATCGTCGGCGTCTCGGAAGACGCCTCCTCCGATCATGGCTGCGGTGCGGCACCCGAGGGAGGCCCACCACAAAAACATAACCCATAATATGGACTAGGGCCCG
>NZ_JBSHHC010000001.1:206767-645772 GCF_053618135.1 Agromyces sp. NPDC055661
ATGTTTCGGCTCTTCGCACCCCTGGGTCTGGATCCTCGCCGTCGCGGCAGCCGCCTCCGCCTAACCGGGCTGCGGTGCCGCACCCGAGGGTGCCCCACCGCATCACGATTCCGTATCGGAGGGCAGGGTCCGCTTGGGTCAGGCCATGGCACTCGTGTCGAGCGGCGGCTCGGTCGCCGCGACGACCTCGTCGACCGTCACGCCGGGCGCGACCTCGACGAGCTTCAGTCCGTCGGGCGTGACGTCGATCACGGCGAGGTCGGTGATGATGCGGTCGACGACGCCCTTGCCGGTGAGCGGCAGCGAGCACTCGTCCACGATCTTGGGCGAGCCGTCCTTCGCGACGTGCTCCATGAGCACGATCTTGCGGCGGGCGCCGTGCACGAGGTCCATCGCGCCGCCGGGACCCTTCACCATCTTGCCGGGGATCATCCAGTTCGCCAGGTCACCCGCGGCCGACACCTGCATCGCGCCGAGGATCGCGGCGTCGATCTTGCCGCCGCGGATCATGCCGAAGCTCGTGGCCGAGTCGAAGTACGCGGCGCCGGGGAGCACCGTGACCGTCTCCTTGCCCGCGTTGATGAGATCGGGATCGACCTCGGCCTCGGTCGGGTACGGGCCGACGCCGAGGATGCCGTTCTCGGACTGCAGCAGGATCGTCACGCCCTCGGGCACGTAGTTCGGCACGAGCGTGGGCAGCCCGATGCCGAGGTTGACGTAGGAGCCGTCGTGGAGCTCGCGCGCGGCGCGCGCGGCCATCTCGAATCGCGTCAGCGCCATCTCAGTTCTCCTTCACGGTGCGGCGCTCGATGCGCTTCTCGATGTCGCTGCCGACGACCACGACGCGGTCGACGTAGATGCCGGGCAGGTGGATCGTGTCGGGGTCGAGCTCGCCAGGCTCCACGAGCTCCTCGACCTGGGCGATGCAGACCGCGCCCGCCATCGCCGCGAGCGGCGAGAAGTTGCGTGCCGACTTGTCGAACACGAGGTTGCCGAACCGGTCGCCGCGCAGCGCGTGCACGAGCGCGAAGTCGGTCGTGATCGCCTCCTCGAGCACGAAGTCCTGCTGCTCGCCGCGCACCGTGAACGACTGCACGGGCTTCACGGGGCTCGCGATCGCGATCGAGCCGTCGGCGTGGTAGCGCCGCGGCAGCCCGCCCTCGGCGACCTGCGTGCCCACGCCCGTCTGCGTGAAGAACGCGGCGATCCCACTGCCGCCCGCGCGCAGCTTCTCGGCGAGCGTGCCCTGGGGCGTCAGCTCGAGCTCGAGCTCGCCGGAGAGGTACTGCCGCTCGAACTCCTTGTTCTCGCCGACGTACGACGAGGTCATCTTCGCGATGCGCTGCTGCGCCAGCAGCACGCCGAGCCCCCAGTCGTCGACGCCGCAGTTGTTCGACACGACCGAGAGCCGGTCGACGCCGGACTCCAGCAGCGCCTGGATGAGCACCATCGGGATGCCGCAGAGGCCGAACCCGCCGACGGCGAGGCTCGAGCCCGAGGGGATGTCGGCGACCGCCTCTTGAGCGGACCCGACGACTTTGTCGAGTGTCACGATGCACCTTCCTGAGCTTCCGCGGCCCCGGGTCGGGCGCGGGTTGCAGTCATCACGCTACCGGCGTCGGCGGACGACACGGGCATCCGGCCGCGACCCGGGCGGCGCGCGGCATCCGGCCGCCTCATCGCGCGCTCCATCCGCCGTCGATGGTGTAGCTCGCGCCCGTGACCATGCCCGCGTCGTCGCCGGCGAGCCAGAGTGCGAGGCCCGCCACCTCGGTGGGTTCGACGAGGCGCTTGACGGCCGGCTCGGTGAGCATGACCTTCGGCAGCACCTCGGCCTCGCTGATGCCGTGCAGCCGCGCCTGGTCGGCGATCTGCTTCTCGACGAGCGGCGTGCGCACGTAGCCCGGGTTGATGCAGTTCGACGTCACGCCGTGGGCGCCGCCCTCGAGCGCGGTGACCTTCGACAGGCCCTCGAGTCCGTGCTTGGCGGCGACGTACGCCGACTTGAACGGCGAGGCCTGGAGGCCGTGCACGCTCGACACGTTGACGATGCGGCCGAACCCGCGCTCGTACATGGCCGGCAGCGCCGCCCGGATGAGCAGGAACGGCGCCTCGAGCATGACCCGGAGGATCAGCGCGAACCGCTCGGGCTCGAACTCCTCGATCGGACGAACGTGCTGGAGGCCGGCGTTGTTCACGAGCACGTCGACATCCAGCGAGAGGTCGGCGAGCGCTGCGGTGTCGGCGAGGTCGACGGGCCACGCCTCGCCGCCGATGGCGTCGGCGACCTCGGATGCAGCGCCGGCGTCGATGTCCGCCACGACGACCGCCGCGCCGCGCGCCGCGAACGCCTCGGCGCACGCACGCCCGATGCCGCTCGCCCCGCCGGTGACCAGCACCCGGCGCCCGTCGAATCCCGTCATGCGGCGACTCCTCCACCTCGTCGTGCGGCGCGGCTGCAGGGCCGGCCGGAACCGAGTCTGCACTGCGCACGAACGCACCGACAATGCTGAGAACTGCAGCCTCGACGTGCACAAATGCACAGCCCGCACGTCCCCCTCGGCGGCGTTCCCCCAGTCGCGCCGACATAGACTGCCAACGGGGCGATCCCCCCATCGAGACGAAGGAGTCCACCACCGATGAGCATCCCCGACGTCGTCATCATCGCCGGAGCCCGCACGCCGTTCGCCCGCATCAACGGCAACCTGGCGGGCCAGACCGCGGTGCAGCTCGGCACCGTCGCGATCCGCGGCGCACTCGAGAAGGCGGGGGTCTCCCCCGACGACGTCGACGCCGTGATCATGGGCCAGGTGCTCCAGGCCGGCGCTGGCCAGAACCCCGCGAAGCAGTCCGCGGTCGCCGCCGGCATCCCCTGGCGCGTGCCCGCCACGACGGTCAACAAGGTCTGCCTGTCGGGCCTCGTCGCCATCACCGATGCCGCGCGCCTGATCCGGCTCGGCGAGGCATCCGTCGTCGTGGCCGGCGGCCAGGAGTCGATGACCAAGGCTCCGCTGCTGCTCCCCGGATCCCGCAAGGGCTGGGCGTACGGCACCGTCGAGATGCTCGACCACGCCGCGAACGACGGCCTGACCGACGCGTTCGACCACGACTCCATGGGCGCGTCGACCGAGCGCTTCAACGCCCGATACGGCCTCACGCGCGAGGAGCAGGACGAGCTCGCGTCCGAGTCGCACCGCCGCGCCGGCGCCGCGCAGGCCGGCGGCGTGTTCGACGACGAGATCGTGTCGGTCGAGGTGCCGCAGCGCAAGGGCGACCCCGTCGTCGTCGCGGCCGACGAGGGCGTGCGCCCCGACTCGACCGCCGAGGTGCTCGCCAAGCTCCGTCCGGCGTTCGCCGCCGACGGCGCGATCACGGCCGGCAACTCGTCGCCGCTCTCCGACGGCGCGGCCGCGGTCGTCGTGGCCAGCCGCGAATGGGCGGAGTCGCGCGGATTCCCGTGGCTCGCGCTCGTGGGCGCGGCCGGCCAGGTCGCCGGCCCCGACAACTCGCTGCACTCGCAGCCGTCGAACGCGATCGCCGCGGCGCTCGAGAAGGAGGGCGTCTCGGCGGCCGACCTCGACCTCGTCGAGATCAACGAGGCGTTCGCCGCCGTGTCGCTGCAGTCGATGCGCGACCTCGACCTCGACCCTGCGAAGGTGAACATGCACGGCGGCGCGATCGCCGTCGGACACCCCATCGGCGCCTCCGGCGCACGCCTCGCGCTGCACGCGGCGCTCGAGCTCTCCCGTCGGGGCGGCGGCCGCGCCGCGGTCGCGCTGTGCGGCGGCGGCGGCCAGGGCGAGGCGCTCATCCTGTCGCGCTGAACCTCGCGCTGAAGCGGGCCCGCTGATCCGGGCCCGCTGAGCCGGGCCCGCTTCGCCGTGCGCCGTTCGGTACGGCCGCACGCGCGTGACGGACGGAGGGCGGCCCGCCGGTTCCGTCCGTCACGCTCCGCGCGCGAGCGCGCCGACGCCTGTGGCAGCATGATGCGACGGGCGCCGCCGGTGCGCCCCGAGAGGGCCGCACCATGAGCGAGCAGCACACGCAGGACGGGCACGCCGCGGCATCCGCCCGCCCGCCCCTCGACCACCGGCTGCGGCGCATGGTGGGCCGCGACCCCGACGAACCGCACCGGGCGTCGACGCCGCTCGAGCTGCTCTTCGACCTCACGTTCGTGGTCGCGTTCAGCCAGGCCGGCGCGCAGACGGCGCACCTGCTCGAGCTCGGGCACTGGGGGCCGGCGATCGGCGGCTTCCTGTTCGCGGTCTTCGCGATCTGGTGGGCCTGGATCAACTACTCGTGGCTCGCCTCGGCGTACGACAACGACGACATCTTCTTCCGCGTGGCCACCATGGTGGAGATGCTCGGCGTGCTGGTGCTCGCACTCGGCCTGCCGGCGCTCTTCCACTCGCTCGACGAGGGCGAGCACGTCGACAACGGCGTGGTGGTCGCGGGCTACGTGGTGATGCGCGTGGCGACGATCGCGCTCTGGCTGCGCGCCGCCAAGCACGACACCGCCAGGCGCCGCACGGCGCTCACCTACGCCGGGATGGTGTCCGTGATCCAGCTCGGCTGGATCGTGCTCATCTTCGTGAACCTCCCGCTCGCGCCGACGCTGGCCTTCACGTCGCTGCTCATCATCTCGGAGCTCGTCGGGCCGTACGTCGCCGAGCACGGCCGCGGCGGCGGCACGCCCTGGCACGCGCACCACATCGCGGAGCGCTACGGCCTGCTCGTCATCATCACGCTCGGCGAGATCATCCTCGGCACCATCCTCGCCATCTCGGCCGTCATCGACGAGCAGGGCTGGTCACCCGAGGCGATCGCCGTCGCGTTCGGCGGCACGGCGCTCGCGTTCGGGCTGTGGTGGGTGTACTTCACGATGCCGTCGGGCAAGGTGCTCGCGCGCTTCCGGGAGCGCGGGTTCACGTGGGGCTACCTCCACTACTTCATCTTCGTCGCGCTGGCGGGGACGGGCGCGGGGCTCCACGTGGCCGCCTTCGAGATCGAGGGCGTCGCGCACATCGGCCTCGTGCAGGCGATCCTCACCGTCGTCGTGCCCGTCGGGCTGTTCATGGTCGCGCTCTTCACGATCTACTCGCTGCTGCTCAAGCAGTTCGATCCGTTCCACGTCTGGCTGTTCGTCGGCAGCATCGTGATGCTCGTGCTCGCGGTCGTCGCGGTCGCGGCCGGCGCCACCTTCGGCGTCGGCATCCTCATCACGGCGGTGGCGCCGTTCGTGGTCGTCGTCGGCTTCGAGACCGTCGGCCACCGGCACCAGGCGGCCGCGCTGCAGCGCGCGCTCGGCGACTGAGGCGAGGGGGCGGATGCCGCGGCATCCGTGACACGACGCATCGAACGGTCGCGGATGCAGGGTGCGACCCGGCATCCGAGCCGTCTCGACGGACTCCGAAGAGGGCGGACGCGTCGGTCGGTCGGCCGGCTACGCGTTCGGCCGGTTCGCGCGCAGCACCTCGAGGCGCGCGCGGTACTCGGTCTCGTCGATGTCGCCCTTGGCGAAGCGCTCGGCGAGTGTCGATTCGGCGCTCGCGCCGCGCGCCCACGGGGGGCCGTAGTCGCCGTTCGCCCAGGCGCGGCGACGGCCGCGGGTGACGAGGAAGATGACCAGCCCGATGATGAGGATCCAGAAGATCGGGATGAAGAAGAAGGCCCAGCCCCAACCGGCCATCCAGGGGCCGGCGTGGGCGACGACCGCGGTGGTCGCGAGCGTGGTGAGCATGGTGTCATTCCCTTGTTCGTGCGGCCCGGTGCGGACCGTCGATTCCATGCTCGCGATGACGGCGCCCCGGCGAATCCGCCCGGTGGTGACACCTGCGCTGCTCCCCCGGGAGCACGTTCGGAGCCGCCCGCTACTGCTGCCAGCCGGGCGCGACGAGGCCCGACTCGTAGGCGACCACCACGAGGTGCACCCGATCGCGAGCGTGCAGCTTCGCCATGATGCGCGACACGTGCGTCTTCGCCGTGAGGGGCGACAGGAACAACCGCTCGGCGATCTCGTCGTTGGTGAGGCCCTGTCCGACCAGGCGCAGCACCTCGCGCTCGCGTTCGGTGAGCGCGGCGAGGCGCTCGGCGTCGGGCGCGTCGCGCAGGCCGACCGCCATGCGCTCGAGCAGCCGCTTCGTGATCCCGGGCGAGAGCAGGGCCTCGCCGCTCGCGACGACGCGCACGGCCCGCACGAGGTCCTCGGGCTCCGTGTCCTTCACGAGGAAGCCGCTCGCGCCCGCTCGGATCGCCCGTGCGACGTACTCGTCGAGCTCGAAGGTGGTGACGATGACGACGTGCACCCCCGCGAGCGCGGAGTCGGCGGCGATCTGCTCGGTCGCCCACAGCCCATCGCCGTCGGGCATCCGGATGTCCATGAGCACCACGTCGACCGGCTCGCGGCGCACGAGCGCGAGGAGCTCCTCGCCGCCCGACGCCTCGCCGACGACCTCGATCCCGTCCTCGGCCTGCAGCAGCGCGCGGAAGCCCGCACGCACGAGCACCTGGTCGTCGGCCAGCGCGACGCGGATCACGACGTCGCCCCCCACGGCAGTCGCGCCGTCACGCGCGTGCCGCCGCGCGGCGACGGACCGACCTCGACCGCGCCGCCGAGGAGCGCCGCGCGCTCGCGCATGCCGAGGATGCCGCTGCCCTCGGCCGCGCCGTCGACGCCCTGGTCGCCCATGCCCGATCCGTCGTCGTCGATCGTGATCATGAGCTCGTCGCCGAGCCGCTCCACCGCGACGACGGCCGAGGTCGCGCGCGCGTGCCGGACGACGTTCGTGAGCGCCTCCTGCGCGATGCGGTAGGCGGCGAACTGGGCCGCGCGGCCGGGCACGGCGCCGTCGAGCCGATCGACGAACTCGGCCTCGAATCCCGGCGAGCGCACGCCGGCCACGAGCCGGGGAAGCTCGGCGAGCTCCGCCTGCGGTGCGAGCGGCGCGTCGCCCTCGTTCCGGATGACGCCGAGCACGCTGCGCACCTCCTCGAGGGCGGTCTTCGACGTCTCCTTCACGGCCGCGAGCGCGGTGCGCGCCTGCTCGGGGTCGCGGTCCATGAGGTGCAGGCCGACGCTGGCCTGCACGTTGATCTGCGAGAGCGCGTGGCCGATCACGTCGTGCAGCTCGCGGGCGATGCGCACGCGCTCCCGCTCCTCGGCGGTCTGCCGGCGCCGCGCGGCCTCGGCGCGCCACTCCGCAGCGCGCTCGCGGCGCACGCGCAGGAAGGCGCCGATCCCGAAGCAGCCCGCCAGCAGCACGGTCGTGATGGCGATCCGGAACGGATGCCAGTGCAGGCCGATCACCGCGCCGAGCGCGATCGCCGCCACCCACGCGACGACGACCGACACGACCGCCCAGGCCACGGCGCCACGCACCACCGCGAGCACGATCGCGAAGGCGAGCGCGATGTACGGCGGTCCGATGTCGGGGCCGGTGAGCAGGTCGGCGAGCGCGGCGGCCGAGACGACCGCGACCGTGGGCCCCGGGTACCGCCGCGAGCCGAGCAGCGCGAGCGGGCCGATCACGGCGAGCGCCAGCATGCCGAGCCCCTCGGGCCAGCCGACGTCGAACCACACCGCGATGCCGATGGCCGCAGGGACCTGCACGAGGAGGCTCAGGATGACGGGCACGAGCAGCACGACGCCCGGCGGGGGGCGGAAGCGCTCGGGTCGTCCGTCCCAGGGGGGCCGTCCGTCCCACTGGGTGACCGGCATTCCCCGATCGTATCGCCGAGCCCGGCGCGCCGGATCGGCTGTCCGGAGGCTCACGGGGTACTCCCGAGGGAGTAGGCGCGGCATCCGCTCGCCGCACCGTGCTGCGACGTGCTCAGAGCAGCGTCACCGGCTTCACGATGTCGGCGTAGATGAGCAGCGCGCTCATCGCGCCGAGCACGACGACCACGCCGAACGTGAGCGGCATGAGCTTCGCGAGGTCGACGGGACCGGGGTCGGGCCGGCGGAAGAGCTTCGCGAACCCGCGCCGGATCGCCTCCCAGAGGGCGCCCGCGATGTGGCCGCCGTCGAGCGGGAGCAGCGGGATGAGGTTGAAGACGAACAGCGCGATGTTCAGCGACGCCAGGATGCCGAGGAGACCCGCGGCCTTCGACGCGAGCGGGATCTCGTCGAGGCTCGCGATCTCGCCGGCGACGCGGCCGACGCCCACCACCGAGATGGGGCCGTTCGGATCGCGCTCCTCGGTGCCGAACGCGGCGTTCCAGACGTCGACCATGCGCTGCGGCAGGTTGACGATGATCCCGGCGACGCCGGTGATCTGCTCGCCGACCGCGGGCAGCACGGCCGTCACGGGCTGCTGCACCGTCTCGCTGGCCGGGCTGATGCCGACGAAGCCCGCCTGCACCGTGACCGGGTCGCCCGAGGCATCCGTCACGACCTGGCCCTTCTCGTCGGTCGCGTACCGCTCGCTGAGCATCGGGGTGACCTCGAGCGTGACCTGCTTCCCGTCGCGCACGACGACGAGCTCGATCGGCTCCTCGGCGTGGTCGCGGATGATCGCGGTCGACTCGTTCCACGACGTGATCTTCTGGCCGTCGACCGACACGATGCGGTCACCGGGCTCGATCCCCGCAGCCGCACCCGGCGCGGCGGGGTCGCCCGACTCGCACGTCTGCCGCTCACTCGTCGCGGGCAGCGCGCAAGCCGACACCGAGCCGACCGTGGTCGAGGGCTGCGTGACGCCGAAGCCCATGAGCAGGACCGCGAACAGCGCGACCGCGAGCACCAGGTTCATGAACGGGCCGCCGAACATGACGACGATGCGCTTCCACACGGGGAGCCGGTAGAACGCGCGCTCCTCGTCGCCGGGCGTGATCGACTCCATGCTGGAGTCGCGTGCGTCCTGCACCAGGCCGCGGAAGAAGCCCGTGGAGTCCTCGTGCACCTGCTGGCCCTTGGCCGGCGGGAACATGCCGATCATCGCGATGTAGCCGCCGAGCGGGATGGCCTTCACGCCGTACTCGGTCTCGCCCTTGCGCCGCGACCAGACGGTCGGCCCGAAGCCGATCATGTACTGCGTCACCTTGACGCCGAAGAGCTTGGCGGGCACGAGGTGCCCGATCTCGTGCAGGCCGATCGAGACGGCGAGGCCGATCACGATGATGACGACGCCGATCACGAAGGGCAGCACGGATTCCACCCGACGAGCGTACTGCCGGTGCCTTCACGTCTGCTGGCGGTCGGCTGTGAGGAGCCGATCAGCGGCCCGACCGCTCGATCCGGTCGTTCGCCGCCCGGCGGGCGGCTCGCTCGGCCTCCGCGAGGGACGCGACGGTGACCTCTCCCGAGGCCGCCTCGTGCGCCTCGACCACCGCTCGCACGGTGTCGACGATGTCGAGGAAGCCGATGCGACCCGCGTGGAAGGCCGCCACGGCCTCCTCGTTCGCCGCGTTGAAGACGGCCGGGTACTCGCCGCCCGCGCGACCCACCTGCTTCGCCAGCGCGACCGCCGGGAACGCGCCCGCGTCGAGCGGCTCGAACGTCCAGCTCGTCGCCTGCGTCCAGTCGAGCGGACGCCCGACCGCGGCGACCCGGTTCGGCCAGTCGAGCCCGAGCGAGATCGGCAGGCGCATGTCGGGCGGCGACGCCTGCGCGATCGTCGATCCGTCGACGAACTCGACCATCGAGTGCACGATCGACTGCGGGTGCACGACGACGTCGATGCGGTCGTACGCCACGTCGAAGAGCAGGTGCGCCTCGATGACCTCGAGGCCCTTGTTCACGAGCGTCGCCGAGTTCGTGGTGACGACGAGGCCCATGTCCCACGTCGGGTGCGCGAGCGCCTCGGCCGGGGTGACGTCGACGAGCTCCTCGCGGGTGCGGCCCCGGAACGGCCCGCCCGACGCGGTCAGCACGAGCCGTCGCACCTCGTCGTGGGTGCCCGAGCGGAGCGCCTGCGCGATGGCGGAGTGCTCCGAGTCGACCGGCACGATCTGGCCGGGCGCCGCGAGCCGCGTCACGAGGTCGCCGCCGACGATGAGCGACTCCTTGTTCGCGAGGGCGAGCGTGGCGCCCCGCTCGAGCGTCGCGAGGGTCGGCCCGAGCCCGACGGAGCCCGTGATGCCGTTGAGCACGACGTCGGCGTCGACGTCGCGCACGAGCTGAACGGCCTCGTCGATGCCCACCGCGGTCTGCTCGACGCCGAACTCGGCGGCCTGCTGCTCGAGCAGCGCGCGGTTCGAGCCGACCGCGAGGCCGACGACCTCGAACCGCCGCGGGTTGGCGCGGATGACGTCGAGCGCCTGGGTGCCGATCGAACCGGATGAGCCGAGGATGATGACGCTGCGCACGGTCCCACCCTACGGCGGCGCCGTCGAGTGGTGCAGAACGCGCCTCAGCCGATGACGGCGACGGATGCCGCGCGGTTGCCCGGCACCGCGATGTCGTGGAAGCGCACCTGCTGCCAGGCCGACCCGAACTCGGGCACGCTCCGCACGATGCGCCCGGCGCCCCCGTCGTCGCCCGGGATGGACAGGGCGAGTCGCGACGGCTCGATGAAGTCGGTGTGGCCGACCGCCCGCAGGAGCGCCGTCTTGCGGGCCCAGAGGGTCGCCCGCACGAGGGCGCGACGGGCGGGGTCGAGTTCGGCGAGCGCGGCCCGCTCGCTCGCGTGGAACGCCGCCTCGTCGATCACCTCGCCCGAGTCGAGCGTCGCCGTCTCCATGCCGACCCCGAGCGGATGCCGCGTCGCCACCGCCGCGACGGTCGCGTCGCCCGACACCGCGATGTCCGCGAACCACGAGGCGCCGGAGGCCGTGAGCGGGTACGGGATGCCGACGCGCCCGTGCCGCGCGCCGCAGACGCCGCACGCGTGCACGAGCTCCACGTCGTCGGCCGGCACGCCCGAGACCTCGGCGATGAGGCCGCGGAGCACCGCGTCGGCGGCGGGCTGGCGTCGGGCGCCGCCGAGCACGAGCACGCGCGCGCCCGCCTCCTCGAGCTCGATGAGCTCGCCGTCGCCTGCGATGTCCATGCCCACCATCCTCGCGCATGACGCCCCGATCCGGGCCGCACCGGCGTCGTCCCGGCCGCCGCGGCCGCGCCTCGCCCCGTCTTCCATATGCCCGGCCCGGAATGCCGATGGGCCTATCGTCGGAAGGTGACCGAGATCGAGGCCGTCGCCGTCCCGCACTCCCCCGTGCGCCAGGGGCCGCTCTACCGGATCGTCCGCGGCATCCTCCGCCCCCTCGTGCGCCTGGTCTACCGGCCCACGATCACCGGCGCCGAGCACGTGCCGAAGCACGGTCCCGTCATCCTCGCGAGCAACCACCTCTCGTTCGTCGACAGCATCGTGATCCCGCTCGCGTCGCCGCGACCGGTGCAGTTCCTGGCGAAGTCGCACTACTTCACCGGCACGGGGTTCTCGGGCTGGGTGTCACGTACGTTCTTCTCGGCGATCGGCGCGGTCCCCGTCGAGCGCGGCGCGGGCGCGCAGGCGCAGGAGGCGCTCGAGCAGGGCCGGCGCATCCTGGAGTCGGGCGCCGCGTTCGCGCTGTACCCCGAGGGGACGCGCTCGCTCGACGGACGCCTCTATCGCGGCCGCACCGGCGTCGCATGGCTCGCGCTCGAGACGGGCGCGACCGTGGTGCCCGTCGGCCTCACGGGAACGCAGGAGATCCAGCCGGTCGGCGCGAAGCTCCCCCGCATCCGACCCGTCACCGTGCGCTTCGGCGCGCCCCTCGACCTGAGCGGCCACGGCCCGGCGTCGTCGGGTCGCGCCCGGCGCGCCGCGACCGACGACATCATGGCCGCGATCCACGAGCTCACCGGCCAGGAGCTCGCCGGCCGCTACAACGAGGTCCCGCCCACGGGCACGCTCGCGAAGCTCGCCGACCGCGTCGCGCCGCGCGAGCGGGTCTGACGGTATTCCCAGCGGAGACCGGGCGCGGCCCGGTATCGTCGGCACGATGAGCCTCGCCGACGTCGCCGCCCGCCTCGCCGCGGTCGCCCTCGTCGTCGTGTCCTTGGCGGCCTGCACCGCTCCCGCCGGCGGTGGCGCACCCGCCGCGTCCCTCTCCACGCGGGCGACGCTGCCCGAGCCGCCGGCCTCGGAGTTCGACCCCGGCTACATCGTCAGCGACGACTCGTTCTACGACAGCGACGCCATGACCGAGGACGAGATCCAGGCGTTCCTCGAGAAGGTTCCGTGCCGCCCCGACGCGGGCGTGAAGTGCCTCGCCGACTACACCCAGTCGACGACGACCCAGCCGGCGGTCGGCGGCGCGCACTGCGCGGAGTACCGCGGTGGCATCCGCGAGCGCGCGAGCCGCATCATCGCGAAGACGGCCGAGGCCTGCGGCATCAGCCCGCGCACGCTGCTCGTGCTGCTGCAGAAGGAGCAGTCGCTGCTCACGCGCCCGAGCGCCTACGGCTACGAACGGGCGACGGGCTACGGATGCCCCGACACGGCCGACTGCGAGCAGAAGTACTTCGGCTTCTTCAACCAGGTCTACAACGCGGCCTGGCAGTTCCGTCAGTACACCGAGGAGCCCGACCGGCAGTACAGGATCGGCACGGTGAACGTCGGGTACCACCCCGACGCCGCGTGCGGCGCCTCGCCCGTCGACATCCGCAACCAGGCCACCGCGAACCTGTACAACTACACGCCGTACCAGCCGAGCGCCGCCACCCTGGCCGACCCCGACCGGGGCGACGCGTGCTCGGCGTTCGGCAACCTCAACTTCTGGCGGATCTGGCACCGCTGGTTCGGCGACCCCGAGACCGAGCGGCTTCCGGCGTTCTTCCCGCCGTGCTCCCGGCTCGTCGGCGGGCATCCGTGTCCGCCGTCGGAACCGCAGCTGCCGTCGCCGCCGCTGAGCTAGGTGCCGCTGGGCGCGGCCGGCTCAGCTCGCCACGACCACCGTGGGCTCGTGGCGCACCGGGAACGCGACGGATGCCGCGATGAAGCACTTCTCGCCGGCCTCCCCGTGGATCCGCCTCGCCGTGTCGACCATCGACTCGTCGGCCACGACGACGCGGGGTCGCAGCACGACCTCGCTGAACGCGCCGCCGCCGCGTCCGTCTTCGAGCATGGTGCCCGTCGGGGCATCCGTGTAGCCGTGCACCACCACGCCGTGGCGGGTCGCCACGTGCAGGTACGAGAGCATGTGGCACTGGCTGAGCGCCGCGATCAGCAGTTCCTCGGGATTCCAGCGCTCGCGGTCGCCGTGGAAGACCCGGTCGCTCGAGCCTGCGAGGTCGTGCAGCTTGCCCTCCGCGCGCACCACGTGCTGTCGCCCGTAGGCGCGGTAGTTCGACGTGCCCTCGCCGCGATCGCCCTGCCACTCGACCTCGACCGCGTAGTGGTGCTCGCCGAACATCCGGGCCTCCTGTCGCTGCGAGCTCCGTCGGGCGCGGGTCGCGACTCCGATTCTGCACCCTCGGAGCCTCGGGCGGCCACGCGGACCCCCCGAGGGGGCCGCGCGACCCTCAGGCGGCCGCGCGCGACGGCGATAGGGTGGGAGCACCATGACTGACACCAACATCCCCGCAGAGACCGCGACCGCGCCGGTGTACTCCGTGCCGCAGGAGCGTCAGATCGTGACCGCCGTGCCCGGCCCGAAGTCCGAGGCACTGCACGCGCGACGCATGAAGGTCGTCTCGGCCGGCGTCTCCTCGGCCCTGCCGGTGTACATCGAGCGCGCCAACGGGGCGATCCTCGTCGACGTCGACGGCAACCGGTTCATCGACTTCGGGGCCGGCATCGGCGTGACCACCGTCGGCCACACCGAGGAGCGCGTCGTCGCGGCGGCCGCGAGCCAGCTGCAGGACGTCATCCACACCCTCTTCACCATCACGCCCTACGAGGAGTACGTGCGCGTCGCCGAGCTGCTCGCGAAGCACACGCCGGGGGGCTGGGAGAAGCGCACCGTGCTCGTGAACTCGGGCGCGGAGGCGGTCGAGAACGGCGTGAAGATCGCGCGCAAGTACACGGGTCGCCGAGCCGTGGCGGTGCTCGACCACGCGTACCACGGCCGCACCAACCTCACGATGGCCATGAACTACAAGGCGAGCCCCTACGGCACCGGGTTCGGTCCCTTCGCGGGTGACGTGTACCACGCGCCCAGCTCGTACCCCTACCGTGACGGCCTCTCGGGCCAGGATGCCGCGGCGCGCACGATCGCGTACCTCGAGAAGGCCGTGGGCGCCAGCGACCTCGCCTGCCTCGTGGTCGAGCCCATCCAGGGCGAGGGCGGCTTCATGGTGCCCGCCGAGGGCTACCTGCCGATCCTGCAGCAGTGGTGCACCGAGCACGGCGTCGTCATGATCGCCGACGAGATCCAGAGCGGCATGGCGCGCACCGGCCGCTACTTCGCGAGCGAGCACTTCGAGTGGAAGCCCGACCTCGTGCTGTCGGCGAAGGGCATCGCAGGCGGCCTGCCGCTCGCAGCGGTCACCGGCCGCGCCGAGATCATGGACTCGTCGCAGCCCGGCGGCCTCGGCGGCACGTTCGGCGGCAACCCCGTGGCGTGCGCCGCGGCGATCGCGGTGTTCGAGTCGATCGACGAGAACCACCTGCTCGCCGAGGCCGAGCGCATCGAGCAGACGCTCCGCACCGGCCTCGAGCGCCTCAAGCAGCGCTACGACATCATCGGCGACATCCGCGGCCGCGGCGCCATGATCGCGATCGAGCTCGTGCAGCCCGGCACCGGCGCCACCACGAAGGTGCCGAACGCCGAGGCCGTCTCACGCCTCGTCGCGTTCGCGGCGCAGCACGGTGTGCTGTTCCTGAGCGCCGGCACCTGGGGCAACGTGCTCCGGTTCCTGCCGAGCCTCGCGGTCAGCGACGCCCTGCTCGAAGACGGACTCCGCGTGCTCGACGACGGCTTCGCGTCGCTCGGGTGACCCGGTGACCGGCACCTTCACCGTCAACGACGCCCTCGAACTCGCCGTGGTCGAGCGAAGCGGTTTCATCGAGTCCCGTCACGCCGGCTCCGCCGTCGTGCTCTCCCCCGAGGGCGAGGTGCTGCGCGACCTCGGCGACACGCGCACGGCGATCTTCCCCCGGTCCAGCCTCAAGCCGTTCCAGGCGGTCGCCGTCATGACGTCGGGCGTCACCCTCCGCGGCGAGGACGCGGCGATCGCGACGGCGAGCCACTCCGGCACCGCCGCGCACGTCGCGCTCGTGCGCGGGCTCCTCGCCCGCACATCGCTGCCCGTGTCGGCGCTCGGCTGCCCGCCGGCGACGCCGACCGATCACGCGGCACGCGACGAGCTCATCCGCAGCGGCGCTCCGCGCGAGCGGGTCTACATGAACTGCTCGGGCAAGCACGCCGCAATGCTGCTCGCGTGCGCCGCGAACGAGTGGCCGCTCGACGGCTACCTCGATCCCGAGCACCCGCTTCAGAAGCGGATCCTCGATGTGCTCGAGCGCTTCACCGGCGAGCGGCCGGCGGCCACCGGCGTCGACGGCTGCGGCGCGCCCGTGCACGCGATCAGCCTGCACGCGCTCGCGCGGGGCATCCAGAAGATCACGACCGCCTCGCCGTCCTCGCCGTTCGCGCTCTACCGCGAGGCGGCGGCGCTCACCGAGGCGTCCCGCGAGCACGCGTGGGCCGTCGGTGGGCCCGGTCAGCCCGACACCGTCGCGATGGAGCGCCTCGGCGTGTTCGCGAAGATCGGCGCCGAGGGCGTCATGGTCATGACCGCGCCGAACGGCACGACGACCGCACTCAAGGTGCTCGACGGCTCCTCGCGCGCCTCGACCATCATCGCGCTGCGGCTGCTCGCCGCCGCGGGCGCCGTCGAGGACGACGCGGTCGACGCCGTGCAGACCGAGCTCGACCTGTGGGTCATGGGCGGCGAGCGCCGGGTCGGGCGCATCCGCGCGACCGTCTGACGCTTCAGCCTTCGACGCAGACGAACGGATGCCGCGGCGGGATCGCTCCTGCCGCGGCATCCGTCGTCTGCGACCCGGGCGCGAGCCCGGATCCGGAGCCGGCGGTTCGGGTTTCCGCCGGCTCCCGTCTCATCCGAGCTTGGCCAGGCGCCGCACCCTCGCCGCGCGGGAGACCTGCGCGGCGACCACGATCACGAGCGCGATGATGAACACCGCGGAGGCGATGACGTTCGCCTCGGCCGGGATGCCGCGCGACGCCGAGATGTAGATGTACTTCGGGAACGTCGACACCGAACCGGAGTTGAAGTTCGTGATGATGAAGTCGTCGAAGCTCAACGCGAACGACAGCAGCGCTGCCGCGAGGATGCCGGGCAGCAGCAGCGGGAACGTCACCCGCCAGAACACCTGCGACGGCGACCCGTAGAGGTCGCGGCCCGCCTCCTCGAGCGCCGGGTCGAGGCTCGCGACGCGCGCCTTGACCGTGACCACGACGAAGCTGATGCAGAACATCGTGTGCGCCAGGATGATCGTCAGCATGTCCTTCGGGACGCCGACCGCGAGGAACTGCGCGGCCAGGCCCGCGCCGAGCACGACCTCGGGGGTCGCCATCGGCAGGAACAGCAGGAGGCTGATCGCCGAGCGCGCGCGGAACCGGTAGCGCACGAGCGCGATCGCGATCATCGTGCCGAGCGTCGTCGCGATGACCGTCGCCACGAGGCCGATGACGATGCTGTTGCCGAACGCCTGGCAGACCGCGCCGCCCTCGACGTTGCAGACGTTGAGCCACTTGTCGAGCGTGAACCCGCGCCAGGAGATGTTCGACTTGATCGAGTCGTTGAACGAGAACACGAACGTGTAGACGATCGGGATCAGCAGGAACACGAACGCGATGATCGTGTACGCCGGGAGGAGCCAGTCGCCGAGGCCGAGCCGACGCGGTCGGGCGGGGCCCGCCTGACGACGGTTGTCGAGCTCCTCGTTCTCCTGGAAGCCGCCGAGCACGGCGGCGGCCTGGACTTCGCCGCTCACAGCAGGTCCTCCGTTCCCGAGCGCCTCACGTAGATGCCGACGAGCACGAGGATCGCGGCCATGAGGATGATCGACAGCGCGGCGGCCGCCGGGTAGTTGAGCAGCACGAGGAAGTTCGCCTCGATCACGTTGCCCATCATCTGGGTGTCGGGACCGCCGAGGAAGTCGCGGCTCGCGTTCACGTAGTCGCCCGCGGCGGGGATGAACGTGAGCAGCGTTCCGGCCACGATGCCCGGCATCGAGAGCGGGATCGTGATCTTGCGGAACACCGTGAACGGGTTCGCGTACAGGTCGGAACCCGCCTCCAGGTAGCGCAGGTCGAGGCGCTCGAGCGTCGTGTAGAGCGGGAGCGTCATGAACGGGATGAAGTTGTAGGTGAGGCCGAAGATCACCGCGAACGGCGTCCCCGTGAAGTGCGCGTCGGGTGCGAGCAGCGACAGCGCCTTCAGCGACGTGATGATGAACGACTCGTCCGACAGCAGCTGCTTCCACGCGAGCGTGCGGAGCAGGAAGCTGATGAAGAACGGGGCGATCACGAGCACGAGCATCAGGCTCTGCAGGAGCGGCCAGCGCCGCGCCTTGACGCCGATGAAGTACGCGAGCGGGTAGCTGAACAGCAGCGCCAGCACGGTGGCCACGAGCGCGTAGCCGAACGAGCGGAGGATGTGCGGCCAGTACAGCTGCACCACGTCGACGTAGTTCTGCCAGTTGAACGCGTAGTCGAACTGGCCGATGTCGCCGAACTCGCTCGGCACCTGCAGCGACGTGAGCGTCAGCGAGATGAGCGGGGTCAGGAAGAAGAGGACGAGGTAGAGGATGCCGGGCAGGAGCAGGAAGAGCGCGATGCGGCTCTTCCGCTTCGGTGCCTGTGGCTGTGCCTCCGTCGTCGCGAACGCTGCGAAGGCCATCGTCAGTGCTCCTCGAGCTCCGAGACCAGCGCCTCGCGTCGCTGCACGGCGATCGAGGTGGTCGAGTCGTCGGCGGGGAAGCGCCCGGTCTCGGCCGGCTCGTCGGCGAGGCCGAAGCCGTGCGTGACGTCCCAACTCAGCCACACCTCGGTGCCGAGGCCGGCGACCGGTGCGAAGCCGATGTTCTGCGCGAACACGAGCAGCGTGCCGAGGGCCCCGAGGTCGACGAGGTACTGGGTGCTCACGCCCGAGAACGACACGTCGATGACGCGGCCCGAGCCGATGGTGTTGCGGCCGGCGGTCTCGGTGGGCTCCTCGGTGTGGAGGACGACCTTCTCGGGCCGCACGCCGACCGTGATCTCGCCCTGGTGCTTCTGCGCCCGCGCCGCCGGCACGACGATGCGCGTCCCGGCTGCGTCGACCGTGATCGCATCGGCCGTCGTGCTGACGACCTCGCCCGTGAAGAGGTTGGACTGGCCGAGGAAGTTCGCGACGAAGGAGGTGCGCGGCAGGTCGTACAGCTCCTCGGGAGCGCCCATCTGCTCGATCGCGCCCTTGTTCATGACGGCCACGGTGTCGGCCATGGTCATGGCCTCCTCCTGGTCGTGGGTCACGTGGAGGAAGGTGAGGCCGACCTCCTCCTGGATCGTCTTCAGCTCGAGCTGCATCTGGCGCCGGAGCTTCAGGTCGAGCGCGCCGAGCGGCTCGTCGAGCAGGAGCAGGGCCGGGCGGTTCACGATGGCGCGGGCGAGGGCCACGCGCTGCTGCTGGCCACCCGAGAGCTGCTGCGGCCGACGCTGCGCGAGGTGGTCGAGCTCGACGAGGCGGAGCGCCTCGTGCGCCTTGCCCATCGGGTCGGCCATGCGGCGGCGCTTCAGGCCGAACGCGACGTTCTCGATGACCGTCATGTGCGGGAACAGCGCGTAGCTCTGGAACACCGTGTTGACCGGACGCTCGTGCGACTTCGTGTCGGTGACGTCCTTGCCGCCGATGAGGATGCGACCGCGGGTCGGCTCCTCGAGTCCGGCGACGAGTCGGAGGGTGGTCGTCTTGCCGCAGCCCGACGGGCCGAGGAGGGCGAAGAACGAGCCGGCCGGGATCAGGAGGTCGAGCTCCTCGATCGCCGTGAAGCCGGGGAACCGCTTCTGGATGCCGACGAGCTCGAGGTCGGCGCCCCGCTCGGCGAATTCGCGAACAGCCATGTCGTCGTTTCCGCTCGTCTCAGGAACCGAGCAGGATGCTCTGGAACGCGGCCTGGTACTTCTGCTCCTCCGCCGGCGTGAGCGTGCGGAAGATGTGCGCCTGCGACAGCGTGTCCTCGTCGGGGAAGATCAGCTGGTTCTCGGCGAGCTCCGGGTCGATCGCCATGGCCGCCTCCTTGGCGCCGACGACAGGGGTGATGTAGTTCACCCACGCGGCGACCTCGGCGGCCACCTCGGGCTCGTAGTAGTAGTTGATGAGCGTCTCGGCGTTGGTCTTGCGCGGCGAGCCGATCGGCACGAGGAAGTTGTCGTTCCAGAGCGTGCCGCCCGCCGTGGGGATCGCGAACTCCCACTTGTCGCCGGCCTCGGCGTTGATGACCGTGATGTCGCCCGACCAGCAGATGGCGGCCAGGGTGTCCTCGCTCTTCAGGTCCTCCAAGTAGGAGTTGCCCTTGATGTTGCGGACCTGGCCGGACTCGACCTGCTCGCGGAGGATCTCGTTCGCCGCCTCGAACTCGGCGTCGCCCCAGTCGCCGGAGATGTCGACGCCGTTCTGCAGCATCAGCAGGCCGATCGTGTCGCGCATCTCGGAGAGCACGCCGATGCGGCCCTTGAGCTCGGAGTTCCAGAGGTCCTCGACCGATTCGAGGCCGCCCGGAATCGCCTCCTTGTTCCAGCAGATGCCGGCGAAGCCGCCCTGCCACGGCACCGAGAACTTGCGACCCGGGTCGAAGTCGGGGTCCGCCAGCGCGGGCGTGAGGTTGGACAGGTTCGGGATGTTGGCGTGGTCCAGCTCCTGCGTGTAGCCGAAGCGGATCCAGCGGCCGACCATCCAGTCGGTGAGGCAGACGGTGTCGGCGCCGATGTCCTGGCCGAGGGCCAGCTGGTCCTTCACCTTGCCGTAGTAGGTGTTGTTGTCGTCGACGGCGACCTCGTAGTTGACCTCGATGCCGGTCTGCTCGGTGAAGGCCACCAGGGTGGGGTAGTTCCCGTCGTCGTCCTCGTCGATGTAGGCCGCCCAGTTCGCCCAGTTCAGGGTCTTGTCGGTCTCGGACTTGTCGGCGGCCGCGGAGGGCTTCGCCTGGCCGCCACCGGTGTTGGCGCAGGCCGCGAGCGCGAGGGCGGTGGCGCTGGCGCCGGCACCGGCCAGCAGCGTTCGGCGGTTGATCTGCGCTTGACGGGCCTGGGCGATCAACGAGCGGATCATCGGATCCTGGGGAAGGGGCCGAGCGGTCACGGGGGAACTCCATTCGGAATCGGGCGCGTGCTGGGGGTGGGTCGATACTGACACACTGGGAGGCGAGATTCACGGAATAATGTCCGAATCGTTAATTTCTGCGAACATCGTGTGCGGATTCAGTACCGATCGCGCAGGTTGACGCACGTTTTCAGTTGTCCACGTGGACAGGCCATACGCATCTCATCGGTTCGCCGTCGGGTCGCATCAGCCAGCACTGCGCGACCGGATCGTCGAGCAGCGGCGCCGGTGACGAGCCCCTCGAGAACACGCGGAACTCGCGCGATCCGCCGTGCACGACGATCACGGCCTCCTCGCGCACGAGGGCGGCGACCGTCCAGTTCGCGGCCCAGGCGTCGGCGTCGCCGACGACGACGAGCGGATGCCCCGCTCCCCCGCCCGCGACCGCGCCGATCGCGGCGCGGACGGTCGCGTCGAGGCCCGGCTCGAGGAGCACGGGCGCGGGCCCGAGGCGCCCGAGGCGCCCGAGCGTCGCGGCATCCGCTCGCGGTCGCGCGCTCACGACCGCGGTGAGCCGCGTCGTGCCGAAGCGGAGGATCGGCGGTTCGACGCCGGGTTCGGCCGGGAGCGGCGGGACGTCGACCACCTGCAGCCGACGCTCGCGCCACTGGCCGGAGCCGGGCGGGTCGCCGGCCCGCCACAGTGCGGTCGCTCCGCCGGCCTGCGCGAGGTCCGTCCGCGTCGGATGCCGCAGCAGCACGGCCGAGCCGAGCAGCTCGCGCAGGCCGGCCGGGAGGCGCTGCGCCGAGCCTGCCGACGCCGCGACGGCGAGTCCCCGTTCCCGGCCCTCCCGCAACAGTCGCTCGAGTATGCCGACGCCCGCGACGCGGTGCTCGTCGGGCCAGTCCCGGAAGGCGACGTCGAGGTCGTCGACGAGGAGGACGACGCGGCGGGACGATGCGCCTCGGCGATCGTCGAGGGCGAGCACCTGCAACGCGTCCCATCGAGCGCTGGGCGGTCCGGCGACGCGGCGCACCTCGAACGAGGACGCCTTCGCCGCCCGCGCGATCGCCGCCAGCGCCGTCGTCCGACCGCTGCCGGGCTCGCCGACGACGAGGAGGTGCCCGTCGGCTTCGGGGGTCCAGACCGCCGGGACGTGCCGCTGCCGCTCGGGGTCGTCCAGGACCCCGAACGGGACCCCCCGGACGCGCTCACGGGTTCGGGCACCCTCGGCGACCGCACCGGCGGCGGCGACCAGCTCGGCGAGCACCGACGGCGTCAGTCGCGCCGGCAGCGGATCCATCCACGGGCGGCGGGCCCGCGCGAGCGTCGACGTGGATCGCTGCAGGCGCTCGAGCGAGCCGGGGTCGACCAGGGCGGACTGGAACTCGACGGGGCATCGGTCGCCCAGGTCGACGATGCCACGACCCGGCCTGTCGGGCCGGATCGCCGCGGCGGCCTCGGAGCCCACGACCGCCACGCTGTCGGACCGCTGCCGCACGCGCAGCGACACCCGGATCGCGCAGTTCGCCGACACCTGCTCGCGCACCACGTCGTTCGGTCGCTGCGTGGCGAGCACGAGGTGCACGCCGAGCGACCTGCCCCGCGCCGCGACGTCGGCGACGACCGGGCCCAGGTCGGGGAACCGCTCGACCATCGCCTGGTACTCGTCGACGACGAGCACGAGGCGAGGCAGCACCGCCCGGTCCGGCAAGGCGGCGAGGTCGCGCGCGCCCTCCGCGAGCAGCACGGCCTCGCGATGCCGCAGCTCGGCGCGCAGGCTCAGGACCGCGCGCTCCGCCTCGGCCTCGTCGAGGTCGGTGACGATGCCCGTGACGTGCGGCAGCCCGCGCAGCGGCTCGAACGCCGCACCGCCCTTGAAGTCGACCAGCAGGAAGGCCACGCGATCAGGCGGATGGCGGGTCGCGAGCGCCGCCAGCCAGGCGACCAGGAACTCGCTCTTGCCGCTGCCCGTCGTGCCCGCCACGATCGCGTGCGGTCCGTGCTCGACGAGGTCCAGCGCGAGCGGCCCGTCGGCGGCCATGCCCACGACGACCCGGAGCGAGGTCCTCGAGGCGTCGGGCGACGGCTGCTCGAGCGCGTCGAACGCGACGCGCTCGGGCACGCCGGAGCCCGAACCCGCCTGCTCCCGCGCGGCCGCGGTGCGCATGCGGTCGGCCCACTCGGATGCCTCGGCCACGCCGACGAGGTCGGGGAGGATGAGCGTGGGAACCGCCGCCCCGCGCCGTTCGACGACCGCCCGCCGGTGGTCCGACACCCGGACGACCGTCTCGAGGCCGTGCGGCAGGTGCTCGGCCGCATCGGCCACGGCGATCGTCGCGACGGCATCCGCGTCCGCCGTCGTCCTCGCACGCGCTGTCTCCGTGCCGCGGTCCGGTCCTCCGACGACGCGCATGGCGGGCGGCCCGCTCCGGTGCGGCAACGCCGCCGACCACGCCCAGGCGTCTCCGGCCGGCAGCGCGATGCCCACCGCATCGGGCCGGCCCGCGTGCGCGACCTGGACGACGAGGGCGCGGGCGAGCGCGCCGGCGACCGGTTCGACCCCGACGACGCCGATGCCGCCCGCGACGGACGCGAGCACGGGCGCGTCGTCGAGCGCGCCCGCGGAGCGGAGCAGCGCCCGATCGTCATCGTCGTGGGGCACGCCGTCGATCCGGACGCCGCTGGCGATGGTGCCGCGACCGAGCACCACTCGGTCGGGCGGTCCGTGACGCCACTCGACGGGGCGAACGCCCTCGACGATCTGCCTCGCCGACGCGACGCGGCGCCAGTGGGCAGCGCGCTCCTCCGCGTGGCGGTCGGCCACGGCCGTGCGCAGCTCGGCCAGGAGCGCCGCCCGCCCCGCGGCGCCCCGCCGGCGCGCGCGGCGACCCTGGCGTCGCGCGTCGACGACCGACGCGACGGCGACCAGCGGGCCGAGTGCGGCGAACACCAGGGAGAGGGCCGATCCCGTCACCGCCCAGAGCACCGCCGCACCGGCGAGCGGTGCCACCGCCGCGAGCCACGGGAAGCCTTGCGCGACCGGCTGGGACGCCCGAGGCGGGAGTGCGAGCGGCGGGTCGCCCGGTGCGGCGAGCTCGGGCGGGGGACGATCCATCCCGTCATCCGATCATGCGACATCACTCGCTCGGGCGCGTCCGGGTCGGGCCGTTCCGGGCCCGCGGCATCCGCTCGACTGGGGAGGACGGGACGAGCGCGTCGCCGCGTCAGGCCACGGTGAACGACTGCTCGGCCAGCTCCACGAGGCTCCCGCGCGGCACGAGGTACCGGCGCCCGGGCTCGCAGCGCAGCGCGCCGTCGTCGGGGCGGCGCACGACCGTGCCGTTGCCCGAGAAGCGGTCGGCGATCCAGAGCTGGCCCTCGTGCTCGCCGAACTCGAGGTGCGTCTTCGACACCGAGAGCGTGCGGTCGGCGATCTGGACGAGGTGGTCGAACTCCTCGCCCGGCTGGGGCAGCGGCCTGCGCCCGATGAGTCCCGTGCCGAAGACCGTGCGCGTCTCGCCGGTGCTGAACGACAGCACGAACCGGGGCGAGGTGCGCGCGGAGGCGACCGTGGTCGGCGCAGCCGGCGTCGCGGCGGGCGCCGCAGCGGGCGCCGAGGGCGGCCCCGTCAGCGCGGACGACGCGGCGGCGTCGAGCACGCGGGCGATCGCGGCATCCGCGCGCAGAACGTCACCGCCTTCGACCGCCGACGACGCCGCATCGTCGAGCACGCGCGCGATGCCGGCATCCGCTCGCTCGCCGTCGCCGTCGCCGTCGTCCTCGTCGTCGCTCGCACGGAACCCGTGCACCGGAATGCTGATGACGCCGCTGTTGCGGCGCGCCGGGCGCTCGATCGCGGTCGTGTCGCCGGGTCGCGGATCGGGCCGGCGGCGGGACTCGGGCGTCGCGCTCGTCGAGCTGCCGCACTCGCCGCAGAACATCGCCCCCTCGGGGAGGTCCGCACCGCAGATCCGACACGTCACGGCCTGGCTCCTCTCCGCGTCACAGCGTACCCGGCCAGCGAGTTCAGCGAGATCGCGGCGCGGAGCCGATCGCGGCGCGTGCGGGGCGCGGCGAGCCGCTCCTGCAGCTCGTCGACCGTGTTCCAGACCCGCTCGTCGTCGCCGTCTGCCAGCCCGTCGGGTGCGTAGACCGCGCGGTCGACGACCGACGCGAGCACGAGCGGACCGAGTCCGCCCACCGTCGCCGCCTGCTCGGCCCGTGTCGCGTTCTGGCGGATCGGGTACCCGTAGTCGACTGCGGTGTCGGCGAACTCCTGCCAGCCGCCCTCGATGCGCTCGACCGGGGTGGGCGCGCGCCGGCGGAGGCGCCGCCGCCGCAGCTTCGCGACGATGATCGCGAGGAACGGGCTCACGAGCACGGCGAGGCCGAGCAGCGCGAACCCGGCGACGGCGAGCGCGGCGAGCAGCGCCTCGACCCACGGCTCGACGCCCTGGTCGTGCTGGTCGAGCGTCAGGTCGGGGTCGGGGTCGAGGTCGTCGACGGGCGTGCGCTCCGCCGGCGGCGGCAGCGCGGACTGCGGCCGGGAGACGACGGTCGGCTGGTCGGGCTCGCGCTCGGGAATCTCGCGGGGTACGGGGTTGGGGTCGATCGCCACCCACTCGCCCTCGGCGTCCTGCACCTCGATCCATGCCTGCAGGTCGTCGCGCTGGAACACGACGGCGTCGCCGGCGTTCGCGGGGGGCGCCTCGGGGTCGGACAGGTAGCCCACGACGACGCGCGCCGGGAAGCCGATCTCGCGGGCCATGAGGGCGGCGGCCACGGCGTACTGCTCGCCGTCGCCGAGCATGGGACGCTCCTCGGCGAGCTCGATGATCCGGTCGAGCGAGTGGCCCGAACGGCTCCACTCCTCGTCCTCGGTGCCGTGGCTCACGAACCCGGTGGCCTTGAGGCCCGAGATCATGCCCTGCAGTCGCTGGCCCTGGGTGTCGGATGCCGGTGCCCACTCGTCGAGCAATGGTCCGAGCTCGTCGGGCATCGACGGCGACGCGGGCAGCACGCTCGTGCCGGGTCGCAGCGCCTCGAGGCGCTCGGGCCGCAGCGGGGTGATGGACTCGGCCGTGTAGCGGTCGCCGGCTGCGAGCCCCGTCTGCACCGCGCCGGTGCCGGTCACGTCGTTGTAGAAGAACCCGTCGGCGAGCACCGGCGCACGGTTGCCGCCGAACGTGATGCGCTCGAGCTGTCCGATCCCCGGCACCCACACGTCGTCGTAGCCGAGCACGAGCACGTCGATGCGCGTGGACGTCCCGTCGACGTCGCCCTGGTCGAGGCGGTACGGCACGCGCGTGAACCGGCCGGACTCGCCCGTGCCGTCGGTGCCGCCCACGTTGTAGACGATGCCGTCGTAGGTGTCGAGCGTCGCGATCCGCAGTCCCGCGCCGGGCGGCAGCCCGGTGACCTCGAGCATCTCGTCCTCGTCGGTGTCGGGGTCGAACGCCGTGCGGAATCCTGCGAGCGGGCTCTCGTGCTCGCGCGGCTCGAACGGCGGCTGCAGCTCAGCGCGCACCACGCTGCGGGGCGGCGACGGCAGGGCGACGGCGGCGGCCGTGGCCCCGACGAGCGCGACGGCGAGCAGGGCGGATGCCCCGAGCACGCGCCGCGCGTCGGCGAGCGCCGCCTCCACCGGACGGCCGGTCGTGATCGCCCGGCGCCGGGCGATGGCGACCCGCACGAGCCACGCGATCGAGGTGACGAGGAAGGCGAGGCCGGTCTCGACCGCGAGCGTCGCGTGTACCACGCCGAGCGCGATGCCCGCGAGGAGGAGCAGCGCCGGCGGGATGATCGCGGCCGCGGGGCGCCGGCTGCGCAGTGCGATCGTGACGGCGGTCGCGGCGGCGACGAGCGCGAGCAGGAAGGCCGGGACCAGGAGCGCCTGGTAGGAGCCGACGGGCACCGCGATCGTGACGAGCTGCTTCCACGACAGCGCGGCGCCGGCGAGGAGCTCGACGAGTCCGTGCGGCGTCGCGATGACGCCCGCGATCGCGCTCCCCGGCACCGCAGCCGGCACGCCGAGCGTCAGGTACGCGCCGAACACCGCGACGACGACGGCCCAGGCCGGCCAGTGGAAGCGTGCGCCCGCGAGCCCGATGGCCGATCCGGCGACGATCGCGACCGTCGCGGCCACGAGGAAGGCCGGGCTCTCGTAGATGGGCCACCACGGGATCATCGCGGCGACGAGCATGGCGCCGACGAGGGCCATCGTGATCGCGGTGGACCACACGCCCTCGGGCGCGCCCGGCCGTCGCTGCGCGTTCATGCGATCGACGCCGATCGAGCGAGCATGGCGCGGAGGTCCTCGAGGTATCCGATGCCGAACACGGTGAGGCCGGCGACGGTTCGGGCCGTGGCCTCGCCGCCGGGCGAGCACTGCACGGCGATCGCCTCGACGCCCGCGGGGAGCCGCGACGATGCCGCGCGCAGTGCGCCCGCGCCGCGGCCGGTGCCGGTGATGAGGAAGGCGAGCGAGACCCCGGGCAGGGACTCGGCCGCCGCCCGCGCGACGTCGGGCAGGAGCACGGCGGCGTCGTCGCGCTCGACGACGCAGAGCGCGTCGAGCAGCCGATCCCGCGACACCGTGGGCAGCTCGCGCATGCCGCTCCCCCGCGAGCCGACACGGCCGCGCCCGGACACGACGAACGATACCGTGCGCGCGTCGCGGATGGCGCGGGCGCCGACGGATGCCGCTGCGCTCACCGCGAGCTCGAACTCCTCGTCGTCGGCGTAGGCGCCGGGCTCGAGGTCGAGCAGCACCATGAGCCGGCTCCGCCGGGTCTCCTCGAACTGCCGCACCATGAAGGTGCCCGTCTTCGCCGAGCTCTTCCAGTGGATGAACCGGCGGTCGTCGCCGGGCACGTACTCGCGCAGCGCGTGGAACGCGATGTCGCTCGCCGTGAGGTCGCGCGTCGGCGATCCCTCCAGGTCGCGGATGAAGCCCGTGCTGAGCGTGCCGATCGCGATCGTGCGCGGATGCACGTGCAGGTCGACCGACTGCGACCACACGATCTCGCGACGCATGAGCCCGATCGGGTCGGCGCGCACCGTGCGAGCCGGTCCGACGGGCACGATGCCGCGCCGCTCGGTCGGGATCTTGAACTGTTCGTCGAACGCCCCGCCGCGCGGGAGCCCGGGCAGGACGCGCTCGACGACCCTGCTGCCGACCGGTACCTCGAGCTGGACGCCGCCGAATCGGCGACGGCCCGGGTTCGCCGCGATGAGCCGCGCCTGCGCCTGCTCGCCGACGACCACGCGCGGCGTCGGCAGCATGAGCTCGATCGTCGATGCGCCTCGGCCGATGAGCCACACGGATGCCACGCCGACGAGCAGCACGAGCCCCCACCCGATCGCGATGAACTCGATCCACCCCCACGTGTACCCGACCGCGAGTGCGGCGACCGCGCCCGCGACGACCGCCCAGCCGAGCGGCGTGACGACGCCCTGCACGGCGCGCGCCCAGTCCCCCACGACCCCGGCGGCGGCGACGATGCCGCCGACGGCGCGTCCGATGACCACCGCGAGGAGACCTTCCCTCTTCGCCTCCTCGGGGATCGACGTGCGGGTCTGGGTGAACGTCACACGGCCTGCCTGCTGGACGGCGGCGGGGTCTCGATGAGCACCTGGGAGATCAGGTTCGAGGTCGTCACCCCGTCGAACTCCGCCTCGGGGTCGAGGATGAGCCGGTGCGCGAGCACGGGCTCGGCGAGCGCCTTCACGTCGTCGGGCACCACGTAGTGGCGGCCGCGGCCGGCGGCGTGCGTCTTCGCCGCGCGGATGAGGGCGAGCGCGCCGCGGACGCTGACGCCGAGCCGCACCTCGCGTGCGGTGCGGGTGGCGTCCACGAGGCGCGACACGTAGTCGTGGATCGTGGGGTCGACGTAGACGGTGCGCGCGAGCGCGGCCATCTCGACGATCTCCTCGGCGCTGAGCTGCGCGCCGACGCGGTGGTCGTGGGCGCGCTGGTCGGCGCCCTCGAGGATGCGGATGGTCGACGCGTGGTCGGGGTAGCCGATCGACGACTTCATGAGGAACCGGTCGAGCTGCGCCTCGGGCAGCCGGTACGTTCCGGCCTGCTCCACCGGGTTCTGCGTCGCGATGACCATGAACGGATGCCCCACGGGGTGCGTCTGCCCGTCGACGGTGACCTGGCCCTCCTCCATGACCTCGAGGAGCGCGGACTGCGTCTTCGGGCTCGCGCGGTTGATCTCGTCGGCGAGCACGATGTTCGCGAAGACCGGTCCGGCGTGGAACTCGAAGACGCCGCTGCGCTGGTCGTAGACGGTGACCCCGGTGATGTCGCCGGGCAGCAGGTCGGGCGTGAACTGGACCCGGTTGCTCGAGCCCGCGACCGACTGCGCCATCGCGCGGGCGAGGGACGTCTTGCCGGTGCCGGGCACGTCGTCGAGCAGGAGATGGCCCTCGCTGAGGAACGCGGTGAACGCCAGGCGCACGACCCGGTTCTTGCCGAGGAGCACCTCCTCGACCGCGCCGACGAGTCGGTCGAGGTTCGCGGCGAACCGCGTCGCCTCCTCGGGGGTCATGGTCATGCTCGCTCCTCGCTCATCGGTTCCAGTAGCGGGCCACCACGCCCGCGACCTCAACATCCAACCAGACCCGGTCCGTGGGCTTGGCCTCCGGGATCTGGCACGTCGTGGCCGTCTGCGCGGTGCGCGGCTGTCCGTTCGCGCCCTCGATGCCGCAGCGGAACACGGCCGGCAGCCCGGAGTTGTCGGGCGCGGCGGTCCACGACCACGTCCCCGTCGTCTCGTTCCACAGCCGGCTCGGCAGGGCGAAGGTCAGCGTCGGCTGGGCGTCGGCGGGGAAGATCGCCGACCACGGACCGCAGCTGCCCCACACCGTGCACGAGCGCACCTGGAACCGCGCGGCCTCGCCGAACGGGCGGTTGAGCAGCGTCCGCAGCCAGCCCGTGCCCTTGAACTCCGTGGGGCTGCCGATCTGCGCGCCGTTGGCGTCGACCGCGACGATCTGCAGGCGCGGGCCGCCCGCGTCGACGCGGTCGATGTAGCGGTCCCAGGTCTCGACGTTCATCCAGTCCATGTGGCTGTCGACGGTGCCGATGGCACCCGGCGCTGGTCGCACCACGATGCCGGCGACCTCGGTGTTGACGCAGGCCGAGCGGTTGTAGCCCCAGACGACGAAGGAGTACCGCGTCGACTCGGTGGCCGTGCCCGTGAACTGCACGCTCGAGGCATCCGGCCCGACCTGCACGACCTCGGCGACGGTGCCGCCGCTCGACGGCGCGACGACGCCGCCGGGGGCCGGGCTCGTCACCGAGCACGCCTGCGGCCCGCTCGGCACGGCGGTCTGCCCGTCGGCGAGGCGCTGCACGAAGTACCCGCCGATCGCGTCGCCGTTGCCGTTGAACGGCGCCCACGAGACCGTGACGGTGCCGGCCAGCGCGTCGCCCGTCACGGTGATCCCGCCCGCGATGGGCGGGCCGAACGGGGTGCCGGTGCCGCCCGCCTCGGTCCAGGCGGCGAGGGCGGGATACGCCTGGTTGCGCGCGCTGACCGTGAACGGGACCTGCGTGCCGTTGGGGATGCCCTGCGACACCGTCGAGCAGACGGTCGCGGTGCAGGTCGCGGCGTCGACCTCGCTCGACACGCCGGCGACGGTGACGACGTAGGAGCGCACGGCGCTGCCCGCCCCCGTGGACACGGGCTGCCACTCGATCGCGAGGCGGCCGTCGAGCGGCAGCGCGCGCAGGCCCTGCGGGGGCGGCGGGATGACGTCCGACCAGATCGGGCCCGGCGCGTCGACCGGGTCGGACAGGCCGATCGCGTTCCGCGCCTGCACGCGCACGACCACGGCGTTGCCCTGCCCGTTGCCGAGCGTGGGCACGGTGCACGTGGTGGCGGCGCACGTCGACGTGCCGACGATCCCTCCGCTCGCGGGATCGACGAGCGCGATCTCGTACCCCGTGATCGGCGAGTTGTTGAAGCCGCCGGCGCCGAACACGACGTCGAGCGTCCGGTCGCCGAAGCCCGTCACCTGCGGGGCGCTCACCGGGTCGGGGCGGTCCTGCACCGAGATGGTGATCGTGCCCCACGCGTACCGGCTCGGATCACCCGTGGCATCCGCGACCTGGTACTGCAGCGTGGTGTTCACGGGAGCCGCGCCCTGCGACACGTCGACCGTGAGTGTGGCATTGTCGGCGCTCGGCTCGATCGACACGCCGGCCGGCAGGCTGTCGTCGATGCCGCGCACGCCGACGACCCGCAGCGGAGTGCCCGGGAATGGGTTGGTGGCCGAGTCGTTCGCGAGCACGTCGATCGTGGTCGTGCGTCCGCGGGCGGCCACGGCGAGGTCGGGCGCGGGCTGGGCGAGCGGGCGGGTCGAGGGCACCACGCGGAGCTCGATGCGGCCGGGCGTGCCCTGGCCCCTGGCATCCGTGACCGCCACCGTGACGGACTGGCGCGTGCCGGTCGGGGTGGCATCGAGCGCCGAGATCTCGAGCTCCTGGCCCGTGGCGGTGACGCGGAAGCCCTCGGGCTCGGGTGCGAGCACGCTGAAGACCAGGTCGTCGACCGCGTCGGGGTAGGGGTAGTTGGTGAGGCGCACGAGGTCGACGGTCTTCGACTGGCCGGGCTCGAAGTCGATCACGCCGCCGGTGAAGGCGGGCGGCTGGTCCTCGGTCGGCTCGACGGTGATGGGGATCACGATCGTGCCGGTGCGCGCGGTGGGATCGCCGTCGGATTCGCCGTCGGTCACGGTGAACGACAGCGAGGCGAGGCCGAAGTAGCCCGGCTCGCTGCGGAAGCGCAGGGTGTCCTGGTCGACGACGAGCTCGCTGCCGTCGCTGTGCGAGGCGCGCACGGTCGCGGTGTCGGTGATGCGCACGGGCCGACCGGATGCCGCGATGACGTAGTCCGCGAGGTCGAGCACGACCTCCTCGCCGCTCTCGACCACCACGTCGGGGGCGTCGCGGCGCAGCTGCGGCAGCGCGTCGTCGCGGCCGGGAACCCAGATGAACGCGAACGCCGTCACCTCGGGGTCCTCGGGATGCGTGACCGAGAACGGGATGATCCGCCGCTCGTCCTGCACCGCCACGCGGATGCTGCCGTCGCGGCGCACCTGGGCGCCCTGGTCGTAGCCGGCGACGAGGCCGACCTGGAGGTCGGCGGGGTTGCCGTCGGCGAGGAACACGTTGCGCAGCACCTCGACGTCGACGAACTCCTCATCGAGGATGTCGCTGAGGCTGAGCACGGTGTCGGATGCCTCGGGGCGCGCGAACGGCGCGTCATCGTCGGCCGTCACCGTGAGGAACGCCTGCGCCGAGCCGAGCCCCTCGTTCTCGACCTCGTAGACGAAGCCGAAGACGCCCTCGTGCTCGGGGACGTCGACGCGCACCACGCCGGCCTTCTTGTCGACCGAGGCCTGGGCGTCGTTACCGTTGGCCTCCACGCCGACCAGCGAGAGCCCGCCGCCGTCGGGGTCGGAGTCGTTGGCCAGGACGCGCACCGCGATGGTGCGGCCGGGGCGCACCGTGACCTCGTCGGCGACCGCGACGGGTGGCCGCGAGCCGTCGAGGCGCGCGGCGATGCCCACTCGGATCGTGCCGTCGGCGCGGGCGCCGAGCGCGTCGATGATCGAGTACTGGAAGGTGTCGGTCCCGGCCGAGTACTCGCCGGCCTGGTACTCGAGCCAGTCGCCGCCGCGGTCGGTGACGGCGCCCCGGTCGGGGTTGGACTCCTGCGCGAGCAGCTGCACGGAGTCGCCGTCGGGGTCGACGCCGCCCAGCGGGATCGGGATGCGCACGGTCTCGCCGGCGAGGACGCGCGCCGTGATGGTCGGCGGCACCGGCGCGGTGTTCGTCTCGACGACGGCCTCGCGCACCGAGATGTGCACGTCGGCCGTGGCGTTCTGCCCGTCGGGCCCGACGACGCGGTACTGCGCGTCGTACTCGCCCTGCTGGTCGGGCGCGAAGTAGCGCAGGCGGTCGCCGGCCGCGAACAGGAGCCCCGCGTCGGGCTCGAGCACGAGGTCGGGCGAGAGCGTGAGCGGGAGGCCGTCGGGCTGCTCGTCGTTGTCGAGCACCGCGATGTCGACGACGTCGCCCGTGCGTGCCGAGATCGTGTCGGGCACCGCCACCGGCGGCTGGTCGACGGGCGGCGGCGGCACCTCCACCACGGTCACCTCGCCATCGGCCTCGGCGAGGCCGTTGCTCACGCGGTAGCCGAACACCGTCGACCCCGTCGCGAGCGGGCGCGAGAGCGTGACGCGCAGGATGCGGTGGTCGACGATCTCCACCTGCACGCCCTCGCCCTCCGCGGTGTCGGTGAGGCCCGTGACGACGAGCACGCCGCCGGTGGGGTCGATGTCGGTCGCGAGCACGTCGACGTCGAAGGGCTGGTTCGCGCGCAGGAACGCGGTGTGCGGCACCGTGATGGGCGTCGTGTCGCGGTCGGGCGGCGCCGACACGTCGACGCGCACGGTGCCCGTGGCCGTCACGGTGCCGTCGGTCACGGAGTACTCGATGACGTGGGTGCGCACGGCCGAGCTCGTGAACCGGAAGCTGCCGCCGTCGAAGTCGGGCGTGAGCTCGACGTCGGGCTTGGCCGGCACCGCGCTCAGGCGGACCGTCCCGGACCCCCCGCGCACGTGCCGGAGCGGGTCGATCCGGATCTCCTCGCCCGCCGTCGCGAGCGCGACGAAGGGCTCGGCCACGAGCGGCACGTCGCCGGGCGCGCGCACCGCGACGGTGAGGGCGCCGCCGCCGTCGTCCCGGCCGTCGGACACCGTGAGCGACACGCCCCGCTCGCCGCCGACGCCGCCGCGCTCGTCGAACACCACGACGCCCTCGGCGGTCGACGACACCTTGTCGCCCTCGCCCGTGGTGGCGGAGCGGAGGAAGAAGGGATCGCCGTCGGGATCGACCCACTCGCCGAGCACCGCCGTGGTCACGCGGCCGCCGACCGCGACGGCGGCGTGGTTCGCGCGCTGCTGCACGGGCGGCGAGTTCTCCTCGCTCTCGCGCACCGTGACGTTCACCCGCGCGTGCGCGGTGCCGCCCCGGCCGTCGCCGACCGTGTAGCCGAACGAGACGACGCCCGATGCCGCGTCGTCGAGCGTGAGCTGCAGCTGCTGGTTGCTCGACACCCGGTCGACCGTCGCGCCGGGCGGCAGCTCGCCGTCGACGGAGTCGACGACGAGCACGTCGCCGTTCGCGTCGTAGTCGTTGAGCAGCACGGGCAGGATGGTCGACCGCCCCGGGCGCGCGCCGAGCTCGTCGTCGGTCGCGACGGGCGCCACCTGGCCCTTCTCGAGGATCGGCGGCGTGTCGGGGTCGTTCTCCTCGATCGTCTCGTCGTCGCGCTCGGTCTCGAGCAGGTCGGCCCAGTTGTCGATGAGGCCGTAGTCGGCGGAGGCGGCCCAGGTGCGGCCGCTCCGGCGGTCGTTGAGCACCAGCGCGTCGCCGTTCTCGCCGAAGTCGAGCGCGGTCGCGCCGGCGCCGTCCGCGAGCTCGAACGGGCGACCCTGCTGGCCGGGGCAGGCGACGGCCGCCTTGCCGCCGGCCCACGCGGCGTGGAGGCATCCGTCGAACTGCACCGGCGCCGCGGGGTCGCCGGCGACGTCCTCGATGACGGGGATCGGCGTGCCGCCGTCGAGGTCGACGACGACGAGTCCCCGGCGGTGGGCGACGGCGACCGTCTCGCCGCTCGACGCCGGCTCCTGCAGGCGCACCGCGTCGCCCTGGCGGATCAACCCCGAGAGGTCGATGCGGCGGCCGTCGATCGTGAGGGTCCGGTCGAACGCGTCGAGCACCACCCAGTGCTGGTCGATCGAGGTGATCTGCACGCCGTGGTCGTCGTCGACCGGGTCGGCCTGCCATCGGCCGGCGACGGTCTCCTCGCCGGCGGCGTCGACCCGGGCCACCTCGCCCGTCGACGGCGTGAAGGCGAAGAGCACCCCCTCGGGGTCGACCGACGTGACCGTGCCGGCGCCGAACCGCAGCAGCGGGTCGGCCTCGGCGTCGAAGTCGACGAAGTCGGCCGACGGCATCGACCAGAGGTCGCCGTCGGTGGCCACGACCACCCGGTCGCCGGCGAGTGCGAGCGACGTCTCGCCGGGCGGCACGGGCACGGTCTCGACGACCTCCGACGTGGTGGCGTCGACGACGCCGACGCTCGCGCTGTCGCGGTCGACGACGAGCACCGTCGAGCCCTGCTGCACGACCTCGGCGTCGGAGCCGCCCGTCTGCACGACGGCGTTCAGCTCGTGGATCTTCGTGTTGGCCCGGCCCACGGACTCGAGGCCGTCGTTCACGACCCAGACCGCCGCGTCCCCGAGGTCGACCCGTTGCGCGGCGTACCCGCCGGACGCGACCGCGACGCCGACGACGATGGCGACCACGCCCGTGATCGCCCCCGCGGTGACGAGGGCGGATCGGTGGCCGCCGAGCTTCGGCAGCCGCATCAGCCGACTCCCGTCACGTCGACGCAGCGCTCGGCGCTCGGGTCGCCCGTCTTGCCCTCGCGCGTCACCGTGACCGTGACGCAGACGCGGTCGCCCTCGTGCACGGGCACCTCGACCCGCGCGACGCGCTGGACCGGCTCGGGATCCCCGTCGACCGCCACGAGGTAGGCGTCGCCGCCCTGGATGCCCGGATCGTCCCACGTGAAGACGGCCGAGCCGTCGACGACCGAGCCCTGCACGTTCGCGACGACCGGGATGGACCGGGTGCCCTGCAGGACCGCCACGACGCCCGCGCCGACGAGCGCGACGATGAGCGCGGCGGCGATGGAGATGCCCCAGACGAGCCGCTTCGTGGTGGGCGGCGCGGTGCGCGAGCGGCCCGTCGAGAGCTCGCTCGAGCGGCCGTCGATCCCCTGCGCGGTGCTCTGCGTGCGCACGGGCGTCCGACGGGGACGACGGCGACCCCCCTGGCGATCGACGGTCGAGGGGTGACCGCTCACTCGCGTCCGCTCGTCGAGGTCGACCGCGGTGGCGAGGGCCCAGTCGTCCATGGCGACCTCGAGCGGCGTCTGCGGCAGGCCGAGCTCCTCCTCGACCGACTGCAGGTCGCGGATGAACTCGAGCGCGCTCGCCTGCCGGTCCTGCGGCCGCTTCGACATCGAGCGCGCCAGCACGCGCTCGAGGCTCGGCGGCACGTCGACCCGGCCGGTCGGGGCGGGCTTCGCCTTCTCGATGCGGCCCATGAGCGTCACGGGCGCGTTGTCGCCGCCCGGCACCTCGAACGGGCTGCGCCCGGCGAGCAGCGAGTACACGGTGGCCCCGAGCGACCACACCTCGCTCGCGACGGTGCCCGACACGTCGTCGTGCAGCACCTCGGGGGCCGACCACGGGATCGAGAGGCCGACGGCCTCGGTCGTCTCGGCCTCGCCGAGGGTCGCCGCGATGCCGAAGTCGGAGAGCACGGGGTGGCCGTAGGCCGTGGTGAGGATGTTCGACGGCTTGATGTCGCGGTGCAGCACGCCCTGCCGGTGGGCCGTCTCGACGGCGCTCGCGATGCGCACGCCGATCGAGAGCACCTCGGCGAGCGGCAGCTGCACCGCGCGGTAGCGCTGGCCCAGCGTCGACGAGCAGTACTCCATGACGAGGTACGGGCGCCCGTCGGCGGCGACGCTCGCCTGGTACACGGTGAGGATCGACGGATGCGACGACAGCTGGGCCATCAGGTTCGCCTCGGCCTGGAACATCCGGCGCAGGTCGTCGTTCACGACCTCGGCGAGCAGCACCTTCACCGCGACGAGCCGGCGGGGCATGTTCTGCTCGTAGAGGAACACGTCGGCGAACCCGCCGGAACCGAGCACGCGGATGAACGCGAACCCGGGCAGGTTCGGTGGAGTGGACGGCAGGCGCCTCGTCACGATCCTCCCAGCGTTCGAGTCCATCGGCGCCCGCACCAACGCCCGGCGGGCCCCGGTGACCCCCATTGTAGGCGGGCGTGCGGATGCCGCGAGGACCCCTGTGGGCACGGGCCGGGGCGGCCCGCGGCATCCGTCAGTCGACGTCGCTGTCGGGGTGCCGGTGCAGCGGCGCGTGGGCCGGTCGGACCACCTTGAGCACGTCGAGCACGACGACCGTGATGTTGTCGCGGCCGCCGTTGCCGACCGCCGCCTCGACGAGCTGGCGGGCCGCCTGCTCGGGCTTCGGGTTGGCCACGAGGAAGTGCCGGATGCCGTACGACGTGAGCTCCTTGGTGAGCCCGTCGGAGCAGATGAGCAGGCGCATGCCCGCCTCGACCGCGATCGCGCGGTAGTCGGGGATCGGCGCCTCGTGGAAGCCGACCGCGCGCGTGATCACGTTGGAGTGCGGGTGGGTGTCGGCCTCCTCGCGCGTGATCTGGCCGGCGTCGACGAGCTCCTGCACGATCGAGTGGTCGACGGTCAGCTGCTCGAGCACGCCGCCGACGAGCCGGTAGACGCGCGAGTCGCCGATGTTGAACACGATCCAGGCGGGCTCGTCGGAGATGCTGCCGAGCGCGGCCCCCGTGACGGTGGTGCCGCTGCCCTCGTCGGTGACGCCGGCGCCGCGGCCCATGTCCTGCACGGCGAGGCGCAGGGCCGCGTCGATCTCGGGGGTGCCCATCATCGCCTTGCCGCCGTGCTCGGCGAGCCGGGTGACCACGGCGGCGCTGGCGAAGTCGCCCGCGGCGTGGCCGCCCATGCCGTCGGCGACGGCGAAGATCGGCGCCTGCGCGACGAAGCTGTCCTCGTTGACCTCGCGACGGAGGCCCGTGTCGGTGACGGCCGCCCACGCGATCGTGATCTCGGTGCCGTCGGGCAGCGTCACGCGATGACGGGCGTTGCCGTTGCCGATCTGCGTCACGGGACGTGCCTGCTGTCTGTTCTGTTCACTCGGGGGGAGCGCTGGGGGCGGGGAGGATCTCGATGATCGTATCGTCTCCGAGGTCGAGCCGGGTGCCCGGTGCGACCACGATCGACTCGCCGGCGCGCATGCGGCGCGTCCCGGTCGCGCTGCGCACGATCGTGCCGTTCGTCGAGCGCAGGTCGGTCGCGACGACGCGGGTTCCTTCGACGCGCAGCTCGAGGTGCGTGCCCGAGACCACGGCGCGCGGCGACGCGACCGTGACGAGCTCGGGCGCGAGGCCGTGCGGATCGGGAACGCGGGGCGCGAAGGGCCGCCGGCCGATGAGCACCGGGCCCGTGACGGGGTGCGGCTGGCCGCCGCCGATGCGGAAGGCGGGCACGTCGGGCGCCGCGGTGGGTCGGGCGGACGGCGCGGCGGCGGGCACGGCAGCGGCCCCGCTCGGCGCGGCGGATGCCGCGGCCGCGCGCTCGGCCATGGGCTCGGTCGGCTCGGCGGGAGCGGCGACCGGGTCCGACGGCTCCCGCAGGGGGTTCGGCGTCCGCGTCGGTGGTCGGCCGGGGCGCCGCACGGTGTCGGCGTCGGCATTCCCGTCGGCGGGCTCGCCGGCGACGGGCACCTCCTCGGCGGCGCTGCGCACGGTGTCGGGGTCGTGCGGTCGCGGCAGGAGCACCGTGTCCGCGTCGGTGACCGCGGCATCCGGCCTTCGGGGCCGCGGCGGGGCAGCCGACCACTCGACCGCGGACGCCCGGACGCCCGCGCGTGCATGGCCCACCGGGTCGCCCGACTCGCCGAGGCGATCGAGGGGCGCGTCGGCGTTCGTGACGCGCAGGGCGATCACGGCGCCGAAATCCGCCAGATGCCATGGGCGGATGCCGCGGGCGTCGAAGCGCCGCGTTCCGCCGGGCGACGTCAGGTCGACCACGGCGTCGCCGCGCACGACGGCCGTCACCTCATCGGTGCCGGGGCCGGGCCACCACACGATGGCGAACGACTCGACGGCGTCGGCGCCGCCGAGCGGGATCATCCCGACGAGCGCCTCGACGGTCACCGTGTCGTCCGCCGCGGCGGCGGCCAACGCGGAGGTCGTGATGTCGGGAGACGGCGCGGCGACGGCGACGATGAAGCGGTCGCCGACCACGACGTCCCACGCGGATGCGCCGGGCACCGCCGAGCTCGTGACGGTTCCCGCGACCATGTCGAACAGTCTGGCACCGCGGCGCGCGGGACCGCGTGCGCGACCTCAGCCGATGTGGCTCATCACGTGCTTGATCCGCGTGTAGTCCTCGAAGCCGTAGTTGGAGAGGTCCTTGCCGTACCCGGAGTGCTTGAACCCGCCGTGCGGCATGTCGGACACGAACGGGATGTGGGTGTTGATCCAGACGCAGCCGAAGTCGAGGTGCTTCGCGAACCGCATCGCCCTCGTGTGGTCGCCGGTCCAGACGGATGCCGCGAGCGCGTAGTCGACGCCGTTCGCCATCGCGAGCGCCTCGGCGTCGTCGCGGAACGACTGCACGGTGAGCACCGGACCGAAGATCTCGCGCTGCACGGCCTCGTCGACCTGGCGGAGCCCGGTCACGATGGTCGCCTCCCAGAAGTAGCCGCGGTCGCCCTGGCGACGACCGCCGAGGGCGATGTCGGCGTGCGCCGGGAGGCGGTCGACGAAGCCCGACACGTGCGCGAGCTGGTTGGCGTTGTTGAGCGGGCCGTAGAGGACGCCGTCCTCGCGCGGGCCGCCCGTGCGGGCGTTCGCCGACGCCTCGGCGACGAGCGCGGCGACGAACTCGTCGTGCACCGACTCGTGGACGATGACGCGGGTGGCGGCCGTGCAGTCCTGACCGGCGTTGAAGTACGCGGCGGTGACGATGCCCGCCGCGGCGGCCTGCAGGTCGGTGTCGGCGAAGACGATGGCGGGCGCCTTGCCGCCGAGCTCGAGGTGCACGCGCTTGAGGTCGGATGCCGCGGCGCGCGCGACCTCCATGCCGGCGCGGACCGAGCCGGTGATCGCGACCATCTGCGGGGTGGGGTGCTCGAGCAGGGCGGCGCCCGTGCCGCGGTCGCCGGTGACGACGTTGAGCACGCCGGCGGGCAGGAACTCGGCCGCGACCTCGGCGAGCTTCAGCGTCGAGAGCGGTGTGGTGTCCGACGGCTTCAGCACGACCGTGTTGCCGGCGGCGATGGCCGGCGCGATCTTCCACACGGCCATGTTCAGCGGGTAGTTCCACGGCGTGACCTGGCCGATGACGCCGATCGGCTCCCGGCGCACGAACGAGGTGTGGCCCGACAGGTACTCTGCGGCCGACCTCCCCTCGAGGTTGCGGGCGGCGCCGGCGAAGAACCGGAGCTGGTCGACGGACTGCAGGATCTCGTCGGCGACGAGCGACGCGCGCGGCTTGCCGGTGTCCTGCGACTCGACGTCGGCGAACTCGTCGGCACGCGACTCCATCGCGTCGGCGATGCGGAAGAGCGCGAGCTGGCGCTCCGCCGGAGTGGTCTCGCCCCAGGTCTCGAACGCGTCGGACGCCGCACGGTAGGCGCGATCGAGATCGGCCGGGGTCGAGATCGGCGCGGAGCCGTAGATCTCCTCGGTCGCCGGGTCGACGAGGTCGAGGGCATCGTCGCCCTGCGCCTCCACGTACTCGCCGCCGACGAAGTTCCGGAGGGTGCCGGTGCTCAGGAGGGTGCCGCTGCTCATGGGGTATCGATCCTCGGAGGTGAAGCCGTCGGCGCGGCGCGCGCGCCCGCAGCGCCGGACCGGCGCCGTGGCGCCCATGATAGGCGGGTTCAGTGGTGAAATGCGAGTGAATGCATAGGAATCAGTTGTGAAAGGGGTGGAAATCGACGGAATCGCTTGCTTGCGGCATCCGCCACTGACACAATCGGTCGCATGACGAACGCCCCGCGCTCCAACTCGTCGCGCCCGGTGCACCTCGACGACGTCTCGAAGGCGATCATCGAGCAGCTCCAGGTCGATGGGCGACGCTCCTACGCCGACATCGGCAAGGCCGTCGGCCTCTCCGAGGCGGCGGTGCGCCAGCGCGTGCAGCGGCTCACCGAGTCGGGCGTGATGCAGATCGTGGCCGTGACCGACCCGATGCAGCTCGGCTTCACGCGACAGGCGATGATCGGCATCCGCGCCGGCGGGGACACGCGCGAGCTCGCCGAGCGACTCGCGGAGATCCCCGAGCTCGACTACGTCGTACTCACGGCGGGGAGCTTCGACCTCATGGCCGAGGTCGTATGCGAGAACGACGAGGAGCTCATCAACCTCCTCAATTCGCGCATCCGCAACCTGCCCGGCGTGCACAGCACCGAGACGTTCGTCTACCTGAAACTGCAGAAGCAGTTCTACAACTGGGGCACCCGCTGACCGCGGGCCGCCCGGAAGGAGATCCCGATGACCACCATCGACGCAGCGACGAGCCTCGGCTCGGCCGGCTACGACGACGCCGACCTGCAGCAGAAGGCGAAGGACCACCTCTGGATGCACTTCGCGCGGCAGTCCACGATGGAGGAGAACGGCGTCCCCATCATCACCCGCGGTGAGGGTCACCACATCTACGACATCCACGGTCGCGAGTACTTCGACGGCCTCTCCGGCCTCTTCGTCGTCAACGCCGGCCACGGGCGCCGTCGCCTGGCCGAGGTCGCCGCGAAGCAGGCGCAGGAGCTCGCGTTCTTCCCGATCTGGTCGTACGCGCACCCCTCCGCGATCGAGCTCGCCGACCGGCTCGCCGACTACGCTCCGGGCGACCTCAACCGCGTGTTCTTCTCCACGGGCGGCGGAGAGGCGGTCGAGACCGCCTTCAAGCTCGCGAAGTACTACTGGAAGCTGAAGGGCCAGCCCACCAAGCACAAGGTCATCTCGCGTGCGGTCGCCTACCACGGCACCCCGCAGGGCGCGCTCGCCATCACGGGCATCCCGGCGATGAAGGCGATGTTCGAGCCCCTGACCCCGGGCGGCTTCCGCGTGCCCAACACGAACTTCTACCGCGCGGCCGACGTCGGCGCCCCCGCCGACGACCTCGAGGCGTTCGGGATCTGGGCGGCCAACCGCATCGAGGAGATGATCCTGTTCGAGGGCCCCGAGACCGTCGCCGCGGTCTTCCTCGAGCCGGTGCAGAACTCGGGCGGCTGCTTCCCGCCGCCTCCCGGCTACTTCCAGCGCGTGCGCGAGATCTGCGACCAGTACGACGTGCTGCTCGTGAGCGACGAGGTGATCTGCGCGTTCGGCCGCATCGGCCACATGTTCGCCTGCGACGCCTACGGCTACGTGCCCGACATGATCACGTGCGCCAAGGGCATGACCTCGGGCTACTCCCCCATCGGCGCGACGATCGTGTCGGAGAAGATCTACGAGCCGTTCTCGAAGGGCACGACGAGCTTCTACCACGGGTACACCTTCGGCGGGCACCCGGTGTCGGCGGCCGTCGCCCTCGCGAACCTCGACATCTTCGAGGAGGAGCGCCTCAACGAGCGCGTACGCGAGAACTCCCCGCTGTTCCGGGCGGAGCTCGAGAAGCTCCTCGACCTGCCGATCGTCGGCGACGTGCGCGGCGACGGGTACTTCTTCGGCATCGAGCTCGTGAAGGACAAGGCCACCCGCGAGACGTTCAACGACGAGGAGTCCGAGTACCTGCTGCGCGGGTTCCTGTCGAAGGCCCTCTTCGACGCCGGGCTGTACTGCCGCGCCGACGACCGTGGCGACCCCGTGATCCAGCTCGCGCCGCCGCTCACGATCGGCGTGCCCGAGTTCCAGGAGATCGAGCAGACGCTGCGCTCGGTGCTGACCGAGGCGTCCGACCGCGCGGCCGACTTCAAGGGTCACCAGCACGGCGGAGAGCACCTCCTCGTGCCCGCGCGCGTCTGATGGCGAGCCTGCACCGGGCCACCGACGGCACGGCTGCCGGCTACCGTCGGGCGAGCTTCTGGCTCGACGACCTCGTGACGACGGGGCGCGACGATCTCGCGCCGCGCCCCGCCCTCACGGCCGACGCCCGATTCGACGTGTGCATCGTCGGCGGCGGCCTCACCGCGCTCTGGACCGCGTACTCGCTCGCGACGGCGGACCCGAGCCTGCGGATCGCCGTGCTCGAGCGCGAGATCTCGGGGTTCGGCGCGTCGGGCCGCAACGGCGGCTGGTGCTCGGCCCTCTTCCCCCGGTCGCCCGGTTCGCTCGAGCGCCGGCACGGCTACGACGCTGCGGTCGCCATGCGACGGGCCATGGTCGATACCGTCGACGAGGTGGGCCGCGTCGCCGCCCTGGAGGGCATCGACTGCGACTACGAGCGCGGCGGCACCGTGGTGTTCGCCCGCAACGACGTGCAGCGCGAGTTCGCACGCGCCGACGTGGCCGAGGCCCGGCAGTACGGCGTCGACCGCACCGAGTACTGGGACGAGCGCACGGTCGGCGCGCGATTCGGCGCGACCGGTCGCGATGGCCGTCCGCCTGCCGCCGTGTTCGACCCCGCGTGCGCCAGCGTGCACCCGGCCAAGCTCGTCCGCGGGCTGGCACGGGTGGTCGAGGGCATGGGCGTCGCCCTCTTCGAGCGCACCGAGGTGCAGGACTGGGCGGCCGGCACGGTGCGGTTCCGCGCGGTGGACACGGGATTCGAGGGCACGGTCTCGGCGCGCCATGTGATCATCGCCCTGGAGGGCTACGGCTCGCAGCTGCCGCGGGTGCGACGCCGGCTCATGCCGCTGTACTCGCTCATGATCGCCACCGAGCCGCTCGGCGACGACGTGTGGGACGAGATCGGCATCGACCACGGGCAGACCTTCAGCGACTACCGGCACCTGCTGATCTACGGACAGCGCACCGCCGACAACCGGTTCGCGTTCGGCGGACGCGGCGCCCGCTACCACTGGGGCAGCAGCGTCGACCCGTCGCACGAGCGCGTCGACGAGGTGTTCGACCACCTGCACGACGCGCTGCGCGACCTCTTCCCCGCCGTCGGCGACGCGCGGGTCACGCACCGCTGGGGCGGCCCGCTCGGCATCGCGCGCGACTGGCACGCCACCGCGAGCTACAACCCGAGGACGGGCGTCGGCTTCGCCGGGGGCTACGTGGGCGACGGGCTCTCGACGACCAACCTCGCCGGGCGCACGCTCGCCGACCTCGTGCTCGGACGCGAGACGGAGCTGACGACGCTGCCCTGGACGAACCACCGTTCGCCCCTCTGGGAGCCCGAGCCGCTGCGGTTCGCCGGCGCCAACCTCGGCATCCTCGGCATGCAGTTCGCCGACCTCGAGGAGCGCGTCACGAAGCGCCCGTCGCTCGCCGCCCGCCTGATCGCGCCGCTCGTCGGCCACTGATCCCGCGGTCACGGTCGTCGGGGGCTCGACGAGCGCGGATCCGCGAACGCCCACTCGGGCAGGGTCCCGCTGCCGATGAACGCCGACAGCAGCGACGCCATCGAGTGGCCGGGCGAGGCCTCGACCGCGAGGTCGATGAGCGCGCCGGCGGCGGACCCGCGACCCAGCGACCAGGCCAGCCAGGCGGCGATGCACAGCGGTGCGACGCGGAGCTCGTCGGGCGCGTGCGCCGCCGCGAGGCGGGTGGCCTCGAGCGCGCGCTCGACGCGGGGAGCGTCGGGCCGCAGGGTCGATCGGCCGAGCAGCAGGCGGCCGAGCAGCTCGGACACTTCGCCCTCGGCGCCGTCGGCCAGCTCCCGGCGGACCAGCTCGTCGACCGTCTCGCCGTGACGCTCGGCGCGCTCAGCGGTCTCGAGGGCGTCGTCGTGCGCGGCGGCACCCACCACGGGGCCGAACGCGAACTGGAGCATCATCGCGTCGCGGATCGGCGGCCGCTCGGCGAGGTGGAGGAACCAGGCGAGCCGCAGGCCGGTCACGCTGCTCGATTCCGGGCCGTCGGGCACCTCCTCGACGAGTGCCTCGACGAGGGCGACCGGATCGGCGTCGTCACCGAGCCGGTCCAGCTGCGTCGCGACGTCGTCGATCTCCGCGAACGCCGCGAGCTCGCCGGCGATCGCCTCCGCCAGTGCCTCGTCGCGCTCGGGCATTCGTGCGCTCGCGGTCGCCGACGCGTGCCCGGGCTCCCCCTCGGGAAGGGCCGTTGCCGCGGCGCTCTCGTCGATCATCGCCAGCGCATGCCCTCGTGCCGGCGTGGCCGGATCGAGCAGCGAGCCCCAGCCGTCGGCCGCGCGGCAGAGCGCATCGCGCACCTGGAAGCCCGCCTGCTCGAAGCGCCGCACCAGGAGCGCGAGCAGCACGCGCTCGGGGAGCCCGCGGGACGACTCGAACGTGCGGTCGGTGTAGGCGATCGGCACCACGGCGTCGACGCCCGGCATCCGGCACAGCGTGCCCACGATCGCCGACACGAGGGACGGTCGGTCGCGGGCGCGGCGGGGCAGGTCGTGGCGCAGCACGCCGGCCGACCTCGAGCCCCGGAACGCGACGCAGACGATCGAGCGCTCGGGCACGAAGCCGGCGAGGGCGGGGACGAGCGCGAGCAGGTCGTGCGCCGCAGCGGCACGGATGATGGTGGTCATGCCGGGAGCCTGCCGCCCGAGGCATCCGTCGACCTCGTGCCGTCGCGACCTGCGCAACCGACTCGCGCCGCGACACCCTGTGGAGGGCGAGTGCGTGCGTCAGCGCGCGGCGAACAGCTCCGAGACCTCGGCGACCTCGGCCTCGCTGGGCCGCCAGGCGGCCCCGGCCGCCGCGTTCTGCCGGACCTGCTCGGGCCGCGTCGTGCCCGCGATCACGCTGGCGAGCCCCGGCTGGGCGAGCAGCCACCCGAACGTCGCCTCCAGCATGGTGAGGCCGCGGTCCTCGGCGAACGCCCGGTAGCGGTCGAGCACGTCCCATGGCGCGTCGTCGACGAGGTGCCGGCGCTGGCGCATGATGCGCGTGTCGGCCGGGTGCTCGTCGCGACGGAACTTGCCGGTCAGCAGGCCGTTGTGCAGCGGGAAGAACGGGAGGAAGCCCAGCCCGAAGTGGCGCGCGGCCGGCAGCACTTCGGCCTCGGCACCGCGTGCGAGCAGGTTGTACTCGTTCTGCGCCGAGACGAACCGGGTCGCGCCGAGCTCGCGGGCCACCAGGTCGGCCTCGGCGAGCTGCCATCCGCTCAGGTTCGAGTGCCCGATGTAGCGCACCTTGCCCTCGCGCACGAGGTCGTCGAGCGCCGAGATCGTCTCGTCGATCGGCGTCGCGGGGTCGGGCGTGTGCAGCTGGTAGAGGTCGATCCAGTCCGTCTGCAGGCGACGCAGCGAGCCCTCGACCGCCAGCCGGACGTACCGCCGCGAGCCGCGCGCGCCCCACGCGGGCAGCGGCGACGGGAGCGAGGCGTGGCCGAACTTCGTGGCGATGACGACCTCGTCGCGCCGGCCCCGCAGGGCCTCGCCGAGGAGCGCCTCGCTGAGCCCGTACTCCCTGCCGTAGATGTCGGCCGTGTCGACGAAGTTGACGCCGGCGTCGAGCGCCGCCTCGATCACCGCGTTCGTGCCCTCCTGGGTCTCGGTCGCGGTGCCCGTGCGTCCGAAGTTGTTGCCGCCGAGGCCGACCGCGGACACGCGGAGCCCCGACCGGCCGAGGGAACGGTACTCGAGATCGGTCATCCGACCAGCCTATGCGGGCCCGCGCGCAGGTCGTGACCGGGTCGATCGGATGCCGCACCGCCGCGCCGCGGCCCGGACTCGTCCTCCCCAACCCGGCTCGCCGGGCGGCTGCTCGCGATGTCCGATTCCCGCGAGTCGATGTCGGATGCCGCGGCTACGCTCGAAGCATGACCAACGTGTTCCTCATCCGCCTCGACAGCCCCATCGGGCGCCTCGAGCTCACCGGCGACGACGAGGCCGTGACCGGCCTCACCATCGAACGCGACGGCGCACTCCCCCACGACGGGGAGCCCGAGCGGTCCAACGCCGTGCTCGACGACGCGCGCACCCAGCTCACCGAGTACTTCGCCGGCTCGCGCACCGAGTTCGACCTGCCCGTCCGCCTCTCCGGCACCCCGTTCCAGGAGGCCGTCTGGGCCGAGCTCGAACGCCTCGGCTGGGGCGAGGCCACCTCCTACGGCGCACTCGCCGCCGCGGTGGGCAAGCCCGGCTCCGCCCGCGCCATCGGCGGCGCCGTCGGCGCCAACCCGATCCCCATCATCGTGGGCTGCCACCGCGTGCTCGCCTCCGACGGTCGCATCACCGGCTACTCCGGCGGCGAGGGCATCCCCACCAAGCTCTGGCTCCTCGGGCACGAGCAGATCGGCTTCGCCGCGTGAGCGTCGTCCCGCGGGCCGACGTCGTGGTGGGCGACGATGGCCTCGCCCGCTGCGCATGGGGCGCGTCCGATCCCGAGTACCGGCGCTACCACGACGAGGAGTGGGGCACGCCCCAGCACGATCCCGTGCGGCTCTTCGAGAAGGTCTGCCTCGAGGGGTTCCAGTCGGGGCTCTCGTGGATCACGATCCTCCGCCGGCGACCGGCGTTCCGCGAGGTCTTCCACGACTTCGACGCGCAGCAGGTCGCGGAGATGACCGAAGTCGACGTCGAGCGCCTCCTCGGCGATGCCCGCATCATCCGGCATCGCGGCAAGATCGAGGCCACGATCCAGAACGCCCGCGCCACGCTCGCGCTCGACCAGCCGCTCGACGAGCTGCTCTGGAGCTTCGCACCGCCGCCCCGCGACGACTCGCCCACCTCGTTCGCCGAGGTGCCGGCCACGACGCCCGAGTCGACGGCGATGAGCAAGCAGCTGCGCAAGCTCGGCTTCCGATTCGTCGGACCGACGACCATGTACGCGCTCATGCAGGCGGCGGGCATGGTCGACGACCACGTGGCCGGCTGCTTCCGCTCGAACGCCGCGCGCCACGTCGAGGAGGCAGCCGCCGCCGTTCGGGCCTGATCTGGCTGCGCCGGCGTTGGCTGGCCACCTCGACCACGCCGCGTCTACGGCGGCAGGCGAGAGCTACCCGGGGCACGGCACGGGGTCGCGCCGCCCGTACGGCTCAGGCGACGAGCTCGAGCTCGCGCACGGCGTCGGGCGAGTCGGCCTCACGCAGGTCGAGTCGGAACCCCGCGCCGCGGGCCCAGTCGACGAGCTCGTCGAGCGACGCGACCTCGGGGCGCGACTCGAGGAACGCACGCGTGAAGCGGCCCTTCGCGTGCTTGTTGAAGTGATTGAGGGCACGACGGCGACCGTCGGCCTCGACCGACACGACGCGCACGAACACGCTCCCCTCGCGCGCCGGCGCGGGCCCGAGCTCGGCGTAGCCCTCCGACCGGAGGTCGAGGATCACGCCAGGGCTCGCGGCGAGCAACGCCGGCAGCGACTCGCGCCAGAACCTGCGGAGCCGCACGTCGGGCACCCGCGAGTCGTGCGAGAGCCGGTAGGCCGGGATCGGGTCGAGCGCCCGCACGAGACCGAACAGCGCCGAGTGCACGACCACCGTGCGGTTCGCGAAGGCGCGGGCGTCGGCGTCCAGCGTGGCCGCGTCGAGGGCGTCGTACAGCACGCCCGTGTAGCGGTCGATCGCGGGCATCGTCGGTGCCTCGATGAGACCGCGATTGCGATCGACCTCGGAGGCCTGGCGCGGTCCGAGCTTCAGCGCGCGCATCGCGGCGTCGTGATCCCCGGCGAGCTCGACGACGCGCCCGACGAGCTCCGCGCGTGCGGCGGTGAGCTCGGGGAACGACAGCACCGACAGGTCGAGGACGCCGTCCCCGCCGTCGCGCTTCGTCTCCGACGGCGGCAGCAGGAGGAGCACTAGGCGGCGATGAACGCCAGCGCGGCGTCGACGTTCGACCCCAGCGACTCGACGCTGTCGATCGTGATGCGCGGCAGCGCCGACGAGGGGCCCGTCCACGGTGCGTACCCGTCGAGGCTCTGCTCGACGGCACGCCAGGTGGTCTCCTCGAGGTGCGGCAGCCCGCGCTCGCGCTTCTCGAGCCGCGCGCGGTGCAGCGCCTCATCGGAGCAGACCACCTCGATCACGCGCAGACGCACGTCGGTGCGTGCGGCGAGATCGCGCCACTGCAGGCGGGCGGACTCGGCGGCGTTCACGGCATCGACGATGACCGTGCGCCCCGAGAGGAGCTCCTTCTCGGCGATCTCCTCGGCAACCAGGTAGGCGGCGAGTCCGGTCGGCTGATCGGAGTCGATCCCGGCACGCAGGATCGCCGACTCGATCGGGTCGACGGACACGACCGTGGCGCCGAGGCGGGCGCCGACGATCTCCCCGATCGTCGACTTGCCCGCACCCGGCAACCCGGCCATGACGATGAGCTGGGTGACGCTCAGGTCACCGAACTGGCGGTCGATCGGCTGCTCCCCCTGCATCCGGACCTCCTCAGGCCAGCTCGGCTCGGGACGCGACCACCTGCACGGAGTCCGACTGGACCGACAGGAAGCCGTCCTCGGCGGTGGCCGTGACCTTCTCGCCGCTCGGCAGCGTCACGCGCACCTCGCCCCCGGCCAGGATGGCCAGCATGGGCTCGTGGCCCGGCAGGATGCCGATCTCGCCTTCCACCGTGCGGGCGACCACCATGGACGCCTCGCCCGACCAGACCTCCTGGTCGGCCGAGACGACGCTCACGTTGAGGGCGGCCATGCTCAGCCGTTCTCCTTCTGGATGCGGGCCCAGTTCTCCTCGACGTCCGTGATCGGGCCGACGTTGAAGAACGCCTGCTCGGCCACGTGGTCGAAGTCGCCGCGGGCGATCGCGTCGAACGACTCGATCGTGTCCTTGAGCGGAACGGTCGAGCCCTCGACACCCGTGAACTTCTTCGCCATGTAGGTGTTCTGCGAGAGGAACTGCTGGATGCGGCGCGCGCGGGCCACGGTGATCTTGTCTTCCTCGGAGAGCTCGTCGACACCGAGGATGGCGATGATCTCCTGCAGCTCCTTGTTCTTCTGGAGGATCTGCTTGACCGTGGTGGCGACGCGGTAGTGGTCCTCACCCAGGTAACGGGGGTCCATGATGCGCGACGTCGAGGTGAGCGGGTCGATCGCCGGGTAGAGGCCCTTCGACGCGATCTCACGCGAGAGCTCGGTCGTGGCGTCGAGGTGCGCGAACGTGGTGGCCGGGGCCGGGTCGGTGTAGTCGTCGGCCGGCACGTAGATCGCCTGCAGCGAGGTGATCGAGTGACCGCGCGTCGAGGTGATGCGCTCCTGCAGGACGCCCATCTCGTCGGCGAGGTTCGGCTGGTAGCCCACTGCGGAGGGCATGCGGCCGAGCAGCGTCGACACCTCGGAACCCGCCTGCGTGAAGCGGAAGATGTTGTCGATGAAGAGGAGCACGTCCTGCTTCTGCACGTCGCGGAAGTACTCCGCCATCGTGAGCGCCGAGAGGGCGACGCGCAGACGCGTCCCCGGGGGCTCGTCCATCTGGCCGAAGACGAGGGCGGTCTTGTCGAAGACGCCCGCCTCCTCCATCTCGTGGATGAGGTCGTTGCCCTCACGCGTGCGCTCGCCGACGCCGGCGAACACGGAGACGCCACCGTGGTCCTGCGCGACGCGCTGGATCATCTCCTGGATGAGGACGGTCTTGCCGACGCCCGCACCGCCGAACAGGCCGATCTTGCCACCCTGCACGTACGGCGTGAGGAGGTCGATCGACTTGATGCCGGTCTCGAAGAGCTGGGTCTTCGACTCGAGCTGGTCGAAGGCCGGGGGCTTGCGGTGGATCGGCCAGCGCTCGGTGATCTCGATCTGCTCGCCGGGCTCGCCGTTGAGGATCTCGCCGATGACGTTGAAGACCTTGCCCTTGGTCACGTCACCGACGGGGACCGAGATCGCCTCGCCCGTGTCCGTGACCTCCTGGCCGCGCACGAGCCCGTCGGTGGGCTTCAGCGCGATGGCGCGCACGAGGTCGTCGCCGAGGTGCTGGGCGACCTCGAGCGTGAGGACGGTGGTCGTGTCGTCGATCGTGATCTCGGTCTTGAGAGCGTTGTAGATCTCGGGGATCGAGTCGTGCGGGAACTCGATGTCGACGACGGGGCCCGTGACGCGGGCGATGCGGCCGACGGCGCCGGCGGTCGGCTCGGCGACCGGCGCGGTTGCGGTGTCAGTCATTGTGGCTCTCTCTTTTCTGGATTACTTCTTGGCGACGAGCGCGTCGGCGCCGCCCACGATCTCGGCGATCTGCTGCGTGATCTCGGCCTGGCGCGCCTCGTTCGCCAGCCGGGTGTAGTCGGTGATGAGCGTGTCCGCGTTGTCGGATGCCGACTTCATCGCCTTCTGGGTGGCGGCGTGCTTCGCGGCCGCGGACTGCAGGAGCGCGTTGAAGATGCGGCTCTCGATGTAGACCGGCAGGAGCGAGTCGAGCACGGTCTCGACGTCGGGCTCGAACTCGTACAGCGGCTGCACCGTGGCATCGGGTTCCTCGACGCCCTCGACGACCTCGAGCGGCAGCAGGCGCACGATCTCGGGCGACTGCGTCATCATGCTCACGAACCGGTTGTAGACGACGTGGATCTCGTCGACCCCGCCGTCGGCGGCGTCGCGGAGGAACACCTCGAGCACCGCGTCGGAGATCTCCTTGGCGAGCTCGAACTGCGGGTTCTCGGAGCTGCCCGTCCACTGCCGTTCCGACGCCCGGCGGCGGAACTGGAAGTACCCGACCGCCTTGCGCCCGACGAGGAAGTACACGACCTCCTTGCCCTGCGAGCGGAGCAGCTCGCTCAGCTCCTCGGCTTCGCGCAGCACCTGCGAGTTGAAGGCGCCCGCCAGGCCGCGGTCCGACGTGAGGATGACCACGGCGGCGCGCTCGATCTTCTCGGGCTCCGTCGTGAGCACGTGGTCGACGTTCGAGTACGTCGCGACGGCCGACACGGCGCGGGTGATGGCGCGCGAGTACGGCGACGAAGCCGTCACGCGCGCCATCGCCTTCTGGATGCGCGAGGCGGCGATGAGCTCCATCGCCTTCGTGATCTTCTTCGTCGTCTGGGCAGACCTGATCTTCTGCCGGTAGACCCGAAGTTGCGCTCCCATGTCTCTCCTGTATCCCTAGAGTTCGTCGTCGATCGTGGTCGCCTAGCGGCGAGCCTTGACGATCTTCTCCTGGTTGACGTCCTCTTCGGCGCTGGCCTCGAACTCCTCGCGTCCGACCGAGGCGAGCGGCTTGCCCTCGCCGGTCTGGAACTCGAGCTTGAACTTGTCGACCTCTGCCTCGAGCGTCGAGACGTTGTCGTCAGACAGGACGTTGGTCTCGCGGAGCTCGTTCAGCACGTTGGTGTTGCGGCCGAGGTAGTCGAGCAGCTCGCGCTCGAAGCGCAGGATGTCCTCGACGGGCACCTCGTCGAGCTTGCCGTTCGTGCCGGCCCAGATCGAGACGACCTGCTCCTCGACGGGGTACGGCGAGTACTGCGGCTGCTTGAGGAGCTCGGTGAGGCGCGCACCGCGCGCGAGCTGGCGGCGGCTGGCCGCGTCGAGGTCGGACGCGAACATCGCGAACGCCTCGAGCGAGCGGTACTGCGCGAGCTCGAGCTTCAGCGTGCCCGAGACCTTCTTGATCGACTTGACCTGGGCGTCACCGCCGACTCGGGAGACCGAGATGCCGACGTCGACCGCGGGACGCTGGTTGGCGTTGAACAGGTCGGACTGGAGGAAGATCTGGCCGTCGGTGATAGAGATCACGTTGGTCGGGATGTACGCCGAGACGTCGTTCGCCTTCGTCTCGATGATGGGCAGGCCCGTCATCGAACCGGCGCCCAGCTCGTCGGACAGCTTCGCGCAGCGCTCGAGCAGACGCGAGTGCAGGTAGAAGACGTCGCCCGGGTACGCCTCGCGGCCCGGCGGGCGACGGAGGAGCAGCGACACGGCGCGGTAGGCCTCGGCCTGCTTCGACAGGTCGTCGAAGATGATGAGCACGTGCTTCGAGTCGTACATCCAGTGCTGGCCGATGGCCGAGCCGGTGTACGGCGCGAGGTACTTGAAGCCGGCGGGGTCGGACGCGGGGGCCGCGACGATGGTGGTGTACTCCATCGCGCCGGCGTCCTCGAGGGCGCCCTTCACCGAGGCGATGGTCGAACCCTTCTGGCCGATCGCGACGTAGATGCAGCGGACCTGCTTCGAGGGGTCGCCCGACTCCCAGTTCGCCTTCTGGTTGATGATCGTGTCGATCGCGATCGCGGTCTTGCCAGTCTGGCGGTCGCCGATGATGAGCTGGCGCTGGCCGCGGCCGATCGGGATCATCGCGTCGATGGCCTTGATGCCGGTCTGCAGCGGCTCGTGCACCGACTTGCGCTGCATGACGCCGGGAGCCTGGAGCTCGAGGGCGCGGCGGCCCTCGATGCCGGTGATCTCGCCCAGGCCGTCGATCGGGTTGCCGAGCGGGTCGACGACGCGGCCGAGGTAGCCCTCGCCGACGGGCACCGAGAGGACCTCGCCCGTGCGGGTGACCTCCATGCCCTCCTCGATGCCGGTGAACTCGCCGAGCACGACGACGCCGATCTCGTCTTCCTCGAGGTTCAGCGCGAGGCCGAGCGTGCCGTCCGCGAAGCGCACGAGCTCGTTCGCCATGACCGAGGGCAGGCCCTCGACGTGCGCGATGCCGTCGGCTGCGTCGGAGACGTACCCGACCTCGGTCTTCTGCGCCTCGCCCGGCTCGTACGACGAGACGAACTCCGAGAGAGCCGAACGGATCTCGTCGGGGCTGATGGAGAGTTCTGCCATTGTCTTTCCCTTTTCTGTACTCGTTGTACAGCTACTGGTCTGTCGCGGCGCGGGACGCCGGTCGTTTCATCCGGCGTCAGCCGGCAAGCTTCTGCCTCAGCTCGCTGAGGCGCGAGGCGACGCTGCCGTCGATGACGTCGTCGCCGATCTGCACGCGGACTCCGCCGATGACGGCGGGGTCGACGATGGTGTCGAATCGGACCCGGCGGCCCGCCTGCGCGACGAGGCCCTGCGCGAGGCGCGCGAGCTGGTCGGCCGAGAGCGGCACGGCGGTCGTGACCGTCGCGACGTCGAAGCCGCGCTGGTCGGCGACGACGGATGCCGCGTGCCGCAGCAGCTCGCCGATGCGGCGGCCGCGCGGCTGCTGCACGAGGTGCCGCACGATCGCCACGGTCTGCGGCGACGCCTTGCCGGCGAGCAGGCGGTCGACGATCGCGAGCTTCGGCGGCAGCGGGCTGAGCTTGCTGCCCAGCGCGAGCTCCAGCTCGTCGTCGGATGCCACGGCGCGCTCGAATGCGAAGAGCTCCGCATCGATCTGCACGCCCTCGCCCGCCGACTCCGCGGCCACGCGGTAGCCGAGGTCCTCGAGACCGGCGATGAAGTCGTCGCCCGAGGACCAGCGCCGCGTCGCGGCTGCGGTGACGAGCGTCACCGCGTCGGCCGTGATCTTGGCGCCGAAGACGGACTCGACGAGCGCGCGCTTCTGCGCGTCGTCCGCCTCGGCGTCGATGAGCGCCGAGCGCAGCTGCGACGACGAGCCCACGACCCGGCCGACCGCGAGGAGGTCCTCGGCGACCTGCAGCTCGGCCCGGCCGAGCTGCGCGAGCGCGGCTCGCGTGCCGGCGAGGGCCCCTCTCGTAGCGCTACCCATGGATTACTTCTTCCCTCCGGCAGCGGCCTGCTCGCTCGCCTCGAGATCGGCGAGGAAGCGGTCCACGACGTTCTGCGCCTTGCGGTCGTCGGTGAGGCTCTCGCCGATGACGCCGGACGCGAGGTCGATCGCCAGGGTGCCGACCTCTGAGCGCAGCGACACGAGCGCCGACTGGCGCTCCGCCTCGATCTGCGCCTGCGCGGTCGCGGTGACGCGAGCCGCCTCGCTGGTGGCCTGGTCCTTCGCCTCGGCGACGATCTTGCGACCGTCCTCGCGCGCGGTCTCGCGGATGCGACCGGCCTCGGCGCGCGCGTCGGCGAGCTGGGCGGTGTACTCCTCGAGCGCGGCCTCGGCCTTGCGCTGGGCCTCGTCGGCCTTCGCGATGTTGCCCTCGATCGCCTCGGCGCGCTCGTCGAGCAGCTTCCGGACGCGCGGGAGCACGTAGATCCAGAAGAACACCAGGATGACGACGAAGCAGACTGCCGACCAGACGATGTCGTAGTACGCCGGCAGGATGGGGTTGGGCGTCGCCTCGTGACCCTCCTCTGCAGCCCTCAGTACTGCATGAAGCACGTTGGCCTCCTAATTAGCTGCGGCGTCGGTCTACGGCTGGAAGATGAAGTAGGTCGCGATGCCGATGAAGGCGAGCGCCTCGGTGAAGGCGATGCCGATCCACATCAGCACCTGGAGGCGACCGGCGAGCTCGGGCTGGCGAGCGACGCCCTCGATCGTCTTGCCGACGACGATGCCCACGCCGATGGCCGGGCCGATGGCCGCGAGGCCGTAGCCGACGGTCGCGATGTTGCCGTTGATCTCAGCGAGAACGGTAGTTGCGTCCACGTTGGGGTTTTCCTTTCCTAGGGATGTTCTGGGCGGGCGCCCGGGCTCAGTGCTCTTCCGCCACCGCGAGCTGGATGTAGACCGCGGTGAGGAGTGCGAAGACGTAGGCCTGCAGGACGGCGACGAGGATCTCGAAGAGCGTGAAGACGAAGCCGAAGGCGAGCGTCCCGACGCCGAGGGCCGTGTACCAGCCGCCGAGGGTGAAGATGAAGAACTGCGTGGCCGCGAAGAAGAGCACGAGCAGGAGGTGACCGACGATCATGTTCATCATGAGTCGGAGGGTGAGCGTGATCGGACGGATGATGAAGGTCGAGATCAGCTCGATCGGCGTGACGATGATGTACACCGGCCACGGCACGCCCGCGGGGAACAGGGAGTTCTTGAAGAAGTTCTTGGGGCTCTTCTTGATGCCCGCGTAGATGAACGTGACGTAGGCCACGATCGCGAGGACCAGGGGCACGCCGATGACCGACGTGCCGGCGATGTTCAGGAACGGGATGACACCCGTGAGGTTCATGAACAGCACGAGGAAGAAGATCGTGGTGAGGATCGGCAGGAAGCGACGGCCGTCCTTCTTGCCGAGCAGGTCGTCGGCGATGTTCACGCGGACGAGGTCGAGGCCCATCTCGACGAGGCTCTGGAAGCGGCCGGGGACGACCTTCATGCGACGCGTGCCGAGCCAGAAGACGAGGAGCAGCGCGATGACCGCGACCCAGCGGACCAGGATGATGCGGTTGATCTCGAAGGGGGTGCCCTCGAACGCGATCGGGTCGGGGAAGAACTCCAGAATCGACGGCCCGTGGAACTCACCATCATCGGTTGACATCGGAACCAGCAGGTTCAGAGCGTTAGCTAGCAGCGCTATCTCCTGTTTCGGGGCGTGGAGCTCGGCTCTCGCGTCGTCGAACATCGGAACAGTTTCCGCACACGTGAAAACACGCGGAAACCGGGGGGATCGCCATTACTCTAGCAAGACTTCTACGAGCAGACGAATTCGGGATCGAGCTCAGTCGTCGGTCGGCGCCTCGGGCAGCTTCACATCGCTCGTATAGGGCATCCGCGAGGTCGAGACGACGATGACGTCGACCACGAGCGAGGCGATCACGCCGCCGACGAGGCTGAGGAACAGCACGGTCGGGTTCAGCCAGTCGGCGTCGCGCAGCACGACCACGAGCACGATGAAGACGATGAACTTCAGCAGCCAGCCGCCGAGCACGATCCCGAAGAAGGCGCCGACGAAGACGTCGCTCCCGGCGAACCGGTTGGCGAGCAGGATGCTCGCCGCGGTGATGCCCATGAAGACGACGGCCATGAGCGTGCCGACGATGGCGCTGACGAGCCCCTCGGTGCCGGCGAAGACGAGGCCGAGCACGCAGCTGACCACGAGGACGATCGCGGCGAGCACGCCGCCCCAGGCGAGCGCCTTGCGGAGCACCGGGTTCGAGGTGGGCGTGCGGTCGGCGGGCTCAGGACGTGCGTCGGTCATCGTGCTCCAGTTCGGGGTCGCCCGATTCTAGCGGGCGGCCCTGACCGGATGCCGGGCCGGCAACGTCGGCCGGACCCGTCGCCACGGGCACCGAACCCGTCGCGACAGCCACCGACCCCGTCGCCACCGGCACCGACCCCGTCGCCACCGCGACCGGCTCGGGCGACTCGAGCTCGTCGAACACCGTCGCCGCGACGGGATCGTCCCCGTCGGCCTCGGCCGCGACCGTGAGCCGCTTGCGCCGTCCGAGCGGTGCGAGCGTGAAGGCCGCGCAGACGAGGAACCCGACCGCGAGCAGGAGGAAGGCCCAGCCCGACGGGATCCCGAAGTAGACGGGGAACACGAACGAGAGGAGGCATCCGATCGAGGCGACCGCCGTCCATGCGTAGAAGATGAGCACGGCGTTGAGGTGCGAGTGGCCCATGTCGAGCAGGCGGTGGTGCAGGTGCTTGCGGTCGGCCGCGAACGGCGACTTGCCGGCGCGGAGCCGCCGGACGACCGCGAGCCCGAAGTCGAGCAACGGGATCACGAGGACCGCGAACGGCAGGATGATCGGGATGAACGCGGGGAACAGCTCGCCGAGCCCGAGCGAGGCGGGGTCGATCTGCCCCGTGACCGCGATGGCCGAGGTGGCCATCAGCAGGCCGATGAGCAGCGCGCCGGCGTCGCCCATGAAGAGCTTCGCCGGGTGCCAGTTCAGCGGCAGGAACCCGGCGCACGCGCCGACCACGACGATCGCGAGCAGCGACGCGAGGTTGAAGTAGTTGAGCGGGGACGTCTTCTGCACGAGGAGGTACGTGTAGAGGAAGAAGACGCCGTTCGCGATGAGGGCGACGCCCGCGACGAGGCCGTCGAGGCCGTCGATGAAGTTGATCGCGTTCATGACGAGCACGATCGTGAAGACCGTGATCGTGGCGCTCATCCACGAGGAGCCCACCGTGATGCCGCCGATCGGCAGCGACACGATCGAGACGCCCTGCCACGCGATGAGGCCCGCCGCGATGAACTGGCCCGCGAGCTTCGTCGTCCAGTCGAGGTCCCAGATGTCGTCGGCGACGCCGATGAGCACGATGAGCAGGGCCGCCCCGAGGATCGCGAGCATCTGCGTCGGGTTCTGGAAGATGATCGACACCACCGAGAACCGCGACGACCCCAGCGTGGACACGAACGCCGCCGCGGCGATGGCCGCCACGATGCCCACGAACATCGCGATGCCGCCGAGCCTCGGCGTCGGACGCGTGTGCACGTCGCGCTCGCGGATCTTCGGATACAGGCGGTACTTGAGGCTGAGCTTCCAGACGAGCACCGAGCCGCCGAAGGTGACGAGCGCGGCCACGAGGGCGAGCGCGAGGAAGAGGGTCATGAGACGGCGGCGTCCGCTCCATCGTCAGGGGTCGGGGAGGCGGATGCCGCGGGCACGTCGTCGGCGGCGGGCACGTCGGCGGCCGGCACGTCGTCGGCGGCGGGCGTCCCGGCGGACGCATCGGCTGCCGCGTCGGGAACCGCGTCCTCCACCGCGGTCGCCTCGGCGTCGGGCGCGACCGGCACGGTCTCCGCGGCCTCCTCGCCGTCGGCGGGTGCGAGCAGCTCCTCCCCGACGACCTCCGCGATGCGCTCGCGGGAGATGACGCCGGCGCGCACGATGCGCAGCAGGCCGCCCTCGCCCGACAGCGACGTCGCGTCGATGATGGTCGAGCTCGTGTCGCCGGGTCGCTCGCCGATGGGCTCGTAGGCCTCGCCGGCCCGGCCGCCGTCGAGGTACACCGTCACAGACTCGCCGAGCATGGCCTCCGCGTCGGCCGCGGTCGTCGCGGACGGCTGCCCCGAGAGGTTCGCGCTCGACACCGCGAGCGGGCCGGTCTCGGAGAGGAGCTCGAGCGCGATCCGGTTGGCCGGCATGCGCAGCGCCACGGTGCCCCGCGTCTCGCCGAGGTCCCACTGCAGCGACGGCTGCGCGTGCAGGATCACGGTGAGCCCGCCCGGCCAGAACTCGGCGACGAGCTGGCGCACCGGCCCGGGCACGTCGGTCGCGAGCGCGTCGAGCGTGGGGATGCCGGGGATGAGCACGGGGGGCGGCGAGGTGCGCTCGCGGCCCTTCGCCTGCAGGAGGCGCTCCACGGCCTTCGGGTCGAACGCGTCGGCGGCGACCCCGTAGACCGTGTCGGTGGGGATCACGACGAGCTCGCCGCGGCCGATGGCGCCACGTGCGAGTCGCATGCCGGTGAGCAGCTGGGAATCGACCGAGCAGTCGTAGATGGTGGTCATGACCGCTCGATTCTAGACCAGCGCGGTCGCCGTTCCCGGGGCATGGGGACAGCCGTGCGCGTCGCCCGGTGCGACCGCCTCGCACGAGACGACGGATGCCGCGAGCCCGTGCGGCCCGCGGCATCCGTCGTCGTCGCCGTTCGCGTCAGCGGCGCCCCGCCTTGCGGCGGAAGAGCCAGGCGCCCCACACCGCGGCGACCGCGATGAACAGCAGGCACCAGCCCACGGCCCACCAGGCGGAGTCGCCCATCGGCGTGCCCATGAGGAGGCTGCGGATCGTCTCGATGATCGGCGTGATCGGCTGGTGCTCGGCGAACCACGAGAGCCAGTCGGGCAGCGTCTCGACGGGCACGAACGCGCTCGAGAGGTACGGCAGGAACAGCAGGATGAACCCGTAGGCGCTCGCCGACTCGGGGCTCGACGCCGCGAGGCCGATCGCCGCGAAGAGGTACGTGATGGCGAGGATGTACAACGCGATCAGCGCGATCGCCGCGACCCACTCGAGCGGCGTCGCCGTCGGCCGGAAGCCCACGAGCAGCGCGACGCCGATGACGACGCCGGTCGCGAAGAGGTTCCGCAGCACGCTCGCGACGACGTGGCCGGTCAGCACGGCGCCCGCCCGCAGCGGCATGGTGCGGAACCGGTCGATGATCCCCGTCGTCATGTCGCGTGCGACGTACATCGCGGTCGAGCTCGCGCCGAACCCCGCGCAGAGCAGGATGATGCCGGGCACGACGTAGTCCACGTACCCGCCCGACGGGTCGAGCGCGCCCCCGAACACGTACGTGAAGAGCAGCATGAGCATGGTGGGCAGGATCACCGCCATGAGCAGCGCCTCGGTGTCGCGCAGCGAGTGCGTGATGCTCCGGCGGATGAAGACGGCCTCGGCCGTGAGCCCGGCGGGGCGGGCCCGCACGAGCGCCGGCGCGGAGGCCGGGCGCGACGGCGCGGTGTCGATGAGGGTGGTCATGGTCAGCCCTTCGTTCCGATGAGGTCGGCCGCGCGCTCGGGCTCGGCCGGGTGCGAGGTGATGGCGAGGAAGACGTCGTCGAGGCTCGGGCGGCGGATGGCGACCCTGGCGCCGTCGACGGCGGAGGCCGCGAGCCGGTCCAGCTCGTCGATGGCGGCGCGGAGACCGTGCACGGTACCGTCGGTCGGCAGCTCGGCGAGCACTTCGTCGTGGGGCCCGAGGAGCTCGACGACCTCGCCGCCGACCTGCGCCTTGAGCACGGATGCGGTGCCCTCGGCTGCGATCCGTCCCCGGTCGAGCACGGCGACGCGGTCGGCGAGCCGGTCGGCCTCCTCGAGGTACTGCGTGGTGAGGAACACCGTCGCGCCCAGGTCGGCGACCTCCCGGATGATCCGCCAGAGCTCCTGGCGGCTCCGGGTGTCGAGGCCCGTGGTCGGCTCGTCGAGGAAGATGACGGGCGTCGGCACGACGAGGCTCAGCGCCAGGTCGAGCCGCCGTCGCATCCCGCCCGAGTAGGTGGCCACGCGTCGGCCGGATGCCTCGGCGAGGTCGAAGCGCTCGAGCAGCTCGTCGGCCCGGGCCCGGGCCGCTCGCGCGCCGAGTCCCGAGAGCCGGGCGAGCATCACGACGTTCTCGCGGCCGGTGAGGACCTCGTCGACGGCGGCCGACTGCCCGGTGAGGCTGATGCGGGCGCGCACGGCATCGGGATCGGCCAGGACGTCGGCGCCGGCGACCAGCGCGGTGCCCGCGTCGGGCCGCACGAGCGTCGTGAGGATGTTGATGGTGGTGGTCTTGCCGGCGCCGTTCGGCCCGAGGAGGGCGAACACGCTGCCGGTCTCGACCGCGAGGTCGAGGTCGTCGAGGACCGTGGTGGAGCGGAATCGCTTGGCGATCCCGCGCGCGTCGATCGCAAGGGTCATGGGCTGCGCCTTTCCGGTGTACGAGTTAAACTGTTTATGCCATGCACGACTGTTTAAGTAATACACAGTTCTATGCTTGACGCAAGCACCGCCCGCCGATTGGAGCCCCATGACCCACGAGACGCCCGCCGAGCCCGAGCTGCCCCGCGCCGTCGCACTCGCCTGGGGCGTCGCGGCGAACCCGCAGCGCGGCCCGAAGCGCGAGATGAGCATCGAGCGCATCGTCGACGCGGCGATCGGCATCGCCGATGCCGAGGGCCTCGCGGCGGTGTCGATGGCCAGGGTCGCCCAGTCCCTCGGGTACACGACCATGTCGCTCTACCGCTATGTCACCGCGAAGGACGACCTCCTGCTGCTCATGCAGGAGCAGGCCAGCGAGGTGCCGATCCCCGAGGCGGCGCACGAGGGCGGGTGGCGTGCCGGGCTCACCCGGTGGGTCGGGTCGTCGCGCGCCGCCTACCGCGAGCACCCGTGGCTCAGCGACATCCCGATCTCGGGGGTGCCGATCACGCCGAACAGCCTCGCGATGGTCGACTGGTTCCTTCGCGAGGTGCGCGGCCTGCCGCTCGATCCCGGCGAGAAGATGGGGATGCTCCTGCTGCTCGCGAACTACGCCCGCGGCACGTCCCGCCAGGAGCACGAGCTCGCCGCGGCCGATCCCGGCGACATCGACGGCGCGAACTTCATGTCGGGGCTCGCCCAGCTCGTCACCCCCGAGCGGTTCCCCGACTTCGCCCCGTTCCTGATGTCGGGCGGTTACCTGGGCGGCGACGAGCCCGAGGATCCCGACGTGGACTTCGCGTTCGGCCTCGAGCGCATCCTCGACGGGCTCGAGCTCTACCTCGCCCGCCGCGCGGGGGACGTCGATGCCGCGACGGCCCCGGCCGGTGCGGCGCGCGACGTGGGTCGCGAGGCCGTCGGCGACGAGCCCCTCCCCCGCGATCCGAAGGTGCGCGAGGCGAATCGCCGTCGCCGCGACGCCGAGCGCGCCGTGCGCGAGGCGGAGAAGTCGCTGCGCGAGGCCCGCCGCCGCGAGCGCGACGAGATCGCGGCGGCGCGGCAGCGCGCGACCGAGCAGGACGCGAAGGCGGCGGAGCGCGCGGCGAAGGCCGCGGAGCGGGCGGCTCGGGACGCGGCGCGGTCGTAGCCCTGTCGTCGCGATGCCCCGCCGGCGCGCTCAGCGCAGGGCGGTCGTGGCGCGGTCGCGCGACGTGAGGTCGCGGTGGTGCGCGATCGCGCGCCAGCCGTCGGCCGCGAGGATCGCCGCGATCGGCGCCGACTGCGTCTCGGCGTGCTCGATGACGAGCAGGCCGCCCGGACGCAGCAGCTCGGCTGCACGCGTCGAGAGCACACGCACGACATCGAGCCCGTCCGCTCCGCCGTAGAGCGCCGCATCCGGGTCGTGCAGGCGCACCTCGGGGTCGCGCGGGAGCTCGCCCGCAGGCACGTACGGCGGATTCGAGATGACGACCGCGGCGCGGCCATCGAGATCCGCGAGCGCGGTCGCGAGGTCGCCGAACACGAGCTCGAGGTTCGGCGCGCCGACCTCCTCGACGTTGCGACGCGTCCACGGGAACGCCGCGGGCGAGTTCTCGACGGCCCACACGCGGGCGTGGGGCACCTCGGTCGCCATCGCAAGCGCGATCGCACCGCTGCCGGATCCGAGGTCGATCGCGATCGGCTCGGGCTCGGCGGTGGCCCGGAGCGCGTCGATCGCGAGCTGCGCGACCTGCTCGGTCTCGGGACGCGGCACGAAGACCCCGGGTCCCACGGCCAGGTCGAGCGAGCGGAACGCGGCGCGGCCGGTGAGGTGCTGCAGCGGCTCGCGCCGTTCGCGGCGGCGGACGAGCGACTCGAGCGTCGCGGCATCCGCCTCGCCGAGCGCACCGCCGACGACGAGTCGTGCCTGCACGCCGCCGCGCGAGAGCCCGAGGACGTGCCCGATGAGCAGCTCGGCGTCCACCTCGGGGTCGGGCACGCCGGCCGCCGCAAGCCGCCCGACCGTCTCGTCGCGCACTACGCGCAGGTCGCGCCCTCCGGCCTGAATCGTGCCCTCATCCACGAAATGGAATGTAACGCACGTGACCGGCGGCAGGCGCCGCCGTAGGCTGGGCCGCGGCACCCGCCCCCGCCAGCGAACCCGGTCGTCGCCGATGACGACGCCCATCCGAGAGGAACCTCCCATGGCCCAGGTCTTCGACAACATCACCGAGGTCTTCGGACGCACGCCCCTCGTGCGGCTCAACCGCGTCACCGACGGCGCCGAGGCGACCGTGCTCGCGAAGCTCGAGTTCTACAACCCCAGCGCGAGCGTGAAGGACCGCCTCGGCATCGGGATCGTCGACGCCGCAGAGGCGGCGGGCGCGCTCCAGCCCGGCGGCACCATCGTCGAGGGCACGAGCGGCAACACCGGCATCGCGCTCGCCATGATCGGCGCGGCCCGCGGCTACCGTGTCATCATCGCGATGCCCGAGACCATGTCGAAGGAGCGCCGCGCGCTGCTGCGCGCCTACGGCGCCGAGCTCGTGCTCACCCCCGGCGGCGAGGGCATGAAGGGCGCCGTCGCGCGCGCCGAGCAGATCGCGGCCGAGACGCCCGGCGCGGTGCTCGCGAAGCAGTTCGAGAACCTCGCCAACGTCGAGATCCACCGCCTCACCACCGCCGAGGAGGTCTGGAACGACACCGACGGCGGCGTCGACATCTTCGTGTCGGGCATCGGCACGGGCGGCACCATCACGGGCGTCGGCCAGGTGCTCAAGGAGCGCAAGCCCGAGGTGCAGGTCGTCGGCGTCGAGCCGGCGGAGTCGCCGATCCTCAACGGCGGCCAGCCCGGCCCGCACAAGATCCAGGGCATCGGCGCGAACTTCGTGCCCGAGATCCTCGACCGCGAGGTCTACGACGAGATCATCGACGTGAACATCGACCAGGCCGTCGCCACCGCGCGTCGCCTCGGCGTCGAGGAGGGCATCCTCGGCGGCATCTCGTCGGGCGCCACCGTCTACGCGGCGACCCAGCTCGCGAAGCGCCCCGAGAACGCGGGCAAGACCATCGTGGTCATCGTCGCGAGCTACGGCGAGCGGTACCTGTCCACGGTCCTGTACGAGGGTCTGCTTGACTGATCGGGTGCCCATCCTCAGGACGTTCAGGGAAGACCTCGCGACCGCCCGCTCGCACGACCCGGCTGCGCGGAGCGATATCGAGGTCTTCCTCGCGTACTCGGGGCTGCACGCCATCTGGTCCTACCGGCTCGCGCACCGGCTCTGGGTCGCCGGCTGGCGGTTGCCGGCGCGGCTGCTGTCGCAGCTCGTGCGCTTCCTCACGGGCATCGAGATCCACCCCGGCGCGACGATCGGCCGCCGCTTCTTCATCGACCACGGAATGGGCGTGGTCATCGGCGAGACGTCGATCGTGGGCGACGACGTGATGCTGTACCACGGCGTCACGCTCGGCGGGAAGGCTCCGCGCCACACGCTCCCCGGCACCAAGCGCCACCCCACGCTGCAGGACGGCGTCACGGTGGGCGCGGGCGCGAAGATCCTCGGCGACATCGTCATCGGTGCGTGGAGCGCGGTCGGCGCGAACGCGGTCGTGACCAGGCCCGCTCCCCCGCACTCGCTCCTCGTGGGCGTGCCGGCGAGCGTCCGTCCGCTCTCGCACGCGACGGCCGACGCCGCCCGCGGCGTGCACGACTGGCACATCTAGCGCGGGCCTCGCCGCCCGCGCGCCGAGCCGGGCATCTCGTGCCGCCGCTGCGCCACTTCGGCGGCCTCCGCGCCACGACAAGTGGGGCACAGGACGTGCAGGTGGCGCAGCAAGCTGTCCTCCAGGGTGGTGTGGCGGAGACGCGTCAGCGTCGTGGCGGCGCCATGAGCGGCAGACCCGCCCGGAGCAGGATCCCGCGCAGCACGCCACCGTTCCATGCCTCGTCCCAGTCCCATCGTCCGCACGCCCACTTCGTCACCGACCGCACGTCGTTCTCGCGTTCCTTCTCGTCGCGGACGACCTCGACGGGCGACCGCCGAGCACTGTCGACCACGCCGCTACCGACGTACTTGCCGCCACCGTCCGCTTCGCCCCACACGCCGTGCTCGGGCCAGGCGAAGTCGAGGAACGCCGGCCCTCGTCCGTGCGGTCGATCGACGCGCACTTGCAGGTCGGGTGGCGGGAAGCCGAGCTCCTCGATCCGGAGTCGGCTGAGCGTCTCGAGCGGCGTCTCGGCACACGAAGTCGTTCGGTCGAGCACGGCGGACACTCGGCGACTTCCGGGGAACGGCAGTCGCGCGTCGAAGCCGTCGCGAAGCCGGTCGATGGTGGACGACGGCTGCCCCGTCCCGAATCTCGGAACCCAGAGTGCGGCATCCGCCATCGTGAGCGCCGTGAGCAGGGGGCGGGTGCGCGCGACCTCGATCAGGGTGTCGACGACCGGAGTCACCGCGATGCCATCACGGGTCAGGAGCGGAGGCTCCGCGCGCCGAACGATCTCGACCACGCCGTTTCGCCGTCGGCCGGACTTCCCCGCAGCGAGCACGACGACGTCGTGCGGCACCTCACCCACGATCGGCATTCCCGACAGCACCGCTGCCGTGAATCCTGCGAACACGACCCCGGGCCGCTGCTGGGCGACGGCGAGCGCCATCTCGCGATGTCTCAGGATCGGCGAGAGCTCCTCGTGACCTGCAGCAGCGACGTAGACGCCGCGCCTCACCGCGACGAGCTCGCCGGCGTCACGCGCCGTCAGGAGCGTGGCCGAAAGGCCCGCCGCCCGCGCCCGCGCCGACGTGAACACCTCGCCCGGTGCACGCGGGAGCGACTCGACGTCCATGTGGACAGCATCTTCGCTTCGGCCCCTGGCCTGACGCGGCATCCGTCGACCGGGGAACCGCCACTGGATGCGTCAGCCGGTCGAGGACGAGTCGACACGCGGCCGACTGCGCCACCCGGACGTGGTCTGCGCCACTTGTACTGGCGCAGACGATGTCGAAGTGGCGCAGCGAGGGAGGGTGCGGGAGTTACTCGGCGGCGAGGTCGGCCAGGCGGGCCTCCTCGTCGGCCTGGATCGCCGAGTCGATGATCGGCTCGAGCGCCCCGTTCATGACCTGGTCGAGGTTGTACGCCTTGTAGCCCGTGCGGTGGTCCGCGATGCGGTTCTCGGGGAAGTTGTACGTGCGGATGCGCTCGGAGCGGTCCATGGAGCGGATCTGCGACTTGCGGGCATCGGATGCCGCGGCCGCGAGCTCCTCCTGCTGGCGCGCGAGGAGTCGAGCACGCAGCACGCGCATCGCCGCCTCGCGGTTCTGCAGCTGCGACTTCTCGTTCTGCATCGAGACCACGATGCCCGTGGGCAGGTGCGTGATGCGCACCGCGGAGTCGGTCGTGTTCACCGACTGGCCGCCGGGGCCCGACGAGCGGTACACGTCGATCTTGAGGTCGTTCTGGTTGATGTCGACCTCCTCGGGCTCGTCCACCTCGGGGAACACCAGCACGCCCGTGGTCGACGTGTGGATGCGGCCCTGGGTCTCGGTCACCGGCACGCGCTGCACGCGGTGCACGCCGCCCTCGTACTTGAGGTGCGCCCAGACGCCCTGCGACGGGTCGGTGGCGTTCGACTTGATCGCGACCTGCACGTCCTTGTAGCCGCCGAGGTCGGACTCGTTGCGCTCGAGGAGCTCGGTCTTCCAGCCCTTCGACTGCGCGTACTGGATGTACATGCGCAGCAGGTCGGCCGCGAAGAGGGCGCTCTCGGCGCCGCCCTCGCCGCCCTTGATCTCCATGATCACGTCGCGCCCGTCGTCGGGGTCGCGCGGGATCAGGAGCCGGCGCAGCTTCTCCTGAGACTGGGCGAGCCCCTCCTCGAGGTCGGGGATCTCCTCGGCGAACGCGTCGTCCTCCTTGGCCAGCTCGCGGGCCGCCTCGAGGTCGTCGCCCGCCTGCTGCCACGCGTCGTGCGCGGCGACGATGCGGCTGAGCTCGGCGTAGCGCCGGTTCACCTTCTTCGCGCGTGCGGCGTCGGCGTGCAGCGCCGGGTCGGCGAGCTCCTGCTGGAGCTCGCCGTGCTCGGCGAGCAGGGCCTGGACGGACTCGAACATGGGCTCAGCGGTGGTCGGTCTCGTGCCCGTGCGAGTGCGCCGCGCCGTTGGTCACGGGCATCGACTTCTGCATGAGCATGAGGAACTCGACGTTCGACTGGGTCTCCTTGAGCCGGCCGAGCACCGCCTCGAGGGCCTGCTGCTGCTCGAGGCCCGCGAGGGCGCGACGCAGCTTCCAGGTGATCTTGACCTCGTCGGGCGAGAGCAGCATCTCCTCACGACGGGTCGACGACGCGTTCACGTCGACGGCCGGGAAGATGCGCTTGTCGGCGAGCTGGCGCGAGAGGCGTAGCTCGGAGTTGCCGGTGCCCTTGAACTCCTCGAAGATCACCTCGTCCATCTTCGAGCCGGTCTCGACGAGCGCCGTGGCGAGGATGGTGAGCGAGCCGCCGTTCTCGATGTTGCGCGCCGCGCCGAAGAACCGCTTCGGCGGGTAGAGCGCCGACGCGTCGACGCCGCCCGAGAGGATGCGGCCGGAGGCCGGCGCCGCGAGGTTGTAGGCGCGGCCCAGGCGGGTGATCGAGTCGAGCAGCACGACCACGTCGTGGCCCAGCTCGACGAGGCGCTTCGCACGCTCGATGGCGAGCTCGGCGACCGTCGTGTGGTCCTCGGCGGGACGGTCGAAGGTCGAGGCGATGACCTCGCCCTTCACCGTGCGTTGCATGTCGGTGACCTCTTCGGGGCGCTCGTCGACGAGCACGACCATGAGGTGCACCTCGGGGTTGTTGATCGAGATGGCGTTCGCGATCTGCTGCAGCACGATCGTCTTGCCGGCCTTGGGCGGCGCGACGATGAGACCGCGCTGGCCCTTGCCGATCGGCGCGACGAGGTCGATGATGCGCTGCGTGAGCTTCGTCGGCTCGGTCTCGAGGCGCAGGCGCTCCTGCGGGTACAGCGGCGTGAGCTTCTGGAACTCGACGCGCGCCCCCGACTCCTCGGGGGTCTGCCCGTTGACGGAGTCGACCTTGACGAGGGCGTTGTATTTCTGGCGGCTGTTCGACTCGCCGTCGCGCGGCTGCTTGATCGAGCCGACGACCGCGTCGCCCTTGCGCAGGTTGTACTTCTTCACCTGGCCGAGCGAGACGTAGACGTCGCTCGGGCCGGGGAGGTAGCCCGTCGTGCGCACGAAGGCGTAGTTGTCGAGCACGTCGAGGATGCCGGCGATGGGGATGAGCACGTCGTCGTCGAGGATCTCGGGCTCGAGGTCGTCGCCGGTGCCCTGGCCGCGGCGCTTGCGGTCGCGGTAGCGGCTGCGACGGCCGCCCTCACCCTCGGGCTGCTGCTGGTCGCCGCCGCGGGCCTGCTGCTGCTGGCCACGGCCCTCGCCCTGCTGCGGCTTGCCGGCGTCGCCCTCGGCCTGGCGCTCGCGGGCGGGACGACCGCCCTGCTCGTCGCCCTTGCCGGCCTGGCGCTCGCCGCCCTGGCCGTTCTGGCGACCCTGGCCCTCTGCGGGCTTCTGCTGGTCGTCGCCGCCGCGCTCGGCGCGGTCGCCGCCACGGCGGCCGCGGTTGCGGTTGCGGCCCTGGCGGGGCTGCTCGGCGGGCTGCTCGCCCTCGCCCTCCGCGGGCTGGCCGTTGCGGGCGCCTTCGCCCGTGGCGGCCGCGAGCTCCTCGCGCACGGCGGCGCGGGCGGCCTCGCGGGCATCGGCGTCGGAGGGGACGAGCGGCACGCCCGCTCCCCCGGCGTTCACGTGCTGCGTGGCCGTGGTGGCGCTCGTGGCGCGGCGGGGCTGACGGCCCTGGCGCGCGGGTGCGGTGGTGGCGGGCGCGGCGTCGGCCGCGGCATCCGTCGAGTCGGCCGGAGCGGCCTCGGCGGGAGCCTCGGTCGCGAGAGCCTCAGGTGCAGCCGTCTCGGCGGCAGGGGCCTCGACCGGTGCCTCGACGGCGGACGCCTCGGGCGCCTCCGTCGCGGGTGCGGCGGACGTCGGCTCGACGGTCACGAGGGCCTGGTCGATGAGCGCGGGCGCCTCGGCGCCGTCCTGGTGGGCCGAGATGAGGTCCACGAGCTCGCCCTTGCGGCGCTTCGAGGCGCCGGAGATGCCGAGCGAGGCCGCGAGCTCCTGGAGCTCGGCGACCTTGAGGCCGTTCAGGCGGGTGCGGTTCGCCACGCTCACGTCGGCGTGGTCGGTTCCGTTGGTCACTGGGTATGTTCCTTTCCCCTGGTCGCAGGAGTTGCGGACCCAGGAGAGCTGATCGCCGGCACGAGCGGTGTCGTGCGCGGGGGCGCAGACATGCGCGAAGGCGAAATGCAAATGATTGCTAGGGAAATGCACGAGCGGGGTGGGAAACGCTGACGATGCGTCGCCTTCCGGGTGCGGTCCAATCCTAACACCAGGACGGACGTCCTCCGGACGCGCGACGCGCCAGCCGTACCCGCGCCGCAGCCGCGGCGGCCGACCCTAGCGCTCGACCTCGACGACCGTTGCGCCCAGGAAGTCGACCGCGAGCGGCAGCGCCTGCCACGCCGTGTCGGCCGACTCCTCGACGAGGCGGATCGCGTCGGCCCGCTCGCTCGGATCGCTCGCGAGCACCAGGATCGACGGGCCGGCGCCCGATACGACGGCCGGATGCCCCGCCGCGCGGAGCACGCGGATGAGCCGGTCGGTCTCGGGCATGGCCTGGGCGCGGTAGTTCTGGTGCAGCTTGTCCTCCGTCGCCTGCAGGAGCAGCTCGGGGCTCTGGATGAGCGCCGCGACGAGCAGGGCCGACCGCGAAACGTTGAACACCGCGTCCTCGTGCGGCACCGACTCGGGCTGCAGCGAGCGCGCGAGCGCCGTCGACATCTCGTGCTCGGGCACGAGCACGAGCGGCGAGACGCCGCGATGCACGATGAGCTTCTTGTGCCGCGGGCCCTCGGGGGTCGTCCACGCGATGGTGAGGCCGCCGAACAGCGCCGGGGCGACGTTGTCGGGGTGGCCCTCGAGCTCCGTGGCGAGCTCGAGGAGCTCGTCGGGCGAGAACTCGACGATGCCCGCCAGCAGGCCCTTCGCAGCCATGACGCCCGCCACGATGGCGGCGCCCGACGAGCCGAGGCCGCGTCCGTGCGGGATCGCGTTGTGGGCGACCAGCCGCAGCGAGGGCAGGGGCACGCCCGCCCGGTCGAACGTGTGCCTGATGGCGCGCACCACGAGGTGCGTCTCGTCGAGCGGCACCTCGCCAGCGCCGACGCCGTGCACCTGAATGTCGTGGGTCGCGGCATCCGTGGCCTCGACGTCGAGCTCGTCGTAGCGGGCGAGCGCGAGGCCGAGCGTGTCGAAGCCGGGGCCGAGGTTCGCCGAGGTGGCGGGCACCTTCACGTGCACGATGCGGCCGACGACGGATGCCGCGACGCCCGAGTCAGGGGCGACGGTCGCGCTGCTCATGAGGCGAGTCCGAGCACCTGGGCGACCTGTGCCGTGTCGACGGGCACCACCGTGGGCTGCACGTCGGACCCGTCGGCGGTGCGGAGGGCCCACTGCGGGTCCTTCAGGCCGTGGCCCGTGACGGTCAGCACGATGCGTGCGCCCTGCGGGACCACGCCCGCGGCCGACCGCTCGAGCAGGCCCGCGACCGAGATCGCCGAGGCGGGCTCGACGAAGATGCCGACCTCGGCCGACAGGATGCGCTGCGCCTCGAGGATCTTGTCGTCCTCGATCGCGCCGAAGTAGCCGTCGGACGCGTCGCGGGCCTCGAGCGCGAGCTCCCACGAAGCCGGGTTGCCGATGCGGATGGCGCTCGCGATGGTCTCGGGGTCGCGCACGACCTCGCCGCGCACGAGGGGCGCCGAGCCGGCGGCCTGGAAGCCGAACATCCGCGGCAGGCGCGTCGCGTTGCCCGCGGCGATGTCCTCGCGGTAGCCGCGCGTGTACGCGGTGTAGTTGCCGGCGTTGCCGACCGGGATGAAGTGGAAGTCGGGCGCGTCGCCGAGCACCTCGACGACCTCGAACGCGGCCGTCTTCTGCCCCTCGATGCGGTCGTTGTTCACCGAGTTGACGAGGTGGACCGGGTAGTTCTCGGCGAGGTCGCGCGCGATGTCGAGGCAGTCGTCGAAGTTGCCCTGCACCTGCAGGAGGTGGGCGTTGTGCGCGATCGCCTGGCTCAGCTTGCCCATCGCGATCTTGCCCTCGGGCACGAGCACCGCGGCCGAGATGCCCGCGTGGGTGGCGTAGGCGGCGGCCGATGCCGACGTGTTGCCGGTCGACGCGCAGATCACGACCTTGGCGCCGTGCTCGACGGCCTTGGTCACGGCCATCGTCATGCCGCGGTCCTTGAACGAGCCCGTGGGGTTCATGCCCTCGAACTTCACCCAGACGTCGGCACCCGTGCGGCGCGACAGCGCGGGCGCCGGCAGGAGCGGCGTGCCGCCCTCGCCGAGGGTGACGACGGGCGTGGCATCCGTCACGTCGAGGCGGTCGGCGTACTCGCGGATGACACCGCGCCACTGGCGCGACCACGGCTTGGGGGTGGGCTGGTTCACACTGCTCCTTCGACTCGGAGGACGGACGCGACGGATGCGACGACGGGGCTCTGTTCGAGGGCGGCGACGGTCTCGGCGAGCGCGGACTCCTTCGCCTCATGCGTCCCGATGACCAGCGTAGCCCGCTCCGTCGCACTGCTGACGGTCTGCTGGAGCTGCTCGACCGAGACCCCGTGCTCGGCGAAGATGTGCGCGATGCGCTCGAGTACGCCGGGCTCGTCGGCCACTTCGAGCGTGATCGCGTACCGGGTCGTGATCCTGCCGATGTCGAGCACCGGCAGCTCCGCGTGGGTGGACTCGGCCGTGCCGGGGCCGCCGATGACGTGGCGGCGGGCGATGGCGACGAGGTCGCCGAGCACCGCGGACGCGGTTTGCACACCGCCGGCGCCGGCACCGTAGAACATGAGCGGGCCGGCCGCGGCCGCCTCGACGAAGACGGCGTTGTTCGCGCCGTGCACCGCTGCGAGGGGGTGGCTGCGCGGCACGAGCGCCGGATAGACGCGGGCGGAGACGCCCTCCTCGCCGGTCTCGTCGTCGACGAGCCGCTCGCAGATCGCGAGGAGCTTCACCACGAAGCCGGCGCGCTTGGCGGACTCGACCTGGGCGGCGGTGACGCCCGTGATGCCCTCGCGGTGCACGGCGTCGACGGGCACGCTCGTGTGGAACGCGAGGCTCGCGAGGATCGCGGCCTTCTGCGCGGCGTCGTAGCCGCCGATGTCGGCGGTGGGGTCGGCCTCGGCGTAGCCGAGCTCGGTCGCGGTCGCGAGCGCGTGCTCGAGCGAGGCGCCCGTCGTGTCCATGCGGTCGAGGATGAAGTTCGTCGTGCCGTTGACGATGCCGAGGATGCGGTCGATGCGGTCGCCGGCGAGGCTGTCGCGCAGCGGCCGGATGATCGGGATCGCGCCGCCGACCGCCGCCTCGTAGGAGAGCTGCGCGCCCACCTGCTGCGCCGCGGCGAACAGCTCGGGCCCGTGCGTGGCGAGCAGCGCCTTGTTGCCGGTCACCACGTCGGCGCCCGACGCGATCGCGGCGAGCACGAGGGTGCGAGCCGGCTCGAGGCCGCCCATGAGCTCGATGACGATGTCGGAGCCGAGGATGAGCGACTCGGCGTCGGTGGTGAAGAGGTCGCGCGGCAGCTCGGCGTCGCGCGGGGCGTCGACGTCGCGCACGGCGACGCCCACGAGCTCGAGGCGCGCGCCGATGCGCTGGGTGAGCTCGTCGGAGTGCTCGAGCAGCAGGCGCGCCACCTGCGAGCCGACGGATCCGGCGCCGAGCAGGCCGACGCGGATGGAGCGGTACTCGATCATGCAGGGGTCCCTTCCAGGCCGGCGGATGCCTCGAGCCCGGCGTCGCGGGCGAGCAGGTCGGCCTCGGTCTCGCCGTGCACGATCACGCGGGCCTCCCCGTCGCGCACTGCGACGACCGGCGGCCGGGGCACGTGGTTGTAGTTGTTGGCGAGCGACCAGCAGTAGGCGCCCGTGGCGGCGACCGCGACGAGGTCGCCCGGCGCGACGTCGTGCGGCAGGTAGTCGGCGTCGACGACGATGTCGCCCGACTCGCAGTGCTTGCCCGCGAGCCGCACGAGTGCGGGCGGCTCGTCGGAGACGCGGCCCGCGAGGCGCACCGTGTAGTCCGCGCCGTACAGCGCGGTGCGCGCGTTGTCGCTCATGCCGCCGTCGACCGAGACGTAGTGCCGCCAGGTGCCGCCGTCGAGCGGCACGGGCTTGACGGTGCCGACCGTGTAGAGGGTGATGCCGGCCGGGCCGATGATGGAGCGGCCGGGCTCGAACGCGAGCTTCGGCACGGGCACGTCGCGATCGCGGCATCCGCTCGCGACGGCCTCGGCGATGCCGAGCGCGATCTCCTCGATGGGCGTGGGGTCGTCGGCCGACGTGTAGGCGATGCCGAAGCCGCCGCCGAGATTGAGCTCGGGCAGCGGCGCGACGCGGGCGAGCTCGGCGTGCGCGGTGAGCAGGCGCTCGGCGGACTCGGCGAAGCCCGCCGAGTCGAAGATCTGCGACCCGATGTGGCAGTGCAGCCCGAGCAGGTCGAGCGAGGGGTGCGAGCGGATGCGCGTGCCGATCTCGACGGCGCGGTCGAGCGAGACGCCGAACTTCTGGTCCTCGTGCGCGGTGGCGAGGAACTCGTGCGTCGAGGCGTGCACGCCGCTGTTCACGCGCAGGCGCACGCGCTGCACGCGACCGGCGCGCGCCGCGGCATCCGCCACCCGCTCGACCTCCATCTCGGAGTCGATGATGATCGCGCCCACGCCGGCGGCGACCGCACGCTCGATCTCGCCGAGCGACTTGTTGCTGCCGTGGAAGCCGATGCGCGCGGGGTCGGCGCCCGCCGCCAGCGCGACCGCCAGCTCGCCGCCGGTGCACACGTCGACCGACAGGCCGGCCTCGGTCACCCACCGCACGATGGCTCCGGAGAGGAACGCCTTGCCCGCGTAATAGACCGTCACGGTCGTGCCGACGGATGCCGCGGCGGCCTCGAACGCAGCCAGGATGCGCGCCGCGCGCGCCCGGGCGTCGTCCTCGTCGACGACGTAGAGCGGGGTTCCGAACCTGGCGGCGAGGTCGGTGGCCGGGACGCCGCCGATCACGAGCCGGCCGTCGGCGTCGCGGTGCGCACGCTCGGGCCACACCTGCGGCGCCAGGGCGTTGGGATCTTCGGGCACGCGGAGCCAGCCGGGAACTGCTGCAGTGGATGCCACGGGGGAAACCTCACGGGACGGAGTATCGACGGATCGCTCGCGGCGAGCGAACCCGGATCGGTTCCTGAAGCCTGCTGCGCGCCGCCCTTGTGGGGCGACTCACCGGTGAGTCTACCGAGGGTCGTATGCCGGGCCGAATCGGTGACGGTCCGCGGTACGAATGCAGGAACTTCCATGCGACGCGCCGTGGCGGCCGGCGCAACACGCCGACTCCCGCGAGATTCTTCCTGCATTCGGGTCTCGGCCAGCCGTGGGAGCCGAGCGGTCAGGCTCAGCCGCAGCTGCCGCGCGTCGCCAGGCTCTGCTCGTCGAGGCTGATGCCGGTCGCGCCGAGCGTGACGGTCGCCGAGCCGGGCTCGACCGTGATCTGCTGCACCTCGACGCCCTCGGGCAGGTACTCGGCGACGCAGACCGGGATCGGGTCGTCGCCCATGAGGCGGTCGACGAGCCCCGAGACGTCGATGGCGCCGCCGCCGGCACCCACCTCGACGCCGGTCGGCTCGAGGAGCACGGTGTCGCCGGCCGCCGTCGGACGGGCGGTGACGGTGTACTCGATCGGCAGGCCGAGGAACCGCACGGTGTCGGAGTACGCGACCGCGCCGTCGCCGAGCACCACGTCGCCCTGCACGCCGGGGACCTCGATGAGGGAGTTGACCGCCGCCTCGCTCGCCTCGATCGTGGCCGTCGCGCGGCCGACGCGGGCGTCGAGCCCGGGCGGCACGTCCTGCGCCTCGACGTGCACCGAGATCGGGACGCCGTTCACGGTCAGCTCGGGCGCCGAGAGCTCGACCTGCTCCATCGAGCCCGCGAGGTACTGCGCGATGACCGAGAGTCCGCCGAGCTTCACGTGCACGTCGCCCTCGACGCCTTCGGGCAGGTTCTGCTCGAGCTGCTCCGCGACGCGCTGCTCCGCGATGTTGCGCACGACGATGTCGGCGATCACGACGAGCGCGACGAGCACGCCGAAGATCACGACGAGCGTGATCCACACGCGGGCGGCGCGGTTCCTCCGCCGCGGGGGCATCCCCGCGGCATCCGTGGCCGGCGCCGCCTGCGTCACATGCGCTCCGGAGCCGAGACGCCGAGCAGGTCGAGGCCGTTGCGCAGGACCTGTCCGGTGGCGTCGTTCACCCAGAGTCGCGTGCGGTGCAGGTCGCCGACCGGCTCGTCGCCGAGCGGCAGCACGCGGCAGTTGTCGTACCAGCGGTGGTAGAGGCCCGCGAGCTCCTCGATGTAGCGCGCGACGCGGTGCGGCTCCCGCAGCTCCGCCGACTGGGCGACGATGCGCGGGAACTCCTGCAGCCCGCCGAGGAGCGCCGACTCGGTCTCGTGCGTGAGCAGCTCGGGCGCGAACGACGAGCGGTCGACGCCGACGGATGCCGCGTTCCGGGCCACGGCGGACGTGCGCGCGTGCGCGTACTGCACGTAGAACACGGGGTTGTCGTTCGTGCGGCGCTTCAGCACCTCGGGGTCGATCGTGAGCGGCGAGTCGGCGGGGTACCTGGCGAGCGTGTACCGCAGCGCGTCGGTGCCGAGCCACGCCTGCAGGTCGTCGAGCTCGATGATGTTGCCGGCGCGCTTGGAGAGCTTCGCGCCGTTGATGCTCACGAGCTGCCCGATGAGCACCTCGATGTCCCGCTCGGGGTCGTCGCCCGCCGCCCCCGCGAGCGCGCGCAGGCGATGCACGTACCCGTGGTGGTCGGCCCCGAGGAGGTAGATCTTGTGGCCGAATCCGCGGTCGCCCTTGTCGAGGTAGTAGGCCGCGTCGGCCGCGAAGTACGTGTAGGCGCCGGTGCCACGGCGGATGACCCGGTCCTTGTCGTCGCCGAAGTCGGTCGTGCGCACCCACACGGCGTCGTCCTCGTCGAAGACGTGGCCCTGCGCGCGGAGCCGCTCGACGGCGGTGTCGACGTCGGAGAGCCCGTCGTCGCCCTTGTCCTGCAGGCGGCGCTCGCTCGTCCAGACGTCGAAGTGCACGTTGAAGCGCTCGAGCGAGGCGCGGATCTCGGCGAGCTGCAGCTCGTAGGCGATCTCGGTGGCCGTGTGCAGGGCGACGGCCTCGTCGAGCTCGAGCAGCTTCGGCTCGCGTTGGAGCACGCGTGCCGCGAGGTCGCCGATGTAGCTCCCGGGATAGCCGCCCTCGGGGGTCGGCTCGCCCTTGGCCGCCGCGAGCACGGAGCGCCCGAAGTTGTCCATCTGGGTCCCGGCGTCGTTGATGTAGTACTCGTTGGCCACGTCGGCGCCCGCCGCGCGCAGCACGCGGCCGATGGAGTCGCCGAGCGCCGCCCAGCGGGTGTGGCCGATGTGCAGCGGACCGGTGGGGTTGGCCGAGACGAACTCGAGGTTGATGCGGCCCCCGCCGGCGAGCGACTCGCTGCGCCCGTAGCCGTCACCCGCATCGACGATGGTCCTGGCGAGCGCGCCGGCCGCGGCGGCGTCGAGCCGGATGTTGATGAAGCCGGGTCCCGCGACCTCCGCGCTGGCGACCCCGTCGATGCCGGCCAGGGCGTCGGCGAGCTCCGTGGCCATCTCGCGGGGGTTGGCGCCGAGCGGCTTCGCGACGCGCATGGCGATGTTCGACGCCCAGTCGCCGTGCTCGCGCAGCTTGGGACGCTCGAGGGTCACCTGGTCGGCCGAGAGCTCGAGCGAGACGTCGGCGCCGGCCGCGCGACGTCGCTCCACGAGCCCGTTCACGAGGTCGAACAGGGCACGCGAGAGGTCGTCGGGAGTCACCCGCAAATCCTACCCGGCACGGTTGATAGGGTTTCGCACATGCCGCGCTCGCCCCACCTCGCCCGAACCCGTCCTGCCGGCCTCGCGCTCGTCGCTGCGGCATCCGTGGCACTGCTCGTCGGCTGCGCGCCCGACGCCGCAGAGTCCGACGCGACGGCCGCCCCGACGACCGCGCCGACCGCTCCGGCGAGCGCCGACCCCGAGCCCACCGAGTCGGCCGAACCGCCCATCCCGTTCGAGATCGCGTGCGACGCGCTGCTCACGGCCGACCAGCTCTACGCCTTCAACCCGAACGTCGGCGCCGACCCCGGCTACCAGCCCGGCGGCGGCGACATCGCGACGCTCGTCGAGGACGACGCGGGCACGGCGTGCGGCTACCTCAACCAGACGAGCGGCGAGATCATCGAGGTCGGCGTCGCGACCCCGACCACGGCGGCCGGCGAGGCGCGCCGCAACCAGGCCGCGGTCTCGTCCAAGCCGGTGCCGACCTACGGCACGCCGCCCGACGTCGCGGGGTACTTCACGCAGGCCGGCGGCATCGGCGAGGCGCAGGTCTTCCAGGGGGACTACTGGATCGTGATCCAGTCGCCCGACCTGTTCGAGCCGGGCGACGCGCAGCAGCTCGTCGCGTCGGTGCTCGCCAACCTCCCCGCGGCCTGACGGTCCGGCGCATGGCGGCGAACTCCTCGACGGGAACGCCCTCGTGGCTGGGCGCCGTCAACGACCGTGCCGGCCTCGCCGTGCTGCTCGAGCAGGGTCCGCTCACGCGCAACCGCATCTGCGAGCTCGTCGGGGTGTCGAAGCCCACGGCCTCGCAGATGATGTCGCGGCTGCTCACCGCCGGGTTCATCGAGGAGCGCGGCCGCACGTCGGGCTCGGCCGGCCGCAGCGCCGTCGTGTACGCCGCGCGCACCGACCGCCCGCTCGGCGTCGCGCTCGACCTCGACGCGTTCGAGCTGCGTGCCACGGTCGTCGACGCGACGGGCGACGAGCGCCCCGTCGTGCGCCGGGCGCTCCCACACGATCCGACCGAGCGCTCCCCCGTCGACGAGGTGTCGCGCGCCATCGCGGATGCGAGCCAGGCCGCGGGCACCGATCCCGACGTCGTGCACTCGATCGTCATCGGCATCCCCGGCTACGTCGACCCCGGCGAGACGGGCGAGCTGTTCAGCGAGACCCTGCCGGGCTGGCCCGTGCGCGGGCTGCGCTCGATCCTCGAGGGCGAGCTCGGGCGCGAGGTGCGCATCGAGAACGACGTGAACCTCGCCGCCGTCGCGGAGCGCGAGCTGGGCGCGGGCGTCGACCGCGACGTGTTCGCGGTGCTCTGGCTCGGCAACGGCGTCGGCGCGTCGTTCGACGTCGCCGGCGACCTGCACCGCGGCAGCTTCGGCGGCGCGGGCGAGATCGGCTTCCTCCCGCTGTCGGTCGCGGCGAGTGCGCTCGACCCGAGCGCGCGCACCGCGCAGGACCTGGTCGGCGGCCGCGCCGTCGCGCTGCTCGCCCGCGCGCACGGGCTCGACGTCGCCGGCTACCACGCGGCGCGCGAGGCGCTGGCCGAGCCCGATGCCGAGGCCGTGCGCGCCGGCGTCTTCCACGATCTCGCCGAGCGCGTGGCCCACGTCGCCCTGCCGCTCCTGGCGACGCTCGACCCCGGACGCCTCGTGCTCGCGGGACCCACCGCCAGCCTCGGCGGCGACGCCTTCGCCGCGGAGGTCGAGCGGGGCATCCGCCGCATCAGCCGCTGGTACCCCGAGGTGGTCGCCACGCGCGTCGACCGCGACCCGGTGCTGCGCGGGGCGCGCATCCAGCTCGCCGCGCGCGTGCGCGAGGAGCTGCTCGACACGGTCGCCAGCGTCAGCCTCGCCTGACCGTCGAGCAAGCCCGCTCAGAGGGTCTTCCCGGGCGACCGGTGGTCGGAGCGCGTCCCGCGGCAGTGGTAGTGTCTACTGCTGTGCGCCTCCGTAGCTCAGGGGATAGAGCGCCGGTTTCCGGTACCGTAGGTCGGGGGTTCGAATCCCTCCGGGGGCACTCCAGGCGATAACCTCGCCGAGCCGTTCCGAACCTCCTGGAGGAGGCGGAGATGACCGTGTTCACCGGCTGGCTCCCGGGCGCCGTCGCGTTCTACGAGGGCCTCGAGGCCGACAACTCCAAGGCGTACTTCACCGAGCATCGCGCCGAGTACGACGAGCTGGTCCTCGCGCCGATGCAGGCCCTGCTCGACGACCTGGCCGCCGAGTTCGGCGAGGGACGCGTCTTCCGGCCGTATCGCGACATCCGGTTCAGCGCCGACAAGTCGCCGTACAAGACCGCCATCGGCGCGACCGTCGGCGGCTCGGGCTACGTGCACTTCTCCGCGTCCGGCCTCGGCGTCGGCGCCGGATGCCACGTCATGGCGTCCGACCAGCTGGCACGGTTCCGGGAGGCCGTCGCCGACGACCGGAGCGGCGAGGCGCTCGTCGCCGCGGTGTCCGCGGTGGAGGCGGGTGGCGTCGGCGTGTCGGCGAGCGACCAGCTGAAGCGGGTGCCGCGCGGCTTCGACGCCGACCATCCGCGCGCCGACCTGCTCCGCGACAAGGACCTCACCGCCTGGGTCGAGTGGCCCGTCGAGCCGTGGCTGCATACGCCCGAGGCGGAGGACCGGGTCGTCGGCGCGCTCCGCGCGTCCCGTCCGCTCACGGACTGGCTGGACGAGCACGTCGGCGCGTCGGAGCTCGAGCGCTCGCGCTGACGTGCCGGCACTGGGCATCCGCTCGGGCACCCAACGAAACGGCCCGCTCGTTCGTCGATACAGGTGACGGCGGAGTCCCGCCGTCGGGAGGAGGACTCGGGTGGCACGCCCGTGGGACGAGGTGGCGACGGCGCTGGTCGTCGAGCGCGGCGATGCGCTGAGCCGCTACGCCTACCTGCTCACGGGCAGCCTCGACGACGCCGCCGACCTCGTGCAGGACGCCCTCGTGCGCACGTTCGGCACGCCCCGCCTCGGCCTCACGCTGCCGCGCGCGGAGGCGTACGTCCGCCGCGCGATCCTCAACGCGGTGATCGACCGCTCCCGCCGCGACGGCACGTGGCGACGGGTGCGGCACCTCGCGGTCGCGCCATCGAGCGTCGACTCGGCGAACGCGGCGACCGACGAGCGGCTCGACCTGCTGGAGCGCATCCGGGCGCTCCCGCCCCGGCAGGCCGCGTGCATCGTGCTGCGCTACTACGAGGACCTCACGGTCGACGGCATCGCCGGCGTGCTCGGCATCAGCTCAGGCGGCGTGAAGCGGTACCTCAGCGACGGCCTGCACGCGCTCTCCTCCTCCCTCGATCCGGCCGGGACGCGCGCCGCGCGGACGGGAGGCGACCATGTCAGCACCTGATCCCACCACCGGGCTCGGCGAGGGCCTGAAGCGCGCAGCGGATGCCGCGACGCCGCGTCCCGTCGACGTCGACGCGGTGCTGGCGGCGAGCCGTTCCCGTCGCCGGTCTCGACGGACGGCGATCGCGAGCGGTGCGGGCGCGCTCGCGGCCGTGCTCGTCGTGGGCGGGCTCGTGATCGGCCTGCAGGGCGGCTCCGGCGGCTCGACCACCGCCGGCGCGCCCGCCGTGTCGGAGTCGGCCGGCGCGGAGGCCGGCGCCGTCGAGGAGGAGGCCGGTTCGGGCCTCCGGCTCGCGGCACCCGAGACCGTCAACCGCTGCGGCTCGGCCGTGGTCGGCGCCGGGGAGCGTGCGGGAACGCCGCTCGCGGTGTCGGTCGAGGCGCCCGTCGCGCCGGTGCCGCCCGGCGCCGCGGCATCCGTCGTCGTCACCGTGACGAACACGGGCACCGAGGTCGTCGAGGGCGAGCTCTCGCGCGTACCGGCGATCACGGTGGCGGACGTGGACGTCGTCACCTGGCACTCGAGCGGCACGTCGGAGGCCGGCGCCGTGCACGTCTCGCTCGCGCCGGGCGAGTCGGTCACGCTCCCGGGCGTGGTCGAGGCGCTGCACTGCACGGCCGCGGATGACGACGGCGAGGCGCTCCCGGGAGACCTGCCGCCGCTCTCCCCCGGCCCCTACGCGCTGGGCGCGACCGTCGCGTTCTCCACGCCCGTCGAGGGCATGGTGCTGCTGCTCACGTCCCCGCTGGTGCCGATGTCGGTCGGCTGATCACGGCGCCTGTGGAGGCGCTGCGAGGGCACGGGCGCGGCATGGACGAGGCCTCCGACTCCCCCATAGACTCGGGATGGCCCGCGGGGGCGGGGGAAGGGCACTGGTGCATGTCGTCTCGAGGTCGCACGTCAGCAGTTCTCGGGATCATCGTCGGCGCGGTGCTCGCGCTCGGTGCGACGGCGCCGGCCATGGCGGAGGACCCGGTCGACTTCGGGCAGAGCCCGATCGTCGACACGGTCGGGGCCCTGAGCGGCAGCACGGCTGAGGTCGAGGCCGCCATCGAGCGGGCGACCGACGCGACCGGGCGTCAGCTCTTCGTGGCGTACGTCGACGAGTTCACGAATCCCGAGGCCGCCGACGCCTGGGCGAACGACACCGCGATCGGCAACAACATGGGCGCCGAGGACTACCTCCTCGCGGTCGCCGTCGACGGTCGCGCGTACTACCTCTCGGCCGATGCCAACGCGTCGCTGTCCGACGCCGAGCTGGCCCGGATCAGCCAGGACGTCATCGAGCCGAAGCTCCGCGACGGCGACTGGGCCGGCGCCGCGATCGCCGCCGCCGACGCCATCGGGGGCGGCAGCGCGGGCGGCGGCGGAGGAGGCGGCTGGGGCTGGGTGATCTTCCTCGTGGTCGCGGCCGTGGTCGTTGCGATCATCGCCATCGTCCTCGCGCGCCGCCGACGCAAGTCCAAGGCGGAGGCCGGCCCGGCGGGTCCGCCGCAACCCTCGATCGACGAGCTTCGCCGGCAGGCCGGCAGCGCCCTCGTGCAGGCCGACGACGCGGTGAAGACGAGCGACGATGAGCTGGGGTTCGCGGTCGCGTCGTACGGCGAGGCGGCAACGGCCGACTTCAAGGCGGCCCTCGACGGCGCGAAGGGCAAGGTCGCCGAGGCGTTCTCGCTGCAGCAGCAGCTCGACGACGCCGACCCCGACACCGACGACGAGCGCCGCGCCTGGTACTCCGGCATCATCCGGCTCGCGGGCGAGGCCGACGCCATCCTCGACGAGCAGGCCGAGAAGTTCGACGAGCTGCGCGCGCTCGAGCGCAACGCGCCGGCCGAGCTCCAGCGCGTGCAGGGCGAGGCGGATGCCGCGGCCGCACGCGTCTCCGCCGCCCCGCAGCGGCTCGCGGCCCTCACCGGCACGTACGCGGCATCCGCCGTGGCACCCATCGCCGACAACCCCGCCCAGGCCGATGCCCGGCTCGCGTTCGCCCGCGAGGAGCTCGCCCAGGCGGCGACCGCGGTCGCCGCGCAGCGCGCGAGCGACGCCGCCGTGGGCATCCGCGCGGCCGAGGAGTCCGTCGACCAGGCCGTGCTCCTCGCCGACGCCATCGACCGCCTGGCGACCGACCTCGCCGCCGCCGACCAGGCGGTGTCGGCCGGCGTCGCCGACCTCGAGGCCGACGTGCAGACCGCACGCGGGCTCGGCGACCCTGGCGCGGCGACCCTCGCCGACCGCGTCGCGGGCGAGGCAGCCGCCCTGCGCGCCGGGCTCGGCGCCCCCGGGCGCGACCCCCTCGCGGCGCAGGCCCGAGTCCAGCAGGTGAACACCGAGATCGACGCCGCGATCGCCGGCGTGCGCAACGCCGCGGAGCAGCGCGCCCGGGCCGAGGCGCAGCTCGGACGCTCCCTCGCGACCGCACGGGCGCAGGTGCAGGCCGCGGAGGACTACCTCGTGGCGCGGCGCGGCGCCGTCGGCGCCGAGGCCCGCACGCGCCTCGCCGAGGCCGGGCGCCTGCTCGTCGAGGCGGAGGCGCTCGCGCCGACCGACCCCGCGGGCGCGCTCACGACCGCCCAGCGCGCGGAGTCCCTCGCCCGCACGGCGCTCTCCCTCGCCCAGCAGGACGTCGGCGGGTTCGGCGGCGCCATGGGCGGCGGGTTCGGTGCCGGCTACGGCGCCCAGCAGGGCGGCGGAGGCGGCGGCGACCTGTTCGGCGCGGTGCTCGGCGGCATCCTGATCAACTCGGTCCTCGGCGGCGGCGGCGGCGGCGGCGGCGGAATGTTCGGCGGCGGCGGAAGCAGCGGCGGCGGGTTCGGCGGCGGCTTCGGCGGCGGCGGACGGCGCTCGCCCGGCAGCTTCGGCGGGTCGGGCACCCGATCGCGCCGCGGGGGCGGGGGCCGCTTCTGAGCCCGGCGGACTCCCACGCGACGACCCACCGATCCCGAGCCGACGACGCCGACACGACGACCACGACCTCCACGACCTCCACGAACTCCACGACCTCCACGAACTCCACGAACTCCACGACCACGACACGACGCACACGCACCACAGGAAAGGGAACACCATGACGAAGCAGTCCATCTTCGGCCGCATCTCGCAGCTCATGCGGGCGAACATCAACGCCCTCATCGACGAGGCCGAGGACCCGCAGAAGATGCTCGACCAGATGGTGCGGGACTACACCAACTCCATCGCCGACGCCGAGGCGGCCATCGCCGAGACGATCGGCAACCTGCGCCTGCTCGAGGACGACCACCGCGAGGACGTCGAGGCCGCCCGAGAGTGGGGCGAGAAGGCGCTCGCGGCGAGCCGCAAGGGCGACGAGCTGCGCTCGGCGGGCGACCCCGCAGGCGGCGACAAGTTCGACAACCTCGCGAAGGTGGCGCTGAGCCGCCAGATCTCGGCCGAGAACGAGGCGAAGGCGGCCGAGCCGCAGATCGCCGCGCAGACCGAGGTGGTCGACAAGCTCAAGGCGGGCCTCAACGGCATGAAGGAGAAGCTCGTACAGCTCCAGAACAAGCGCTCCGAGCTCATCGCCCGGGCCAAGACCGCCCAGGCGCAGCGCCAGGTGCACGACGCCGTGAAGTCGATCGACATCCTCGACCCCACGAGCGAGATCGGGCGCTTCGAGGACAAGATCCGTCGAGAGGAGGCGGTCGTGCGCGGCCAGGCCGAGCTCGCAGCATCGAGCCTCGACGCCCAGTTCAACGAGCTCGACGACCTCGGCGAGCTCACCGAGGTCGACGCGCGCCTCGCCGCGCTCAAGGCGGGCGGCTCGTCGCAGGGTGCGATCTCGGGCTGATCCACTGCAGTGACGGATGCCGCGGGCCGCACTGGCTCGCGGCATCCGTGCGTCTGCGGCTCGTCGTGACGACAACGGCGACGCCGAGCTCCCCGCATGTTGCTCGCAAGCCGTGGCCGGAGGCCCGCCCCGCGGCGTACCGTGGCCGCATGACGCCCGACGAGGCCGCCGCAGTGCTCGGCGTCCGGCCCGACGCCGACGAGGCCGAGATCGAGCACGCCTATCGGCGCCTCGCCAGGGAGCTGCACCCCGACCGCGTCGCGGGCTCGTCGCCGGGCGCGGTGCGGGCGGCGAACGACCGGTTCGTCGCCGTGATGACGGCGCACGAGGTGCTCGTCCGGAGAGCTCGGGCGCAGGCGCGCGCGACGGCAGCGGCGACGAGGGCGGGGCCGGGCACGCCTCCGGGCAGGCCGGGTCGGCGCGCTGCGGATGCCGCGGCATCCGGCAACCCGCCCGAGCCGTTCGGCTGGTGGCTCTTCGCCACCTGGACGCTCGTCCTCGTCGTCGGGGCACTGCTCACCCTGTCGGGACTCCCGGTGTGGTCGCCCGTCGACCTCTGGCTGCGGGTGGTGCTGCTCGTGGGCTTCGCCCTCGCGACCGGACTGACCGGCCGGCGATGGGTGTGGCGGGTGACGCTGGTGCTCATCGGGCTCAACGCCGTCGCCACGGTGCTCGCCACGACGTTCGGCGGACTCCTCGGGCTCGGATTCATGATCGTGGCGAGCTTCGGGCTGGCGATCCAGGCACGGCTCGTGCGGTTCCCCGACCAGTGACCTGCGCGCGGGCGCGCGCGATACTGTGAGGCATGCCCGCAACGTTCGTCGTCGTCCCCATGTGGCAAGGCTCCGTGTCGTCGCGTGCCATGAGCCACGCCGACGGCGCGGCCGCGATCCGCGGCGACCTGCCCGCCGCGGCGACCGTCGTGGTCGACGTCCCGGTCGAGGCCGGCGACGCGCTCGGCACCGGCGTCCGCCGCTACAGCGCGCTCCGCCGCGTGCGCGAGCTCACCGAGGAGGCCCTCGCCGCGGTGCCCGACTGGGCGCTCACGGTGGGCGGGGACTGCAGCGCGTCGCTCGCCGCGGTGGCGCACGCCTCGCGCCGCACCGGCGGCGACCTCGCGGTGCTCTGGCTCGACGCGCATCCCGACCTGAACACCCCCGAGACGTCCCCGTCGGGCGGATTCGGCGGCATGACGCTGCGGGCGATCGCCGGCGAGGGTGCCGACGGCCTGGCGCTCGACGCCGACACGCGCGTCCCGCCCGCGCGACTCGTGCTCGGCGGCATCCGCGCGATCGACGACGAGGAGCAGCGCTTCATCGACGAGCACGACGTGACGGTGCTCACGGTCGAGGACCTCTCCGATCCCACCATGGTCATCGCCGCGCTGCAGGACACGGGCGCGTCCCAGGTGTTCGTGCACATCGACCTCGACGTGCTCGACCCGTCGGCGCTGGTCGGCCTCTCGTACCCGATGCCGTTCGGCATCGACGCGGCCACGCTGGTGGCCCTGCTGCGCGCGATCGTCGTCGCGTTCCCGCTCGCGGGCGCCGCGATCGCGGGCTTCGCCCCGGCGTCGCCGGAGGCCGCGGAGGACGACTTGCCGACCATCCTGCGACTCGTCGCGGCCCTGACCTCGCGCCCCGCCCGCGACGCCGACGACGCGGCATCCGACACCCCGGACTGATCGCGCAACGGGTGCCGCCCGTCGGCCGTTCTGCCTAGGCTGGGGCCATGTCTGCCCGGCGCCGGCCGGGTTCGGAGGGGAGCAGCATGGAGCGCGAGGTGGACGTCGTCGTCATCGGCGCCGGACCCGTGGGCGAGAACGTCGCGGACCGGGCGAGGGCCGCGGGCCTCGACGTCGTGCTCGTGGAGCACGAGCTCGTCGGCGGCGAGTGCTCGTTCTGGGCGTGCGTCCCGTCGAAGACCCTGCTGCGCAGCGCGGCGGCACTCCGCGCGGCCCAGCGCGTGGGCGGGGCCGCCGAGGCGGTCACCGGGCCGCTCGACGTCGCGGCCGTGCTGAAGCGGCGCGACTACTGGGTGTCCGACTGGGACGACGCGGGCGCGGCGAAGTGGGTCGCGAGCGTGGGGATCGAGCTCGCGCGTGGACACGGCCGGCTCGACGGACCCCGCCGCGTCGTCGTCGCGAGCGCCGACGGCACGGAGACCACGTTCGCCGCCCGGCACGCGGTGGTCGTGAGCACCGGCTCCGACCCCGCGATCCCCCCGATCGCCGGCCTCGCCGAGGCGTCGCCGTGGACCAGCCGCGACGCGACGAGCGTCGAGGAGCCGCCCGCGCGGCTCGCGATCATCGGCGGCGGCTTCGTCGCGGTCGAGATGGCGACCGCCTTCGCCGGCTTCGGCACCGAGGTCACCGTGCTCGCCCGGCACGAGGTGCTCGGCGACATGGAGGACTTCGTCGGCGACGCGGTCGTCGAGGGCCTGCGCGGGCTCGGGGCGACCGTGCGGCTCGGCGTGGAGCCGACGCAGGTCGAGCGCAACGGCTCGGGCGAGGTCGTGCTCACGCTCGACGACGACTCCACGGTGACGGCCGACGAGGTGCTCGTCGCCACCGGCCGCGTCCCGCGCTCGCGGTCGGTCGGACTGGAGACCGTCGGCCTCGAGCCCGGATCGTGGCTCGACGTCGACGAGACGATGCTCGTGCGCGGTGCCGAGGGCGACGGCGACTGGCTCTACGCGGTCGGAGACATCAACCACCGTGCGCTGCTCACCCACCAGGGCAAGTACCAGGGCCGCGCCGCCGGCGACGTGATCGCCGCACGCGCCGCCGGGCGCCCGGTCGACGACGCCCCGTGGGGCGCGCACGTCGCGACCGCCGACCACTCCGCGGTGCCGGGCGTCGTGTTCGGCGAGCCCGAGGCCGTGTCGGTGGGCCTGACCGAGGCGGCGGCGCGGCGCGCGGGCCGTGAGGTGCGCCTCGCCGACGTGCCCATGCAGTCCGCGAGCGGCGCCGGCATCCTCGCCGACGGCTACGAGGGTCGGGCGCGCCTCGTCGTCGACGCCGAGCGCGACGTGATCATCGGCGCGACGTTCGTCGGCCAGGACGTCGCCGAGCTCCTGCACGCCGCCACCATCGCAGTGGTCGGCGAGGTGCCCGTGAGCCGGCTCTGGCACGCCGTGCCCGCGTTCCCGACGATGAGCGAGGTGTGGCTGCGACTGCTCGAGGACCTCGGCCGGCCCAAGGTCGACGCGTGAGCCGGCTGGGCCTCATCGACTCCCCCATCAGCCGCGCCGGCTACTGGTGGGCGACGTCGGTGGGCTTCACTTGGGGCTTCCTCTGGAGCACCGGCCGCGTCGAGCGCCGCGGCGGGCTCATCGTCTTCACCGGCATGCCGAAGTGGACGTTCGGTCGCGGCGGCTCGTGCGTCGGCGGCTGCTACCTCACCGACCGCAACGCGGGCGACGTGGTGCTCGGCCACGAGGCCGTGCACCGCGAGCAGTGGCGGAAGTACGGCATGCTCTTCCCCCTCCTCTACCTCATCGCCGGGCGGAACCCGCTGCGCAACCGGTTCGAGATCGAGGCCGGGCTCGAGGCGGGCGGCTACCTGCCGAGACGCCGACCGGCCCGGGCGCCGCGCGCTGCGGCATCCCGACCGGTCGATGGGAACGCGCCCAGGAGCGCGTGAGGGTCAGCCCGCCTGGGCGGCCGCCGAGAGCGACGCGACGAGCTCGTCGAGCCCGTAGGTGAGCGAGAGGGCGGTGGGCGGCGAGACCGCGGCGATCAGCTCGGTGCCGACGACCTGCGCCACCTGGCCGCGTGAGACCGCCGGGATCGCCTGGATGGGCGCCGAGGCGAGGAACGCGTCGGCCTCCTCCTGCGTGTCGTGGTAGCTGATGACGAGATCGCTCTCGAGCTGGTCGAGCTGCTCGTACGAGAGCGTGTAGTAGAAGGGCGAGTCGCCGTTCGCGAGCTCCGCGACGGCGGGCGCGTCCTCGAGGCCGAGGCCCGAGAGGAACTCCACGCGCGAGTCCTCGGGCGTGTAGACGTAGAACGTGCCCGCGACGTCCCAGACCGCGGCGACGGTCTTGCCGGCCAGCTCGGGGTGCGCCTCGGCATGTGCGGCGAGCTCGGCGTCGAGGTCGTCGAGCACGCCCTGCGCCTCGTCGGCGAGGCCGAGCGCCGTGCCGACGATCGTGACGGTCTCGCGCCACGGCGTGGTCCACGGCTCGTCGGGGTAGGCGACGGTCGGGGCGATCTCGCTCAGGAGCTCGTACTGCTCCTCGGTGATGCCCGAGTAGGGCGCGAGGATGACGTCGGGGGCGGCCTCGACGAGCTCTTCGTAGGGCGGCGCCTCGCCGTCGTCGGTCAGGATCACGGGCGTGTCCTCGCCGAGTTCGTCGAGCTCGTCGGCGACCCACGGGAGCACGCCGTCCTCGTTCGCGCCGTAGGTCTGCTGCGCCATCGCGACGGGCACGACGCCGAGCGCGAGCGCCGCCTCGGTGCTGCCCCAGCCCCACGTGGCCACGCGCTCGGGCGCGGCGGGGATCTCGGTCTCGCCGAAGGCGTGCTCGATGGTGATCGGGAACCCCTCGCCCGCGGCGGCGTCGGAACCGGTCTCCTCGGGAGCGGACGGGGAGCACCCGGCCAGGGCGAGGGCCGCAGCTGCTGCGGCGGCGAGGACGGCGATCGTGCGTCGGGCGTGCATGAACTCCCTTTCGGAGGTGGGGTTGACTGAGGTTAGCCTAACCTAAACTCGCGATGCGGTGAAACCCCGCGACACGAGGCGACACGAGCGACACGGGCGCTCTCCTGGTGCGGTCACGCCTGGTGGTAGCGCCCGATCGGCACGATCATCGGCGAGCGCGACACCGGGTCCTCGGCGACCACGCAGTCGAGCCCGAACGCCGCGCCGACCGTCTGGGCCGTCAGAACCTCCGACGGCTCTCCCGCCGCCGCGATGCGCCCGCCCTCGACCACGACGAGGTGGTCGGCGTAGCGGGCGGCGAGGTTCAGCTCGTGCAGCACCATCACCACGGTCGTTCCGTGCTCCCGGTTCGACTCCGTGAGGAGGTCGAGCAGGTCGAGCTGGTGGCTCACGTCGAGGAAGCTCGTGGGCTCGTCGAGCAGCACGATGTCGGCCCGCTGTGCGAGCGCCATGGCGATCCAGACCCGCTGGCGCTGGCCGCCGGAGAGCTCGGCCACGGCCCGGTCGGCGAGCTCCGACGTGCCGGTGGCCGCGAGCACCTCGGCGACGATGCGGTCGTCGTCGCTCGAGCGTCCGCCGAACCAGCCGCGGTGCGGATGCCGCCCACGTGACACGAGCTCCGACACGAGGACGCCGTCGGGCGCGATGGGCTGCTGCGGCAGCACGGCGACGCGCCGGGCGAACTCCCTCGGCGCGAACGTGCGGATGTCGCGTCCGTCGAGTGTGACGCGGCCGGCCTCGGGCCGCATGAGGCGGGCGAGGCCGCGCAGGAGCGTCGACTTGCCGCTCGCGTTCGGGCCGACGATCGCGGTGATGCGGCCGTCGGGCACCTCGAGGTCGAGCCCCTCGATGACCGTGCGGCCGTCGTAGGCGAGCGTGAGCGACTCGGCGCGGAGCGCATGCGGTGCTGTCCGGGTCATCCGTCTGATCCCTTCCGGTTGCCCCTCGCGATGAGCCAGAGGAGGTACGGCGCGCCGATGAGGCCCGTCACGATGCCGACGGGCACGGCGACGCCGGCGAACGCGTGCTGCGCCACGAGGTCGGCCACGAGCACCATGGCGGCGCCGGTGAGCGCGGATGCCGCGAGTGCCGCCTGCCCGTGCCCGACGAGCGTGCGGGCGATGGGCGCCGACACGAGCGCGACGAACGCGATCGGCCCGGCGAGCGCGGTGGCGACCGCGACGAGTCCGACGCCGAGCAGGATCGCGGTCACCCGCGCGCGGGTCGCGTCGAGCCCGAGCGAGCGGGCGCTGTCGTCGGAGAGCGAGAGCAGCGGCATCCGCGGTGAGAACAGCGCCGTGGCGATGAGCAGCACGACGACCGCGCCGCCCGCCGTCGCGAGCTCGGGCCAGCCGATCGAGCCGATGCCGCCGACCATCCACACGAGCGCCTCCGAGGCCTCGCGCACCTCGGCGCGCGTGAGGAGCCAGCCGAGCAGGCCGCTCACGATCGAGGCGAGGCCGATCCCGACGAGCACGAAGCGGATGCCGGTGAGCCCGTCGCGCCACGCGAGGCCCCACATGAGCCCCGCAACGACGAGCGCGCCGGCGAACGCGGCGAGCGCGACCGCCGGACCCTCGAGGCCGAGCAGCAGCATGGACCCGACCGCGGCGAGGCTCGCGCCTCCGGTGACGCCGAGGATGTCGGGGCTCGCGAGCGCGTTTCGCAGCGTGGTCTGGAACAGCGCGCCGCCGAGCCCGAGCGCGGTGCCGGCCACGATCGCGGCGACGACGCGCGGCAGCCGCAGCCGAAGCACCACGAACTCCGCCTTCGGCGAGCCCTGCCCGACGAGCGCGGCGACCACCTCGCCGACCGTGAGTCCGGCCGCGCCGAGCACCATCGACGCGACGGCGGCGGCCAGCGCCACCAAGGTCAGGGCGACGAGCACGGATGCCGCGCGCCGCCGCCGGCGCGACCGCGCCGCCGCGACGCGCCCGGCGACGACCTCGACGGGGTCGCCCGCGGCGGCCGGTGCGACGAGCGGTGCGGCGGTCACAGCGACGCTCCCCGGCCCCGGCGCACGAGCGCGATGAGCACGGGCGCGCCGACGATGGCGGCGACGATGCCCGCCTCGAGCTCGGCCGGCGCCACGACCACCCGGCCGATCACGTCGGCGGCCACGAGCACGATCGCGCCGAGCACCCCCGCGAGCGGCGTGAGCCAGCGGTAGTCGGCGCCGACGAGGCCGCGGGCCGCGTGCGCCACGGCGAGTCCGAGCAGGGCGATGGGGCCGGCGAGCGACGTGGCGGTCGCGGCCAGCACGATGACGGCCACGGCCGTGACGATCCGGGTGGTCGAGAGCCGCACGCCGAGTCCGCGCGCGACGTCGTCGCCGAGCGCGAGCAGGTTCATGCGCCCCGCGAGCCACGCCGCGAGCACGAGGCCGCCGACCAGGAACGGCCAGAGCACGCTCGCCGTCTCGAGGCCGCGCCCGGCGAGCGAGCCGACCGACCAGAACCGGTACTGCGAGAGCGTGCCGACGTCGCGGATCAGCAGGAGCGTGATGAGCGGGGTCGTCGCGGCCGTGACGGCCGCGCCGGTGAGCGCGAGCCGGGCGGGGCTCGCCCCGCCGCCCACGGAGCCGATCAGGAAGACGACGACCGCGGCGAGCGCGGCGCCGGCGAAGGCGAACCAGATGAAGCCGAACGGCGAGGCGACGCCGAGGAACGAGATGGCGGTGACGACGGCGAGCGACGCTCCCGCGTTGATGCCGAGGAGGCCGGGGTCGGCGAGCGGGTTGCGCGTGGCACCCTGGAGGATGGCGGCCACCACGCCGAACGCGGCGCCCGCCATGATGCCGATGATCACCCGCGGCAGCCGCAGGTCGCGCACGACGACCTGGTCGGGGTCGCCGGGCACGGGCGCCGTGAAGGCCTGCACGACGACGTCGAATGGGATCTGCCGGGCGCCGATGGCGAGGCTCGCGATCGCGACGACCGCGAGCAGCCCGACGGCGATCCCGAGCGTGGCCGCCGGCGGGAGCCTCCGGCGGATCCGCCGGTCGGGCGCGCCGGTCGGGTGCGTCACCGTGGCGGTGCGCGGCATCGGGTCGACCACCCTCGTCAGTCGAGCTCGGCGCGCCCCATGCGCCAGTAGCCCATGAACGCCACCTGGCGGCGGTCGAGGCCGGCCTCGCGCACGAGGAAGCGACGGAGGGTGGTGATGGCGGCGGCCTCACCCGCGAGCCACGCGTAGCACTCGCCGTCGAGGCTGTGCCCCTCGGGCACGTCCCACAGCGGCGTGTCGGCCAGGTCCTCGTGCTCGGCGGCGGCGAGCGCCTCGGCGGCCGCGTCGACGTCGACGTCGTTCGTCGGGAGGCCGCGGGCGGCGAGGTGGCGCACCACCCAGTCGCGCACGGCGGGCACGAGCAGGCCGCCGTGGCCGCAGCCGGCCTCGTCGCGGGCGAGCCAGCGCACCTCGACACCGGCCGGAGCGCGCATCTCGAGCCGGTCGCCGTCGGCGGGCACCTCGATGAGGGCGACGCCCGAGGCGTCGGCCGCGAGCGACTCGACGATCGAGGCGATCGCGGGTGCGGCCGTCTCGTCGCCGGCCAGCAGCAGTGTCTCGACCTCGCCCGGACGCCAGTCGATGCCGACCGTGCGGCCGACACTCAGCTCGTCGGGGCCGATGAGCACGATCTCGTCGCCGGGTGTCGCCGCCTCGGCCCACGCCGAGGCGGGACCGGCGTCGCCGTGGCCGACGAACACGATGTCGACCTCGCGTTCCTCGGGCCGCACCGCGCGCACCGTGTAGGTGCGGAAGGGGTTGCGCAGCTCGGCGGGCAGCTCGCGCCAGGCGCCGTACCAGTCGTCGCCGTCGGGGAACGCCGCGAACCCGATCTCGGGGAGCGGGAGCACGACCTTCACGCGCTGGTCGAGCCCGGCCGTGCCGAAGTCGCGGAGGTCGTCGCCCGCGAACGTGACGCTCGTGAAGTGCGGTGCGAGGCGTTCGACCCGCGAGACCTGCACTCGGAAGCTGCGATAGGCAGGGCGCTCGCGCGGGGCGGCTTCAGCGAGTGAGGTAAGCATTACCTAAGTCTTGCACACGGTCCCATGTGTCGTGAATCGCGGCGTCACACACAGCTCGGTTCCGTCACCACATCGACGGATGCCGGTACCGCCGCCGCACGCGGCGCTCGAGCTGCGCGCCCAGTGCGAACAGCGTCGCCTCGCCGCCCGGGCGACCGATGAGCTGCACGCCCATGGGAAGGCCGTCGGCGGTGTCCTCGACCGGCACGGTGATGGCGGGCAGCCCCGAGACGTTGACGAACGACGTGAACGGCGTGAACTGCACCTGCTGCGCGAAGTTCCGCTCCCCGTCCTCCTGGTCGTACCAGCCGATCGGCGGCGGCGGGGTCGCGAGCGCGGGGGTGAGCACGGCGTCGAAGGACGAGAAACGGCGGATGACCCGCTCCTCGAAGCCCGCGAGCCACGTGAGCGCCTCGGCGAGCTGTCGTGCCGGCACGGCGCGCCCGCGCTCGACCAGCCACTGCGTCAGCGGCTCGAGCAGGGCCTCGTCCGCGCCGTCGACCGGGATCGTGGCGGCGCCGGCCTGCCAGATCGTGCGGAACGCGTCGGGATAGCCCGGCTCGGGCTCGGGCGCCATCGCCTCGATCCCGTGCCCGAGGCCCTCGAACGCCGCGATGGCCCGGTCGAGCGCCGACCGGGCCTCCTCGGACACCTCGATGTCGTAGCCGTCGTCCCACGGCGAGTCGGTCATCACGCCGAGCTGGAAGCGGCCCTCGCCGCGGATCGCCGCGCCGAGGTACGGCCCGTCGTCGCCGGGCGCGCGCACGGCGTAGCGGTGCGCCGCCGGATACCCGGTCGGCGCGATGAGTCCGTCGAGCAGCAGCGCCGCGTCGGCGACGGTGCGCGCGATGGGTCCCGCGACCCCGAGGCCGGCGAGCGTCGCGAGCCCCGGTCCCGCCGGCACCCGCCCCCGCGACGGCTTCACGCCGACGAGCCCGCACGCGGCGGCGGGGATCCGGATCGAGCCGCCGCCGTCGGTGCCCGGTGCGAACGGGAGCATCCCGGCGGCGACGGCGGCAGCCGCTCCCCCGCTCGACCCGCCCGCGCCGAGCGCGGGGTCCCAGGGATTGCGCGTGGGCGCGCCCACGAGGCCCTCGGTGTACGACGGCAGTCCGAACTCGGGCGTCGCGGTCTTGCCGAGGCTCACCGCTCCGGCGTCGTCGACGGCCCGCACGAGCTCGTCGGACTCGTCGGGCACGAAGTCCGCGAACGCGCGCGATCCGAACCGCGCCGGCACGCCCGCGCGTCGGTGCAGGTCCTTGTCGGCGAGCGGCAGGCCCCACAGCGGCGCGGCCGTCGGCACCTGCTCCTCGACGTGCCGGGCGCGCTCGAGGGCGGCCTCGGGCGTCACCGTGGCGAACGCCCCGACCCCCGGGTCGAGGCGCTCGATGCGGTCGAGGTAGTGCTGCGCCAGCTCGACCGGCGAGACCTCGCGTCGCTGCAGCAGCTGGTGGAGCTCGAGGGCGGTGTACTCGTGCAGCTCGCTCATCCTCCGAGCCTAGGACCGGCGGGCGACCGTCGCCGCTATCGTGAGGGCATGCGCGCGGGCGGGAGCGGCGGGTCGGGGGTCGGGGCGTCGATCGTGGCGCATCCGCTGTGGTGGGGCGCCGCGTGGTCGGCCGTGTTCGCCGCCCTCGTGATCGTCGCCGTCGTGGCGGCCTGGCCCGCCTGGGCGTGGATCGTGCTGGCCGCGCTCCTCATCGCCCCGTGCCTCGTCGCCACGATCGTGGTGCTGACCGGGACCCCGCGCGACCACCTGCACGCCCGGTCGAGCGTGTTCGGGCACTTCTTCGTGCGCTACCTCGCGCTCGTGTTCGCCTTCCTGACCTGGGCCGTCTCGATCATCCTGGGCGCCGCGATCTCGACGTCGATCCAGGCCGCCGCCCGCGGCGACGAGGACGAGATCGTGGGCCTCGGGCTCCAGCTGCTGGGAACCCTCACGCCGGTAGTCGTCGCGCTGCTCTGGCTCGGACTCGTGGTGCGCTGCGCCTGGTTCCTCGGCCGGCTCCGGGGATGGGGTGAGGCGCCCGCCACGAGCGAGGTGCCCGCGCGCCTGCTCGCCGACCGCCCGGCGCTGCGGCGCGTGGCGATCGGGCTCGCGCACCCCGGGCTGCTCCTGGCCGTCGGCGTGGTCGCCGGCATCACGGCGCTGTTCGCGCCCCAGGGCGAGGTGACGCTGGTCCTGTGACCGGATGCCCCGGCGCGACGCCGTCGGCTGGCCCGCGCACGCGGCATCCGCCCGCCGGCCCCTACTTCAGCGACTTCTGCAGCAGCACCGTGCCGAGCCAGCGGTCGAACTTGAAGCCGACCCGCCCCATCCGCCCGATCTCCTTGAAGCCGAACCGCTCGTGCAGGGTGATCGACGCCTCCGCCCCCTGGTCGGCGATGACGGCGAGCATCTCCTTGAGTCCCGCCGCCCTGCTGGCGTCGATGAGCGCCCCGAGCAGTGCCCGCCCGAGACCCTTGCCGGATGCCGCGGGACCGAGGTAGATCGAGTCCTCGACGGTGTACCGGTAGGCGCGTTTCTGCTTCCACGGGGCGACGAGCGCGTAGCCGAGCAGCTGCCCGGTCGGCGACTCGGCAACGAGGAACGGGAGGCCGAGCTTCTGCAGTTGCGCGAACTTGTGCTTCCACTCGCGCAGCGTCATGGCGTCCTCGTCGAAGGTCACGGTCGAGTTCGCGACGTAGTGGTTGTAGATCTCGCGCACCGCGGGCATGTCGGCGAGGCGGGCCTCGCGGATGGCGTACTCGAAGGTCGCCTCGGGTGCCTCGGCCTTGCGCAGGTGGCGCGGCAGCACCCGGCGTTCCTGGTATTCCTCCTCGAGCATCGCGCCAGACTACTCCGCGGAGATGACAGCCGGATGACGTGGTGCGGGCGTCGCGGGCAGGCGCCAGTCGACCGCTCGGCCGCCCTGCGCCTCGAGCAGCGCGTTGGCCCGGCTGAAGGGCTTCGACCCGAAGAATCCGCGGCTCGCCGAGAGCGGGCTGGGGTGCACGGACTCGATGACGGGCGTCGCGCCGAGCAGCGGCTTGAGGTTCTGCGCGTCGCGCCCCCACAGGATCGCGACGAGCGGCGTGCCGCGCGCCACGAGCGTGCGGATTGCGTGGTCGGTCACGTCCTCCCAGCCCTTGCCGCGGTGCGAGGCGGGCGTGCCGGGACGCACCGTGAGCACCCGGTTGAGCAGCATGACGCCGTTGGTGCTCCACGAGGTGAGGTCGCCGTGGTCGGGCGTCGGCACGCCGAGGTCGTCGCCGAGCTCCTTGTAGATGTTGGCGAGGCTCCGCGGGACCGGGCGCACGTGGGGGTCGACGGCGAACGACAGGCCGATCGGATGCCCCGGCGTCGGGTACGGATCCTGCCCCACGATGAGCACCCGCACGTCCTCCATCGGCGCCCCGAACGCACGGAGCACGCGATCGCCGCTCGGCAGGTAGCCGCGGCCCGCGGCGGTCTCGGCGCGGAGGAAGTCGCCGAGCTCGGCGATCCTCGGGCCGACGGGTGCGAGCGCGCCGGCCCAGCCCGGGTCGATCAGGCCGGCCGCGGCGAGCTGGTCGAGGGTCATCGCCACGTCAGGACCCGATCGTGGAGACGAGCACGCCCTGGTCGGTCGGCAGGACGCGCCACACGCTGCCCGCGCCCTCCACTCGGAGGCCGCCGTCGCCCACGATCAGCGCCGTGCGCTCGTCGATGCCGAGGCCGCCGGCGACGAGCCCGGATTCGACCGCGGCGACCAGTCGGGAGAGCATGCCGCGCTCGGCGACGTGCACCTCGATGGCCACGTCGACGAGGCCGAGGCCGGCCTCGATCTCGAGCTCCATTCCCGGCTCGTCGGGATCCTCCGGCGACACGCGCACGCCGCCGATGCGCGAGCCGCCGCCGAACGAGCCCTCGGCCGCGATCATCGCGCCGGCCGAGACCCCGAGGTAGGGCACTCCGCCGGCGACGAGACGCCGCAGCTCTCCGGACACGGGCTCGAGTCCGGCGCGCACCTCCTCGACGATGCCGCCGCCCACGGCGATGCCGTCGACGTCGGCGATCGCGGTGAGCCCGATCGGCTCGCCGGGTCGGCCAGCGGTGCGCTGCGCCTCGATCTCGGTGCCGCCGCCGGCCGCGGCGAGCAGCTCCGCGAGCGCCGCGGCCTTCTCCTCGGCCTCGGGGTGCAACGAGATCACGGCGATGCGCGGTCGTTCGCGACCTGCCGCACGGGCCCGCAGGGCGGCCTCCGCGACGAACGGCGCGTACAGCGGGGCATCCGCTGTCTCGGTCGCGCCGCCGCCGACGAGGTGCACGCTCACGCGGCACCCTCCCCGAGGGTGACCGGCGGACGCGCCGACCAGGGGAACACGATCCAGTCCTCGGTCTCGCGGTAGGCGAAGTCGGGCACGAGCACCGTGCGCGGCTTCACGTAGAGCGTGGCCGAGCGCACCTCGGCGCCGGCCTCGACGAGCAGGGCGACGACCTTCGCGAGCGTGCGACCCGAGTCCGAGACGTCGTCGATGAGGAGCACCGACTTGCCGGCGACCGCCGGGACGTCGAGCATCGGCGGGTGCAGCACGGGCTCGGGCAGGCGCTCGTCGACGCCCGTGTAGAACTCCACGTTGATCGAGCCGCACTGCTTGGTGCCGAGCGCGTACGCGATGGCGCCCGCCAGCAGCAGGCCGCCCCGCGCGATCGCGATCACGACGTCGGGACGGAATCCCGAGGCGAGCACCTCGCTCGCGAGGGAGCGCGAGGCGCCCTCGAAATCGTCCCAGGTCAGCACCTCGCGCCGGGGCTCGTCGAGGCCGGCGTCATTCGCGTCGAAGGTCATGGATTCAGGGTAGTCGGCGGCCGGGCGTCAGTCCGTCGGGTCGGTCGGCGCCGAGTCCGCGGCGGTCGAGCGGCGCTGCTTCTCCTGGTCCCTGGCGGATCCGATCTGCTCGTTGATGAGCGAGATGATCGTCGCCGACGCCGTTCCGACGATGGCGATGCCCCCCGCCATGAGGAAGACCGCGTAGAAGCGTCCCGCGGGGGTGATCGGGTACTCGTCGCCGTATCCGACGGTGGCGACCGTGACGATGGCCCACCAGATCGAGTCGCCGAACGTCGTGATGTTCGCGCCCGGCGCATCGCGCTCGGCGTTCAGGGTGGCGAGCGAGATGAAGTACACGAAGACCACCGCGTAGCTCGCGGCATAGATGAGGATGTTGGTGCGGACCGCGTTCCCGCTGCGCCGCTGCAGGTACGGCACCTCCCGGAGCAGCACGAGCACGCGCAGCGCACGGAAGATCGGCAGCACCGCGGAGAGCACCTCCACCGGGTGCCGCCAGACGAAGCGCCACTTGTGGCCCCGCGGCGTCAGGACGATCCGCACCACGACGTCGACCAGGAAGACCGCCCACGAGATGAGCAGCGTCCACCCGATCCACGCCCGCGCCTGCCCCCGCTCCTCGGGGAGGAGGACCCAGAACGAGTACGCGACGATGAAGAGGATGCCGAGCACGACCAACGGGGTGGCGGTGTACCGCTCCCAGGCCGTCCGTCGTGCGGTGGTCCGCTCGGCGGCCATCACTCCGGGTCCTTCCGCACCTCGAGCGGACCGCGGGCGAGGCGGGTTGCCGCGGCCTGCGCGACGGGCCGCACCACGATGAGGTCGAGATCCACGTGCCGGGGCTTCAGCACCGCGTCGGCGATCACCGCCGCGACGTCGTCGGCGACGAGCGGCTCGGGCACGTCGTCGTAGACCTTGTCGGCGCGCTCGCGGTCGCCGCCGAAGCGCACGAGCGCGAACTCGTCGGTGCGCACCATCCCGGGCGCCACCTCGACGACGCGCAGCGGCTCGCCGTTCAGCTCGAGTCGCAGCACGGCCGTCAGCGCGTGCGCGGCGAACTTCGCGGCGTTGTAGCCGGCGCCGCCGACGTAGGGCTCGTGGCCCGCGACCGACGTGACGTTGACGATGTCGGCGACGCCGCGTTCGACGGCGCCCCGGCGCAGGACGGGCAGCAGCGCGCTCGTCACGCGCTTGAGCGCGATCACGTTGACGTCGAGCATCCAGATCCAGTCCTCGACCGAGCCGTGCTCGACCGAGTCGAGGCCCTTCGCGCCGCCGGCGTTGTTCACGAGCGCGTGCACGGGGCCGGTCGCCTCGAGGTGGTCGCGCAGGGCGTCGACGTCCTCCTGCCGCGTGAGGTCGGCGGTGAAGACGGATGCCCCGGTCTCCTCGGCGAGCTCGCGCAGCCGGTCCTCGCGGCGGGCGACGCCCACCACTTCCCACCCGGCGGCGCGGAAGGCGCGCACGGTCGCCGCGCCGATCCCCGAACTCGCACCGGTCACGACCACCCGCAGCACTCCCATGGCGCCCATTGTGCCGCGCCGACGGCGGATGCCGCGAACGGCGTGCCGTGGCCCTGCGCGGGCGGCCCGCGGCATCCGCTCGCCGTGCGCCCGGCCGACGCGGTGCGGTTGAATGGAGCGATGCAGACGACGCCGCCCGCGACGACCTCGACGAAGCGACGCGTGCCGCTCTGGGACAACGCGCGGTGGATCGCGATCACGCTCGTCGTGATCGGGCACGGCATCCTGCCGCTCATCTCCGAGGACGACCTCGCCTACAGCGTCTACCTGTTCATCTACTCGTTCCACGTCGCCGTGTTCGTGACGGTGGCCGGGTACTTCGCGAAGTCGGGGCCGCCGAACGCGCGGTCGCTGCGGCAGATCCTCACCGACATCGTCTTCCCGTACTTCATCTTCGAGACGATCTGGACCGTGCTCCGCTGGGTGCTCGGCGGCGGGTTCTCCCTCGACTACACGACCGCGTCGTGGACGCTGTGGTTCCTCATCGCGCTCGCACTCTGGCGCATCTCGCTGCCCTACCTCGTGCTGCTGCGCTTCCCGCTCCTCATCGCGATCGCGATCTCGATCGGCGCGGGGTACACCGAGACGATCGACTCCACGCTCGCCCTGTCGCGCACGTTCGGCATGCTGCCGTTCTTCGTGTTCGGCTGGAAGCTCCGGCAGTGGCAGCTCACGGGCCGCTGGCTCGCGCTCCCCACCCGGGTCGCCTGGCGCTGGCGGGCGGGGGCGATCGCACTCTTCGCCGCGGTGCTCGTGCTCATGCCGATCGCCATCGAGACCTGGCGCGACCTGAAGCTGCGCCGCTTCATGCTCTACGACGAGTCGTACGTCGCGATCGGCTACGACGAGCCGTGGTCGGGCGCCATCCGGCTCGTGCTCCTGCTCTCGGCGATGCTCTTCTCGGTGGCGTTCCTCGTGCTCATGCCCCGCCGGACGACGTGGTTCACGGCCTTCGGCACCGCGACCATGTACATCTACCTGCTGCACTCGTTCGTGCTGTTCCCGTTCCGGGAGACGGGCATCCTCGCGGGCGAGCAGCCGTTCTGGGTGCTGCCGGCGATGATCCTGTTCTGCATCGGCATCTCGGTCGTGCTCTCGCTGAAGCCCGTGCGGCGCGTCTTCCGCCCGCTGGTCGAGCCCCGGGCGCGCTGGCTGTTCCGGCCGCAGCCGTCCACCGCGACCGGCACCCTCGTGCTGCCTCCCGGCGCCATGCCGCCGCTGCCGCCGCCGTCGGCGCCCGAGGACCCGACCGCCCCGGAGGCGCCGAAGCCCCCCGTGTGACGCGCGTCGCCCACGATGACGCCGTGTGTCGGCATCCGTTGCCCGTCCCAGGGTGCCGTCGTAACGTGTCTCGCGGTTGCGGCGGGTCCGCACACCCGACCGAGAAGGAGACCTCATGGCAGAGCACGCCGCCGACTGGCGCTTCGAGACGAAGCAGGTGCACTCAGGCGCCGCCCCCGACCCGGTGACCAACGCCAGGGCCACCCCGATCTACCAGACCACGTCCTACGTGTTCGACAACGCGCAGCACGCGCAGAACCTCTTCGCGCTCGCCGAGTTCGGCAACATCTACACGCGCATCATGAACCCGACCCAGGCCGTCGTCGAGGAGCGCATCGCCGCGCTCGAAGGGGGCACCGGCGCCCTCCTCGTCGCCTCGGGCCAGGCGGCCGAGACGTTCGCCGTGCTGAACATCGCGCAGGCGGGCGACCACATCGTCTCGTCGTCGTCGATCTACGGCGGCACGTACAACCTCTTCAAGTACACGCTCGCGAAGCTCGGGATCGAGACCACGTTCGTCGAGAACCAGGACGACGCCGACGAGTGGCGCCGCGCGGTGCGCCCGAACACCAAGCTCTTCTTCGCCGAGACCATCGGCAACCCGAAGATCAACATCCTCGACATCGAGCTCGTGTCGGGCGTCGCGCACGAGGCCGGCATCCCGCTCATCGTCGACAACACGATCGCGACGCCGTACCTCATCCGCCCGTTCGAGCACGGCGCCGACATCGTCATCCACTCGGCGACGAAGTTCCTCGGCGGCCACGGCACCGTCATCGGCGGCGTCATCGTCGACGGCGGCAGGTTCGAGTGGTCGAAGAACGTCGAGAAGTTCCCCGGCCTCACCGAGCCCGACCCGTCGTACCACGGCGCGAGCTACACCGCGGCCGTCGGCGACGCGATCGCCTACGTCATCAAGGCGCGCGTGCAGCTGCTCCGCGACCTCGGTGCCGCCATCGCGCCGAACAACGCGTGGCTGCTCATCCAGGGCATCGAGACGCTCTCGCTGCGCATCGAGCGGCACGTGCAGAACGCGCAGGAGATCGCGGAGTGGCTCGACAACCACCCCGATGTCGCGAGCGTGAACTACTCTGGCCTGCCCTCGAGCCCGTGGTACGCCGCCGCGAACAGATACGCCCCCAAGGGCGTCGGTGCGGTGCTGTCGTTCGAGCTCAAGGGCGGCGTCGACGCCGGTCGCGCGCTCGTCGACAACCTGCAGCTGTTCAGCCACCTCGCGAACATCGGCGACGTGCGCTCGCTCGTCATCCACCCGGCGTCGACGACGCACTCGCAGCTCACGCCCGAGCAGCAGCTCACGACGGGCGTCACGCCCGGCCTCGTGCGCCTCTCGGTGGGCATCGAGAACATCGACGACCTGAAGGCCGACCTCGAGGCCGGCCTCGCCGCCGCCCGAGCGGCCACGGAGGCCGCCCGGGTCTGACGACCGACCGACGCATGACGGATGCCGCGGGCCGCACCGGCCCGCGGCATCCGTCGTCCCGGCGACGCGTCGCCTCGCCGCGGCATCCGTCACGCGACGAGCACGTCGTGTAACAAACGGGTGCCGCACGCGGACCTTCGAGAGAATCGGAACATGGACTGGCAGACGACGGCCGACGCGGTGCCCGCGCGCATCGTCTCGGAGGCGCGTGCCCAGTCGCTGCAGGGCCGCGCCCCCGCCACGGGCGCCTGGCGCGAGGGCGACCCGGTGGGCGACCGCCGCTTCGTCTCCATCGGCGACGTCGCACTGGAGTCGGGTGCGGTGCTCCCCCACGCGCGCATCGCGTACGAGACCTGGGGCACGCTGTCGCCGGCGCGCGACAACGCGATCCTCGTGCTGCACGCCCTGACGGGCGACAGCCACGTCGTCGGGCCGGCCGGCCCCGCGCACCCGAGCGCCGGGTGGTGGCCGGGCGTCGTCGGGCCGGGGCTCCCGATCGACACCGATCGGTACTTCGTCGTCGCCCCCAACGTCATCGGCGGATGCCAGGGGTCGACCGGCCCCGCCTCGCTCGCGCCCGACGGGGTCGAGTGGGCCACGCGCTTCCCGTTCCTCACCATCCGCGACCAGGTGCAGGCGCAGGTCGCGTTCGCCCGCCGGATCGGCATCGAACGGTTCCATGCCGTCGTCGGCGGATCGATGGGCGCGATGCACGTGCTCGAATGGGCGATCATGGCCCCCGACGCGCTCGAGCGCATCGCCGTGCTCGCGGCGCCCGCCGCCGCGACCGCCGACCAGGTCGCGCTCAACTCGGTGCAGATCGAGGCGATCCGCACCGACCCCGCGTTCCGCGGCGGCGAGTACTACGACGCGCCCGACGGCGAGGGGCCCACGCGCGGCCTCGCGCTCGCCCGTCGCATGGCGATGCTCAACTACCGCACCGCGGCCGAGCTCAACGGGCGCTTCGAGCGGCACTGGCAGTCCGACCTCGACCCGCTCGGCGGGGGCGGCCGGTTCGCCGTGGAGTCCTACCTCGACTTCCACGGCAACAGGTTCACCCGCAGGTTCGACGCCAACAGCTACCTCGTGCTCACCGAGGCGATGAACTCGCACGACCTCGGGCGCGGCCGCGGCGGCGTCGGCGCGGCGCTCGACGCGGTGCGCGCGAAGAGCCTCGTGCTCGGCATCGACAGCGACCGCTACTTCACCCTCGACGGGCAGGTCGAGATCGCGCGCCGGCTGCGGGGCAGCGTGCACGGGTCCGAGCCCGTGCTCGTGCACTCCGAGTACGGCCACGACGCGTTCCTCATCGAGCACGCGGTGGTCGGCGACGCCCTCCGGCTGCTCCTCGAGGCGTGACGCGCCCGAACCCGTCACGACCCCTTCGCGCAAGAGGTACGCGACTTCCGCCTCGACTCCGCTACAGTTCGAGAGACGGCACCCGCGTGTCGCGGTGCCCGAACATGCGGTTGGGGGTGGCGTGAAGCGCATCCACAAGGAACGCGACCGGCTCCTGCGTCGCCTCGCACGCGTCGCCGGGCTCGTCGGGTCCGGTGGCGCACTCGCGTGCCTGCTCTGGCCCGGTGCGGCCACCACGGGCGAACTCGTCGTCGGCGTGGTCCTCTGCGCGGCCATCGCGCTGCTCGTCGTCCTGCACACCTCGCGCGGTGCCGTGCTGCCGGCCCTCGGCGTGGTCGCCGTCGCCATCGGGCTCATCGCCATCCTCGGCACCGGGTCGGTGCTCGACCCGCCGACCGTCACGGCGATGTGCATCCTCGGCGGTGTCGCATCGGCCTCCGTGGCCATCCCGCTCGTCGTCCGTCCCCGCGGCGGACTGCTCGTCGCCGGGCTGCTCGCCGCGGTCCTCGCCGCGACGTGGATCGTGGCCGCGTGGGGACACGACCTGCGCGCGCCCGCGGTCGCGACGGCCGCCGGCTGGGGCGCGTGCGCCGTGATCGGGGCCTGGATCGACCGCGCGATCGCCGACGCCGCCGACCGCATCGCCGAGGTCGGCCGGGCGCACGAGGCCGAGCGGCTCGCGTCGGAGCTCGAGGCCCAGCAGCGCCAGGACGCCCGCGTGCTGCACGACACCGTGCTCGCGACCCTCTCGCTGCTCGCCCACTCGGGCGTCGGCGTCGGCGTGAGCGCCCTGCGCCAGCAGGCCGGCGACGACGCCCGGCTGCTGCGGCAGCTGCGCCTCGGCGCCCCGCTCGACGCCGGCTCCACGGCCATCTTCTCCCCGGATTCCGACGACGACGACGAACTGTCGACGACGTTCGAGTCGGTGCGGCAGCGGTTCGCCCGCATGGGCCTCGACGTGAACTGGCACGGCGCCGGCCAGCTCGCCCTGCCGCGCGAGACGCTGGACGCGCTCCTCGGCGCGCTCGGCGAGTGCCTCGAGAACGTCCGGCGCCACTCGGGCGTCAGCGAGGCGGATGTCACCGTCACCGACGACGACCACACCGTGCGCGCCATGGTCACCGACGCCGGCAGCGGGTTCGAGCCCGACGCCGTCGACCACCGTCGGCTCGGCTACGCGGAGTCCGTCGTGGGCCGCCTGCACACGGTCGGCGGCCGCGCCCGGATCTTCTCCTCACCCGGCTCCGGCACCACCGTGATGCTGGAGGTGCCGAAGCCATGAGCCTGCGCGGGCGCGAGACCCTCGGCCTCCGGGACCGCGGATTCCGGCGACCGTCCCGGTCGGCACGGGCCGCGGGCGACGTCCGCGACAGCCACGGCGGACGCCGGCTCGCGACGGGCATCACGATCGCGGCCGCCATCGTCATCGCGGCGCACCTCGTGCACGCGATCGCGCTCTCCCCCTACTACGTGCCGCCCGCTCCCGGACCCTGGCCCGCGTGGATCGCGCTCGGCGCCGTGGTCGGCGTCGGCGTGATCGCGCGGTCCGTGTCGCGGCAACTGCCCGACTGGCTCTACATCGTGCTGCTCGCGGGCCTCGCGGTGCCGGTCTGGCTCGACGTCTCGGCCACGGCCGGGCAGCTGCACAACGGCGTCACGCCCACCGCGGCGGCCGCCGCCGGAGCGGTGCTCATGCCCGTCGCGGCGATCCGCGGCAGCCGGATCCCGCTGCTCGTCGCCTCGATCATCGCGGCGGTCCTCGCCGTCGAGGCCGTGGTGCAGGTCGGCCGGGCCGGGCCGTTCGTCGTGCCGGGGCTCGCGGTCGCGGCATCCGCGGTCGTGCCGACCATGCTGGTGATGCTCGCGCTCACGGGTTTCCGCCGGCTCGTCGGACGCGAGCTCGACCTCTCGCTCGTGCAGAGCACGGTCGGCACCGCCCGCTCGGCCGTGGGCATGCGCGCCTCCGAGGAGCTGGCGCAGCTCGACTTCGACGCCGAGACGCTCCTCGACGACGTCGGCTCCGGTCGCATCGCGATCCCGGTGCCGCCCGACGCCGCCGAACGGGCCGGATCACTGGCCGCGCGCCTGCGGGTGCGCCTCATCGAGGGCCGCACCGACACCTGGCTCCGCCACGCCGTGACGGAGTCCGCCTACCTCAGCGACCACGTCACGGTCGTCGACCCCACAGGATCGGCCGGACTCCTCTCCCAGGCCCAGCGCGACGGGCTGCTGCTCGCCCTCTGGCTTCTCGTGGCGGAGCACCCGAAGGGGTCCGGACCGCCCCTCGGCGTGCAGGTGACCTGCCGCGAGGCATCCGACGACACCCTCGCCGAACCCGCATTCGCGATGTCCATCGACGTGTCGGGCGTCTCACGACGCCGTGTGGACCCCGGGACGTGGGACGCTATCGGTAGTGTCGGAGAACACAACGTGATCGCGGGGGCCGACGGCTTCCGTATCGACATCACCTGCCGGGTGCAACCGAACCCGCATGCAGGGAGCCCGTCGGCCCGTGGGGCCGCTCGACCGAGGGGGACGCTGAATGGCTGAGACCGATCAACCGATCCGGCTGGCGATCGTCGACGACCACCGCATGCTGCTCGGGGCGCTCACCGAGTGGATCCGCGGTGCGGCACCCGACATCGAGCTCGTGGCGGCGGTGCCGTCGTGGTCCGAGCTCCTCGCGCATCCCGAGTTCCCGGTCGACGTGGTGCTCCTCGACCTCGACCTGCGCGACAACATCCCGATCTCGCTGAAGCTCTCGATGCTGAAGACGGCCGGGGTGCAGACCATGCTCATGAGCACCTACTCCGAGCCCGCCGTCGTGCGCGAGGCGCTCGGCTCGGGCGCCCTCGGCTACCTCGTGAAGTCCGAGCCCGTCGAGAACATCATCGAGGCCATCCGCGCGGCCCGCACCGGCGGCTCCTACCTCACGCCCGAGCTCGAGGTGGCGCTGGCCGACGAGGGCGCGGTGCCGAAGCTCTCGGCGCAGGAGCGCCGGGTCATGGCGCTGTACGGCGCCGGCCAGCCGGTCAAGGCGGTCGCGTTCCAGCTCGGCATCTCCGAGGAGACGGCCAAGAGCTACCTGAAGCGCATCCGCGAGAAGTACCGGGTCGCCGGCTTCGACGTCGGCACCAAGGTGGCGCTGCGCAAGCGGGCGATCCTCGACGGCATCCTGCTGCAGTCCGACTGAGCGGATGCCGCGCCGGCACGCCGGCGGTCGGGCACGCGCCCGACCCGCGGCCTCGTGAGCCTCGGCGCCCCTACGGCTCGACGACCTCGACCGCGCCCGTGGCGTACGGCACGGTCACGCCGCGGCGGCCGCGCGCGCGGTCGAGCGCGAAGGTCGCGAGCGCGAGCAGCACGCCCGCGATGGTGAGCACGAGCCCGATCCAGATCGGGGCGACGTAGCCGAGGCCGCCCGCGATCGCGATCCCGCCGAGGAACGCGCCGAGCCAGTTGCCGAGGTTGAGCGCCGAGTGGTTGAGCGCGGCCGCGATCGACTGGCTGTCGCGGGCGACGTCCATGAGGCGGGCCTGGATCGTCGGCGAGAGCGCGGCCGACGAGCCGCCGATGAGGAACACGCCGGCGAAGAGGCCGACCGGGTTCGAGGCGGTGAACGCCAGCAGCACGAGCGCGCCGGCGAGGATGCCGAAGAAGACGTACATGCTGCGGCGCACGCTCCAGTCGGCGAGCCGGCCGCCGACGAGGTTGCCGATCGTCATGCCGATGCCGAACATGACGAGCACGAGCGGCACGACCGCCTCGGGCAGCCCGGTCACGTTCGTCGCGAGCGGCGCGACGTAGCTGTAGACGGAGAACAGGCCGCCGAAGCCGATGGCGCCGATCGCGAGCGCGAACCACACCTGCGCGCGGCTGAAGGCCTTCAACTCGCGCTTCATGGTCGCGTGCGGGTCGCCCGCCTGCCACGGCACCGCGAGGGCGACGGCGAGGAACGTGAGCGCGAAGATGCCCGCCACCGCGACGTAGGCGACGCGCCATCCGGCGGCCTGGCCGAGCCACGTGATCGCGGGCACGCCGATGACGTTGGCGATCGTGAGGCCCGAGAGCACGAGGGCGACGCCGCGGGCGCGCTTGCCCGGGCCCATCAGGCTCGCCGCCACGAGCGAGGCGATGCCGAAGTAGGCGCCGTGCGGCAGCGCGGCGATGAACCGGGCGATGAGCACGAGCCCGAACGACGGGAGCAGCGCGGACGCGAGCGTGCCGAGCGCGAACGCGGTGAGCAGCGCGAGCAGGAGGCGCTTGCGAGGCCAACGTGCCGCCGCGGCGGCGATGGTCGGCGCGCCGACGACGACGCCGAGCGCGTAGGCCGAGATCATCCAGCCGGCCGCGGCGTTCGCCTCGTCGGGCGACTGCGCGTAGAGGCCGGGCATCAGGTCGGCGGCGATGTTCGGCAGCAGCCCCATCGCGACGAACTCGGTGGAGCCGATGCCGAAGCCGCCGAGGGCGAGTGCCAGCAGCGCGAAACGGATACGGGCCGGCGACAACGTCGTCGGCCCGTCGATGGGGTGGGTCACCCGTCGATTCTCGCACGGATCGAATCGATTCGACAACCGCGGCTGCAGCGATTCGACACCGTCCACGCGGTTCGGGGCGCGCTACTCCGCGCCGGCGCCGGGCTCGTCGATCGCGGCTTCAAGTCGCTCGATCTTCGCGTCGAGCTCGCCGGAATACCCCGGCCGGATGTCCGCCTTCAGCACGAGCGACACCCGCGAGCCGTACTCGGCGACCCCCTCCGTCGCGCGCCGCACGACGTCGAAGACCTCGTCCCACTCGCCCTCGAGCTCCGTGAACATCGACGTGGTGCGGTTCGGCAGTCCCGACTCCCGCACGATCCGCACGGCCGCCGCCACGGCGTCGTGCACGGAGCCGTCCGAACGGCCGGTGCCGCTCGGGGCGACGGAGAATGCGACGAGCATGGTCCCTCCTCGGGTGGTCGGCCCGCGGCATCCGGTGTCGTACGTCGGCGGACCCGCGTGGTCAGGCGTCCGCCGTGACCTCGACGCGGTCGCGGGCCCTCCCAGCCTGCCACAGCGCCCGGATGCCCCAGACGAGCAGCACCGCCAGCAGGGCGATCTTGACCGTCAGCACGAGCACGAACCCGGGCGTCGCCGCCATCAGCCAGCCGTACCAGTAGGGGTAGATGACCTGGGTGAGCAGCGCGATCGCCGCGGCGAGCGCGGCCGGCACGAGGAAGCGGCGCGGGCTCAGCACGAGGCCGAGCACGATCGGGGCGGCGAGCCAGGTCACGAACTGCGGCGAGCCCACCTTGTTCGCGAGCATGAGCACGACGATGAACGACAGCGCGAGCGGCGGGAACAGCCGGCCGAACGCGGCGCCGCGTCGCACCGCGCGGATCCCGAGCAGGAGCACGGCGACCACGCCGATCGCCATCAGCGGGGTGGTGACGGATGCCGCGGCCTCGGCTCCGGGACCCGAGATCTGGAAGGTCAGGATCTCGCGGTTGTAGACCACCTCGACGGCGCGGTCGCCGCCGACGATCCGCCACAGCCAGGCGACCGCGAGCGGGGCCTCGATCTGGAGCCCGCGGCCCGCCTGCTCCGCCACGAAGCCCACGGCGTTGATCCCCGCGCCCGCCAGCAGGCTGACGCCGACGATGCCCGCGCTGAGCGCCACCGCGACGGTCACGACCTCCCAGCGCTTGCGCGACGCGACCACGAGCGCCGCGAGCACGGCCGCCGGCCACACCTTCACCCACATGCCGACCGTGAGCAGCACGGCGGCCAGGCGCGGACGCGTCGCCGCCCACAGCATGCCGGTGATCGCGAGCGGCACCGTGACCGCATCGATGCGCCCGAGCGCGATCGGACCGAGCAGGGCCAGGAAGGCGAGCCACCACCACGCCGCGATCCGGCGCGTGCGCGAGAGCCGGCGCGTGCCCAGCAGGATGACGAAGGCCGCGGCGTTCAGCACCACGACGATCGCGAGCCAGGTCTGCCCGTACCAGGCCGAGCCGAACGCGAGCGCGGCCGCCATCGGGCCGAACGCGAGGATCGGGTACACCCACGGCACGTCGATGCCCATGCGCACGTAGCCGTCGGCCGCGTTCTCGGCCCAGACCCGGTAGACCGACACGACGTCGCCGAGCGGCCACCCCTGGCCGTAGAGGTTCAGCACCACGAGGCCGGCGTGCACCACGGCGAACGCGATCCAGAGGGCGGCGCGGCCGCCCAGGAAGCGGCGGACGCGGTTCCGGCCGGGCGCGGATGCCTCGCGCACGTCCTCCGCCGTCATGCCGACGAGCCTAGCCGAGCGTCACAGTCCGCCACGCGGTCGACGCACCGACGCCTCGTGCGCCATGCTGGAGCCCAGCCCACAGCGACCTCCGGAGGAACCCATGCCCCGACGCTCCCTCGCCACCATCGCCCTCCTCGCCGCCGCCGGCCTCGCGCTCGCCGGCTGCGCCTCGTCGGGCGCGTCCGACGCCTCGTCCGAGGCGGGCAGCGAGTACGTGACGCCGGGCAAGCTCACCATCGGCACGGGCGAGCCCGCCTACTACCCGTGGGTGCAGGACGACTCCCCCGAGTCGGGCGAGGGCTTCGAGGCCGCGGTCGCGTACGCCGTCGCCGCGCAGCTCGGCTTCGACGAGGGCGACGTCGAGTGGGTGCGCACCACGTTCGACCAGGCCATCGCACCGGGCCCGAAGGACTTCGACTTCAATCTCCAGCAGTTCTCGATCACGCCCGAGCGCGAGGAGGCGGTCGACTTCTCCTCGCCGTACTACGAGACCACGCAGGTCGTGATCACGGTCGACGGCTCCCCCGCGGCGGGCGCCTCGAGCATCGCCGACCTGAAGGGCCTCCTGATCGGCGCCCAGACCGGAACGACGAGCCTCGACGCGATCGAGGAGGTCATCGCCCCCTCGGCCGGCGCGCAGGTGTTCAACACGAACGACGACGCCAAGCTCGCGCTGCAGAGCGGCACGGTCGACGCGATCGTCGTCGACCTGCCCACCGCGTTCTACCTCACCGCGGTCGAGCTCGACGGCGGCGAGATCATCGGCCAGCTCCCCGAGACGAGCGCCGGCGGCGACCAGTTCGGGCTGGTGCTGGCCAAGGGCTCGCCTCTCACCGAGCGCGTGACGGCGGCCGTCGACGCCCTCCGGGAGGACGGCACGCTCGACGACCTCGCGGCCGAGTGGCTGGGCGGCGACGACGCGGCTCCCGTGCTCGAATGACGGATGCCGCGCCCGCCGCGGCCGACGCCGCGTGGCGGCCGAGCGACCTCGAGCTCGACCGGCGGGCGTTCCGGCGCCGGCAGACGCGGCGCTCGGTGCTCATCAGCGCGATCTCGACGATCGTGCTCGCGGTGGCGCTCGGCGCCGTCCTCATCGGCTCCCCCGGCTGGGACCGCGTGCGCGAGACGTTCTTCAACCTCGACGTCGCGGTGGCCTCGTTCCCCCGCGTGCTCGAGGGGCTCTGGCTCAACATCCAGGTGCTCGTCGTCGCGAGCCTCGGCGTACTCGTCGTCGCCCTGCTGCTCGCGACGCTGCGCACGCTGCGCGGCCCGGTGTTCTTCCCGCTGCGGGCGCTCGCGGCCGGGTACACCGACCTGTTCCGCGGGATGCCGCTCATCATCGTGCTCTACCTCGTCGGGTACGGCATCCCCGGTCTCGACTTCTTCCAGCGCATGCCGGCGGCCTTCTGGGGCACGATCGCGCTCATCCTCGTCTACTCCGCCTACGTGTCCGAGGTCTTCCGCGCGGGCATCGAGTCGGTGCATCCGTCGCAGCGCCTCGCGGCGCGCTCGCTCGGGCTCAGCCACGGCCAGACCATGCGCCGGGTCGTGCTCCCGCAGGCCGTGCGCCGGGTCACGCCGGCGCTCATGAACGACTTCGTCGCGATGCAGAAGGACGTGGGCCTCATCTCGGTGCTCGGCGCGGTCGACGCCGTGCGCGCCGCGCAGATCGAGACGGCGCACTACTTCAACTTCACGCCGTACGTCGTGGCGGGCCTGCTGTTCGTGCTGCTCGCGCTGCCGACGATCCGCTTCACGGACTGGTTGACCGCCCGCACGCGCGCCCGCGAGCAGGCCGGGAGCATCCTGTGACGGCGAGCGCCGGAGCCCACGACGCGGGCGGCGCGGCATCCGTCGATCGTGGGCCCGTGCTGAGCCTCAGCGGCGTGCGTCGCGCCTACGGCGACCGGCTCGTGCTGCGCGGCATCGACCTCGACGTGGCGGCGCACGAGGTCGTCGCGCTCGTCGGCGCGAGCGGATCGGGCAAGTCGACCCTGCTGCGCACTGTGAACCTCACCGAGCCGATCGACGACGGGGTCATCCGCCTCGCCGGCGAGGACGTCAGCGACCCGCGCGTCGACGCCGACCGCGTCCGCGCCCGCATCGGCATCGTCTTCCAGCACTACAACCTGTTCCCGCACCTCAGCGTGCTCGACAACGTCACGCTGGCCTCGCGGCTCGTGCACCGGATGCCGCGGGCGGCCGCCGAGGCGCGGGCGCTCGAGCTGCTCGGCTCGATCGGGCTCGGCGACCTCGCCCGCGCCTATCCCGATCGCCTCTCGGGCGGACAGCAGCAGCGCGTCGCGATCGTGCGCGCCATCGCGACGTCGCCCGAGCTGCTCCTGCTCGACGAGGTGACGAGCGCGCTCGACCCCGAGCTCGTCGGCGAGGTGCTCGAACTCGTGCGCTCGCTCGCAGACCGCGGCACCACGATCGTCATGGCCACGCACGAGATGGCGTTCGCGCGCGACGTGGCCGACCGCGTGGTCTTCCTCGACGACGGCCTGATCATCGAGGACGCCCCCGCGCACGAGTTCTTCGCCACGCCGCGCGAGGCGCGGACGCGCGCTTTCCTCACGAGGTTCCTGCCGCCCGAGGCCTGAGCGCACCCGAGCGCCCCGCTCGGATCGGCGAGGTTCAGATCAGCGAGCCGATGACGCCCGGCACCGCCTGCGCGATGTCGAGCGCCGTCACGGGGCCGCCGCCCACGTCGGCGCTCGCCCGGCGGGCGGCCTCGCCCTGCACCCATGCGGCGGTCGCGCCGAGCTGCGTGAGCACCGTGGCATCCGATGCGAGCTCGGCGTGGTGCGTGGCCGTGAGCGCGCCGAGGATGCCGCCGAGCACGTCGCCGCTGCCCGCGGTCGCGAGCCAGTGCGTCGGCGCGGTGACCGTGTAGCGCGACCCATCGGGATCGCAGACGTGCGTGACGGCGCCCTTCAGCAGCACCGCGACGCCGAGCTCCCGGGCGGCGCGCTCGGCCCACGTCGCCGGGTCGGCGGCGACCTCCTCGACGGTCGTGCGGATCTCCCGCGAGGTCAGCACGCCGGCCAGCTCGCGCGCGTGCGGGGTGATCACGGTCGGGGCGGTGTGCGTGCCGACGAGGTCGAGCGCGCCCGCGTCGAGCACGACGGGCACCTTGTCGGCGAGCGCGTGCTCCAGGTCGCCGATCAGCACGAACGAACGGCGGTTCTGGTCGATGCCCGATCCGATGAGCCACGCCTGCACGCGCCCCGACACGGTCACCGTCTCGGGCCGTCGGGCGAGCACGGCCTGCCGCAACGCCCGCGGTCCGGTGAACCGCACCATGCCGACGCCCGTGCGATGCGCCGCCTCGACGCCGAGCACCGCCGCCCCCGGGTAGTCCTGCGAGCCGGTGACGACCCCCAGCACGCCGCGCGTGTACTTGTCGTCGCCGGCGCCGGGCGCCGAGATCCACTCGGCCGCGTCCTCGGCGGTCCACTCCTGCCACCCCGTCGTCATGCTCCAACGATAGGTTGGGGTGGATGCCTCCGACAGCCCCAGCCCCCATCAGCCTCGCCCCGCACGTCGTCGTCTTCGACTACGGCGAGGTGATCTCCCGCGAGCCGACCGAGGCCGACCGCGCCGCACTCGTCGCCCGCGCCGGCGTCGACGCCGAGCCGTTCTGGACGGCGTACTGGGCGCATCGCGAACCCCTCGACCAGGGCACCCTGTCGATCGCCGACTACTGGGACGCCGTTGCATCCGACCTCGCCGTCGAGTGGGACGCGGTCGACGTGCACGAGCTCTGGGCGCTCGACCACCGCGGCTGGCTCAGCGTCGACCCCGGCACGCTGCGAGTGCTGCACGCCCTCGCCGACGGCGGCACGCGGATGGCGCTGCTCTCGAACGCCGGCGCCGACTTCTCGGGCTGGCTGCGCTCCGGATCGTTCGCGCCGCTCTTCGAGCGCGTGTTCGTGAGCGGCGAGCTCGGGCTGGTGAAGCCGAACGCCGACATCTACGAGCACGTCATCGCCGAGCTCGGCATCACGCCGGCCGAGCTCCTCTTCGTCGACAACAAGTCCGAGAACGTCGAGGGTGCGCGCGCCGTGGGCGGCGACGGGCACGTGTTCACGGATGCCGCGGGCCTCGAGGCCTGGCTGCGAGGCCTGCAGGCATGAGCGCGAACGACCAGCCGGCGCTGTTCCAGCCCATCACGCTCCGCGGCCTCACGATCCGCAACCGCGTGTGGGTGCCGCCGCTCTGCCAGTACTCGGTGACCGACCGCGACGGCGTGCCGCACGACTGGCACCTCGTGCACCTCGGGGCGATGGCCGCCGGCGGCGCGGGGCTCGTCGTCGCCGAGGCGACCGCCGTGAGCCCCGAGGGTCGCATCTCCGACTACGACACCGGGCTCTGGAACGACGAGCAGGCCGAGGCGTGGAGCCGGATCACGCGGTTCATCCGCTCGCAGGGCGCGGCCTCCGGCATCCAGCTCGCCCACGCCGGCCGCAAGGCCTCGGTGTGGCCCGAGCCGTTGCGCCGCCCGGGCTCGCAGCCGATCGAGGACGGCGGCTGGCCGACCGTCTCGGCGTCGGCCGTCGCGTTCGACGGGCTGCGCGAGCCCACCGCGCTCGACGAGGCCGGCATCCAGCAGGTCATCGACGACTTCCGCAGCGCCGCCCGACGCGCCGTCGCGGCCGGCTTCGACGTCGTCGAGGTGCACGCCGCGCACGGCTACCTCGTGCACCAGTTCCTCTCCCCGCTGTCGAACCGGCGCGAGGACCGCTGGGGCGGCAGCCTCGAGAACCGAGCGCGGCTCCTCCTCGAGCTCGTCCGCGGCGTACGGCTCGAGGTCGGCGAGCGGATGCCGCTCTTCGTGCGCTTCTCCGCGACCGACTGGACCGAGGGCGGCTGGGACGAGGAGCAGACCGCGATCGTCGCCGGCTGGGCGCAGGACGCCGGCGCCGACTTCTTCGACGTCTCCACCGGTGGCCTCGTCGCGCACGCGCGCATCCCGGTCGGCCCGAGCTACCAGGCGCACCTCGCCGAGTACGTGGGCGACCGCGCCGACGTGCCCGTCTCCGCGGTCGGACGGATCACGATGCCCGAGCAGGCCGAACGGCTGGTCGCCGACGGCGAGGTCGACGCGGTCATGTTCGGCAAGGCCATGATGCGCGACCCGCACTTCGCGCTGCGGGCCGCATACGAGTTGGGCGCAGATCCCTCGATGTGGCCGCCGCAGTACCTCCGGGCGCGACCGGAGGTCAACGACGGCGAGTGGTGATCCCCCGGATCATCCCATCCCGGCCGCCGCGGAGCGCATCTTCATGGCCATCTCCATCATCTGCGGTGGGGCCTGGCCGATCGCGAAGATGTTGCCCTCGCTGTCGCTGAACCACGCGCTGCGCTCGTCGCCGAGCTCGGCGACGCCGTCGACCGTCTTCAGGCCGGGCATGTCGTAGTCGTGGAACATGACCCCGTGCGTGCGCAGCATGGTCATGTCGCGGTCGAGGTCATCTGTCATGAGGTTGAGGACCGTGTTCTTCGCGGTGCCCGCGAAGTCGCTGCGGTAGACCATCACCCCGGTGCCGCCGATGTCGTAGAAGACCGCCTCGCCCTCCATGTCCTCGTAGACCGGGTCGCGACCGAGCACGTCGTGCCACCATGCCTTCGCACGGTCGAGATCGGATGCGGCGAGCACGGCCGTGGCCATCATCTTGTCGAACATGATGTTTCCTCGGTTCCCTCGGGTCGGCGTCAGTTTACGCCGACCCGAGGCGGGCCGCGCCACCCGTTTCCGGGTGGCGCGCGGCCCCGGGATCACCCGCGACGAGTGGCGTCCTGCACCTCGCCGACGAGCTCCTCGATGATGTCCTCGAGGAAGATCACGCCGGTCGTCGCGCCCTCCTCGTCGAACGCCCGGGCGACGTGCGTGCCGAGTCGGCGCATGGTCGCGAGGGCGTCCTCGAGGTCGGTCCCGTCGAAGATCGACACCAGGCGGCGCACGCGCTTCGCGGGGATCGGGTCGTCGAACTCGTCGTCGTCGAGGTCGATCACGTCCTTGAGGTGCACGTAGCCGTCGGGCTCGCCGTCGGCGCCGAGGATCACGTAGCGCGAGAACCCGTGGCGGGCCACGGCGCGCTCGACGTCGCCGGGCGTCACGGTCGACGGGAGGCTGACGAGCCCCGCCATCGGCACCGCCACGTCGTGCACGCGCTTCGTCGTGAACTCGAAGGCCGCAGTCAGCGTGCCGCTCGCGTCCTCGAGCATCCCCTCGCGACGCGACTGGTCGACGATCGTCTGGACCTCCTCGAGCGTGTACGTCGAGTTCGCCTCGTTCTTCGGCTCGACGCCGACGAGGCGCAGGACCCCGTTGGCCGTGGCGTTGAGGGCCACGATGATCGGGCGGAAGATCCGGGCGATGAACACGAGCGGCGGCGCGAGCAGCAGCACGGCGCGATCGGGCACCGAGAAGGACAGGTTCTTCGGCACCATCTCGCCGAACACCACGTGCAGGTACGAGACGAGCACGAGCGTGACGATGAAGGCGATCGTGGAGACCACGCCCTCGGACCATCCCGTGAGCTGCAGCGGCACCTCGAGCAGGTGGTGGATGGCCGGCTCCGACACGTTCAGGATCAGCAGCGAGCAGATCGTGATGCCGAGCTGGCTCATGGCGAGCATGAGGGTGGCGTGCTCCATCGCCCAGAGGGCGGTCTTGGCACTGCGCCTGCCCTGCTCGGCGAGCGGCTCGATCTGCGATCGGCGCGCCGAGATGACGGCGAACTCCGCGCCGACGAAGAAGGCGTTCGCGAGGAGCAGCACGAACAGCCAGACGATTCCGGCCCAGTCGCTCATCGGTCCTCCTCCCGCTCGTCGAGGCTGTCGGGTTCGGGCGGCGGCTTCGGCACGAACCGGAGCCGGTCGATGCGGCGTCCGTCGAGGCGGCGCACGATGAGCGTGCCCTCGTCGATCTCGACCTCGTCGCCGACGGCGGGCAGGTGGCCGAGCCTCGCGATCACGAAGCCGGCGACCGTCTCGTAGTCGCCGTTCTCGGGCACGCGGATGCCGGTGCGCTCGACGAGCTCGTCGGGACGGAGGATGCCGGGGAAGCTGACCTCGTCGCCGCGGCGGACGATGCCCGCACGGGTGCGGTCGTGCTCGTCGGCGACCTCGCCCACGAGCTCCTCGACGAGGTCCTCGAGGGTCGCGACGCCCGCGGTGCCGCCGTACTCGTCGACCACGACCGCCATCTGGAAGCCGCGACCGCGCAGCTCGCCGAGCAGCATGCCGAGCTTCATCGTCTCGGGCACGCGCAGCGCCTCCGACTGCAGGGCCGAGCTCGGGACATCCGATCGCCGCTCACGCGGAACGGCCACGGCCTGCTTGACGTGCACGACACCGACGATGTCGTCGAGGTTCTCGTCGTAGACGGGGAAGCGCGAGAAGCCGGTCTGCCGGGCGAGCTCGAGCACGGCCTCGGCCGGCTCCTGCCGCTGCACGGCGGCCACGCGCGGCCTGGGGGTCATGACGTCGGATGCGTCGTGGTCGGCGAACCGAAGGGTGCGGCCCAGCAGCGTGGCGGTGTCCTGCTCGAGCAGGCCCGCGCTCGCCGATCGGCGCACGAGCGACGAGAGCTCCTCGGCCGAACGAGCGGCGGAGAGCTCCTCCTTCGGCTCGATGCCGACGGCGCGCAGCAGCGCGTTGGCGCTGCCGTTGAGGACCGCGATCGCGGGGCGGAACACCCACGTGAACGCCGTCTGGAACGGCATCACGATGACCGCGGTCTGGCGCGGCAGCGCGAGTGCGAAGTTCTTCGGCACGAGCTCGCCGAGCACCATCGAGAGGAGGGTGGCGATGATGATCGCCGTGGTCGCGCCGACCGGCCGGACCATGCCCTCGGGCAGGCCGATCGCGGTCAGCGGGCCGGCGAGGAGCGAGCTGATCGCGGGCTCCATCGTGTATCCCGTGAGCAGCGTCGTCAGCGTGATGCCGAGCTGCGCGCTCGAGAGGTGCGTCGAGGTGATCTTCAACGCCGAGATGGTGAGTCCGAGTCGCGTCTCGCCCCGTGCCCGCCGGGCTTCGAGCTCCGAGCGGTCGAGGTTGACGAGCGCGAACTCGCTCGCAACGAACAAGCCCGTGCCGATCGTGAGGAGGAGTCCGATGCCGAGCAGGATCCACTCAGACATCTCCACCACCCTGTTCGGTCACGGGCGAGGGTCTATGGTCGGGCGTTTTCGCAGAGGGAGGATCGTCCATTGTCCGCCCAGTATATCGGCGGCGCCCGGCTCCTTCCTGAGCCGTAACGCCCCTGACACACGCCGCCGGAGACCCGTCGGATCCGCTCGCCTCTGCGCCACTTCCGTGACGTCCGCGCCACTCCAGCCGGCGCAATCCGCGTCGAAGTGGCGCAGCGGCCGAGCCCGACGGGCAGGCGAGACCTACCAGCTGACCGGCAGCGCCTTGCCCTCCTCGTAGCCGGCCGCCGACTGCACGCCCACGAGCGCCCGCTCACGGAACTCCTCGATCGAGCGCGCGCCCGCATAGGTGAACGAGCTGCGCACGCCCGAGGTGATCATGTCGAGCAGGTCCTCGAGCGACGGACGCAGCGGGTCGAGGTAGATCGACGACGACGAGATGCCCTCGGCGAAGAGCTCCTTGCGCGCGAGCTCGTAGGGCGAGAGCCGGTCGAACCGCTCGCGCACCGCCTTCGTCGAGGCCATGCCCCAGCTCTCCTTGAAGAGCCGGCCCGAGGAGTCGCGCCGGAGCGTCCCGGGCGCCTCGATCGTGCCCGCGAACCACGAGCCGATCATGACGGATGCCGCGCCGGCGGCGAGCGCGAGCGCCACGTCGCGGGGGTACCGCACGCCGCCGTCGGCCCAGACCTTCGCGCCGAGCTCGCGCGCCGCCTCGGCGGTCTCGAGCACCGCGGAGAACTGGGGCCGACCCACCGCCGTCATCATGCGCGTCGTGCACATCGCGCCCGGGCCGACGCCGACCTTCAGCACGTCCGCGCCCGCGGCGACGAGGTCGCCCACCGCGTCGGCCGTGACGATGTTGCCCGCGACGATGGGCACGCCGAGGTCGAGCTCCTTCACGATCCCGACCGCGCGGATCATGCCCTCCTGGTGGCCGTGCGCGGTGTCGATGACGAGCATGTCGACGCCGGCGCCCACGAGCGCCTTCGCCTTCGAGGCCACGTCGCCGTTGATGCCGACCGCCGCCGCCACCCGGAGGCGACCCGAGGCATCCACGTTCGGCTCGTACAGGGTGCCGCGCAGGGCGCTGCGCCGGCTCAGCGTGCCGACCACGCGGCCGTGCTCCATGACCGGGGCGAAGTCGAGGTCGGAGTCGACCATGAGGTCGAACGCCCGGCGCGGGGAGTCCACGTCGTCGGCGTCGATCGACGCGAGGCCGCCGTGCACGAGGTCGCCGAGTCGCGCGTCCGAGAGCGCGGTCGCGAGGCGCTCGGCGGTGATGGTGCCGACGTACGCGCCGCGCGAGTCGTGCAGCACGATCCCATGGCCCGGCACGGGCGGCAGCACGGCGAGGGCGTCGGCGACCGTGTCGTCGGGCGAGAAGTCGTGGGGCGTGTCGAACCGGGGCGACTGCGCCTTCACCCAGCGGATCGCCTCGTCGAGCTCCTGCAGGTGCAGGTCCTGCGGCAGGACGCCGATCCCGCCGCGGCGCGCGAGCGTCGCCGCCAGTCGCGGTCCGGTGATCGAGTTCATGTTCGCCGAGACGATGGGCACGGATGCCCCGGAGCCGTCGTCGGGCGCCAGCGACACGTCGAGGCGGCTCGTCACGCCCGACCGGCTCGGCACCAGGAAGACGTCGGAGTACGTGAGGTCGTGGCGCGGGGTCGTCCGGTAGAACTCCATGCGCCCCACGCTACCGCCGCGAGGAGGCGCCCGAGCCTCCGCGAGGGGTTTAGGCTTGTGTGGGTGATCGGGCACGGATGCGTGCGCGCACGTGCCGATCGCCGGCAGAGGAATCCAGCATCAACGGAGAGAGTGGGCGAGAGGCTGTGTCGAGCCAATTGACCGGGTCGGGGTCCGAGGAGAAGACCGCGGGCGAGTACGGAGCCAACGAATGGCTCGTCGACGAGATGTACGAGAAGTACGTCGCCGATCCCGACTCCGTCGACCGCACGTGGTGGCCGGTCCTCGAGCACTACCGGCAGGTCCGCGCCGGCGGCGACGGCGCCGCCACGCAGGAGGCGCGGGCCGCTGAGGCCGCCCCCGCCGAGGCATCCGCCCCCGAAGCGCCGGCCGCACCGGTCGCTGAGGCGGCCCAGCCCGCGCCGGCCGCTCCCGCCGCACCGGCGGCACCCGCCGCCCCCGACGCTCCGGTCTCCGAGGCCGCGCCGCCGGCGGCATCCGCCGCCGTCGAGCCCGCGCCGGCCACGGCGCCCTCGCCCGTCATCGGGCAGGCCCCCGAGGCCCGCACCACGTCGGTCGCCCCGCGCACCGCGCCCGTGCCGGCCGACGTGCCGATCACGAGCCCGCAGCCGGTCGTCGCCGACATGGTCCTCGAAGACGAGGTCGTCACCCTCAAGGGCCTCCCCAAGACCCTCGCGGCGAACATGGACCAGAGCCTCACCGTGCCGACCGCGACGAGCGTGCGCACCGTGCCGGCGAAGCTCATGATCGACAACCGCATCGTGATCAACAACCACCTCCGCCGCACCCGCGGCGGCAAGGTGTCGTTCACGCACCTGATCGGCTGGGCGCTCATCCAGGCGCTCAAGGAGTTCCCGAGCCAGAACGTGTACTACACCGAGACCGACGGCAAGCCGGCGATGGTGAAGCCCGCGCACATCGGCCTCGGCATCGCGATCGACATCCCCAAGCCCGACGGCACCCGCGCCCTCCTCGTGCCCGCGATCAAGCGCGCCGAGACGATGACCTTCAACGAGTTCCTCACCGCCTACGAGGACCTGGTCACGCGCGCCCGCACCAACAAGCTCACGGCCGACGACTTCAAGGGCGCGACGATCTCCCTCACCAACCCGGGCGGCATCGGCACCGTGCACTCGGTTCCGCGGCTCATGAAGGGCCAGGGCTGCATCATCGGCGCCGGTGCCCTCGAGTACCCGGCGGAGTTCCAGGGCTCGTCGGAGAAGACGCTCGCGAACCTCGCGATCGGCAAGACGATCACCCTCACGTCGACCTACGACCACCGCGTCATCCAGGGTGCCGGTTCGGGCGAGTTCCTCAAGAAGGTGCACGAGCTGCTCATCGGCCAGCGCGACTTCTACGAGAACCTCTTCGCCGCACTGCGACTCCCCTACGAGCCCATCCGCTGGGCGCCCGACATCTCGGTCGACATCGCGAGCGCGATCGACAAGACCGCCCGCGTGCAGGAGCTCATCAACTCCTTCCGCGTGCGCGGCCACATGATGGCCGACATCGACCCGCTGGAGTACGTCCAGCGCTCGCACCCCGACCTCGACATCGCGAGCCACGGCCTCACCTTCTGGGACCTCGACCGCGAGTTCGTCACGGGCGGCTTCGGCGACAAGCGCACGGCACTCCTGCGCGACATCCTCGGCGTGCTGCGCGACTCGTACTGCCGCACCATCGGCATCGAGTACATGCACATCCAGGACCCGGTGCAGCGCAAGTGGATCCAGGGCGAGGTCGAGCGCAAGTACGAGAAGCCCTCGCACGACGAGCAGATGCGCATCCTCGGCAAGCTCAACGAGGCCGAGGCGTTCGAGACCTTCCTGCAGACGAAGTACGTCGGACAGAAGCGGTTCAGCCTCGAGGGCGGCGAGTCCGTCATCGCCCTGCTCGACGAGATCCTCCAGGGCGCGGCCAAGGAGGGCATGGACGAGGTCGCCATCGGCATGGCGCACCGCGGCCGGCTCAACGTGCTCACGAACATCGCGGGCAAGACCTACGGCCAGGTGTTCCGCGAGTTCGAGGGCACCCAGGACACGCGGGCCTTCTCGGGCTCCGGCGACGTGAAGTACCACCTCGGCACCGAGGGCACCTTCACCGCCGACGACGGCAACCAGGTGCCCGTGTCGCTCGCCGCGAACCCCTCGCACCTCGAGGCCGTCGACGGCGTGCTCGAGGGCATCGTCCGCGCCAAGCAGGACCGCAAGCCGATCGGCACGTTCTCGACCCTGCCGATCCTCATCCACGGCGACGCGGCCATGGCCGGCCAGGGCATCGTCGTCGAGACCATGCAGATGTCGCAGCTCCGCGGCTACCGCACGGGCGGCACGATCCACGTCAACATCAACAACCAGGTCGGCTTCACCACCGTCCCGGGCGACGCGCGGTCGTCGATCTACTCGACGGATGTCGCGAAGACGATCCAGGCCCCGATCTTCCACGTGAACGGCGACGACCCCGAGGCCGTCGTCCGCGTCGCGGAGCTCGCGTTCCGGTACCGCCAGGAGTTCAAGCGCGACGTCGTCGTCGACCTCGTCTGCTATCGCCGCCGCGGCCACAACGAGGGCGACGACCCGTCGATGACGCAGCCGCTCATGTACAACCTCATCGAGGCGAAGCGCTCCGTGCGCAAGCTGTACACCGAGGCCCTCGTCGGCCGCGGTGACATCACCGAGGAGGAGTACGAGGAGGCGCACCGCGACTTCCAGGACCGCATGGAGCGCGCCTTCGCCGAGACGCACGCCGCGCAGACCGGGGCGATCCCGATCATCGGCGCGACCGAGTCGACCCGCGAGCCCGAGCCCGCCTCCGGCGAGCTCGAGACCACGGGCGTCTCGCTCGAGGTGGTGCACGCGATCGGCGACGCCTTCGACAACAAGCCCGCCGGGTTCACGGTGCACCCGAAGATCCAGCAGCTGCTCACCAAGCGCCTCGACATGAGCCGCAACGGCAAGATCGACTGGGGCTTCGGCGAGCTGCTCGCCCTCGGCTCGCTCCTGCTCGAGGGCACGCCCGTGCGCCTCGCCGGCCAGGACGCCCGCCGCGGCACGTTCGTCCAGCGCCACGCCGTGCTGCACGATCGCATGAACGGCCAGGAGTGGCTGCCGCTGCAGAACCTGTCCGAGAACCAGGCGAAGTTCTGGATCTACGACTCGCTCCTCAGCGAGTACGCCGCGATGGGCTTCGAGTACGGCTACTCCGTCGAGCGGGCCGACGCGCTCGTCATGTGGGAGGCGCAGTTCGGCGACTTCGCCAACGGCGCGCAGGTCATCATCGACGAGTTCATCTCGTCGGCCGAGCAGAAGTGGGGCCAGCGCTCCAGCGTGGCGCTGCTGCTCCCCCACGGCTACGAGGGCCAGGGTCCCGACCACTCGAGCGCCCGCATCGAGCGGTACCTGCAGCTCTGCGCCGAGGACAACATGACCGTCGCCCGGCCGTCGACGCCGGCGTCGTACTTCCACCTGCTGCGCCGGCAGGCGTACGCTCGGCCACGCCGCCCGCTCGTGGTGTTCACGCCGAAGGCGATGCTGCGCCTGCGCGGCGCGACGAGCGAGGTGTCCGACTTCACGAGCGGCCGGTTCGAGCCGGTCATCGACGACGCCCGGATCACGGACAAGGCCGCCGTCAAGCGCGTCGTGTTCCTCTCGGGCAAGTTCTACTACGACCTGATCGCCGAGCTCGAGCGGAACCCCGACCCCGAGGTCGCGGTCGTGCGCCTCGAGCAGTTCTACCCGCTGCCGGGTCGTGAGCTGAAGGCGATCGCGGACTCGTACCCGAACGCCGAGCTCATGTGGGCCCAGGAGGAGCCCGAGAACCAGGGCGCCTGGCCGTTCTTCATCATCGAGACGAACAAGCTCGGCCCGCGTCCGGTTTCGGTCGTCGCCCGTCCGGCGGCAGCGTCGCCGGCGACCGGTTCGGCCAAGCGCCACGCGGCCCAGCAGGCCGAGCTGGTGCGCCGCGCCCTCCAGCTGTAGCCGCCCCTGGCACGACGAAGAGCGGATGCCTCGCGGCATCCGCTCTTCGCGTCTCCGGGCGCCGCCCGGGCCGATCAGGCGCGGTGCACGGGTTCGCGGTGCTCGGCGGGCTCGCCGGCCTCGGACTCGACCGCGACCGCCGCGTCGTCGCGCGACGGCTCGGCGCCGCCCGACCGGGACAGCCGCGACGGCCACCAGATCGCACGCCCGAGGTCGTACGAGAGCGCCGGGACGAGCAGCGACCGCACGAGGAACGTGTCGAGCAGCACGCCGAACGCGACGATGAACGAGATCTGCGCGAGGAACAGGATCGGCAGCACCCCGAGCGCAGCGAACGTCGCGGCGAGCACCAGGCCGGCCGACGTGATGACGCCGCCCGTCACGACGAGCCCGCGCAGCACGCCCTCGCGCGTGCCGTGCCGCACGCTCTCCTCGCGGACGCGCGTCATGAGGAAGATGTTGTAGTCCACGCCGAGCGCGACGAGGAAGACGAAGCCGAACAGCGGCACGACGGGATCGGCGCCCGGGAACCCGAAGATGCCGTCGAAGACGAGGGCCGAGACGCCGAGCGCCGCGGCGAACGAGAGCACGACGGTGCCGATCAGCAGCAACGGCGCGACGATCGCGCGCAGCAGCAGCATGAGGATCACGAGGATCACCGCGAGCACGAGCGGGATGATGAGGTTCCGGTCCCGGATCGACGCCTCCTTCGTGTCGAGGGCCACCGCCGTCGTGCCGCCGACGAGCACCGGATCGCCGCTCGAGACGTCGGCGAGCTCGGCGCGCAGGGTGGCGACGACCTGCTCGGCCGCGTCGGAGTCGCTCGCGGCGGCGAGCGTGGCGTCGAGCTGCACGCGTCCGTCGACCACGGTGGGGTCGCCTGCGGGAGTGCCGGGAGGTCCGAGCGGCTGGATGCCGTCGCCGGTCACCGGGAGGGAGCCGCTCGGCGAGTCGGCCGACACGACGGCGACGGACTCGACGCCGTCGGTGGCGAGCAGCACGTCGGCGACGGCCTGGAGGTCCCCCTCGGGCGCGAACACCACTGCGGGAGTGCCGGATCCGCCCGGGAAGTGGTCGCTCAGCACGGCCTGGCCGTCGCGGGCCTGCGACTCGCCGAGAACGAACTCGCTCGACGGCACGCCATCGGCCTTCAGCTGGGTCATCCCGATCGCCATGACGGCCAGGAGCAGCGTCGACGCGATCCACGTGACCCGGGGCCGGCGGGCGATGAGGCGCGCGACCTTCGGCCACACTCCGCGACGCCCGACCACGTCGTCGGACTCGACGTGCGCGCCGAACCGCGGCCGCACCGGCCAGAACGCCGCACGTCCGGCCCACAGCATGAGCGCGGGCAGCAGCGTGAGCGAGGCGAGCAGGGCGAAGACGATGCCGATGGCCGAGACGGGGCCGAGGATCTTGTTGCTCGTCAGCTCCGAGACGAGCAGCATGAGCAGTCCGGCGATGACCGTGCCGCCCGACGCGAGGATGGGCTCCCACGATCCGCGCAGCGCCGCCCAGGTGGCATCCCACTTGCGCTCGTGCACGTGCAGCGCCTCGCGGTAGCGGGCGATGTAGAGCAGCGAGTAGTCCGTGGCCGCGCCGATCACGAGGATGAACAGGATGCCCTGCGTCTGCCCGTTCAGGACGAGCAGGTCGGCGCGGGCGAGCGCGACGACCGCGAGCACGGCGCCGCACAGCGCGGTCAGGCTCGTTCCGAGCACGATGACCGGCAGGAGCGGCGACCGGTAGACGATCACGAGGATCACGAAGACGGCGGCGAACGCCACGATCAGCAGCAGCCCGTCGATGCCCGCGAACGCCGCGACGAGGTCGGTGGTGAACCCCGCGGGTCCGGTGACCGCACCCTGCAGTCCGTCGCCCGTGGTCTCCGCGACGCGGTCGCGCAGCTCGCCGACCACGACGTCGGTCTCGGCCGCGGCGTCGACCTGCACGAACACCTCGACGGCCTCGCCGTCGTCCGAGGCGACCGGCGGGGAGACGCCGTCGTCGACGACGCCCTCGACGTCCTGGAACGCGGCCGCGTCTGCCTCGATCGCACGCTCGTCGGCCGCCGTGATGCCGCCGTCGCGCTCGTACACGACGATCGCGGGGATCACGTCTTCCGAACGGAACTCCGACTGGAGGTCCAGCGCGCGCGTGGACTCGGCGTCGGCCGGCAGGAACTGCGCCTGCTCGTTCTCGACGAGGTCGCTGAGCGCCCCGAACGAGGCCCCGCCGGCGCCGAACGCGCCGAACCAGACGAGGATGAGGACGGTGGGGATGAGGGCCCGCAGCCAGGTGGGCACGCGGGAGGGCGTCGATTCGGGACGCGAGCGGTTCGAGGGTTCCATCCCGACCGACGTTACGGCCGCCGGCGGCTCACTCGCTTCCACCGAAAGACGGAACCGCGCGACGGGTCGCGACGACGAGTCGCGCGCGGAAGCCGCGGCCCCGGCGGGGTCAGGCGGTCAGTCGACGAGGACGCCGTGCTCCGACTGGATGTCGCGGATGCGCGCGAGCACCACGGTGCGCAGCTGCTCGGGAGCGCTCTCCTTGCAGGCGCGCTGCACGACCTCGGTGATCGCGATGCCGACGCGGTACTCGCCCCGGCAGTCGGCGCAGTTCTCCATGTGCTCGCGGATGTCCGCGGCGTCCTCACGGCACAGCTCGTGGTGCAGGTACTCCTCGAGCTCGGCCCGAGCCTTCTCACAGCCGCAGTCGGTCATCTCGCGCTCCTGGGCATGCTCTGCCTCCTGGTGGTGGGTTGCGCCGTGGCGCCCGCGAAGCCCTGCTCGCTGGCGTAGTCGGCGAGGGACTCGCGCAGCATCCGCCGGCCACGGTGCAGGCGGCTCATCACGGTCCCGATGGGGGTGTTCATCATGTCGGCGATCTCCTGGTAGGAGAAGCCCTCGACGTCGGCGAAGTACACGGCGAGCCGGAAGTCCTCGGGCAGCGCCTGCAGCGCGTCCTTCACGGCGCTGTCGGGCAGGTGGTCGATCGCCTCGGCCTCGGCCGAGCGGCTCGACCGCGCGGTCGTGGACTCGGCGCCGCCGAGCTGCCAGTCCTCGAGGTCGTCGATCGTGCCCTGGTAGGGCTCGCGCTGCTTCTTGCGGTAGCTGTTGATGAAGGTGTTCGTGAGGATGCGGTACAGCCACGCCTTGAGGTTGGTGCCCTGCTTGAACTGCCCGAACGCGGCGAACGCCTTCACGAACGTCTCCTGCACCAGGTCCTGCGCGTCAGCGGGATTCTTGGTCATGCGGAGGGCCGCGGCGTACAGCTGGTCGAGGAACGGCAGCGCCTGCTCCTCGAAGAGCTCACCGAGGCTGCGCTCCTCGTCAGGGGTTGCCGCGTCGTCCGGCGTGGTCTCGATCTCGTCGCCAGTCATCACCGGCCATACTAGATCGTCTCTCTCGACGACCGCCGGGCGCTCGAGCATCGCCACCGCCACGCGCACCAACTCCTTCTGCTGTCTCGGACGCTACTGTTGATAACCGATGCAGATTTCGAGGTATTCCGCACCCGAGTTCGACCCCTACGGCGACAACCGCCAGCAGGAGCCCGACGCGGGATGGCTCGCGCCGACCGCGACGGCCCAGCTCGAGTCGGTCGTGGCCATCCCGGGCTCGAAGTCGCTCACGAACCGCGAGCTCGTGCTCGCCGCCCTCGCCGACGGCCCGTCCACGCTGCACGCGCCGCTCTGGTCGCGCGACAGCGAGCTCATGGTCGAGGGCCTGCGTGCGCTGGGCACGCGATTCGAGCGGATGCCGGGCACCGGCGGATTCGGCGACGACCTCCGCGTCCTCCCGGCCGACGAGCTCCTCGGCTCCACCACGATCGACTGCGGCCTGGCCGGAACGGTCATGCGCTTCCTCCCGCCGGTCGCGGCGCTCGCGCTCGGCCCCACGACGTTCGACGGCGACGAGGGCGCCCGGCGCCGCCCGATGGGTGGCTCGATCCAGGGCCTGCAGGCGCTCGGCGTCGACCTCGACGACGACGGGCGCGGCGCGCTCCCCTTCACGGTCCACGGCACCGGACGGGTCGAGGGCGGCGAGCTCGCCATCGACGCCTCGGCCTCGAGCCAGTTCGTGTCGGGCCTGCTCCTCTCGGCGGCGCGCTTCGAGCGCGGCCTCGACCTCCGCCACACGGGCGAGCGGCTGCCCAGCATGCCGCACATCGAGATGACCATCGAGACGCTCCGCGCCCGCGGCGTCGAGGTGGCGACTCCCGAGCCGGGTCGTTGGGTCGTCGAGCCCGGTCCCATCGCCGCCGTCGACGTGGCGATCGAGCCCGACCTCTCGAACGCCGCACCCTTCCTCGTGGCCGCGCTCGTCGCGGGCGGCCACGTCACGATCACGGGCTGGCCCGCGCAGACCACGCAGGTCGGGGCGCAGCTGGCCGATCTCCTCCCCCGGTTCGGCGCCCGTGTCTCGCTCGACGACGACCGGCTCACCGTGCACGCGCCCGAGCGGGCCGCCGACGGCGGTCGCGGCATCCGCGCCGTCGACCTCGACCTCTCGGAGGCGGGCGAGCTCGTGCCGAATCTCGTCGCGCTGGCCGCGTTCGCCGACGGCCCCTCGACGTTCACGGGGATCGGCCACATCCGCCACCACGAGACCGACCGGCTCGCCGCCCTCGCGGCCGAGCTCAACGGCCTGGGCGGCCGGGTGACCGAGCTCGACGACGGGCTGCGCATCGAGCCCGTCGGGCTCACGGGCGGGCCGTGGCGCGCCTACGCGGATCACCGGATGGCCACCACCGGCGCGATCATCGGCCTCGCCGTGCCCGGCGTCGTCGTCGATGACATCGGCTCCACGTCGAAGACCCTGCCGCAGTTCACCAAACTCTGGGAGCAGATGCTGGCATGAGCTGGTGGGACGCGGACGACGACGAGGACGAGCCCGAGTACGACGAGTCCGACGTGCGCGTGCGTCCCAACCGCCGCGGCAGCCGGCCGCGCACGAAGGTGCGCCCCGAGCACGCCGACGCCGTGTCGGGAACCGTGCTCGGCGTCGACCGAGGGCGCTACGCCGTGCTCGTCGACGAGGGCGAACCCGACGAACGCGCCATCACCGCCGCCCGGGCGAGCGAGCTGCGCCGCAAGTCGGTGGTCACGGGCGACCACGTCGACCTCGTCGGCGATGCCAGTGGCGAGCCCGGCACGCTCGCCCGAATCGTGCGCGTCGGCGAGCGCTCCACCCTGCTCCGGCGCAGCGCCGACGACACCGACGAGGTCGAGCGCATCATCGTCGCGAACGCCGACCAGATGCTCATCGTCGTCGCCGCGGCGAATCCCGAGCCGCGCATCCGGCTCGTCGACCGCTACCTCGTCGCGGCCTTCGACGCCGGAATCCAGCCGCTCCTCGTCATCACGAAGACCGACCTCGCCGACCCGGCCGAGTTCCTCGAGAACTTCGCGGGCCTCGACCTCCCCGTATTCCGCTCGAGCACCGAGCACATGCCGCTCGACGAGATCACGCGCGCGCTGATCGACCACCGCACGGTGTTCGTCGGGCACTCGGGCGTCGGCAAGTCGACGCTCGTCAACGCGCTCGTCCCCGGCGCCGACCGGGCGATCGGGCGGGTCAACGAGGTGACCGGCCGTGGGCGCCACACGTCCTCGTCGACGGTGTCGCTCCGCATCGAGGGCGACGGCGGCACCGGCTGGGTCGTCGACACCCCCGGCGTCCGCTCGTTCGGCCTCGGGCACGTCGATCCGGCGAACATCCTCGGCGCCTTCACCGACCTGGCACGCATCGCCGAGGACTGCCCGCGGGGCTGCACCCACCTGCCCGACTCCCCCGACTGCGCCATCATCGAGGCGGTCGAGGCCGGGGAGCTCGGCGAGACCGGGCGGGCGCGTCTCGACTCGCTCCAGCGGCTGCTCGCGACGTTCGCCTGACCAGCGGATGCCGCGCGCCCGAGGCGTCCGGGGGCACCCGTCGCACGTCGCACTCAGGCTCGCTGCCTAGCATGGACGGATGACCGAAGCACGTCTCGCCCCCGGCGACCTCGCTCCCGATTTCACGCTCCACGACCAGGACGACAACCCGGTGACCCTCTCCTCGCTGCGCGGCTCGCGCGTGGTGCTGTACTTCTACCCCGAGGCGATGACCCCGGGCTGCACCACCGAGGCGTGCGACTTCCGCGACAACCTCAACTCGTTCGCCTCCGCCGGCGTTCGGGTGCTCGGCGTCTCGAAGGACGACGTCGCCAAGCTCAAGACGTTCGCCGATCGCGACCGCCTGAACTACACGCTGCTCTCCGACCAGGACCTCGCCGTGCAGCAGCGCTACGGCGTCTGGGGCGAGAAGTCGCTCTACGGCAAGATCGTCGTCGGCAGCATCCGCTCGACCTTCGTCGTCGGCGCCGACGGGCGCCTCGAGAAGGCCTGGTACAACGTCAAGGCGACCGGCCACGTGGCGCGCGTGCGCCGCGAGCTCGGGCTGTAGCACCGCACGGCTCGCACTCGTTCCTCCTCGGCGCCCGGTGCCCGACCCTCAGTCGGCGCCGGGCGCCGACTCGTGCTCGGAGCGCGTGTAGGCGAGCCGCACCGGCGTCCAGAGCAGGAGCCCCGCCACGACGACCGCCGGGACGAGCAGCAGCCAGCCGATGTCGGGACGGGCGAACAGCCCCTGGAACGCCCCGACCGCGATCGACACCTGCAGGATCTGCCAGACGATCGCGCCCGCCCGCGTCCACGGCGCACGGCGCAGTGACCCGAGTGCGACCGCCGAGACCCAGACGGCGGCGATCAGCACGAGCACGATGAGCGCGATGGCCGTGGCGTACGACGACGGCTGCAGCGCGAGCAGGTCGACGACGAGCCAGATCACCACGGCGATGAGCGCCAGCGCCTCCAGCACGAGGATCGCCGAGACGACCACGAGTGCCGCCTTCACCCCGGTCGAAGCGGATGCCGCGGGCGGCATGTCTCCCTCAGGACGGTCCTCATTCACAGCGTTATCCCAAGCACGACTATTGATTCGATCTCTCCGCTATGCGACCATTTATGAGGCCGAGTTGATGCTCACAGGGACGTGAGCCGATCAGTCATGATCCTACTTCCCGAGATTCGGCCTTTCCCCCTGCAGCACAGCCCGACCCGGGCTTCGCGCAATCGTGCGCGTCTGCGAACGAAGTACACACAAGGAGCATCTCCATGGATTGGCGCGACAAAGCCGCCTGCCTCACCGCTGACCCGGAACTCTTCTTCCCGGTCGGCAACACTGGTCCCGCCGTCGACCAGATCGAGAAGGCGAAGGCTGTCTGCGCCCGGTGCACCGTCACCGAGATCTGCCTCCAGTACGCCCTCGAGACCGGTCAGGACTCGGGCGTGTGGGGCGGCCTCAGCGAGGACGAGCGGCGCGCCCTGAAGCGCCGCGCGGCTCGCGCGCGTCGGGCGGGCTGATCGCCGGCGGGCGTCAACGCCCGCGCGGCATCCGCCGCACCAGCCCTACTCCGCTGTGATCCACCGCAGCGGCACCTCGATCGTCACCTCGGTGCCGCGACCGACGACCGTGTGCCAGTCGATCGTGCCGCCGAGTTCGCCCTGGATCAGGGTGCGCACGATCTGGGTGCCGAGGCCCTCGCCGACCTTGCCCTCGGGCAGGCCCGAGCCGGTGTCGCGGACCTGGACGGTGAGCATGGTCGGCGAGCGGTCCGCGGTGATCTCGACGTCACCCTCCTGACCGGCGAGGCCGTGCTCGACCGCGTTCGTCACGAGCTCGGTGAGCGCGAGGGCGAGCGGCGTCGCGTACTCGCTCGGCAGCACGCCGAATGAGCCCGAGCGCTTCGGGTGCGCCGTCGTGTTGTGCGCCGAGGCGACCTCGGCGACGAGGAGCAGCGCCCGGTCGAACACCTGGTCGAAGTCGACGTTCTGCGTGAGGCCCTCGGAGAGGGTGTCGTGCACGACCGCGATTGCGCCGACACGACGCATCGCCTGCGTGAGTGCGTCGCGCGCCTCGTCGGAGTGGGTGCGACGCGCCTGGATGCGCAGGAGCGACGCGACCGTCTGGAGGTTGTTCTTGACGCGGTGGTGGATCTCGCGGATCGTCGCGTCCTTCGTGATGAGCTCCTGCTCCTGGTGGCGGAGCTCGGTGACGTCGCGGCTGAGGACGATGGCGCCGATCCGCTCGCCGCGGCGCCGGATCGGGATCGCCCGGAGCGACACGGTGACCCCGCGCGACTCGACGTCGGTGCGCCATGGGGCCCGTCCGGTCACGACGAGCGGCAGCGACTCGTCGACCACGAGCTTGCCGCTGAGCAGCCGCGTGGTGACCTCGGCGAGCGACTCGCCCTCGAGCTCGTCGTCGAAGCCCATGCGGTTGAACGCCGAGAGGGCGTTCGGGCTGGCGAAGGTGGTGGTGCCGTCGACGTCGAGGCGGATGAGGCCGTCGGACGCGCGCGGCGCGCCGCGACGGGGTCCGGTGGGCGCGCCGAGGTCGGGGAAGTCCCCCGACGCGATCATCTGGAAGAGCTCCTCGGCGCACTCGTTGAACGTCAGCTCCTGCCGGCTCGGCGTGCGGGTCGCGCCGAGGTTGGTGTGCCGGGTGATGACGGCGACGGGCTCGGGGGCGAGCTCGGTGCCCGTCGCCGAGAGGCGGCGCATCACGGGCACGGCGCGGACGCGCGTCGGCATCTCCTCGTACCAGTCGGGCGCGGAGGAGTCGACGATGGCCGCCGTCTCGAACGCCTGCGTGACGAGGTCGCGCCACTGCGACTTGATCGGCTGGCCCACGAAGTCCCGATAGAAGAGCGTCGCCGCGCTCGACGGCCGCGCGTGCGCGACCGCCACGAAGTCGTCGTCGCCCGACGGCACCCACAGCACGATGTCGGCGAAGGCGAGGTCGGCGAGCAGCTGCAGGTCGCCGACGAGCATGTGCAGCCAGTCGACGTCTGCCTGACTGCTGCGGCCCTGGGCGAGGACGAGTTCACTGAGGGTCGACACAGACCCAGCGTAGTGCGTGGCCCCCGTGCGTCCTGCCGGGTGACGGCGCTCAGCCGGCGACGGCGCGACGGGCCGGAGCGAACCCGAATCCGCGCCGCTTCACGGGTTCGGGGACGGGCACGATGCGGTCCAGCGCGTACTCGCGCAGCGCGGTGCGCAGCGGACTGCGGGGCGCCGAGTCGCGCAGGGTGCGCGCGGTGAGGATCGCGGCATCCGTCGCCCGGCCGTCGTGCGGCAGCAGTGTGGCGTCGGCGATGCCCGCGAACCGGCGCAGCGTCTGGCGCACCTGCGCGTGCGCATCGATGCCGAGGGCGGCCGAGCGCACGCGGTTGACGATCACGTCGATGCGGTCGGGCTCGACGACCTCGACGAGGTCGCCGTGGCCGCGCAAGAGGCGGGACAGGCCGACCGGGTCGGCGAGTCCGACCGCGGCGACCCGGTCGGCGGCGCCGAGCGCGGCGAACGTGGCCGCATTGCGCCGTGGCGCGAACTGGTCGCTCGTGAGCTCCTCGTCTCGCTCGAGGCTGAACCCCGTGTCGACGACGACGAACTCGGATCGGGCGGCGATGGCCTGCAGCGCGGCGGTCACGCGGTCGTGCGCCAGCTCGGGCCAGCGGCTCGGACCGACGAGCCCGGTGAACACGTCGAACGAGCCGCGCGGCGCGGAGTGGCGTTGGGCGATGCGCTCGAGCTCCGTGCGGTCGAGCGCGTCGCCGCTCGCGAGCCGGCAGGCGGAGGCGAACCCGGGCGCCTCGTCGAGCAGGCCGAGCGACGGCGCCACGGTGCCCCCGTAGGGATCGGCGTCGACGAGCGCGACCGAGTGACCGGCTGCGGCGATCTCGGCGGCGAGGTTGACGGCGATCGTGGTGCGGCCGGGTGCACCAGCCGGGCCCCACACGGCGACCACCTCTCCGGTGCGACGCGGGGCGCGGCGTGCGTCGCCGAGCCGCGAGGGCACGGGCACGCCGCCGCTCACGAGCTCCTCGATCTCGCGCCAGTCGGCGGAGCGGTCGAGGACCTCGTGCAGCCCCAGCTGGGCGGCGTGGGCGCGTTCCCCGTCGGTCGCGGCCAGGGCGACGATGCGGATGCCGCGTTCGTCGCACGCGGCCAGCAGGTCGGCGCTCAGGCTCACGCGCGCGGCCCCCACCAGCACGACCTCGGGGGCGAGCACGTCGAGGCTCTCGACGAGGTCGCGCCAGCCCACGAGTCGGGCGACGACGGTGTGGCCGTGCTCGACGACGTCGGCGAGCAGGCGATCCTCGGTCGCCGGGTCGAGGGCCAGCGCGAGCCGTGCCATCAGCGGCCGCTCGGCCGGGCGGGCACGAGGTCGATGGCGTCGCCCGCGGCGAGCGCCTCGAGCAGGGCGGCGACCTTCTCGCGCGGCACGAGGAGCTCCACGGCCGGACCGCCCGTCTCGACCATGCCCTCGGGCTCCTGGATCGCCGCGATCTCGGCCGCCGCGACGAGCACGGCGGGTGGCTCGTACTCGCCGCGCTCGACGAGCCGTGCCGACCAGACGTCGACCGTGGAGCCGGCGCCGAGCCCGCCCGGGAGCGAGCTGCGGCTCGGCACGACCACGGTGGCGAGCCCCGTGCGGTCGGCGTCGTCGACCGCGGTCGTGGGCACCAGCTCCCCCGACTCGATCGTCCTGACCACGACGAGGCCGTCGTCGGGCACGTCGCCCGGCACGAGGTACGCCTCGGCGAGGTGCCCGAGCCGGACGGACTCGACCGCGAGGTCGTCGACCGTGATGCGCGTGCCTGGCATGGTGGTGTCGCGCACCGCGTACACGTCGATCGAGTCGTCGAGCCCGTTCACGAGCGCCCACACGCCCGTGGTCGACGCGGCGACGAGCACCACGCCGATGACGAGGCGCGGGTCGAGCCGGAGCGCGCCGCGCTCCGAGCGTTCCGGTCGACGGGGCATCGTGATCCTTCCGGTCGGGGCGCTCTCGCGCCGGAATTCATGGTGGCGTGAATCCGAGAGGACGCCGCGAAGTTATCCACACCGGCATCCGCCCGAGGGCGTCGGGTCGATACTGGATGCATGACCGCTCCAGGTTCGGGCGACCAGATCGGCCGGTTCCTCACCGTCGCCGACGCGGCGGAGATCCTCGCCGTCGACGTCGCGGCCGTCGACGAGCTGATCCGCTCCGGCGAGCTTCCGGCCATCCGCGTGGGCAGTTCGGGTCCGTGGCGCATCGAGCGCACGCAGCTCGAGGTGTGGATCGAGGAGCAGTACGAGCTCACGCGCCGGCACTCCGCCTGGCAGCAGGGCGAGTTCGCGAACATCGTCGAGCTCTCGGGTGCGCGCACCGCGCGCCTCCGCCCGGTCGACTAGGACGCCGAGTCGAACGCGACGAGCACGATCCGCGCGATCGGCACGATGCGGATGCCGCGGATGTCGCGGTCCCGTCGTGCGGTCCCCGGTTCGTGCACCGCGAGGTCGAGGTGATCGCGCGCGACGCGATCGATCGTCCCGTGCACGCGACCGTCGTGCGTCGTGACGTGCACGGGCGTGCGGCGCCGACACAGGTCGCGCAGCACGAACGGCAGTCCGATGCGCTCGGACGGGCGACCCGACCCCTCGGCGCCGGCCTCGAGGCTCGCGAGGACCTGCGCACGCGTCGGGAGCACGGCGGCGATCGCGCCCAGCGGGATCAGGCACTGGCCGGGCCCGCGACCGGCCTCCACGACCGTCGCGCTCATCCAGTCGCGCCCGAACGCGAGCGGCCGGAGCTCGAGCTCCGCGCCGCCGTGCAGCTCGACGCGGATCGCGATCGGACCGCCGTCGTCGCCGCGCGCCAGTGCCGTCAGGCGATCGCGGAGCGTCAGCCGCGCGAGCCGCAGGCGCTCCTCCTCGAGCGCCAGCGCCCGCTCCTCGTCGCGCTGCTCCTGGTCGAGCTGGGACTCGAGGTCGTCGAACAGCAGGTCCCAGCGCATGCACGAACGTTACCCCCGGCGACCGAACCGGCCCTCGGTTGTCCACAGTCGGGGAATTTCCTTGACACGCCTCGGGGCCGATCAATACGGTTCAGTCAGGATCCCTCGAACACCCCCGATCGGGGGTGATCCTGTCGTCGGCCGCGAGGCCGTGGCCACCCCCTCATGGAGCCGAGATGACCGCACGCCCTGCCGCCGGCCACGCCCCGGCGCGAGGTTCTGCCCGCCAGTTCCTCGACGATGACGACGAGTACTTCGGACGTCAGCCCGCTCGCCGTACCGACCTCCCCGATCCCGAGCAGCTGCTTCGCAGCCTCACGCACTGCGTCATCGAGGCGCTCGCCGGTGCGCGCGACCTCGAGCAGCTCGCGCGCTGGGTCAACGACGACGTCTACCGCAACCTGTCGAAGCGCGTCGTGCTCGCCGCCCGCGCCCGCCGCGTGAAGGGGCAGGCGCCGCAGCGTCCGGCGTTCACCGTCGGGCGGGTGCGCACCTGCGAACCCGCCGACGGCGTGGTCGAGGCCGTGGTGATGGTGCACCAGCGAGCGCGGTCGCGCGCGGTCGCCATCCGACTCGAGGGCCTCGACCAGCGCTGGCGCGCCAGCGCCATCAGCGTCCTCTAGCGGGTCTTCGCCGTGCGCCGATCCCGCCCGGCGCACGAACGACGGGATGCGCCGGGCCCCAACACGGGGCGCGGCGCATCCGTTCGAGCTCAGTGGCCCTTGCGGTCCTGGGCGCGACGCTCGGCGCGGTTCTGCGGCTGGAGCTCCCCGCCACCGGCGTCGGTGCGCTGGCCGAAGGCCCCGCGCGACGGCTCGGCCTGGGGCGCCTGCGCCTGCGCGACCGCGCGACGGGCGCGCTGCGTCGCCGCCTGCTGCACCTGGCCGCGCTGGTTGCGCACCTCGACGCCGCCCGAGTCGCTCGGCGCGGAGTAGCTCAGCTTGTCGTCCGAGGCGCCCTGGCGGCCGAGGCCCTTCGCCTCGATCGTCGCGCCGGTCGCGCCCTGGGCTGCGACCTCGACCTCGAGGTTGAACAGGAAGCCGACGGTCTCCTCGCGGATCGAGCCCATCATCTGCTGGAACATCGCGTAGCCCTCGCGCTGGTACTCCACGAGCGGGTCGCGCTGGGCCATGGCCCGCAGTCCGATGCCGTCCTTCAGGTAGTCCATCTCGTAGAGGTGGTCGCGCCAGCGGCGGTCGATCACCGAGAGCACCACGCGGCGCTCGAGCTCGCGCATCGCGGGGCTGCCGAGCTGCTCCTCACGGCGCCGGTAGGCGAGCTTCGCGTCGGAGAGGATCTCGCGGCGGATGAACTCCCGGTTGAGCCGGCCCTTCTCCCCCGCCTCGGCGACGACCTCGTCGATCGTGATGCCGATCGGGTAGAGCGTCTTCAGCTCGGTCCAGAGCGCGTCGAAGTCCCACTCGTCGGGGTTGCCGTCGGCGGTGTGCTGGTCGAGCACCTCGTCGATGACGTTCTCGAGGAAGTTCTGCGTGCGCTCGTGCAGGTCGTCGCCCTCGAGGATGTGCCGGCGGTCGGAGTAGATCGCCTCGCGCTGGCGGTTGAGGACGTCGTCGTACTTCAGCACGTTCTTGCGGATCTCGGCGTTGCGCGCCTCGACCTGCGACTGGGCCGAGCGGATGGCGCGGGTGACCACCTTCGACTCGATCGCCACGTCGTCGGGCACGCCGCGCGACATCAGGCTCTCGGCGGCGCCGGCGTTGAACAGGCGCATGAGGTCGTCGGTCAGCGACAGGTAGAACCGGCTCTCGCCCGGGTCGCCCTGGCGGCCGGAGCGACCACGGAGCTGGTTGTCGATGCGGCGCGACTCGTGGCGCTCGGTGCCGAGCACGTAGAGCCCGCCCGCGCCGATGACCTTGTCGGCCTCGGTCGCGACCTCGGCCTTGACGCCGTCGAAGACGCCGTCCCAGGCCGCCTCGTACTCGTCGGGGGTGTCGACCGGGCTGAGGCCGCGCTCGTGCATCTGCTGCACGGCCATGAACTCGGCGTTGCCGCCGAGCATGATGTCGGTGCCGCGGCCGGCCATGTTGGTGGCAACGGTGACCGCGCCCAGGCGTCCGGCCTGCGCCACGATCGCGGCCTCGCGCGCGTGGTTCTTGGCGTTCAGCACCTCGTGGCGCACGCCCTTCTTCGCGAGGAGCCGCGAGAGGTACTCGCTCTTCTCGACGCTCGTCGTGCCGACGAGCACGGGCTGGCCCTTCTGGTGCCGGCCGACGATGTCCTCGACGACCTGCGCGAACTTGGCCTCCTCGTTCTTGTAGACGAGGTCGGGCTGGTCCATGCGAACCATCGGCTTGTTGGTGGGGATCGGCACCACGCCGAGCTTGTAGGTCGACATGAACTCGGCGGCCTCGGTCTCGGCGGTACCGGTCATGCCCGAGAGCTTCTCGTAGAGGCGGAAGTAGTTCTGCAGCGTCACGGTGGCGAGGGTCTGGTTCTCGGCCTTGACCTGCACGCCCTCCTTCGCCTCGATCGCCTGGTGGATGCCCTCGTTGTAGCGGCGACCGACGAGGATGCGGCCCGTGTGCTCGTCGACGATGAGCACCTCGCCGTTCATCACGACGTAGTCCTTGTCGCGCTTGAAGAGCGCCTTTGCCTTGATCGAATTGTTGAGGAACGAGATGAGCGGGGTGTTCGCCGACTCGTAGAGGTTCTCGATGCCGAGGTAGTCCTCGACCTTCTCGATGCCGGGCTCGAGCACGCCGACGGTGCGCTTCTTCTCGTCGACCTCGTAGTCGTCGCCGGGCACGAGGCGCTGCGCGAGGCGCGCGAACTCGGTGAACCAGCGGTTCGCCTCGCCGGAGGCGGGGCCCGAGATGATGAGCGGCGTGCGGGCCTCGTCGATGAGGATCGAGTCGACCTCGTCGACGATGGCGAAGTGGTGGCCGCGCTGCACCATGTCGGCCGCCTGCCACGCCATGTTGTCGCGCAGGTAGTCGAAGCCGAACTCGTTGTTCGTGCCGTAGGTGATGTCGGCCGCGTACTGCTCGCGGCGCACGGCCGGCGTCTGGCCGGCCACGATGCATCCGGTGGTCATGCCGAGCGCGCGGAACACGCGGCCCATGAGCTCGGACTGGTAGCTCGCGAGGAAGTCGTTGACCGTGACGACGTGGACGCCGCGGCTGGTCAGCGCGTTGAGGTAGGCCGCCGTCGTGGCGACCAGGGTCTTGCCCTCACCGGTCTTCATCTCCGCGATGTTGCCGAGGTGCAGCGCCGCCCCGCCCATGAGCTGGACGTCGAAGTGGCGCAGGCCGAGCGTGCGACGGCTCGCCTCGCGGACGGCCGCGAACGCCTCGGGCAGCAGGTCGTCGAGGGACTCGCCGTTGCCGTATCGTTCGCGGAGCTCGACCGTCTCGTGCTTCAGCTCCTCGTCGCTGAGGGCCTGGAAGTCGTCTTCGAGCGCGTTGATCGCCGCTGCGTAGTTCTCGAGTCGTCGGAGGGTTCGGCCCTCGCCGACGCGCAGGACCTTTTCCAGAATCGAAGCCACGAATTGTCTCCTGTAGTCGTCGGGCGCCGCGTCCCTCGTTCGGAACGGCAGGGCGCGCCCGTCACCGCCGTGCAGACGGTCATCATAGCCATGCTAGCGGGCCGCAGGCTGGGTGCCGACGGGGAGCCGGCTGCACATGGAGCGGGCCGGAGGCGAGCCCTCGGCTCGCGTCCGGCCCGCGACGGCGCCCGGTGTCAGGCCGTGGCGCGCTCGTACTCGTCGACGGATGCGTCGGACGGGACGTCCGCGCGGTCGTCGATGCCGATCAGGCCGTAGTCCCAGCCCTTGCGGCGGTAGACGACGCTGGGCCGGCCCGTCTCGGAGTCGACGAAGAGGTAGAAGTCGTGGCCGACGAGCTCCATGAAGTAGAGCGCGTCGTCGACGGTCATGGGGGTGGACGCGAAGACCTTGCGGCGGATGACCACCGGGCAGTAGACGTCGTCCTCCTCGGTCGCCTGAGGCTGTTCCTCGACGATCGGAATGCTGCCCGTGCGCACCTGTTCGAGCACCTCGGGCGCTGCGGCCTGCACGCCGACCTCGGCGAAGCCGATGTCGGTCGCCTCGCGGAGCGAGGTGGGCCGGCGCTGGCCGCGGTGGACCTTGCGGCGGTCCTTGGCGCGGCGGATGCGCTCGAGCAGTCGGCCGAGGGCGACGTCGAACGCGGCGTACTTGTCGGATCCGTCGGCTTCCGCCCGTACGACGGGCCCCTTGCCGACCAGGGTGAGCTCGACGCGGTCGAGCCCGGTGTTGCCGTTCTTCTCGTTGTGACGACTCAGCTTGACGTCGAGGGAGATCGCCCGTTCGGCGAGATTGGTCACCTTCTCGGCCTTCTCCGCTGCGTAGGCGCGGAATCGATCGGTGATTCCCAGGTTTCGTCCAACGATGTTCAGTTCCATGACGACCTCCATCCACCGGCGTGTCACCCGGATCTGAAGGGTGGATCGACCACGCCTGTCCTGCCACCGTAGCCGGACTCGCTCGCGATGTCACGGAGTGCGTCGCGAGAAGCGACCAAGCGTCCCGGATGTCGCAGCGGGGTCTGCGCGAGCACCGCTGCGGACGCCACGGATCCGCCCGCGGCCGTCACCGCGCGGGCCGCCTCGGCGAGCGTGGCGCCGGTCGTGAGGATGTCGTCGACGAGGAGGAAGCGCCGCCCGCGGAGGTCCGCGCGGGCGACCAGCGCGCCGTGCGCGTTGAGCCGGCGGGCGTCGGCGCCGAGTCCGGCCTGGTCGTCGCGGGCGCGGGCCGGCCGCAGCACGTGCGACGGTCGGATGCCGCAGCGGACGAGCAGCGCGTCGACGGGCGCGTACCCTCGACGTCGCATCGCGGCACGCGTCGAGGGCACGGTGCACACCTCGACGGAGCCCGACGGCAGCGCGCCGAGCGCGGCGGCGATCGACGCGGCGAGGGCTGCGGCGAGCGGCGCGGCGGCATCCGTCCGGGCGCCGTCCTTGTACGCGCCGATCACCGCCGCCGCCGCGCCGGCGTAGTCGAGGGCAGCCCAGGCGGACACGGCGTCGCGGTGCGCGAGCCGTGGCGCGGGCCGCAAGTCGGCGACGCAGGCGGCGCACACGGAGCGGTCGGGGTCGCCGCATCCGGCGCAGGCGACCGGCACGAGCAGCGCGAGCGCGTCGAGGACGGAGCGGCGGACGGACGCGAGCGCGGACATGCGACCAGCCTCGCGAACGGCGCCGCAGCCCGCGCCCGACGCCGCCTCGCGGCATCCGGCCGACCCACGTCGCAGCGCTGGGGAGGACGAGAGCGGGCCGCCGGCCGCCGACGGCCGCGCGTCAGCCGGGCTGCTGCGACGCGATGAACCGGATGCCGCCCGCGCGCACCTGCCAGCCCACGCCGCTCGCCACGTCGAGGTCGCCCGCCGCCGTGAGCACGCGCAAGTCGTTGTTGCCGCCGTCGATGAGCACGCCGCTCGGGGGGCCGTCGCGGTCGCGGGCGAAGCCGCCGAGCTCCTGCGTGACGATGCGCGTGGCGCCGCCGTCGAGTCCGGTGATCGAGGCGACGCTGCGGGAGTCGAGCCAGGCCACGTCGAGTGGCGTGCCGGCGACGTCGGCGAGCTCGAGCACGGTCGGGCCGAGCCCCACCGGCTTGCCGTCGCGGGCGCGCTCGATCGAGGCGACGACGAAGTGCGTGCGTCCGCCCTCCGAGAGCAGCGCCGCCATGCGCGTCGAGTCGCGCGAGACCTCGATCGCGGTGATCGAGGAGCCCGTCCACGGCGCCGGGACCTGCTCGGAGGTGCCGTCGGGTGCGAACCACACGAGCTGGTCGGGCAGGTTCGCGGGCACGGACCAGACCACGCCCTGCCCGTCGATCGCGGGCGTGACGAGGCCCTCGCGAGGGTCGAGCAGCACGGCCTCCTCGCCGGAGCGCACCACCCAGACACCGTCGGCGTTCCGCACGGCGGCCGCCTCGGCGTCGAGCCCGAGCGATGCGCCGGTCGGGCTCAGCGATGCGACCTGGTCGGAGATGCCCGCGATGGGGTCGACCCCCTCGCCCGAGGTCGCGAGGTACCCGAACGTCTCGCCGTCGTAGACGACGCTCCGCGGGTCGACACGTGGGTTCCGCACGGGCTCGGGCGTGAGCGGCGGGGCGGCCGGATCCACGCCGTTCAGCGTGAGCGCGACCGAGTCGATGTTGCGCACGCCGACGAGGCTGGCGTCGAGCTGCGCCTCCATGCGCTGCACGGTCGACAGGTCCTCGAACGCCGCGCCGACGAGCGAGACGCTCGCGACGCCGCCCGACACCGTCACGGCGGCGGGGTCGAGCTCCACGCCCTCGGGGAAGGCGGAGACGACGCCGGGCGAGAGCCACTCCGCGGGCCCGGCGAGGATCGCCTGCACGATGCTCGTCTGCGCCGACTCGGGCCCCGAGAACCAGCGCACGTCGGGCACGAAGTACGCGAACGTCGGATCCAGGAAGTAGAGCGGGTACTCGCGGAACACCTGCGTGAACCCGATCTGGTCGATGAGGATCCCGGTCGGCGCGCTCGAGATGCGCCACTCGCCGTCGACCTGCTCGAACCGGTAGTCGAGCGGGATGGGCGTGCGCACGTCGGGTTCCTCGTACTGCCCGTTCTCGAGCAGCGCGGCCGCGGGGGTCGCGTCGACGCGCATGGTCGTGTCGTCGACGGTGACGAGCTCCCGGTCGGCGAGGACGTCGATCGTCGCCCCGGCGTCGGCCTGCCACTCGTCGGCGAACTCCGTGGTGAGGAACTCGCGCGCGACCTGGTAGTTGTTGCGCGGGCTCAGCGCCGCGGTGATGAAGCCCTCGAGGATGTCCCGCTGGCTGGCGCCTGCCGCGGGTCCCGGCACCAGGATGTCGACGTCGTTGGCGGCGTCGGCGGGCTGCGGATCACCCGCCTGCACCGGCCCCGAGCTCGGGATCGAGGCGCAGCCCGACAGCAGCAGTGCGATGACGGCCACGGATGCCGCGACGAATGCCCTACGCATCGTGCACCTCCCGCTCGGCGAGCTCGGCCTCGATCGCGCCGGTCGCGCCCGTGGGCGGCGGCCCGGCGGCGGCGGGATCGTCGGGCTCGAGCGGCAGCGGTGACACGACCGTCGCGGCATCCGGCGTGCGCGGCAGCGTGAGGCGGAACACGGTGCCCTGTCCGGGCTTCGACCAGACGTCGAGGCTGCCGCCGTGCGCGACCGCGTCCTCGAGCGAGATCGCGAGTCCGAGGCCGGTGCCCCCGATCGTGCGGGTGCGGCTCGGGTCGGCGCGCCAGAACCGGTCGAAGACCCGCGCCGCCTCCTCCTCGGTCATGCCCATGCCGTAGTCGCGCACCGAGAGCGCGATGGCCGTCTCGTTGCTGTCGACGGCGACGACGATCGGCCGGCCCTCGCCGTGCTCGATGGCGTTGCCGATGAGGTTGCGCACGATCCGCTTGATGCGGCGCGGATCGACGTCGGCATCGAGGTGCCCGCCGGGCGCGATCAGCCGCAGCTCGCTGCCGTGCTCGAACGCGAGCTCGTGCATCGACTCGATCGCGTCGCCCGCGAGGTGCACGAGGTTCGTCGGCTCGGTCGCGAGCGTCACGCTGCCGGCGTCGTAGCGGCTGATCTCGAGCAGGTCGGCGAGGAGACGCTCGAACCGGTCGGTCTGCGTGTGCAGGAGCTCGACCGTGCGGGAGGTCGGCCCGGGGAAGTCCTCGCGCTGCCCGTAGAGCACGTCGCCCGCGAGGCGGATCGTGGTGAGCGGGGTGCGCAGCTCGTGCGACACGTCGGACACGAAGCGCTGCTGCATGACCGAGAGCTCGGCGAGCTCCCGGATGCGCGCCTGCAGGCTGTCGGCCATGCCGTTGAACGAGGCGGCGAGGGTCGCCAGCTCGTCCTCCCCGCGCTCGGGCATGCGCACGCCGAGGTCGCCGGCCGCGAGCCGCCGGCTCGTCGCGGCCGTCTCCCGGATCGGCTCGATGACGCCGCGCACGACGACGAGCGTGATGGCGCTGAGCAGCGCGAGCAGCGCGGCGGCGCCCACGATCCCGGTGACCTGCATGAAGGCGAGCGTCTCCTCGGCCTCGGCCAGGTTGTAGCCGAGGTACAGCTCGTAGCGACCGGCGGCCGGCACGTTGAGCGTGCTGCCGACGACGATGCCGGGGTCGGTGCCGCCGTCGGCGTTCGTGAGCGCGACCGACTGCCAGTACTGCCCGCCGGGATTGTCCTGCACCTGCTGGCGGAGCTCGGGCGTGATGACGCCGCCGAGCCCGCGGCTGAGCTGGTCGGGCGGTGCGTTCGTGTTCACGGCCTGGCCCGGCGCGCGGAAGATGGCGTAGTCCGAGCTCCCCGAGATGCTCGTGATCGTCGAGACCGCGTCCCCCATGAGGGACTGCAGCGACGCCCGGTCCGCGGCAGCCGACGAGTCGAGGATGCTCTGCGCAGCGGCGGTGGCGTTGTTCGAGGCCTCGAGCACGCTCTCGCGCTGCGCCTGGAACAGGTTCGAGGCCACGCTGAACGAGATGTAGAGGCCGATCACGAGGATCGCGAGCCCCGACAGGCCGAGCGTGATGATGACCGTGCGGAACTGCAGCGAGCGCCGCCAGAGTGCGGCGAGGCGACGCGGCACCTCCCGCCACGGGCCCGCGGCGAGGAGTTTGGAGGTGTCGGCCGCAGACATCCCGACCGGCCTACGTCGTCGCGCCGGCCCGGTAGCCGACGCCGCGCACGGTCATGACGATGCGCGGATTGTCGGGGTCGTGCTCGACCTTCGCGCGGAGCCGCTGCACGTGCACGTTCACGAGCCGGGTGTCGGCCTTGTAGTGGTACCCCCAGACCTGCTCGAGGAGCATCTCGCGCGTGAAGACCTGCTGCGGCTTCGACGCGAGGGTGAGGAGGAGGTCGAACTCGAGCGGCGTGAGGTTGATGCGCTCGTCGCCGCGGCGCACCTCGTGCCCGGCCGCGTCGATCGTGAGGTCGCCGACGGCGAGCGTCTCCACGACCGGCTCGGGCGCCGGCCGCAGGCGCGTGCGGATGCGGGCGACGAGCTCCTTCGGGTTGAACGGCTTCACCATGTAGTCGTCGGCGCCGGACTCGAGGCCCTTGACCACGTCGGCCGTGTCGGACTTCGCCGTGAGCATGATGATCGGCGTGCCGGACTCCGAGCGGATGCGACCGCACACCTCGATGCCGTCGATGCCGGGCAGCATGAGGTCGAGCAGCACGAGGTCGGGCTTCGACTCGCGGAACGCCGCGAGCGCACCGGTACCGTCGGCGCAGAACACGGGTTCGAAGCCCTCCGTGCGCAGCACGATGCCGATCATCTCCGCGAGGGCCGTGTCGTCGTCGACGACGAGTACGCGTGGGGTCATCCGTCCGGTCTCCGTCTGGGCCCGCGAGGGCAGGCCGCTGGTGGCTCCACTGTATCCGCTCCAGGCCGTGAGTCGCCCGGAAGCGCGCTGGACGCCGCCTGCGCGCCGAACCCGCCTCGCAGCGGGTCGCGGCGCCGCCCGACGGCCCCCGCCGACGGGAAATATGCGAGCATGGGGACACCCCGCCGGAAGGAGCGCATGCAGGTGTCCGATCACGATTGGCAGGCACCCGGCGCACCGGCGCGGCCCTCGAACGAATCGGATGCCGCTGAGCCCGCGCCCGACGACGCATCCGGGCCGCCCGCGCCTCCGTCCGGCCCTGCCGCGGCACCGCCGCCGCCGCCTGTTCCGCCCGCGTACCCGCCGCCCGTTCCGCCCGCCTACCCGCCGCCCGTTCCGCCCGCATACCCGCCGCCCGCCGGCCAGCCGGCGTACGGACAGCCCGGGTATCCGCCGCCGCCGGCCCCGGCCCAGCCCGCCTACGGCCAGCCCGCCTACGGGCAGCCCGCCTACGCGGAGCCGTCGTATGCCGCACCCGGCACGTACCCTCCCACCGCGCCCGGCGGGTGGACGCCGCCGCCCAAGCCGGGCCTGCTCCCGCTCCGCCCGCTCGGGTTCGGCACGCTGCTTTGGGCGCCGTTCCGCACCCTGCGACGCAACCCGGCCGCCACGTTCGGCAGCGGCCTCGTCGTCCAGCTCGTGTCGGTGGTCGCGACGGCCGCCGTGTTCGTCCCCTTCTTCCTCTACACGTTCTCGCGCGTCGAGGGCGCGACGGCGGACGACCTCGACGCCATCACGTCCGGCACGGTCGGCGCGCTGCTGCTGCTCTTCCTCGTGCCCGTCGGCATCTCGCTCGTCGCGAGCGCCTTCCTCCAGGGCGTCATGGTCGTCGACGTCGCGACCGGCACCGTCGGCGACCGCCTCGGCTTCGCGGCCCTGTGGAAGCGGGCCGCGAAGCGCATCGGCCCCCTCATCGGCTGGACGCTGCTCGTCGGGCTCGCGCTCATCGTCGGCGTCGCGTTCCTGGTGCTCATCGTCGTGCTCGCGGCATCCGTCTCGACGACCGGGCTCGTCGTCGGCATCGTCATCGCGGTGCTGCTCGGCCTCGGCCTCGCCGTGCTGGGTGCGTGGATCGGCGTCAAGCTCTCGCTCGTGCCGAGCGTCATCGTGCTCGAGCAGGCGGGCATCCGCCAGGCCGTGGCACGCTCGTGGCGGCTCACCGACGGGTACTTCTGGCGCACGTTCGGCGTGCTCCTGCTCGTCGGGGCGATCCTCAACTTCGCCGCGCAGGTCGTCGTGCAGCCGGTCTCGATCGTCGGCACCCTGCTCGGGGTCGTGATCGACCCCACCGGGACCGGCGCGTACCTCACCATCACGATCATCACGACGGTGGTCACCACTGTGCTGTCGCTGCTCATCGGCGCCATCACGGCGGTCGTGCAGGCCGCGCTCGTCGCCGTCATCTACATCGACCTCCGCATGCGCAAGGAGGGGCTCGACCTCGAGCTCCAGCGATTCGTCGAGCGTCGCGAGGCCGGACAGCCGAGCGACGACCCGTACCGTGCACCCGCCCCGGCGGCGGCGGCGGCCGGAAGCGAGCAGCCGGCGACGTGGTCCTGATCCCGCATCTCGAGATCCCGCTCGATCCCGACGCGCCCGAGGCGCGACGCTGGGTCGTCGAGGAGCTCTCGAAGCCCGAGTACGCGAGTGCGCAGCCGACGCCGTTCGACCTCGCGATGCAGGCGATCCGCGACTGGATCGCGAGCCTCTTCGAGGGCGCGACGGGCGTCCCCGGCCCGCTGCTCGCCCTGCTCGCCGTGATCGTGGTGGCCGTGCTGCTCGTCGTCGCGCTCCTCGTGTACGGCCTCCCCCGCCTGCGCCGGCGACGGCACGCGGTCGCGCCGCTCTTCGACGACCACGACCTGCGCGACCTCCGCACGCTCCGCCGCGCCGCCGAGGCGGCCGCCGGGTCGGAGGACTGGGCGCTCGCGATCGAGGAGCGCTTCCGGGCGATCGTGCGGGGCGTCGTCGACCGCGACCTCGTGCAGGTGCATCCGGGCACGACGGCGCACGGCTTCGCGGATGCCGCGGGCCGCCCGCTGCCCGCGCACGCCGAGGCCCTGCGGGCGGCCGCCGCCGACTTCGATGCGGTGCGGTACCTGGGTCGTCCGGGTTCGCGCGAGCGCTACGAGGCGATCGTTCGCCTCGACCTCGCCGTGGAGGCGACCGTGCCCGAGCACGCCGAGACGGCGGTGGCGCCGGCATGACCGTGACCGCACCACCCGCGTCCCCAGCGCCCGCATCCGCCGACGGCTCGGCGACCGCCGAGGCCCTCACGCCGACCGTCCGCCAGCAGCTGCGCCGACGGCGCCCGTGGATCGTGATCGGGATCGTGCTCGTCGTGGGCGCCCTCGTCCTCCTCGTGGTGCAGGGCGGCATCCGCGCGCCTGGCCCGCTGCTCGGTCCGGCCAACGCCGCGCCCGCCGGGTCGAAGGCCCTCGTCGAGGTGCTGCGCCGGCAGGGCGTCGAGGTGACCGAGGCCTCCTCGCTCGACGCCGCCGTCGACCTCGCGCGCGGCGGCGCCACGGTGCTCCTCTCCGACGAGCTCGGCATCCTCGACGCCGACGGCCTCGGCGAGCTCGCCGCGGCATCCGACCGGCTCGTCGTCGTCGAGCCCGGGTTCGCGGCCCTGCGCACGCTCGCCCCGGGCGTGCGGCTCGGCGGGGTCGCGAGCGGCCCGCTCGACGACGTGGCCTGCGACGTGCGGCCCGCCCAGCGAGCCGGCGAGCTGTCCGACGGGCAGCGGCTCGTCACCGTCGACGACGAGGCGGCGGCCGAGGGCTGGCAGGGGTGCTTCCGCGACGGCGAGGCGTTCGCCGTGGCCGCCGGACCGGGTCCGTCGGGCGCCGAGGTCACGATCGTCGCCGCGACCACTGTGTTCGAGAACGAGCACGTCGACGAGGCGGGCAACGCCGCGCTCGCGATCGGGCTGCTCGGGGCATCCGAGGAGCTCGCCTGGTACCTCCCCGGCCCGGCCGACGCCGACGCCGGGTCCGCGCCGACGATCGCCGAGCTGACGCCCGGTTGGGTGAGCCCGGTGCTGGTGCTCGCCATCGTCGTGACCGTCGTCGCCGGCATCTGGCGGGGACGACGCTTCGGACCGCTCGTCGTCGAGCGGCTGCCCGTGCAGGTCCCGGCCGGCGAGACGAGCGAGGGACGGGCGCGGCTCTACGCGCGCGGCTCCGCGCGCGGGCACGCGCTCGACCAGCTGCGCATCGGCGCGGTCGGGCGCATCGCGTCGGTCCTGAAGTTGCCGCGATCGGCACCGGCGCACGCCGTCGCGGAGGCCGCTGCGGTCGCGACCGGACGCGACGCGGCATCCGTCGCCCGACTGCTCATCGGCACCGAGCCCGCCGGGGATCGCGAGCTCGTCGACCTCGCGGTGGAGCTCGACCGACTCGAGCACGAGGTCGCGGACTCCGTGCGACCCGCATCAGCCGGCGCGGCCGGCCCCGACTCCGACGACCGACCGCACCCGACAGGAAGGCGACCATGACCGACGCGACCACGACCACCGACCAGGAGCTGCGCGCCGCGCTGAACCGCGTGCGCACCGAGGTCGGCAAGGCCGTCGTGGGCCAGGACGGCGCCGTGACGGGCCTCATCATCGCCCTGCTCACACGCGGCCACGTGCTGCTCGAGGGCGTGCCGGGCGTGGCGAAGACGCTGCTCGTGCGCACGCTCAGCCGCACCCTGCGACTCGACACGCGTCGCCTGCAGTTCACGCCCGACCTGATGCCCGGCGACGTGACCGGCTCGCTCGCCTACGACCCGCGCACGGGCGAGTTCGCGTTCCGCGAGGGGCCGGTGTTCACGAACATCCTGCTCGCCGACGAGATCAACCGCACGCCGCCGAAGACGCAGTCCGCGCTGCTCGAGGCCATGGAGGAGCGCCAGGTCTCGGCCGACGGCGTGACCCGGCCGCTGCCCGACCCGTTCATGGTCGCGGCCACCCAGAACCCCATCGAGTACGAGGGCACGTACGCGTTGCCCGAGGCGCAGCTCGACCGCTTCCTCTTGAAGCTCGTGCTCGACATTCCCGAGCGCGACGCCGAGGTGTCGCTCCTGCGCCGGCACGCCGACGGCTTCGATCCGCACGACCTCGCGGCCGCGGGTGTCACACCCGTGCTCGGCGCCGAGGAGCTCGCCGCGGCGCGTGCCGCCGCGGCATCCGTCCGCGTCTCCGACGACGTGCTCGCGTACGTCGTCGACCTCGCGCGCGCCACGCGCCGGAGCCCGTCGATGCGGCTGGGTGTGAGCCCGCGCGCGACGACGGGCCTCCTCGCGGCCTCGAAGGCGTGGGCGTGGCTCACGGGCTACGACTCGCTGACGCCCGACCACGTGCAGGCGATGCTCCTGCCGGTGTGGCGGCACCGCGTGCAGCTGCGGCCCGAGGCCGAGCTCGAGGGCGTCGCCGTCGACGCCGTGCTCCGCTCGATCGTCCAGCAGGTGCAGGTGCCCCTCTGACATGGCGGTCTCCGGTCGGTTCGCGCTCCTCGTCGCGCTCGGGGTGGTCCCCGTCGTCGCGGCGGGCCTCGGCGACGCCGGCGCGGCGTGGCTCGCGCTGCTCGCGTGGCTCGGGCTCGCGCTCGTCGCGGGCATCGTGGACCTGTCGCTCGCAGCGTCGCCGCGACGCGTGATCCTCGAGCGCGGCCTGCCCGACCGGGTGCGGCTCGGCGAGACCGTGACGGCCGAGCTCGCCCTGCAGCAGACGGGCCCGCGGATGCTGCGGGCCACCGTCCGCGACGGCTGGGAGCCCTCGGCGGGGGTCGCCGGGCCCAACCGCACGCGCCTGCGCATCCCGCCGGGCGAGCGGCGGCGGATGACGCTCCAGCTCACGCCGTGGCGCCGCGGCGACCGTCGGGTCGAGCACGTGACGATCCGCTCGGCCGGGCCACTGGGGCTCTGGTCGCGGCAGGCGACGCTCGCCGCCCCCGGCCGCATCCGCGTCCTGCCGCCGTTCCACTCGCGCGCGCACCTCCCGTCGCGGCTCACGCGGCTGCGCGAGCTCGACGGTCGCACGCCGCTGCTCATCCGCGGCCAGGGCACCGAGTTCGACTCGATCCGCGAGTACGTGCGCGGCGACGACATCCGCTCGATCGACTGGCGTGCGACCGCCCGCCACGCGAACCTCGAGGTGCCCGGCAGCGCACGCCTCATGGTGCGCACGTGGCGTCCCGAGCGCGACCGGCGCATCGTGATCGTCGCCGACACGTCGCGCACCGCCGCGGCCCGCATCGCCGACGAGCCACGGCTCGACACCGCGTGGGAGGCGACGCTGCTGCTCTCGGCGCTCGCCTCGCACGCCGGCGACCGGATCGACTTCCTCGCGTGGGACCGGCGCGTGCGCGGCCGCGTGCACGGTGCGAGCGGCGCCGAGCTCCTCGCCCGGCTCGTCGACACCATGGCCGGCATCGAGGCGGAGCTCATCGAGGCCGACTGGGCGGCGGTGCCGGGACACATCCGACGCACCACGAGCCGACGCGCGCTCGTGGTGCTCCTCACCGCCGCGGACTCCCCCGGCAGCGCGCGGAGCCTGCTCACGGTGCTGCCGCAGCTCACGGCCCGGCACCTCGTCGTCGTGGCGTCGGTCGCCGACCCCGATGTCGTCGCGGCCTCGCGGGAGCGGAGCTCGCTCGACGACGCCTACCGCGCCGCGGCCGCCGAGCGGAGCCTGCTCGACGCCGACCGCGTGGCGGCGGCGATCCGACGCCTCGGCGCGCTGACCGTGTCGGCTCCGCCGCAGGACCTCCCGCCTGCCCTCGCCGACCTCTACCTCGAGCTCAAGGCCGCCGGCCGGCTGTAGCCGTGCGACGCGCACGCGCGCCGACACGTGGCGACGCACGGCGTCGATTCGCGACATCCGCGCGAGCCGCCCCTCGCGCCCCCGACGCCCATCGATATGGTCGCTGTGGGGCGCCGACGGGGGTGTGGGCGCCCCTTCTCCATGCGCGCGTCCGGCGCGCCGATCGACCCCGTCCTGGAAGCCCTACGAAAGGAACCGCCATGTCCGACACGGCACCCGCGACCGCCGCGCCGTCGTTCGCCGAGGAGCTCGCCGCTCCCTCCCTCGTCCAGCGCCTCACCGCCGAGCTCCTCGGCACCTTCATCCTCGTGTTCGGCGTGATCGGCACCGCGATCTTCGCGGCCGGCTTCGCCGCCGGCGAGGGCAACCTCAACGTCGGCTTCCTCGGCGTCGCGATCGCCCTCGGGCTGAGCGTCGTCGTGGCCGCCTACGCGTTCGGCCCCGTCTCGGGCGGGCACTTCAACCCGGCCGTGACGCTCGGGCTCGCGGTGGCCCGCCGGTTCGCGTGGAAGGACGTGCTCGGCTACCTCGCCGCGCAGGTCGTCGGCGGCGTCCTCGCCACCACGCTGCTCCTCGGAGTGCTGTCGACCGGCCCGCTGTTCGACGTCCTCGTCTTCCGCGGGGCGTCGACGGGCTACGACGAGCTGTCGCCCGGCGGCTTCGGCCTCGTCTCGGTGTTCCTCATCGAGACGATCGCGACCGGCGTGTTCCTCTTCGTCATCCTCGGCGTGACCCACGCGCGGGCGACGGCCGGCTTCGCCCCGCTGGCGATCGGCCTCACGCTCACCGTCCTCGCCCTCGTCGCGATCCCCGTGTCGAACGCCTCGTTCAACCCCGCCCGCTCGATCGCGACGGCGATCTACGGCGGCACCGAGGCGCTCGTGCAGCTGTGGGTGTCGATCGCGGCGCCCATCCTCGGCGCGATCATCGCGGGCGCGACCTTCAGGGCCGTCTTCGACCGGCCGGCGAAGCTCACGGCGTAGTCGGCGAGCGCCCACCCGAACAACTCGGCGGCGGATGTCCCCCACGGGGCATCCGCCGTCGTGATCTCTCGGCTCAGCCCGCGACGATGCGGCTCGCGCCCGCGTCGAACTCGACGAGGTCGCCGGTCTCGCCGGCGCGCCACGCCCGGCCGCCGAGTACGAGCATGTACGCGAGGAAGCCGCCGAGGGCGAGCACGCCGATGCCGATCTTCACGGGCCACGGCCACGGCGCCGGCGTCACGAAGCCCTCGATGAGGCCCGAGACGAAGAGGAAGAACACCAGGCCGATCGCCACGGTGAACAGCGACCGCGCATCCTCGGCGAGGGCGACGCCGCGCGTGCGCGGGCCCGGCGCGACCCAGGCCCAGAAGATCCGGAGGCCTGCGGCGGCCGCGACGAACACGCAGGTGAGCTCGAGCAGGCCGTGCGGGGTGATGTAGAGGAAGAAGGTGTCGGCCTCGTCGTAGGCGAACATGATCGCCGCCGTGAGGCCGAGGTTCTGCGCGTTCTGCAGGATGACGTAGGGCACCCACACGCCGAGGATCCCGAACGCGATGCACTGCGCGGCGATCCACGCGTTGTTCGTCCAGACCGAGCCCGCGAACGACGCGGCCGGGTTCTCGGAGTAGTACGCCGCGAAGCCCTCGTCCGCGAGCTGCTGCAGCTCCTCCTCGGTGCCGAGGTTCGCGAGCACGCGCGGGTCGCCCGACACCCACCACGCGTAGAGCGCGGCCACGACGAACGTGACCACCGCGACCGCGAGCGTGATCCAGCGCAGGCGGTAGAGCGCGGCCGGCAGGCTCACGAGGGCGAACCGGGTGAACTGGCGCAGCGGGTTCTCGGGCGTTCCCGTGAACCGCAGCCGCGCCTTCGCGAGGCTCACCGACAACCGGTCGCCGAGCGCCGTCGACCCGGCCGTGGTCTGCACGAGCGAGAGGTCGGATGCCGCATGCTGGTAGCGCTCGATGAGCTCGTCGGCCCCGTGGCCGTCGAGCCCGGCCGACCGCGAGAGCACGTCGAGCCGCTCCCAGTCGTCATGGCGGGCGGAGGCGAGCGCGTCGAGGTCCATCTGCTTGAATACTACCCATGGCCGATCCGCCCGAATCCCGCAGCCGGGCGGCCCGTTTCGACGACGAGTCCCTCGTCACGGGCGAGGCCGTCGCCCTCGACCTGCGGCCCGCGAGCGCCCTCATCCGGGCGGGCGGCGCCGCCCTCGACGTGCTGCTCACGGTGGTCGTCATCATCGCGATGCTGCTGGCCCTCGCCGGCCTCTCGCTCGACGAGGCAGCGTTCCGGGCGATCATGATCGCGACCCTCGTGTTCGCCATCGTCGTGCTGCCGACCGCGATCGAGACCGCCTCGCACGGCCGGTCGGTCGGCAAGCTCGTGATGGGGCTGCGCGTCGTGCGCGACGACGGCGGCGGCACCGGCTTCCGCCACGCGTTCATCCGCGCACTCACCGGCGTCATCGAGATCTACCTCACGTTCGGCGGGCTCGCCGTGCTCGTCGGCTTCCTGAACCCCTCGTCGAAGCGCCTCGGCGACATCCTCGCCGGCACGCACGCCCAGGTCGAGCGGGTCCCCAAGGTGCCGTCGACCGCGTTCGGCGTCCCGCCCGAGCTCGTGGCATGGGCCGCGACCGCCGACGTGGCGCGCCTGCCCGACCCGCTCGCCCGCCGGGTGGCCTCCTTCTTCGAGAACGTGCACCACCTCGTGCCCGAGAGCCGGGCACGGCTGGCCCGATCACTCGCCGCCGAGGCGGCGCCCTTCGTGTCGCCGCTGCCGGCCGCCGATCCCGAGCGGTTCCTCGCCGCGGTCGTCGCGCTCCGGCGCGACCGCGACCTCACGGCGCTCCGCCTCGAGGACGCCCGCATGGCGTCGCTCGCGCCGGTGCTCACGGCGACGCCGGTCGGCTTCCCCGATCGGTGACGAGCGGATGCCGCGGGCTCGCGGCATCCGTCACCTGGTCAGTACCGGTAGTGGTCGACCTTGTACGGGCCCTCGACCGGCACGCCGATGTACGCGGCCTGCTCGGGCGTGAGCTCGGTGAGTTCGACGCCGAGCGCGTCGAGGTGCAGGCGCGCGACCTTCTCGTCGAGGTGCTTCGGCAGCACGTAGACGCCGACGGGGTAGGCGTCGGGTCGCGTCCACAGCTCGAGCTGGGCGAGCACCTGGTTCGTGAACGAGTTCGACATGACGAACGACGGATGCCCCGTCGCGTTGCCGAGGTTCATGAGGCGTCCCTCGCTGAGCACGAGCACGCTGCGTCCGTTGGGCAGGCGCCACTCGTGCACCTGGGGCTTGATCTCGACGCGCTCGGCGCCGGCGAGCGCCTCGAGGCCGGCCATGTCGATCTCGTTGTCGAAGTGCCCGACGTTCGCGACGATCGCGAGGTGCTTGAGGCCGAGCAGGTGCTCGACGCGCACGACGTCCTTGTTGCCCGTGCCGGTGACGAGGATATCGATCTCGCCGATGACCGAGTCGAGTCGCGAGACCTGGTAGCCGTCCATCGCGGCCTGCAGCGCGTTGATCGGGTCGATCTCCGAGACGATGACGCGTGCGCCCTGCCCGCGCAGCGCCTCGGCGGCGCCCTTGCCGACGTCGCCGTAGCCGGCGACGAACGCGACCTTGCCGCCCATGAGCACGTCGGTGGCGCGGTTCAGGCCGTCGGGCAGCGAGTGCCGGATGCCGTACTTGTTGTCGAACTTCGACTTCGTGACGGAGTCGTTCACGTTGATCGCCGGGAAGAGCAACTCGCCGCGCGCGTGCAGCTCGTAGAGGCGGTGCACGCCCGTCGTGGTCTCCTCGGTGACGCCCCGGATCTCGGCGGCGATGCGCGTCCACCGGTCGGCCGACAGCTCGAGCGAGCGGCGCAGGGTGTCGAGCACGACGCGGAACTCGTGGCTCGTGGCATCCGTCGCCTCGGGCACCGCGCCGGCCGCCTCGAACTCGCGACCGTGGTGCACGAGCAGGGTGGCGTCGCCGCCGTCGTCGAGGATCATGTTCGGGCCGATCCAGTCGGCGCCGGCGTCCGCGGCCTCTCCGGTCCAGTCGAAGATGCGGTCGGTGCACCACCAGTACTCCTCGAGCGTCTCGCCCTTCCAGGCGAAGACCGGGACGCCCCCGGGCTCGTCGACCGTGCCGTCGGGACCGACGACGACCGCGGCGGCCGCCTCGTCCTGCGTCGAGAAGATGTTGCAGCTCGCCCAGCGCACCTGCGCGCCGAGTGCGACGAGCGTCTCGATGAGCACGGCCGTCTGCACCGTCATGTGCAGGCTGCCCGCGATCCGGGCGCCGGCGAGGGGCTTCGACGCCCCGAACTCGGCGCGGAGCGCCATGAGCCCCGGCATCTCGTTCTCGGCGAGGCGGAGCTGGTGGCGGCCGGCCTCGGCGAGCGAGAGGTCGGCGACCTTGAAGGGCAGGGCGGTGGTGACGGGCGCATCCATGCCCACCATTGTGACAGGCTCCTCCGTCGTGTCACCGTTCTCAGGAGGCGTCCGCTCCGAACCGCCCGTTCTCAGGACGAATCGCCCCGACCGACGCGATTCCGCCGAGGATCTCCTGAAAACGGGAGAAGGCGGGCACGGGTCTGGACGGCGACGGAGGTCGCCCGCCGGTCAGGCCCGAATGAGCGCCAGGACCTCGTCGCGCACCGCGGCCATCGTCGGGGCATCCGCGCCCTCGACGTTGAGGCGCAGCAGCGGCTCGGTGTTCGACGGCCGCACGTTGAACCACCAGAACGGCTCGCTCTCGGCGGTGATGCCCGTGACGGTGAGGCCGTCGAGCTCGTCGAAGTCGGCGCGCCCGGTGTAGGCCTCGACGATTCGCGTGTAGGCGGCCGGCACGTCGTCGACGACGCTGTTGATCTCGCCCGAGAGCGAGTAGGGCGTGAAGCGGGCGGCGAGCTCGGAGAGCGGGGCCTCCTGCGCGCCGAACTCCGCGAGCACGTGCATCGCGGCGAGCATGCCGTTGTCGGCGCCCCAGAAGTCGCGGAAGTAGTAGTGCGCCGAGTGCTCGCCACCGAACACCGCGCCCGTCTCCCGCATGCGGTCCTTGATGAGCGAGTGGCCCACGCGCGTGCGCACGGCGACGGCGCCCTCGTTCTCGATGGTCTCGGCCACGAACCGCGAGGTGATGAGGTTGTGGATGACCGCCACCTCCTCCTCGCCGGTCGCGCGGACCCGCTCGATCTCGCGGACGGCCACGATCGCGGCGACCGCCGACGGGCTGACCGCGCCGCCGAGCTCGTCGACGACGAAGCAGCGGTCGGCGTCGCCGTCGAAGGCGAGGCCGAGGTCGGCGCCGTGCTCGACCACCGCGCGCTGCAGGTCGACGAGGTTCGCCGGCTCGAGGGGGTTGGCCTCGTGGTTCGGGAACGTGCCGTCGAGCTCGAAGTAGAGCGGCACGATCTCGAGCGGCAACTCGGGCAGGCCGGCGGCCTCGCCGAGCACCGCGGGAACCGTGAGCCCGCCCATGCCGTTGCCGGCGTCCACGACGATCTTCAAGGGTCGGATGCCGCCGAGCTCGACGAGCGACCGCAGGTGCGCCGCGTAGTCCGCCAGCACGTCGGCCGTGGCGACCGTGCCGGCGACCGGCGCGTCGGGGATGCCCTGCTCGAGGTAGTCCGCCGCGCGGTCGCGGATCGCGGCGAGGCCGGTGTCGAGCGAGATGCCCTGGGCGCCGGCGCGCGAGAACTTGATGCCGTTGTAGGTGGCTGGATTGTGGCTCGCCGTGAACATGGCGGCGGGCGCGTGCAGCGAGCCCGATGCGAAGTACGACTCGTCGGTGGAGCAGAGGCCGATGGCGACGACGTCGGCGCCGCGGCGGGTGGCCCCGCGTGCGAACGCGGCAGCGAACCCGGGCGACGAGTCGCGCATGTCGTGGCCGACGACGATGCGCCCGCCGGCTGCGCCGACCTCGTCGGCGAAGCCTGCGCCGAGCGCCTCGACGGTCTCGGCCGTGAGCCCTTCGCCCACGATCCCGCGGACGTCGTACGCCTTCACGATCGCGTGGAGGCGCGCGCGAACCTCAGGGCCTTCAGCGGGAGTCATGCCTTGAAACCTACCTCACCCATCCACGCGTGCCGGACGATCTGCCAGCCGACGGGCGCGGAGGTGCGCTCGGCATGACGGCGGCAGAGGTCGTAGCCGTGCGGCTCGGAGGTGAGGGAGAGCGGCCCCAGGACGGCCATCGAGTCCGCGTAGTCGAACGTCAGCGTCGCGACCGCCTCGGCGGCGCATGCGGTGCGCGAGCATCTCCTCATGGCTCCACCAGAGTAGCGACCGGAGCGGACATTACGATGGAGGGTATGCCTCGATCCCGTCGTGTCGCCACGCCTCGCTCACCTCGGCGGCTGGCCAGGGACCGGCACGGTCGCGGCATGCGCTCCGCAGTGACCGGACCGCACCTCGAACCGCTGCGCACGCGTCTCGACGAGTTCGACTTCACCGTCGCCACCACGGCCGCGTACCTGCGCGGGCTCTGGCCCGAGCTCGAGGGCGTCGTGTTCGAGGTGGCGCAGGGTCCGGCCGAGGCGATCCACGGCGACCACATCGACCGGTGGAAGGTCGTGCACGACGAACGTCGCATCACCTTCTACCGACTGCCGATCGTGCGGTTCCTGCGCCTCCAGGAGGGCGAGGACCGCGACGAGAAGCTGCTCGTCGAGAGCTGCGTGTTCCGCGCGGTGGCCGAGCTGCTCGACAAGGACCCCTGGGAGCTGGCGCCGGGGCGCTATCGGCACTTCTGACGCGACGCCGCCACTGCCGGCCGTGAGCGTCGACGCGTCGAGCGACCCGCTCGGAGGCCGCGTAGACGCTCAGTTCGGGTAGACGCGGATCGGCGAGTCGAGCGGCCCTGGCGGCTGCACGCCGAACGACGCGAGCTCGTCGGGGCCGTCGAACGAGACCGTCGCGTGCAGGCCCTGCGTCCCCGAGAGCACCGCCGAGGAGGCGCCCGCGAGCGGCACCGACGTCGCGCCGGCGGCCGGGACGGCGACCGTGCGCTCCTGTCCGTCGAGCGTGAGGGTGACCTCCGCGTCGGCGCCGGCGGGGTTCACCAGGTGCAGCGTCGCGGACGGGCCGGGCGGCACTGCGACGACCGCGCTGTCGAGCAGGGGCGCGGTGGCGGCGGTCCATGCGAAGTCGGAGGGGGCCGCGGCATCCGTCAGCCCCTCGGTGCCGCCGACCGAGGCCCGAGCCGCGGCGACGACCGGAGCGTCGGCCTCGACGCGGACCGTGTACGATCCGGCGTCGAGCACGCCGAGCGGCACGTCGAGCGTGCGGCCGGGATCGAGCGTCGCCTCGATGGTGCTGCCGCCGCTGCCGCCCTCGGGCACGACCCCGATCGAGACGTCGACGGGCGCGTTCCCCGGGGCGAAGAGGCGGACGATCGGGAAGTCGTCGCCGTCGGCGTGGTCCTCGACCGCCTCGACGCCGCCCGACTGCGGCACCACGAGGCCCGGGATGACCTGCGTCGTGGCGGGCGCGGCGGTCGTGCCGGTGAGCTCCATGCCGGCGGGCGCGAGTCCGACGATGGTCGACTGCTCGAGCGTCGCGGCGATCGCGCCGCCGGTGCTCGTGACGTGCACGACCGGCGAGACGAGGTTCGGCGCGAGGCCCGCGAGCGAGAGCACGCGCTGGCTGCCCGCGGGCACGATGATGCCGAGCGCCGACGGCGCCTCGACCGCGCCCGCCTCGCCCACGACGCGCACGTCGACCGTCGCGGCGACGGCGGTGGGGTTCGACAGCAGCACGAGTCCGCTGCGGCCCAGGTTCGTCGCGCCGGCGACGAGCCACGCGTCGGCGACCGCCTCCCCGCAGGCCGCGGCGGCGAAGCCACGGAGCGTCTCGGTCGACACGGACTGCGACTGGGCGCCCCCGAGCATGCCGGCGTCCACGCCGCCGGGTTCCGCGGCGATCGCGACGGGCGTGCCGTCCTGGGCCGCGTTCGGGTTGCCCGGCGCCTCGAGCGGCACCTGCTCGAGCGCGGCGTCGGCCGGCTCGGTCGCCGTCACGACGTCGGCGGGACCGACCGACGAGGCCGTCGTCGCCGCCGTGGCATCCTCGCCGAGCGACAGCAGCGGCCCCGGGCACACGCGGAGCTGGCGGCTCTCGGCGGGCTGCACGAGCTCGGACGGCGCCTCGTTCCGGTGGTCGGGCCACGGCACGAGCGCCGCGGCGGCGACCGTGGCGACCGCCAGCGCGGCCGCGGCGACGAGCGCAAGGGCCCGCAGGAGGACGCGGATGACGGTCCTACGACGAACGGCCATCGTCGTCTCCCTTCGCTGCGGGGTCGGCGGGGTCGTCGGGTGCGTCGGCGGCGCGGTCCGCGTCGGATGCCGCGGGCTCGGCTTCGACCGCGTCGGCCTCGGCATCGGATGCCACGGGATCCGCCTCGATGGCGTCGGCCTCGGCCTCGGCCTCGACGGTGTCGTCGACGGGCTCCGCGGCTTCAGCCTCGACCGCGTCCGCCTCGGCCTCCGGCTCCGCGGCTTCAGCCTCGGCCGCCTCGACCTCCGACTCGGCGATCACGACCGTCCCGCCCGCCACGGCCACCGCACCTCCGACGGCTGCGGCCTTCCCGCGCCTGCGGTGCGGACGCCGATCGACCTCGCGGCCCGCACCCGTCGGGATCGAGAGCAGGACCGTCGCGCCGATGACGAGCACCTGCACGATCGTGATGAGCACGGCGAGCCAGCCGCCCGCGTCGGGCGGGATCTGCGCCGCCTCGGCGTCGGGCTCGGCGGACGCGAACCGCCAGAGGGCGCCGAAGTCCGTCTCCCCCACTGCGATGAGGGCGGGATTCCCGTCGAGCGCCGTGCGTGCCCGCGCCTCGGTCTGCACCGCTTCGCGGCCGTCGTCCGACGCGGGTGCGAGCAGCACGAACGAGACGCCGAACTCGCGCACCGCGGCCTCGGGGTCGAACCCGCTGCGCGACGCCAGGTTGCCCGCCACGGTCGCGAGCTGCACCTGCTCGTCGGTGAGCTGGGTGCGGGTCTGGTCGAGCGTGGACTGGTCGTCGAGCGTCTCGCCCGTGCCGTGCTCCAGTGTCGCGCGCAGTCCGCCGTCGACCTCGGGCTCCATGCGCAGCGTCGTGACGCGCGGATCGGTCTCTGCCTGCGCGACGACGTAGGCGGGCAGCGTCCGCTCGCCTGCCGGAGCGAGTGGCACGGCGTCCGCGGCGACGGCGACGATGGTCGGCACCACGGCGACGATCGCCACGACCGCGACCACCGTGCCGAGGAGCGCCGGCCCGCGGCGCAGCGCGTCGAGGGCGGAGACCGAGGCAAGCACGAGGCCGAGCCATGCCAGGCTGAGCCCGGCGCCGGCCCACACGGCCACGACGTCGGGCCCGACGACCGCGACGGCGACGTGGGTCGCGGCGACCGCGGTCGCGTAGCCGAGGAGGACCGTGCCGAGCGTGAGCGTCGCACGGCGCCATCCGGGCGCGAGCACCGCGGCGAGGGCGGCGAGCACGAGCGGCACCGCGAGGATGCTCGCCACGAGCTTGGGGTCGAGCTCGACGAACGAGCCGACGAGCTCGTCCCATCCGCCCCAGCCGCCGCTCGGCAGGCCCACGGCGAGCTGCCACGGCGTCGGCACCGGGCCGCCCACGGGCACGCCCGGGTCGGCGAGGAGCCCGAACGGCGTCCCGCGGCCGACCTGCTCGACGATGAGCGGCAGCGCGAGCACGAGGGCGGGAACCGGCAGGCCGGCGAGGCGCACGGCCGCGCGTCCACTCACCGCGAGGGCGACGATCCAGCCGACGACGAGCGCCGGGGCGAGGCTCGGGGCCGCGGCGATCACGGCCGCGAAGAGCAGCGACGCGGTCGCCGCCGCGGCCCACGACGAGGCCGCGCCGAAGACCGCGAACGCGAGCCAGCCGAGGAGGACATGCGCGATCACCGCGCCGGGACGCGCCTCGGCGAGCGCCGTCAGGAACGGCGGCGCGAACGCGTACACGAGCGCGGCGACCGCGCGCAGCGAGCCGCGCTCGGTGAGCCGTGACGCCGCGAACCAGGCGCCGATCGCGGCGGCGGGGATCGCGACGAGCCAGAGCAGGAGCATCGCGTACGACGGCGCCCAGAAGGTGAACGAGCCGAGCACGGCGAGCGCGCCGCTGAACGGATCCGCCGCCCCGACGAAGCCGGTGCCGACGTCGCGCCAGCCGAACGCCGCGTTGCGCCACAGCTCCGCGAAACCCGACAACGGCAGCAGCCCGCCGCCGCCGACGCCGCTTGCCGTGATGAGCCACGAGAACAGCCCCACGGATGCCGCGGCGGTCGCGAGCAGCACCCAGCCGCCGCCCGTGCCGAGGAACTGCAGCTCGTTCGAGCGACCGCGTGCCCGCGCCTTGCGCGCCTCCGCGGCCGCCTCGCGGCGACGGCGCTGCTCGTCGGGCTGCAGGCGGAGCGGCGCGATGGCCGACCACTTGGCCTGCTTCGAGGCCGCGAGCACCCGTCGGGAGCGTGGAACGCGCATGCCCGAGAACATCGTGCCGAGCGCTGCGCCGAACTCGCCCGGGATCTCGCCCGGACGCTTGATGAGGAGGAGCCGGATCGCGCGGAGCAGCGCGAGCGGGACGAAGCTGATCCAGTGCAGCGGCACGGCGGGCGCCGGCGCATACGCGAGGCGCCGGTGCAGTGCGGCGGCGCGTGCCGCCCGAGCGTTCCGGCGACGGGTCCGGCTGCGGCCGTCACCGGGCGGGCCCGCGACGCCGTCCGCGGCGTACCGCACCTTCGCCTCGGGAACGACGGCGACGCGATGTCCGGCCACTCGCGCGCGGACCCCGAGGTCGAGGCCGTCGTCGACCGTGGGCAGCGCGGGATCGAAGCCCTCGAGCGCCTGCCAGACGGAGTGCCGCACGAGGACGGCTGCGGGATCGAGCCCGAGCACGTCGCTCAGCCCGTCGTGCTGGCCCTGGTCGAGCTCGTCGGCGACGACCGGGACACTGCGGCCGAGGCGGGTCATGGTGCGCCCGAGGCCGGCGATGCGGTCGGGCTCGTCCCACTCCATGAGCTTCGGCCCGGCGACGGCGACGGACCTCGAGGTCTCGAGCGTCGCCATGAGCTTCGCGAGCGCGCCGGACTGCGGCTCGGTGTCCTCGGCCAGTAGCCAGAGCGCGTCGGCGTCGGATGCCGGCGCTTCGAGCACGCGCTCCCCCGCGCGCAGCGCCTCGCCGAACGAGAGCGGCTCCTGCAGCTCGACGATGCGGTCGGGCGTCGCCCCGGCCACCTGCTCGCGCGCGAGCGCATCGGCCTGGGCGAGGACGACGACCAGCGCGTCGGGGGCGCGATCCTGGGAGCGGATCGCCTCGAGGGTCCGCTGCAGGTGGTCGCCGCCGTGACGCACGACGAGGACGGCGGTGACTCTGGGGAACATCGGGGCCAGCCTAAGCGGCCCCCGGCGCGGCATCCGGGCAGGCCACCGGGCGCGCCATGAAACGGGAGGTGAACGTCAGGCGGGCCGACCGCTGGCGAGGCGACGTCGTGAAACCGTCGCCTCGACGCGGATCACCCGTCCGGCGCGACACGCGGCCGCGCCGGACGGGGAGTGTCAGACCGCGCGCTTGCGGAGCTTGCGCCGCTCGCGCTCGGAGAGTCCGCCCCAGATGCCGAAGCGCTCGTCGTTGGCGAGTGCGTACTCGAGGCATTCGCCGCGGACCTCGCACCCGGTGCAGATCTTCTTCGCGTCGCGGGTGGAGCCGCCCTTCTCAGGGAAGAACGCCTCCGGATCGGTCTGCGCGCACAATGCGTCGCTCTGCCATGCCAGCGGATTGTCGTCGCCGACCCCTGAGCGAACCCCCGGAACGCCCAGCCTCACCGGATCGATGAACCAATCGTCAGGTACTCCAGAACGATATTCAGGATTGCCCATATCGTCTCCCACCCAGTTGTACCGACCACCCAGAGGGTGTGTCATGACAATTACACCGGTGTAATTCGCGGGAGTCAAGTCGGGAATCGTAAACCCTCAACTCTGCGTCGAGGCTTCATCGCCACCGCGACACGCCGACGTGTTCGCCAGACGTTACGCAGTCGGGACGGGCGTCCCGCGTTCCGGAGGTCGATCTCCGTTCGTGCGAGTCCCGTCGGACCCGATTCACTCCTCGGATGCCGCGCGACGCGCCTCCCACGCGCTCTCGACCATCTGCGCCAGCGTGTGCCGCATCTTCCAGTCGAGGTCGCGGGCGGCCAGGTCGCCCGACGCGACGATGCGGGCGGGATCGCCCGGGCGCCGCGGCCCGACCTCGGGCGTGAACTCGATGCCGGTGACGGCCGCGACGGTCTGCATGATCTCGCCGACCGACGAGCCGTCCCCCGAGCCGAGGTTGTAGACGGGCTCGAGCGGCTCGCCCGCGTCGAGGCGCTTCGCCGCGACCACGTGCGCCGCCGCGAGGTCGGCCACGTGGATGTAGTCGCGCACGCACGTGCCGTCGGGCGTCGGGTAGTCGTCTCCGTTGATGCGCGGCGTGCGGCCCTCGATGAGCGCCTCGAACACGAGCGGGAACAGGTTGTGCGGGCTCGGGTCGAACACCTCGGTGGTGCCCGAGCCGACGACGTTGAAGTACCGCAGGCTTGTGTGGCGCAGTCCCTCGGCACGCCCCTGGTCGGCGATGATCCACTCACCCACGAGCTTCGACTCGCCGTAGGGCGACTCGGGATGCTGCTCGGTGTCCTCGGTCACGAGGTCGACGTCGGGCGTGCCGTAGACGGCGGCGCTCGACGAGAAGACGATGCGATCGACCCCCTTGGCCGCCATGGCGGCGAGCAGCGTCGCCGTGCCGGTGACGTTCTGCTGGTAGGTATGCAGCGGGCGGGAGACCGAGACGCCGGCGTACTTGAAGCCGGCCAGGTGCACGACACCCTGGACGTCGAACCGCTCGATGGTGTTCTCGAGCTGCGGCCCGTCGAGGATGGTGCCCTGCACGAAACGTGCGCCGGTCGGGAGGAAGGCGTGCCGGCCCGAGGAGAGGTCGTCCACGACGACCGTGTCGATGCCCTGCTCGGCGAACGCACGCACGACGTGCGATCCGATGTACCCGGCGCCTCCGGTGACCAGCCAGCTCATGTTCCCGCCTCCCGCACGCGGTCGATCCGCATGCTCACCCCGATGCTATCGAGGGGCGGCGGGACGGCGCGGGTCGCGAGTCGCCGGCGGCCGTCCGGGACCGGGCCGGACGGGCCGCACGCGCGGCGTCGATCGCCGCGCGTGCACTCCCGTGGGCGGGATCAGACGAGACGGGTGGGCAGGTTCTCGATGTGGCGGTTGCGGTCCCGGATCTCGGGACGACCGTAACCGTCGCCTTCGAGGCGAAGCACGGTGGCGAGCACTCCCCAGACGGCGAGCCCCGCGATGACGAGGAACACGATGGTGGTCATGGCAGAAAATCTATCTCTTGCGACATCCTGCCGACAGTGGCAGAGTAGCCATACAACGACTCATTCCTGCCAACGGAGGCACCCGTGCTCCACTCCATCGCCTGCATCGCCGTTCCCCAGATGGCGCCGTTCGAATTCGGCGTGATCTGCGAGGTCTTCGGCATCGACCGCAGCGAGCAGGGCGGTCCCACCTTCGACTTCCACGTGGTCGCGGCCGAGCCCGGCCCGATCCCCACCAAGCTCGGCTTCGACGTGGTCGTGCACGAGGGGCTCGAGTTCGCCTACGAGGCCGACCTCGTCGCCGTACCGGCCTCCCTCATCGACACGCCGCCCGACGAGCGCGTGCTCGACGTCATCCGCCACGCCGTCGAGCGCGGCGCGTGGGTGCTGTCCGTGTGCTCGGGCGCCTTCACGCTCGGCCACGCGGGCGTGCTCGCCGGCCGCCGCGCCACCACGCACTGGATGTACACCGACCGCCTCGCCGAGATGTTCCCCGAGACCGAGGTCGACCCCGACGTGCTCTTCGTGCAGGACGACAAGGTCGTCACCGGTGCCGGCACTGCAGCGGGCATCGACGCGGCCCTGCACATCGTGCGCACCGAACTGGGCGCGAGCGCCGCGAACATCGTCGCGCGCCGCATGGTCGTCCCGCCGCAGCGCGACGGCGGTCAGTCGCAGTTCATCCAGACGCCCGTGCCCGAGTGCCACAGCGACTCGTTCGCCAAGGTCACCGAGTGGATGCTCGAGCACCTCGACCACGACCTGACGGTCGACCTGCTCGCCCGCAAGGCGCTCATGTCGCCGCGCACGTTCGCGCGACGGTTCCGCGCCGAGACCGGCACCACGCCGAACGCCTGGCTCAACCGCCAGCGCCTGCTGCGCGCGCAGCAGCTGCTCGAGGAGACCTCGCTCTCGCTCGAGGAGATCGCCCGCGAGACCGGCTTCGGCGCCGCGGCCGTGATGCGCCACCACTTCCTGAAGGTGCTGCAGACCACCCCCACCCAGTACCGCCGCCTGTTCGGCCTCCGCGCGGTCGGCTGACGAAGGATCGCTGAGCCTGTCGAAGCGAGCGCACCGCTCGCTGAGCCTGTCGAAGCGAGCGCACCGCTCGCTGAGCCCGTCGAAGCGGATCTCCCTGCTCGCTGAGCCCGTCGAAGCGAGCCACCGAATCGGCGTTTCTGCCAACTCAGGACGTCGTTTCGCGACCCGCCGTTCCGCGTGAACGGCCGCGCGCGAGTCTCGGGAGGATTTCGCCTGCCCCGATGATGAGTGCGAGCTTCTTCGACCGACTCCAACCTTGGATCTGTTTCTCCCGAGCGAATGCGTCGTCGACGCGGTCGAACTCCTCGAAATAGACGAGGCGCACCGGCCGATGCTTGCGCGTGAAGTTGGCGCCCAGGCCCTCGTTGTGCTGCCAGATCCGAGACTCGAGCGGCTGAACTGTACTGCCCGTGTAGAACGCTCCGTTGCTGCATCGCAGGATGTACACCCAAGCCATGGGCAGAGCATCGCCTGCATCGCACGCGTCGGTGCTCGCATCCGTCGATCCGTGGCGGCTCTCGATTCGGTGAGCGCCTGTGGAGGGGTGGTCGCGCAACCGACGTCGCTGCGCGAGCCCACTTCGACGGGCTCAGGGAGCGGAGGCAGCAACTCCCTTCGACGGGCTAAGGGACCGGAGGCAGCTCCCTTCGACGGGCTCAAGGAGCGACCGCGTAAGTCCCTTCGACGGGCTCAGGGAGCGACGGCGGCAGCTCCGTTCGGCGAGCTCAGGGAGCGGCGGCACCAGCTCCCTTCGATGGGCTCAGGGAGCGGAGGCAGCTCCCTTCGACGGGCTCAGGGAGCGGACGTCAGTCGCCGGTCGTCGCGATCCACGCGATGCCCTGGCCCGTCACGTCGAGCGCGCCCTCGTCGGGCGTGACGTAGACCGCCTCGCCGCGGGCGAGCTCCGCCTCGCCGTGCGCCCCCCGGAGGCGGATGGCGTCGCCCTCGGCGAGCACGATGGCCGGCCCGGAAAGGGGCACGCGCGCGGCATCCGCCGACCCGCCGAGCTCGGCGCGGTAGAGCACGAAGTCGGGCACGTCGGGACGGAACGCCTGCAGCGATGAGCCGACCTGCTCGGGCGCGAGCCGCGGCGGCGCGATGGGCGTGAAATCGAGCACGTCGAGGAGCTCGCCCACGTCGATGTGCTTCGGCGTGAGGCCGCCGCGCAGCACGTTGTCGCTGGCCGCCATGAGCTCGATGCCGAGGCCCGAGAGGTAGGCGTGGATGTTGCCGGCCGCGAGGTACAGCGCCTCGCCGCGGCGCAGGACCACGCGGTTGAGGAGCAGCGAGATCACGATGCCCGGGTCGCCCGGGTACACCTCGGCGAGCCGCGAGACCGTCGCGAAGGAGTCCGCGTACGCGGAGCCGCGGGCGACGTCGGACCCGGCGAGCGCGGTGACCCGCTCGACGACCCAGGTCGCCTCCCCCGTGTCCTCGCCGCGGCCGTCGCGCAGCAGCCACTCCACCGTGTCGCGCAGCGGGTCCGCGGTGCCGAGGCGAGCAGCGAGCAGGTCGAGCGCTCCGGGCTGCGGCTCGTCGGTTGCGGCATCCGCCTCGCGCAGCACCGCGAGCACGCCCGCGACCTCGTCGAGCGGCCGGAAGCCCGACAGCGCGTCGAACTCGTCGCTCACGGCGACGACCAGCTCGGGCTTGTGGAACGCGTCGCGGTAGTTGCGGTCGTACGCGGTCGCCGGGATGCCCTCGGCCTCCTCGCGGGCGAAGCCGGCGCGCGCCTGCTCGGGCGTCGGGTGGGCCTGGAGCGACAGGGGCTCGGCGGCCGCGAGGAGCTTCAGCAGGAACGGCAGCCGCGCACCCTGCGCGGCGAGCGCCGGCCCCAGCGCGCGCTCGGGATCGGCCGCGATCCACGCGGCGAGGTCGTCATGGCCGACGGATGCCGCGTCGTGCACCCGGGCGGGCGACCCCGCGTGCGCGCCGAGCCAGAGCTCCGCCTCGGGCGAGCCCGACGGCTCGACGCCGCGGAACTCGGCGATCGCACTCGTGGATCCCCACGCGTAATCGCGCGGCGTGTTGCCGATGGCCACAAACATCCTCGCTGGTCCCCTTCCGCCTTTGGGTCCAAACTACCAACCGGTTCGGGCCGCGTTCGGGGCCGCCCGTAGTCTCGGGCCATCCCACCCCACGCATTGGAGCAGTCATGACGTTCGAGCCGCTCGCGAGCGACTTCTACTCGTACGAATCCCTTCTCGGCGACCGGGAGCGGGCCGCCATCGCGGAGCTCCGTGCGTGGCTCGAGGCCGAGGTCCGGCCGGTCATCAACGGCTACTGGGAGCGCGCGGAGTTCCCGACGCAGTTCGTCAAGCCGCTCGCCGACCTCGGGGTCCTGTCGTACGCGTGGGACGAGACGGCGCCGTTCGAGAACTCGGCCGTCTTCCGCGGCTTCGTCGCCCTGGAGCTCGCCCGCGTCGACGCGTCGGTCGCGACCTTCGTGGGCGTGCAGAACGGCCTCGTCACCGGCGCGCTGTCGCTGTGCGGCTCCGACGAGCAGCGCGCGGAGTGGATCCCGAGGCTCGCGAGCGGCGAGCTCGTCGGCGCCTTCGGCCTCACCGAGCCGCTGTCGGGCTCGGACTCGGCGCAGGGCCTGCGCACGACCGCGACGCGCGACGGCGACGAGTGGGTGCTCACCGGCGCGAAGCGCTGGATCGGCAACGCGACCTTCTCGGACATCACGATCATCTGGGCGAAGGACGTCGAGGACGGCCAGGTCAAGGGCTTCATCGTGCCCACGTCGACGCCCGGCTACTCCGCCACGAAGATCGAGGGCAAGATCAGCCTGCGGCCCGTGCAGAACGCCGACATCACGCTCGACCACGTGCGCGTGCCCGAGTCGCTGCGGCTCCAGCGGGCGAACTCGTTCCGCGACACCGCGAGCGTGTTGCGCCTCACGCGCGCCGAGGTGGCGTGGGCCGCGGTCGGCACGTCGATCGGCGCCTACGAGGCGGCCGTGCGGTACGCCGGCGAGCGCGTGCAGTTCGGTCGGACCATCGGCTCGCACCAGCTCATCCAGGACCTGCTCGTGAAGTGCCTCGGCAACATCACCGCCTCGATCGGCATGGTCGTGCGCGTCTCCGAGATGCTCGACGCCGGCGAGCAGCGCGACGAGCACTCGGCCCTCGCGAAGGCGTATGCCACCTCGCGCATGCGCGAGACGGTGGCGTGGGCACGCGAGGCGATGGGCGGCAACGGCATCGTGCTCGAACACGAGGCCGCCCGGTTCTTCGCCGACGCGGAGGCCCTCTACTCCTACGAGGGCACGCGCGAGATGAACACCCTCATCGTGGGCCGCAAGATCACCGGGACCGCCGCGTTCGTCTGATGCTCGCGCGATAGCCTTGGACGCATGACCACCGGCCGACGCCGCACGCTCATCGGCGCGTACGCGACGTTCGCGCTGTTCACCGTCCTCGCGGGCCAGTTCTGGCGCAACCTCCTCGGCTGGTGGGGCTTCGCGGCGGTCGCGCTCGCGGTCGTGGTCGGGGCCGTGATCCTCGTCGTCGCCGAGAAGCCGGCCTGGCGGTGGCGGCGGGTGCCGAAGTCGACGATCGCGTTCGTCGGGCTCGCCGTGCTGTCGATCGCGTGGTCGTTCTACCCCGCGGCATCCGTGCTCGGCGTCGTGATCACCCTCGTGACGACGTTCACCGGCGTCGCGCTGGCGCTGTGCCTCACCTGGACGCGGTTCGAGCGCGCCCTCGCCGCGGCGATCAAGTGGGTGCTCGGGCTCTCGATCGCGTTCGAGCTGTGGGTGGCGATCTTCGTGCAGGAGCCGCTGCCCCCGAACTTCACCGACTACCCCGACGACGCGCCGGCGGCGTTCTTCTGGTCGCGCGACCTGCTCTTCCAGGGCGGCCCGATCGAGGGCATCGTCGCGAGCCGCAACCTACTCGGCATGATCGCGCTCCTCGGCCTCATCGTGTTCGGGGCGCGCCTCGCGGCCGGCAGCATCCGGCGCGCGCAGGGCATCGGCTGGCTCGTGGTGTCGGGCGCCGTGATGCTGCTCACCCGCTCGGCGACCGTCATCCTCGTCGGCGTGGTCGTGCTGGTCGCATGGGGCTTCGTCGTGTGGGCGCGACGGGTCGGGCCCGACCGGCGCCGAGGCGTGTACTGGGCCGCGGCCGGCGTGCTCGCGGCATCCGTCGCCCTGCTCGTCGTGTTCTGGGGTGCGCTGCTCGACCTGTTCGGCAAGAGCGAGGACCTCACCGGCCGGCTCGACATCTGGTCGTCGGTGATCGGCCTCGCCGCCGAGCGGCCGTGGTTCGGCTGGGGCTGGATCGGCTACTGGCAACCGTGGGTCGAGCCGTTCCAGGGGCTCGCGGTGCGCAACGGCGTGGAGTACCTGCAGGCGCACAACGCGTGGCTCGACGTCTGGCTGCAGCTCGGGATCGTCGGGCTCATCGCGTTCGCGTCGATCGTGATCGGCGCGCTGTGGCGGTCGTGGTTCCTCGCCGTCGACCGGCCGCGCGACGAGGCGGGCGGGCCGCTCCCCCACTCCGCGGCGTCGCTCGTGCCGCTGCTCGTGCTCGTCGCACTGATCGGCCAGAGCATCGCCGAGAGCCGCATCCTGATCGAGGGCGGCTGGCTGCTGCTCATCGCCATCGCCTGGTCGACGAAGCGGCGGCAGTGGGCGCCCGAGCCGCTGCCCGCGGAACCGCCGCCCGTCCCCGCCTCGCGGATGCCGCCGCCGGAGCCCGCCCGATGACGGATCCCGCCGCCGGCGCGCACCTCAGCCGCGCGCTGCGCGAGTTCGTGGGGTCCGCCCGGTTCGCGCAGGCGCTCACGCTGCTCGCCGTGGGCTTCGCGTTCTCGACCCACGCGGTGCGCAGCCTCATCGGCTGGCCCGGACTCGTCGCGGCGCTCGTCGGCCTCCTCGTGCTCTGCGGGCTCTCCCTCGTCGCGCGGTGGCGCGCGGTCGAGTGGTACGGCATCCTGCCGATCACCATCCTCGTGTTCGTCGGGTGGTGCGCGGCATCCGTGCTCTGGAGCAGCACGCCCGGCGCCACGGCGCTGCGGGTCGTCTACCTCGTGGCGTTCGCCGTGATCGGGGTCTACGTGGCGCTCATGCGCGACACGATCCAGATCGTGCGCGCCTTCGGCGACGTCATGCGCGTGCTCCTGGGCGTCTCGATCGGGCTCGAGGTGCTCGCCGGCATCCTCATCGACGCGCCGATCGCGGTGCTCGGCATCCAGGGGAACATCGCGAATCTCGGCCCGATCCAGGGCGTGTTCGGGTCGCGCAACCTGCTCGGCTTCGTGGCGCTCATCGCCCTGCTCACCTTCATCGTGGAGTGGCGCACGAAGATCGTGCAGCGCGGACGCGCGATCGGCTCCATCGTGCTCGCGGCCCTGTGCATCGTGCTCTCGGGCTCGCCCACCACGTGGGTCGCGCTCGGCGCCGCGCTGCTGGCGCTCGCCGCGCTTTACGGCCTGCGCCGGGCCGCGCCCGCGACGCGCTGGCGCTGGCAGCTCGTGCTGCTCGCCGCCGGCCTCGCCGCGCTCGTGACCGCGTGGATCCTGCGGATCCGGATCATCGAGCTGCTCGACGCACGCGGCGAGTTCGACGTGCGCCTCGACGTCTGGCGCGAGCTGTCGCGCTACCTCAACCAGAACCCGCTGCAGGGCTGGGGGTGGGTCGGCGCCTGGCCCGACACGGCGCCGTACACGTGGATCGAGCTCGCCACGGGCCGGCCGCACTCGTCGGCGCTCAGCGCGTACATCGACGTGTACTTCCAGGTGGGCGTCATCGGGGCGCTGATGTTCATCGCGCTCGTCGGCGTCGCGCTCGTGCGCGCGTGGCTGCTCGCCTCGAGCCGCCGCAGCGTCGTGTACGTGTGGCCGGCGCTGATGCTCGTCGTCATCGCCGTCACGAGCTTCGCCGAGAGCTTCGCCCTCGGCGAGGGCGGCTGGATGCTCCTCGTCGTGTGCGCGGTCAAGGCCGCCCGCGACATGAGCTGGCGCGACGCGCTCGCAGCCGGTCGTCCGCCCGCGCCCACGCACGAGGAACTGACGTAGGCGGAGCCGCCCTAGACGGGTTGGACGAGGTCGCGCAGCACGTCCTGCGCACCGAGGCCGTAACGCCCGTATGCCCCCGAGCGCCACTCGCGCCAGACCGACGGGAGGCGACGCAGGCGGGAGGCGGGGATGCCCTGCCGCATGCGCTCGTGCGCCAGCTTCGCCTGCACCTCGGCCTCGACCTCGGGGCGATCGCCGGCGATGGCGGGGAGCCTGTCGGCGAGGTCCTGCGCGCGGGCGAGCAGTCGCGCGTTGCGTGCCGTACGCGGTTCGCGCAGGCGCGCGAGCTTGCCGCCGGCGCCGAGCCGGGACACGCCGATCTGGTTCGCCCCGTGCTGACGGTAGTCGATGACGGGCTCGGCGACGACCGCGATGCCCCCGCCGACCGACGCGACGATCGCGAGCCACTCGTCGTGCACCCAGCTTGCGGGGAACGGCGCGGCGCGCTCGACGAGCGCCCGGGACACGAGCATGGTCGCCCCGGTGAGCAGGTTCCGCTTCAGCAGCTCGCCGAACGCGGCATCCGTGCCGAGCCTCGTGCGCGTCGCGTGGTCGACGCCGAGGGTCTCGAGCAGCGAGGAGCCGAGCGGAGCCCCGGTCTCGTCGACGAGCCGGGCCTCGGCCGCGACGAGGTCGAGCCCGGGGCGTCCGCCGAACTCGGCCAGCGCGCGCTCCACCCGGTCGGGGTGCCACACGTCGTCCTGGTCGCAGAGCGCGATGAGGTCGCCGGATGCCGCGCGCAGGGCCTGCTCGAAGTTGGGCGTCACGCCGAGCGCCACGGGGTTGCGCCTGACGACGAGCGCCGGCGTCGCGGCATCCGTCGCCCGGTGCTCGGCGATGACCTGCTCGGCGAGCTCGACCGTGCCGTCGCCCGATGCGTCGTCGGAGAGCACGATCTCGTCGACCGGGTGCGTCTGGGCGAGGATGCTCTCGAGCTGCTCGCGCAGGTAACGCGCGCCGTTGTGCGTGCCGAGCGCGACCGAGACGCGCGCCCGGGGCGTGGCGGACATCAGCGGTTCCGCTTGAGGCCCACGTTGAGCACGCCGAGGAACATGCCGGCCATGATCGTCTGCGCGCCGAGCATCATGAGCAGCGCGGCCAGCACCGCGGTGCGCAGCGTGCTCGTCGGGTCGAGCGCCCCGAAGCCGGTCGACGCCCACACGGAGAACTGCCAGATCGCGATGGCGAGCCCGATCACGAAGATCGCGAGCCCGACGAGCGCGCTGCTCTCGAGGCTGATGCGCCGTTCGAGCCGGTCGAAGTTGCGCGACCTGGGGATGCGGAACCCCTCGTGCTGCGCGTAGATCTTCGTGAGGATCGCGAACAGCACCGATTGGTACCCGACGACGGTCAGCGCCGCGAGGTACACCTGGCTCGACACGTCGAAGCCGACGTCGCCGAGGATGATCGGCCCGAAGCTGAGGAACAGGGTGCCGAGCAGCCCGATGAAGAACGCCACCGCCCCCGGGATGAGGAACAGCCAGCGCGGGCTGAAGATCAGGAGGAACCGCAGGTGGCGCCAGCCGTCGCGCCAGCTGCGCAGGTGCGGCGGCCGGCTGCGGCCGTCCTTGTCGAGGGTGGTCGGCACCTCGGAGACGCGGAGGCCGCCGAGCGTGGACTTCACCACGACCTCGCTCGCGAACTCCATGCCCGTGGTCTGCAGGTGCAGGTTGAGGATCGACCGGCGGTTGAACCCGCGGAGGCCGCAGTGGAAGTCGCCGATGGGCGACCGGAACAGCACCCGCCCGATCCAGGAGAGCACGGGGTTGCCGAGGTACTTGTGCAGCGGCGGCATGGCGCCCTCGGCGATGCCGCCCTTGAAGCGGTTGCCCATGACGAGCTCGTCGCCCGCGCGGAGCCGCTCGACGAACGGGTCGAGGCGGGAGAAGTCGTAGCTGTCGTCGGCGTCGCCCATGATGACGTACTCGCCGCGGGCGGCGTCGATGCCGCCCATGAGCGCGCTGCCGTAGCCCTTCGCCGGCACGTCGACGACGCGGGCGCCGTGCGCGCGGGCGATGTCCTGCGAACCGTCGGTGGACCCGTTGTCGGCGATGACGACCTCGCCGACGACGCCGCTGCGCTCCAGGTAGCCCTGGGCCTTGTCGATGCACGTCGCGAGGGTCTCGGCCTCGTTGAGGCACGGCATTACGATCGAGAGCTCGATCGCCTCGGTGGAAGTCGGCATGCGCGGGGGTCCTGTCGTACGCGGGGCAGCCTCCCCATCGTACAGAATGGGTGCGATGAATCTGGGTCTCGTGGTCTCGACGCTCGGCCGGGCCGAACCGCTCGAGCGGCTGCTGCGATCCCTCGCCCCGCAGGTCGGCCCCGACGACCGGATCGTGCTCGTCGCGCAGGACAATCGCGACCAGGTGGAGCGCCTCGCGGCGCGCTTCCGCGGCGCGGACGTCGCCATCGACGTGACCACGTCGGAACGGGGCGCCTCCCGCGGCCGCAACGCCGGCGTCGCCGCGCTCCCCGCCGGCGAGCGGCTCCTGCACTTCCCCAACGACACGACGTGGTTCCCCGACGGGAGCGTCGCGGCCATTCGGGCAGCGTCGGGCTCGGTCGCGGCCGGCGCCCTGACCGTCGTCGACGAGCACGGCCCGAAGTTCACGCTGCCTGCGTCCGGCACGCCGCTCGACCGCTGGAACGTGTGGAGCGTCATCGAGATGGGACTGCTCATGCGCCGCTCGGTGTTCGACGAGGTCGGCGGGTTCGACCCCGACCTCGGAACGGGCGCGCCCACGCCGTGGCAGGCCGGCGAGGCGACTGACCTGCTGCTGCGGATGGCCGAGCGGCGTCCCGACCTCGCGACGGCGTTCGCGTGGCTCCCGCCCGACGTGGCCGTCGGCGGCGTCGCCGACCCGTCGGGTCTCTCGACGCACGAACGACGCCGCAAGCTGCGCGCCTACGGGCGCGGGCTCGGACGACTCGTCGTGCGGCATCCGTACCCGTGGTGGTGGCGCTTCGCGTTCGTGTTCGGCGGGCTCGCCTTCGGGCTGCGCCATCGGGCGACGAACACCGTCGGCGATGGCTGGTGGGTGTTCCTCGGCCGTGCCGAGGGGACGCTCGGGCGCACGTTCGGCGGCTCGAACGAGGCGGTGACGCGGTGACCGAGCCGATGCCCGGGCCGCTCCGGATGCGACGCGCCGCGATGAGCCTCATCACGCTCCTCGGCGGCGTCTCCCTGGCCGTCATCCCCGCCGCGACGGTGTCGATCTCGTCGCGCCTCTTCACGGTCGAAGACCAGGGCGTGCTCGCCGTGGCCGTGCTCGTGGCCACGTTCGCCGGCCAGCTCACCTTCGCGGTCGTCGTGGAGTCGCGGCTCAGCTCCGCGGCGACCGAGCGGCGCGTGGTCTTCCCGCTGTGGCTCGCCGCGATCTCGGTCCTCACCGCGCTCGTGCTCGCGATCATCCCGCCGAACGCGATCGCGCTGGCGATCGGCCTGCCGATCCTCATCGCCGCGCTCGAGGTCGGACGCGGCGTGTCGGTCGCCGAGCGGCTCGATCGGCGCGAGATCGCGGCATCCGTCGCCGTCGGACTCGGCGCCCTCATCGGCGTGCTCGCCGGACTCGCCGGGCAGCAATGGGCGCTCATCCCGCTCGTGGTCGGCATCGCCGTCGCGACGTGCGTGCGGTGCCTGCCCGTCACGCACCGCGCGAGCCGGCCCGAACCGGCCGTCATGGGCTGGGTGGTGGCCGACACGGCGATCACCGGCGTGATCTACCCGCTGCTCAACACGATGATCCTCGCGTTCCTCGGCTCGGCCGACGCCGTGCTGTTCACGTCGATCGCGACCGTGTCGGGCCTGCTCGCCATCCCCCTGAACTTCATGCGGCTGCGCCTCCTCAAGGAGCACTCGCGGCTCGACATCGTCGTCTCGGGCGCCTCGGTGCTCGCGGCCGTCGTCGCGCTGCTCGTGCTCGAGTTCACGGGCGTGTTCGCCTTCGTCTTCGGCGAGGCGTGGACCGAGTCCGCGACGCTCGTGCCGCTGCTGCTCGCCTGTGCCTGGCGCGCGGCGTCGCTCGCGACGACCATCCCCTTCGCCGCGCTGCGGCGCGCCGGCGAGGTGCGGCTCGTGACCGGGCTGCGTGCGGCCGTGTCGGTGCTCACGTTCGCGCTCGCGGCCCTCGGCCTCGCCGCGCAGAGCCTGTCGGCCGTGTTCCTCGGGCTGCTCGCGGCCGAGCTGGCGTCGGCGGTGGTGTACGAGGTCGCCCGGCGGCGACGGCTGGCGCGGGGCATCCGCGAGGCCGCAGCGGCCGAGGGCCGCGCCGGCCGCACCGCCGAAGCCGCCGACGCCACCGATGCCGACGCCCCCGATGCCGACGCGGCGCTCGAGCCGGGCGGCGACGCATGAGACGCGTGCTCGTCGACCTGCTCTTCTACACGGGCACGAAGGGCGGCATGGAGTCGTACGTGCGCGAGGTGTACTCGCGCTTCTCGGCCGACGACGCCGACCTCGAGTTCGTCGGATGGGCGTCGACCGAGCTCGCCGCGACCGACACGTCGTGGTTCCCCGGGCGCGTGGTGGACTCGGGCATCAGCGGCGAGGACCGCGTGGCGTGGGCCCGTGGCGAGCTCGTCGCCGTCGCGAGCGCAGCCCGCCGACTCGGGGCCGACCTCGTGCACTGCCCGGCGAACTTCGGGCCGTGGCGCTCGCGCGTGCCCGTCGTGCTCACCGTGCACGACCTGCTCGCCTTCCGGCACCCCGAGTACGTGCCGGGCGCGTACTCGCGCATCCTCCGCACCATGATCCGCTTCGCCGCCCGGGCCGCGACGCGGGTGCTCACCGTGAGCCGCGCGTCGCGCGACGACATCGTCGAGTTCCTGCGCGTGCGGGCCGACCGGGTGGTCGTCACGCCGCTCGCCGGGTCGCGCGTCGTGGCCGACGCGGGGGGTGCTGCGCGACGCGACGACCGGCTCCTCGCGGTGGGCAACCGGATGCCGCACAAGGGCTTCGAGACCCTCCTCGAGGCGTTGGCCCGGCTCGACGCCGACGCCCGGCCGCACCTCGTCATCACGGGCAGCCACGGCGACGACCCGCTCGCGCCCGTCGTCGACCGCCTCGGCCTCGGCGGCTCGGTGACCCTGCGCGGTTGGCTCTCGCGCGACGAGCTCGACACCCTCTACGCCGAGTCGACGGCGCTGGTGTTCCCCACCCGGTTCGAGGGGTTCGGCCTCCCACCGCTCGAGGCGATGGCGCGCGGATGCCCCGTCATCGTGTCCGACCTCCCCGTCATGCACGAGGTCGCGGGCGACGCCGCCGTCTACGTCGACCCGACCGATCCCGGCGCGATCGCCGGGGCGATCCGGTCGCTGCTCGACTCCCCTGACGAGCGCGAGCGGATGTCGCGCGCCGGCCTCGCCCGCGCCGCGGAGTTCTCGTGGGACACCACCGCAGCCGCCACGCGGTCGGCGCTGCTCGACGCGCTCAGCGCGAGCTGACCGCCCGCCACCGCTCCACGAGCTGCGTCACCGAACCAGCAAGCGACCGCGCACGCCGCTCGCGCGCGAACCAGGCCGCGGTCGAGCGCCGAAGCGGTTCGCCGCCCGCGACGGCGCGCACGATCGCGGCGCCGAGCACGTCGGGTGCGGCGGATGCCGCGACGAACCCGTTCTCGCCGTCGACCACCAGTTCCGCCGCCGCGTTGTCCTCGCCGGCGACGACGACCGAGGGGGTGCCGTGCGACGCCGCCTCGGCGACCACCAGGCCGAAGCCCTCGCGCGCGGACGGGTTCACGAGCACCGCCGCATCGCCCATCAGCCGCTCGAGCTCCGCGTCGGGCACCCGGCCCGCGAAGCGCACGGCGTCGGCGACGCCCGCGGCCTCGGCGGCACGTCGGGCCGCGCCGGTCTCGGAGCCCGAGCCCGCGACGACCGCTTCGAGCGCGGGAACCTCTGCTCGCGCCGCCGCGAGCGCGGGCGGCAGCGCATCGAGCCGCTTGTCGGGGATGTGCCGGCCCACGAAGAGCGCGAACGGCGGCGTCGCCGTCGGGCGTGCGGCATCCGTGCCCTCGCCGACGAGGTCGACCAGCCCGAGCACGATCGGATCGGCCCGCCGCCGGTAGCGCCGCAGCCGGTCGCGGGTGAAGCCGCTGTTCACGGTCTGGATGCGGCCGACGTGCACGCCGAGCGACTGGAGCACGAACGCCACGGTGCCGACGAGCGCGCCCGAGTACGTGCGCCACTTTCGCCAGGTCCAGATCTCGAGCCAGTCGGTCGCCACGACCGTGCGCGTGCCGAGGAGCGCCAACCGCACCGCGAACACGTTGAGCACGGGCAGCGCCGCGACGACCACGAGGTCGTGGTCGCGGCGGTGGCGCACGAAGTACCGGAACAGTGCGACGGCGAAGGCGACCGCGCTCGACATCTTCCGGGTCCCCACGGCGTCGGCGATGTCGCCGGTCCACACCCCGACGACCGCGAAGCCCGCGTCGGGCCCGACCTCGCGGTCCGTGCGGGTCACGTAGTCGACCGTGCTGCCGCGCTCGCCGAGCAGCTCGGCCATGCGGCGGTACACGCGCTCGCCCCCGCCCGCGTCGAAGGGGAACAGGCAGTCGTACGCGATCGCGACCCGCGGCTCAGCCACGGGCGGGGGCCTCCGCGAGCGGGCGCGGCTCGTCCTCGTCCTCGCGGGCGAGCGGCTGCTCACGTCGCACGATCCACCGCGTCGCGAGGCCGACGAGCGCGACGAGGCCGAGCGAGACGACGACGTAGCCGGCGGTGAGCGCCATCCACCCGAGCGGCGGCTGCCACTGCGGTGCCGTGAACATCTGCGCGAGGGGCGCCTTCGCGATGACATAGCGCACGAGCACCAGCAGGAACGCGAGGACGCCGTAGGCTGCGAGGAGCGAGGTGGTCACCCAGGCCGCGCGCGGCGCGAGGAACGCGACCTCGGGCGCGTCCCGGCCGAGCAGCCAGGCGGCGAGGATCACGACGCCGACGTAGAGGAAGAGGCCGTACCGCCCCTGCCAGATGATGCCGGTCTGGTGCACGCTGTAGCCCTGCACGAGCGCGGGCACGAGGAACGCGGCGAGCACGGCCACCGACAGCACGAGCACGCTGCGGCGGCGGGTGGCGATGAACGCGAGCACCAGGATCACCGCGAGGGCTGCGACGACGAGCCAGTAGGTCCAGATCGGCAGCGGGGTGTCGAACCAGCCGAAGAAGCCGATCGCCTGCTGCAGGTAGTGCGGCGTCAGGCGGATGACGTAGCCGAAGCCCTCGAGGAACGTGCCGCCCACGAGCGGTCCGTCGGAGACGAGGGCCTGGTTGGAGAGGCTGCCGCCCGAGAGCGTCCAGCCGAGCGAGAAGAGCCCGCCGACGGCGATCGCCGCGAGCCACCAGTAGCTCGAGGCCGTCGTGAAGAGTCGCTTCACGGGCGGCCACCCGCTCGCGAGGAAGCAGATGCCCACGATGATCACGAGCCAGAGCGGTCCCAGCGCGCGCGCGTTCAGGAGCACGATCGACGCCACGGTCACGCCCGCCCAGAGCGCCGTGCGCGAGAGGAGCGGACTGGCGCGTCTCGCACGTTCGGGACCTGCACCGTCTTCGGGCGTTCGTGGGGCCGCGGCATCCGCGCGGTACGACTCGAGCAGCCCGAGGACGCCCGCCCACACGGCGACGGCCGCGGCGAGCTCGGCCCCGTTCGGGTTGACCGCGCCGATGAGGTACATGCCCATGGGCGCGGCCGCGAAGGCGATGCCGGCCGGCATCCACCGGGCACGGCTGCCGGATGCCGCGGCGAGGAACGCCCACGCGAGCAGCGCGGCCCCCACCAGCGAGCTCGCGATGCGCATGGCGTAGATGCTCGCGCTGCCGTCGAACAGCAGGCTCGGCCAGCCCACCAGGTAGTAGTAGACGGGGTTGTACGCGCCCACCCACGTGTTGAACCAGGTCTGCGCGTTCGGACCGCCGAACTCGGGCGCGCAGGCCGCCGTCCGCTCGGGATGCTCGGCGTAGCAGAGCGTGTCCTGGCTGTAGTGGTAGCCCTCGGGGAGGTCGACCACGATGTGCCGCACGTCGGGGAGCGTGTAGCCGATGATCTGCCCGCGCACCTGCGCGATCGCCTTCGTGGCGTGGGCGTTCTCGTCGGGGACGCTGAACACCGGCGACGCGAGCGACCAGAGGATGCCGAGGAGCGCGAACACGGCGAATGGCGCAAGGAAGAGGGTCGTGCGCGCACCGCGCGCCGACGCGGCAGCGCTCGTCACGGCGTCAGACTACCGGATTCCGCGACGTCGCCCCGAGGCGCAGGTGCGATGCCCACGCGGACTCGACGATGTCCTGCAGGCCGAGCCGCGCCGACCATCCGGTGAGCTCGCGGATGCGGCCGGGATCGGCCACGACGGCGGGCGGATCCCCGGCCCGGCGATCGCGCACCTCGGGCTCGAGGTCGGCGCCCGCCACGCGGACGATGGCATCGATGACCTCGCGCACCGATGACCCGGTGCCCGTTCCGACGTTCACCGCGACGTGCCCCGGCTCGTTCGCATCGAGGTGGCCGAGCATCGCGAGGTGCGCCTCGGCGAGGTCGAGGACGTGCACGAAGTCGCGCACGCACGTGCCGTCGGCGGTCGGGTAGTCGTCGCCGAAGATGAGCGGCGACGTGCCGGCGTCGATGCGCTCGAACACCATCGGCACGAGGTTCAGCACCGCGGTGTCGCCGAGCTCGGGCCAGCCGGCACCAGCGACGTTGAAGTAGCGCAGGCTCGTCGCCCGCAGCGGGAACGCCGCGGTCGCCGCCTCCACGAGCTGCTCGCCGATGAGCTTCGTCGCGCCGTACGGGTTGATGGGGAGGGTCGCGTGGTCCTCGTCGATCGCACTGCCCTCGGTCGCGCCGTAGACGGCGGCCGACGACGAGAAGACGAGGCGGTGCACGCCCGCGCCCTCCATCGCCTCGAGGAGGTTGGCGAGGGACCCGACGTTCTGCCCGTAGTACCACGCGGGTCGCGCGACGGACTCGTCCACGCGCTTGCGCGCCGCGAAGTGGATGACGGCGTCGACGCGGTGGTCGCGCATGGCGTCGGCGAGCGCCGGGATGGTCGACGGATCGGCCAGGTCGAGCCGGACGAGCGGGAGGTCGCCGATCCGTGCGACGTCGCCGTTCGAGAGGTCGTCGACCACGACGACCTCGTCGCCGCGCTGCACGAGGAGGCGGACGACGTGCGAGCCGATGTAGCCCGCTCCGCCGGTGACGAGGACCCTCACGAGGCCGCGGCCCCGGTCGCGCCCTCTCCGCCGGGCTGCTCGCGCTCGACCTCGCGCTCGACAGGCGCGGGCGCCGACGAGATCGCGACCTGACGCGCGAGCTTGGTGACCTCGCGCTCGAGCTGACGGTGCCGGATCGAGTTCGAGATCGAATTGCCGATGAAGACCACGACGAGCACGTAGAGGACGAGGTCGGTGCCTCGGCCGACGCCCACGAGGTTCGCCAGCCCGTTCACGAGCTCGGGGAACGCGATCGCCACCACCGCGGCGAGCGTCGCGAGCAACAGGAGGATGCGGCGGATCGCGAGGCGGCGCGCGCCGACGGCCGGGAGGATCAGGGCGATCCCGAACACCACGAAGAGGACGATCAGGATGATCTTGATGATGAGTTGGTTGTCCATCGGGGCCTACTTGAAGTACAGATCGCTGAGGATGTTGACGGAGTTCCAGATCGACTGGCCCTTCGACCTGGAGTAGTCGGTGTACACGACGTGCACGGGCATCTCCACGTACCGCAGCTTGTTGCGGCCGATCTCGGCGACGATCTCTGAGGCGTGCGCCATGCGGTTCTGGTCGATGCGGATCGCCGACGCGGCGGTGCGGTTGAACGCGCGCAGCCCGTTGTGCGCGTCGGTGAGCTTCACGCCCGTGCTCAGGTTCTCGAAGAGCACCGCCAACTTCAGGACGACCTTCTTCAGCGCGCCCGGCTTCGTGCGGTCGTCGAGGAACCGCGAGCCCACCACGACGTCGACGGTGCCGGTCGAGAGGCGCTCGACCATCGCGAGCGCGTCCTCGACGCGGTGCTGGCCGTCGGAGTCGAACGTGACGAAGTACTCGGCGTCGGGGTCGCCGAGCGCGTAGTCGAGGCCGGTGCGCAGCGCCGCGCCCTGGCCGAGGTTGAACGGATGCTGCACGACCGACGCGCCGCCTGCGCGGGCTTCGGCGACCGAGTCGTCGGAACTGCCGTCGTCGACGCAGACGATGTTGGGGAAGGTCTGGCGGGCGTGCTCGATCACCTCGCGGACGACCTGCGCTTCGTTGAAGAGCGGGACCACGAGCCACGTGCGACTGGCGATGGAGTTGACGATGATGGTGCTCCGGTCGAATCTTGCATGGGGGCTGCGCTGCTCGCAGACCGCCCCAAGTGTACCGGCGCGTCCCTGCGTCTCCGATCCGCGCACGGCGCGCGGGCGCGATCGACCCCCTTGTTAGGATAGCCCCGGCCTTTTCGAGCGACGGCCGTGTGGAGATTCTCATCGCTAGCAGACTTGGGGGCGGCGCCCCGCTGTTCGCCGCCGCGGTCGTGAGCGGACTGGCCGGACTGGTCGTCACCTGGCTCGTCGCCGCGGTCGCCGGACCCACCACCTACGCCGACTTCGCGGTCTTCTGGGCGCTCCTCTTCTTCATGGTGAGCGTGCTCTTCGGCGTCCAGCAGGAGATGGCGCGCGGCGTGGCCGCCGCAGGTCGTGCCGGTACGACCGCGCCGACCGCGTCGCCCTGGCGTCGGCTCGCCGCCGGCGCCGGAGTCGTCGCCGTTCTCGTGGTGCTCGTGCTCGTGCTGCTCGGCCCGTCGACGCTCGGCCCGGCCTGGGTCACGTGGTCGGTGCCGATCCTCGTCGCCGTGCCGTGCTACGTGTTCGTCGCGGCCATCCAGGGCGCGATGGCCGGCACGGAGCGCTGGCTCGACCTCGCGCTGCTGCTCACCGTCGACGCCGTGCTGCGTCTCGGCTTCACGCTGATCGCCCTCTGGGTGGGCGGCAGCGCCGAAGCGCTCGGCTGGGCCACGGTGCTGCCGATCCCCCTCACCGTCGCGGTGGGCGTGCTCGTCGGCGGCCGCCGACTCCGCGCCGTGCGCGTGGACACGGGACGGGACCGCGACTTCCACTGGAACACGGCGCGTGCGGTCTTCGCCGGCGTCGGCGCGGCGTTCTTCGTCGCCGGGTTCCCCGCCGTGCTGGCCGTGTTCGCCGGGGCGACCGCCCCCGCGCAGTTCGCGACGCTCGTGCTGGTCATCACGCTCACGCGGGCGCCGCTGCTCATGCCGCTGAGCGCCATCCAGTCGCTCCTCGTCGTGCGCTTCACGCACCTCCCCGGCTCGCGGCTCCTGCGCTCGGAGTTCCTGGTGCTCGGCGTCGTCGCGGCGGTCGGCGCGGTCGGCGCCGTGCTCGGCGCGTTCATCGGGCCCCCGCTGCTCAGCGCCCTGTTCGGGTCGGCCTACCAGGTCGAGCCTCTGACGGTGTCCGCCCTCGTGCTCGCCGCGACGGCGATCGCGTGGCTGTACGTGACCGGCCCGGCGACGCTCGCGCGTCAGCTGCACACCCCGTACTCGCTCGGCTGGGCCATCGCCGCCGTCGTCGCGATCGGATGCCTCGCCCTGCCGATGCCGCTCGAGGCCAAGGCCGTGCTCGCGCTGCTCGTCGGCCCGCTCGTGGGAGCCGTCATCCATGTCGTCGCACAGGTGGTGTCGCTGCGCCGAGCCGACGCCGGGGCCCAGCCGATCGCCGAAGACCAGGAGGAGCGGCGTTGAGCCGTCACATCGCGTTCGTCGTCAACAACTACCCGCCCCGCGTCGGCGGCGTCGAGAAGCACGTCGGCGCGCTCTCGAAGCGACTCGTCGCCCTCGGACACCGGGTCACCGTCTTCACGCTCTCCGACGACCCGGGCGTCGCGGTCGAAGACGGCGTGCGCGTGCACCGGCTCCCCCGCCGGTTCCCGGTCGCCGACGTCATCGCATTCCCTCCGCTCGGCACGACCCGCCGGCTCACGGCCGCGATCCGCGAGCACGGCGTCGACGCGCTGTCGACGCACACCCGCTTCTTCCCGATGACCTGGGTGGGCACGCGTGCCGCACGACGGGCGGGCATCCCGTCCCTTCACACCGAGCACGGCTCGGACCACGTGCGCTCGCCCTCGCGCCTCGTCGAGTTCGCGAGCCGGATGGTCGACCGGACGTTCGGCCGTCACTCCCTCCGGCGGTCCACGCGCGTGCTCGCGGTGTCGACGGATGCGGCGGACTTCGTGAAGCGGCTCAGCGGACGCGACTCCGAGCTGTTCGCCAACGCGATCGACCTCGACGAATGGAGCGTCCCGGCATCCGCCCGACCGGCGACGCCGACGCGCCTCGTGTTCGTCGGCCGCCTGGTTCCGGGCAAGGGCTGGGACACGTTCCTCGCGGTCTGCGCGGGCCTCCAGGACACCCTGCGCGAGCGAGGCGTGGAGGCGCACGTGCTGGGCGGCGGACCCGACGCCGACCGCTGCCGCGAGCAGGTCGAGTCGCTCGGCATCGCCGACCTCGTGCACCTGCACGGACCGGCCGACTCGGCGGTCGTGCGCGACGTCCTCGCCGGGGCCGTGCTCGTGAACGCGTCCGTCCTCGCGGAGGGATTCGGCATCACGCTCCTCGAGGCGATGGCGGTCGGCGCGCAGATCGTGACGTACCCGGTTCCGGCGGCGCCGGCCCTGCTCGAGTACGGCGCGCCCGTGCGGCTGGTCGACCCGGTCGATGTCGACGAGCTGACGCGCCAGGCCGCGGAGGCGCTCGAGCATCCGCTGCCGCCGGTCACCGACGAGGCGCTCACGGCATGGTCGTGGCAGACCCGCGCTCGTCAGTACGCCGACATCGTCGACGACGTGCTGGCCACGGCCGACATCGCCCGCTGAACCGGCGACGCGGCGCCTTCGTCGGGCGTCGCGCGTCGCACTGGCCATTCCACGCTCCCGCGACCATCATGGGAGGTGAGTGAGGCGTCCACGCGGGCGCTCAGGAGGTCACGCGAATGCTCGCACGTCTGTTGCCGACCGTCATCGTCGCCGTCGGGGTGGGGGCCGCCGTGGTCGCCACGGGTCCAGCGGCATCCGCGGTCTGCGACCCGACGACGGATGCCGCGGCCTGCGCGACGGCGAAGGCGAGCTCGCAGAACGCCTCGACGAGCCAGACCGCACAGAAGGCCATCGACGGCGTCGCGGGCGGATACCCCGGAGACCACACGACCGAATGGGCCACGATCGGCGGGAAGGCCGGCAGCTGGCTCGCCATCACGTGGCCCGAGGAGCAGCAGGTCGGCTCGGTCGTGTTGAACGACCGGCCGAACGTCGACGACCAGGTCACCGCGGCGACGATCGAGTTCGCCGACGGGACCACCATCATGGTGCCGACGCTGCCCAACTCCGGCGAGGCGCTGCAGCTCGACTTCCTCCCGCGCGCGACCGACACGCTCCGGTTCACGATCGACGCGGTGCGGTCGGGCACGTACAACATCGGCCTGTCCGAGCTCGGCGTCCGCGGCGAGCAGCAGGTGGCGTCGTTCCTCGGCACAAGCCGCACCATCGCCGACGCCGACGGCGTCGCCCGCGTGCTGCCGCGGGCCGTGCAGACCGTCGAGGTGGTCGATGGCCGCCGGCTCCTGAAGATCGACGTGGAGCTCGCCGCGCTGGCCGGACGCGCCTCGACGGGCGCCTCCGACTTCGTCATCGTCGACGCCGACGGCACGAGGTACGAACCCGTCGACGGGCCCGATGAGGGCCTCGGCGACCACGAGCTCGAGGCGGGCGACGAGGCCGCCGGCGCGGTCTACATCGAGGTGCCCGAGCGGTCCCCCGGCCTGCTCCTCGCCTACGGACCGGCATCGACGGGCGACGTCATCGCGACGTGGACGCTGAACGCGCCCTGACCTGACAACCGGCGGCTGTGCCCCCAACGGGGGCGGGTTCAGCGCGCCACGCGGGTCCCCCAAATGACGGACCTCCCCAAACCGGGGGACATCCTTGGCAAAGCAGGTTCCGCCGCGCCCGCACGGTGCTAGTTTCGGCAGTGATTTCTGGGGGACGAGCGCCGTGGCAGAGACATTCCGACGACTCCGTCTCGTGCTCATCTGGGTCGCGGTGACGGCGCTCATCTCCGTGTTCGGAGTGGTCGCGGCGGTGACCCAGGCGACGGCCGCGACGTGCGCGAACGGGCCCACCATGAACGTCGTCGCGCACCAGGACGACGACCTGCTCTTCCAGAACCCGATGATCCTGCAGCGGGTGAAGGCGGGCGGCTGCCTCCGCACCGTGTACGTCACGGCGGGCGACGCCGGCGAGGACGGGAGCTACTGGGGCGACCGCGAGGACGGCGTCCTCGATGCCTACGCCTACATGCTCGGGGTCTCCAACAACTGGACCAAGTCGGATGCCGGGATCTCCGGGCATCCCATCCCGCTGTACACGCTCTCGGGTGCGCCGAACGTCTCGCTCGCGTTCATGCGGCTGCCCGACGGCGACATCGACGGGACGGGCTTCGGGAGCTACGACAACGAGTCGCTGCAGAAGCTCTACGCGCAGTCCATCGGCGAGATCTACGCCGTCGACGCATCCTCGAGCTACACCCTGAACGATCTGGTGGGTACCCTCACCGCCCTGATGACGGCCTACAAGCCCAATTCGGTCAACACACTCGACTACACGGCGACCTACGACGACGGCGACCACAGCGACCACCTCACGGTGGCCTACCTCGCGCTGCTGGCCCAGCAGTCCTACACCACGCCGCACGGCTTCGCGGGCTACCAGGGCTACGAGATCGCCATCCGGCCGAACAACGTCTCCGGCTCGGACCTCTCGAGCAAGACCAACGCCTTCCTCGAGTACGCGCAGTACGACTACCGCACGTGCAACACCGCCTCGGCGTGCGCCAGCCGCCAGGAGGGCGCATGGTTCTCCCGGATGTACACCGTCGGCACGCCGGTCCCCATCCCGACGCCCACGCCCACGCCCACACCCACGCCGACGCCCACCCCGACCCCGACCCCGACGCCGACGCCGACGGGCACGCCCGACCCGACGGCGACTCCGACGCCGACCCCCACGCCGACACCCACGCCCACGCCGCCCCCCACTCCGACCCCGACGAACATGGCGACGGCGGCCGTGGTGTCCGCCAGCTCGCAGAACACGTCGACGCAGCAGACCGCCGCGAAGGCGATCGACGGCGTGATCTCGGGCTACCCCGCCGATGCCACGAAGGAATGGGCGACGGTCGGCGGCAAGGCCGGCAGCACCCTCACCCTGCTCTGGTCGACGCCGCGCACGCTCAGCTCGATCCGCCTCTACGACCGACCGAACACCTCGGACCGCATCACGGGCGGCACGCTGACCTTCTCCGACGGCAACGTCGTCTCCGTCCCAGCACTCGACAACGCCGGGGCGGCCACGACCGTGAGCTTCGCGCCGCGCAGCGTCACGAGCGTGCGCCTGACGGTCACCTCGGTGAGCAGCACGACCTCGAATGTCGGCCTCGCCGAGATCCAGGCGATGGGGTACGTCACGCCGACGCCGACACCCACGCCGACGCCGACCCCGACTCCGACGCCCACACCGACGCCGACGCCGACGCCGACTCCCACCCCGACGCCGACGCCGACTCCCACCCCGACGCCGACGCCGACTCCCACCCCGACGCCGACGCCGACTCCCACCCCGACTCCGACTCCGACGCCCACACCGACGCCCACTCCGACTCCGACGCCCACTCCGACGCCGACGCCCACGCCGACGCCGACTCCGTCCCCGACGCCCACGCCGACCCCCGCCAACGTCGCCGGCTCGGCCGCAGTGACGGCGAGCTCGCAGAACACGTCGACCCAGCAGACGGCCGCCAAGGCGATCGACGGCGTGATCTCGGGGTACCCCGCCGACTCCACGAAGGAGTGGGCGACCGTCGGCGGCAAGGTCGGAAGCACGCTCACCCTGCTCTGGTCGACGCCGCAGACGCTGAGCTCGATCCGGCTGTACGACCGGCCCAACACCGCCGACCAGATCACGAGCGGCACACTCACCTTCTCCGATGGCAGCACGGTGAACGTCCCCTCGCTCAACAACGCCGGCTCCGCGACAACCGTCACCTTCAGCGCCCGGAGCGTCACCAGTGTGCGCCTCACCGTGACCGGCGTCAGCGGCACGACGGCGAACGTGGGACTCGCCGAGATCCAGGCCATGGGTTATGCGTCCAACACGGTCGCACCGAGCGCGACGCCGACGCCCACGCCGACGCCGACCCCGACGCCCACCGCGACGCCGACGCCGACTGCGACCGCGACCCCGACGCCCACGCCGACGCCGACGCCGACACCCACGCCGACCCCGGCGCCGACGCCGACACCCACGCCGACCCCGGCGCCGACGCCGACGCCGACGAACATCGCCGGCGCGGCGGTCGTGTCGGCGAGCTCGCAGAACACCGCGACCCAGCAGACCGCGGCGAAGGCGATCGACGGCGTGATCTCGGGCTACCCGGCCGACTCCACGAAGGAGTGGGCGACCGTCGGTGGCAAGGCCGGCAGCACGCTCACCTTGCTCTGGTCGACGCCGCGCACGCTCAGCTCGATCCGGCTCTACGACCGTCCGAACAGCGATGACCGCATCACCGGCGGCACGCTCACGTTCTCGGACGGCAGCACCGTGACCGTCCCCTCCCTCAACAACGCCGGCTCCGCGACCACCGTCACCTTCAGCGCCCGCAGCGTCACGAGCGTGCGCCTCACGGTGACCTCGGTGAGCAGCACGACGACGAACGTGGGCCTCTCCGAGATCCAGGCCATGGGCTACACCACGGGGGCGACGGGGTCGACCACGAGCTCCCTGCGGGTCACCCCGATCCGCCAGGCGACCGCGGCCGACAAGCCGAAGCCGGGTTCCACGCCGGAACAGGCACGCGACGCCATCGGCAAGGCGCCCGTCGTGATGAAGGGCGCGCAGCGCCGGTCGCTCACGGCCGAGGTGCCATTGGCGCTCGGCACGATCGTCGGCGTGCAGGCGGATGCCGCGCAGCTGCTCGCGCAGCCCACGGCGGTCGCCACGATCGCCGGCGGCGGCGACGACCCAGAGCGCACGCTCCAGGTCGACGTTCGGTTCTCGGTCGAGGGCGACGCGGCCGAGTACTCGGCGGCGATGATCGCGATCGAGGACGCCGACGGCACCCGCTACGCCGCGGACGCGAAGCCCGGACAGCACGGCAACGGACCCAAACCCGACACCGGCATCGTGAACCCCGGTGAGACCGTCGACGCCGTGGCCTACTTCGACGTGCCCAGCCACGCCGAAGCCCTCTCGATCGTGCTGCTCGGCGCCGACGGCTCCGTCATCACGAGCTGGTCGCTCAGCTCGCACTGACGCCCCCCGCCGGCGGGCAGCGAACGCCGCCGCGCGCCCGGAACGACGCCGTTCGTCGTCCCCATCCGGTCCCCCATTCTGCGGACCTCCCCAATACGGGGGACATCCTCCGGAAACGCCGTTCCCCGACCCCCGCGGAATGCTACGTTCGGCAGGACTTCCTGGGAGACGAGTGCCGTGACTGACACCATCCGACGTCTCCGTCTCGTGCTCGTGTGGGTGGCACTGACGGCGATCGTGTGCGTTCTCGGCGTCGTGGCGTCGGCCATGCCGGCAGCAGCGGCGGCGTGTTCGAGCGGCGCTACCATGAACTTCGTCGCCCATGAGGACGACGACCTGCTCTTCCAGAACCCGATGGTCCTGCAGCGCGTGCAGGCCGGCGGATGCCTCCGCACCGTCTACGTCCTTGCCGGCGACGCCGGCGAGGAGGAGACGTACTGGGGCGCCCGCGAGGACGGCGTCGAGGCTGCCTACGCCTACATGATGGGCGTCGCCGACGCGTGGACGACGTCGGACGCCGGCGTCCCGGGGCACCCCATCCGCCTGCGGACGCTCACGGCAGCGCCGAACGTCTCGCTCGCGTTCATGCGACTGCCCGACGGCGCGATGGACGGCGGGGGCTTCGAGCGCTACGACGACGAGTCGCTCCAGAAGCTCTACGCGCAGACCATCCCCGCGATCTACGCCGTCGACGGATCCACGCAGTACTCGCTCGACGAGCTGGTCGCCACCTTCACCGCGCTCATGACGGCCTACCAGCCGAACTCCGTCAACACCCTCGACTACACCGCCACCTACGACGACGGCGACCACAGCGACCACCTCACCGTGGCCTACCTCACGCTGCTCGCGCAGGAGTCCTACACGACACCGCACGGCTTCGCCGGCTACCAGGGCTATGAGATCGCGGGCAAGCCCGAGAACGTGAGCGGCAGCGACCTGACGACGAAGAGCGAGGCCTTCTACCGCTACGCCGAGTACGACTACCGGACGTGCAGCAGCGCGGAGGCGTGCCAGACCTTCTCGGAGAGCCGCTGGCTTCCCAAGATGTACACCGTCGGCACCCCGGTGCCCGTTCCGACGGCCACCCCGACGCCTACGCCGACGCCGACCCCGACGCCGACCGCTGAACCGACGTCCACGCCCGATCCCACTCCGACCCCCACGCCGACACCGACGCCGACACCGACCCCCGACCCGACACCGACGAACCTCGCCGGTTCCGCAGTGGTGAGCGCGACCTCGCAGAACATGTCGAGCGGACAGACGGCGGCGAAAGCGATCGACGGCGTGATCTCGGGCTACCCGGCCGACGCCACGAAGGAGTGGGCGACGTCCGGCGGTCGGCAGGGCACAACGCTGACCCTGCTCTGGTCGACGTCGGTGACGCTCAGCTCGATCCGCCTCTACGACCGTCCGAACACCTCCGACCGCATCACGGGCGGCACGCTGACGTTCTCGAACGGCAGCGTCGTCGCCGTGCCCGCGCTCGACAACGCCGGCGGCGCCACCACCGTGAGCTTCGCCCCGCGGAGCGTCACCAGCGTCCGCCTGACCGTGACGTCGGTCAGCGCGGCGACGGCCAACGTCGGGCTCGCCGAGATCGAGGCGATGGGCTACGTCACCCCGACGGTGACCCCGACCCCGACCCCGACCCCGGAACCCACGCCGACGCCCGAACCCACGCCCACCCCGACGCCCACTCCGACGCCCGAGCCCACGCCCACTCCGACGCCCGAGCCCACGCCCACCCCGACGCCCACTCCGACGCCCGAGCCCACGCCGACGCCCGAGCCCACGCCCACCCCGACGCCCACCCCCACCCCGACGCCGACCCCGACGCCGACGCCGACGAACGTGGCTGGATCGGCCGTGGTGACCGCGAGCTCGCAGAACTCCGCGACCGGCCAGACCGCTGCCAAGGCGATCGACGGAGTGATCTCGGGCTACCCCGCCAGTGCGTCGAACGAATGGTCGACTGTGGGCGGCAGGAACGGCAGCTTCCTCACGCTGATGTGGTCGACCCCGCAGACGCTGAGCTCGATCCGCCTCTACGACCGGCCGAACTCCTCCGACCAGATCACGGGCGCCACCCTGACGTTCTCCAACGGCACGACCGTGCCGGTGCCGGCGCTCAACAACTCTGGTTCGGCCACGACGGTCAGCTTCAGCCCGCGTAGCGTCACCAGCGTTCGCCTCACGGTCACCGGAGTCAGCGACACGACCTCGAACGTCGGGCTGGCCGAGATCCAGGCCATGGGCATCGCCACGCCCACCGCGACGCCCACGCCGACGCCGACTCCCACGCCGACGCCGACTCCCACCCCGACGCCGACCCCCACGCCGACGCCGACCCCCACCCCCACGCCGACCCCCACGCCGACGCCGACCCCCACCCCCACGCCCACGCCCACGCCGACGCCGACCCCGACGAACATCGCCGGATCCGCGGCCGTGACGGCCCTGACGCAGAACACCGCCACCGGCCAAACCGCCGCAAAGGCGATCGACGGCGTGATCTCGGGCTACCCGGCCGACTCCACGAAGGAGTGGGCGACAACGGGCGGCAAGATCGGCAGCACGCTCACGCTGCTCTGGTCGACCCCGCAGACGATCAGCTCGATCCGGCTCTACGACCGGCCGAACCTCGACGACCGCATCAACAGCGGCACGCTCACCTTCTCCGACGGCAGCACGGTGTCGGTGCCCCAGCTCGACAACGCCGGCGCGGCTACGACCCTCAACTTCAGTCCCCGCAGCGTCACGAGCGTGCGCCTCACGGTCGGCACGGTGAGCAGCCAGACCTCGAACGTCGGCCTCGCCGAGATCCAGGTCATGGGCTACGCCACGGGGTCGAGCGCCTTGTCGACGCCGAGCGCCCTGCGGGTCACGCCGATCCGCCAGGCCACGGCGGAGGACGAGCCCACGCCGGGCTCGACGCCCGAGGAGGCGCGCGAGACCATCGGCAAGGCGCCCGTCGTCATGCTGGGCGGCGCGCAGCGCCGGTCGTTCACCGCTCCGTTGCCGTACGCGCTCGGCACGATCGTCGGCGTGCAGGCGGATGCCGCGCAACTGTTCGTGCAGCCGCGCGCCGTGGCATCCGTGGCCGGGGGCGGCGACGCCCCTGAGCGCACGCTCGAGGTCACCACGAGGTTCTCGGTGGAGGGCGACACTGCCGGGTACTCCGCGGCGATGCTCGCGATCGAGGACGCGGCCGGCAACCTCTACGCGGCGGACGCGGAGACCGGACAGCAGGGCGACGGGTCGAAGCCCGTCGGCGGCACGGTGAACCCCGGCGAGACCGTCGACGCGGTGACCACCATCGACGTCCCGAGCGACGCGGCCTCGCTCGCGATCGTGCTGCTCGGCGCCGACGGATCGGTCGTGGCCCGCTGGACGCTCAGCTCGCACTGACGCCCCGGACCGGGTCTCCTCGAGGACGACGTGCCGGAGCGGCATCCGACGCACGCCGCGGCTGCGCCAGACTGCCCACCGCAACGCTCGCGGCACGCGAAACGCCCCTCGGCCGGAGCCGAGGGGCGTTCGCGACGACCGGAGACTAGCCCTGCAGCACCATCGCGAGCGCGAACGTGCCCACGCCCGTGGCGGCCACGACGGGCGTCAGCCAGCGCTTCTCACCCTGCGCGAAGAGCACGCCGGCGCACGCGACCATCGCGGGGATGAGCGCGATGCCGTACCGGGTGGGCATCTCGAAGTAGCCGCCCGAGACGACGATGTTGGCGATCGCGAAGACGGGCAGGCCGATGATCGAGACCGCGAGCACGGAGATGGCGAGCAGCTCGCCGCGCGATCCGGCGCGGGCGCTCGCGACGAGGCCGATGACGCCGCCGGCGATGACGAGCGTGAGGATCACCGAGATCGCGAAGCCGGTCGGGCCGGCGTCGCCCGGCGAGAGCGCGCCCTGGGCGACCCCGGGGAGCGTCTTGAACGCGTCGTTGAGCAGGCGCCGGAGCGTCGGCGGAACGCCGATGCCCTGGTCGGCGGCAGGCCCCGTGGCGAGCAGCATCGACGTGGCGACCCAGGCGACCTCGGTCACCACGCCGGCGACCATCGCCCACAACGCGGCGACCGAGCGGCGGTCGCGGATCCACCGCCGGAACCAGCCACCCACCTCACCGTCGCTGCGTCGCGCCTCCACGGCCGCGATGAGGAGCAGCCACAGCGCCACCACCACGACGGCGAAGAAGTTCTGCAGCTTCAGCGCGGTGACCGCGGCCGCCGCCACAGCGAATCCGACGACCCACCGCGCCTTCGACTCGCGGGTGAGCTCCGCCCCGAGGAACAGCATCAGGCCGCCGGCCAGCATCGCCGTGGCATCCGTGCTGATGTAGGTGTTCGACCAGTAGGCGGGCAGAGACCCGACGATCACCAGTCCGAGGCCGAGCCCGATCCAGGGGTTGACCGACCATCGCCGCAGTGCCGCGTAGAGCAGCAGCACGCCGGCCGCCAGCCAGAGCGCGCCGGCGGCGCGACCCGCGTCGGTGAGCTCGACGCCGAACCACTGCAGCGGCGCGGCGAGCACGCGCGTGATCGCGAAGTAGAGCGGCGTGTACGCCTCCACCGACGTGTAGCCGGCGTTCGGGTACTGGGCGTCGCGACCCTCGCCCTCGGTGGCGCACAGCGCCTCGGGGTAGTACCCGATCGCTCGGACGCCGTGGCACGCGAGGTACTCCCGCGCGTACGACCCGGTCTCCTCGCCGCGCACGACGACGCCCTGGTCCATCACCTTCGCGTAGTAGTCGATGTAGACGTACTCGTCGATGGGCGAGACGGTCGCGTGCCGCGGCACGTGCACGGCGGCGAGTACGAGGCTCGCGATGATCAGGATGACGCCCACGACGGCGTCGCGCCACGTGAAGGTCGGAGCGACGCGTCCGCGCGTCGGGGCCTCGGCCGGGATAGCGGGGATCACGCGGCTCCTTTCAAGTCACAACGACCATAGTGCAGGTCCCGCTGGACGACCGCCGCAGGCCCCGGAGTGGGGGTCCGGTCTAGGAGGCGAAGACCTGGAACTCGGCCAACCCCACGTTGGTCGTGCTGCCGCTGACCGAGGTGACGGTGAGGCGGATGCTCGTGGTCGCGCGAGCGGGGAAGGCGACCTTCGTCGCGGCTCCCCCGTCGTCGAGAGCCGGCACGGTCACCGTGCTGCCGTCGGAGAACGTGAGGGTCGCGCCCGTGATGCGGTCGCTGAGGTTGGGTCGGTCGAAGAGCACGACGGAACCGACCGTCTGTGCGGACGACCATGTCAATGTCAGCGTCGAGCCCGCCCGCCCGCCGGCGGTCGCCCATTCCTTCGGGCTGTCGCCGGGATACCCGGCCGCCACCCCGTCGATCGCCTTCGCCGCGGTCTGACCCGTCGCCGTGTTCTGCGAGCTGGCCGACGCCTGCGCCGACCCCGCGAGGTTCGTCGTCGGCGGGGCGGCGGCCTGCCCGAAGGCCAGGAACTCCGCAAGCCCGACGTTGACGGTCGACGCGCTCACCGCGGTCACGGTGAAGCGGATGCTGGTGGTCGCCCGCGCCGTGAACGTCACCGTCGTGGCGCCGCCCGCATCGTCGAGCGCGGGCACGTTCACGACGCTGCCGTCCGAGAACGTGAGCGTGCCGCCCGTGACCCGATCGCCCGTGTTCGGCCGGTCGTGCAGCACCACCGCCGAGACCGTCTGCGCCGACGACCACGCCAGGGTCAGCGTCGAGCCCGCTCTCCCGCCGACGGTCGCCCACTCCTTCGAGCTGTCGGCCGGATATCCCGCCGCGACCCCGTCGATCGCCTTCGCCGCGGTCTGCGCCGTCGCTGTGTTCTGCGAGCTCGCCGACACCGACGCCGACCCTGCGAGGTTCGCCATGGGCGTGGCGTCCTCGGCCGACACCACGACGGTGCGGCATCCGAGGAACAGGTTCGAGGAGGCGAACGGCGCGAGCGCGATCGCGTACACGCAGACCTGGTACGAGCCCGCGGACGGCACGGGGATCGCGGCCGAGAAGCCGTGCTGCGAGCCGGCGCCGGGGTAGGCCGCGCCGACGTCCGTGCGCGTGACGTTCGCCTGGATCGCCGTGCCGCTCCCGTTCACGTAGACGTGCACGTCGGATGTGGCCGTGGGCGCTGCGCTGTCGAACGCCCAGCCACCGACGGCGATGGCACCGCCCGAGGGCAGTCGCTTCGCGGAGGCCGAGTCGAGGCTGGCGAGCACCTGCGCCGGCTTCACGTCGAAGTCGAAGCAGCCGAGCGTGAGCGCCCCCGAGGCCGTGAGCGGCTGCACGCACACGCGGTGCGCGCCCGAGGCCGTCACGGGGAGCCGCACCGAGAAGCCGTGCCTGTCGCCGGCGGCCGGGTAGACGGATGCCACGTCGGGCCGCGAGGCGTCGGCCTTCACGGTCTGGGTGGTCGTGCCGCCGGGCCGATCGACCGTGAACCGCACGTCGATCGACGCCGACGGTCCCGCGCGGTCGAACGTCCAGCCGGAGACGACGATGCTCGCCTCGCCCGCGGTGCGCACGACCGACGCGGAGTCGACCGAGCCCATCGCGATCGGACCGGTCGGCGAGCCGAACCAGTCGTTGAAGAACACCCAGAAGTTGCGGTTGCCGTAGGCCGAGCAGCCGTCGCCGGTGCCGCGGAGGTTCGCGAGCGCCGCGGCGTTCGGCTGGTACGGCGTGTAGTTGTAGAGGTTCGCGGTCGCCTGGTTGCGGATGTTGACGACGCTCGAGCCGCACCCGGCGTTCGGGTGGTAGCCGATCGACACGTTCCCGATGCGATAGGTGCGCGCCGGGTAGTTCGTGTACTGCCGCAGCTGCCACGCCGCCTTGTAGAGCTGGTTGTAGAAGCCGTAGAACTCCGCGTCGCACGGCGCGGTGTCGGGGCATCCGTAGCCCATGGCGGCCTGGTACTGGCGTGCAGTGGGCGACGTCGAGCCGATCAGGCTCTGCTCCTTCTGCAGCATCACGAGCAGCACCTGCGGGTTGATGCGGCACGCCTGCGCGACCTTCACGATGATGCGCGCGGCCGGCTCGTCGGCGGCGCCCGCGTAGGCCGTGCAGTGCCCGGCCTCGCCGGCCGAACGGCTGTACGTGGACATGCGGTAGTCCTTCAGGCAGGGATACCCGTTGCCGCCCACGCAGTTCGGCACCTTCGAGTTCAGGAACTGCTGGACCTGCGACTCGTTCATCGAGCCCGAGTTGAAGAACACCTCGTCGGAGATGATGTAGCCGGCCTGGAAGTCGGCTCCCGTGATGGCCTCGGCCTTCGGGGCGGGTCCCCACGCCACGAGCGACACGACGAGGGCGACGACCGCACCGATCGCCGTTGCCAGTGCTGAGGATCTCCGCTTCACGCGTCGCCCACCCAACCACGGGCCCCCTGCCCGCGCGTACCCACGGTAGCGGGAGGCACCCCCGAAACCGGCGACATGCGCTGGCGCGTCATCCTGAACTAGTGTGGGTCGGAAATCCGCCCAAGGGGTGATCCGGAGCCGAATGAGAATAGTGACGACGCTGATGATCCGCGACGAGGCGGACATCGTGGGTGCGATGCTGACCCATCAACGCGAACAGGGCGTCGATCATGTGATCGTCACCGACAACGCCTCCGTCGACGGCACGGTCGACCTGCTGCGCACCTTCGAGCGCCAGGGGTTCGTGACCCTCTGGCACGATCCCGAGCACCGCAAGCAGCAGTACCGCGTCGTCACGCGCATGGCGCGCCACGCCGCGACGGAGCTCGGCGCCGACTGGGTCATCAACGCCGACGCCGACGAGTTCATGGTCGCCCGCGACCCCGGGCGCACGATCCGCGACGTCCTCGCAGCCGTGCCGCCGTCGGTCGACGTGCTGCGCATCCCGGTCGTGAACCTGACCGGGGCGCCCTCCCGCGTGGGCAGCGGCCTGGCGCGGCTCGACCTCAGGGACCAGCGCTCCGAGTCCGAGCTCACCACGGCGGGCATCCCCTTCCACCCCACCCCGAACGCCGTGCACCGCGGTCACCCCGAGGTCGAGATCGCGCAGGGCAACCACCGGGCCGAGGCGCCGGGCTGGGGTGCGCCCGTCGACGCCCTCGACGCCGAGGTACTCCACCTCCCGTGGCGGTCATGGAAGCAGTACTCCTACAAGGTCCGTGTGTCCGGCGAGGCGTACCTCGCCAATCCCGAGCTCGCGCCGAGCCCGCGCCACCACGGCATGCAGGACTTCCGTCGCCTGCAGCAGGGGCGCCTCGAGTCGACGTACGTGGCGAAGCATCCGACCGCCGAAGAGGCCGCGGAGGGCATCGCGTCGGGGGCGTTCGCGCCCGAGACGCGCCTCGCCCACCTCGAGGGACCGCTGACCCCCGGCTTCGTCGCCGACGAGCGCTACGGCGACGCGGAGCAGCAGTCGCTCTCGCGCCTCGGTCGCCAGTTCCGCGCGGTCGAGCTGGCGGGCGAGCTGGAGGCGGCCAGGATCCAGGCCGCGCACGACATGGCCGTGGAGCAGCGCGACGCCGCGCTGGCCGACAATCGCCGGCTGAACGAGGAGCTCGCGGGCATCCGTCGGCGCAAGGTCGTGCGGCTCACCGACAAGGTCGCGCGCGGCCTGCGGCGCCCCCCGCACGACACCGCCGCGGACTGAGCGGTCGCTCAGGACCCAGCAGGTAGACTGAGCCGCTATGTCCACCCCCCATTCCGCCTCCGAGCTCCGTGCTGCCCGGTTCACGAGGCTCGCCGAGCTGCCGCTCGATTCGAACGCCGGCTCGTCGAACGGCTACCGGGGCTGGGCGTCGCTGAAGGAGATCTTCGGCCGGCGCGAGATGCTCGACCTGATGATCCGCCGCGACCTCAAGGCCCGGTACAAGGACTCGTCGCTCGGCTTCATGTGGTCGCTCGTGCGCCCCCTCACGCAGCTCGCCATCTACTACGTGGTCCTCGGCCAGTTCCTCGGGGCCGCCCGCGGCATCCCCGACTTCGCGATCTACGTGTTCACGGGCCTCACGGCGTACACGCTGTTCAGCGAGATCGTCCTCGGCGGCGCGGGCTCGATCGTGAACAACAGCGGCCTCGTGAAGAAGATCTACCTCCCGCGCGAGATCTTCCCGCTGGCATCGGTGGGCTCCGCGTTGTTCAACTTCGGGATCCAGCTCGCGATCCTGCTCCTCGCGACGCTCGTGTTCGGAGTGTTCCCGTGGCACGCCGAGATCCTGTACTTCTTCCCCGGCCTCGCGCTGCTCCTCGTCTACGGCGCCGGGCTGGCGCTCGTGCTCTCGGCGGCGAACGTCTTCCTCCGCGACATCCAGTACCTCATCGAGGTCGTCGTGATGCTGCTGATGTGGGCGTCGCCCATCGTCTACAGCTGGACGATGGTGAAGGAGAACGTGTCGCCGCTGGTGCTCGAGATCTACACCAACAACCCGATCACGCTCGCGGTCATGGGCTTCCAGAAGGCGTTCTGGGTGTCGGGCCCCGAGAGCTCCTACCCTGACGACCTCCTGCTCCGGATGGGCATCGCGCTCCTTGTCGGCCTCGTCGGCCTCGTGGCCTCGCACGCCGTGTTCAACCGGATGCAGGGCGACTTCGCCCAGGCGCTGTGACCGCGCAGCCCGCGGCGGAGCACGCCGGCGTCTCGGCGATCGTCGTGCTCTACAACTCCAGTCCCGTGCTGCCGGGGCTGCTCGCGTCGCTGCCCGCCGCCTCGCAGCGGGTGCGGACGCACGTGCTCGTGGTCGACAACGCGAGCACCGACCGCGCCGAGAGCCGTCGCATCGCCGAGGAGCACGGCGCGGCGTACCTGCAGCTCGACGAGAACCTCGGCTACGGCGCGGGCGTGAACGCGGGCTTCGCGTCGCTCGAGGAGCCCGGCGACTACGTGCTCGTGCTCAACGCCGACCTCGAGTTCCAGCCGGGCGCGATCGACGAGCTCGTCGGGTTCGCGGCGTCCCACCCGGGGCTCGGGAGCGTCGGCCCCGCGATCCTCAACGAGGACGGCACGGTCTACCCGAGCGCACGGCGATCGCCGTCGCTGCGGGTCGGCATCGGGCACGCGCTGCTCGGCGACATCGCGCCGCGCAACCGTTGGTCGCAGACCTACCGCGAGGAGACGACGCCCGCCACGACGCCGCGCGAGGCCGACTGGCTCTCCGGCGCATGCCTGCTCGTGCCTGCCGATCGCTTCCGCGAGCTCGGCGGGTTCGACGAGGGCTACTTCATGTACTTCGAGGACGTCGACCTCGGCGACCGCCTCCGCACGGCCGGCTGGCACAACGTGTACGTGCCCGACGCGCGGGTGACCCACGTGGGCGGCCACTCGACCGGCTCCTCGTCGTCGCGCATGCTCGCCGTGCACCACCAGAGCGCCTACCGCTACCTCTCACGGCGCTACCGCGGATGGTGGCTCGCGCCCGTGCGCCTCGCCCTGCGCATCGGGCTCGCGCTGCGGATGCACGCCACCGTCGCGCGGAACGACCGCCGGGGCGTGCACAACGGTCGTACAGCCGCCTCCGGGTAGGCTTGGGGCGCTTCCCCACCGATCCCCTCTCCCCCATCTCCCCTGCGAACGGAGCACCACGTCCATGACCACCGCCGACACGAACCTCCAGTCGGCCGCGATCCCGGCGGCGCCGCCGGTGATCCGGCTCGACGGCGTGTCGAAGCGGTTCGTCATCCGCAAGGACAACTCCCTCAAGGAGCGGCTCGTCACCCTCGGGCGGGCGGGCAAGCGCCACCGTGAGGACTTCTGGGCGCTCCGCGGCCTCAGCGCCGAGCTGCACGCCGGCCAGACCGTCGCGCTCATCGGCCACAACGGGTCGGGCAAGTCGACGCTGCTGAAGATCATCGGCGGCATCATCTCGCCGACCGAGGGCACCGTCGAGCGGCGCGGACGCCTCGCGGCGCTGCTCGAGCTGGGCGCCGGGTTCCACCCCGACCTCACCGGCCGCGAGAACGTCTACCTCAACGCGTCGATCCTCGGCCTCTCGAAGGACGAGACCGACGCCAAGTTCGACGACATCGTCGCGTACTCGGGGATCGCCGAGTTCATCGACACCCAGGTGAAGTTCTACTCGTCGGGCATGTACGTGCGCCTCGCGTTCGCGGTCGCCGTCCACACCGACCCCGACATCCTGCTCGTCGACGAGGTGCTCGCGGTCGGCGACGAGGCGTTCCAGCGCAAGTGCCTCGACACCATCCGCACCTTCCAGACCGAGGGCCGCACCATCGTGCTCGTGACGCACTCGCTCGGGCAGGTCTCCGAGCTCGCCGACCGCGCGATCCTGCTGCACCACGGCGAGGTGATCCAGGACGGCGAGCCGAACGCCGCGATCGCCGCATTCCGCGACCTCCTCGAGAACCAGCGCCAGGAGCAGATCCACGCCGCACCCAACAACCCCGTGCTGCAGAACGGCCGGGTCCTCGGCGCCGAGGCGCACCCGATCGGCCGCGCGGCTGGCGAGCCCGCCCAGCCCGGCGACGACCTCGAGATCACGACCACGCTCGCGCACTCGACGGGCATCGACGAGTGGATGTGCGGCATCCAGATCGACAACGTCATGGGCCAGCCGGTCTGGGGCACGACGACGAAGCGCGTCGGGCTGCAGCCCGGACGCCTCATCGGCGAGCGCACGCTCACGCTCACCGTCCGAGACGCGATGTTCGCGGGCGGCAAGTACTTCGTGAACGTGTCGCTCATGGACATGGACGGCCGTCACCTGTTCGACCTCCCGCAGGCGGCGACGTTCACGGTCGCCGACCAGGCGGATGCCGCCGGCTCCCTCTACGCGAAGCCGGACTTCCGCGTGAGCGACTGATGGGTCGCCTCCGTCGTCAGGTCGCCCTCGCGGCGGCCAAGGCGAAGCGCCGCCTGAACCGATACCGCCGCTCGACGCTGCGACGCCGGTACGCCCGGGGCCGCTTCGCGATGCCCGTGATCGCCGGATCGGTGCGCGACGACGCGCTCCCCGTCGTGATGGCGCTGTGGTCGCGACCCGAAAGGGCACCCGAGTTCCTCGCCCAGCTGAACGCCCAGGAGGGCGTCCCGCCGCTGCGCGTGATGCTCTGGAACAACGCGCCGGTCAACGACGAGAGCTACCGTCGGGCGGCCGCCGCGCTGCCGGCAGGCGCCGTCGCGTCGGTCGAGCTCCGCTCCTCGCGCACGAACTTCGGCGGCATCGTGCGCTTCTTCCTCATCGCGAAGCTCCGCCGCGCGGGCTACGACGGTCCCGTGCTGCTGCTCGACGACGACCAGCTCATCGGCGACGACTTCGCCGCGGCGCTGGTGGCGCGGTACCGCCCTCGCTCGATCGCGGGCGTCTGGGCGTTCACCCAGCGCGGCACGTACTGGGGTCGCGACGAGGTGCCCGACGACGGCCCCGCGACCTACGTCGGCACGGGCGGCTGCGTCGTCGACGCGACGATCGTCGACCTGCCGGGCTTCTGGCACCGGCTGCCCGACCGGTTCGCGTTCGTCGAGGACCAGTGGATGAGCTACTGCGCCCGGGTCGCCGGGTGGGGCCTGCGCAAGGCCGACATCCCGGTCGAGTTCGTGCTGCAGGAGCGGAACCAGCACCTCGGGCTGCACGAGCTCAAGGAGGAGTTCTTCCGCTTCCTGTACAACCAGCGTCCCGACCTCGAGCCGCGCTGAGCGCGCGGTCGCGCAGCGCCCGCGCTGGGCGCGAGCCGCGGCCGCGGCGCGACCGTCAGGCCGCGCCGAGGATGCGGCGCAGGTACGCGCCGTAGCCGCTCTTCACGAGCGGCCTCGCGAGCGCGTCGAGCTGTGCGTCGTCGATCCACCCGGCACGCCAGGCGATCTCCTCGATGCAGCCGATCTTGAAGCCCTGCCGGTCCTCGATGACGCGCACGTATTCCGACGCCTGCATCATCGACTCGAACGTGCCCGTGTCGAGCCAGGCGGTGCCGCGGTCGAGCACCTGCACGCTGAGGCGGCCGGCCTCGAGGTAGCGCTCGTTCACCGTCGAGATCTCGAGCTCGCCGCGCGCGCTCGGCTCGATGGTCTTCGCGATCTCCACGACGCGGTTGTCGTAGAAGTAGAGGCCGGGCACGGCGAAGTCGCTCTTCGGCGCCGCGGGCTTCTCCTCGATCGAGAGCGCGCGGAACTCGTCGTCGAACTCGACGACGCCGTAGGCGGTCGGGTCGCTGACCTGGTACGCGAAGATGAGCGCGCCGTCGATGTCGGTGTGGTTGCGCAGGGCGGAGCCGAGGCCGGTGCCGTGGAAGATGTTGTCGCCGAGCACGAGCGCGACGCTCTCGTCGCCGATGAACTCCTCGCCGATGATGAACGCCTGCGCGAGCCCGTCTGGCGAGGGCTGCTCCGCGTACTCGAGGCGGATGCCGAGGTCGCTGCCGTCGCCGAGGAGCGCGCGGAACTGCGCGTTGTACTCGGGCGTCGTGATGACGAGGATCTCGTTGATGCCCGCCATCATGAGCGTCGACAGCGGGTAGTAGATCATCGGCTTGTCGTAGATCGGCATCAGCTGCTTCGAGATGCCCTTGGTGATGGGCCACAGGCGCGTGCCCGATCCGCCGGCCAGGATGATTCCGCGCATGGCTACACTCCTCCGTCGAGCGATGCGTAGAAGGCGCGGGCCGCCTCCCAGGTGGGCAGGAGGCCCGATGCGGCGGCCTCGGCGAGGGTCGGCGCCGCCGTGTCCTTCGGCGAGAGCAGCGGCTCGCCCGCGGCATCCGGGAACACCAGGCCGACCTCGGGGTCGAGCGGGTCGATGCCGTGCTCGCGCCCGGCGTCGAACGTCGAGGTCACGAGGTAGCTGACGGTCGCGTCGTCGGTGAGCGCCACGAAGCAGTGGCCGAGGCCCTCGGCGATGTAGATGGCCCGCCGGTCGACGTCGTCGAGCAGCACCGAGTCCCACTGCCCGTACGTGGGCGAGCCGACGCGGATGTCGATGACGTAGTCGAGCACGGCGCCGTGCGTCGCGGTGACGTACTTGGCCTGGCTCGGGGGGATGTCGGCGAAGTGGATGCCGCGCACGACCCCGCGCTTCGAGACCGACGTGTTGCCCTGTGCGAGGTCGAGCCGGTGTCCGACCGCCTCCTCGAGGCGGTCGAAGCGGTACCACTCGAGGAACACGCCGCGGTCGTCGCCGAACTGCTTGGGAGTGATCTCGTAGCTGTCGGGGATCTTCAGTTCACGGATCTGCACGAGACGCTAGCTTACCGGGGCGAGCGGATGCCGCGGAGTTCAGCCGCCGGCGGGCGCCCAGTCGCCCCAGGCGATCGGCGCCGTCCCCGTCAGCTCGGCCACGTGCATCGAGCCGTTCGCGGCGTGCATGAGGACCACCGGGAGCCCGTCGGCGTCGGCCACGAGCACTGGCGTGCCGGTCGCCATGCCGCCGAGGTCGACCCAGTCCTCGAACTCGTCGTCGGGCTCGACCTGCCACGTCACCTGGATGCCGCCGGCGAGCGTCCGCTGCGCGAGGAAGATGCGCCCGTCGACCCCGACGCCGTCGGCGCGCAGCGCCGCGATGACGCCGACGCCGTCGTCGCCGCCCAGGTCGTCGACGTCGCCGAAGTCACCGTCGATCGACGTCTCCGCCGCGAAGCACACCGCGCCGTTGCCGTCGCGGAAGAAGCAGTGCAGGCGATCGTCCGGACCGAGCACCACGGTGGGCGAGTTGCTCGGCCCCTCGCCGACGCGGATGACGGGCGACGCCCACCCGCCGTTGACCTCGTCCTGCGACCAGCTCCGGATCGTGGCACGGGTGGCCATCGCGACGAACGCGAGCCCGTCGGGCCGGAGGAGCGCCGCGGGCGTGCCCTGCAGGTCGACCTGCCCGAAGTCGCGCCAGTCCGACCACGCTCCGCCCGTCGTCTCCCAGATCGTGCTGAGGCCGGTGCCCGAGTTTCGGAGGAAGACCTGCAGGCGGCCGTCCTCGTTCGGCACCACGGCGGGGGCGAGGTTGTTCTCCGCGCCGCTGTGGTTGCCCAGGTCGACCCACCCCGAGAAGCCCCCGCCGAGCGCGAGCTGCCGGCTCGTGAACAGGTTCCGCGAGTCGACGTCGACCCCGAAGACCGCGATCCGGCCGTCGGCGTGGCGGCCGACCGCGAGGGCCGGCGCGAGCTCGAGCGGATCGAGGGCGCTCGGGGCCGCCCACGGACCGCCCGGAGCCTGCTGCCGCCAATGCCGCACCGCGCCGCCCTGGATCGCGAACGCGTGGATCCGCCCGGCATCGTCGAGCGTCGCCCAGTCCGCCCCGTTCTCCCACTTGCGGTAGAACCGCGTCAGCCACTCGGGGGGCGACCCGACGGCGTTGACGTCGTGGTCGCGGTACGCCTGGAAGATCGCGGCCTTCTCGGCGCTCCTGCCGGGAGAGAGGCTCGTCGGCATGGGCTGGATGTTGTAGCCGCGGTGTTCGATCAGCGTCACGCGGGCCCCGCCGGCCTCGTGGACGGCGATGGCGAGTCGCGCGAACCTGGCGACGGCGATGTGGTCGCCGTGGTCGCCGGTGAGGTCGGCCGCGGGGCTCGTGTCGGCGATCCGGACCACGGTCGGGCCGAACTCGGCCATGACCGCGACGAGCACAGCGAGGAGATCGTCCTGCCGGTAGGCGAAGGTCTGGGCCACTGGCGATCCGTCGGGCAGGATCGTGGGCTCCACGCGGGTGGGGTCCTGCAGCAGGCCGGGCAGCGCATCGGGATGCAGCGAGTCGCCGCCGTCGGGGAGGCACACGAACATCACCTGCACGTCGGGCCGCCCGTCGAGCTCCGCGATCTCGATCACCCTGCCGGCGTGCGCCGCCGTGCTGCGGTTCCAGTCGTCGGCGACGCCCGCGGCCTCCGCGTAGGCGGCGCGGATGCCGGCCTGCCGCTCCGCCGCGTAGTGCTCGCGACTCACCAGGTCGCCGTTCGCCTCGCCCGCCGTCACGAAGAGGGTCAGGCTCGGCCTGCCCGAGCGGACCGTCTCCATGAGCTCGGGACTCTGGAACAGGAGGTCGTCGTCCTCGTGCGCGACGATGCTCAGGAACCGGCTGCCCGCGCCCTCCGCCTCAAGGTCGACCATCGCGCACCCCCAACGGCCGGGGCACGCGCGCGCGGCGCACCCCTCCGGGTGCGACGATACGCCGATTCGCGCTCCGCGGCGCCCCGAAGCGCCCTCGCGCGCGGGGGTCCGTGTGGATCCGCGCGGTCGCTCCGTGGCGCGCGGCATCCGTCGTTCGCAGCGCCCCTCCCGCCGTCCGCTCAGGGTCGGGCGGCACGGGGTCGCTACGATAGCCGGGTGTCAAACCTCCTCGTGACCGGCGGTGCCGGCTTCATCGGCTCGAACTTCGTCCACTACGTGCTCGCGAACACCGACCACTCCGTCACCGTGCTCGACAAGCTCACCTACGCCGGCAACCTCGCCTCGCTCGAGGGCCTGCCCGCCGACCGCTTCCGGTTCGTGCAGGGCGACATCCAGGACGCCGAGCTCGTCGACGGGCTCTTCGCCGAGGCCGACGCAGTGGTGCACTACGCGGCCGAGAGCCACAACGACAACTCGCTCGACGACCCCCGCCCGTTCCTCGACACCAACATCATCGGCACCTACACGCTGCTCGAGGCCGCGCGCCGGCACGACCGCCGGTTCCACCACATCTCGACCGACGAGGTCTACGGCGACCTCGAACTGGACGACCCCGCGAAGTTCACCGAGACGACGCCCTACAACCCGTCGAGCCCGTACTCGTCGACGAAGGCCGGCAGCGACCTCCTCGTGCGCGCGTGGGTCCGCTCCTTCGGCGTGCGGGCCACGATCTCGAACTGCTCGAACAACTACGGGCCGTACCAGCACGTCGAGAAGTTCATCCCCCGCCAGATCACCAACGTGCTCCGCGGCGAGCGGCCCAAGCTCTACGGCACGGGCGAGAACGTCCGCGACTGGATCCACGCGAACGACCACTCCTCCGCCGTGCTCACGATCCTCGACCAGGGCGAGATCGGCGAGACCTACCTCATCGGCGCGAACGGCGAGCGCAACAACAAGGACGTCGTCGAGCTCATCCTCACGCAGCTCGGCCAGCCGGCCGACGCCTACGACCACGTCATCGACCGCCCGGGCCACGACCTGCGCTACGCCATCGACTCGACGCGCCTGCGCACCGAGCTCGGCTGGGAGCCGCAGTTCTCCGACTTCGAGTCCGGCCTCGCCGACACGATCGCGTGGTACCGCGACAACGAGGCGTGGTGGGCGCCGCAGAAGGACGCGACCGAGGCCCGCTACAAGGCCCAGGGGCAGTGACCCGATGCGCTACCTGATCACCGGGGCATCCGGCATGCTCGGGCGCGACCTGCAGGCCGCGCTGGCCGGCCGCGAGGTGACCGCCCTCGGTCGCGCCGACCTCGACGTGACGGATGCCGCGGCGGTCGCGGCCGCGGTGCGCGGCCACGACGTCGTGCTGAACTGCGCCGCCTACACGAAGGTCGACGACGCGGAGACGCATGAGGCGGAGGCGTACGCCGCCAACGCCACCGGACCGGCGAACCTCGCCGCGGCGTGCGCCGACCTCGGCGCACGCCTCGTGACGATCTCGACCGACTACGTCTTCGACGGCCGGGCCACGACGCCGTACGCCGAGAACCTCCCCCGCGACCCGATAAACGCGTACGGCCGCACGAAGGCCGCCGGCGAGGAGCTCGCCCTCGAGGCGCACCCCGAGGGCACGTACGTGGTGCGCACGGCGTGGCTCTACGGCGAGCACGGCCCGAACTTCGCGCGCACCATGCTGCAGCTCGCGGCCTCGCGCGACACGTGGTCGGTCGTCGACGACCAGCTCGGCCAGCCGACCTGGACCGCGGACCTCGCCGCCCAGCTCGTGGCCATGCTCGACGCCGACGCCCCGGCCGGCATCTACCACGGCACGAACTCGGGCGAGGCGACCTGGTTCGAGTTCGCGCGTGCGGTGCTGGAGGACTCGGGGCTCGACCCCGAGCGCATCACGCCCACCGACAGCAGCGCCTTCGTGCGTCCGGCGCCGCGACCCTCCTACTCGGTGCTCGGCCACGACGCGTGGGCCGCCGCGGGGCTCGCCCCGATGCGACCCTGGCGCGAGGCGCTCGCCGACGCGATCGCGACGGGCGCCGTCAGCACGTCCTGACGGCCGACGGTGCGCGATCGCCGGCGTGCGGCCCACGGGACCGCCCGATCCGTCACATCATGCGGGAGTACAGCTCCACCTGCATGCGGCGCGACCAGCGCCCCTGCAGCGTCGCGAGGTCGCTCTCGAGGATCCGCGGGTCGCGGGTCTTCGACTCGAAGTGGTAGAGGCGCGCCCACGGGCTGAACACGGCCGAGCGGCCGGTTGCGCGGACCTTCATGTTGAGGTCGACGTCGTTGTAGTTGCCCGGCAGCGCGAGGGTGAATCCGCCGACCTCGTCGTAGACGTCGCGCGCGATGAGCGCGCAGGCGGCGGTCACCCCCGAGACCTCGTGGTCGGTGGCCATCGACCGGATCGAGTCGTCGCGGCCGCCGGCCCACCCGAACGCCGCGTGCCCGGCGACGCCGCCCGTGTACACCTGCCCGGCGTGCTGCACGGTGCTGTCCTCGAAGTAGAGCTGCGCGCCGACGATGCCGACGCCGGGCTGCTGGGCGAGCCCGAGCAGCGTCTCGATCCAGTCGTCGCTCACGACCTCGACGTCGTCGTTGAGCAGCAGCAGGTAGTCGCCGCGGGCCACGACGGCACCGCGGTTCATCTTCGCGCTGAAGTTGAACGGCGCGTCCCAGAGCACGAGCCGGAGGCGGTCGCCGCACAGCTCCTCGAGCTCGGCGACGACCTCGTCGGGCGTCTCGGCGTCGGCGACCACGACGAACTCGAGGTTCGCGTAGGTCGAGCGCTCGACGATGCCGCGGATCGCCTCCACGACGAGCACGCGATCGGTGCCCGCGATCTGCGCACTGCCGCCGCGGGTGGGGATCACGATCGACACGAGCGGCTCGTCGACGATGGCGTAGCGCACGCGACGCACGAACGGCTCGATCTCCTCGACGGATGCCTCGATCCCGCGTTCGGCGAGGTGCCGCGCCACGACCTCGGCCTGCGCGCTCGAGGTGCCGGCGAAGTCGCCCGGCGCGAGGTCCTCGGTCGCGAGGATCACCGGCACGAGGGCGATGCTCCGGCCCGCGGCGTGCGCGCGGAGCACCACGTCGAGGACCTGCGCGCGGCGCGACACGGGGTCGAATCCGCCGATCGCGCGCAGCGCGGCCACGCGGACGCCCACGACGGGACCCAGGTAGTCGTTGCTCAGCAGCCGCAGCGGCGAGAACGCGGGGCGCAGCAGCGGCAGTCCGGCGTCGGTGACCGAGTCGCCGTAGACGACGTCGATGGCCGGGAAGCGGTCGAGGAACCCGACGGCCTTCGGGAGCAGGTCGCCCGCGACGGCGCCCCACCGCACGACGAACAGGACCTCCGCCGCCGTGTCGGCGAGCCGGGCGTTCAGGGCCGCGGGCTGGGCGGAGAGGACCTCGAGGCCCACCGACTCCGCTCCGCGGATCATCTCGGAGGTGTCCTCGTGGGCGACGTCGTCGACCACGATGCGCACGGCGGCGGGATCGAAGCCGGCGCCGAGCACGGCGCGTGCGGTGCGCACGACCTCGTCGGCCGTGTGGCCGGCCGAGTCGATCCACGCCTCGACGCGAGCCGCCAGGGCGGCGTCGGCCACGCTCATCCGAGGACTCGGCGCTTGACGACCCTGAGCACGCGCACCGGCAGCGTCACGACGCGCCCCGCCCGCCAGGTGAGCGACGACTGCATCACCGCGAGCCGGGACTCCACGGCGACGGTCTCGGTCGGGGTCAGCCGGCTCGCCGCCTGCAGCTCCCTGACCTGCTCCTCGAGGCCGATGATGCGGTCGGCGAAGGCCAGGCGCTCCTCGGCGAGCTCCGCCTCGGAGCTCACGCGGGCCTCGGGCCGGGTGTCCGGCCATCGAGTGCTCGTGGCGTTGGTCACGATGGATCTGATCCTCTCGTCGGCGGTCGTAAACTAGCCTAATGCCCTCGACGAGACCGCCCCGTGAGAGCTCGCCCGTCGCTGCATCCGCCCCCCGCGTCATCGCGGTGGTGCCCACGTTCCACCCCGACGACGGGGTCGTGGGCCGGCTTCGCGACCTGGCTCGCCAGGTCGACCGGGTCATCGTCGTCGACGACGGCTCCGGCCCGTCGGCCGACGCGGCGCTCGCGGATGCCGCGGCATCCGGCATCGAGGTGCACCGGCTCGAGCGCAACTCGGGCATCGCCGCGGCGCTCAACACGGGCGTGCGCGTCGCGCTCGACGACGGAGCCGACTACGTCGTGAACGTCGACCAGGACACCGACCTGCCCGAGGACTACGTCGGCATCGCGCTCGGCATCTTCGCGCGGGCCAACGCGGTCACGCGCCTCGGCATCGTCGCCGTCGACGCGGTGAACGGCGCCCCGGCCCTGCCGACGTGGGTCTCTCCCGAGGGCTTCGGGCTCGTGCCCGAGGCCATCCAGACGGGCTTCGTGATCAGCCGCGAGTGCCTCGAGCACGGTGGACTGTTCGACGAGCGCCTCGTGATCGACTGCGTCGACACCGAGTACTGCCTGCGCGTGCGCGACCGGGGGTTCCGCATCGCCGTGGCGAAGGGCACCGACATCCGCCACTCCATCGGGCGCCGCGCGGAGCTCCGCCCGTTCGGCATCCCGCTGCGCCACCGCGAGAGCGGCCGGATCGCGACCTACCAGTACCACTCGCCGTTCCGGCGGTACTACATCGCGCGCAACAACATCGACCTCATCCTCCGCAACGTGGCGCGCCGCCCGCGATGGGTGGGCGCGGTGCTGCGCCGCGAGATGGGCGGCATGATCGTGTCGATGGTGAGCGGACCGCAGCGCATCGCGCAGGTCCTCGCGATCACGACCGGCACCGTGCACGGCCTCGTCCGGCGCCGCGGGATGATCCCCGGCTGGCTGAAGGCGCTCATCACCTGACGCCCTCCCCGGACGTGTGGACGACGGCGGAGCCTCCCCGTTCGCGACGGACTAGGGTGGGCAGGTCACCGACCGGCGTCGGTGCGGAAGGAGCAGCGTGACGACCACCCTGCGCGTCATCCTCGACCAGATCGTGGCCCCGGTCCCCGGTCCGATCGGCCGCTACACCCGCGACCTGGGCCGTGCGATCGTGGCGACCGCCCCGCGCGGCTGCGAGGTCGAGGCGATCGTGTCGTCGTCGCTCCCCGAGGACTACGACCGGGTGCAGGCCGAGGTTCCCGGACTCGCCGGCCTCTACAAGACGTCCCTCGCGCGCCGCGAGCTCGCCGCCGCCTGGCAGCTCGGCATCACCACGTCGCCGGGCAGCGGCATGATCCATGCCACGAGCCTGTTCGCGCCGCTGCGCAAGCACGATCGCACGACCGGCGGCAACCAGGTCGTGGTGACCGTCCACGACGTGCTCGCGTGGACCCACCCCGAGGCGATCAGCGCGGCATCCGTCACCTGGCAGAAGGGCATGATGAAGCGTGCGCGCAAGCACGCCGACGCGGTCGTCGTGCCCACCCACGCGCTGGCCGAGCGGCTCCAGCAGGTCGCCGACCTCGGCGACCGGGTGCGCGTCATCGGCACCGCCCCGCGATCGGGTCTCGTGATCGGGCCCGACGCCGAGGAGCGCGCCGCGCGACTCGGGCTCCCGCGCGAGTACATCGTGGTGCCCGCCACGCTCGAGCCGCGCAAGGGCCTCGTCGACGTGTTCACGGCACTCGGACGCCGCGGCGTGCCCGACGTCCCGGTCGTGGTGCTCGGCCCCGAGTCGTGGGGCGACCAGCACGTGGCCGAGGTCGCCGAGGAGCTCGGCGTCGCGGCCTCGCGCATCCGGCACCTCGACGACCTCGACGCGGCCGACCTCGCCGTCGTGCTGCGCGGCTCCATGGCCTACGTCGCGCCGAGCCACGACGAGGGGTCGGGCACCGGGCTCATCGAGGCGTTCAGCCTCGGCGTGCCCGTGATCCACTCCGACACCCCCGCATACCTCGAGGTCTCGGCGGGCGCAGGGCTCGGCGTTCCCGTCGGCATGGCCGACCACGGCTACGCCGACCGGCTCGCCGCGGCCGTCACCTCCGTCGTGTCCGACCGCGCCCTCGCCGAGCGCCTCGCGATCACCGGCCACGACCGCAGTCGGGCGTTCAGCTGGCGCGATGCCGGCGAGCGGGTCTGGCAGCTGCACGCCGACCTCTGACGGCCGGGCGCGCAGCGAGACCCGACGGCGGAGCGCACACCTCCCGGCGGGGCATCCGTCGCCGGCGCAGCCCGACCCGCCGACCTAGCCCGCGGGCTCCTCGGTCTCGGGCGGGAACACGGCCTGCTGCACGAGCTGCCGGATGTAGTCGTAGTCGGGATCCTCGGGATCGACGCCGTTGTCGGGCACCAGCGGGACGTCGATGATCGGCAGCTCCTTGGTCTTCGACGCGAGGTCGACGAAGTACCCGAGCATGCCCTGCGGGACGTCGGTCTTCACGACCTGCGAGCCGGCCGCGGCGATCTCCTGGAACTTCGAGAGGACGTTCGCCGCGTTGAACTGGGCGAGCACTGCCTCCTGGAGCTGGAGCTGGCGCGCCATGCGGTCGTAGTCGCTCGTACCGTGACGCGACCGGGCGTACCAGAGCGCGTGGTAGCCGTCGAGGTGCTGCTCGCCCGCGGGGATCCACTCGGCGACCGTCGTGAACGTCTCGTCGGCGTGGATCGGCACGTCCTCGGGCACGTTGATCGTCACGCCGCCGAGCGCGTCGATGAGCTGCTGGAAGCCGGCCATGTCGATGAGCACGTAGTACTGGATCGGCAGGCCGGTGATGCCCTCCGCGGCATCCCGCATCGCCTCGATGCCCGGCTCGGAGCCCTCGGCGACCGCGTTCGGGTACATCTCGGGGCTCTTCAGCTCGACCTCGGTGTAGATCGAGTTGAGCATGCAGACGTCGACCTCGCAGCCGTCGATCGCGCCGTAGCCCTCGGGATACACCGCCTTCAGCGGGGAGTCGTCGTCGAACGGGACGTCGACCATGTTGCGCGGCAGGCCGATGGTCACGGCCTGGCCGGTCTCGGCGTCGATGCTGACGACCCGGATGCTGTCGGGACGCAGGCCGTCGCGGTCGGGCCCGGCGTCGCCGCCGAGCAGCAGCACGTTGTACCGCCCGTCGATGGGCGGCTCGCTCGGCCCCGCGACGAACACCGACGAGAGGAAGCCGCTCGCGGTGGTCGCGAGGTAGGCGCCGTAGGCGGCTGTGCCCGAGACGAGCACCATGAGCACGACCGAGAGCGCCGCGACCGCGGCGCGAGCCGACGGCGCGGTCTTCACGAGCTTCACGAGCCGGAGCGTGTCGAGGGTGAGGATGGCCCAGAGCACGGCGTAGAACGCGAGCACGCCCGCGACCACCCAGAGCGTGATGGTCGTCGAGAACACCGTGTAGAGGACGGCGGGCCAGAAGATCCACACGACGAGCGCGACGAGCGCGAGGAACCACAGCGTGAGCGTCGCTCCGAGTCCGAACCGGCCGAGCTTGCGGTCGCCCGCGAGCACCTGCGCGGAGCCCGGGATCAGCACGTTGAGCACGACCAGCCACCACGCGCGGCGGGTCATGACCGTGCGCGACCCGAGGTCGGGGTAGCGGATCGGGCTGGCGGCGAGGCTCATCGGGTGGACTTCAGCCGTTCGTTCTTCTCCTCGACCAGGGCGGCGAGGGCGGTCGCGTAGTCGGCGAGCGCCGTGGTGAGCGCGGCATCCGACGTCGCGAGGATCTTCACGGCGACGAGCCCGGCGTTGCGGGCGCCGCCGATGGACACGGTCGCGACGGGCACGCCGGCGGGCATCTGCACGATCGAGAGCAGCGAGTCGAGCCCGTCGAGGCGCGACAACGGCACGGGCACGCCGACGACCGGGAGGGTGGTGACCGAGGCGAGCATGCCCGGCAGGTGCGCAGCTCCCCCGGCGCCCGCGATGATCACCTTGAGGCCGCGGCCGGCGGCCTCCTTGCCGTACGCGATCATCTTCTCGGGCGTGCGGTGCGCGGAGACGACCTCCACCTCGTGCGCGACGCCGAACTCGTCGAGCAGTTCGGATGCCTCGCGCATCACGTTCCAGTCGGAGTCGGAGCCCATCACGACGCCCACGAGCGGGGTGGTTGCTGCAGTCACCCGAGAATCCTAAGGCGAGGTGCTGTGAGATGCCCGGAGGGCGCGCAGTGCCGCGACGGCGTCCCCCGGAACCGTCAGTCCTGGAAGACGGCGGCCGCCGCGCGCGCCTCGTACACGACGTCGTCGAGGTCGGCCCCGATCGCCGTGACGTGGCCGACCTTGCGGCCGGGCCGTGGCGCCTTGCCGTAGTTGTGCAGCTTCACGGTCGGATGCCCCGCCAGCGCCTCCGCGTAGCGGTCGGCGAGCGAGCCCTCGGCGGGGCCGCCGAGCACGTTCACCATGACGCTCCACGCCTCGTGGCTGCCCGTGCCGCCGAGCGGCAGGTCGAGGACGGCGCGGAGGTGCTGCTCGAACTGCCCGGTCGTCGAGCCGTCCATCGACCAGTGCCCGCTGTTGTGCGGGCGCATGGCGAGCTCGTTCACGAGCACGCGGTCGTCGGTCGTCTCGAAGAGCTCCACGGCGAGCACGCCCGTGACGCCGACGCCCTCGGCGATGGTGATGGCCACGTCGGCGGCGACGTCGGCGAGGCGGCCGGCCGAGCGGGGCGCGGGCGCGATGACCTCGCTGCAGACCCCGCCGACCTGCACGGTCTCGACGAGCGGCCAGGCCGCGACCTCGCCCGACGGGCGGCGGGCCACGAGCTGCGCGAGCTCGCGGCGGAAGTCGACGAGCTCCTCGGCGAGCAGGGCGCCCCCGCGGCCGTCCTCGGCGACGGTGGCGAACCACTCGGCGACCTCCGCGGCCGAGCGCACCACGCGCACGCCCTTGCCGTCGTAGCCGCCGCGCGGCGTCTTCACGACCGCGGAGCCGCCGTGGTCGGCGATGAAGTCGTCGAGCTCGCCCGTCGTCGTGACGCGGGCCCAGTCGGGCACGGGAAGGCCGAGCTCGGAGAGCCGCTCTCGCATGAGGAGCTTGTCCTGCGCGAAGCGGAGCGCGTCGGGGCCGGGGTGCACGGGGATGCCCTCGTCGACGAGCAGGCGCAGCACGTCCTGCGGCACGTGCTCGTGGTCGAACGTCACGACGTCGACGTCGCGCGCGAACGCGAGCACGGTCTCCGCGTCGGTGTAGTCGCCCACGCGGTCGGCCGCGAGCGCCGCGGACATGCCCTCCGCCTCGGCCAGCACGCGCAACTCGACGCCGAGTTCGATCGCCGCGGGAATCATCATCCGGGCGAGCTGCCCGCCGCCGATCACTCCGACCCGCACTCGTGCACACTCCATTCGCCGTCGGCCGAGACGACGCCCCGATGGGACGCCCCGTTCAGTCTAGGCCGACCCCGACGGCATAGGATGTGCCGGTGACCACCACCGTCGGCAGCGCGTTCGCCCGCCTGTGGCACGGCCTGCTGGCGTACCTCGTGAAGTTCGGCGTGGTGGGGCTCATCGGCCTGGTCATCGACGTGGTGCTGTTCAACCTCCTGCGCCTCGGCGTGTTCGGCGACGACCACTGGGCGCAGTCGGCGATCGGCGCGAAGACCATCTCGACGAGCGTCGCGATCATCTTCAACTGGCTCGGCAACCGGTACTGGACCTTCCGCCGCCATCGCCGCCGCAACTACGTGCGCGAGTTCGTGGAGTACGCGATCGTCTCCGTCGGCGGGATGCTCATCGCGCTCGGCTGCCTCTGGATCAGCCACCACGTGCTCGGCTACACGAGCCTCTTCGCCGACAACGTCTCGTCGAACGTGATCGGGCTCGCGCTCGGCACGGCGTTCCGCTTCCTGCTCTACCGCTACTGGGTGTTCGGCCACCACCGCGCCGACGGCCTCTCGAACCTCGAGCGCGTCGAGGAGGCGCAGCGCACCCTCTTCGAGGAGCCGACGCCGCCCGAGGAGCGCGCGGCGATCGTGCCCGACGACGACGAGCGGTCGACGGATGCCGCGGCTACGCCTCCGGCTCCTCGACCGTCGGCTGGAACCACGGCGGGTACACCGCCACCCGGGTCCTGACGCCGACCGCGTCGAGCGCCGAACGCACGCGGTCGCGGACGCGGTCGTTGCCCACGGCGATGAGCAGCACGCGCTCGAGCGGGAGCAGCTCGCGCACGAGGAACTCCGCCGAGCGCAGCCGGGCGCCGTCGTCCTCGCGGTGGAGCCGCTGCAGCATGCGGAGCACGTCGGGCCAGGCCGACGCCGAGCCGACGCCGCCCGTCGCGGCATCCGCGTCGGTGACGACCACGGTGCCCGCGGTCTCGGTGCGCGCGCCGACGGCGGACGCGACCGAGCTCACGAGGATCACGTGGTCGGCCGGGGGCCGTTGCACCGCCTCGGCCGAGAGCCGCGGGTCGGGCGTGCCGGTGCGGATGGCGTTCCAGACGTGCGCGTCGGTGGAGAGCAGGAACGGGACGTAGTCGGCGACGACGGCGTCGACGCCCTCGACGGCGGCCGAGCGCCGGAACTCCCGGGCGTCGGGTGCCGCGAGGTCGACGACGGGGGTCGCGCCGGCGTCATCCGCCAGCACGGCGCCCGAGCCGAGGATCGGGGCGAGGTTCTCCACGTGCGTCACGTGGTAGATGCGCACGGTCTTCGGGTCGACGGGGGCGTCCATGAGCGACGTCGCCGCACGCGAGGCCCCGGCGACCCGGGCGACCGGACGCGCCGAGCGCGTCCCGGCCCCGCGTGCTCGAGGCGCCGCCTTCGCGACCGGTCTCGGCTCGGGCTCCTTCGGCGGGAAGCAGATGGCGCAGAGGCCGTCGTCGAAACCATGGATGCATTCGTCGGCCACGTGGAACCCTTCATCGCGCGTCCCGCGCTCGGGGGCGCGCGGAACCACCTGTCTACGTTACGCCTCCCAGCGGATGCCGCGGCACCGCGCAGGACGCACGACCGCGCTCGGCCCGCGCGATGCCCGCATCGAGGCGGCGACGCCTCAGCGGCCGCCCCAGGCGATCGTGTCGCCGTCGAACAGCGTGGACTGCTCGGCACGCCGGCGGTCCGCGACGAGGCTGTGCGCGGCCTCCATGAGCTCGTCGAGGGCCGCCTGCACCTGGAACGGCTTCGGCACGTCGCGGATGACGAACGGGCGCTCGTGGCCGGTGTTCACGCGCACGTCGCCCGAGCCGAACGCGCTCTGCAGCCACGTGCGCCGCACGGTCACGTCGTACCCGCGGCTGTGCAGTAGCTCCTGCCGCACGCGCGCGAAGACCCCGCTGCGCAGGATGATGCGCCGCGTCGTGATGGTCGTGCGGCGTGCGAGCCAGGAGACGAACGGGAGCAGGCAGCCCAGGACCACGACGAGGAGCGCGACCACCCCGACGGCGATGAGCTGCCACACCTCGGGGAGGGTGAGAAGCAGGTACGTCGCCGCGCCGGCGGTCGCCACGAGCAGGAGCACCGGCAGGATGAGGATCCGCGCGTGCCGGCGGACGCGTGCGACCACGCGCTCGACGGATGCTGCAGGCTGGGCGGCAGCCTGGCTCGCGGCGGAGCTCATACGCCCATTAATACCTCAGGTGCGTGACGTCCCCGGCGGCGACAGCCTGCGCCTCCCCATTCCGGTCGCGCACCAGCAGTCGGCCGTCGGCGTCGAGCCGCTCGGCCACGCCGAGCAGCTCGTGTCCGCCCGGCAGCTCGACGCGCACCTCGGCGCCGAGCGTGCCGCAGAGCGAGCTGACCCGGTCGGCGATGCCGCTCGCCGCGGCATCCGCGCCGTGCTCGGCGAACGCGCGCACGAGCGACAGGAACGTGCCCAGGTAGTCGGCCAGCACGCGGTCGGCGTCGGGCTGCACGCCCGTGACGAGCAGGAGCGACGTCGACGTCAGCGTGGGCAGGTCGTGCTCGTCGAGCGTGAGGTTGAGGCCGGCGCCCACGACGACGGCTGGGGTCCCTGAGCCCGTCGAAGGGGGCAGCAGTTCCGAGAGGATGCCGCACACCTTGTAGCCCGACACGAGCACGTCGTTGGGCCACTTGAGCTCCACCTCGACGCCGCCCGAGCCGTCGTCCTCCTCGGCGTCCTCGGCGCGAGCGGATGCCGCGCCCTCGACGGCCCGGCGCACGGCCTCGGTCATCGCGGCCCCCGCGATGAGCGGGATCCAGCCGTAGCCCTCGGACGGGAACGGCGCGCCGCCCGGCAGCTCGGGGCGCAGGAGCACCGAGATCGCGAGCGTCTTGCCCGTCGGTGCCGACCAGGTGCGTCCGAGGCGGCCGCGGCCGCTCGTCTGGTCGTCGGTCACGATGACGGCGCCGTGCGGCCAGGCCGCGGCATCCGCCCCGGTCGCGGCCGTGCGCAGCTCGTCGTTCGTCGACCCGGCGGTGGCGAGGAACTCGAGGCGCGGAACCGCCGCGCGGCTCAGGGGAAGGTCCATGCCGACATCCTCCCGCAGGTGGGCACGTCACGGGAATGCACGAGGTCGGCGGGAGGATTTGTAGGAATCCGTCAACGAAGTGCCCGGGATGCTCGCCGGTAGAGTGAACGGCGTGACCGAAGCGACTGACGGCCCCGACCTCTTCACGACCGCCGGCAAGCTCGCCGACCTCAAGCAGCGCTATCACGAAGCCGTGACCGCGTCGGGCGAGGCGGCCATCGAGAAGCAGCACGCCAAGGGCAAGATGACCGCGCGCGAGCGCATCGCCGAGCTGCTCGACCCCGGCTCGTTCGTCGAGCTCGACGAGTTCGTGCGTCACCGCACGCACGCGTTCGGCATGGACGCCAAGCGCCCCTACGGCGACGCGGTCGTGACCGGCACCGGCACGATCCACGGCCGGCAGGTGGCGGTGTACTCGCAGGACTTCACGATCTTCGGCGGCTCGCTGGGCGAGGTCGCGGGCGAGAAGATCATCAAGGTCATGGAGCTCGCGCTGAAGCTCGGCGTGCCGATCATCGGCATCCTCGACTCCGGCGGCGCGCGCATCCAGGAGGGCGTGGTCGCCCTCGGCAAGTACGGCGAGATCTTCCGCCGCAACACCGCCGCCTCGGGCGTCATCCCCCAGATCTCGATCGTCTGCGGCCCGGCGGCGGGCGGCGCGGTCTACTCCCCCGCGCTCACTGACTTCGTCATCATGGTCGACAAGACGAGCCAGATGTTCGTGACCGGCCCCGACGTGATCAAGACCGTCACCGGCGAGGACGTCGGCATGGAGGAGCTCGGCGGTGCGCTCACCCACAACACCGTCTCGGGCGTCGCGCACTACCTCGCGAGCGACGAGTCCGACGCGCTCGACTACGCGCGCACGCTGGTCTCGTTCCTGCCCGACAACAACATGACGGATGCCCCGGTCTACGACGCCGAGGTCGAACTCGAGATCACCGACGACGACCGTCGGCTGAACACGATCATCCCCGACTCGCCGAACCAGCCGTACGACATGCACTCGATCATCGAGGGCATCGTCGACCACGCGGACTTCCTCGAAGTGCAGCCGCTCTACGCGCCCAACGTGCTCATCGGGTTCGCCCGCATCGAGGGCCGCTCGGTCGGCATCATCGCGAACCAGCCGAGCCAGATGGCGGGCACGCTGAACATCGCCGCGGGCGAGAAGGCGTCGCGCTTCGTGCGGTTCTGCGACGCGTTCTCGATCCCGATCCTCACGCTCGTCGACGTGCCGGGCTACCTGCCGGGCACCGACCAGGAGTGGACCGGCGTCATCCGACGCGGCGCGAAGCTGCTCTACGCCTACGCCGAGGCGACCGTCCCGCTCGTGACCGTGATCACGCGCAAGGCCTACGGCGGCGCGTACATCGTCATGGGCTCGAAGCAGCTCGGCGCCGACATCAACCTCGCGTGGCCGACCGCCGAGATCGCCGTCATGGGCGGGCAGGGCGCCGTCAACATCCTCTACCGTGCGGAGATCAAGCGGGCCGAGGAGGCCGGCGAGGACGTCGCCGCCGTGCGCACGCAGCTCGCCAACGAGTACACCTACAACGTGGCGTCGCCGTTCCTCGCGGCCGAGCGCGGCGAGCTGGACGGCGTCATCGAGCCCGCGGCGACCCGCGTCGCGATCGTGAAGGCGCTGCGCACGCTGCGCACCAAGCGCGCGAGCCTGCCGCCGAAGAAGCACGGGAACATCCCGCTCTAGGGGGAGCCATGGTCGACGACTACACGGCCGGCGGTGCCGGCGCAGCCGAGGGCGACGAGCGCGCCGCGGCCCTCCGCTTCGTCACGCGTGACGTGACCGACGAGGAGGCCGCCGCAGTCACCGCCGTCCTCCTGGCGGCGCTCGACGAGGGCGTCCCGGAAGCCGCCGCCGAGGAGACCGGGCGCGATCGCTGGGTCCGATCGAGCGCTGCGATGCGCGCGCCGCTCGCCGTCGGACCCGGCAACTGGGCGCGCTCCCGCGCCTGAATCCGGATGTCCCCCGTTTCGCGAGATGCGTCGGGGGACGGTGTGCCCCCTCCATCAGCGGAATTCCGGACGAACGAGAGCGCTGAGCCCCTCGCTTGTCCCCCGAACGTCGCCGTGTCCTCACAAATGATGACTTTGCGATCCGCCCGGAGTGCGCCAGTATTGTTCTCGCAGGCTCCCCTGTGGAGTCGCCACCGTCACCGGTCGGGTAACCGGTGACCGTTGGGGGCGAGTCAGGGCGATATTCGGGTTGTCGCCGTGGCTCGGGCTTGATGGGGGCCGGTCGCTGACCGGCCCCCACCTTCATGTCCGGGGCCGATCCACCGTGTCCGCGCCGATCGCGTGCGTGCGCGACTCAGGTGCGCGGGATCTCCAGCCAGAACTCGACCTCCAGGTCGTCCGTGCTGTCCGACGGCAGGACGCCCTCGGGCTCGCGCAGGCCCACGACCGTGACCGCCACGGCCGAGCCCTCTGCCGCCGTGCGCGCGATGATGCGATCCGCGCTCGACCCCGCGACGGCCTCCGCCAGACGCGAGAGCACGCGGTCGCGGGTCGGCTCGTCGAGGTCGTCGATGCCGCCCTCGTCGAGCAGGGTCACGACCGTCCCGCGCTCGCGCGCCCGCTGCACTTCGGCGCGGACGGCGTCGGTCAGCAGCATCCGACCGCGGATCTCGTCGCGGATCGCGGCCTCGAGCATGCGGCACTCGCGCCGCTGGTCGTCGGTGAGGCGTCCCTCGCGGTCGCCGATGCGGCGGAGCATGGGCGCCGCGATGCGGTTGGTCTGCGCGAGGCGCATGCGGCCCTCGAACAGGTGCGCGTCCTGGGCGGCCTGCCAGGCGGCGGCCTCGCGCTCGGCCTGCGCATAGCGGCGGGTCTCGCGGGCCGCGGTCGTGAGCGCCGCGGTCAGCATGTGCGCGATCCCCACCCACACGATGCTGCCGATGACGCCGAGCGTGCCGAGCGAGAGCACGCCGTCCCAGACGACGCTCTGCACCGCGAGCGCGATGACGCCGAGCCAGGCCGCCGCGAGCTGCCGGCGCGCCGCGGCGATCGTCATCAGGGTGCCGACGGCCGCGACGTACCAGGTGGCGTAGCCGTTCTGCGCGTTCGCGTCGAGCTGGCTCGTGACGAGCAGCGGAAGCACGATGCAGACCGCCAGGTCGAACGCGGCGAGCCAGTCGGGCATCCGGATCCGCTGCACGGGCCACAGGCTCGCGATGGTCGCCACCGTGTACAGCACGAGGGCGACGATGGCGGGCCACGGCGAGGCCGGCACGTTGAGCGAGTAGATGCCGAGGATCACGTGGTACGCCGAGAACATCGCGCCGAGCACGAGCAGCAGCCAGCGGGGGACGGTGATCATGCGTCGTCCGCCTCGTCGTCGTCGGCCGGCCACGACACCGTGACGAGCGTCCCCTGGCCCGGGCGGGAGGCGATCTCCGCCGCACCCCCGGCGTTCGCCATGCGCTCCTCGATGGAGACCCGCAGGCCGAGGCGCTCGTCGGGCACCTCGCCGCGCTCGAAGCCGACGCCGTTGTCGGCCACCTCGATGACGGCGCCCCCGAGGCGCACCCCGCGGATGCGCAGCTCGCGCCGCGTGCTGCGCCCGGGCTCGTCGGCGTGCTGCATGCTGTTCACCATCGCCTGGACCGTCGCGGAGTAGAGCGCCTCCACCGCCTCGACAGGAAGCTCGACCCCGCCGGCGTTGACGACGCGCACCGTGAACGGCGCCGAGAACGTGGTGAGCGCCGCGCGCAGCCGTCGCACCAGCACGGGCAGCCCCACGCTGTCGAGCGCTCGCGGCCCTGCGGCACCCGCCTCGTCGAGGCGCTTCACCGCGTCGCGGGCCATCCGCGCGGCGAGGTCCTGCTCCTCGGGCGAGTCGGCGGCCGCCGCCGACAGGAGGGTGGTGAGCACGCTGTCGTGCACGAGCGCGTCGACCTTCACGCGCTCGTTCTCGGTCGCGTGCTGGCGCGCGGCGAGGTCGTACCGCTGGAGCGCCGCCTCCTGCGCCGTGTCGACGGACTCCGCGGCCTGGCGCAGCATGACCACGATGATGAGCACCACGACGCCGAGGATGATCGCGTACATCGCGTCGAGCACCGCGAGGAGCGGGTCCGCCTCGCCGCCCGCCGGCAACAGGCGGATGACGCCGTAGATCATCGGCACGATGAGCGTGTAGACCGTCGCGACCGGGGCCGGCAGGGCGACCACGGCGGCCGTCGTGGCGACCGTGCAGATGTAGTAGAGCCATGGCGTCTGGCCGGCGAGGACCGCGGGATCGGTCACGAGGAACGGCCAGGCGAGCAGGGCGAGCACGTACAGGGCCGCGAACGCGAAGGCCGCACCGCGCACGGCGAGCTTCGCGATCGAGGCGACGGCGACCGCGACGAGCGACCCGTAGAGCACCGCCATGAGCGCGGCGCCCGCGCCCTCGATGAGCGCGGCCGACTGCTCGAGCGCCATCGGCACCGTCTGCGCGCCGAACACCAGGCCGAAGAGGCCGAGCGCACGGCCCGAGATCGTCTCGACCTGCGCCCTGGTGACCGCGGTCCGACGGCGCGTCGCGAGTCGCGCGACCCGCCACTCAGCGGCGGGCATCCCCGCCTTCGACGTCGAGGCCCGGCAGGATGCCGTCCTCGACCGCGCGGCGCAGCAGGTCGACCTTCGTGGGCGCGGGGCGTCCGACCTCGACGTACTTGGCGCGGATCCGATCGAGGTACTCGCGCGCGGTGGAGTGCGCGATGCCCAGCTGCATCGCCACGAGCTTCAGCGGCAGCCCCGACGCGTAGAGGTGCAGCACGTCGCGTTCGCGCCGTCCGAGCTGGGCCTTGGCGAAGTCGCGGTCGGCCTCGATCGCGCTCGCCCACTCCACGTTGTTGAGCACCTCGCCACGCGCGACGGTCGCGATCGCGGAGATCACGGTCGACATGGGCGAGGCCTTCGGGATGACGCCCGCGGCTCCGGCGGCGAGCGCCTCCCGCACCGCGGCGACGCGGTCGGCGATGCTGTGCACGAGCACGGCGCTGCCGGTCTGGAGCACCGCGCGCACGTTCTCGGTGACCGACGAACCGTCGCCGAGCGAGAGGTCGAGCACGACCACGTCGCAGGAGTGCCCGTCGAGCGCCGCGAGCAGCTCGGGCACGTTCGAGGTCTCGGCCACGACCTCGTAGCCGGCGTCGCGGCAGGCCGCGCGGAGTCCGAGGCGCACCGCCTCGTGGTCGTCGACGATGGCGACCGTGGCGGCCGTGTCGAGCTTCGGTGCATCCGTCACGCCGTCCCCCTTTCCCGACATTCACACGATAGCGGTCAGCCTCGCGACGGCTTCGACGTGATGCGTGTTCGGGAAGAGGTCGAACGCGACCACCTCGTCGAGCCCGTACCCGCGCTCCCGCAGCAGCCCGACGTCGCGCGCGAGCGCGACGGGGTCGCAGGCGACGTAGACGAGCTGGCGCGGCCGCAGCTCGGCGAGGCGGTCGACGACGGCCCGACTCGCCCCCGAGCGCGGCGGGTCGAGCACGACGGTCGCGTCCCGGAGCCGTGCGAGCTCGGGGGCGGTCGCGGCATCCGCGAGGTCGTCGAGGAAGCGGTCGACGCGCGCCGTGACGGCCCGCGAGCCGACCCACTCGGCCAAGTTGGCGCCGGCGTGCTCGGTGGCGCGAGCATCGGCCTCGACGGTGGTGATGCGCACCGCATCGCCGAAGCGGTCGCCCACGGCCGCCGCGAGCAGCCCGACGCCGCCGTAGAGGTCGAGGTTCGCCGCCCGGGGGTCGAACAGCGCCGGGTCGACGGCGTCCTGCACCGCTCGCGTGAGCGTGGCCGCTGCGCCGCGGTGCACCTGCCAGAACCCGTCGCGATCGAGGACGAAGGTGCGGTCGCCGACCCGCTCGGTGATCGTCGGGCGCGGGCCGCTCCGGGGCATCCGCTCGGCGTCGAGGACCACGAGGGCCGGCTCGCCGACGCTCGGCGCGACGAGGTCGACGGCGCGCGCGCCCGGGAAGTGCGACGACAGCGGCGCGAGCTCGCCCAGCGACGCGACGGCCAGCGGCACGGATGCCACGGGCACGACCGTGTGGCTGCGTGCGGCGTATGGGCCGACCGCGCCGTCCTCGGCGACCTGCAGCCGCACGCGGGTGCGCCAGCCGGTGCCGTCGGCCGACACGCCGGGCGCGAGCGCCGGGTCGATCTCCCGCACGTCGACGTCGTGCTCGACCCCCCCGAAGCGGCGGAGGGCGTCGCCGAGCACCTCGGCCTTGAGGGCGCGCTGGCGGTCGATGCGGATATGGCCGAACTCCGCTCCCCCGGCGCGCCGCTCGGGCGGGCGCTCGACGGAGGCCTCGGCCCAGACGTGCTCCTGCCGGTCGGGCGAGGCGTCGAGCACCTCGAGCGTCTCGGCGCGCCAGAAGCGGTCGTGGCGGCGGTCGGTGATGCGTGCCCGCACCCGCTCGCCCGGGATCGCGTCGGGCACGAACACGACGCGGCCCTCGTGATGCGCGACGAAGACGCCGCCGTGCGCCACCCGCTCGACGTCGAGCTCGACCACGGGACCGTCGGTGGGCGGCGCGGTCGGCGCGGCCGAGGAGGCGGCGGGTCGCCGAGCGCCCCGGGCTCGGGGGCTCGGACGGCGGGGGCGACGGGACTCGGCCATGCTCCGAGCATTCCACAGCGCGCACCGGGCGCGGCAGGATGGGGACATGCGCCTCTACCTCGCCTCGACGTCGCCCGCCCGGCTCCAGACGCTCCGGGCCGCCGGCATCGAGCCGATCGCGATCGCACCGGGGGTCGACGAGGCCGCGGCCGTCGCTGCGGCGGAGGCGGCATCCGGCCCGCTCGAGGCGCCAGAGATGGTGCAGCTGCTCGCGCGGCTGAAGGCCGAGGCCGTCGTGGGGCGCGAGCACGAGGGCGAGCCGATCGACGGCCTCATCCTCGGCGGCGACTCGGCGTTCCTCACGGGGGGCGCCATCCACGGCAAGCCGCACCTGCCCGAGGTGGCCCGCGAGCGCTGGCTCGCGCAGAACGGCAGCCACGGCGACCTGTGGTCGGGTCACTGGCTCATCGACCACCGCGGCGGGCGGGCCGACGGGGCCGTCGGGCGGGCGGATGTCGCGACCGTCCGCTTCGCGGCGCTCGACGAGGCCGAGATCGACGCCTACATCGCCACGGGCGAGCCACTGCTCGTCGCGGGCGCGTTCACCATCGACAGCCTGGGCGGACCGTTCATCCGGCGCGTGGAGGGCGACCCGTCGACGGTCGTCGGGCTGTCGCTCTCGACGCTGCGCGACCTGGTGCGGGAGCTCGGCGCGGACTGGCCGTCCCTCTGGAATCGCCGCTGACGACCATTGTCGACGCCCGCAAGGGTCATCGGCCTTTTTTGTGGAAGCAATCCAAAGGCGAGCGGAGGCAGCCCAATAGGCTTGAGGATTATGCCGCGTATCACCAAGGTCCTCATCGCCAACCGTGGAGAGATCGCCGTCCGCGTCATCCGCGCCGCCCGTGACGCCGGCATCGGCTCGGTCGCCGTGTACGCCGACCAGGACCGCGACGCCCGTCACGCGAAGCTCGCCGACGAGGCCTACGCGCTCGACGGCACGACGAGCGCCGAGACGTACCTCGTGATCGACAAGCTCCTCTCGGTCGCCCGCCGCTCCGGCGCCGACGCGGTGCACCCCGGCTACGGCTTCCTCGCCGAGAACCCCGACTTCGCCCGCGCCGTCATCGACGCCGGCCTCATCTGGATCGGGCCGTCGCCCGAGGCCATCGAGCGCCTCGGCGACAAGGTCTCTGCCCGCCACGTCGCCGAGAAGGTCGGCGCCCCGCTCGCGCCGGGCACGCTCAATCCGGTGGCGGATGCCGCGGAGGTGCTCGAGTTCGTCGACGTGCACGGCCTGCCCGTGGCGATCAAGGCCGCCTTCGGCGGCGGCGGCCGCGGCCTCAAGGTCGCCCGCACGCGCGAGGAGGTGCCCGAGCTCTTCGAGTCGGCCACCCGCGAGGCGGTCGCGGCGTTCGGCCGCGGCGAGTGCTTCGTCGAGAAGTACCTCGACAAGCCCCGCCACGTCGAGACCCAGTGCCTCGCCGACGAGCACGGCAACGTCGTCGTCGTCTCGACGCGCGACTGCTCGCTGCAGCGCCGCCACCAGAAGCTCGTCGAGGAGGCGCCCGCGCCGTTCCTCACCGAGGAGCAGAACCGCCTGCTGTACGAGGCCTCGAAGGCCATCCTCAAGGAGGTCGGCTACGTCGGCGCCGGCACCTGCGAGTTCCTCGTCGGCCAGGACGGCACGATCTCGTTCCTCGAGGTGAACACCCGCCTGCAGGTGGAGCACCCCGTGTCCGAGGAGGTCACCGGCCTCGACCTCGTGCGCGAGCAGTTCCGCCTCGCCGAGGGCGGCGTGCTCGAGTACCCCGACCCCGTGACGACCGGTCACTCGATCGAGTTCCGCATCAACGGCGAGGACCCGGGCCGCAACTTCCTCCCCGCGCCCGGCCCCGTGCACCAGCTGCGCTTCCCCGGCGGCCCCGGCGTCCGCATCGACTCCGGCGTCACCAGCGGCGACGAGATCTCGGGCGCGTTCGACTCGCTGCTCGCGAAGCTCATCGTCACCGGCGCCACCCGCAAGGACGCGCTCGAGCGCGCCCGCCGCGCGCTGGACGAGTTCGAGGTCGCCGGCCTGCCCACGGTGCTGCCGTTCCACCGCGACATCGTGCGCAACCCCGCGTTCGCGCCCGAGGGCGACGAGCCGTTCTCGGTCTACACGCGCTGGATCGAGACCGAGTACGACAACCAGCTGGAGCCGTGGTCGGGCGAGCTCGCCGAGTCGGCCGGTCCCGCCGCGCGCACCGACGTGGTCGTCGAGGTCGGCGGCCGCCGCATCGAGGTGACGCTCCCGAAGAAGCTGCTCGGCGGCTCGGCGTCGGCCGGCACCGCGACCGCGGGCCCCGCCCCGCGCCGGCGCAACGTCTCGCACGCTGTGGACACCGTCGCAGGCGACGCCGTGAAGGCGCCCATGCAGGCGACCGTCGTGAAGGTCGCCGTCGCAGAGGGCGACAAGGTCGTCAAGGGCGACCTCGTGCTCGTGCTCGAGGCCATGAAGATGGAGCAGCCGATCGTCGCCCACAAGGACGGCGTCATCGGCCTCATCAACGCCGAGGCGGGCGCCACGGTGTCGAGCGGGCACCTGTTGCTCGCGATCAACGACCCGAGCTGACCGGCGCCGGGCACGACTCCCGACGAACGTGCCCGCGCCCGCTCGCGCCGCGCTCGCGCCGCCATCCACTCTTCTCAGGAGAATTCGGTCGATCGCGCCGCTATCGCTTTTCTCAGGAGAATTCGGTCGATCGCGCCGTGAAGGCCCCGATTTCTCCTGAATTCGGTCTCAGCATCGGCATCGGTCCTGAGAACGGCCACTCGGCCGCGAGCGCAGCGAGCGGCCGCTCGAACGGCGAGTGGGCGGAGCGGATGCCCCGCCGCGTCGGTCGCTCAGCGTCGCAGCGCCGCGAGCGCCGCCACGACCTCGAGCGCCGCGCCCGGCGCGTCCGCGAGCACCTCGTCCGCGGGGATCCTGAGCGTGGGGAAACCGTTGCGCAGCATGACGCGATCGCGCGCGCGGTCGCGGCGGAACTCGGCTCGACCGGAGTGGAATCCGAAGCCGTCGACTTCCACGACGAGGCATCCTTCGACCAGGAAGTCGACGAAGCCGACGCGTGCGAACGGCACCTGCTGCGCGAAGGCGATGCCGAGCCGACGGAACTCGTCGGCGAGGTAGGTCTCCGCGCCCGACCCGTCGAGCCCGCTCAGCGTCAGCCGACCGAGTCGCTGCGGCGCAGCGTCGTCCAGTAGGCGCTGGGCGTCGGCAAGTGACAGGTGGCCCGCGTTCACGGCGGATTCGAACGCTGCGAGCACCTCGAGGCGCGGCCGGCATACGGCGATCTGTGCGAGTGCGCGACGCAAAGGCACCCGCCACGCGGATTCGTCGAGCTCGCGGCTGCCGACGGGGACATCGACCCAGTGAAGTTCGACCTCGAGGAGCTGGCGGTCCGAGGTGAGCGACTCGGCGCTGGCCACGAGCGCCCGGTTCGTCCGAAGCCTCGCGGCGTTCGCCGGCAATGAGACGTGCACGCGGCCGTCTTCGTTCGTCCAGATCCCGAGCGTCGCCGCCGCGCTGATACAGCCCAGCCGTCCGCCGATCCGGACCGCCGAGACGCCGGCGGCGGGTGCGCCGGGCGATCCGTAATGCGCCCGGCGGATCCGTCGCGCCCGTCCGGCAGCCACGGCGACGGAGATCTCGGCGCCGCGGATCCCACCGGCGATCAGCTGGTCGCGGGTGGCGATCCCACCGAGTCGGGCGAGCAGGTCGGACACGTCGGGCACGTCGGGAGCCTGCCCCGAGCCCCGACGCGACGGACGGAGGCCGCGGAACGTGTGGGCGGAGCATCCGTGCCGCACCGCTGTGGAGGACGACTCGACCCGACGGCGTTTCTCAGGACGCACCCCACCGGACCCAGCGCTTCTCAGGACGACACGCCGTCCGAGGCGGCTTCGCGCCCGCGGATCTCCTGAGAAACGGAAGTGGGTGGTGTCGAGCGTGAGGGGGCCGGCCGGAGCGGGGGCGGGGCCGGGGGGCCGGCGCGATCACCCGATAGGCGGCGCCCCCTGCGGCGACGGCAGCTCGACCTCGCTGACCATCTCGCCCGCGACCCGCGAGCGGCGCCGGCCGTAGAGCAGGTAGATCACGACTCCGATCGCGAGCCACACGAGGAACCGCACCCAGGTGAGGGTCGTGAGGTTCAGCATGAGCCAGACGCACAGCGCGGCCGAGAGGATCGGCAGCACGGGCGACCACGGCACGCGGAACCCGCGCGGGAGGTCGGGCCGCGTGCGGCGCAGCACGACGATGCCGAGGCTCACGAGCACGAAGGCCGAGAGCGTGCCGATGTTGATCATCTCCTCGAGGAGTCCCACATCGGTGAACGCCGCCACGAGCGCGATCACGGTGCCGCCGATGATCTGGATGCGCGCCGGCGTCTTCGTGTGCTCGGTCGTCTTCGACAGCCAGCGCGGCAGCAGCCCGTCGCGGCTCAGCGCGAACACGATGCGCGAGAGCCCCAGCAACAGCACCATGATGACGGTCGTCAGGCCGGCGATCGCGCCGAGCGAGATGACCGCCGACGCCCAGTCCTGCCCGACGAGTCGGAACGCCGTGGCGAGCGACGGCGTCTCCTCCGCGGCGAGCTGCGTGTACGACACCATGCCGGTCATCACGATCGAGACGAGCACGTAGAGCACCGTGACGATCGCGAGCCCGAGGAAGATGCCGCGCGGCAGGCGCTTCTGCGGCTCGCGGACCTCCTCGGCGCTCGTCGCCACGACGTCGAAGCCGATGAAGGCGAAGAACACGAGCGACGCGGCCGACAGCATGCCGAAGATGCCGTACTGCGCGGGGGCGGCGCCCGTCAGCCAGGCGAACAGCGACTGCGTCCAGGCATCCGATGCCCCGCCCTCGGTCGGCACGGCCTCGGGGATGAACGGGGTGAAGTTCGCGGCGTTGATGAAGAAGAAGCCGACGACGATCACGAAGACGACGATCAGGACCTTGATGATCGTGAACACCGCGCCCACCCGAGACGTGAGCTTCGTGCCCGCCACGAGCAGCGCCGTGAACAGCGCGACGATGAGGAAGGCCGGCCAGCTCACCTGCAGGCCGCCGATCTCGATCGTGGCCGGGAACGGGATGCCGAACGCGAGCAGCGCCTCGCCGAGGTAGACGCCCCAGTACTTCGCGAGCACCGCCGCGCCCGTGAACATCTCGAGGATGAGGTCCCAGCCGATGATCCAGGCGAGGAGCTCGCCCATGGTCGCGTACGTGAAGGTGTACGCGCTGCCCGCCACCGGCACCGTCGAGGCGAACTCGGCGTAGCACATGATCGCGAGGCCGCACGTGACGGCTGCGAGGACGAACGAGACGATCACGCTCGGGCCGGCGAAGTTCGCCGCGGCCTGCGCGCCGACCGAGAAGATGCCCGCGCCGACGGCCACCGCGATGCCCATGAGGGCGAGGTCCCATGTGCCGAGCGAGCGGCGGAGGCTGCGTTCCTCGTCGCCCGAGTCCGCGATCGACGCCTCGACGGATTTCACGCGCCAGTTCATCGCTCCCCCTGAGCTCGGGCGTCGACCCCCGCGACGCCGCGTCGTCTCAGCGTACGACGTGCATGGCCCTCGCGGCATCCGTCAGCGACCCGGTGAGCGACGGATAGACCGGGAACGCCTCGGCGAACTGGTCGACCGTGAGGCGGTGCTCGACGGCGAGCGCGAGCGGCAGGACCAGCTCCGACGCCTTCGGCGCGACGATGACGCCGCCGATGAGGGCGCCCGATCCGCTCGACGCGAAGAGCTTCACGAACCCGTCGCGGATGCCCATCATCTTCGCGCGCGGGTTGGAGGCGAGCGGCAGCTTGTAGACGACACCGGGCACGATGCCCTCCTCGATGGCCTTCTGGGTCCACCCGACCGTCGCGATCTCGGGCTGCGTGAAGATGTTCGAGGTGATGTTGCGCTCCTCGGGCGGATCGACGATGTCGCCCATGGCGTGGAAGATCGCGGTGCGTCCCTGCATCGAGGCGACGGACGCGAGCGGCGGGAACGTCGTGCAGTCGCCGGCCGCGTAGATGTTCGGCATCGACGTCCGCGCCACCCGGTTCACGCGGATGTGGCCGCTCTCGCTGAGCTGGACGCCCGCCTCCTCGAGACCGATGTCGGACGTGTTCGGCACCGCGCCGACCGCCATGAGGCAGTGGCTGCCGCGCACCTCGCGCCCGTCGGTCAGCGTGGCGACCACCGAGTCGCCGTCGCGCACGACGGACTCGGCCCGCGACTTGTTCAGGACCTTCATGCCGTTGCGCTTGAAGACCTTCTCGATCACCGCAGCCGCGTCGGCGTCTTCGCCGGGCAACACCTGGTCGCGGCTGGAGATGAGCGTCACCTTCGCGCCGAGGGCACGGTACGCCGAGGCGAACTCGGCGCCCGTGACGCCGGAGCCGACCACGATGAGGTGCTCGGGGATCTCGGGCAGGTCATAGAGCTGCTTCCAGTTCAGGATGCGCTCGCCGTCGGGGACCGCGGTCGGCAGGACGCGCGGGGTCGCGCCGACCGAGATGACGAGCGTGTCGGCCTCGATCCGGTCGAAGTCGGTGCCGCCCTTTGCGGTCGCGACGATGATGGCGTTCGGCCCGTCGAGGCGTCCCTCGCCCTGCACGAGGTTGACGCCCGCGTCGAGCAGGTTCGCCCGCATGTCCTCGGACTGCTGCGCTGCGAGGCCGAGCAGCCGCTTGTTCACCGCCTGGAGGTTGATCGCCACGCTCGGCTTCACGGCCTTGTCGCCCGAGCCCTTGGCGTAGAACTGCACGCCCAGGTCGGCCGCCTCCTTCACCGCGTTCGACGCCTCGGCGGTCGCGATGAGCGACTTCGACGGCACCACGTCGGTGAGCACCGCGGAACCGCCGACGCCGGCGCGCTCGATGAGCGTGACCTCCGCCCCGAGCCTCGCGCCGGCCAGCGCGGCCTCGTAGCCGCCCGGCCCTCCTCCGAGGACGGCGATCCGTTGCGTGCGCTCGAACTCGTAGGCCATGCTCATCATTCTGTCGTAGCGCGCGAAATCGCAGCAATCGAGCACGGCCTGACGCGGCATCCGCGCCCCTCATTAGAGTGGTGGGATGCAGGAGACCAACCCGCTCGACGATCCCAACGCCGACCCCTTCGCCATCGCCGCCGAGGCGGCCGCGCGGATCGCGGAACTCACCGGGGTGGAGCACCACGACGTGGCGCTCACGCTCGGCAGCGGCTGGGGCCGCGCCGCGGAGCTCATCGGCGAGACCACCCACACCATCCCCGCCACCGAGGTGCCCGGCTTCTCCAAGCCCGCGCTCGAGGGGCACGTCGGCACGCTGCGCTCGATCGCGCTGCCGAACGGCAAGCATGCGCTCGTCATCGGCGCGCGCACGCACTACTACGAGGGCCACGGCGTGCGACGCGTCGTGCACTCGGTGCGTACCGCGGCCGCGACCGGTGCGAAGACCATGATCCTCACGAACGGCGCCGGCGGCATCAAGCACCACTGGACGCCCGGCACGCCCGTGCTCATCAGCGACCACATCAACCTCACGGGCGATTCGCCGCTCGAGGGCGCGACGTTCATCGACCTCACCGACCTGTACTCGCGGCGCCTGCGCAACCTGGCCCGCTCGGTCTCCCCCGGCATCGACGAGGGCGTCTACGTGCAGTTCCGCGGCCCGCACTACGAGACGCCGGCCGAGGTGCAGATGGCCAAGACCATCGGCGGCCACATCGTCGGCATGTCCACCGCGCTCGAGGCGATCGCCGCCCGCCAGGCCGGCATGGAGATCCTCGGGATGTCGCTCATCACGAACCTCGCGGCCGGCATCCAGCTCACGCCGCTGAGCCACGAGGAGGTCATCGAGGCCGGTCGCGCCGCCGAACCCGTGATCTCGAAGCTGCTCGCCGACATCGTCGCCGAGCTCTAGGGGGCATCGGATGTCGCAGACGAACGCCGCCGGAGCCGAACGTCTCGCCCTCGCCGAGGCCTGGCTCGCCCAGGACCCCGACCCCGAGACCCGGGCGGAGCTCGCCGCCCTCGTCGACGGCGCGAAGGCCGGGGATGCCGCGGCCGCCGAGCAGCTCGCGGACCGGTTCGACACCCGCCTCGCGTTCGGCACCGCCGGGCTCCGCGGCGAGATCGCCGCCGGTCCCAACCGCATGAACCGCGTGCTGGTGTCGCAGGCCGCGGCCGGCCTCGCGGCCTACCTCCTCGAGCGCGCGCGTCCCGGCGAGACGCCCTCGGTCGTGATCGGCTACGACGGTCGCAAGAACTCCGCCGTGTTCGCCCGCGACTCGGCCGAGATCATGGCGGGGGCCGGCGTGCGCGCGGTCCTCCTGCCGCAGCTGCTGCCGACGCCCGTGCTCGCGTTCGCCGTGCGCCACCTCGACGCCACGGCCGGGGTCATGGTCACCGCCTCGCACAACCCGCCGAACGACAACGGCTACAAGGTGTACCTCGGCGGCGAGCACGGCGGCTCGCAGATCGTGTCGCCCGCCGACGCGGAGATCGCCGCGGCGATCCACCACGTCGCCGCGAGCACCACCGTGCCCGACCTCCCCCGCGGCGAGTTCGAGACCGCGTCCGAGGAGGTCGCGGACGAGTACGTACGGCAGACCGCGCTCGTCGCTGACGCGCCCGCCGCACAGCCTCGGGTGGTCTACACGGCCATGCACGGCGTCGGCTGGGAGACCGCGGCCCGCGTGCTGGCCGTCGCGGGCTTCGACGCGCCGGCCATCGTCTCGGCGCAGATCTCCCCCGACCCGGCCTTCCCGACCGTCGCGTTCCCGAACCCCGAGGAGCCGGGCGCGATGGACCTCAGCTTCGCCGAGGCCCGCGAGGTCGGGGCCGAGCTCATCATCGCGAACGACCCCGACGCCGACCGCCTCGCGATCGCGATCCCCGACGCGTCCGCAGCCGACGGCTACCGCCGCCTCTCGGGCAACGAGGTCGGCCTGCTGCTCGGATGGCAGGCCGCCCGGCGGGCCGCCGACGTCTCCGGCGACGCCGGCCCCGACGGCACGCTGGCGTGCTCGATCGTCTCGTCGCCCGGGCTCGAGGCCGTCGCGAACGCGTACGACCTCGACTTCGAGGCGACGCTCACCGGCTTCAAGTGGATCTCCCGCGCGACGAACCTCGTGTTCGGCTTCGAGGAGGCGCTCGGCTACCTCGTGAACCCCGAGACGGTGCGCGACAAGGACGGCATCTCGGCCGCGGTCGCGTTCCTCTCGCTCGCCGCCGCCCTCAAGGCCGAGGGACGCACCATCGCCGACCACCTCGACGAGTTCGTCGAGCGGTTCGGATGCTTCGACTCGTCGCAGGTGTCGATCCGCGTGACCGACCTGTCGCGCATCGGCGCCATCATGTCGCGCCTCCGGGCCGAGCCGCCGTCGTCGGTGGGCGGCATCCGGGTGGAGCGCATCGAGGACCTCGCCGACGGGTTCGGCGCGCTGCCGCCGTCCGACGTGCTGCGCATCGTGCTCGAGGGCGGCGCGCGGGTCATGGTGCGACCCAGCGGCACCGAGCCGAAGCTCAAGGTCTACATCGACGCCGTCGGCACCGAGGGCTCGGTCGAGGAGCGGCGCGCCGCAGCATCCGCCGCCGTCGCCGCGCTCGAGGCTGGCATGCGGGAGCTCACGGCCTGAGCCGGGCGGGTCGGGCCTCGGGCGGATCGGACGCCGGCCTCGGAGCGTCGAGGCGCCGGAACATGTGGTCAGCCTCAGCCGATCGACGCCTCGAGCTTCTCGCCGATCTCCTCGACGTCGAAGTAGTTCACGACCTCGACGATCTCGGCGTAGCTGCGGCCGACCGCCCGTCGCACCTCGTCGGCGAGCTCGGTCGACGTGAGGATCACCTGCGCGTCGGCCGCAGCCGCCGCGATGTCGGCGAGGCCGCTCGCCGAGACGTCGGCGCTGAGCCCGAGCCGGTCGAGCGCGCGCTCGGCGTTGGTCTTCAGGATCGCCGACGTGCCGACGCCGACACCGCAGACGGCGACGATCCTCATGCGCCGGCGCCCGTCTCGGCCGACGCCGCGTCGACGCCCAGCAGGCCCCGCACCTCGTCGGCGGTCGTGGCCCGCGCCAGGCGGCCGACGATGCCCGTGTCGTTGAACGCGTTCGCGAGCTGGGCGACGGATGCCACGTGGTCCTCGGCGTTCGACACGGCGAGGCCGATCACGACCCGCACGGGGTCGTTGTGCGGGTGCCCGAACGGCACCGCGTCGGCCAGCGTCACGACCGCGAGTCCCTCGCGACGCACGTCGGAGCCCGGACGCGCGTGCGCGAGCGCGAGGCCGGGCGCGATGACGACGTAGGCGCCGAACTCCTCGATCACGCCGATCATGCGGTCGGCGTACTCGGAGCGGGTCGCGCCCGAGCGGGTGAGGGCACGGCCGGCCTCGCGCACCGCGGCGCGCCAGTCGTCGACGCGCGCGCCGAGCACCACGGCCGTGTCGGGAAGCGGGGGTATGGAGGTCATGGGGGTCCGATCGGAGTCGCGACGGGCCGGGGAGGCCGCGTGGGGCGCCGGTCAGGCTTCGTCGAAGCCGTCCTGGATGCGCTCGGCCAGCTCCTCGCGGTCGTCGAGCGGGAGGAACGCGGATGCCGCGGCGTTCAGCTGGAACGTCTCGAAGTCGTCGAGGTCGTAGCCGAACGCGTCGGCGAGCAACGAGAGCTCGCGCGTGAGCGACGTGCCGCTCTGCAGGCGATTGTCGGTGTTGACCGTCACGCGGAAGCCGAGCTGGTAGAGCAGGTCGAACGGGTGGTCGACGAGCTCGTCGCCCCACGCGGCGATCGCGCCGGTCTGCAGGTTCGACGACGGGCTCGTCTCGAGCGCGATCTCGCGGTCGCGCACCCACTGCGCGATCGGGCCGAGTGACACGTACGTGTTCTCGTCGTCCTGGCGCTCGATGGCGAGGTCCTCGGCGATGCGCACGCCGTGCCCGAGGCGCAGGGCGCGGCCGTCGAACAGGGCGCTGCGGATGGAGTCGAGGCCGTCGGCCTCGCCCGCGTGCACGGTGACGGGGAAGAACTGGGAGGCCAGGTAGTCGAAGGCCGTGCGGTGACGGCTCGGGAGGAACCCGGCCTCGGCGCCCGCGATGTCGAAGCCGACGACGCCGCGCTCGCGGTGCCGTACGGCGAGCTCCGCGATCTCGAGGCCCCGGTCGGCGTGGCGCATCGCGGTGACGAGCTGGCCGGCGCGGATGAACCGCCCCTGGTGCCGCACGTCGTCGATGCCCTCCTCGATGCCGGACTGCACTGCCTCGACCGCCTCGTCGAGGCTCAGGCCCCGCTCGAGGTGCTGCTCGGGCGCCCACCGGATCTCGCCGTAGATCACGCCGTCGGCCGCGAGGTCCTGCACGAACTCGCGTGCGACGCGCTGCAGCCCGGTGCGGGTCTGCATGACGGCGGTCGTGAGGTCGAACGTCTTCAGGTACTCGACGAGCGACCCGGCGTTCGCCTGGTCGGTGAACCACGTGCCCAGGGCCTCGGCGTCGGGCGCCGGGACCTCGAGTCCGATCTCGTCGGCGAGCTCGATCAGGGACTGCGGACGCAGCCCGCCGTCGAGGTGGTCGTGCAGCGAGATCTTCGGCAGCGACTGGATGCTCGTGCCGTCGCCCTCGAGGCGGTACTCCGTCGGAATCGTGTTCACGTGACAACGATAGCGGTGCGGCTCACGCGAAGTCTCGGCAATCTCGAAGCGTCGCCGAGCCCGTTCGGGGCCCGGTGCCCTGCCGTCGGATCACGGCGGGCCCGACGTGTCAGCGCCCGATGCGGTCGGCGATGAGCGGGCCGCCGTCCTCGACGGCCTCGCCCTCGTCGCCGATGCGGTACGCGCCCTCGACCGCCTCGAGCGCACGCGCGAAGCGCGCGGGCTCGTCGGCGAACAGCGTGAAGAGCGGCTGCCCGGCCCGCACCGCGTCGCCGGGCTTCGCGTGCAGGTCGATCCCGGCCGCGTGGTGCACCGGGTCCTCCTTGCGCGCACGGCCCGCGCCGAGGCGCCAGGCGGCGATGCCGAACGGCAGCGCCTCCTGCTCCACGAGCACGCCGTCGCGGTCGGCCGTGACGACGTGCTGCTCGCGCGCCACCGGCAGCGGTGCGTCGGGATCGCCGCCCTGGGCGCGGATCGCCCGGTTCCAGGTGTCCATCGCGCGGCCGTCGTCGAGCGCGGCCTCCACGTCGGCGTCGTGCACTCCGGCCAGGGTGAGCATCTCGCGGGCGAGCGCGATGGTGAGCTCGCGCACGTCGGCGGGCCCGCCGCCGGCGAGCACCTCGACCGACTCGCGCACCTCGTTCGCGTTGCCGATGGTGAGGCCGAGCGGCACGTTCATGTTCGTGATGAGGGCGGAGGTCGCGACACCGGCGTCCTCGCCGAGCTCGACCATGGTGCGGGCGAGCTCCCGCGAGCGCTCGATGTCCTGCAGGAACGCGCCGGAGCCGAACTTCACGTCGAGCACGAGCGCGCCCGTGCCCTCGGCGATCTTCTTCGACATGATCGATGACGCGATGAGCGGGATCGCCTCGACGGTGCCGGTGATGTCGCGCAGCGCGTAGAGCTTCTTGTCGGCCGGGGCGAGGCCGGCGCCCGCCGCGCAGATGACGCCGCCGACGTCGCGGAGCTGGTCGAAGATCTCCTCGTTCGTGAGGTCGGCGCGCCAGCCGGGGATGGACTCGAGCTTGTCGAGCGTGCCGCCGGTGTGGCCGAGCCCGCGGCCCGACAGCTGGGGCACCGCGACTCCGAACGTGGCCACGAGCGGCATGAGCGGCAGCGTGATCTTGTCGCCGACGCCGCCCGTCGAGTGCTTGTCGGTCGTCGCCTTGCCGAGGCCCGAGAAGTCCAGGCGCTCGCCCGACGCCAGCATCGCCATGGTCATGTCGCGGATCTCACGGCGCGCCATGCCGTTCAGGAAGATCGCCATGGTCAGCGCCGACATCTGCTCGTCGGCGACGTAGCCGCGCGTGTACGCGTCGATGAGCCAGTCGATCTGCGCGGTCGAGAGCTCGCGTCCGTCGCGCTTGGCCCGGATCAGGTCGACGGCGTCGAACGCCTCCACCGCGCTCATGCGCCCGCCCCCTTGAACTCGGCGAGCTGGCGCGGGCCGAACGCGTCGGGCAGCACCTCGTCGATGGTCTTCACGCCCGAGACGGTCTCGAGCAGCATGCCCTCGGCCGAGTGCTCGTACAGCAGCTGGCGGCAGCGGCCGCACGGCATCAGGGTGGCGCCGTGGCCGTCCACGCACGTAAATGCGACGAGCTTGCCGCCGCCCGACATCACGAGCGCGGAGACGAGCGAGCACTCCGCGCACAGGGTGACGCCGTACGACGCGTTCTCCACGTTGCATCCGCTCACGACCCGGCCGTCGTCGACGATCGCGGCCGCGCCGACCGGGAACTCGGAGTACGGCACGTACGCCTTCGCCATCGCCTCGCGAGCGCGCTCGCGCAGCGACTCCCAGTCGATCGCATCCGTTGCGGTCATGGTGCTCCCCTCAAGGATGGGTTCGGTTCCACTGACGGATGCCGCGACGCCGCGGCATCCGCTCAGGACTTGATGTACGGCTTGCCGGCCGCCGCGGGCCCCCGCACCTTGCCGACCAGGCCGGCCACGGCGAAGATCGTGACGACGTACGGCAGCATGAGCATGAACTCGCTCGGCACGGGCGATCCGATGACCGAGAGCGTGTTCTGCAGGTTCGACGCGAAGCCGAACAGCAGCGCCGCGAGGGTCGCCTTGATCGGATCCCACTGGCCGAAGATGACGGCGGCGAGCGCGATGAAGCCCGCGCCCGCGGTCATCTCCTTGTTGAAGGCGATGCCGGACCCGATCGTGAAGAACGTGCCGCCGAGGCCGGCAATCGCGCCCGCGAGGGCCACGTTCCAGAACCGGGTGCGGTTCACCTTGATGCCGACCGTGTCGGCGGCCTGCGGGTGCTCGCCCACCGCGCGGAGCCGGAGGCCCCACCGGGTGTGGAACAGCCCGACGTAGACCAGCGCGACCGCGATGTACATGAGGTACACGACGATGGTCTGGCGGAAGAAGACCGGCCCGATGATCGGGATGTCGCTGAGCAGCGGGATGGGCAGGCGCTCGAACCGCGGCGGCGTGTTGAGCACGGCCGAGTTCGGCGTGAGCACCTGCGAGAAGAAGAAGCTCGTGAGGCCGACGACGAGGACGTTGAGGACCACGCCGACGATGACCTGGTCGACGAAGTACTTGATCGCGAACGACGCGAGCACCATGGCCACGAGCACGCCCGCGACCATCGCGCCGACGGTGCCGGCGATCAGGCCGAGCCAGGGCTGGCCGGTCGAGGACGACACGAGGGACGCGACGACGGCCGCGGTGAAGGCGCCGGCGAGCAGCTGGCCCTCGATCGCGATGTTGATGACGCCGACGCGCTCGCCGATCACGCCCGTGAGCGAACCGTAGATGAGCGGCACCGCGAGGCTCAGCGAGCCGAACAGCAGGCCGATCACCGGGATGGCGGCGCCCGAGGCGGCCCAGGTGAGGAAGCCGAACATGAACAGGATCGCGAACACCACGACGAGCCAGAGCGGCACCCTGCGCTTCGTCGCGACGAGCATCGCCGAGTACGCGGTCGCGAGCGCGAGCAGCACGATCGTGATCCACAGCGCGGGCAGCGACGGGACCGTGATCTCGGGCAGCTGGATCGCGTCGGCCGGCGTCGAGAGGCGGAAGGTCGTGTTGCCGTCGCGCGGTGCGAAGACCGCGAGCGCGAGCGCGAGGAGCGTGAAGATCGCGAACGCGATCGGCGCCTTCCAGCTCGTGACGACGGTCGTGTCGAGCGGCTCGGCCACCGGGGCCGGGGCGTTGTGCTGAACGGCGGTGGTCACTTGACCTTCACCTCCTGGGAGACGTTCGGAACGGCTCTGCGTCGCGAGGCCGGGTCGGGGAGGCGGAAGATCGTGCGGACGAGCGGAGGCGCCGCGATGAAGAGCACGATGAGGGACTGCACGACCAGGACGATCTCGATGGGCACGCCCTCGGCCGCCTGCATCGAGAAGCCGCCGGCCTTGAACGCGCCGAACAGGAGGCCCGCGATGAAGGTGCCCCACGGCGTCGAGCGGCCCAGCAGCGCCACGGTGATCGCGTCGAAGCCGATGCCGGCGTCGATGCCCGCGGTGAAGCCGGTGGTGACGGTGCCGAGCACCTGGCTGACGCCCGCGAGGCCGAGCAGGGCGCCCGAGATGAGCATCGCGTACACGTACATGTTGCGGACGTTGATGCCGGCGACCCGCGCGGCGTTCGGGTTCTCGCCGACGGCGCGGAACCGGAAGCCGAGGCTCGAGCGGCTGAGGATCCACCAGACCACGACCGTGGCGATGACCACCAGGACGAACCCGAAATGCAGGTTGAACTGCGGACCGAGCAGCGCCGGGAAGATCGCGGTGTCCTTCATCGCCGGGGTCTTCGGGTTCGACGAGCCCGGCGCCTGGAGGAGGCCGGGGGTGCGCAGCAGCCACGACACCAGGTAGAACGCGACGTAGTTGAGCATGATCGTGACGATCACCTCGTGGGCGCCCGTGCGTGCCTTCAGCAGGCCCGCGATGCCGGCCCAGAGCGCGCCGCCGACGAGACCGCCGATGAGGGCCACGAGCATGTGCAGGCCCCACGGCAGGTCGAAGCCGAAGCCGATCCAGCCGGCGACGGATGCCGCGATGAGCATCTGGCCGCGGCCACCGATGTTGAACATGCCGACGCGGAAGGCGAGGGCGACGCCGAGGCCACCGGCGATGAGCGGAGTCGCGAACGTCAGGGTCTCGGTGAGCGGCCGGATGCCGGCGAGGAACGTGTCGCGGCGGAAGTTGTAGATCGCGCCCTGGAACAGCGCCGTGTACGCGCCGGCGACCGAGTCCCAGATCGCGCCGAGCATGTCGGTCGGGCGGGCGAAGAAGTACCCGGCCGTCTCCTGGACGCGCTCGTCGGTGAACGCGATCATGATGGCGCCGACGAGCAGTGCGAGCACCACCGCCAGGACCGAGATGATCGCGTTGCCGGTCGCGATCTGGTGGAGCATCGTGTGCCAGCGCGACGGCGGCGGGACGTCGGCGGCGGCCGTGCCGGGGCCGCCCGTCGTCCGCGCGGCGTCGGCGGCGGTCTGCTGCTCGGGCGAGACGGCGTCGGGCTCCTCGATGGCGACGTCGGCGTCGAGGTCGCCGGAGGCACCGGTCGGCCGCGCGGCCTCGGGGTTCTGGGGGTCGCTCATGCGGCCGCTCCTTCGGGTTGTTCGCCGGCCATCATGAGGCCGAGCACGTCGCGCGGGGTGTCGCCGGGGACGATCCCGACGATTCGGCCGCGGTACATGACCATGATCCGGTCGGCGAGCGCGACGACCTCGTCGAGCTCGGTGGACACGACGACCACGGGCACGCCCGAGTCGCGCGTCTCGACGATGCGCTTGTGGATGAACTCGATCGACCCGACGTCGACGCCGCGCGTGGGCTGCGCGGCGACGAGGAGGCGCAGGTCGCGGCTCAGCTCGCGCGCGAGCACCACCTTCTGCTGGTTGCCGCCCGAGAGCTGGCGCACCTTCGAGTCGATGCCCTGGGTGCGGACGTCGAACTCCTCGACCTTGTCGCGGGCGAAGTCGGCCAGCGCGCCGCGCTGGATGTTGCCGGCCCGCACGAACGGCGCGCCGCCGCTGCGGTCGAGCATGAGGTTCTCGGCGATCGTGAACTCGCCGACCAGGCCGTCCTCCGTGCGATCCTCGGGCACGAAGCCGACGCCCGAGTCGAGGATCTTCTTGACGCCGGCCGAGGCGAGCTCGACGCCGTCGAGCCTGATCGAGCCCTCGACGCGCGGCTGCAGGCCGAGGAGCGCCTCGGTCAGCTCGGTCTGCCCGTTGCCCTGGACACCGGCGACGGCGAGGATCTCGCCGCCGCGCACCTCGAAGCTCACGTCGTTGACGACGAGCTGGCCGATGTGGTCGATGACCTTGAGGTGCTCGACCTGGAGGGCCGGCTCGCCGAGCTTCGCCTCCTCCTTCTGCACGGTGAGCTCGACCGCGCGCCCGACCATGAGCGAGGCGAGCTCGGCGTTCGTCGCCGTGGGCGACGCCTCGCCGACCACCTTGCCGAGTCGCACCACGGTGATGCGGTCGGCGACCTCGCGGACCTCGCGCAGCTTGTGCGTGATGAAGACGATCGACGTGCCGGTCTCCTTCAGCTGGCGCATGATCGCCATCAGCTCGTCGGTCTCCTGCGGGGTCAGCACGGCGGTCGGCTCGTCGAACACGAGCACGCGAGCGTCGCGTGAGAGCGCCTTGATGATCTCGACGCGCTGCTGCACGCCCACGGGCAGGTCGTCGACGAGCGCGTCGGGGTCGACGTCGAACCCGAACCGCTCGGAGATCTCGCGCACCTTCGCGCGGGCCGTGGGCAGGTCGAGGAGCCCGCCCGCGCGGGTGGACTCGTGGCCGAGCATGACGTTCTCGGCGACCGTGAACACGGGGATGAGCATGAAGTGCTGGTGCACCATGCCGATGCCGGCGGCCATCGCGTCGCCTGGGCCCGCGAAGTGCTGCACCTCGTCATCGAGGAGCACCTCGCCCTCGTCGGCCTGGTAGAGGCCGTAGAGCACGTTCATGAGCGTCGACTTGCCTGCACCGTTCTCGCCGAGGAGGGCGTGGATCTCTCCGGCCTCCACGGTGAGGTCGATGTGGTCGTTGGCGACCAAGCTGCCGAATCGCTTCGTGATGCCGCGAAGTTCGAGCTTCATGTCCCCGATCCTAGTGAGATGGCTGCATCCGTTGGTGATGCTGCACGAATGTTGAAGGGGTCGGATGCCGCGTGCGCAGATGTTGCGCGACGCGCTCCGAATGGCGTCGGAACGCCGATCGGGGAGGCCGGCTGGTGCCGACCTCCCCGATCAGAGCGTGCGTCCCTACTCGGACGCTGCGAGGTAGGACTCGACCTTGATGTCGCCCGCGATGATGGCGGCCTTCAGGTCGTCGAGCTCGCCCTGGAGCGAGGACGACACCTTGGACTCGAAGTCGTGGAACGGCGCGATGCCGACGCCCTCGTTCTCGAGCGTGCCGATGAACGGGGTGTTGTCGAACTCGCCGTTGCCCGCTGCGAGCACGGCCTCCTTGGTGCCGACGTCGATGCCCTTGAGGATCGACGTGAGCATGAGGTCGGCGACCGACGGGTCGGTCTGGGTGAAGTCGGCGTCGACGCCGATCATCGCGATCTCACGGCCGGAGTCGCGGATGGCCGCGGCGGCCGACTGGTAGATCGGGCCGCCGACGGGCAGCAGCACGTCGACGTTCTGGTCGATGAGGCCCTGCGCGGTGTTGCGCGCGGTGTCGTTCGCCTCGAAGCCACCGGTGAAGAGGCCGTCCTGCGCGGCGCGGTCCCAACCGAGGACCTGCACGTTCGTGCCCTTCTCCTGGTTGTGGTACTCGACGCCCTGGGCGAAGCCGTCCATGAAGATGGAGACGGTCGGGAAGTTCATGCCGCCGAAGGTGCCCACGATGCCGGTCTTCGAGTAGTCGGCGGCCGCGTAGCCGGCGAGGAACGCCGCCTGGGCCGTGTCGAAGATGATCGGCTTGATGTTGTCGAAGTCGGTCTGGCCGTCGAAGTCGAGGTCGACCGTGTCGTCGATCGAGACGTAGTCGATGTCGGGGTTGGCCTCGGCCGACTCGCCCGCCGCCGACGCCAGCGCGAAGCCGACGGTGACGATGAGGTTGCAGCCCTGGTCGACGAGGTTCGTCAGGTTGGGCGCGTAGTCGGTCTCCGCGTCGGACTGCACGGTGACCGGCTCGACGCCGAGCTCGTCGGCGGCGGCCGTCAGGCCCTCGAAGCCGAGCTGGTTGAAGGACTTGTCGTCGAAGCCGCCTGCGTCGGAGACCATGCAGGGGAGGAAGTCGCTGGCCGCCTCTCCCCCGTCGGTGCTGCCCGAATCCTCGGGCGCGGAACCGCAACCGGCGAGCAGCACGGCTGCGCCGAACATGGCAAGACCGCCGAGCGCGGCCTTCCTGGTCGTGACCTTCACTGTGTCCTCCAAAGACTGCGCCCCGACCGTCGCGGGACTCGTGGAGTCACGTTACCGAATGTTGCGGTCGACGCTCAGGATCGGGCGGCAGGTGACATGCAATGGTTATCAAGCCGCGACATTCTGCTCATATGAGCAGACCGGTCGGCCCCCGCTCGGGGGACGGGGATGCGCATTCCCCAGTGATCAGGGGTGTGCTCGCCCGCTCCCCGGGGGCACCGCGCTCAGGGCCGGCTCGGCGAGTCCACGACCAGCTCTCCGGCGATGATCGCCTGGCGCAGTCCCTCGATCTCCCCGTCGAGCTCGGGCGAGACGAGCGTGGCGAGGTCGTGATAGGGCGCGATCTCCACGCCGCCGTTCTCGAGCGTCCCGATGTACGGCTCGTTCGTGAACGCGCCGTCCTGCACTTCGCCGACGATCTCGACCATCGCGTCCTGGGTGTTCTTCAGCACGCTCGTGAGGATGATGGGCCGGAACTCGGGCGCGAGCGTCTCGTAGCCGTCGCTGTCCACCCAGATCACCGAGACGCCGCCGCGCTCGCGCGCCGCCGACGCGGCGCCCTCGCCGACCTGTCCCGCCACCGGGAGGATGACATCGGCGCCCTGGTCGATGAAGCCCTCCGTGAGCGCCTTGCCCTTGTTGATGTCCTCGAAGTCGCCGGTGAACGCGCCGTCCTGCTTGGCCTTGTCCCAGCCGAGCGCGCGCACCTGGGTGCCGTGCACCTCGTTGTACTTCGCGACGCCGTCGACGAAGCCGTCCATGAAGAGGGTCACGGGCGGCTGGTTGCCGCCGCCGAACGTGGCCACCACGCCCGTCTTCGAGACGCCCGCCGCGAGGTATCCGGCCAGGAACGAGGCCTGCGCCGTGTCGAAGACCACGGGCTTCACGTTGTCGGCCTCGACGGTCTCGTCGACGATCGCGAACGCGAGGTCGGGGTTGGCCGTCGCCTGCTCGAGCGTCGCCTCGGCGAGCTCGAAGCCGACGGTGACGATGAGGCCGCAGCCGGAGTCGACGGCCTGCTGCACGTTCGGCGCCAGGTCGGTCTCCCCGGTGGAGACGATGGCCTCGGCGTCGACGCCGAGCTCGTCCTCCGCCTGCTGCAGGCCCTCCCAGCTCGACTGGTTGAAGGAGCGGTCCTCGAGGCCGCCCGAGTTCGTGACCATGCGCACGCAGTCCGTGCCTGCGGCATCCGTGCCGCCCGACTCGGGCGCGGGCGCGCAGGCCGCGAGGGTGACGGATGCCGCGACGAGCGCCGCTCCGAAGCCGAACCACCGACGCACAGACATCCGCTGCCCCGTTCTCTCGAGTGCCCCTACAGCACGTCGCTCGACCCGCCGAGCCGGAGGGCGTCGACGACCGCCTTGACCCGCTGCGCGTGCTCGCTCGTCGTGACGAGGAGCGCGTCGGGCGTGTCCACGACGACGATATCGTGCACGCCGATCAGGCTGATGACCCGGTTCGCGCGGCTCACGACGATGCCGCTCGACGCGTCCGCGAGCACGCGGGCGTTCTCGCCGAGGATCGCCAGCTCTCCCGAGCGGCCGGCCGTGTTGAGCTTCGCGAGCGATGCGAAGTCGCCGACGTCGTCCCACTGGAAGTGCGCGCGGATGACCGCGAGCCGGCCGGCCGCGGCGGCGGGCTCGGCGACCGAGTAGTCGATCGCGATCTTCTCGAGCGTGGGCCAGATCCGGTCGACCGCGGGTCCGCGCGTCTCGGGGTCGTCCCACGCGCCGGCGAGCTCGACGAGCCCGGCGTGCAGCTCGGGCTTCGTGCGGGCGAGCTCCTCGAGCAGCGTCGACGCCTTCGTGATGAACATCCCGGCGTTCCAGAGGTGATCGCCGCCCTCGAGGTAGCGCTTGGCCGTCTCGAGGTCGGGCTTCTCGACGAAGTTCGACACGGCCTCGACACGGTCGGCGCCGGGCACCTCGACCTGGCCGCCGCACTCGATGTAGCCGAAGCCGACCGCGGGCTCGGTCGGGGTGATGCCGATCGTGGCGATGTACCCGGCGCGCGCCGCGGCGACCGCGTCGGCGACCGCCGAGCGGAACAGCGCGTCGCCCGAGATCACGTGGTCGGCCGCGAACGAGCCGATCACGACGCCGGGCTCGCGGCGCTCGAGGATGGCGGCGGCGAGGCCGATGGCCGCGGTGGAGTCGCGCGGCTCGCTCTCGAGCACGATGTTCTCGTCGGCGAGCGCGGGCAGCTGCGCCTCGACCGCCGCGCGGTGCGCGCGGCCCGTCACGACCATGATCCGCTGCTCGCCCGAGAGGGGTGCGAGCCGGTCCCACGTGTCCTTCAGGAGGGTCTGGCCCGACCCCGTGAGGTCGTGCAGGAACTTCGGCGCGTCCGCCCGGGACAGCGGCCACAGCCGTGAGCCGACGCCCCCCGCGGGGATCACGCTGTAGAAGCCCTCGAGGGGCAGGGATGCTGTCGACATGCGATCGAGGATACCGGGACGTCCTCCGCGGCATCCGCGTGATCGCTCGCTCTGCCCGCGACCGGGGTTAGGCAGCCCTAACCGGCACCACCTCCGGCGCGGGACTAGACTCGCATGCGGGCCGAGCGCCCGTCGTGCCCTCTCGTCAAGGGCGAATCACACAGCCAGGGAGGGTTGTTCATGCCAGAGACCTCGGCAGGAACCCTGACCGCACCCGAGAAGCCGGCCAAGCAGCGGCCGGGCGGCACGCTCTATCGCGGCCGCGAGGGCATGTGGTCATGGGTGCTGCACCGCATCACCGGTGTCGCGATCTTCTTCTTCCTCCTGGTGCACGTCCTCGACACCTCGCTCGTGCGCGTCAGCCCCGAGGCCTACAACGCGGTGATCGGCACGTACCAGACGCCGATCATGGGCCTCGGCGAGGTCGCCCTCGTCGGCGCCATCGTGTTCCACGCCTTCAACGGCCTGCGCATCATCCTCGTCGACTTCTGGGCGTGGGCGACCCGCCATCAGCGCGTGCTCTTCTACGTGGTCATCGCCCTCTGGGTGGTCACCATGCTCGCGTTCGTGCCCCGTCACCTGATGAACGTCTTCAGCCACTGAGAGGCCGCGACATGACTGCCATCGAAGCACCCCGCAGCCCCGCGCGCCCGGCCCGCAGGCGCGGCGTCAACTGGGAGAAGTGGGGCTGGATCTACATGCGCGCGTCGGGCGTCGTCCTGCTCGTGCTCATCTTCGGCCACCTGTTCACCAACCTGATGGTGGGCGAGGGCGTCAAGGCCATCGACTTCGGCTTCGTCGCCGGCAAGTGGGCCGACCCGTTCTGGCAGTGGTGGGACGTGCTGATGCTCTGGCTCGCCCTCATCCACGGCGCCAACGGCATGCGCACGATCGTGAACGACTACACGAGCCCCGGCACCATCCAGCGGCTCCTGAAGATCGCGCTGTTCGCGGCCGCGGCCGTGCTGATCGTGCTCGGCACCCTCGTGGTGTTCACGTTCGACCCGTGCCCCGCCGGCGCCCCCGCCGACCTGCTCCCCTCGTTCTGCCCCGCGGCCTAGGAGACCTGTGAATCCCGAGAGCGCCCACGTCGAGACGAAGGTCGTCGACGGCGTCCACTACCACCAGTACGACATCGTGATCGTCGGCGCCGGCGGCGCGGGGATGCGGGCGGCGATCGAGGCCGGGCCGGGTGCGCGCACCGCGGTCATCTCGAAGCTGTACCCGACCCGCTCGCACACGGGCGCCGCGCAGGGCGGCATGGCCGCCGCGCTCGCGAACGTCGAGGAGGACAGCTGGGAGTGGCACACCTTCGACACCGTCAAGGGCGGCGACTACCTCGTCGACCAGGACGCGGCCGAGATCCTCGCGAAGGAGGCCATCGACGCGGTCATCGACCTCGAGAACATGGGCCTCCCGTTCAACCGCACGCCCGAGGGCAAGATCGACCAGCGACGCTTCGGCGGGCACACGCGCGACCACGGCAAGGCGCCCGTGCGACGCGCCTGCTACGCGGCCGACCGCACCGGCCACATGATCCTGCAGACGCTGTTCCAGAACTGCGTCCGACTCGGGATCGAGTTCTACAACGAGTACTACGCCCTCGACCTCGTGATGACCGAGGTCGACGGCGTCGAGCAGCCGTCGGGCGTCGTCGCCTACGAGCTCGCCACCGGCGAGCTCCACGTCTTCCAGGCGAAGGCCGTCATCTTCGCCACGGGCGGCTTCGGCAAGATCTACAAGACCACCTCGAACGCGCACACGCTCACGGGCGACGGCGTCGGCATCATCTGGCGCAAGGGCCTGCCGCTCGAGGACATGGAGTTCTTCCAGTTCCACCCGACCGGCCTCGCCGGCCTCGGCATCCTCCTCACCGAGGGCGCCCGCGGCGAGGGCGCGATCCTGCGCAACGCCTCGGGCGAACGCTTCATGGAGCGCTACGCCCCCACCATCAAGGACCTCGCGCCGCGCGACATCGTCGCCCGCTGCATGGTGCAGGAGGTGGCCGAGGGCCGCGGCGCCGGCCCGCACAAGGACTACGTGCTGCTCGACTGCACGCACCTCGGCGCCGAGGTGCTCGAGACGAAGCTCCCCGACATCACCGAGTTCGCGCGCACCTACCTCGGCGTCGACCCGGTCTACGAGCCGGTGCCCGTCATGCCCACCGCCCACTACGCGATGGGCGGCATCCCCACCAACGTGGCGGCCGAGGTGCTGCGCGACAACACGACCGTCGTGCCCGGCCTCTACGCCGCCGGCGAGTGCGCGTGCGTCTCGGTGCACGGCTCGAACCGCCTCGGCACCAACTCGCTGCTCGACATCAACGTCTTCGGCAAGCGCGCCGGCCGCAACGCGGTCGAGTACGTGAAGACGGTCGACTTCACGCCGCTGCCCGCCGACCCGGCCGCCGGTGTGCGCGACCTGCTCCAGCTGCTGCGCGACTCGAACGGCACCGAGCGCATCGCCGCCATCCGCAAGGAGCTGCAGGACGAGATGGACAAGGGCGCCCAGGTGTTCCGCACCGACGAGTCGCTCGCCCACGTGGCATCCGTCATCGCCTCGCTGCGCGAGCGCTACAAGCACATCGCGGTGCAGGACAAGGGCCGCCGGTTCAACACCGACCTGCTCGAGGCCGTCGAGCTCGGGTTCCTGCTCGACCTCGCCGAGGTCGTCGTGCACTCCGCGCGGAACCGCGAGGAGAGCCGCGGCGGCCACATGCGCGACGACTTCCCGAACCGCGACGACGAGAAGTACATGCAGCACACGATGGCGTACCTGACCGGCGACGCCCACTCGTCGCACGCCGAGGACCACATCCGGCTCGACTGGAAACCGGTGACGGTCACGCGCTACCAGCCGATGGAGAGGAAGTACTGACGTGAGCACCGCAACGCTCGAGAACCCGCCGGCCGCGAGCGCGCCCGTGCAGTCGTTCACGGTCACGTTCCTGATCCGCCGCTTCGACCCCGACGTCGACACGGAGCCGCGCTGGCAGGACTTCGACGTCGAGATGTACGCGACCGACCGCGTGCTCGACGCCCTGCACAAGATCAAGTGGGAGCAGGACGGCTCGCTGACGTTCCGCCGCTCGTGCGCTCACGGCATCTGCGGCTCCGACGCGATGCGCATCAACGGACGCAACCGCCTCGCCTGCAAGACGCTGATCAAGGACCTCGACATCTCGAAGCCGATCTACGTCGAGGCGATCAAGGGCCTCCCGCTCGAGAAGGACCTCGTCGTCGACATGGAGCCGTTCTTCGCGAGCTACCGCGAGGTGCAGCCGTTCCTCATCGCGAACTCGAAGCCCGAGCCGGGCAAGGAGCGCATCCAGTCGATCGCCAAGCGCGAGATCTTCGACGACACCACGAAGTGCATCCTCTGCGCGGCGTGCACCTCGTCGTGCCCCGTGTTCTGGACCGACGGCCAGTACTTCGGCCCCGCGGCGATCGTCAACGCGCACCGGTTCATCTTCGACTCGCGCGACGACGCGGCATCCGTGCGCCTCGACATCCTCAACGACAAGGAGGGCGTGTGGCGCTGCCGCACGACCTTCAACTGCACCGACGCGTGCCCCCGCGGCATCGAGGTGACGAAGGCGATCGCCGAGGTGAAGCAGGCGATCATGCGCGGCAAGCCCTGACGCGAGCCGTCGGCTGACGACGAGGGGCCGGTGCCGATCGCACCGGCCCCTCGTCGCCGACTCGGCCCGGCCGGATCGCTACGCTGGGAGCGTGAGCGAGCCCACCTCCGCCGTCGGTCGTCGCGGTCGTCGCCGCGGGTCGGCCGCCGACGTCGAGCACGAAGGACCCGGCGTCGAGCACGAAGGACCCGACGCCGCCGTGGATGACGCGGCATCCGGGCACTCGGAAGCCGGGGAGTCCACGCGGGAGCGACTCGAGGAGCTGGGCACCCGCACCAAGGAGCGGTTCGAGGAGCCGATCAACCGGGTCACCACGATCACCCGGAAGACGATGGCCCTCTTCCCCGTGCGAGTCTGGCGCCACTTCCTCGCGCGGAACGGGTTCATCCTCTCGGCCGGCATGAGCTACCAGGCGCTGTTCGCGATCTTCGCGGCGGTGTACGTGGTGTTCGCGGTCGCCGGCATCTGGCTGACCGGGAACTCGCAGGCGCTCACCGCGTTCATCGCCCTGCTCAACACCTACGCGCCGGGGCTGGTCGGCGACGACGGCATCATCTCCACCGACGACCTCGTGGCGATCGCGACCGCGAACACCAGCCTGTTCGGCCTCACGGGCGCCGTTGCGCTCGTCGGCCTCGTCTGGACGGCGATCGGGTGGATCACCTACGCGCGGATCGCGGTGCGCAGCACCTTCGGCCTGCAGAAGGACACCCGGGCGTACGTCCTCCTGAAGACGCGCGACCTCCTCGTGGGGCTCGCCTTCGGCGGGATCCTCATCCTGGCGACGGTGCTGTCGGTGGTCACGACGTCGTTCTTCGGCTGGATCACGACCTTGACCGGGATGCCCCGCGACTCCGGGTGGACGGACGTCGCCGTCCAGGCGGGCTCACTCCTCGTCGTGTTCGTCATCGACACGCTCGCGCTCGCGGTGCTGTTCCGGTTCCTGTCCGGTGCGGCGATGCCGTGGCGGCGCATGTGGGTCGGGTCCCTGCTCGGCTCCTTCGCGATCACGGTACTGCAGCTGCTCGGCGGCTACGTCCTCACGGCGGCCGGCAAGAACCCGCTCCTCGCGACCTTCGCCGTGTTCATCGCGCTGCTCCTGTGGTTCCGGATCACGAGCATCATCATCCTCGTCGCCGCCGCGTGGATCGCCGTCGAGGCATTCGACAACCACGAGTCGCTCCGGCTCGTGACGGCCGCGCAGCTCGAGGCGGAACAGCTCGCACGCGAGCACGAGGCGCTCGTGACGGCCGCGCGCGTGCGGGTGCGCGAGGCCGAGCAGGCGCTCGCCGACGCGAACTGGCTCGAGCGCATGCCCGCCCGGCGCCGGCTCGCGAGGGCGGAGGAGGAACTGGCCCGAGCGGAGACCGAGGCGGCGTCCCCGCCCCCGAGCGACGACGTCGGGGGGCTCCCCTAGGATCGAAGGCATGCCCCCCGCGAAACCGCTCCGTGTCGTCAGCGCCAACGTCAACGGGATCCGGGCCGCATACCGCCGCGGCATGGGCGAATGGCTCGCCGCACGCGACGTCGACATCCTCGCGATGCAGGAGGTGCGCGCCTCCACCGAAGACGTGCAGGCGCTGCTCGGCGACGAGTGGGACATCCTGCACGACCCGGCCACCGCGAAGGGCCGCGCCGGCGTCGCGATCGCGAGCCGCAACCGCGCGAGCATCCACCGCGTCGAGCTCGGTGCGCCCGACTTCGACAGCGCGGGCCGCTGGCTCGAGGCCGACTACGAAGTGGGCGACCGCGTCGTCACGGTGGTGAGCGCCTACGTGCACTCCGGCGAGGCCGACACTCCCAAGCAGGTCGAGAAGTACCGCTTCCTCGACGCCATGGAGGCGCGACTGCCGCAGCTCGCCGCGCAGTCCGAGCTCGCGGTCGTCGTCGGCGACCTCAACGTCGGGCACCGCACGCTCGACATCCGCAACTGGAAGGGCAACGTCAAGCGGGCCGGCTTCCTCCCCGACGAGCGCGCGTACTTCGACCGGTTCGTCGGCGCCGAAGACGCCGACGACTACAACCGCGGCGCCGGGCTCGGCTGGGTCGACCTCGGCCGCCGCTTCGCCGGCGAGGTCGACGGTCCCTACTCCTGGTGGTCGTGGCGCGGCAAGGCGTTCGACAACGACACGGGCTGGCGCATCGACTACCAGCTCGCGACCCCCGCACTCGCCGACGCCGCGGTCGCCTACGCGATCGATCGCGCCGACACGTACGACGCCCGATGGTCCGACCACGCTCCCGTCGTCGTCGACTACGCCATCTGACCCCACCGCTGACAAGGACTCCCACCGCATGAACGACTCCCGTCCCGTCGTCTTCTCCGGCATGCAGCCGTCGAGCGACTCGCTCCACCTCGGCAACTACCTCGGCGCGCTCGTCAACTGGGTCGCCCTCCAAGACGACCACGACCCCATCTACTGCGTGGTCGACCTGCACGCCATCACCGTGCCGCAGGAGCCGGCCGCCCTCCGCGACGCCACCCGGCGCACCGCCGCCCAGTACCTCGCCGCGGGCGTCGACCTCGAGCGCTCGACGCTCTTCGTGCAGTCGCACGTGCCGGCGCACGCCGAGCTCGCCTGGGTGCTCGGCACGCTCACGGGCTTCGGCGAGGCCAGCCGCATGACGCAGTTCAAGGACAAGTCGGCCAAGCAGGGCACGGATGCCACGACGGTCGGCCTGTTCACGTACCCGGTGCTCATGGCGGCCGACATCCTGCTCTACGACACGCAGCTCGTGCCGGTCGGCGACGACCAGCGCCAGCACCTCGAGCTCACGCGCGACCTCGCCGGCCGCTTCAACTCCCGGTTCGGCGAGACGTTCGTCGTGCCCGAGGCGCTCATCCCCAAGGAGTCGGCGCGCATCTACGACCTGCAGGAGCCGACCGCCAAGATGTCGAAGTCGGCGCAGTCCGAGGCCGGCCTCGTGAAGGTCATGGACGACCCCGCCGTCACCGCGAAGAAGTTCCGCAGCGCGGTCACCGACACGGGTCGCGAGGTGCGCTACGACCCGAGCGGGAAGCCCGGCATCTCGAACCTCCTCGACATCCTCGCGGCGACCACCGGCCGGCCGATCCCCGAGCTCGAGGCGGAGTACGACGGCCGCGGCTACGGCGACTTCAAGAAGGACGTCGCCGATGCCGTGGTCGAGGCACTCGCGCCCATCCGCACGCGCACGCTCGAGCTCCTCGAAGACCCGGCGGAGCTCGACCGCCTGCTCGCGATCGGCGCCGAGCGGGCGAGCGAGCGGGCCGAGCGGATGCTGCGCACGGTCTACGACCGCGTCGGCTTCGTGCGCCGGGGCTGACGTGCGCCCGGTCGTCCTCCGCACGCAGCGGCTCGTGCTCGACGAGCCGATGCCGTACGACGCGGAGGCGGTGGCCCGGTACTGCCAGGACCCGCTGTTCGAGCAGTACCTGACCACGCCGTGGCCCTACCGTCGCGCCGACGCCGAGGCGTTCCTCGGCGTGCACGTGCCCGAGTCCTGGGCGACGGGCGCCGAGCTCACGTGGGCGCTGCGGCTCGCGCACGGCAGCCAGCTCCTCGGCGTCATCAGCGTGCGGTCGGGCGAGCACGAGATCGGCTACTGGATCGGCGCGGAGCACCGCGGTGCCGGCTACATGAGCGAGGCGGCGATCGCCGTGGTCGAGTGGGCGCTCGGCGGCGGCATCCGTCACGCGACCACGCTGCGCTGGCGAGCGGTCGAGGGCAACGTGGCGTCGGCGAAGGTCGCCCGCGCGGCCGGCTTCCTCCGCGTGCAGCCCGAGGATCCCACCCTGCCGACCCGCGACGGCCAGGGACGCCTGCCGGCATGGCACGCCGTGCGCACGGCGCCGGCCGATCCCGCGGCGTTCGCGAGCTGGAACGACATCCTCGGCGAGGCCGCGTGACCGCCGGTGCGCCCGTCGTGCTGTTCGACCTCGACGACACGCTCATGGCCCATCGCGAGGCGGTCGCCGCCGGGATCGTGCGGTACATGCGCGAGCGCGCCTACGAGGGCGACGAGGAACTCGCCGCGCGGCGGTGGCACGAGCTCGAGGAGGAGCACTACCACGCCTACCTCGGCGGTGCGCTGAGCTTCGAGGGCCAGCGGCGGGCGCGGGCCGCGGCCTTCGCGCGCGAGTTCGGCGAGGAGCTCGACGACGTCGACGCGAGCGCGTGGTTCGCCGAGTACTTCGAGCGCTACCGCGACTCGTGGGCGCTGCACGACGACGTGATCCCGGCCTTCGAGGCCCTCGCGGCCGGCCTGCCGGGCGTGCGGTTCGGGATCGTCACGAACGGCGAGCTCGAGTTCCAGACGGCCAAGATCGTGCGGCTCGCGCTGCACGGCCGGGTCGAGCACGTCATCGCCTCAGGCGAACTCGGCGTCACGAAGCCCGACCGGGCCATCTTCGACGCGGCAGTCGATCGGTTCCGCACGGCCGGGGCCGTGTCGGGTGCCGCGTACATCGGCGACCGGCTCCGCACCGACGCCATCGGCGCCGCCCGCGCCGGGCTCATCGGCGTCTGGGTGAACCGCACGGGTGCGACGCCCGACGCGTCCGACGCCGCCGATGCGGAGGCTGCGGGCGTGCTCGAGGTGCCCGGACTCGACGAGCTGGCGCCCCTGCTCGTGCCGCGGCTCGCCGGCTGACGACGAGCTGGCGCCCGACGGCTGCGCCGCCCCCTTCCCGACGCGCCGACACGGAGAACGGGCCGGGCGCACCCCCATGCACCCGGCCCGTCATCCCACCGTACCTGCGGTGAGGCTCCACGACGATTCGACGTCGCCGTCGTCGTCGTCAGTCGTCGTCAGTCGACGTCAGTCGACGTCAGTCGACGTCGTCGTCCACCCAGTCGAGGGTCTTCGACACGGCCTTCTTCCAGTTGCGGTCGAGCCGCTCGCGCTCGCCCGATTCCATCGCGGGCTCCCATCGACGGTCCTCCTGCCAGTTGGCGCGGAGCTCGTCGAGGCCCGACCAGAACCCGACCGCGAGGCCCGCCGCGTACGCGGCGCCGAGCGCCGTCGTCTCGGCCACGACCGGCCGCACGACCGGCACGCCGAGGATGTCGGCCTGGAACTGCAGCAGGGTGTCGTTCGCGGTGGCGCCCCCGTCGACGCGCAGCTCCGAGAGGTCGATGCCCGCATCGGCGTTCACCGCCTCGACGACGTCGCGGGTCTGGAAGGCGATGGCCTCGAGGGCCGCCCGCGCGATGTGTCCCTTGTTCACGTAGCGCGTGATGCCCACGAGCGCGCCACGCGCGTCGGGCCGCCAGTACGGGGCGAACAGGCCCGAGAACGCCGGCACGAAGTACGCGCCGCCGTTGTCCTCGACGCCCTTCGCGAGGTCCTCGACCTCGGCGGCCGACGAGATGAGGCCGAGGTTGTCGCGCAGCCACTGGATCAGCGACCCGGTGACCGCGATCGAGCCCTCGAGCGCGTAGTGCACGGGCTGGTCGCCGAGCTTGTAGCCCACAGTGGTGAGCAGCCCGTTGCGCGAGTGCACGATCTCCTCGCCCGTGTTGAAGATGAGGAAGTTGCCGGTGCCGTAGGTGTTCTTCGCCTCGCCCGCGTCGAACGCCGCCTGGCCGAACGTTGCGGCCTGCTGGTCGCCGAGGATGCCGGCGATCGGCGTCTCGCGCAGCAGCGAGTGCTCGTTCGCGACGCCGTACACCTCCGACGACGACTTGATCTCGGGCAGCATCGAGCGCGGCACGCCGAACGCGGCGAGGATCTCGTCGTCCCACTGGAGGGTCTCGAGGTCCATGAACATCGTGCGGCTCGCGTTCGTGACATCCGTCGCGTGCACACCGCCGTCGACGCCGCCGGTGAGGTTCCACAGGACCCAGGTGTCGGTCGTGCCGAACAGCAGGTCGCCCGCCTCGGCCTTCTCGCGCGCGCCGGGCACGTTCTCGAGGATCCACACGATCTTGGTGCCCGAGAAGTACGTGGCGAGCGGCAGGCCGACCTTCTGCTTGAACCGCTCGACGCCGCCCTCGGCCGCGAGCCGGTCGACGATGGCCTGCGTGCGCGTGTCCTGCCAGACGATCGCGTTGTAGACCGGCTCGCCGGTCGTGCGGTCCCAGACCACGGCGGTCTCGCGCTGGTTCGTGATGCCCACGGCGGCGATGTCGTGCCGGGTCAGGTTGGCCTTGCCGAGGGCCTGGCCGATGACCTCCCCCGTGTTGCGCCAGATCTCGGCGGGGTCGTGCTCGACCCAGCCGGCCTTGGGGAAGATCTGCTCGTGCTCGAGCTGTCCGGTCGAGACGATCGATCCGGCCTTGTCGAAGATGATCGCGCGCGACGAGGTGGTGCCCTGGTCGATCGCGAGGACGTAGTCAGCCATCTGAGAACTCCGTTGCTGTCAGTGAATGGGTGATGCGGTTGGGGTGGGGTGGGCGGATGCCGCGGCTCAGCCGAGGAGCGGCAGGAGCGGGATCGCGACCCAGCCGGCGAGCAGCCCGCCGATGATCGGGCCGACGACGGGCACCCACGAGTAGGACCAGTCGCTGCCGCCCTTGCCCGTGATCGGGAGGATGGCGTGGGCGATGCGCGGGCCGAGGTCACGGGCCGGGTTGATCGCGTAGCCGGTCGGACCGCCGAGGGAGGCGCCGATGCCGACCACGAGGAGCGCCACGGGCAGCGCGCCGAGCGCGGCGAGGCCGGAGGCGTCGCCCTGGCGTCCGAAGCCGATCACGACGAAGACGAGCACGAAGGTGCCGATGATCTCGGTGACGAGGTTCCAGCCGTACGAGCGGATGGCTGGGCCGGTCGAGAACACGCCGAGCTTGTTGGCGGGCTCGGGCTCCGCGTCGAAGTGCTGCTTGTACGCGAGCCACGCGACGACGGCGCCGAGGAAGGCGCCGAGCAGCTGGGCGCCGATGTAGGTGAGCACCGAGACGACGTCCACCGGCACGCCCGTGCCGAAGGCGGGGTTGCCGAACTCGGTGGCGCCGTTCGCGACGAGACCGAGGGTGACCGCGGGGTTCAGGTGGGCGCCAGACGCGTACGCGACGATGACGCCGGCGAACACCGCGAGGCCCCAGCCGAAGTTCACCATGAGGAACCCGCCGTTGAGGCCCTTGTTCTTCGCGAGCGCGACGTTGGCGACGACGCCGCAGCCGAGCAGCACGAGCATGGCCGTGCCGACGAGTTCCGAGAGGAACACGATTCCGAGATTGTCCACGTTGACCTTCCTTGAGGAGTGCGGGCGCGCCGAACGGCGCGCCCGTGGCGTCCGAGGCGAGCGTGCTCGCCCCGGGATGATCACCGGGCGCCGATGGCTTGGATCAGCCGGTGGCCCCGATGAACGGTATCCCCCGAGACCCCCGCTGACGCGGGTTTCGGGGTGCACATCCGTGCAGATTCAGGCGGAGCGCGACGCCGCACGACGCGCTGCGCCGACGGCCGCGCGGCCCGCTACTCGACCAGCGAGGACTCGGCGATCGCGACCCCGTGGCGCTCGGCGAGCACCCATCGCGCCTCGCGGACCTCGGCGTCGCGCCGCTCGGCGTCCCACCCGAGCTCGGCCGCGGCGAGGTCCGCCAGCTCCTCGAGGAGGGGCGCGGTGAGCGTGCCGGTGAATGCGATGCTGGTGCGCCGCTGCACGAGGTCGAGCAGGTGCGCGACCCGCTCGGTGCGCACGAGCCAGCCGATCTCGCCGCGCGTGTACCCGGCGTGGTGCCGGAGGGCGGCGTCCTCGACGCCGTCCACGTCGTCGAGGAACGCAGCTGCGCGCGTGCCGTACCGGTCGAGCAGCACTTCGGCGCGCTCGCGGCCGACCTCGTCGGCGTGGGACACGACCCACACGCGGCGCGCGTCGTCGGAGGCCGGGAAGCCCGCGCCGCCGCCGATCGCGAGACCCGCGGTGGACCGGAGCCGCTCGCGGCGGAGGAGCCCGAGCACCTCGTCGGAGAGGTGCTCGGCCAAGGCGCGGAACGTCGTCCACTTGCCGCCGACGAGGCTGAGCAGCGTCGTGCCCGGCCGCTCGGCGACCTCGACCCGCTCGATGCGGTAGTCGCGGCTCACGAAGCCCGGCTGGGTGTCGTCGTGCCGCGGCAGCGGGCGGACCCCCGAGAAGCGGTAGACGATCTGCGAGCGGTCGACCAGGATGCCTGGGAAAACGTGCGCGATGAGCTCGAAGAAGTAGTCGACCTCCTCCTCGGTGCACACCGCGGGCTCCCGCATGTCGTGCTCGAGGTCGGTCGTGCCGACCATGACGCGGCCCTTCAGCGGGTAGATGAGCACGATGCGCCCGTCCTCGTGCTCGAAGAAGATCTCGCGTCCCCCGGTCGCCGCGAGCAGCTCGGGGTGGTCGAGCACGATGTGCGAGCCCTTCGTGCCGCCCATGTACGTCGTCGGCCGGCCGAGTCCCGCGTTCGTGAGGTCGGTCCAGGGTCCCGACGCGTTGACGACGACGTCGGCGGCGATCGCGAACTCCTCGCCGGTGAGGCCGTCGCGCACGCGCACGCCGTCGGCGCCGAGCCCGACGGCTGCGACGTGGTTCACCGCGCGGGCGTGCGGCCCGGCGGCGAGGCCGTCGAACAGCACGTCGAGTGCGAGGCGCTCGGGGTCGTGCATGCTCGCGTCGTAGTAGGTCGCGGTGTACTTCAGGTCGGGGTTCAGCGCCGGCAGGTCGGCGAGCGAGCGTCGACGGCCGTGGAACCGGTGCCGTGGGACCGAGCCGCCGTCGCGCGAGAACGCGTCGTAGATGGTGAGGCCGCTCTTGATGAGCACCGCCCCGCGCTCGGTCGGCTTGCCCTGCCGGTGCGTGAGGAACCGCAGCGGGGCCGAGAGGACGCCCGAGAAGGTCGAGAAGATCGGGACGGTCGTCTCGAGCGGCTTGACGTAGTGCGGCGCGAGGCGGATCAGCGCGTTGCGCTCCTGCACCGACTCCTGCACGAGCCGGAACTCGCCGTTCTCGAGGTAGCGGATGCCACCGTGGATCATGTGCGACGACGCCGACGACGCCCCCGACACGAAGTCGGCCTGCTCGACGAGCACGACGTCGACGCCCTGCAGGGCGAGGTCCCGGAAGGTGGCGAGGCCGTTGATGCCTCCACCGATGATGACGACATCGGCGGCGGGCCGTGCGCGCAGCGCGGCGACCTCGGGGCGCAGGCGCCCTGAGCGGTCGTGACGAGACGTGGTCGTGGGGTTCGCAGACATCGCTGTCCTCTTCTCGATGCGGTCGATTCTCGATGCGGGATCCGCGGCATCGCCGGGCTTGCGCTGGGCGGGGCCGGTGTGGATGAATACATCGTGAGCACGCTCGCACGCAGTTGCAAGCCGCGTGCACATATGTGCAAGGAGTCGCATGAACCTCGAGAACGACCAGCACGCACCCGAGACCGTCTCGGGCAAGACGCGCGACGCCCTTCGGGCCGCCCACCTGTACTACATGCAGGACCTCACGATGGACGCCATCGCGTCGGAGCTGCACACCTCGCGATCCTCGATCTCGCGCCTGTTGAGCCATGCCCGGGCCAGCGGCCTGGTCGAGATCTCCATCCACTCCCCGCTCGACCTCCCGAGCCGGATCGAGCACGAGATCCTCGAGCGGCACGAGGTGCGCGCGCACGTCGTCCCGGTGCCCGACCACGCGAGCGACGTCGACCGCCTCGACCGGGTGGCCCTGTCGGCTGCACGGATTCTCGGCCAGTACGTCGACTCGAACCAGATGATCGGCGTCGCGTGGGGATCGACGATGACGGCGATGAGCCGGCACCTCGTGCCGAAGGCGACGCACAACACCGAGATCGTGCAGCTGAACGGCGCCGGCAACCTGCGCACCACCGGCATCCTCTACGCGAGCGAGCTGCTGCGCCGGTTCGGCGACGCGTTCGGCGCGCGCGTGCAGCAGTTCCCCGTGCCGGCGTTCTTCGACGACCCGGACACGAAGCGCGCGTTCTGGCGCGAGCGCAGCACCCGCCGCCTCCTCGACCTGCAGGCGCGGCTCGACGTGGCGATCTTCGGCGTCGGCTCCCCGTTCGCCGAGGTGCCGAGCCACGTCTACCAGGGCGGCTACCTCGAGCGGTCCGATTACGAGGCGCTGAGCCGCGAGGGCGTGGTCGGCGACGTGGCGACGGTGTTCTACCGCACCGACGGCACGAGCGAGGGCATCGCCCTGAACGACCGTGCGACCGGACCCGACTTCGCGATCCTCCGTCGCGCGCCGCGACGCATCTGCGTCGTCTCCGGCCGGGCGAAGCTGCCGAGCCTGCGCGGTGCGCTCGCGGCGGGGCTCATCACCGATCTCATCGTCGACGAGGGCACCGCTCGCGCGCTCGTCGAGCCCTGAGCGTCGCCACGGGTCGGGGAATAGTCGGCGCGTCGGCGCGTTGACCTAGAATCGACACGAGAAACGTGCTCCGGGGTCGGTGCAAGTCCGAACCGGCGGTGAAAGTCCGCGAGCCGCGAGCGCGGGGTCGAGAGGCCTCGAGCGAGCGGTTGAACCGGTGGAATTCCGGTACCGACGGTGAAAGTCCGGATGGGAGGCGGCACGTGTCGGCTGCGCCATGCGTGGTCGACGACAGACGGCATCGCCGAGCATCCCCGGAGCCCGAGGAAGACGGGACCCAGATGACCACCGGTGAGCACACCATGGCGGATGCCTCCGCGATGCGCCGTGCGCTCGAGCTCGCCATGCGCGGCCCCGCCACCGGCGTGAACCCGCGCGTCGGCTGCGTGATCCTCTCCCCGCACGGCGAGGTGCTCGCCGAGGGATGGCACCGCGGCGCGGGCACCGCGCACGCCGAGGTCGACGCGCTCTCGAAGCTCGCGCCCGGCGCCGCCGAGGGCGCCACCGCCGTGGTGACGCTGGAGCCGTGCAACCACACGGGCCGCACGGGGCCCTGCGCCGAGGCGCTCGTCGACGCCGGCATCGCCCGCGTCGTGTACGCCGTCGCCGATCCCGGTGACCACTCGGCCGGCGGGGCCGACCGACTGCGCACCGCCGGCGTCGAGGTCACCGCCGGGGTGCTGGCCGACGAGGCCGAGGCCGTGATCGACGACTGGCTCTTCGCCGTTCGGCACCGCCGTCCGCACGTGACCGTGAAGTGGGCGTCGACGCTCGACGGCCGCGCGGCGGCTGCCGACGGCACGAGCCAGTGGATCACGGGTCCCGCGGCCCGCGCCGACGTGCACCGCCGCCGCGCGGCGGCCGACGCCATCGCCGTCGGCACCGGCACCGTCTTCGCCGACGATCCCGCGCTCACCGCGCGGACGCCCGGCGGCGAGTTCTTCGACGCCCAGCCGGTGCCCGTGGTGTTCGGGCGACGCCCCGTGCCCGCCGAGGCGGCCGTGTCGCGGCATCCGCACGCACCCATGTTCCTCGAGGGCGCCGACCTGGCCGCCGACCTCCACGAACTGCAGCGCCGGGGCATCCGCTCGCTCTTCGTCGAGGGCGGGCCGACCCTCGCGAGCGCATTCCTCGCGGCCGGCCTCGTCGACGAGGTGCTCGTCTACCTCGCGCCCGCCCTGCTCGGCGGACCCCGACTCGCGCTCGGCGACCTCGGCGTGGCGACCATCGCCGACGCCGTCCGCCTCGAACTCGCCGCCGTCGAGCGGCTCGGCGACGACCTCCTGGTCATCGCCCACCCCAGACCGACCGAAGGGAACTGACATGTTCACCGGAATCATCGAGGAGCTCGGCACCGTCACGCGCGTCGAGCGCGGCGCCGACGCGGCGCGCCTCACCGTGCGCGGACCCCTCGCCGTGCAGGGCGTGAAGCACGGCGACTCGATCGCCGTCTCGGGCGTGTGCCTCACGGTCGTCGACTTCGACGACGCGTCGTTCACCGCCGACGTCATGGCGCAGACGCTCGCGATGTCCACCCTCGACGGCGTGCGCGAGGGCCTCGGCGTCAACCTCGAGCGTGCCGCCCAGGTGGGCGACCGCCTCGGCGGCCACATCGTGCAGGGCCACATCGACGGCACCGCCCGCGTGCTCGAGGTGCGCCCGGGCGAGGCCTGGCGCGTCATCCGCTTCTCGCTCGACGACGCCCACGCGCCGCTCGTGGTCGACAAGGGCTCGATCGCGGTCGACGGCGTCTCGCTCACGGTCAGCGCGCTCGGCGACGAGCCGTCGGGCTCGTGGTTCGAGGTGTCCCTCATCCCCGAGACGCTCGCCGCCACGACGCTCGGCGCACGCGAGGTGGGCGACCTCGTCAACATCGAGACCGACATCCTCGCCCGCCACGTCGAGCGGATGCTGCGCTTCGACGTGCACCGTTCGCTGCCGTCGTCGCTCGCCGCCGAGCCGGCCGTCGCCGGGGCGGGAGGTCTCGCATGAGCCTGGCCACGATCCCCGAGGTGCTCGAGGCGCTGCGCGCCGGCAAGCCCGTCATCGTCGCCGACGACGAGGCCCGCGAGAACGAGGGCGACGCCATCATGGCGGCCGAGTTCGCGACCCAGGAGTGGATCGCGTGGATGGTGCGCCACACGAGCGGCTTCCTCTGCGCGCCCATGACGAACGCGATCGCCGACAAGCTCGAGCTCCCGCTCATGACCGAGCGCAACCAGGACGTGCGCGGCACGGCGTACACGATCTCGGTCGACGCGGCCGACCGCACGTCGACGGGCATCAGCGCCGCCGACCGCGCGCACACGCTGCGGGTGCTCGCCGACCCGGCGTCGACGCCCGACCGCCTCATCCGCCCCGGCCACATCCTGCCGCTGCGCGCCGTCGACGGCGGCGTGCGCGAGCGCGCGGGGCACACCGAGGCGGCCGTCGACCTCATGCTGCTCGCGGGCCTCTCCCCCGTCGGCGTCATCGGCGAGATCGTCGCCGACGACGGCGAGATGATGCGCCTGCCCGGGCTCATCGAGCTCGGCGCCCGCGACGGCCTGCCGGTCACGACCGTCGAGGCGCTCGTCGAGTGGATGGACGAGTGGCACACGGGCCAGGCCCTCACGGGGGCGCCCGCCGTGGTGCCCGAATCGTCGCGCGTCGAGTTCGAGGTGGAGACCTCGCTGCCGACCGATCACGGCGTCTTCACCGTGCGCGCCTACCGCGACCGCTCGACGGGCGCCGACCACGTCGCGATCATCGCCGGCGATCCCGCGAACGACGCCGCAGGGGCCGTGGTGCGCGTGCACTCGGAGTGCCTGACCGGCGAGGCGTTCGGTTCGCTGAAGTGCGAGTGCGGGCCGCAGCTCGACACGGCGCTCAGCGAGATCCAGGAGCGCGGCGGCGTGGTGGTCTACCTGCGCGGGCACGAGGGCCGGGGCATCGGGCTCATCAACAAGCTCCGCGCCTACCGGCTGCAGGAGGACGGCCTCGACACGCTCGACGCGAACCTCGCGCTCGGCCTCCCCATCGACGCCCGCGACTACGGCGCCGCCACCGCGATCCTCGCCGACCTCGGCATCGACACCGTGCGCCTGCTCACGAACAACCCCGAGAAGGTGCGCCAGCTCGAGTCCCACGGCATCCGGGTGGCCGAGCGCCTCCCCCTCGTGGTCGGCGTCGGCGCCGTCAACACCGGTTACCTCGACACCAAGCGTCGCCGCATGGGCCACGCGATCGACGACCAGCAGCTGACGGATGCCGCGGCTGAGGCCCTCCTGGAAGGACACGCATCATGAGCGGTCACGGCTCTCCCACCCTCGACGTCGACGGCACCGGCCTCAAGGTCGTGGTCGTCGCCGGCAGCTGGCACGACGAGATCAGCGACGGCCTGATCGCCGGCGCGACGCGCACGCTCGAGGCATCCGGAGCATCGTACGAGCTGGTGCGCGTGCCCGGCAGCTTCGAGCTGCCCGTCGTGGCGAAGGCCGCGCTCGAGGCGGGCGCCGACGCGGTGGTGGCGCTCGGCGTCATCATCCGCGGCGGCACGCCGCACTTCGAGTACGTCTCGTCGGCCGCGACCGACGGGCTCACGCGCGTCGCCATCGACACGGGCAAGCCGGTCGGGTTCGGCGTGCTGACGCTCGACGACGAGCAGCAGGGCCTCGACCGCGCCGGGCTCCCCGGCTCGAAGGAGGACAAGGGTCGCGAGGCCGCGGAGGCGGCGATCGCGACCGCCCGGGTGCTGCGCGCCGTCTGGGCCTGAGCCGCGGCTCCGACCTTCGATTGATTCCGGCCCGGACGGGCCGATTCCGGTCGTGCGGACGGGCGCCCGAGTCCTAGGCTCGGGGTATGGACGTCCTGCGCATCATCCTGCTCATCCTCCACTTCGTCGGCCTCGCGATGCTGTTCGGCGGGTTCCTGGTGCAACAGAAGGCGATCGCGCAGGGCAAGGGCACTGTGCTGCCCATCATGTGGCGCGGCGCGCTCACGCAGATCGTGACCGGCCTGCTGCTCGTGGCGACGATCGAGATCGGCGACCTGTTCGAGATCAACAACATCAAGATCGGCGTCAAGCTCCTCGTCGCGATCATCATCACGGTGCTCGTCTTCGTGTACCGCAAGAAGGACCCGGCGCCGAGCTGGGCGCTCTGGACGGTCGGAGCGCTCACGTTCGCGAACATCGTCATCGCCGTCGCCTGGCGCTGACCCGCCGTTCACCGCACCGACCACACCGCTCGTCGCATCCGGTTCGACCTCCCGGATGCGGCGGGCGTACTGTTGTCCGGTTGCCACAAGCGACGATTCCCAGCCCTTCGCGGCCCGCATACGCCTGACCGACGTGCCCGTCGTGGAGTCGATCCACCAGTTCCACGGAGTCTCGCAGGCGATGTCCTCATCCAGTTCGGCGGCCGCCACGGCCGCAGCCACCACCCCAGCCAATCCCCGTAGTCGCGTCATCCTCGCCAGCCTCATCGGCACGACGATCGAGTTCTACGACTTCTACGTCTACGCGACGGCGGCGGTGCTGGTCTTCCCCCACCTCTTCTTCCCAACGGGCGATCCCACGACCGCCCTGCTCTCGTCGTTCGCCGTCTTCGGCGCGGCCATGGTCGCCCGACCGCTCGGCGCGATCGTCTTCGGCCACCTCGGCGACAAGCACGGCCGCAAGGCGACCCTCGTCGGCGCGCTGCTCACGATGGGCATCGCGACCTTCCTCATCGGCGTGCTGCCGACCTACGCGGCCGTCGGCTGGCTCGCGCCGCTCCTGCTCGTGGTCCTCCGCATCGCGCAGGGCTTCGCGCTCGGCGGAGAGTGGTCGGGTGCCGCGCTCGTCGCGACCGAGAACGCCCCCGAGGGCAAGCGCGCCTGGTACGGCACGTTCCCGCAGCTCGGTGCGCCGATCGGCTTCATCATCGCGAACGGCCTCTTCCTCGTCATCGCGGCGATCCTCCCGTCCGACGACCCGTCGATGCCGTCGCAGGCCTTCCTCGACTGGGGCTGGCGCATCCCGTTCCTCTTCTCGATCGTCATGGTGGCCGTCGGCCTCTGGGTGCGGCTCCGCCTCGTGGAGTCCGCGGCGTTCTCGAAGGCGTCGAAGACGGGCAAGCTCAAGCGGCTCCCGCTCGTGAGCGTGTTCCGCAGCTACTGGAAGCAGCTCATCCTCGGCACGTTCTTCATGCTGGCCACGTACGTGCTCTTCTACCTGATGACCACGTTCTCGCTGGCGTACGGTCGTGCCCCGGTCGAGCCGGCCGAGGGCGCGCTGCCCGGCCTCGGCTACTCGTACAACACGTTCGTGCTCATGCTCATCGGCGGCGTGCTGTTCTTCGGCGTCTTCACGCTCGTCTCGGGCCCGTGGGCCGACCGCTGGGGCCGCCGCCGCACGCTCATCTGGGTCACGCTCGGCATCATCGTGTTCGGCCTGCTCTGGGTGCCGCTGCTCGGCGCCGGCTTCTGGGGCGTCATGCTCTGGCTCGTCGTGGGCTTCTCGCTCATGGGCCTGACGTTCGGCCCCATGGGGGCGCTGCTGCCCGAGCTCTTCCCGACCAACGTGCGCTACACCGGGTCGGGCATCTCGTACAACGTGTCGTCGATCCTGGGCGCCGCGGTGGCGCCGTTCATCGCGGTCGCGCTCTGGCAGGCCGGCGCCGGCAGCCCCTTCTGGGTGGGCGTCTACCTCTCGGTCATGGCGGTGCTCACGCTCATCGCCCTGCTCGTCTCCAAGGAGACGAAGGACGTCGACTTCGAGGCCGCGGGCGACGCCGAGAGCCGGCTCGCCGAGGCGCAGGCGGAGGCCGCGTCGCTCTAGCGGTGCCATGCAACGACGGGCGGATGCCGCAGCACTCGAGGCTGCGGCATCCGCCCTGTTTCGTGCTCGTGAACCCTGGGACTGGACCCTTCTCGGCGCCCGGGGCCGGGCGTAGCATGTGACCGAACAGGGCCGCCGAGGACGTCCAGCCGGCACCGCCGGCGCTCGGGGACCCGGAACGCGAGCCGCAGATGATGAACTCGACGATGGACATGATGAAGGGCGCCATGTCGTCGTCGGACATGCCCATGAAGGACATGGACCCGATGATGATGCAGGAGGCCATCGAAGCCCTCACCGCGTGTACCCAGGCGTGCATCATGTGCGCCGACTCGGACGCGGGCGAGGGCATGGGCCGGTGCGCCGGGCTCTGCGCGAACTGCGCGGACGTCTGCGACACCATGACGCGCATGCTGCTCCGCATGAACGGCATGGACCCCCAGGTCATGATGTCGATGATGCAGACGACGATCGTGATGTGCCGCGCCTGCTCCGCGGAGTGCATGATGCACGCCGAGATGAGCGAGCACTGCCGCATGTGCGCGATGGCGTGCGACCAGGCCGTGATGGCCATGGAGAAGATGATGAGCGCCATGAGCGAGGCGATGCCGATGGCGTGAGTCCGGAGCAGGTTCCGGGGCGCGTCAGGTCTGCGACGACGCGCCCTGCATCATGCGGTCGGCAGGGGCAGGCGAACGCGATGGATCAGGCGAAGGCGACGCTGTGGCGCTCGTCGCCGCGGGCGAGCACGCCGTAGACGCCGTGCAGCGCCACCGGCTCGCCGACGACCAGCGTGCCGCCGAACGCGTCGTGGTGCCAGACGCGGCGCAGCCCGTCGCCGCCGAGGTCGGCGAGCGTCGCGAAGCCCTGGTCGTCGACGTCGACCACGATCGCGTCGATCCACTTGCTCGCCGTCGTCGTCGCGAGGCGATCCTGCATGACGTGCAGGCCGTGCCCCGGACGGTGGCTCCGGCACTCCGCCGCCGACTCGCAGCCGCGCATGCCCATGACCGCGCCCGTGCGGGGCTCGGTGGCGGCGTGCGGCTCGCGATGCGACATGAGTGCTCCTCGGTTGTTCGTTCCGGCCACGATACGCGCGGGCGGATCGGATGTCGCGGCGGGCCGTCACACGCGGAAACACTGGCGCCCGCGACCGCCGGCCCGGTTCGTGGGCGACCGGGGCGAGCGGCCCGAGGGGCTCGTCGCCCGGCCCCGGAGGAGGGATGGCCGCGCGACAGGCGCCGGGCTAGCGTGGGCCCATGTTCATCCACATGTCGATCCACCACCCGAACCCGGGCTACGAGCAGGAGGTGCTCGACTCGATGAACCGCGTACGCCTCGCCGCGCTTGGCACGCCCGGGCTGATCCAGATCGGGCCGTGGCGCGAGGAGGCGGGCGGTCGGGTCATCGGCATCGCCATGTGGGAGTCGCGTGCGCACTGGGAGGCCGCGCTGCCGGCGCTGTTCGCCGCGGCCGCCGACGACGACCCCGAGGGCCGCTGGCATGCGACGCCGCCCGAACGGATCCTGCTCGACGACGCCTGGGCGCTGCCGCCTGACGACCTCGTGGACTGAGGATCGCCGGAGGTCGCGGTGGATGCGCCGATGCGCGTGATGCAGACGTTCGGGGAACCGCGGCCGACCACGAATCCCTACCTCGTCATGCTCCGCGACGCGCTGGTCGCCGAGCCGTCCGTCGAGCACGTGCCGTTCTCCTGGCGCGAGGGGCTCGTCGGGCGCTACGACGTCCTGCACGTGCACTGGCCCGACGCGCTGCTCGCCGGACGCAGCCGGTGGACGCGCGCGGGCAAGCGAGCCGCCCTCGCCGCGCTCGCCGTTCGCGCCCGCGCAGGACGGATCGCGGTCGTGCGCACCGTGCACAACGTCACGCCGCCGCGCGGCCCGGCCGTCGATCGCGCCCTCGACCGGTCGCTCGACCGGTCGACGGACGTGCGCATCCGCATCTCCGCGCAGACGCCCGAGGCGCCCGGCATCCCATCGGTGCTCATCCCCCACGGGCACTACCGCGCCTGGTTCGAGCGGATGCCGCGGAGCGACGTCGTGCCCGGGCGGCTCGGGTACGTCGGCCTGATCAAGCCGTACAAGGGCGTCGAGCGGCTCGTCGAGGCGTATGCCGCGGCATCCGTCGCAGGACCGGACCCGGGCACGCCGGCGCTCACGCTGCGGATCGCCGGCGAGCCGACCGATGACGTGGTCGCACGGGACCTCCGTGAGGCGGCCGCGCGGCTCGACGGCCTGGCGGTCGCGCTGCGGTACGTCGACGATGCCGAGTTCGTCGAGGTCGTCACGGCGAGCGAGCTCGTCGTGCTGCCGTACCGGCACCTGCACAACTCGGGGGCCGCCCTGGCGGCCCTCTCGCTCGATCGGCCGGTGCTCGTGCCCGACAACGACGTCTCCCGGGCCCTCAGCGCGGAGGTCGGTCACGGTTGGGTGCATCGGTTCGACGGCGAGCTCACCGCGGCCGAGCTGCTCGAGGCGATGCGAGCGGTGCATGACGACCCGCCGTCGGGCGCGCCCGACCTGCACGCCCGCGAGTGGGACGGCGTGGGGGCGGTCCACGCCGCCGCCTACCGGCTCGCGATGGACCGACGGGCGCGGCGCCGCGGCATCCGCCCTGCCCCGGAACCGGTGGAGCAGCCGCTCCCCCGCGAGCTCGTGGTCGCCATCCCCACGTTCCACCGCGCCGAGGCGCTGCGTCGTGCGCTCGCGGGAGTTCGTGCGCAGGTCGATGCGGAGAACGCCCGGGCCGACGCGCCGTTGCGCTGCTCGATCCTCGTCGTCGACAACGACCCGGCCGGGTCGGGCGAGGCCGTCGCTCGCGAGCAGGGCGCGGCCTACGTCGTGGAGCCGCGGCCCGGGATCGCGGCCGTGCGCAATCGCGCGCTGGCCGAGTGCGACGGAACGGGTGCGCTGCTCTTCCTCGACGACGACGAGGTGCCCGAGCCCGGGTGGCTGCGCACGATGGTGGACGCGTTCACGGGCATGCGACCGACGGCGGTCGCCGGGCGCGTGGTCACGCGCTTCCCCGATCCGGTGCATCCCTGGGTCGGCGCGAGCGGCGCGTTCATCCGCCCGGTGCGCCGGGACGGCCAGGCGCTGCGCGAGGCCGCGACGAACAACCTGCTGCTCGACGTTCCGGCCGTGCGGCGACTCGGGCTCTCGTTCGACGAGCGGTTCGGGCTCACCGGCGGGAGCGACAGCATGTTCACGCTCCAGCTCACCCGGCGCGGCGGGACCATCCGCTGGGCGCAGGACGCCGTCGTGACCGAGCAGGAGGAGCCCGAGCGGTTCACCCGTCGGTGGGTGCTCGCGCGCACGTTCCGGTTCGGCAACACCTCGGCGCGCGTGCGCATCGCCCTCGCCCCCACTCGGGCAGGCAGGCTCGTAGAACGACTCCGCGCGATCGGACGCGGCACCACGCGCGTGCTCGGCGGCGGGGCCCGGCTGGTCTGGGGCACGCTCGCGGGCTCGCTCGTGCACCGCGCACGCGGTGCCCGCACGGTGAGCCGTGGGCTCGGCATGCTGGCGGGCGCGGTCGGCTACGCGCACGACGAGTACGGGCGGCGACGCGCCGCAGGCGCGTGAGCGCTCGGACCGGCTCAGTCCAGGAACAGCGCGCGCAGCCGCCGGGTCGTGAACACGAGCCCGATCGCGATCATGACCAGGTAGTAGAGCACGTGCCAGAGCATGCCCCAGCTCACGTCGCCCGTCGTCAGGCCGCGAACCAACTCCACGCCGTGCCAGAGCGGCAGCGCCTGGATGACGGCCTGCAGCCACTCGGGGTAGACGGTGATCGGGTAGAACGTGGCCGAGAAGAGGAACATCGGGAGCATCACGAAATTGATCCAGTCCATCTGCTGGAACGTCTTCATGTAGCTCGTGATCGCCATGCCGAGGCTCGCGAAGCCGAACGCGATGAGCAGCACGGCCGGCACGGCGAGCAGCGCCCACCACGAGAGGTTGAGCCCGAGCACCTGCATCACGAGCTGGAAGCCGACGGCGTACAGCGCGCCGCGGAGCAGGGCGAGCATGATCTCGCCGAGGGCCACGTCGAGCGGGCCGAGCGAGGTGGAGAGCATCCCCTCGTAGAGCTTCGCGAACTGCATCTTGAAGAACACGTTCCACGTGGAGTCGTAGATCGCGCCGTTCATCGCGGCCGTCGCGAGGAGCGCCGGCGCGATGAACGCGGCGTACGGCACCTGCTGGCCGCCCGTCGTCGTGACGGTGCCGACGAGCGTGCCGAGCCCGATGCCCATGGCGAGCAGGTAGAAGATCGGCTCGAAGAAGCCGCTCACGATCACGAGCCAGTTCGTGCTGCGGGTGGCACGCCAGCCGCGCAGCATCACCGCGCGGGCGTTGCCGGCGTAGAGCGAGCGCACCGGGCGCGACCCTGCGCCGGGCCGCACCCGGTCGCGCTGCGTGAGGTCGGTCATCGGTTCAGCCTCCGCACGGCGATGCGGCGCGACCACGCCCACCCGACCACGATGAGCACGGCGAGGTAGGCGACGTGCACGATCGTGAGCCAGATGGGCTCGGCGTAGCCGTAGGAGAAGACGCGTGCGAGCTCGGTGCTGTGCCACAGCGGCGAGATCCAGCCGATCCACTGCAGCCAGATCGGGAACGTCGACAGCGGGAAGAACGTGCCCGAGAAGAGCGTCATCGGCAGCACGACGAAGCGCATGACCATGGCGAGCTGCCCGGTGTCCTCCTCGAGCGTGGACGTGTAGCCCATGAGCACGGCGCCGAAGGCGAGCCCGCCGAGCAGGCCCGCGACGATGGAGAGGAACGCGATCGGCGACGGCGCGGCGCCGAACACCAGGATCAGCGCGAAGAACAGCACGAGGTTCACGGTCATGCGCACGGCGACGGAGATCACGATGCCGTCGACGATCTGCGTGGGCCGCAGGGGCGACGCGCTCATGCCCGTGAAGGTCGGGTTCCACTTGTACCCGAGCATGATCGGGTAGGTGAACTCCTCGCTCGCGACCGTGATGGCGGCACTCGCGAGCAGCGCGGGCGCCACGAACACGAGGTAGCTCACGCCGTCGAGGTCGGTGTCGACGATCGTGGCGAGGCCGACGCCGAGCGCGTAGAGATAGATGAGCGGATTGCCGATGCCCGCGACGACGACCGTGCCGGTGTAGCTCCGCATCACGCGGAAGCGGTGCAGCGCGACGTACCAGGCGCCCCAGCGGCGTGAGCGGCGGCCCGCGGCGAGCGCCCGCGCGGTGTCGCTGCGCACGCCGGTGGAGACGTCGCCGCTCATTCGATGAGGCTCCGTCCGGTGAGGCGCAGGAAGACGTCCTCGAGGCTCGACCGGCGCACGAGGCTCGTGAGCGGGTGCAGGCCGGCCTCGGTGATGCGTACGAGCTCGGACTCGCCGTTGTCGCTGTAGACGAGGATGCGGTCGGGCAGCACCTCCATGCGGTCGCCGATGCCGGTCAGCCGTTCGGCCACCTCGCTGTTGCGGTCGCTGCCGAACCGCACCTCGAGCACCTCGCGCGACGAGTAGCGGCGGATGAGCTCGGCGGGCGTGCCCTCGGCCATGATGGCGCCGTTGTCGACGACCACGAGCCGGTCGCAGAGCTGCTCGGCCTCGTCCATGTAGTGCGTCGTGAGCAGGAGCGTGGTGCCCTGCTCCTTGAGGCGGAACAGGCGATCCCAGAGGATGTGCCTGGCTTGCGGGTCGAGGCCGGTCGTGGGCTCGTCGAGCAGCAGCACGCGCGGGTCGTTGATGAGGGCGCGCGCGATGGTGAGCCGCCGCTTCATGCCGCCCGAGAGCGAGTCGACCTTCGCCTTGCCCTTGTCGGCGAGCTGGGCGAACGCGAGCAGCTCGTCGGCGCGCGTGGCGATCAGCCGCGACGGCAGGCCGAAGTAGCGGCCGTACACGAGGAGGTTCTCGCGCACGCGCAGCTCGGTGTCGAGGTTGTCGGACTGCGGCACGACGCCGAGCTGCGACCGGATCTCGGGGCCGTGCACGTCGGGGTCGAGGCCGACGACCTCGAGGTCGCCCGAGGTGCGAGTGGAGACCGCGCCGACCATGCGCATCGTCGTCGACTTGCCGGCGCCGTTCGGCCCGAGCAGCCCGAACGACTCGCCGGGCGCCACCTCGAACGAGATGCCGTCGACGGCGGCGAAGTCGCCGTACCGCTTGACCAGGTTCCGGGCGACGATGACAGGTGCTGGCACGGTATCCCACCGTAGCCTCGGCCACCGACATCTGCGAACGGATGCCGCGGCGGCCCGCCACGGCGGCACGACGCCCGCCTACGATGACCTCATGCAGACTCCCCCGCCCGCGATCCGGGTGTCCGACGAGGTGCGCACCGCGGTCGACGAGGGCCGCCCGGTGCTCGCGCTCGAGTCCACGATCCTGACCCACGGGCTCCCGCGCCCGCGCAACCTCGAGGTGGGGCTCGCGTCCGAACAGCAGGTGCGCGACGCGGGCGTCCTGCCCGCAACCATCGGGGTCGTCGACGGCATGCCGGTCGTCGGCCTGTCCGCCGCCGAGATCGAACGGCTCTGCACCGCCGGCGGCGTCGTGAAGGTGAGCGTGCGCGACCTGCCCATCGCCCGGGCGAAGGGGCTCGACGGCGGCACCACGGTCGCCGCGACCGCGTGGCTCGCGCATCGCGCCGGCATCCGCGTCATGTCGACGGGCGGCCTCGGCGGCGTGCACCGCGGCGCGAGCGAGACGTTCGACGAGTCGGCCGACCTCGGCACGCTCGCGACGACGCCCATCACGCTCGTCAGCGCCGGCGTGAAGTCGATCCTCGACATCGGCGCGACGCTCGAGCGGCTCGAGTCGCTGAACGTGCCCGTCGTCGGCTACCGCACCGACCACTACCCGGGGTTCTACGTCGCCGACTCGGGCTTCGCGCTCGACTACCGCATCGAGAGCCCCGCGGATGCCGCGGCGCTGGCCCGTGCGCGCGACGACCTCGGCCTCGCGTCGGCCGTGCTCGTGGCCAACCCGGTCGATCCGGCGAAGCAGCTCGATCCCGAGTTCCACGACCGGGTGCTCGGCGAGGCGCTCGACGCGGCATCCGCGGCCGGCGTCTCGGGGCACGACACGACGCCGTTCCTCCTCGACCACGTGCAGCGCGCGACCGGCGGGCGCAGCCTCGAGGTGAACCTCGAGGTGTACCGCGGCAACGTCGCCCTCGGCGCGGAGATCGCGCGTGCCGTCGCCGGCTGAGCCGAGGGGCCTCCTCGCGGTCGTCGGCGACCTCGTCGAGGACATCGTGGTGTGGGCCGACGAGCCGCTGCGCGTCGCGACCGACACGGCCGCGCGGGTGTTCCGCGCTCGCGGCGGCAGCGCCGCGAACGTCGCCGCCCTGGCCGCACCGCTCGTGCCGACGCGCTTCATCGGCCGGGTCGGGGCGGATGCCGCGGGCGACGCGCTCGCGCACGGCCTCGCAACCACCGGGGTCGACGTGCGCGTGCAGCGCGAGGGCCGCACGGGCACCGTCGTGCTGCTCATCGACGCCGACGGCGAGCGCACGATGTTCCCCGACCGCGGCGCCTCCGCGCTGCTGGCCGACGTGGACGACGCGTGGCTCGACGGCGTCGCGTGGCTGCACCTTCCGGCGTACGGCCTCGAGTGCGAGCCCATGCGGCACGAGCTCGTGCGCCTCGCCGCGGTGGCGCGGGAGCGCGGCATCCGCGTATCGGTCGACGCGTCGTCGACGGGCCTGATCGCGGGGCTCGGCACCGACGTCGCACTCGACCTGTTCCGGTCGATCGCGCCCGACCTGGTGTTCGCGAACGAGGACGAGGCGGCGCTGCTCGGCCTGGCGGGCGGCGGGGCGGTCGCGGCATCCGTCGCCGACACCGTCGTCGTGAAGCACGGGCCGCTGCCCACCGACGTCATCGTGCGCGGTGCTCTCGCGGACCGCGTCGACGTCGCGCCCGTCCCCGACATCCGCGACCTCACGGGCGCGGGCGACGCGTTCGCGGCCGGGTACCTCGCCGCCGTGCTGCGCGGGGCGGACGCCGCGGCGGCCTGCCTCGCCGGGCATGCGAGCGCGGCATCCGTGCTCGCGAACCCGGGCGCGCACGCGACGCCCGGCGGCTCCTGAACAACGGGCGAACTCGGGCGCGAACGCGGCCCCGGGCGGCTCCTGAATCCGAGGACACGCGCACCCTCGCACGAACGCGTCCTTGCTTTCAGGAGTCGCGGGGGTTCGTGCGTCGATGCGGGAGAAACGGCCAGCAGACGTCAACCACGGTTGACACGCCATGGCAGCGTCAACTACGGTTGACGCCATGGACGACCGCACCCTCCGCACCGCCATCGCCGCGGCCGACGGCGGCGACCCCTACCGGGCGCTGCGCGAGCTGCACCACGCGCGCATCGAGCTGAACCGCGAGCTCGACCGCGCCGAGGCGGTCGCCGTGCGCCGCGCCCGCGCCGCCGGGTCGAGCTGGCAGCTCATCGCCCTGGCGCTCGACGTGTCGAAGCAGGCGGTGCACAAGAAGTACGGGCGCGGCTAGCCCGAGCCCCCGCGGCGCCGAGCCCCCGCGGTGCTGGGCCGCGGCAGTGCTGGGGCACCCGGCCCGGGTCCGCACCCAGCAGGGCCACGTATGCTGCAAGGCGGCGACGACGCGACCACCGGGCGGGTGCGGCATCCGCCCACCGCGCGAGCGCGGAGCAGGAAGAGGACATGAGCGACACCGACACCCGGACCGAGACCCGACGCAGCCCGTTCGCGCGGCGTCCGCCGCAGGAGGGGCCGCGCGCCACCTTCAAGCAGCTGCTGCCGTTCCTCTTCGAGCACCGGCCCGTGCTGATGTGGGTCGCCGTGCTCTCGATCGTGGGCGCCCTCACGAGCCTCGCGCAGCCGCTGCTCGTGGGCCGCGTCATCAACGTCGTCGAGGCCGGCGAGCCCCTCGGCTGGCTCGTGTGGGGCCTCGTCGCGCTCGTCGTCGTGAGCGCGATCATCTCGGGCTACCAGCACTACCTGCTGCAGCGCACGGGCGAGGGCGTGGTGCTGTCCAGCCGCAAGCGACTCGTCGCGAAGCTCCTGCGCCTGCCCGTCGCGGAGTTCGACACGCGCCGCACGGGCGACCTCGTCTCGCGCGTCGGCAGCGACACCACGATGCTCCGCGCCGTGCTCACGCAGGGCCTCGTCGAGGCCATCGGCGGCGCCGTCACGTTCGTGGGCGCCCTCATCGCCATGCTCATCCTCGATCCCGTGCTGCTCGGCCTGACCGTGCTCGTCATCGCGATCGCGATCACGACGGTCACGCTGCTCTCGCGCCGCGTGCGCGACGCGTCGCACCGGGCGCAGGAGAAGGTCGGCGACGTCGCCGCGGCGGTCGAGCGCGCGATCAGCTCGGTGCGCACGATCCGCGCCGCGGGCGCCACCGACCGCGAGATCGGCGCCGTCGATGTGGAGGCCGAGGGCGCGTGGCGCATGGGCGTGCAGGTCGCGAAGATCTCGGCGCTCATCGTGCCGATCGCGGGGATCGCGATGCAGGTCTCGTTCCTCGTGGTGCTCGGCGTCGGCGGCTACCGCGTCGCGAGCGGCGCCATCACGGTCGCCAACCTGGTGTCGTTCATCCTGTTCCTGTTCATGATGATCCTGCCGCTCGGCCAGGCGTTCGGCGCGATCACGTCGGTCAACTCCGCGCTCGGCGCGCTCGGGCGCATCCAGGAGATCCTCGACCTGCCCGACGAGGACGCCTACGACCGCGAGCTCGCCCCGCTCGCGCTCATGGTCGGCGACGCGAACGACGGCATGCGACCGGATGCCGCGGCGATCGAGTTCGACGACGTGCACTTCGCGTACGCCGCGACGAGGCAGGACCCGGCCGATCCCGGCAACGACTCCCCCGACGAGCACCTCCCCGAACCCGACGTGACGGACAGGCAGCACGTGCTGCGCGGCGTGAGCTTCCGGGTGCCGCGCGGGCAGCGCATCGCCCTCGTGGGCCCGTCGGGCGCCGGCAAGTCGACGATCCTCGCGCTCATCGAGCGCTTCTACGACCCGAGCATCGGCGAGGTGCGCATGGGTGGCCTCGACCTGCGCGCGCTCGACCGCGGCGAACTCCGCAGCCAGATCGGGTACGTCGAGCAGGACGCCCCCGTGCTCGCCGGAACCCTCCGCGACAACCTCAAGCTCGGCAGCCCCGACGCGACCGATGACGCGTGCGAGCACGTCCTGCGCGCGGTGAACCTCGGCGCCGTGCTCGATCGCGATCCCGCCGGTCTCGACGCGGCCGTGGGCGAGGACGGCATCATGCTCTCGGGCGGCGAGCGCCAGCGCCTCGCGATCGCCCGTGCCCTGCTCTCGGCGCCGCCCATCCTGCTGCTCGACGAGTCGACGTCGTCGCTCGACGGCGTCAACGAGCGCCTCATGCGCGAGGCCATCGACGAGGTCGCCACCGGGCGCACGCTCGTCGTGATCGCGCACCGGCTCTCGACGGTGATCGACTCCGACCGCATCGTCGTGCTCGAGGAGGGGCGCGTGATCGGCGAGGGGACGCACGCGGAGCTCGTGGCATCCGTGCCGCTGTACCGCGACCTCGCGGCGCACCAATTGCTGGTCTGATCGGCCCGTCGGCCGTCGGCTGCCCCCGCTTCGCCTCAGGGTTCACCCCGGGGCGGTTTGGGGGCTAGCCGGGATGGCCCGGCGCGACGGCCTCCGTAGCGTGGGAATCCGCATCCGGTTCCGGATGCCCCGAGCCCATTCCCCCCGGAGGACCATCATGACCATCGCGACCGTCACCAGCGCCCGCGACCTCTCCCGCTTCGAGGAGCTGCCCGTCGAGCTCATCGACGACCTGCCCAACGCCACCGACGCGACGACGTCGCGCAGCGGCTTCGGCGACTCGTTCGACCGCATCCAGGCCGGCATCCAGGGCTGGCTGCGCCACTGGGAGCCGCAGCGGCTCCCGGCGTTCACGCCCGTCCGCGACGAGATGCCCGAGTCGGACCGCGGACGGAGCTCGCTGCACGCCGCCGCGACCCAGGCCGACGGCGCCGTGCGCGTCACGGCGAGCGTCTACGACCCGCCCAGCCGCGAGGGCGCGCCCCTCGGCTGGTCGCGCAACTGGGCGAGCGTCGCCGTGCTGCCGCCGGCCCGCGAGTCCGGGCGCCTCTACTACCGCTTCAGCGTGTCGAGCCGGCTCGTGCTCGACGGCCAGGCGGCGCTCAGCCTCGCGTCGACGAGCGTCAACTTCGGCGTCGTCGCGGATGCCGCGAAGGCCAGCCCCTTCCAGGCGCCGGGCTTCGGCACCCCGATCGCCCGCCCGCTCGTGGGCGTGCAGGCCCGCGAGGACCAGGATGCGTCGGCATCGCAGGTGTTCGAGGGATCGATCGCCGTGCGCCAGGGCGACACCCCGGCGATGGCGTTCGTGATCGGCACCGACCTGCTGTTCCAGGACGGCTGGGTGCGCGTGCACGAGGGTTCGAGCACCTGGATCGGCCCGGCCGGCCAGGGCGCCAGCGGCACGATCGAGTTCCGCTACGCACCGGCCGCGATGCTGCGCCTGGTCGGCCGGCTCGACGAGCCGCACCGGGTGGCGTGACGCCCGCACCCACCACGATCGACGGAGCGCGCCCCGGCTAGACTCGCCGGATGGCGCGCTTCGTCGTCGTGCTGCCGCTCGTCCCGCTCGCCGCGGGCGACGAGTTCACGCTCGCGCAATGGCCGCTGCACGTGACGCTGGTGGAGCCGTTCCCCACGTCGCTCGATGCCGCGGAGGTCGCCGCCGTGCTGGGCGGCGTCGACGGCATCGGACGGGAGGCTCGCGCGATCCACGCGGCGGCCGGCGAGGACGCGATGTTCGGGCGACGGCGCGACGTGCCGGTCACGCTCGTCGAGGACGGTGGGGAGCTCGCCGCGCTGCGCACCCGCACGCTCGCGGCGCTCCGGCACGCGGACGTGGACGTGCAGCCGCGCCTCGACTTCCGGCCGCACGTGACCCGCAAGCAGCACGGACGGGTGCGCCCGGGTGACAGGGTCGAGCTCAGGACGGTCGCGCTCATCGACATGCGGCCGCCGCAGGGCGGCCATCACCGTCGCGTCGTCGCAGCGTGGCCGCTCAGCGCGTGAGGCCTGCGCGTCGCGGCTAGCCGGGACCTCCGGCGCCCCACTGCCTGATCTCGGGATCGTCGCGCCCGCGTTCCGCCGCACGGGTGCCCGGGTCGTCGAACGCGTCGGGACCCTCGGTCCCCGACGATCGATCGCGCCGGATCCGCCGCGCGAGCACCACGCCGAAGACGATGAGCCCACCTCCCAGGATGAGGACGGTCCACCACCAATCCATGGGCGGCAAGCTACTCCCCGCTCCGTGGAGCGGCAATCCGTCCGGGACGGGCGGCGCTCAGATGCCCTCGGCCTCCGCCCTCGCCGATTCGTCGACGTCCTGGGTGCGCTTCTGCCACGGCCAGCGGCCCGAGATCTCGAGCTCGAGCGACCAGCTGAGGAACGTCCGGATCAGCACGATGATCGCGAGCACCCCGACCGACTCGAGGGTCGGGGTGACGGCCACCGTCTTGATGATGTCGGCGGCGACGAGCAGCTCCAGGCCGAGCAGGATCGCCCGCCCGAGCACGCGACGGAACCGCGTGTAGATCGGGCTCAGGCGACGCATGCCGCGCAGGGCCGCGTCGATGATCGCATAGGCGACGCCGACGACGATCGCGATCACGCCGATGACGTCGACGACCTCGCCGGCCCTGGAGATGATCTCGCCGAACTCCATCGCGCTCCCCTCTGCGGCACACGCTAGCCGCGCGGGGCCGATCGGGACGCGCGATTCCGCCGCGCGCCGCGAACGACGCCGCGCATGCACGAGGGCCGGGCGCGCCTTCCCGTGCGCGCTCCGGCCCTCGAGTCTCAGGTACTACGCCGCCTGGTGCGAGAGGTGGTAGCGCAGGCTGGCGAGCTCCGCCTTCAGCGCCGCGGGCACGCGGTCGCCGAACTGGGCGAAGTACTCCTCGGTGAGGTCGCACTCGGCGAGCCACGAGTCGCGGTCGACCTCGAAGAGGTGCTCGAGCGCGGCATCCGTGATCTCGAGGCCCTCGAGGTCGAGCGACCCCGTCGCCGGCAGCAGGCCGATCGGCGTCTCGACGGCGTCGGCCTCCTCCTCGATGCGGCCGACGATCCACTCGAGCACGCGCGAGTTCTCGCCGAATCCGGGCCAGAGGAACGTGCCGTCGTGGCCCTTGCGGAACCAGTTCACCTGGAAGATCTTCGGCGCGTTCCCACCGAGGACTCGGCCCATCTTGACCCAGTGGCCCCAGTAGTCCGCCATGTTGTAGCCGCAGAACGGGAGCATCGCGAACGGGTCCCGGCGCAGCTCGCCGACGGTGCCCTCGGCGGCCGCGGTCTGCTCCGACGAGATCGTCGCGCCCATGAACACGCCGTGCTTCCAGCTGCGGGCCTCGGCGACGAGCGGCACGTTGGTGGCGCGGCGTCCGCCGAACAGGATCGCGTCGATCGGCACCCCGTCGTGCGCGTCCCAGTCGTCGGAGATCTGCGGACACTGCGCGGCGGCCACCGTGAAGCGCGAGTTCGGGTGCGCGGCGGGGCGGCCGGACTCCGGCGTCCACGGGTTGCCCTCCCAGTCGGTGAGGTGCGCCGGCGGGGTGTCGGTGAGGCCCTCCCACCACACGTCGCCGTCGGGGCGCAGCGCCACGTTCGTGAAGATCGTGTTGCCCCACAGGGTCTGCACCGCGGTCGGGTTCGTGGTCTCGCCCGTGCCGGGCGCGACGCCGAAGAAGCCGGCCTCGGGGTTGATCGCGTAGAGGCGGCCGTCGTCGCCGGGACGCATCCAGGCGATGTCGTCGCCGATGGTCTCGACCGACCAGCCGGGGATCGTCGGCTGCAGCATCGCGAGGTTCGTCTTGCCGCAGGCCGACGGGAACGCGGCGGCCACGTGGTACACCTTGCCCTGCGGCGACGTGATCTTGATGAGCAGCATGTGCTCGGCGAGCCAGCCCTCGTCGCGGGCCATGACGCTCGCGATGCGCAGCGCGAAGCACTTCTTCGCGAGCAGGGCGTTGCCGCCGTAGCCCGAGCCGTACGACCAGACCTCACGCGAGTCGGGGAACTGCACGATGTACTTCGTGTCGCTGCACGGCCAGTCGACCTCGGCGCGGCGGTGGCCGACGCCGTCGACGAGCGGGTAGCCGACCGAGTGCACGGTGCGCACCCACGGCTCGCCGGCCTCGATGAGGCGGTACACCTGCTCGCCCATGCGGGTCATGATGCCCATCGAGAGCACGACGTAGGGCGAGTCCGTGATCTCGACGCCGAGCTGCGAGATGGGGCCGCCGAGCGGGCCCATCGAGAACGGCACGACGTACAGCGTGCGGCCCTTCATCGAGCCGTCGAAGACCTCGGTGAGCTCGGCGCGCATCTCGCGCGGGTCGCGCCAGTTGTTCGTGGGGCCGGCGTCCTCCTCGTACGTGGAACAGATGAACGTGCGGTCCTCGACGCGGGCGACGTCCGACGGGTCGGTGCGGGCGAGGTAGCTGTTGGGGCGCCACTCCGGGTTGAGCTTGGTGAGCTTGCCCTCGGCCACGAGCTGCTTCGTGAGGAGGTCGGCCTCGTGCTTCGAGCCGTCGCACCAGACGATCTCGTCGGGCTTGGTGAGGGCGGCGATCTCCGCGACCCAGGCATTGAGCGCGGGGTCGGTGGTGCCGCGTCGTGCCCGGTCGTCGTCGGCGGTGGTCTCGGTGCCGATGGAGAACTCGGAGATCGTCATCTTCGTTCCTTTCCAGGGTCCCGACCGGCCGGCCGGAGTGGTTCGTACTTCAAGGATGCGCCGGTTTGCGGGTTCTGTTCGGCCAAATCGCGTGTTAAGAATCCACGATCTTTCGCTATCCTTAAGCCATGAGAGCCGGCACCCCTGACCTCGCCACGCTGGGACAACGCATCCGCCACTTCCGCGGCGAGCGCGGCCTGACCCTCGACCAGCTGGGCGACGCGGTGGGCCTCGCCGGCAGCCAGCTCTCCCTCATCGAGAACGGCAAGCGCGAGCCGAAGCTCTCCACGCTCGACGCCCTCGCGAGCGCCCTCGACGTCGAGCTCGCCGACCTCCTCGCCCGCGAGGCGCCCAGCCGACGCGCCGCACTCGAGCTCGAGCTCGGCCGCGCGCAGTCGAGCCCCCTCTACGCGTCCCTCGGCCTTCCGGCCATCCGGCCGGGCCGCGGCATCAGCGACGAGACGCTCGAGTCCATCGTGGGCCTGCACCGCGAGCTGCAGCGCCGCGCGAGCGAGGCCATCGCGACTCCCGAGGAGGCGCGCCGGGCGAACACCGACCTGCGTGAGCGCATGCGCGCCCAGCACAACTACCTCGCCCACATCGAGCAGCTCGCCGAGGACCAGGTGCGCGCCTCCGGCCATCGCGCGGGCGCCCTCACGCACCGCGAGGTCAGCGTGATGGCCGAGCGCCTCGGCTTCCAGCTCATCTACGTGAGCGACCTGCCCGACTCGACGCGCTCGATCTCCGACCTCGCGAACGGCCGCATCTACCTGCCGCCCGCGTCGATCCCCGGCGGACACGGCCTGCGCTCGATGGCGCTGCAGGCGATGGCGCACCGCCTCCTCGGGCATACGCCGCCCGCGAGCTACGACGAGTTCCTCTGGCAGCGGCTCGAGATCAACTACTTCGCGGCCGCGTGCCTGATGCCGCAGGAGGCATCCGTCGCGTTCCTGCAGCAGGCGAAGAAGGAGAAGCGGCTCGCGATCGAGGACTTCCGCGACGCGTTCGGCGTGACGCACGAAGCCGCGGCGCTGCGGTTCACCAACCTCGCCACGAGCCACCTCGACATGACGCTGCATTTCCTGCGTGTGAACGGCGACGGCGCACTGCTGAAGGGCTACGAGAACGACGGCCTGCCGCTGCCCACCGACGTCACGGGCTCGATCGAGGGCCAGTGGGTCTGCAAGAAGTGGAGCGCCCGCACGGCGTTCGAGCACACCAACCGCACGACCGAGAACTACCAGTACACCGACACGCCCGCGGGCACCTTCTGGTGCGCCACGCAGACCGGGCGCACGGATGCCGCGGAGTTCTCGATCACCGTGGGCGTGCCGTTCGCGCAGGCGAAGTGGTTCCGCGGGCGCGAGACCACCCTGCGGGCGGCGTCGACGTGCCCCGACGACGCGTGCTGCCGCAGGGCGCCGCTCGGACTCGCCGAGCGCTGGTCCGGGCGGGCGTGGCCGAGCGCGCGCCTGCACGCGCACGTGCTGTCGCCGCTGCCGTCGGGCACGTTCCCGGGCGTCGACGATGCCGAGGTGTACGAGTTCCTCGAGGCCCACGCCGACCAGTGACGCGGTGATGCAGCGGATGCCGCGGGCGCGGCATCCGCTTCGGCTCGTCGGTGACTGTCGACTGTCCGATTTCAGGAGGATCTCGGGATCGGCCGGACGAAGCCGTCGACATCTCCTGAGAAGCAGCCGCATTCGCGGGGTGCGTCCTGAGAAACACGGATGGACGCGGATGTGCGCGGGTGAACGTGGATGTGCGCGGATGTGAGCGGAGTGAGCGGAGTGAGCGGATGTGAGCGGAGTGAGCGGATGCCGCGCGCCGCGGCATCCGTCACTGCATCGTGTCTCTTGCATTAGTGTGCGACGCACAGTATCGTGTCGGACATGAGCACCGATGACACGACCGCCGGCCACCTGCAGGAACTGCGCCGCGGCACCGTGGTGCTCGCGTGCCTGATCCGGCTGCGCACGCCCGACTACGGGTACGCGCTGCTCGAGTCCCTCAACGGGCTCGGCATCACGGTCGACGCGAACACCCTGTACCCGCTCCTGCGCCGCCTCGAGAAACAGGGACTCCTCACGAGCGAGTGGAACACCGACGAGGCCCGGCCCCGCAAGTTCTACCGCACGAGCGACGCCGGCGAGCGACTCGCCGGTGCCCTCACCACCGACTGGCACCTGATCGACGCGGCGCTCACGCGCCTGACCACGGGAGACGAACGATGAACGCCTCACTGACCGACCGGTACGTCTACGCCGCCGCGCGCAGCGTGCCCGAGGCCCAGCGCACCGACCTCGAGCGCGAGCTCCGCGAGCGCATCGGCGACGCGACGGATGCCCTGGTGGAGACCGGCCGGGCCCCGGCCGACGCCGAGCGCATGGCCCTCGTCGAACTCGGCGATCCCGCGGCACTCGCCGCGAGCTACGTCGACCGCCCGCTGCAGCTCATCGGGCCGCGCTACTACCTCGCCTGGTGGCGCCTGCTGAAGCTGCTCTACGCCGTGGTGCTGCCCATCGCGGTGGCGGCGGTCGCGTTCGCCCAGGTGCTCTCGGGCGCCCAGGTCGGCGACGTGATCGGCAGCGCCGTGAGCGTCGGCTTCTCGCTCGTCGTGAATCTCGGGTTCTGGACCACGGCCGCCTTCGCGATCGCCGAGCGCTCCCCCGGCGCCGCAGCCGCCGAGCTCACCTGGAATCCCGAGATGCTGCCCCAGCTGCCCGAACTCGGCCGTCCCGGAAAGCTCTCGGAGCTCATCGCGTCGATCGTCTTCCTCGGGCTGTTCGCGATCCTCATCGTCTGGCAGCAGTTCGGCATCCCGTGGGTCGGGGCGCTCGAGTCGATCCCGCTGCTGAACCCCGACCTGTGGAGCTTCTGGCTCCCGTACTTCCTGGTGCTCATCGGACTCGAGATGCTCTTCGCCGTCGCGATCCACCTGTGGGGCTGGAACTGGTGGCTCGCCGCCGCCAACCTCGTGCTCAACGTCGCGTTCGTCGTGCCGGCCGTCTGGCTCTTCACGACGGGGCAGCTCATCAACCCCGCGGCGCTCGACGCGATGGGCTGGCCGTGGGGCGACGCCGGCGACGTGATCGTGCCCGTGATCCTCGTCGTCGTCATCGGCGTCGCGATCTGGGACGTGGTCGACGGCGTCATCAAGACGGTGCGGGGTCGTGGCGGCGCGATGCCGACCATCGGACGGATCTGATCCAGCCGACGCGAGCGGATGCCGCGGGGCCCGACCCCACGGCATCCGCTCGTCCGACTCGCTGGGCGATGCTACTTCGGCTGCATCCGGATCGCGCCGTCGAGGCGGATGACCTCCCCGTTCAGCATCGGGTTCGCGATGATCGACCGCACGAGCGCGGCGTACTCCGTCGGGTGTCCGAGGCGCGACGGATGCGGCACCTGGGCCTCGAGCGAGGCGCGCACCTCGTCGGACATCCCCGCCATCATCGGCGTCTCGAAGATGCCCGGCGCGATCGTGACGACGCGGATGAGCAGCTTCGACAGGTCGCGTGCGATCGGCAGGGTCATGCCCGCGACCGCGGCCTTCGACGCCGAGTAGGCGGCCTGGCCGACCTGGCCGTCGAACGCCGCGACCGAGGCCGTCGAGACGATGACGCCGCGCTCGGGCGTCGCCGGGCCACTCGGCACCGACGCCTCCACGGGCTCGGTGGCGGCCATCGCCGCGGCCGCGAGCCGGGTGACGTTGAACGTCCCGATGAGGTTCACCCGGATCGTGCGCTCGAACGCGTCGAGCGGCGCGGGTCCGTCGCGCCCGACGGTGCGGTTCGCGGTGACGATCCCGGCGCAGTTCACGGCGACGCGCAACGGCGCGAGGGCGGATGCCGCGTCGACGGCCGCCTGCACCTCCGCCTCGTTCGCGACGTCGGCCGCCACGAACCGGGCGCGCTCGCCCAGCTCCGCCGCGGCCTCCTCGCCGCGCGGACCGGGCAGGTCGACGAGCACGACGGATGCCCCGCCCTCGACGAGCGCGCGCGCGGTGGCGCGGCCGAGGCCCGACGCCCCGCCGGTGACGATCGCGGATGCCCCGCTGAGTTCCATGTGCGTCCTTTCGTGAGTCCGCTCGCTGAGCGAGCGCCGGTGCATGCCCGCTTCGACCGGCTCGGCGGGCGGTGGATCAGATGCGCTCGATGATCGTGGCGTTCGCCATGCCGCCGCCCTCGCACATGGTCTGCAGCCCATAGCGTCCGCCGGTCGCCTCGAGCTGGTTCACGAGGGTCGTGAGCAGGCGAGTGCCGCTCGAGCCGAGCGCGTGGCCGAGGGCGATGGCGCCGCCGCGCGGGTTCAGCTTCGCGGCATCCGCCCGCGTGTCGGCGAGCCAGGCGAGCGGCACCGACGCGAATGCCTCGTTCACCTCGTAGGCGTCGATGTCGTCGTGCGTGAGCCCGGCCCGCTCGAGCACCCTCGCCGTCGCCGGGATGACACCCGTGAGCATGTAGAGCGGGTCGCTGCCGACCACCGTGAACGAGCGGAACCGCGCGCGCGGTTCGAGCCCGAGCTGCTCGGCGGCTTCGGCGCTCATGATGAGCGCGGCCGACGCGCCGTCGGTGAGCGGCGACGAGTTGCCCGGCGTGATACGCCAGTCCAGGTCGGGGAAGCGCTCGGCGAGCGCGTCGGTGCGGAACGCCGGGTTGAGCCCTGCGAGCGACTCGACCGAGGTCGCGGGCCGCACGGTCTCGTCGACGAGCGTGTCGACGCCCGGTACCGGCACCACCTCGGTCGCGAAGGCGCCGGACGCCCCGGCCTCAGCCGCAAGGCGGTGCGACCGCGCGGCGAACGCGTCGAGCTCCTCGCGCGACAGGTCCCATTTCGCGGCGATGAGCTCGGCCGACACGCCCTGGTTGACGAGCCCGTCGGGGTAGCGCGCGTGCAGGCGCGGTCCGTACGGGTCGGCCCCGACCGCGCTCGATCCGAGCGGCACGCGGCTCATCGACTCGACGCCGCACGCGATGACGATGTCGGCCTGGCCGGCGAGGATCGCCTGCGCGGCGAAGGCCGCGGCCTGCTGGCTGGATCCGCACTGCCGGTCGAGGGTCGTGCCCGGCACCGTCTCGGGGAACCCCGCCGCGAGCACGGCGTTGCGGGTGATGTTGTAGCTCTGCTCGGCGACCTGGCTGACGCATCCGCCGATCACGTCGTCGACGATGCCCGGGTCGAGGTCGTTCCGCGACACGAGGTCGTCGAGCACGCCGGCGAGCAGGTCGACCGGGTGCACGCCCGAGAGGATGCCGCCGGGCTTGCCGCGCCCGACCGGCGTGCGGATGACGTCGACGATGACGGCTTCGGTGCTCATGCGTCCAGCCTACGTTCGCTCGGTGATTCGAGGAGCGCCACCGGGGTCGCAGCGGCTACTCGACCACCGCCGCGGACACGAGCTCCCGCTCGACCAGCACGGGCTCGCGCTCGGGCAGCACGATCGGGTGCGTGCCCGCCATCGCCTCGATGACCCGCACCACCTGGCAGCTGTAGCCGTACTCGTTGTCGTACCAGACGTAGAGCACCGCGTCGGTGCCGTCGGCGATCGTGGCGAGCCCGTCGACGATGCCGGCCCGGTTCGAGCCGACGAAGTCCGTCGACACGACCTCGGGCGACTCGATGTAGTCGACCTGCTGGCGCAGCGGCGACGTGAGCGACACCTGCCGCAGGTAGCGGTTGAGCTCGCCCTTGTCGGTGGGACGCTCGAGCTGCAGGTTGAGGATCGCGAGCGACACGTCGGGCGTGGGCACGCGGATCGCGCTGCCCGTCAGCTTGCCCGCGAACGCGGGCAGCGCCTTGGCGACGGCCTTCGCGGCCCCCGTCTCGGTGATGACCATGTTCAGCGCGGCGGAGCGTCCGCGGCGGTCGCCCGCGTGGAAGTTGTCGATGAGGTTCTGGTCGTTCGTGAACGAGTGCACCGTCTCGACGTGGCCGCGCACGACCCCGTACGCGTCGTTCACGGCCTTCAGCACAGGCGTGATCGCGTTGGTCGTGCAGGATGCCGCGGAGAGGATGCGGTCGGACGGCTGGATGTCGCCGTGGTTGATGCCGTGCACGATGTTCTTGATCGCGCCCTTGCCCGGCGCGGTCAGCAGCACGCGGGCGACGCCCTTCGACTGCAGGTGCTGGGCGAGGCCCTCGGCGTCGCGCCAGCGGCCCGTGTTGTCGACGACGATGGCGTCGCGGATGCCGTAGGCCGTGTAGTCGATGGTCGCGGGGTCGTTCGAGTAGATGACCTGGATCAGCGTGCCGTTCGCGAGGATCGTGTTGCGCTGCTCGTCGACCTCGATGGTGCCCGCGAAGGGGCCGTGCACCGAGTCGCGGCGGAGCAGGCTGGCGCGCTTCATCAGGTCGTTCGCCGACCCCTTGCGCACGACGATGGCGCGCAGCCGCAGTCCTTGGCCGCCGCCCGTGTGGGCGATCAGGATGCGAGCGAGGAGGCGGCCGATCCGGCCGAAGCCGTACAGCACGACGTCGGTGCCGGCCGGGCCGTCGTCGCCGGCGGCGTCCAGCACGGGCGCGAGCTCGTCACGCAGGAAGTCGACGAGCGGCATCCGCTCGCCCGACTCGCGGTAGCGCGCCACGAGCCGCGCGACGTCGATCGACGCCGGGCCGGGGCGCAGCTCGCCCAGCGCCTCGAGGACGCGCATCGAGTCGGCGAGCGACAGCTCGTCGTCGCCGGCCTGGCGGGCGAACCGGTGCGCCTTCAGGAGTTCGATCGCCGAGCGGTTGATGAGCCGACGGCCGTGGATCGAGGTCACCACCCCGTGGTCCCGGTAGAGGCCGCCGACGAGCGGGATCATCCGCTCGGCGAGCTCCTCCCTGGCGATCCATTCGGTGCGTCGGGCGTCGAACTCGTGGCTCACGTCGTTCCTCTCCGGCTCGCGCGCGTGGCGTCGTCGCCGTGGTCATGCTCGGGCCGCGCGCGCCGGTGGGCAGCGTCGACCGTCGGTGTTCCGGGGGATGCCTCGATCATAGGCGGACCCGTCTGAACCCCGGGTGTACGCGACGGCGCATGGCACGGCAGAACGTGGCCACGAGGGCCAGCGGATGCCGCGGTCAGGCGACGGGGGTCTCCTCGTCGTCGACGAAGCGGATGTCGTACACCGCGATGCGCTGGGGAACGCCCTCGAAGACGGCGGCACGCGCGTCGGACGCCAGGTAGGCCTGCTCGAGGCGCAGGAACTCGTCGCGGTCGCCGGCGGCGCTCACGGCCCACACGAACTCGTTCGACTCCCGCAGGCCGTAGGCGAACTCGATCGTGAACCCCGCAGGGGGACGGACGGCGGGCATGGCGCCGCGCCACCACTCGACGAACGCGTCGTACTCTCCGTCGACGAGCGTGTACCGGCGCAGCTGGGTCGTCTTCACCCCACCCATTCTGCCCTGCGTTGCGGGGCCGTTCCGCACGCGCGTATCGCACTTCGGCCATTCTCGGAAACCCCTCGACACGACCCCGGAACTGTGGTCGAGTGACGCCAGAGGCACTCACGCTCGCCCGGCCCGGTGCGAACGCGTGATCGCCCAGTCCCGAAGGGAAGGAAGCTCCATGAACATCCTCCTGATCATCGTCGCCATCGTCGCCATCATCCTGCTGTTCACCGGCGGCTTCGTGCAGTCGCTGAACTTCCTGCTGTGGGTCGGCATCGTACTGCTCGCGATCGCGGTGATCGTGTGGCTGGTGCGGATGCTGACGGGCAACCGCAGCGTCTGATCCCGAACGACGTCGGCACGCCTGGACGAGTCGTATACTCGTCCCGTCCAGGCGCACCGCGCCGGTGCTCGAAAAAAGGGCACGAAGCCGGCCCATGACGCGGTCGAGCGAGACACATACGGAACACACCTCCGTCACCGTCTCGAAGGACCCGCATGGCCTCCGTCTCCGCGCACGTCGCCCACGCCGTCTCCGCCCACGTCGACCACGTCTTCGGCCTCATGGGCAACGGGAACGCCGCGTTCCTCGACGCGCTCCACGACACCGACGTCGCCTACACCGCCGTCCGGCACGAGCAGGCCGCCGTCGTCGCCGCCGACGCGTACTTCCGTGCGTCGGGCCGCCTCGCGGTGGCCACCGCCACCTACGGCGCCGGCTTCACGAACACCCTGACGGGCCTCGCCGAGGCCGTGCAGGCGAAGGTGCCGCTCGTGCTCGTGGTCGGCGACGAGCCGACGTCGGGCCCGCGCCCGTGGGGCGTCGACCAGATCGCCCTCGCCTCGGCTGTCGGCGCCCGCACCTACACGGTCGGTCGCACGGATGCCGCGGCGACGACGGTCATCGCGATCGAGCACGCCCTCGCGTTCCGCGTACCCACCGTGCTCGCCATCCCCTACGACGTCGGCACGCGCGACGCGGGCGACCTCCCCGCGATCTCGTCCCCCGTGCTGCCCTCGGCCGTCGCGCCCGCGGGTCCCTTCGGAGTGCGGGCGGTCGCCGACCTCGGACGCATGCTCGCCGCAGCCGAGCGCCCGTTCCTCCTCGCCGGCCGCGGGGCCTGGCTGGCCGACGCAGGCGAGGCGCTCGGCGCCCTCGCCGACGCCACGGGCGCGATCACCGCGTCGACGGCCCTCGGTCGCGGGATCTTCCCCGATGACCGCTTCGACCTGGGCGTCACGGGCGGCTTCGGCGCCGAGGGCGCCATGGCGCTCGTCCGCGAGGCCGACGTCGCGGTGGTCTTCGGCGCGTCGCTCAACCAGTTCACGATGCGCTTCGGCGAGCTCTTCGCGCCCGGCACCCGCGTCGTGCAGGTCGACGTCGCGCCCGCGGCGACGCATCCGCACGTCGGGGGCTACGTGCGCGGCGACGCGGGCGTGGTGGCGCGGGCGCTGGTCCACGAGCTGGCCGCACTCGACGCGACGCCGTCGGGATGGCGGGAGTCGGTCGAGCTCGCCCCGCTCCGGGTCCACGATCCGGGCACGGGCGTCGTGGCGGGCGACGGGCGGCTCGACCCGCGCACGGTCGCGGCGCGCATCGGCGAGCTGCTGCCAGAGGATCGCGTGATCGTGTCCGACGGCGGGCACTTCATCGGCTGGGCGAACATGTACTGGACGGTGGCGTCGCCCGACCGCATGCTCATGGTCGGCACCGCATTCCAGTCGATCGGCCTCGGCTTCCCGAGCGTCGCAGGCGCCGCGGCGGCGAAGCCCGGGTCGACGATCGTGCTCACGACGGGCGACGGCGGCGGCCTCATGGCGCTCGCCGACCTCGAGACGGCCGTCCGCTCGGCAGGAGGGCGCGGCATCGCCGTCGTGTGGAACGACGCGGCCTACGGCGCGGAGGTGCACCTCTACGGCCTGCAGGGCTACGCCGAGCCGCCCATGCGCATCCCCGAGGTCGACTTCGCGGCCCTCGGGGCGGCCGTCGGCGCCGAGGGCGTGGTGGTGCGCGAGCTCGCCGACCTCGACCGCCTCGGCGACTGGGCCGCAGAACCGGTCGGCGAGCGCCGGTTCCTGGTGCTCGACTGCCGCATCTCGGGCTCCGTGATCGCGCCGTACCAGCACGAGATCATCGCGGTGAACACCCGCTGAGCCCTCCTCCCGAGCGGATGCCGCGACGCGACGCCGCCGGATCGTATACGATCGCACCAGCGCCGTCCGCGGCATCCGACGACAGCCCGGCCTCGCACTCGGCGCACGACACCAGCAGCATCCGACGACGAAGTGGAGCGCACGTGCTCGACCCCTCCCAGATCGCGGCGATCGCCGACGAGCTCGCCGACGCCGACCGGAAGCGCACGACCGTGCCGCTGCTCACCGCCCGCAATCCCGGCATGACCGTCGAGGACGCCTACGCCGTGCAGCGCGAGTGGGCGCACCGCGGTGTGAGCGCCGGACGACGCATCGTGGGCCGCAAGATCGGCCTCACCTCGAAGGTCATGCAGGCCGCCACCGGCATCACGGAGCCCGACTACGGCGTCATCTTCGACGACATGGTCATCGAGTCCGGGGCATCCGTCGAGTTCGACCGCTTCTCGAACGTGCGCATCGAGGTCGAGCTCGCCTTCGTGCTGCGCGACCGGCTCGTCGGGCCGGGCACGACGATCTTCGACGTGCTCGACGCGACTGCGTACGTCGTGCCCGCGCTCGAGATCCTGAACTCGCACGTGGAGCTCGAGGGGCGCACGATCGTCGACACGATCTCGGACAACGCGGCCATGGGCGCGATGGTCGTCGGCGGCCGCCCGGTCAGGCCCGACGCGCTCGACCTGCGCTGGGTCTCGGCCCTGCTCTCGCGCAACGAGGTGATCGAGGAGTCGGGCGTCGCCGCCGCCGTGCTCGGGCACCCCGCCTTGGGCGTCGCCTGGCTGGCGAACAAGCTCGCACAGCACGGGCAGGCGCTCGAGGGCGGCGAGATCATCCTCGCCGGGTCGTTCACCCGCCCGATGTGGGTGCAGCGCGGCGACACGGTGCACGCGGACTACCACGAGTTGGGAACGGTGACATGCCGGTTCGAATGACCCTGCCCACGACGCTGGCCCAGCGGATCGCGGCATCCGACCGCCCGCTCGCGGGCATGTGGGTGTGCTCGGGCAGCGCGCTCAACGCCGAGATCGCCGCCGGCAGCGGCCTCGACATCGTGCTCATCGACGCCGAGCACTCGCCCAACGGACCCGAGTCGATCCTCGCGCAGCTCCAGGCCGTCGCGGCCTACCCGGTCGCGCCGCTCGTGCGGCCGCCGTTCGGCGACACGGTCGTCATCAAGCAGTACCTCGACCTCGGCGTGCAGAACCTGCTCATCCCGATGGTCGACTCCCCCGAGCAGGCCGCCGAGCTCGTGCGCGCCGTGCGCTATCCGCCCGAGGGCGTCCGGGGCGTGGGCAGCTCGCTCGCGCGCTCGGCGCGCTGGAACCGCGTGCCGGGCTACCTCGCCGCCGCCGCGACGACCGTGTCGCTCTTCGTGCAGGTCGAGTCGCAGGCCGCGATGGAGCGCGTCGCCGAGATCGCGGCCGTCGACGGCGTCGACGGGATCCTCGTCGGACCGGCCGACCTGGCCGCGTCGATGGGCCTGCTCGGGCAGCAGGACCACCCCGAGGTCGTCGACGCAGTGCTGCACGCCATCCGCGTGGGCGTCGAGCTCGGCGTGCCCGTCGGCGTCAACGCGTTCGCGCCGGACGCCGCGCAGCGGTACTTCGACGCCGGCGCCGCGTTCGTGCTGGTCGGCGCCGACGTGCAGCTCCTTGCGCGTGCGTCCGAGGCCCTCGCCGATCGCTTCATCGGCGACGGCGGCGCGGCGGTCCGTTCCGAGTACTGAGGGCTCCCGCCGCGCTTCCAGCGCGCGAACGGATCGTATATGATTTCAGATACCGACCAGACGAGGACGTCCATGAGCACCGCCATCCCCGGCATCGCCGCCCCCGGCAAGATCATCGCCGTGCACCTCAACTACCCGTCGCGTGCCGCGCAGCGGGGTCGCACTCCGGCGCAGCCGAGCTACTTCCTGAAGCCCGCGTCGTCGCTCGCGTCGTCGGGCTCCTCGCTCGAGCGTCCGGCCGGCACCGAACTCCTCGCCTTCGAGGGCGAGATCGCGCTCGTCATCGGCGAACCCGCGCGCCGGGTCTCCCCCGACGAGGGCTGGGCGCACGTCGCCGCGGTGACGGCCGCGAACGACTTCGGCCTCTACGACCTGCGGGCCGCAGACAAGGGCTCGAACGTGCGCTCGAAGGGCGGCGACGGCTTCACGCCGCTCGGCCCCCGGCTCCTCGACGCGGCATCCCTCGACCCCGCCGGCCTGCGCGTGCGCACCTGGGTCGACGGCGAGCTGGTGCAGGAGGACACGAGCGCCACCCTGCTCTTCCCGTTCGGACGTCTCGTCGCCGACCTCTCCCAGCTCATGACGCTCGAGCGCGGCGACGTCATCCTGACCGGCACGCCCGCGGGGTCATCGGTCGTCGTCCCGGGCAGCGTCGTCGAGGTCGAGGTCGACGCGCCCGGCGTTCCGGGTGCGCCGAGCTCCGGCCGCCTCGTGACGACGATCACCGGCGGCACGGTGCCGTTCGGCGACTTCGGCTCGGCCCCCGAGGTCGACGACCGGCAGCGCATCGAGGCGTGGGGCGACGCCGAGTCCGCCGGCCTGGCCGAGACGTCGACGGATGCCGCCGAGCCCGCGTTCGAGCTCACCGACGAGCTGCGCGCCCTGCTCTCGTCGGTCGGCACGGCGACGCTCAGCGTGCAGCTCCGCAAGCGCGGTTACACCGACGTGTTCCTCGAGGGCGTGCACGCCAACCGCGCCGGGGCACGCGTCGTCGGCCGCGCCCGCACGCTGCGGTTCATCCCGTTCCGTCCCGACCTGTTCGCCCGAAAGGGCGGCGGCTACAACGCGCAGAAGGTCGCGTTCGACACCGTCGGACCCGGCGAGGTGCTCGTCATCGACGCCCGCGGCGAGCGCGGCACCGGCACGGTCGGCGACGTCCTCGCGCTCCGCGCGCAGGTGCGCGGGGCGGCCGGCATCGTCACCGACGGCGGCACGCGCGACTTCGACGTCGTGGCGGCCATGGACATCCCGACGTTCTCGCAGGGCCCGCACCCCTCGGTGCTCGGGCGCCGGCACGTGCCCTGGGAGGTCGACGTCGCCATCTCGTGCGGCGGCGCGGCCGTCGAGCCGGGCGACGTGATCGTGGGCGACGGCGACGGCGTCATCGTGATCCCGCCGTCCCTCGCGTGGGAGGTCGCCCGCGAGGCGTCCGCCCAGGAGGACGAGGACGAGTGGGTCGCGAAGCAGGTCGCGGCCGGGGCATCCGTCGACGGCCTCTTCCCCATGAACGCCGAGTGGCGCGCACGGTACGAGGCCGAACGCCGCGGACCCGACCTGGTGCGACCGTGACCGCCGAGAGCAAGTCGCAGCTCGCGTACCGGTTCATCCGCGAGCGCATCGACGACGGACGCTACGTGCCCGGGTACCGGCTCGTGCTCGGCCAGATCGCGAGGGAGCTCGACGTCTCGGTCGTGCCCGTGCGCGAGGCGATCCGCCGCCTCGAGGCCGAGGGGCTCGTGACGTTCGAGCGCAACGTCGGCGCGCAGGTCGCGCTCATCAAGGAGACCGAGTACCTGCACACGATGCAGACGCTCTCGCTCGTCGAGGGCGCCGCGACCGCGCTCTCGGCGCCGTACGTCACGCCCGAGCACCTGCGCCGCGCACGCGAGGTGAACGAGCGGATGCGCCGCACCCTCGACGACTTCGACCCGCACCGGTTCACCGAGCTCAACCTCGAGTTCCACGCGGTGCTGTTCGAGGAGTGCCCGAACCCGCACATCCTCGACCTCGTGCACCGCGGCTGGAACCGCATGCGCATGCTGCGCGACTCCTCGTTCAGCTTCGTGCCCGGCCGGGCGCGCGAGTCCGTGGACGAGCACGACCGCATCGTCGACCTCATCGAGCAGGGCGCCGACCCGCTCGAGATCGAGCTCGCCGCCCGTCGCCACCGCACCGCCACGCTCGACGCGATGCTCGCCTACCAGGCGTCCCACCGGCATGCGGTCGCCGAACCTGTGGCTCCCTGATCCACCGCTCCCTGAGCTCGTCGAAGGGAGCACTCACCGAACAGGCTCCCTTCGACGAGGCTCAGGGAGCGAACATCCCCGAATCGAAAGCCGACCCACATGACGCACCACATCCCTGAGGGACTCCCCGACCGCATCCGCCACTACATCGACGGCGAGTTCGTCGACTCGATCGGCGGCGAGGTGTTCGACGTGCTCGATCCGGTCACCAACGAGCCCTACGTGCAGGCCGCCGCCGGCCAGCAGGCCGACGTCGACCGCGCGGTGGCGGCCGCCCGGCGGGCGTTCACCGACGGACCCTGGCCGCGCATGCTCCCCCGCGCCCGCGCGCGGGTGCTGCACCGCATCGCCGACCTCGTCGAGCAGCAGGACGCCCGGCTCGCGGAGCTCGAGACCTTCGACACCGGCCTGCCGATCACGCAGGCGCTCGGCCAGGCCCAGCGCGCCGCCGAGAACTTCCGGTTCTTCGCCGACCTGATCGTCGCCCAGCGCGACGACACCTACAAGGTGCCCGGCCGCCAGGTGAACTACGTGAACCGCAAGCCCATCGGCGTCGCGGGCCTGATCACGCCGTGGAACACGCCGTTCATGCTCGAATCGTGGAAGCTCGCCCCCGCGCTCGCCACGGGCAACACCGTGGTGCTGAAGCCCGCCGAGTTCACCCCGCTGTCGGCGTCGCTCTGGGCCGACATCTTCCGCGAGGCCGGCGTGCCCGCGGGCGTGTTCAACCTCGTCAACGGGCTCGGCGAGGAGGCGGGCGACGCGCTGGTGAAGCATCCCGACGTGCCCCTCATCTCGTTCACCGGCGAGAGCCGCACCGGGCAGCTCATCTTCGGCAACGCCGCGCCGTTCCTGAAGGGCCTCTCGATGGAGCTCGGCGGCAAGAGCCCGGCCGTGGTGTTCGCCGACGCGGACCTCGAGCAGGCGCTCGACGCCACCGTGTTCGGCGTGTTCTCGCTGAACGGGGAGCGCTGCACCGCGGGCAGCCGCATCCTCGTCGAGCGCCCGATCTACGACGAGTTCGTCGAGCGCTACGCCGAGCGGGCGCGCAACATCGTCGTCGGCGACCCGCACGACCCCGCCACGGAGGTCGGCTCGCTCGTGCACCCCGAGCACTACGACAAGGTCATGTCGTATGTCGAGATCGGCAAGGGCGAGGGCCGCCTCGTCGCCGGCGGCGGTCGCCCCGAGGGGCTCGACACCGGCAACTACGTGGCCCCCACGGTGTTCGCGGATGTCGCACCCGACGCCCGGATCTTCCAGGAGGAGATCTTCGGCCCCGTCGTCGCGATCACCCCGTTCGACACCGACGAGGAGGCGCTCGCGCTCGCGAACGGCGTGATGTACGGCCTCGCGGCCTACATCTGGACGAACGACCTCAAGCGCGCCCACAACTTCTCGCAGGCCGTCGAGGCGGGCATGGTGTGGTTGAACTCGAACAACGTGCGCGACCTGCGCACGCCGTTCGGCGGCGTCAAGGCGTCGGGCCTCGGACACGAGGGCGGCTACCGCTCGATCGACTTCTACACCGACCAGCAGGCGGTGCACATCACGCTGAACGAGGCGCACTCGCCCCGGTTCGGTACGCACTGACCACACCGGTGGTCGAGGAGCGCCGGCGCAGGCGACGCGTCTCGAGACCCGGCCCCGCGGCATCCGACCATCACCACACCCCGAACCCCCGATCAACCCTCGAAGCAAGGACGCTGACATGAGCACCGACCACGTCGTCACCCCCGACGGCCCCGAGCCCGTCGTGACGGGCACCGACCCGATCGCCGCGTCGAACCCGATCCCCACGCCCGCAGCGACGCCGCCCGACGTGGTGCGCTGCGCCTACCTCGACCTCGTCGTGACCGACCTCGCCGCCTCGCGCGCGTTCTACGTCGACGTGCTCGGGCTGGTCGTCACGGAGGAGGACGACGAGGCGATCTACCTGCGCAGCTTCGAGGAGTTCATCCACCACAACCTCGTGCTCCGCAAGGGCCCGGTCGCGGCGGCCGCCGCGTTCTCGTACCGCGTGCGCACGCCCGAGGACCTCGACCGCGCCGTCGCGTTCTACACCGAGCTCGGATGCCGCGTCGAGCGCCGGCCCGAGGGCTTCGCGACGGGCATCGGCGACTCGGTGCGCGTCGAGGACCCGCTCGGGTTCCCGTACGAGTTCTTCCACGACGTCGAGCACGTCGAGCGGCTCGCATGGCGCTACGACCTGCAGACCCCCGGATGCCTCGTGCGCCTCGACCACTTCAACCAGGTGACGCCCGACGTGCCCCGAGCCGTCAAGTACATGGAGGACCTCGGCTTCCGCGTGACGGAGGACATCCAGGACCAGGCCGGCACCACGTACGCCGCCTGGATGCGCCGCAAGCCCACGGTGCACGACACCGCCATGACCGGCGGCGACGGACCCCGCCTGCACCACATCGCGTTCTCGACGCACGAGAAGCACAACATCATCGCGATCTGCGACAAGCTCGGCGCGCTGCGGATGTCCGACGTGATCGAGCGCGGCCCGGGACGCCACGGCGTCTCGAACGCCTTCTACCTCTACCTGCGCGACCCCGACGGCCACCGCGTCGAGATCTACACGCAGGACTACTGGACGGGCGACCCCGACAACCCCGTCGTCACCTGGGACGTGCACGACAACCAGCGCCGCGACTGGTGGGGCAACCCCGTCGTGCCGTCCTGGTACACGGAGGCCTCCCTCGTGCTCGACCTCGACGGCAACCCGCAGCCCGTCGTCTCCCGCACGGATGACTCCGAGATGGAGGTCACCGTCGGCGCCGACGGGTTCTCGTACACCCGCAAGGGGGACGAGGCGAAGGGCTTCAAGCTCGGCAACACGCTGTAGGGCGGCGCGCATCGAGCGTCGTACCGTGCCGGAAACGCGTGCGCAACTCCGGATGCCACGACGACGCGCCTGAGCAGCGGGCGACGATCCCCGGCGTGTCGACGCGGCATCCGGAGTTGTGTACGCCCTCGGCCCGACCATCGCGGCTCAGTCGAACTCTACCGGACGGGCCGCGATGCTGTCCCATCTGTGCGAGCCGCGCCGCAGCATCAGTCGCAGTGCCGCTTCGATTGACCCCCAGTCCGTCAGCACCTGCCAATGGCTGTACGACACGTACTCGTACCCGATGGCGACCAGCCATCCGATGCGTGAGCGGTCGCGATCGAACGCGCCGGGCAAGGAGTGCGGTGTCTCGCCATCGACCTCGAAGATCAGTCGTTCGCCGATCAGCAGATCGGCCCAGTACCCGCCCGGAAGCCGGACCTGGGCCCGCACCGGGATGCCGGCCGCGCCGAGCGCCTCCCGCGCGACGGTCTCGCCGATCGCCTGGCTCCCGGTGATCGACCGCTCCGCGACGCGACGCAGGTGCCGCGGCAGCGAAGCCGTGAACCGCTCGAAGGCGGGCTGGCCGAGCAACGCCGCGCGGTCCGGCCGCCACTCCACACGCTCACGGGCCGAGTCGAGCGCGCAGATCGCGTCGAGTTCGGGAACGCACGCGAGCATCTGCCGGAGGCACGTCTGCAGGGACACGATGGCGCCCGGGCCGGTCTCGCGAGTCCAGTGCAGGCGGACGCCGCCCGACGGGTCGCCTGCGCGAAGCAGGCGGCCGACGTCGTCGGCATGACGGAGCCGGGTCGCGTGGTGGTCGACCGCGACGTGCAGTTCGGATGGCGGCGTGAGGACACGGAGCCCGTGCTGACGGGCCGCCGAGACGCAGGCGAGCTGTCCGCCGACGCGCACTGCGCGCTTCATGTCGAGCGGCATGCCGGGGTCGACGAAGACGCCTCGGCGCACACGCTCGATGGCGCCAGATGCGATGGCCGCCTCGACTGCCCGCCGAGTCGATCCCGCCTCGCGAAGGTCGGCTGCCGTGCAGACGCCCCGATGTGCGCGAGCGACGCTGCGTGGATCGAGCATGCGACGGAGCATGTCCGTCCTGCGACCGCGGGAGGTCCAACGCCCCCACTCTGAGGGCAGCCGCTCGTCGTCGACATTTGGGGAGGGCAGGTCACGTGGCCTCAGCCGTACACGACTCCGGATGCTGCGCCCGACGCGCCGCAACGTCGGAGCGCACGATCGGGGTGTCGCACGCGGCATCCGGAGTTGTGCACGCAGGCAGGCGGAACTGGTGGGGTGCCGTGGCGCCAGAGTGGCGCCGCGTGGTGTGGGCGGCGCGCCTGCCGCCCCTCAGGCGAGGAACGCGATCGCCGCGTCCTTGAAGGCGCGCGAGGTGAGCGTCGAGACGTGGTCGCGGCCCGGGATCGACACGTAGTCCGCGTCCCACTCGAGGGCGAGCTCGCGCGCGCCCTGCGGCACGGGGTCGTCCTCGCCGGCGACGAAGAGCGTCGGGATGTCTCCCGGGATGAGGAGCGGCGCGCCCGAGACCCCCTCGATGCAGGCGAGGAGCGCCTCGCGATCGGCGCCGGCCGTGATCGCGGGGCGCAGCACCTGTTCGATGACGGGGTTGCGGGCGGGCTCGTCGCGCTCGAGCACGCCACGTGCGTCGTCGAGGTCCCAGCTCGCGAACAGCTCGTCGGGCCCCGCGCCGCCGATCACCACGCGCCGGACGCGCTCGGGCGCGAGCTCGGTGAGCGCCGATACGACGCGGTTGCCCATGGAGTAGCCGACCACGTCGACCACTCCGACCCCGGCCGAGTCGAGCACGGCCACGAGGTCGCCGCCGAGGCGCTCGGGGGCGTAGTCGTCGGCGTCGACCGGCTTGTCGCTGTCGCCGTGGCCGCGGAGGTCGACGACGATCGCGCTCCGTCGGGCGTCGGCCAGCGATCGCACCCAGCCGGTGCCCTCCCAGGTGATCGCGGCGTTCGACGCGAAGCCGTGCACGAGCAGCACCGGTGGGCTCGGGGCATCCGCGGCGACGTCGCCATGCACCCGGTAGGCGACGAGCACCCCGTCGGGGCCCTCGGCGTGCAGCGTCGGGACGTCGTGGGCGCCGACCTGCCTCACGCCGAGGCCTCGTCGAGCACCGTCGACTCGGTGATCTCGGCGCCGGCGTGGCCGAGCTCGGCGAGCGCGGCGTCCGAGCTGGCGGGGGCGACGCCCGCGATGAGGTCGGTGAACACGCGCACGTGGCGGCCGTGCTCGATCGCGTCGAGGCCGCTCGCCCGCACGCAGTAGTCGGTGGCGAGGCCGACGAGGTCGACGTCGGTGATGCCGAGGTCGTCGAGGTGGTGCGCGACGGGTCGCCCGTCGTCGTCGATGCCCTCGAAGATCGAGTACGCCGGCATGCCCTGCCCCTTGCGCACGTGGATGTCGACGGCCGCCGTGTCGAACGCGGGGTGGTACTCGGCGCCGTCGCTGCCGGCCACGCAGTGCTCGGGCCACGTGTCGACGAAGTCGGGCTCCTCGTCGGTCGCGAAGTGCCCGCCGTTGTCGTTGTCGGCGTCATGCCAGTCGCGCGAGGCGACGACGACTTTGTAGACGTCGCCGTGCTTCTCGAGCAGCTCGGTCACGCCCGCGGCGACGGCCGCCCCGCCCTGCACCCCCAGCGCGCCGCCCTCGGTGAAGTCGTTCTGCACGTCGATGATGAACAGTGCCCTCGTCACGGGTGCTCCTTCCGCTCTCGCGTCCTCGCCTCGCGTCCATTCTCGCCGCAGAATGCGAGGATCGCCCCCTCGACGACGTCGACGAGCCGCTCCAGCGAGTCCGTCGACACCCACTCCTCGTCGGCGTGCGCGCCGCCCCCGATGGGGCCGACCAGCACCGTGGGGATGCCCGCGGCCGCGATGAGGCCCGCGTCCGTCCACCAGGGGTCGCCGCGACGTACGGCGGACGCACCGCTCGCGACCTCGACCGAGACGAGCACCGCCCTCGCGATCGGCGACGCGGGATCCGCCTCCATGGCCGGTCGGGCGACGAGCTCCACGACCCGAGCGGGCTGCGACGGGTCGAGCACGCGCTCCAGCTCGGCACCCGGATCGGGCTCTCCGGGCAGGGTGCGGCGCTCCACGACGAGCACGCAGCGATCGGCGACGGTCGCGGCATCCGTGCCGCCCTCGATCGTCGCCACGCGCACGCTGCCGGCTCCGAGCAGCGGATGCCGCGGCCGGGCGTCGACCTCGGCGGCGAACGCGCGCAGGGCGACGAGCCCGTCGAGCGCGCGGTCGATCGCGTCGACGCCGAGCTCGGGCTGGGACCCGTGCGCCGCGACGCCCTCGTACTCGACGCGATACCACGCGAAGCCGCGGTGCGCGAGGGTCACCTCGAGGTCGGTCGGCTCGAGCACGATCGCGCCGTCGGGGCGCGGCAGCGCCGACCGAGCGGATGCCCCGTCGCCACCGGCACCGGCGAGGCCGTCGGTCTCGGCGTCGAGCGCCGCCAGCAGCTCCTCCATGCCGACCGAGCCGAACTCCTCGTCGGCCGCGAAGGCGAGCACGAGGTCACCCGGAAGCTCCTCGGGCGCGGCCGCCGCCGCGATCATCGCCGCGGCGAGCCCGCCGGCCATGTCGTAGGCGCCGCGGCCGACGATCCGATCGCCATCGCCCGGGCGCCCGTCGGCGGGCCCGCCGGCGCCCGCGCCCTCACCGTCACCCGCACCGCCCACCGTGTCGAGGTGGCCGGCGAGCAGCAGCGTACGCCCACCGCCCACGCCGCGACGCCGCGCAAGCACGCTCGGGCGCGTCGGATCCGCGCCGACCAGCCGCACGGCGAAGCCGCGCTCCGCCAGCCAGGCGGCGACGAGCTCCGCGAGCTCGCGCTCGCCGGCGCCGCCCGGGACGAGCGACGGGTTGGTCGCGTCGACCGCCACGAGCTCACGGGTGAGCGCCACGACGTCGGCCCGCGGCATCCGCTCGCCGTTCGCCGTCGCGCCCGGGTCGGTCATGCGTTCGACAGGTTGTCGCCGCAGAGGAAGAAGCCGGTGGTGAGCGTGTCGATGGCCTGCTTGGTGTCATCGGAGACATCGCCGAGCGCGTAGATCGCGAACGTGAGCGTCGCGCCGTCCTGTGCGCGGATGACGCCCGAGAGCGTGTAGCCGGTCTCGATCCAGCCGGTCTTCGCGGAGACGGCGCCGTCGGCCACCGCGTTGTCGCCCGAGAACCGGTCGCTGTACGAGAGCGAGCCGCGCTGGCCCGAGACGGGCAGGCCGTCCATGATGACGCCGAGGTTCGCCTCGCGGGCGTTGATCTTCACGAACAGCCGGGTGAGGTACGAGGGCGGGACCGCGTTGTTGTCGCTGAGCCCCGAGCCGTCGACGACGGTGATGCCCGTGGTGTCGATGCCGTACGCGGCGAGCCCCTGCAGCACGCCCGCGTTGATCGCCGAGAACGTGTTGCCGGCGCCGGCCTTGATCGCGACGAGGCGGCCGAGCATCTCGGCCACGGAGTTGTCGGAGACGACGAGGGCCTTGTCGATGAGTTGCGCCACCGTCGGCGACGAGACCGCGCCGAGCTGCGCCGCACCCGCCGGCGCGGTGCCGCGCTCGATCACCGAGACGCCGCCGAGCTCGTCGGCGAACGCGTCGCCGACGCGGCCGATCGGGTCGCCGCTGCGCGCCGAGGTCTCGGCGTACGGGTCATCGCGGTCGCCGTCGATCTGCAGAGCGGTGATGTTCGACATGTAGCCGTCCTCGCGCTCCACCGGGTCCCAGCTGGGCTCCCACTCGTCGCCGCCGAAGTAGCTCGCGTCGAGGATCAGCTTGGTGAGCGGCGGGTTCGACGGATCGGCGTCCCACGCCGCGCGCACCTGGGCAGCGAGGTCGTCGAGGTGCGCGGCGCCCGGGTAGACCCCCTCGTCGCCGCTCGACGTGCGCGAGAGCGTGACGTCGCCGCCGCCCACGAGCACGACCGAGCCGGGCTCCGAGCCCTTCACGACGGTGGTCGTGGCGCGGTAGTCGGGGCCGAGGATCGAGAGCGCCGCGGCGGACGTGAGGACCTTCATGACGCTCGCGGTGCGCGACGCGGTGCCGCCGCCGCGGTCGTAGAGCACCTCGCCCGTCGTCGCGTTCACGACCTGCGCCTGCAGGTTCGCGAGACGGCCGTCGGCCGCTCGGTCGGCGACGGAGCACGTGCGGATCCGGCTCGCGGCCGCGGCCGACGCGGGCGCCGGACGAGCCGGATCGGCGGTGGGCGTCGGCGTCGCGGTCGCCGCGGTGACCTCGACCTCGTCGCCGCCCGCGACGGCGGCGCCGGCGAACACGGCCCCCGTTCCGAGGAGCGCGAGCGCCACTGCGCCGGCCGTGATCGAGAGCGCGAGGCGGTGCTTCCGCGCGAAGGCGGCGACGGATGCCCCGAATCCCTGCCGGTGGGCCGTCGGGCCGGTCGTGGCGTCGACGGCCTCAGCGGGGCCGGGGTCCCCGGTCTCGACGGGTTCGACCGGACCGCTGGAGCTGCCGGAGGCGGCGGGGTCGGCGGGGTCGCCCGACGGACGGGCGTCGCCCGCGGCATCCGTTTCGTCGGCCATCCGGGGAATTGTACGCGGCGCCCCGGAGCGGAACCTGACCGTCGCCCGAACGCCGGCTGATGGTCACTCGCCCGGGTAGCGCAGCCCGATCTGCTCGCGGATCGCGTCGAGCGTGCCCATGATCGCGATCGTCTCGTCGATCGTGAGCACGTCGCCGCGCAGGTTGCCCTCGGCGAGGAGCCGCTCGACGGCCTCCGCCTGGAAGTGCATGCCGCGCCCCGTGACCTCGGAGCGGAACTCCTCGAGCACTGCACCCTCGGCGTCGATCACGCGGAAGCTCGTGGGCGTGTACCAGACCCGGTCGATCTCGATGCGCGCCTCCGTGCCGATCACGGCGGCGGTGTTCGGACCGAGCGTGTCGCTCGCCGAGAGCATCGAGGCGATCCGGCCGCCCTCGTAGCCGAAGACGTTCGCGATCTGCGCGTCGGCGCCGGTGTCCTTGAAGGTGGCGGTCGACTCGATCGTCACCGGCGCGCCGAACAGGTCCCACGAGAACGAGACCGGGTAGATGCCGAGGTCGAGCAGCGCGCCGCCGCCGAGCTCGAGCGCGTTGATGCGGTGCGCCGGATCGGACGAGAGCTTCTGGGTGTGGTCGACGATGAGGGTGCGCACCTCGCCCAGGGCACCCTCGGCGATCAGCTCGCGGATGCGCACCATGTGCGGCAGGTAGCGGGTCCACATCGCCTCGAGGGCGAGGAGGCCGCGTTCGGCGGCGAGATCGGCGATCTCCTGGGCCTCGCGCGCGTTGACGGTGAACGGCTTCTCGACGAGCACGTGCTTGCCGGCCTCGAGCAGCAGGCGCGCGGCGCTCGCGTGCAGCGGATGCGGCGTCGACACGTACACCACGTCGACCTCGGGGTCGACGGCGAGCGCCTCGTAGCTGCCGTGCGCGTTCGGGATCTCGAACTCGCCGGCGAACGCGTCGGCGGCCGCCTGGGTGCGCGACCCCACCGCCTGGACGGTGAAGCCGTTGAGCCGCAGGTCGTTCGTGAAGGCGTGGGCGATCCCGCCCGTCGCGAGGATTCCCCAGCGCAGTCGATCGGTCATGGCGCAAGCCTAGCGCCGCCGGGAGAGCCCGCTCATGGCGCTGTTCGGCACCGTCGTCAGCGTTGTACGGGTGGTCGCGGCATCCGCGTCAAGGGATTGATCGAGATCCGCCGAACGTGTTTCGTGGTCCCCATGGAACGGATCTACTACGCAGGCGACCGATTCCTGACCGGAACCGACTTGGCACGCGCCCTCGTCGAGTACGCCGCCGCACTCGCACGGCAGGGATCGGCCGGCGCGATCGAGATCCCCGTGCGACACGCCGACGGCACCGTCGGCGTGGTCAACTTCCTCGTGGGGCCGGCGAGCCAGCTCGCGACCGAGTCGATCGACGGCGAGGCGGGGGAGGAGATCCAGGACGAGCAGCTCGTCGCCCGGCTGCGCGCGCTCACCGTCGAGCTCTCGCCCATGCACCCGGTGGCGCAGCCGTCGGCGGTCGAGCCCGAGGGCACCTCGGGATACGACTGGACCGACGAGGTCTGACCGCTCGACGTCACCTGAACCGCTGCACTGCCCCGTCGGTCGGGACCGGCGCTCGTCGACCGCGACCGGCGCTACTCGATGGGCACCCGCTCGCCGTCGGGGCCGACCTCCCCCTGGATGGCCGTGGACACCGCGCCCGCGCCCCGCCCGTCGCCCTCCACGGCGGCCGCAGCGGCATCGACCTCCCCCGGAGCCGCGGGCTCGACGAGGTCGGGCGGGATCGGCAGGATGGCGATCGGGATGCCCGGGCCGATGAGCAGTTCTGCCGGCTGGGGCCGGCCCTCGCCGTGGTTGACCCGGATCCAGGTCGCGACGCCGTCGCGATGCGCGGCCTCGATCTCCTCCTTCATCCGGTCGAAGTCCTCCTGGCCGATCGAGAAGTCCCGTCCGGCGTAGATGATGCCGATGCGCTTCATGACTCCCGCTCTCCCCCGGCCCCGGACTCCTCGGGCTCGGGCATCAGGTGCAGTCCGCTCGGCGAGTTCGCCGCGCTCATCAGCAGGTCGATCCACGCGCGGTTGATCGACGGCTGCCGGCCGCCGGCGTACTTGAAATGGAGCGGGATGGTGGGATGCAGCCACAGCGTGCTGCGCCCGTCGCCGATGGCGGGGTCGTCCCGCCAGCTGAAGTAGAACGACTCGGCCCGACGGAGCTTCGCGCCGATCACCAATTGCAGGTGGGCGAGGACGCGGTCGTCGAAGTCGACGGTGAGGGTGGAGTCGTAGGTGAGTTTGCCCATCGGGCCTCCGATGCTCGAACTCGCGGTCGATCGGGTCATCGACACGGCGGACGTGCCGTCAGGATAACGGGACTCCCGTGGCGCCGCGCCCCCTTGACGGGCAAGATGGTCCGTGCGTGTTCCGGCGGACGCCCGCATGATTGCTGCGTACGCCGGCCGATCAGCCCCCGAACTGGGTCGCGCGGCGCGGCCCGGTTCGGCACTACCCTCCGTGCATGACAACGCTGTCGAGATCCCGGCGTCTCACGACGCTCGCCAGCGCATCGATCCTCGTCGCCTCGGCGACGGTCTTCGGCGCTCTTCCCGCCCACGCCGCTCCAGGCGGACCGGGCTCCTCCTCCGACAAGTCGTCCTATGCCGCCCTCGGCGACTCCTATGCCGCCGGTGTCGGCGGCGGCGACTACCTCGACCTCTGCCTCACGAGCCCGAACGGGTACGCGGCCGACCTCGCCGACGATCCCGGCCGCACCCAGCACTCGTCGCTGCGCGGCTGCGTCGGCGCCACCGTCGACGTCGTCGCCGCGACGCAGCTGGCCGGGCTCGACCTGCGCACCCGCCTCGTCACCTTCACGGCCGGCGCCAACGACCTCGGCCTCGAGGCGGTCACGCTCGCCTGCCTGACGGGAACGCCCGAGCAGTGCCAGGCCGCCGTGCAGGCGGCACTGGCGAACCTCACGCCGCTCGCGCAGGACCTCGTCACGACCTTCGCCAGCCTCCGCGCTGCCGCGCCGAAGGCGACGGTCGTGGTCACGGGGTATCCGCTGCTGCTCGATCCCGCGATTCCGCAGTCCGGGTTCGTCAACGACGGCGTGATCGCCCTCAACCGGGTCATCGCCGCGGCAACCCTGGCGTCCGGCCCGGGCTTCAGGTACGTCGACGTCACCACCGCCTTCGCCGGCCACGGCATCGGCTCGGCCGACCCGTGGATCATCCCGCCGCCCTCGCTCGAGGCGTTCCACCCCACCCCGGCCGGGTACCTGGCGTACGCGAACACGATCCGGGCCGCACTGTGATCCGCGCGGAGCACGAGTCGGCGACCCGCCGGCTCGCCCTCACCGGTGCCGCGATCCTCGCCGCGGCGGCACTCGCCCTCGGCGCCGCGGTCGCAGGTCCGGCGCATGCCGCGACGGCGGCCGTCTCGACAGGGAAGCCCGACAAGCCCGGCAAGCCCCCGGGCGGCGGAGGCGGCGGCTCAGGCGGCGGAACGACGGAGCTCGAATACGCCGCGGTCGGCGACTCCTTCGCCGCCGGCGTCGGCGCCCGGAGCTACCTCGACACGACCTGCTCCCGCAGCTCGCTCAGCTACCCCAAGCTCCTCGACGCGGACGCGAACCTCCGGCTGACGGCGTTCCCGGCCTGCACCGGCGCCTCGACCGCGATCGTGATCTCCTCGCAGGTGCCGACGATCCCGTCGACCGCGAAGCGCGTGACGCTCACCGCGGTCGGCAACGACGTCGGCTTCGCGTCGATCATGCAGAACTGCTTCGTCATCGTCGTGTCCGCGTGCCAGTCGAGCCTCGCGAACGCCGAGACCCTCGTCGCGAACGGGACGGTGGCGGCGAACGTGGCCGCCACGATCCAGGCGATCCGCGCGCGGGCGCCCGAGGCGAAGGTCGTGGTGACGGGGTATCCGCTGCTCTTCAACGAGCCGAGCCGCTACCAGTGGGCGGCACGCGCGAATGTCGACACGGCCGCGCTGAACGACGCGGTGGCCGCCGCGGCGGCGGCGAGCGGCGCGGTGTTCGTCGACGTCGAGCCCGCGTTCGCCGGCCACGGTATCGGCAGCCAGAGTCCGTGGATCAACGATTGGTCCTGGCTGCGAACGACCGACGGCTTCCACCCGAACGCCACCGGCTACGCGGCGTATGCGACGGAGATCCGGAAGGTCATCGGCTGACCGTCGGAGTTCGGTCGCACGAACGACGAAGGGCCCGGATCTCTCCGGGCCCTTCGAGTCTCGCGAGCCGCCTGAGGGAATCGAACCCTCGACCTATTCATTACGAGTGAATCGCTCTGCCGACTGAGCTAAGGCGGCGTGGCATCCGTCTCGCCTCGGCGATCCGGCTGGCACGAGAGTCTATGTTAGCGGGTTTCGCGATCGTCGTTGACCATCTCAGCAGCGCGGGTCGCTCGCGGGCACGGTTCCGTCGATGAGGTAGGACTCGACGGCGTCGGACACGCAGGTGTTGGACTTGTTGTAGGCGGTGTGCCCCTCGCCCTGGTAGGTGACGAGCACGCCGCTGTCGAGCTGGTCGGCGAGCGACACCGCCCAGTCGTAGGGCGTGGCCGGGTCGCCCGTGGTGCCGACGACCATGATGGGCGCCGCGCCCGACGCGTGGATCTCGCCGCGCTCCCGGTCGCCCTGGTACGGCCACTGGATGCAGCTGAGGTCGCCGTACCCGAAGTAGGGGCCGATCGTCGGGGCCGCCTCTGCGATGGCCGCGGCCTTCTCGCGCATGACGTCGACGTCGGGCTGGTAGGTGTAGTCGAGGCAGTTGATGGCGCGGAACGCCTCGGTCGAGTTGTCGCGGTACGTGCCGTCCTCGTTCCGGCCGTTGTAGCCGTCGGCGAACGAGAGGGCGAGGTCGGCGTCGCCGAGCATGACCGACTCGAGCATCTGGCTGAGGTACGGCCACGACTCGGGGCTGTAGAGCGGGTAGATGATCGCGGTGAGCAGCGTGTCGGCCCCGACCATGCGCCCGTCCGTGCCGCGGAGCGGGCTCTGGTCGACCGACGCCAGGAGATCGCCGACCTCCTGCATCGAGGCGTCGCCCGTGCCGGTGAACGGGCAGTCGCTGCCGGTCAGGCAGTCCTCGAGGTAGGCGCTGAGCGCGTGCTCGAAGCCGACCGCCTGCGCCTCCGTGACCTCGGTGTCGCTCGCGGACGGGTCGATCGCGCCGTCGAGCACCATCCGGCCGACCTTGTCGGGGTAGAGGTCGGCGTAGGTGGCGCCGAGGTACGTGCCGTACGAGTACCCGAGGTAGTTGAGCTGCTCGTCGCCGAGGATCGCCCGGAGCAGGTCGAGGTCGCGCGCGGCGCTCACCGTGTCGACCTCGCCGAGGAGCGCACCGCTCTGCTCGGCGCAGGCCGCGCCGAAGTCGCCGGCCGCGTCGCCCACGTACTGGATCCACTCGTCGCTGCCGCGCTCGGCGGGCACGATGCCGTACAGGTAGTCGTCCATCTTGGCCGCGTCGTAGCACGCGACCGCCGACGAGCGCCCGACGCCGCGCGGGTCGAAGCCGACGATGTCGAACCGCTCCTGCAGCGGCTGCCCGACGGCGTAGTCGAGCGAGTCGGCGATGAAGTCGTAGCCCGAGCCGCCCGGGCCGCCGGGGTTCACGAGCAGGGAGCCGATGCGATCGCCGCCGGCGACGTGCCGTACGAGCGCGAGCTCGACCTCGCCCGCGCCGGGGTCGTCCCAGTCGAGCGGGGCCTTGGCGGTGGCGCAGCCCAGTCCGTCGCCGCAGGGCTCCCACTCGAGCACCTGCGAGTAGAACGGCTGCAGGTCGGCGGAGACGTCCTCCCGCGTCGGTGTCGAGACGGGCTTCGACTGGTCGAGGAAGGTGGGCATGCAGCCCGTGAGCGCGACGAGCACCGCGAAGGCGACGGCGCCGATGCCCAGGCGGCGGGCACGCGGCATCCGGCCGATCGCGCTCGGTCGTCGGTCGGTCATGCGGCTCCCCGTTCGTTCACGGTCGTGCGGATGGCGCTCACGAGCATCGCCTCGAGGGCGAGTGCGGGCTGCACATTCCCCTCGATGCGCTCGCGCGCCTCCTGGATGGCGTCGAGCGTCGCGAGCGTCTGCGCCGGCGTGGCGGATGCCGCGGCCCGGCGCATCGGCTCGGCGATCTCGCGATTGACGAGGTCGACTTCGGCGTCGAGCTGGATGAGCAGCACGTCGCGGTAGAGCGAGGCGAGGTCGACGAGGATCCGGTCGATGCCGTCGCGGAGGCTGCGCGTGGCGCGGCGCTTCTGGTCGTCCTCCAGGGCCTTGAGCTGCGGTCGGAGCGCGGCCGGCACGGCTTGGCCGGGCGCGAGTCCGAGCGAGTGCAGGGCGTGCGCGCGCTCCTCTGCGTCGCGGAGCTCGGTGATGGCCTTGGCGTCGTCGCCCGCGATCTCGAGGAAGCGCGCCGCGGTCGCGACCGCCGTGGCGGCCGAGCGCACGCCGAGCGCGAGCCGGAGCGTCTCGGCGCGTCGATCCCTGGCCTCCTCGCTCGTGGCGAGGCGATGGGCCATGCCGATGTGGCACTGCGCCTCGCGCGCCGAGCGTTCGGCGAGCGCCTCCTCGACGCCGTCGCGGCGAACGAGCAAAGCGGCGACCTCGGCGACCGTGGGCATCTGCAGTCGCACGGTGCGCACGCGCGAGCGGATCGTGGGGATCAGGTCGGCCTCGCTGGGCGCGCAGAGGATCCAGACCGTGCGCTCGGGCGGCTCCTCGAGCTCCTTCAGCAGGAAGTTCGACGTCTGCTCGGTCATGCGGTCGGCGTCCTCGACGATGATGACGCGGTGCCGCCCGACCGACGGCGCGTAGTGGGAGCGCTTCACGATCTCGCGCACGTCGTCGCGCTTGATGATGACGCCCTCGGTGGCCAGCACGTGCAGGTCGGGATGGCTGCGCGCCTCGACCTGGATGCGGGTGCGTTCGTCGCCGTCGGGATCGCCGGCGATGAGCGCGGTCGCGAAGGCATAGGCGAGGTTGGAGCGACCCGAGCCGGGCGGGCCCGTGATGAGCCACGAGTGCGTCATCTGCTGCGATGCCGCGCCGCCCGCGGCCGCCGCCGCGGCGCGGAACACGCCGATCGCGGGCTCCTGCCCCGTCAGCTCGTCCCAGACGCTCACGCGACCACGCTACCTTCCGCTTCCGACCGTCGGCTGTGCGTTGCTCAGAGCAGGTGCGCGACGCGGCCGCGGATGTCGCCGGCGATCTCGTCGACCGGGCGTGCGGCGTCGACCACGAGGAATCGGTCGGGTTCGGCCTCGGCGAGGGCGAGGTACGCGGCGCGAACGCGGTCGTGGAACTCGGATGCCTCGGCCTCGAGGCGGTCGTAGCGCGTCCGCGCCTCGTCGAGGCGTCCGCGCGCGGCATCCGCGTCGAGGTCGAGGAGGATCGTGAGGTCGGGCGCGAGCCCCTCGGTCGCCCATTCGGACAGGCTGCGCACGGCTTCGGGGTCGAGCACGCGACCGACGCCCTGGTAGGCGACCGACGAGTCGATGTAGCGGTCCTGGATCACGACCTCGCCGCGTTCGAGGGCGGGGCGGACGACCGTGGCGACGTGGTGCGCCCGGTCGGCCGCGTAGAGCAGCGCCTCAGCTCGGGGCGAGATGTCGCCGCGGTGGTGCAGCACGATCTCGCGGATCTCGACGCCGACCTCGGTGCCGCCCGGCTCGCGCGTGCGCAGCACGGTGCGCCCCTCGCCCGACAGCCATTCCCGCAGGAGCTCGGCCTGCGTGGTCTTGCCGGAGCCGTCGCCGCCTTCGAGGGTGATGAAGACGCCGCGGGTCACGCGTTGCTCTTCTTGGCGGGCGCCTTCTTCGCGGGCGCCTTCTTCGCCGTGGTGGTGCGCTTCGCGCGCGGCGCCGCCGGGCCCTTGTCGCGCTTGATCTGCAGCAGCTCCACCGCCCGCTCGAAGGTGATGTCCTCGACCGACTCCGCCCGCGGGATCGTGGCGTTCGTGGTGCCGTCGGTCACGTAGGGGCCGAACCGGCCGTCCTTCACCTTGATCGGCTTGCCGCTCACCGGGTCGTTGTCGAATTCCTTCAGGGCGCTCGACGCCGTGCGCGCACCGTACTTGGGCTGGGCGAACAGCTCGACGGCGCCGTCGAGGCCGATCTCGAAGATCGCGTCCTCGCTCGGAAGCGTGCGGGTGTCGGCGCCCTTCTTGAGGTAGGGGCCGTACCGGCCGTTCTGCGCGGTGATCTCGTCGCCCGACTCGGGGTCGAGCCCCACGACGCGCGGGAGGTCGAGGAGCTTCAGCGCGGTGTCGAGGTCGATCTCCTCGACCTGCATGCTCTTGAAGAGCGACGCCGTGCGCGGCTTGGGCGCCGCGGCCTTCTTCGCGCTGCGCTTGGGCTTGGCCTCGACGACCTCGCCGGTCGCGGGGTCGACCGATGCTTCGGTCCCAGAGCCCGTCGACGGGGGCTCGGGCTCGAGCTCGGTCACGTACGGTCCGAAGCGGCCGTCCTTGACGACGACCTGCTTGCCGTTCGCGGGGTTCTCGCCGAGCACGCGGTCGCCCTGCACGGGCGCCTCGATGAGCTCTCGGGCCTTGGCCTCGGTGAGCTCGTCGGGGGCGAGGTCGGGCGGGAGGTTGACCCGGCGCGGCGGGGCGTCGGGCGCCGCATCGGGCTCCACGGTCTCGAGGTACGGGCCGTACTTGCCGATGCGGAGCGTCACGTCGGGCGCGATGCGCACCGAGTTGATCTCGCGCGCGTCGATGTCGCCGAGGTTGTCGACGACCTGGCGCAGTCCGCGGTGCGTGTCGGAGCCGAAGTAGAACCCGTTCAGCCAGTCGACGCGGTCGGCCTCGCCCGACGCGATCCGGTCGAGGTCGTCCTCCATCTCCGCGGTGAAGTCGTACTCGACGAGGTCGCCGAAGTGCTCCTCGAGCAGGCGGACGACGCTGAACGCGACCCAGCTCGGCACGAGGGCCTGTCCGCGCTGCGTGACGTAGCCGCGGTCGAGGATGGTCGAGATGATCGACGCGAACGTCGAGGGTCGGCCGATGCCGAGCTCCTCGAGCCGCTTCACGAGGCTCGCCTCCGTGTAGCGAGGCGGCGGGCTGGTTTCGTGGCCCTTGACGTCGAGCTCGGCGAGGTCGAGCGACTGGCCCTCCTTCAGCGGCGGCAGCTTGGCGTCGCCGGGGGCGTCGTCGGTGTTGCGCTCCTCATCGCGGCCCTCTTCGTACGCGGCGAGGAAGCCGCGGAACGTGATGACCGTGCCGCTGGCCGTGAACTCTGCGATGGTGCCGGCCACGGCGGCGGATGCCTCGGCGGGGGTCGCGCCGGTCTCAGTAGACGCTGTCGATGCGGTGGGGCCGACCTCGATCGTGATGGTCGCGGTCTGGCCCTTGGCGTCCGCCATCTGGGATGCGACGGTGCGCTTCCAGATGAGGTCGTACAGCTTGTACTCGCTCCCGCGGAGCACCCGCTCGAGCTCGGCGGGCGTGCGGAACACGTCGCCCGACGGGCGGATGGCCTCGTGCGCCTCCTGCGCGTTCTTCGACCGGCTCGCATAGGTGCGCGGCTGGTCGGGGATCGAGTCGGCGCCGTAGAGCGAGGTGGCCTGGGTGCGCGCGGCCGTGATCGCCTGCTGCGAGAGCGACGTCGAGTCGGTGCGCATATAGGTGATGTACCCGTTCTCGTACAGCGACTGCGCGACGCGCATCGTGTCGCGGGCCGAGAGCCGGAGCTTGCGCGCGGCCTCCTGCTGCAGCGTCGAGGTGGTGAACGGGGCGGCGGGACGGCGCGAGTACGGCTTCGACTCGACCTTGCTCACCCGGCGCGCGACGGCGTCGTCGCGCAGGGCGGCGGCCAGCGCGTGGGCGGTGGGCTCGTCGAGGACGACCGCCTTGCCCTTGAGCCGGCCGGAGTCGTCGAAGTCGCGGCCCGTCGCGACGCGCTCGCCGCCGAGGCGCACGAGGCGAGCCTCGAACGACGGCTCGCCCTCCGCGGCGGACGGGGCGAACCGGCCGATGAGGTCCCAGTACCCGGCGGCGACGAACGCGAGGCGCTCGCGCTCCCGGTCGACGACGAGTCGCGTGGCGGCCGACTGGACGCGCCCGGCGGAGAGGCCGGGCCCGACCTTGCGCCACAGCACCGGCGACACCTCGTAGCCGTAGAGCCGGTCGAGGATGCGGCGGGTCTCCTGGGCGTCGACGAGCGCGGTGTCGAGCTCGCGCGTGTTGTCCTTCGCCTTCTGGATGGCGTCGCGCGTGATCTCGTGGAAGACCATGCGGCGCACGGGCACCTTGGGCTTCAGCTCCTGCAGCAGGTGCCACGCGATGGCCTCGCCCTCGCGGTCCTCATCAGTGGCGAGCAGGAGCTCGTCGGCGTCCTTCAGGGCGCGCTTGAGCTCGGCGACCGTCTTCTTCTTCGAGTCCGACACGACGTAGTAGGGCTCGAAGCCGTGCTCGACGTCGACGGAGAACTTGCCGAGCGAGCCCTTCTTCAGCTCGGCCGGGAGGTTCTTCGGCTCGATGAGGTCACGGATGTGGCCGACCGAGGACAGCACCTCGTAGCCGTCGCCGAGGTACTGGGCGATCGACTTCATCTTGGTCGGCGACTCGACGATGACCAGTTTCTTCGCGCCTGACACCAGACTCCTCTTGTTCCGTGGATGGGAGAACGCACATCGTTGCCGCGCCCCCGAGCGGTGTGCCGTGGTCGAGCGGAGCGGTCCGCCGACAGCCACACCATACACATATCGACCGTGAGTGCACCCATTCTGCGCCGCGTCGGCGCGGGCCGCGACGCCCCGACGCACCTCTTGCAGTTCCCGGTGCGCGGAGGAGAATGGCGGCATGGACACCTCTTCCGCGAGCTCGTACACGGCGAAACTCATCGACGGTCCGCTCGAGGGGAAGACGGTCGCGACCGCCTTCCTCGAGACGGGCGATCCCCGCCCGCGCCTCGAGCTGAACACCGACAAAGGCAAGCACTACATCTACGCCCGGGCCGCGGGCCTCGAGTTCGGCGCCGAGGACGACGACCGTCCGACGGCCGTGGAGTACCGCTTCATCGAGACCGTCTTCGACTGAGTTCACGGGTCCCATCCCGGCGGGCCGGCCCTGGCCGTCGCTCGGAGTTCGACGGCGAACGACGAGACGGTCACGGTGACGGATGCCACGGGTCCGCCGAGTTCGCACGACGCGAGCGCGGCGCCGTTGCGTTCCGCCGTGCGCCCGGCGAGCTCGCACGGCACGCCGGCGACGGCGCCCGAGAGCGCGTCCGCTGCGGCGAGCGCTGCCGCATCTGCGGCGCCGGCAGCGCGCTGCGATGCCGCGAACGCCGCCGTGATCGGCACGACCGTGACCGCGAGCGCGACTGTGGCGCCGAGGATCCCGAGCGCGAGCACCGACGCCGCACCGCGCTCGCCTGACGTCGCGGACGGTTCGGGTGCCGCCGCGGAGTTCACAGCCCGCCCGCCACGGCGCACGACTCCGCGCGCAGTTCGATCGCCGCGAGCAGCCCGGCGCCGTCTGCGCTGAGGGCGACGCACACGAACGGGTCCTCCTGCCACGAGGACAGCCGTGCCCCGCCCGCCACGCGATCGGCGATCGACGCGGCGACGCCCTCGGACTCGCCACGACCCAGCGCCCGAGCGGCGTCGGCGGCGGCGTCCTGGAGCCGCACCTGCTGCGCGACGACGAGCACGGCCGCGAGGCATGCCGCGAGCACGAGGGCGATCGCGGGCAGCGCCACGGCGAACTCGGCCGTCACGCTGCCCCGATCCCCGTCATCCGACCGTGAGCGCATTCCGCACGAGGTCGGTGAGGATGCCGCGCACCTCGTCGCCGCGGAGGATGACGACGAGCAGGCCGGCGAACCCGACGGCCGCCATGGTGGCGACGGCGTACTCCGCGGTCGCTGCACCGCGCTCGCCCGCGAAGCGGCGCAGCGTGCGGCGCAGCGGCGTGCTCCTCGGGACGGCAGGGGCCGCGGTGTCGCGGCCGGCGACGGGGGCGACGGTAGGCGGCGCGTCGCCGGGGTGCTGGTGCATGGTGGTGTTCCTTCCTTCTGGCGCCGGATGGCCGGCGGGCGGGCGGCACGAGTCGGGAGGGTCATGCGGCACCGCCGAGGGTGCCGGTCACGACGGAGACGATGAGCGGCACGACGCCGAGCAGCACGAAGGCTGGCAGCACGCACGCGCCGAGAGGCAGCATCAGGCGCACGCCGAGTGCCGCGGCCCTGGCCGCGCCATCCGCTCGGGCCGTGCGTCGCCGCCGAGCGGCCTCGGCGCGGAGGAGTTCGGCGACGGGCGCGCCCGCCCGCGCGGCCACGGCGATGACGCCGTCGACGTCGGACGCGTCGGACTCGGTCGTGCCGACGGGCGCGAGCGCGTCGCGGACGATCGCACGGGCGCGCTCGACCGAGGCGCCGCCCGACATCGCCATGGCGACGAGCTCGAGCTCGAGCCCGCGTTCCGCCTCGGACGAGGTCGCCGTCGCCACGAGCCGCCGGCTCCAGCGACGGCCGGCCCAGAGCAGCCCGCCGCCGAGGACGACGCAGGCGATGCCGACCGGATTGCCGAACAGCACGGCCACCGTGTCGAATCCGAACGCCGCGCCGAACACGACGGCGATGAGCGGCAGCGCCAGCACGAGCCGGGCGCTCGTGACCGGTCCGGCGAGCGCGCTGCCGACCTCGCGACGGAGCTGCGCCTCGTCACGCAGCGCGCCGGCCAGCTCGCGCAGGCCCGATGCCAGCGGCGCGCCCGACTCGACGGCGACCTCCCAGGCCGCGCCGAGGAGCGCCCATCGCACCGACGTGCGGGCGGCCCCAGCACGCGCGGCGGCGATCGCAGCCGGCACGGACTCCCCGTCGGCCGCCGCCGCAGCGACCGCGCGCAGCACGGCCGCGTCCTCATCACGGTCGACCTCACGGGCGCCTCGGCCGGCCACGGGCGCGACGTCGACGTGCGACCACGCGACGGTCGCCGGCACGCCGGCCGACAGGAGCACGGCGAGCCGCTCGGCGATCGCCGCGACGGCGTCGAGCTCGGCGACCGCGTCGGGGCGCCGACGTCGCCACGACGCGAGGCGGGCTCGAAGCCTTCGGGCGGCCGTCACTGCGCCACCACCGCCAGGCGCCCGTCGCGCATGGCGAAGCGGCCGATGCCCGCCAGCCGTCGGCGGCCGTCGACGCGCTCGACGTGCAGCACGAGGTCGAACGCGCTCACGGCCTGCCGCGCGACCGCATGGGCATCGAGGCCGGCCGCGGACCCGAGGGCCTCGAGCCGTGCGGGCACGTCGTCGAGGGAGTTCGCGTGCAGCGTGCCGGCGCCGCCGTCGTGACCGGTGTTGAGTGCGGACAGGAGCTCGCGCAGTTCGACGCCGCGGCATTCCCCCACGACGAGGCGATCGGGGCGCATCCGGAGCGCCTCGCGCAGCAGCGCGTCGAGCCCGAGCCGGCCGGTGCCCTCGAGGTTCGCCTGCCGCGCCTCGAGCGAGACCACGTGCGGGTGGTCGACCGCCAGCTCGGCGACGTCCTCGATGAGCACGATCCGGTCGCGGGGGTCGGCCTCCGACAGGAGCGCGGCGAGCAGCGTGGTCTTGCCCGCGCCGGCCGCACCGGTGACGAGCAGGTTGCGCCGTCTCGCGACGGCGTCGCGCAGCATCGCCTCCTGGGCGGCGTCGAGCATGCCGGCCGCGGCGAGTGCGCGGAGCGGGAAGCCCGCGACGCGCGGCACCCGGACGGAGATGACCGTGCCGCGCGTGGAGACGGGCGGCAGCACGGCGTGCACGCGGACGCCGCCGCCCAGCCGCACGTCGACCGCGGGCGTCGCCTCGTCGATGTGACGGCCGCCGCGCGCGATGAGCCGGATCGCGAGCGCGCGCACCTCAGGCTCGTCGGCCGTCCACGCGGGCTCCCGCTCGGCACCGGAGCCGCGGTCGATCCAGAGCCCGCGGTCGCCGTTCACGAAGAGGTCGGTCACGGGACCGGCGGCGGCGAACGGCGCGAGCGGTCCGAGGAGCGAGAGGTCGGGCATGCCGCCCGAGCTCACGCGCGCGGCGAGCGCGGCGCCATCGGGGACCGCCGTGGCATCCGTGCCGGGCGAATCGGAGACGAGAGCGGCAGGGCCGGCGTCGTCAGGAGTCGCCGCGCCGCGCAGGCCCGCCGCCGATGCGCCGACGCCCGCGGCATCCGAGGCGCCGACGCCCGCGGCATCCGCAGCCTCGGGCGCGGGCGACCGGAGCCAGGAGGGCGTCGCGACGAACGGGGTGGTCATGCAACGACCGTACGGTCGGCGTCACGACGCGGAGCCGCGCCGGAGGCTGGTGGGGAAAGGAGCCTCCCCCACGTCGTTGTGGAGGAGGACTCGTTCCGGATGCATCGCTCCCGCACGGATGCGGAGCGGTGCCCTTAACGAAAGGGGGCGGCACCCATTGGGGGGAACAGGTGCCGCCTCGGCAGCGCAAGGATTGGGGGGAATCACGAGCGCTGCAGGCCTCGAAACGAGTGTTCGGGCGGTACCCAGTGTATGGCCTCGGGAAGGATGCGCAAGCATTATTTGTCCCCATTTGTGCGGACGTACAGATTTCTCTGCGCAAAGGCACAGTAACCGCTCCCGTCGGTGCTCGGAAGAGTATGGGACCCGGCGTGACCCACCCGTTACGAGGTGCTCGGCGACGGGAGGTAATGTGCTGGTGGGGCAGGCGACCCAACCGATGCACCAATCGCGAAGGAGCGACCGGAGAACATGACCGTTCAGATCGATCACGCGCTCGAGGAGATCAGGCGCTTCCGCCCGAGCCCCGAGTTCGCCGCCCAGGCCGTCGCCGACGAACGCCTCTACGAAGCAGCCGCGGCCGACCGCCTCGGCTTCTGGGCCGACCAGGCCCGCGAGCTCCTCCAGTGGGAGAAGCCCTTCACCCGCACCCTCGACTGGTCGAACCCGCCGTTCGCGAAGTGGTTCGACGACGGCGAGCTCAATGTCGCCGTCAACTGCCTCGACCGCCACGTGGCCGCCGGCATCGGCGACCGCGTCGCGCTCCACTGGGAGGGCGAGCCCGGCGACTCCCGCGACGTCACCTACGCCGAGCTCACCGACGAGGTGAAGCGCGCCGCGAACGTGCTGACCGACCTCGGCGTCGGCGAGGGCGACCGCGTCGCCATCTACCTGCCCATGATCCCCGAGGCCGTGGTCGCGATGCTCGCGGTCGCCCGCATCGGCGCCGTGCACTCGGTCGTCTTCGGCGGCTTCAGCGCCGACAGCCTCGCCTCCCGCATCGACGACGCCGAGGCATCCGTCGTCATCACTGCCGACGGCGGCTGGCGCAAGGGCAAGGTGTTCCCCCTGAAGCCCGTCGTCGACGAGGCGCTCCAGAAGGCCGAGGGCGGCACGGTGAGCAACGTGCTCGTGGTGCGCCGCGGCGAGAACGACGTCGACTGGGTCGACGGCCGCGACCACTGGTGGCACGACACGGTGGCGCAGGCGTCGGGCGAGCACGAGCCGAAGGCGTTCGGCGCGGAGCACCCGCTGTTCATCCTCTACACGTCGGGCACGACCGGGAAGCCGAAGGGCATCCTGCACACCTCGGGCGGGTACCTCACGCAGGCGGCGTTCACGCACCGGAACGTGTTCGACCTCCACCCCGAGCGCGACGTGTACTGGTGCACGGCCGACGTCGGCTGGATCACCGGCCATTCCTATGTCGTGTACGGCCCGCTCGCGAACGGCGCGACCCAGGTGCTCTACGAGGGCACGCCCGACACGCCGCATCCCGGCCGCTGGTGGGAGATCGTCGAGAAGTACGGCGTCACCATCCTCTACACGGCGCCCACCGCCATCCGATCGTTCATGAAGCTGGGCCGGCAGATCCCGCACGAGTTCAACCTGCGCTCCCTGCGCCTGCTCGGCTCGGTCGGCGAGCCGATCAACCCCGAGGCGTGGATCTGGTACCGCCACGTCATCGGCGGCGGCTCCATCCCCGTGGTCGACACGTGGTGGCAGACCGAGACGGGCGCCATCATGATCTCGGCGCTGCCGGGCGTCACCGACCTCAAGCCGGGCAGCGCCCAGGTCCCGATCCCGGGCATCACGGTCGACATCCTCTCCGACGAGGGCGAGTCGGTCGAGGGCGAGGGCGGCGGCCTGCTCGTCATCACCGAGCCGTGGCCGTCGATGCTCCGAGGCATCTGGGGCGACCCCGAGCGGTTCAAGGAGACCTACTGGGAGAAGTTCGGCGACAAGTACTTCGCCGGCGACGGTGCGCGTCGCGACGAGGACGGCGACATCTGGCTGCTCGGCCGGGTCGACGACGTCATGAACGTCTCGGGGCACCGCCTGTCGACCGCCGAGATCGAGTCGTCGCTCGTCGCGCACCCCTACACGGCCGAGGCCGCGGTCGTCGGCGCGTCCGACGAGACCACCGGCCAGGCGGTCGTGGCGTTCGTCATCCTCAAGGCGAGCCAGGTCTCGCACATCGACGACCCCGCCGTCGCCTCCGAGGAGCTGCGCAAGCACGTCGCGACCCAGATCGGAGCGATCGCCCGCCCGCGCCAGGTCTTCATCGTCAACGAGCTGCCGAAGACCCGCTCGGGCAAGATCATGCGGCGCCTGCTGCGCGACCTCGCCGAGGGCCGGCAGGTCGGCGACACGACGACGCTCGCCGACACGTCGGTCATGACCGCGATCACGCGCCAGGTGCAGTGACCTGAGGCCGGAGACACGGATGCCGCGGCCGGGAGCATTCCCGCCGCGGCATCCGTCGTCTCAGGTACGTGCGCCCGCGCGACTACGCGAACTCGACGATGAGCTCCACCTCGACGGGCGCGTCGAGCGGCAGGACCGCGACGCCCACCGCGGAGCGCGCGTGGCGCCCGGCCTCGCCGAAGACCTCACCCAGGAACTCGGATGCGCCGTTGATCACGCCCGGCTGGCCGGTGAACGACGGGTCGGATGCCACGAAGCCCACGAGCTTCACGATGCGCGTGACGCGGTCGAGCGAGCCGAGCTCGGCGCGCACCGCCGCGAGCGCATTGAGCGCGCAGGTGCGGGCGTACTCCTTCGCATCGTCGGCGGGGACGAGCCCGTGCCCGTCGCCCACCTTGCCCGTCGCGGGCAGGGCGCCCGCCGTGAACGGGAGCTGGCCCGACGTGTAGACGAAGGAGCCGGTGACGACCGCAGGCACGTAGGCGGCCACGGGCGGGGCGACCTCGGGGAGCTCGATGCCGAGCTCGGCGAGGCGCGCCTCCACGGCGGCCATCAGGCCTCTCCCTCGAACTGCTTGGCGGCCTGGGCGGCTGCGGCGGCGCCGGCGGATGCCGCGGCCGACGACTCGCCGCCGACGGGACGCTTCAGGTAGGCCACGAGGCCGCCCTCGGGCCCCTGCACGATCTGCACGAGCTCCCAGCCCTCGGATCCCCAGTTGTTCAGGATGGCCGCGGTGTTGTGGATGAGCAGCGGGGTGGTGATGTACTCCCAGGCCGGCATGCGATTCCTCGTCTCTGATACTGGGGTGGAATGGCTTCGATGCGCGACGGATCCGGCGGAGACCGGCGTGTCGGCAGGCGAGCGCGACCGGCGGCCCGCATAGCGGGTTTTGCCAGCCTTCTTTGTTAAGCTCCACTATATGTCTGCCCAAAAACGTACGATGAGCGACGTCGGCACCGGGATCCTCGGCTTCGTCGGCCTCAGCGCTCTCGCCGGCGTTCTCGTCACCGCTGCGGTGACCCCGGCACTCGCCGTGACCGGCATGGCCGCCAACAACGGCATCTCCATGTTCGAGAACCTCCCCGGCTACCTCGAGATCGACGACCTCTCGCAGAAGACGGACATCTACGCCACCCAGCCCGACGGTTCGCAGGCACTCCTCGCTTCGTTCTTCGACGAGAACCGCGAGGAGGTCGGCTGGGACGCGATCAGCCAGTACGTGAAGGACGCCGCCGTCTCCGGTGAGGACCCTCGGTTCTACGAGCACGGCGGGGTGGACATCCAGGGCACCATCCGCGGTGCGGTCAGCACCTACATCCTGAACAAGGACGTGCAGGGCGGTTCCTCGATCACGCAGCAGTACGTGAAGAACGTGCTCATCAACAACGGCGTGCGCGAGGCGACGACGGAAGAGGACAAGCAGGCGGCCTACGACGCGGCGACCGAGACCTCCCCCGAGCGCAAGCTCAAGGAGATGCGGTACGCGATCGCGCTCGAGAAGAAGTTCTCGAAGGACGACATCCTCAAGGGCTACCTGAACATCGCCGCGTTCGGCGGGCGGGTCTACGGCATCGAGTCGGCCGCCCAGTACTACTACGGCACCACGGCCGCGAACGTCACGCTCGCGCAGGCCGCGAGCCTCATCGCGATCGTCAACCACCCCGAGAAGTTCCGCCTCGACCAGCCCGACAGCGAGGACAACGGCGTGAACACGGTGAACGACAAGGGCGAGCCCGCGCCGTACGCTGCGAACAAGGAGCGCCGCGACTACATCCTCGACGAGATGCTCAAGGGCGGGAAGATCACGCAGGAGGAGCACGACGCCGCGATCGCGGAGCCGGTCGCGCCCGCCATCCACGAGCCCAGCACGGGCTGCGTGACGGCAGCGGGCAGCGCGTACTTCTGCGACTACGTCAAGAACATCATCCTGAACTACTACGACGACCCGAACACCCCCGAGGTCGACGAGGGTCGCCAGCTGCTGCAGACCGAGGGCCTGCAGGTCTACACGACGCTCGACCTCGAGCTGCAGAACAAGGCCGAGACGGCCGTCGCCGCGAACGTGCCGTTCGCCGACCCGCGCTTCGACGTGGGCTCCGTGGCCGTCGGGGTGCAGCCGGGCACGGGTCGCGTGCTCTTCATGGCGCAGAACAAGAAGTTCACCGAAGACCCCGAGGTCGCGGCGACGAGCCCCGAGTACACCTCGATCAACTACAGCACCGACCAGGACTACGGCGGGTCGGCGGGCTTCCAGCCCGGATCGACCTACAAGGTCTTCACGCTCGCTGAGTGGCTGAACGCGGGCCACTCGCTGCGCGAGACGTTCAACGGAAGTCGCCGCGCGTTCTCGACGTTCAACAACAGCTGCGAGGGCGGCACCTTCCAGGTGAGCCCTGCCTGGAACCCGCGCAACGACGACGGCCGCATCGCGAACAACGCGGTCGACGCCACGGCGTGGTCGGTGAACTCGAGCTTCGTCGCGATGGCCTCGCAGCTCGACCTCTGCAAGCTCAAGCAGACCGCCCAGGCGTTCGGCGTGCACCGCGCCGACGGCGGCGAGCTCGGCATGAACCCCTCCGACGTGCTCGGCACGCAGGAGGTCGCCCCCGTGACCATGGCGGCGGCGTTCGCCGGCATCGCCAACAACGGCCTCACCTGCACGCCCGTCGCCATCGACAAGATCGTGAAGGGCAACGGCGAGGAGGTCGCACCGCCGGCGTCGACGTGCACGCAGTCCGTGACCCCCGAGGTCGCGCACGCCATGGAGTACGCGATGCAGCAGACCTTCGCGAGCGGCGGCACCGCCACCGCGTCCGACCCGGGCACGGGCGTGCCGCACATCGGCAAGACGGGTACCACCGACAACGCGTTCGACACCTGGATGATCGGCGCCAGCACCAAGGTCGCCACGGCGGTCTGGGTCGGCAACGTCACCGGTGGCGACAACCGCACCAACCTCAGGAACACGAGCTTCGACTCCGGCAGCGCCGCCACGGCGCGACACCGCATCTGGCCGTCGATCATGGAGCTGGCCGACACCAAGTACGGCGGCGACGCGTTCCCCGAGCCCGATGCGGCGGCGTTCAAGCAGGTGCTCGTCGACATCCCGGCGGTGGCCGGACTCACGTTCGACCAGGCGAAGGCCGCACTCGAGGCCGAAGGGTTCGTCGTCGAGGACGGCGGCCAGCAGGACTCCGAGCAGCCGGCCGGCACGGTGATCGGCACGGACCCGTCCGGCCAGGCCGGCAAGGGCGCCACGATCCGCGTGTTCACGAGCAACGGGAACAGCAACAGCACCGTCGTTCCCGACCTCACCGGCATGAACGCCCTCGAGGCCAAGGCGGCGCTCGATGCGGCCGGCCTCAAGATGAAGGGCGGCGGCGGCAACCCGACCGGCACCGTGACGAGCCAGAACCCGGCGCCGAACACCACGGTCAAGAAGGGCGACGACGTCACGGTCCAGTTCGACTCCGGTGGTGGCGGCGGCAACAACGCGCCGGGGAACGGTTGAGCCCCCGCCCGCTGACGCCCGCCGCGCGGATCGCCATCGCGATCGGCGCGGCGGGCGCCGCCGCGTTCGCCTGGGGTTCGCTCGTCGAGCGCACGCGCTGGACGCTGCGTCGGGCCGACGTCCCGGTGCTCCCGGCCGGCGCCGAGCCGATCCGGGTGCTGCACCTCTCCGACCTGCACATGGCGCCGTGGCAGCGCGAGAAGCAGGAGTGGGTCCGCTCGCTCGCGGCGCTCGAGCCCGACCTCATCGTGGACACGGGCGACAACCTCGGCCATGAGCGCGGCCTCGACGGCATCCGTCGCGCGTTCGACGCGTTCGCCGGCATCCCCGGCGTGTTCGTGAACGGCTCGAACGACTACTTCGGCCCAGCGCTCAAGAACCCGTTCACGTACTTCGGCGGCCCGTCGGGCGTCGTGCAGCGGGCGAAGCGGCTCGACATCGAGGGGCTGCACGCCTACTTCGCGGAGCTCGGGTGGCGCGACCTCGACAACACGGCGACGAGCCTCGACCTGCGCGGCACGCACTTCGAGTTCTTCGGCGTCGACGATCCGCACCGCGGATACGACCGTCTCGACCTCATCACGGCGGCCATCGACGAGCTGCGCGCCGACGACCCGCTCGGCGACGAGCTGTGGCCCGACACGGCATCCGTCGTCGGCGAGCGTCGGCCCACCGTCACCGTGGGCGTCGCCCACGCGCCGTACCAGCGGGTGCTCAACTCGTTCGTGAACCACGGCGCACAGCTCATGCTCGCCGGCCACACGCATGGCGGACAGGTGTGCGTGCCGGGCTTCGGCGCCCTCGTCACGAACTGCGACATCCCGCGGCAGCAGGTCAAGGGCCTGAGCCTCTGGCGGCACGGGCTGCGCACCGCGTACCTCAACGTGTCGGCGGGCCTCGGCACGTCGATCTACGCGCCGGTGCGCTTCGCCTGCCCGCCCGAGGCGACGTTGCTCACGCTCGTCCCCGCCGAGTAGGCGCATGGTCGGGGGGCCGCGTTTTTTCGGCTATCCTTGTTGAGGCCCGAGAGGGCACCGGGGTGTGGCGCAGCTTGGTAGCGCGCTTCGTTCGGGACGAAGAGGTCGCAGGTTCAAATCCTGTCACCCCGACCACCAGGAGCCCCCTCCCACGCGGAGGGGGCTCCGTCGTTCCCGGGGTGCTCGACCGCGGCCCGTCCGTCGACGAGGTGCACGATGGCGACCGCCGGCCCGGATGCCGCTCCCCCGGCCGCGAGGGCGGCGAGGTCCACCTCGACCGACCGCGGGTCCTCCGCGAGCCCGACGCCGCGCGCCTTCAGCGTCGCCTCCTTGACGGTCCACGCGCTGGCGAGGATGCGTCGCCGGAGCGCCCACGGCATGTCGAGCCCGGCGAGCGCCGCGAGCTCCGCGAGCTCCGCCGGCGAGCACATCCGGCGCACGAGCGACGGTGCCTGGAAGGCCGCGAACGGCTCGTCCTCGACGTCGGCGCCCACCAGCCCCGACCCGACGACCGCGACGAGGAGCGTGTCGTCGCCGTGGGAGATGCTCACGTCCACGCCGGGCGGTCCGAGCAGGCGCGGCTTGCGCCCGGGCTCGCTGGGTGCGAACCCCTCCCAGTCGCGCCCGAGGCGCCCGGTGACGAGCTCGCGGGCCCAGCGCCGTGCCAGCAAGTGCCGCCCGCGCACGTCGCCCGCCGCACGCCACGACCCCATCCGCCAGCGCACGCCGGTGGCGGTGACCCCCTCGACGGACGCGACGGTGACGGCGACCGCGGTCGTGGGCGCGTTCACGCGGCGGCGGCGAGCCGTTCCGAGATCCCGTGCGCGAGCGACCGGATCGTCGGGTGGTCCCAGACGATGGTCGGGTCGACCTCGAGGTCGAACGCGTCCTCGATGTCACCGCACAGGGTCAGCGCGTACACCGAGTCGAGCCCGAGCTCCGCGAGCGGGGTGTCGGCCGTGAACGAGTCGGCCTCGACCTTGCCGTAGGCGACGACCCGGCCCTCGAGCCAGGCCTCGATCGTCGCGGCATCCGTGGTGGTCATGGGGTGTCTCCTTCCTCCGCCCGAGTGGGCGTGGTCATTCCGGCGGCCGACAGGTCGAGTCGGATGCCGCGTTCGGTCCGATCCGCGGCGTACGCCACGACGTGCTCCACCAGGTGGGGCTCGAGCGGCCCCACGCGGCCGGCGAGCCGGTCCTCGATGCGACGCAGGCACGCCTCGCGGATCACGGGGTCTGCCGCGGCGGAGGCGTCGTCGGCCGCGGCGCCGACCCCGGCGAACGCGGCGGCGGCGAGCGCGAGCGCGACGCGGTGCGCGACGGCGAGCGCCGGCGGCGCGGCATCCGCGCGCGCCTGGGGCGGAGGCAGTGCCGCGACTTCCCAGCGGAGCGCGGCGACCGTGTCGGCGAGGCGCTCGAGCGTCGCGAGCTCGGCGCTGCCCGGCGCGAACGCCGCACGCACCCCGGCATCGTGCAACGAGCCGCCGACCGGGTCCCCCGAACCGGCCCGCGACGCGAGCCGGTCGAGGCGGATCGGGGCGGGCGGTGCGCCGAGCCGGAACAGGGCGGGATCGGCGCCCCCGTCGCGCGAGCGCTCGATCCAGGCGGGCAGGTGCGCGAGCGCGGCACCGAGCAGCTCGGCCGGGCTGCCGTTGCGCACGGTGAGCGTGCCGACGTCGCGGAGGAGCTTCTCGAACACGTCGTAGGGGGCGACCCGGGCGTAGAACGTGGAGCCGAACAGCACCGAGAGGTCCTGCATCGCCGAGGACAGGAGCTCCATGACCACCACGCTCGAGAGGGCCGTGAGCACGCGACAGCCCTTCGGCACGACGTGCAGGGCGCGCACCGCGACCGAGGCGAGCGCGTCCGCGACGAGGAGGTCGGCGACCGCACCGGCCAGGAGCGCGCGGGACTGCGGGAGGTCGAGGACCGAGCCGCCGTAGAGCGACCGCTCCGCGCCGTAGCGCACGGCGAGCTCGGCCGAGGCGCCGACGGTCGCGACCGCGAGTGCCGGGATCACGGCCCGCGTCACCTGCTCGGCCGCGCCGATGGTCGCGGCGGCACTCCCCCGGCTCCCGATCGTTCGGTCGACGGGCACCGGCAGGTCATGGAACTCGACGTTCCCGACGCGGAGTCCGCGGAGGCCGCCGGTCGCCACGCGCTGCGAGACGTCGACCGCGGGGCGGGTCGCGGCATCCGCGCGCCAGAGCAGCAGCGACCGACTGCCCGGACCCGGCTCGGCGGAGGTCCGCGCGACGACGAGCATCGACTCGGCCCGGTCGGCGTCGTCGACGAAGCGCTGCACGCCGCGCACGAGCCAGCGGTCGCCGTAGAGGTCGGCGGCGCAGCCCACGCCCTCGCCCTGGGCGTCGCCGAGGAACGCCGGCGGCGTGGCGGCCAGGCGCTCGCCACGCAGGAGCCGCGCCGCGACCTCGGTCCGCTGCGACTCGTCGCCGGCGATCCAGACCGGCAGCGCGGCGGCGAACGTCGAGAGCCCGTGCGCGAGGCCGAGCGCCGGGTCGCGTCGGAACACCGGTCGCCAGCGTCGCACGAGCTCCTCGGTGGAGCCCCAGCGTCCGCCGAGGGCGACCGGCACGGCGTCCGCAGCCGCGTCCCACTCGTCGAGCAGCGCGCCCGCGACGTCGCTCACTCGGCGGGCTTCGTCGTCGGCGACGATCGCGGCGTGGTCGAACGGACCGGGTTCGCGAGGGTCGCCGAACAGCACGTCGAGGCCGTCGGGCATGGGAGCGACGCTCGGCGCGGCGTCGAGGCGGTCGAGGCTCATGCGGCCTCCGTCCGATCGTCGAGCACCGAGACGCGGGAGCCGGCCTGGGCGGCCTCGAGCGCGAGTCCGGCGAGCCGGGTGGCCGACCCGGTCGCCGCGACCTGGTCGATGAGGCCGAGCCGCGCCGCGAGTCGCTCCAGCACGGCGAGCAGGCGGGCATCGGATGCCGCGGTGCCGGCGTCCGCGGCGGCGAGCCCGACCGCGATCGCGCACGACGCCCCGAAGCACAGCGCGACGCGCTCGGCGAGCTCGAACGACCGCGCGCTCGGCATCGCCTCCCGCGGCGCGGCGCCGGCCTCGACGACCACCCGCTCGTACTCGGCCGCGATGCGCCGCGCCACCCCGACGGTCGCATCGGTTCCCGAGGTCGTGCCGCCCGACGCGCCGCCGCTCGCGAGGAGCTCGACGAGGCCGGGGAGCGCGCGCAGGAGCCGGGAGCCGCGACGGGTCACGAGCCGGAGGCGGGTCGGATCGAGCCACCCGTCGGGCGCCGCGTCGTGCCGGAACGAGGCGACGAGCGCCGCGGCATCCGCCGGCTCGTCGGGTCGGGAGATCGTGCCGAACTCGTTGACGATCATGTTGAGGTTGACCATCGAGTTGCCGTCGAAGATGCCGACCACGCGGTTGTCGCGCGCGACCTTCTGGAACTCCCCCGCCCCTCCGATGCCGAGCACCTGCGCCCACGGCCCGAGCAGCGGCGTGACGTCGCGCACCATTCGGTCGACGGTCGACGGCACGAGGAACTTCGCCAGCGAGCTCACGAGCGCCATCTCGTGCGTCGCGTGGTGCATCTCGCGTGCGGCGGCGACCATCACCGACTCGGCGAGGAGTTGATCGGCGATGGCGGTGCCGAGCGTCGCCCGCGCCGACGGCAGGTCGGCGACGCGGTGCCCCGCGCTGCGGTGCTCGAGCGCGAACCGCAGCGCCACGTCGACGACGTGGTCGGCCGCCCCGACCGAGAGCGGCGTCGTGAGTGGCCGGGTGAGCTGCAGGCTCTTGAGCACGGTCTCGAGGCCGTGGCCCGGCTCGCCGATGAGCTGGTCGGCGTCGACGGTCGCGCGCTGCAGGGCGAGTCCGCTGATGTCGGCGCCGCGCGTGCCGTGCGTGGCGACCTTGGGCAGGGTGCGCAGCGTGCCCTCGTCGACGCGGCGCTTGTCGAGCAGCACGAGCGAGAGCGCGCGCGGGCCGGGCTGGTCGGAGCTGCGCACGAGCACCGTCATCGCTCGACCCCGGGTCGCGTTGTTGATCGGCCACTTCTCGCCGTCGAGCACGACGCGTTCGCCGATGGCGGCCGTGCTGGCGGTGCTCGAGAGGTCGGAGCCGCGCCCCCGCTCGGTGAGGCCCCACGACACGGGTCCGCCGTCGAGCACGAGCCCGGCCATGACCCCGGCGACCGGGCCGCCGGCGATCCAGGCGCCGACTGCACCGAGGAACGTCACCCCGTGCGCGACCGCGACGGTGAGATCGCGTCGTGCGATGGCGCGGATCATGCGCATCGGGACGAGGAGGTCGCGCAGCTCGCCGCCGTGCGCCCCGGGCACGTACCAGCGCTGCAGCCCCCATCCGTCGATGGCCGCGATCGCCTCGCCCGGGAACTCGCGGCGCTCGTCGAGCGCCACCGACCGGTCGGCGCCGATGACGGATGCCGCGTCCCGCGGGTCGCCCAGGAACCGCTCGAACTCCGTGACGACGCTCATCCGGCGCCCGCCCGCTCGAAGCCGAGCGTGTGCACGGTCGCGAGCCGCTCGTCGGCCAGGAGCGACCGGGCCAGCCCTCGCTGGACCTTGCCGCTCGTGGTGCGGGGCAGCGTGCCCTTGCGGATCAGCGCCACGCCGAGCTCGGGCAGCAGGAACTCCTCGGCGACCGAACGGCGGAGCCGCTCGGCGAGGTCGGCGAGGTCGCCGGGCGCCGCGCGCGCCGCGTCGACCTCGGCGACGAGCCCGACGAGCGGCTGGCTCACCGTTCCCTCGAACGCGGCGCTCAGGCATCCCGAGGGCAGCACGCTCGCCGCGGCGTGCTCGAGGTCCTGCGGGTAGAGGTTGCGGCCGCGGATGATGATGAGGTCCTTGATGCGGCCGGTGATGACGAGCTCCCCGTCGAGGAGCGCGCCGAGGTCGCCGGTGCGGAGCCAGGCGCGATCGTCGGTCTCGCCCGCGATCGCGGCGCCGAACGTCTCGTCCGTGGCATCCGGCCGATGCCAGTAGCCCTGCGCGACGCTCGGCCCGCGCACGAGGATCTCGCCGATCGCGTCGGGCTCGGCGCGGCCGCCCGTCTGCGGGTCGACGATCGCGACCTCGTGGCCGGCGGCGGGCGGTCCGCACGAGACGAGCGCGACCGCGCGCTCGCCCGGCGCCGCCGCTCGCAGCTCGCCGCGCTCGAGGGCGCCGGCGTCGGCGTGCACCGCCGACACCGCATCGTCGCGCACGCTCGCCGTGACGAGCAGCGTCGTCTCGGCCATGCCGTAGGCGGGGATGAATGCGCGCGCCCGGAAGCCCGTCGGGGCGAACCGCTCCGCGAACGCCGCGAGCGTGCCGGCGCGCACCGGCTCCGCACCGGTGATCACGCCCTCCAGTGCGGAGAGGTCGAGCGACGCGAGCTGCTCGTCGGTGACGAGCCGTGTGCAGAGCGCGTAGGCGAAGTCGGGACCGACCGTGTGCGTCGACCGGTGGCGGGTGAGCAGGGTCGGCCAGAGGTTCGGACGCCGCAGGAACTGGCTCGGCGACGTGAGCACGCTGTCGGCGGCGACCGAGATGGGCTGCAGCAGCTGCCCCACGAGGCCCATGTCGTGGTAGTGCGGCAGCCACCCCATGGTGCGGGACTCCGCCGTGATGCCGGTGGCGCCGGTGATCGCGGCCTCGTTGGCGACGAGGTTGCCGTGGCTCACCATCACGCCCTTCGGCGTGCCCGTGGATCCCGACGTGTACTGCAGGATCGCGAGGGAGTCGGACGTGATTCGCGGCGCGATCCACTCGGAGGTCGTGGCGCCCGGCTCGTCCCGCTCACGCGACCCGAGCATCGCGATCCGCGCGCCGCCGACCGAGGCGCCGGGCTCGAGGCCGAGCGGCGCGAGGGCTGTCCCCTCAGTGAGCACGAGCCGGCTGCCCGCGTCGCGCACGATCGCCTCGAGCCGTCGCACCGCGGCCTCGGGCCGGCGCATGGCCGCGACCGGCACGGGCGACGCCACGAGTCCCGCGTAGAAGACGGCGTAGAGCGCCCGGATGAACCCGAGCCCCGGCTCGAAGGCGAGCACGACCACGTCGCCCGGCGCGTGTCCGGCGCCGGCGAGCGCCGCGGCATCCGCCATCGCCCGTCGCTCGAGCGCGGCGTACGAGGCGAACGTCGAGTCCGTCGGAGTGTCGTAGAACCGGAACCCGCGCGCGTCGCCGGCGGCCGCCGCCGCGTCGCGCATGGCGTCGAGGAAGGTGCTGTTCGGGGTCACGCTGGTCCCTCCGCTGGTCGGCCGAGGGGCGATCGCACTGCGCACCGTCCCCCATTCGGTCCGGCGAGCCTATGGCCGGTGTTTGAACGGCGAGCACGCGCGGTGTTGCACGGGTGTTACAACTCGGTGGCGCCGTACCCCCAACTCGGGGGCGACGGAATGGAGCCGCCCTGTTACCTGCGGGTAAACAATCCGTCCCGCCACGGTGTCGGCGGTGCGTCCGCGGATACGCTGGTCGGGCTGGCGGCTGCCGATGACGGACCTCTCGGTGCGAACACCGGCCCGGGAGGATGTCCCCCGACGCCGGCCCGGGGAGGGCGGAAGTGAACGGTCTGGACTTGCTGCTGCTGGCGCAGCGCGCACGCGATGCGGTCTTCTCGCGGATCGCCGCGACCGGATTCGCGCGGTTCGGCGCTCGCACGCGCATCCTGCTCCCGTTCCGCGTCGGCAACGCCGATCGCATCGCCATCGGCTCCGACGTGCTCATCGGCCCGGGATCGTGGCTCATCGTCCCTCGCCTCGACGAGCCGGGTCCGGTGATCGTCATCGGCGACCGCGTCCGCATGAACGAGACCTCGATCTCGGCGGTGCGCAGCGTCGTGATCGAGGACGGCGTCGCCATGGCGCGCGGCGTGTACATCTCCGACCACACCCACGGGTTCGACGAGCCCGACACGTTCATCAGGGACCAGCCGCTCGTGCGGGTGTCCCCGGTGCGCATCTGCCGCGGCGCCTGGCTCGGCCAGAACGCGGTCATCATGCCGGGCGTGACCGTGGGCGCGGGCGCGGTGGTCGGCGCCAACTCGGTCGTGCGCGAGGACGTGCCACCGAGGACCGTGGTCGCGGGCGCGCCGGCCCGGCTCATCAGGCAGCTGGCCGCATGAGCGAGCGGGTCGACACGGGCGCCTACCCGATCGGGGTCGGCGCGGCATCCGCGCCCCGTGGCGCCGCCGACTTCGTGTTCACCTTCAGCTACGAGACGTACTCCGACGCCGTGCGGCGGGGCATGATGCGCCCGCCCGACCGCATCCTGGCGAGCCTCATGCACAGCCCCGAGGTGCGGCGCCTGCTGGTCGCGAACCCGTTCCGGTGGTTCCCGCGCGTCGCCGCGACGCCGCTCCTCGACCGCGACGCGCCGTTCCCGTCGAGCGGGCGGATGTCGCTGCATCGCCCCGCCCGGGCGCGCCGCGACGACCCGACCGACGTGCCCGCCGTCGCCGCGGCGTACCGCGCCTACGACCGCTCGCTGCTCCGCGCGGCGCGGAAGCTCGGACTCGTGGATCCCTACGCCATCACGACGAACCCCCTCGTCGCGGGCTTCGCCCCGTTCGACTGGGCGAGCGGCGTGACCTTCTTCGCCCGCGACGACTGGTCGAGCTCGCCGGCGCGCGAGGCGTACTGGCCCGCCTACCGCGACGCGTACCGCCGGATCGCCGAGTCGGGCCGCCCGGTTGCCGCGGTGTCGGCCGAGATCATCGACCGCATCGCGCCGACTGGCCCGCACGAGGTCGTGCCGAACGGCGTCGAGCCGTCGGAATGGCTGGGGCCCCTGCCCGCAGCGCCCGACTGGTTCGCCGCGCTGCCCGGCCCGAGGGCCGTGTACGTCGGCACGCTGGATTCCCGCCTCGACGTGCCGGGCATCGCCGACCTCGCGCGGCGCCGGCCCGACCTGCAGGTCGTGCTCCTCGGTCCGCTGCCCGACCCCGCCTACGTGGCCGAGCTCGCCTCCCTGCCGAACGTGCACGTGCACCCGAGCGTCGGCCGCGCCGAGCTCGTCGCGACGCTCCGCAACGCCGACCTCTGCCTCCTCGCGCATCGTCGCACGCCGCTCACCGAGGCGATGAGCCCGCTCAAGGTCTACGAGTACCTCGCGGCCGGGGCGCCCGTCATCGCCACCGACCTGCCGCCGGTGCGGGGCATCGACGACCGGGTGCTGCTCGTGTCCACCGTCGACGACTTCGCCGACGTCGTGCCCGACGCCCTCGCCCTCGGTCGCGCAGCCGAGACGGAGCGCACCGCGTTCATCGCCGGCAACTCGTGGGCGGCGCGGCACGAGCGCGTCTTCGCCCTCGCCAGGAGCTGATCCGCCCGCCGCTGTCCCCCGAACGGAGGGCCTCGCGTCCCCCAGTGTGTCGATCATGTATCGGCCGCCTGAAGAGCCTGTGAACTGCACGCCGACCGGGTTCCGGGCGCCCGTGCCGCGCGGCTAGCATCGCCGCAGAGGACGATCGGCCGCAGCATCCGGGGAACCGCTGCGAACCGCCCGAACGGCACGTGAGCGCCACCGTCGACCGCCCTCGCAACACAGGCGACGACCGCCTGCACCGCAGCCGGAATCGGACGGGTCACGGTGGTCGCTCCCTGCATCGACCCACCTCGCCCGAGCGGGTGCACGAGGCCGCCGAGGGGGGAGCGCGAGTTGACCGCAGAGGCAGACACGATCACGCTCGCGGGCCCGCCCGCCGACCGGCTGCTCGACCGGGCCGCCGCCGTGGGGCAGCGCGTCGCGTCGCAGCCGCGCAAGCTCGGCTGGCGGCACCGGCTGGTCTTCGCGCTGGCGGTGACGGATGCCGCGGGCATCGTCGTCGCGCTCCTCGTCGCGCAGTTCGTGCGGTTCCGCACCACCGCGCTCGGCGCCGCGACGCCCGTGAGCGACGTGGCGTACCTCTCGCTCGGCGCGGCGATCGCCGCCGTGTGGCTCATCGCCCTGTCCGCGACGCGTTCGCGGATGATCCGCAACATCGGCACGGGCACGGTCGAGTACCAGCGCGTCGTCAACGCGACCCTCATCACGTTCGGCACGCTCGCCGTCGTCGCGTTCCTGCTCCAGATCGAGATCGCGCGCGGCTACCTCGCGGTCGCGCTGCCGCTCGGCCTCGTGCTGCTCCTGGGCGGACGCGTCGCCTGGCGCTGGATCCTGCACCGGATGCGCCGCGTCGGACGCTGCACGACGGGCTCGATCATCGTCGGCCGCCCCGACGACGTGGCGCGCGTCGTCGACGAGCTGCGGCGGCAGTACCGGGTCGGCTACCGCGCGATCGGCGCGACGTTCGCCGGCTCCGCGCGCACCACGCAGGCGAGCCGGATCGACCTGCCGACGGTCGACTTCGACGACCTCGCCGCGACCTCGAAGCGCACGCGGACCCGCGCGGTCATCGTCGCGGGCGACCTGCCGGGCGGCAGCGCGACCATCCGGCGCCTCGGCTGGGACCTCGAGAACTCGCAGACCGAGCTCATCCTCGTCTCCCGGCTCACCGACGTCGCCGGCCCCCGCATCCACCTCCGGCCCATCAACGGCCTGCCGATGGTGCACGTCGACCTGCCCCAGTACTCGGGCTTCGCGCACGCCATGAAGCGCCTCTTCGACGTCGTCGTCGCCGGCACGGCCGTGGTGCTGCTCGGCCCGCTCTTCGCCGCGATCGCGGTGGGCGTTCGGCTCTCGAGCGACGGGCCAGTGCTCTTCCGCCAGGAGCGCGTCGGGGCGCACGGCGGCCGCTTCACGATGCTGAAGTTCCGCTCGATGGTCACCGACGCCGAGGCCCGCCTGCGCGAGCTGCAGGACCGCAACGAGGGCAACGGCGTGCTCTTCAAGCTGCACGACGACCCCCGTGTGACCCCGTTCGGGCGCACGCTGCGCCGGTACTCGCTCGACGAGCTGCCGCAGCTGTGGAACGTCGTGATCGGCGACATGAGCCTCGTCGGCCCACGCCCGCCGCTCCCGAGCGAGGTGGAGCGCTATGAGGAGGACGTGAACCGCCGGCTCCTCACGAAGCCGGGCATCACGGGGCTCTGGCAGGTGAGCGGCCGGTCGAACCTCTCGTGGGACGAGAGCGTGAAGATCGACCTCTACTACGTGGAGAACTGGTCGATCACGGGCGACCTCGTGATCCTCCTGAAGACCGTGCGCGCGGTCGTCGGGAGCAACGGCGCGTACTGAAGCGTTCTGCGGCGTTCTGAACGGAGGCACGGGTGGCGGGACTGATCGTCCAGGAGTGGATCGAGGAGACGGGCGGCGCGGAGCAGGTGCTCGACGCGATGCGACTCGCGTTCCCCGAGTCGCGGGTCGCGTGCCTGTGGAACGACGACCCCACGCGGTTCCCCGCGGACACGGTCGACGAGTCGTGGCTCGCGCGCACCCCGCTCCGCGGCCGCAAGGCGCTCGCGCTGCCGCTCATGTCGCCCACGTGGCGACGCGGCTGGGGCGACGCCGAGCCCGAGTGGGTGCTCACGAGCAGCTACGTGTTCGCGCACCACGCCGGATTCGGCACCCGGAGCGGGGTGCCGAAGTTCTCCTACGTGCACACGCCGGCGCGCTACCTCTGGGAGCCCGGCCTCGACGGCCGCACCGCGAGTCCCCTGGCGGGCGTCGCGCGGTCGTACCTCCGCGGCGTCGACCGGCGCGCCTCGAGAGCGTCGGGCTCGATCGCGGCGAACAGCGCGTTCGTGCGCGAGCGCATCCGCCGCGCCTGGGACCGGGACGCCCGCGTCATCCACCCGCCGGTCGACGCGGCCGCGATCGCCGCCGTGCCCGACTGGGCGGCGCGCGCCACCCCCGCCGAGCAGGACCTCCTCGCGTCCCTGCCCGAGCGCGGATTCCTCATGGCGGCGTCGCGACTCGTGCCCTACAAGCGCCACGACGCCGTGATCCGCATGGGCGAGCGGCTCGGGATCCCGGTCGTGATCGCCGGCTCGGGGCCCGAACGCGAACGGCTCGAGGCCCTCGCGGCATCTGCGAGCGTGCCGGTGCACCTGCTCGGGCGCGTCTCCGACGAGCTGATGCGCGCGCTGTTCCAGCGCGCGCTGGCCTTCGTGTTCCCGCCGATCGAGGACTTCGGCATCATGCCCGTCGAGGCGATGGCGGCGGGATGCCCCGTGCTCGCCAACCGCGTCGGCGGCGCCGCGGAGTCCGTGGTCGACGGGGCCTCAGGCGTGCACTTCGATCCCGACGATCCCGCCGGGTTCGAGGCGGCGGTCGCCGCGGCAGAAGGCATCGACCGGGCGGCGGCGCGCCGGCGCGCGCTCGCGTTCGACACCGACCGGTTCCTCGACGAGGTGCGCGGCTGGGTGCTCGGTCAGACCGGCACGACCTCCCGCCCGAACAGCGTCGCCTCGGCGGCCGGGTAGCCCTCCCGCCAGTCCGCCCGACGCCGCCACACCGTGCGCCACGGCGCTCGCGCGCGCCGCGTCACGGTCTCGAGGGCCGCGCGCACGCCGACCCCGGCGAGCAGCAGCCACACCCCGACGGCGGCACCGGGCCGCGACCACGTCTTGCGCAGGAGCGTCACCTTGCCCGCCATGACCATGCAGCCCTTCTCGCCGCCCGCGTCGCTGGAGCCGCCGACCTCGTGCACGATCACGGCCTCGGGCACGACGACGCGCCGGAGGCTCGCGCGGCCCGCCCGGAGGCTGAACTCCGCGTCCTCGCCGTACAGGAAGTAGTCCTCGTCCATGCCGCCGAGTCGCTCCCAATCCGCGCGTCGGATGAGCAGGAGGCATCCGGTGACGATCGGCACCTCGCGCACGGAGTCGCGGTCCCAGGCGCCGAGCGACTCGGGGTCGAACACGCGCGACCGCTTGAACGCCGTCGAGAGCATCGTGGCGAACATGGCGAGCGACCAGAGGCTCGGCGCGCCCCAGCACGAGCTCGGATCGACGCCGCCGTCGGGTCGGAGCGTGCGGCCGCCGTACACGCCGTACTCGGGGTGCGCCTCCGCGAAGTCGAGCAGAGCGCGCAGCGACCCGGGCAGCACGAGGGTGTCGGGGTTGAGCAGCAGCAGCCACGAACCGGTGGCCGAGCGGGCGCCCCGGTTCACGCCGCGCGCGAAGCCGAGGTTCTCCCCCGCGTCGACGATCACGGCATCGGGGAACCGCGACGCGAACGCCGCCGCGCTGCCGTCGGTCGAGCCGTTGTCCACGACGACGAGCTCGAGGTCGACGGCGGATGCCGCCTGCACCACGGAGCGCAGGCACGCCGACGTGGCATCCCTCGTGTTGTAGTTGACGACGACGACGCTCAGGTCGGGCACGGCGCTCCTTCCGGTCGGCTGCAGGGGTGGCGACGCCCGGGCGGGCCCGAGGGACCGCCCGGCCGCGACGCGTCAGATCGCGACGGGCTCGAGGTCGTCGCGCCGGGTGACCTGCCAGCGCGACGCCTCGCGCAGGTCGTCGAGCGTGATCTCGTCGGCCGGGCGCACCACGGCGAGGCCGCGGTCGGACAGGAACCGCGCGAGGTCGTCCTGGTGCGAGTCGACGTGCTCGCCGAGCTCGACCGATCGCGGCGAGAGCACCGGGACCTTGCCCGCGCTGAGCGCCGCGAGCGCGGTCCCCGTTCCGGCGTGCCCGATCACGACGTCCGCCGCGGCGAGCTCCTCCGAGAGGGTCGCCGACGGCACCGAGGCCACGGCATCGATGTCGAGCCCCGAGGCATCCGTCGACCCGGTCTGCCAGAGCACCCGGGCGTCGTCGGGCAGCGCGCGCTGCGCCGACTCGACGAGGCGTCGGAAGCCGTAGTCGCCGTTGCCGCCGACCGTCACCACCGCCCGCGTGATCGGCCGCTCGGGCGCGCGCTCGACGCGGAAGCCGTCGAAGACCGACAGCGCGTACTGCCAGCGCACCGAGACCCGGTTCGGGTACTGCACGTAGCGCCGCACCGACGGGATGTGGTCGACGAGCCGGCCCGTCGTCGAGAGGTCGGTCACGCGGGTCGCGCTCTCGACGTAGCTGAACGGCACCCGGTGCAGCAGCGCCGGGATGAGCGCGGAGAGCGCGATCTGGGCACCCGAGCTCACCACGCGTTCGATCCGGTGCTCGGCGAAGGCGCGCTGTGCGATGCGGGTGTCGCGGAGCACGCCGAGCGTGTCCCGCGGCGGCCGCGTCGGCACGTGGTAGACGTGCTCGCCCTCGAGGAGCGAGCGGCTCTGCGCCGTGTCGTCGGTCATCCAGACCACGTGGTCGGAGCCGACGATCCGCGGCGCGAGCATGTGCAGTTGAGCGAGATGGCCCCCCGAGATGGCCACGAGCATGGTCGTCATTGCGATCCCCCTTCGAGTGCTTCCCATGCGAGCTGTGCGATCACGCGCTGTCCGGCCACCGACGGGTGGAAGAAGTCGATCCCCGAGATCTCGTCCGCCGAGAAGTCGTAGGCGAACACCGCTCCTCCGTCGTCGATGCACCGCTCGGCGGCCGCGCACACCCGCGCGATGGCCGCGTTGAACTCGTCGACGCGCGCGGCGACGGCGTCGCGCCGCGCCGTCGCCTCGGCCGAGTCGTCGTCGGCGTCGCCGAGCAGGTTCGAGCACGACGGGCTGCTGTTCCACGTCTGCACGGCCCGCGGGTCGGCACGGCCGATGTCCCACAGGCGGTACAGGTCGGGGACCGACAGCGCCAGGATCGTCGCGTCGGGCGCCTCGGCGTTCAGCCGGCCGAACAGCTCGGTCAGCTGCACCTCGTACTCGGCGGCGGGCGTCATCTCCTCGAGCGTCGGCTTGCAGGCGTCGTTCCCGCCGAGCAGCACCGTCACGAGCTGCGGACCGGCCTGGATGACCTCGTCGACGCGGTCGAGCGCGTCCCCGACGTCGCCGCCGTCCTTCGCTGCGTTCACGACCTTCGGTTCGACACCGGATGCCGCGGCGAGCCGGAGCGCGATCGAGCCGACCGCGGGGTCGGTGCCGCCCGACCACGACACCTCGGCGCACTGCCCCGGCTCCTGGCACGCGTTCACGCCGAGCGACATCGAGTCGCCGAGGATGCCGAGCGTCACGACCTCGGGCGCGGCGGCCGGCGGCTCGAGCTGCTCGAGGTCGGGCGCCGAGGCCGCGCTCGAGGCGCAACCCGCGAGGACGCCGAGGGCGAGGGTCGCGACGCCGACCCGGGCGAGACGCCCGGCCCGGCCTCGCATCGAGGTGCTCGTCATGGTTCCGCCTTCCGCTCCCTGGCCAATTCGGCGTCGTCGAGGATCACCTCGTCGACATCGCTGCGCGCCGCCGCTGACGACTCCCCGGTCGGCTCGTCCGGTTCCGCCGAGCCCGATGCCGCGGCATCCGATGCCGGCGCCGTGCGGGCCGGCTTGCGCACCTGCTTCACGAAGCCCACGATCTGCGCGAGGTCCCTGCGGTACGCGGGGATCGCGAGCGACGCGAGGAGCGGCACGACGCCGGCCGCGACGCCGAGCACGAGCTGCAGGATTGCGGGCATCCCGTCGGTCGCCCGCTCCACCGCGAACGCCGCAGCGAAGCACAACGGGGCGAGCACGAGCGGCCGGGCGATCGGGGCGAGGATGTCGCGCACCCGCATGAACGTGCCCGAGGTCGCGTAGACGAGCTCGGGGATCAGCAGGAGCAGCGAGAGCACGCCGAACACGAGCGCGAGGCCCTCGACGCCCGCCCACCAGATGCCGACGAAGTAGCCGGCGATGAGGATCGGCCGCGTGATCACGAAGAAGAGCAGCTGCTTGTGCGCGCGTCCGAGCGTGAGGTACAGCCAGCCGAGCACGCTCCCGATGGCCTGGGCGATGCCCGCGAGGGCGAGGATGCTGAAGAGCGTCGCCGCCTCCTCCCACCCCGGGCCGAGCAGGATCGCGACGAGCGGCGACGACACGGCCGCGGCGACCGCGTAGACCGGGATCGTGAGGTACCCGATGATCATCAGGGCGCCGCGCGTGTAGCGGCGGAAGCGCTCAGGGTCGTCCTGCAGCTTGCTCAGGACCGGGAGCGCGACGCGTCCGAGGGTGCCGTTGAGCTGCTGCATCGGCAGCAGGTAGAGCGCGTAGGCCCGCGAGTACTGGCCCAGCGCCGCGGGTCCGAGCTGCTGGCCGATCACCACGTTGTCGAGGTTCTTCGTGGCGTAGTTCAGCAACTGCACGCCGAAGAGGCTCCCGCCGGTGGTGACGAGCGGCAGCACTTCGCGCGAGATGTGCGGCCGGCCGAACCTCGGCCGCGACGCGACCCAGAGTGCGACGAGCCGGTAGACCTGGCCGGCGCCGGACATCACGACGAGCGACCACACGCCCCAGCCGAGCGCCGCCGTGGCGATGCCGAGTCCCACCCCGACGAGCATCGACACGACGTCGATGTTCGCGAGGGTGCCGAACCGCAGGTCCCGCTGCACGCGCGCCTGCATGGGCATCGTGAGGCCGTTGACCAGCAGGATGGGTGCGATCGCGAGCGTCAGCGGGATGAGCCGCTGCTCGTCGTAGAGCCAGGCGATGAGTGGCGCGGATGCCGCGATGAGGAGCATCAGCCCGATGCCGAGCGCGACCGACAGCCACATCACGCTCATCCACATGCGCTCGCTGAGCTTGCGCGCCTGGATGATCGCCCCCGTCAGGCCGAAGTCGCGCACGAGGTCGGCGACCCCGACGATCGCCGTCACCATCGCGACGAGGCCGAAGTCGGCGGGCGAGAGCAGGCGCGCGAGGACGACCGTCGAGGCGAGCTGGATGAGCGTCTTGCCCCCGAACCCGCCCATGGTGACGAACACGCCGCGAGAGGACGTGTGCGCGAGCCGGTCCGTCGCCGGGGCGCTCATGCGGTCGCCCGGCTCGTCTGGTCGCGTGCCCATTCCGCCTCCGTCCGCTCCGCGATGAGCCGACGGGCGCGCGCCCTCGGCAGGGTGGAGGTCACGGCGTAGACGCCGAACGCCGGCCAGAGCCGGGGGCGGGCGGCGACCCGCCGCAGGAGGTTGGTCGCACGCGCGCCGGTCGGGGCATCCGTCGCCCGCTGGACCTCGTCGGGCAGCTCGAGGTTGCCGCGGGCGATGCGCGTCGACCGGCGCAGGTGCGAGCCGATCGTGCGGGCGCTGCGCACGGAGAACGCGTGCGCGTCGAGCGTGCGGCGCTCCTCGGGGAGGAACAGCTGCTGCACGAAGCGGTCGTCCGCGATCACGTCGGGCCACCGTCCGAATCGCGCCCGGCCCGCCGAGGAGAGCGCGTAGACGCCCGACCCGATGTGGCCCGCCCGCCGGTAGTCGGTGAGCGCCCAGACGCGGTAGTGCTGCCGAACGAGCCAGGACGCCCCGTCGGTGTCGACCTCGAGCCGCGGCGACGCCACGAGCGCGCCGCCGGGCCGCTCGAGCTCGTCGGCGAGCGCGAGCAGGGCGGCCACCTCGACGAGCACGTCGGCGTCGACGTAGGCGCGCGGGAAGGCGGACGCCTCCTCGTCGCCGGCCTCGAGCGCCGCGATCTTCGAGGCCCGAGCGATCTCGACGACGGCGACGGATGCCCCGTACGCGCGTGCCACGTCGGCGGTCGCGTCCGTGCAGCCGTTCGCCACCACGACGAGCTCGAGCTCGCCAGAGCGCGGGTCGCCCGTGAGCGCGTCGAGCAGCCGCCCGAGCACCGCCGCCTCGTCGTGGGCGGGGATCACGACCGACATCCGCGGCGTCATGCCGTCGCCTCCGCCGGTGCGGCCGTCGCGGGTGCGGCCGTCGCGGGCTCCGCGCTCGCGGGCTCGCCCTCGAGGGGCACGACGGCTGCCGCGCGCCGCGGCGCCTCGGTGAGCAGCCACGCGCCCACGGCGAGCAGCATGCACAGGATGAAGAACGTCTGGAAGAACCCGAACGCGTCGTAGAAGAAGATCGCGGCGATGTAGCCCGCGATCGCCACCGCGACCGTGAAGGCGAGGGCGGCGTGCCGCCGCTCGGCGGCCTGCCCGAACGCGAAGCGGATCAGCATGACCGGTGGCACCAGCAGGAACACCGCGAGTCCCAGCACGCCGAGCGCGCCCGTCTCCATGAGCGTGCCGAGGAACTGGTTGTCGAGGATGAACGAGTTCGCCTCGTCACCGATGACGATGCGGCTGCCGAACCCGCTGCCGAAGAACGGCTGCTTCGCGACCTCACGCATCGCGGGTTCGAGGTCGGCGAGCCGCCCGGCGCCGCCCATTCCGGCCGACTGGTACTGCGACGCGACGAGCGAGTCGACGTCGAGGAACGAGAGCACCATCTTGTCGAACGCCTTCGGCAGCACGACGGCCGCGAGCAGCACCACCGGGAACGCGATCGCGAAGAGCACTGCGGCGACGCGTGGATGCAGGAGCAACGTGATGAGGAACATCACCCCGAGCACGACGACGGCCGTGCGTGAGATCGCGGCCAGCACGCCTCCGAAGAGCATGATGATCGCACCTGCGTACACGAGCCGCCGATTGATCTCGTTGCGCGGCCACACGGCGTACTTCGCGAGGTAGATGGCGAGCGGAATCAGGAGGCAGAGCGCCACGGCGAGGGCGATCGGATGCTGCGCAGAGCCGAACGCTCGCGCGGCACCCGCTCGACTCACGTCGCCGCCCTCCCGCAGCAGGGTCAGCGGCAGGAAGCTCCCGAGCATGAGGAAGACGTTGGTGCGCGCCACCCGCTCGATCAGGGCGAAGAACGACACGATCACGCCGGCCCAGGTGAGCACCGTGATGAGCAGCATGACGTCGCGCTCACTGCGCAGGAGCTGCCGGAAGGCGAAGAACACCGACAGCATGACCAGAAGCTGGGTGATGCCGCCGATCGCCGTCTCGACGAGTCCCGAGTTCGCGAGCGCCATGCCGTTCACGAGGAACGACACGAGCACCGTGACGAGCATGATCGCGATCGGGACCCCGAAGGCGATGGGTCGCCATCTGAAGTCGGGTTTCGTGAGGAGCGCCACCACCAGGGCGACGATCACGATCCCGAGCACGAGCCGGTAGGGCTCGAGCTGGAACGGGAGCGGGATCGGGATCGCGTACCGCCGGGCGGGGACGAACATGATCACCGCGACGAGCAGCACGAGCGCCGTCGTCCAGGCGAACACGAACCGGCGGAAGATCACGAGCAGCGCGAGCACGAGCAGCGCCCCGCCCGCGATGAGCGGCGGCAGGAGCAGCACCGCGGCCAGCACCGCTGCCGCGAGCACCGCGGCCGCGGCGATCACCCGACCACGGCCGACGCCCGCGAGCGGCCCTGCGGATGCCCCGTTCGTGGAGCCGGGGGCATCCGCAGCCCGGTTCGTCTCGCCGGCCTCCGGCGGTGCGCCGTTGAGGACCGTCATGGCGTCGTTCAGTCCGCTCGGGGACCCGTGCCTGCGCCGATCAGCTCGCGCTCGGCGTCACCGGCATCGGCCGTGTCTTCGGAGTCGGTCGGCTCATCGGCCATGCCGGCGGGTGCCGGCGACGCCCCGGCGTCGCGGGTGCGGCGCCAGCTGCGGGTGCGACGCTTCTCACGACCCGAGCGGATGCCGCCGAGGATGAGCGCGAGCGCGACGAACCCGAGGAACACCGCGACGCCCGTGATGACGATCGGGATGGCGGGGTTGCTCGTATCGCCCTCCACCGCGGCGCCCCGCGCGAGCACCTCGAGCTCGACGCGGTTCTCGGCCGCGATCTGCTTCGCCTCCTGCTCGGCCACGACGTACGCGAGGAACGCGTCGGTCGCCGCCGCGCTGATGTCCTCGGCCCGCTGCTCGGTCGACGCGGTGCCGACGACCTCGAGCAGGGGCAGCTTCAGCGACCCGGGGAACCGCTCGTCGCCCGCGGGCTGCGTGGTGCGCCGGATGGCCGTGATCGACTCGGTGTCCTCGTCGAGCGGCCCGACCTCGGCGACGACCTGGTCCTCGATCGTCTGGCCGGCGACGATGTACGCGTAGATCTGCGCGGCGCCGGCGAGGTCGAGCTGCTGCGGTGCGGTCACGGTCGGATCCACGGGCTGCCCGGGGACCTGCGCCTGGTACAGCGTGTCGCTCGGGCTCGTGACGAGCACCGTGGTCCCGGCCGAGAAGGTCTTGACCGCCCGCGACTCGACCTGTCCGTTGGTGATCGAGAAGCCGGCGAAGAACGCCGCGACGATCGCGACGATGAGCCCGAATGCCAGCAGCCACTTGTAGCTCCAGAGCGTCTGGAGGTACTTCGGAGTCTCCATGGCGCGTCCCCCTTTTTCCGTGTCCGCCGGCCTGTCGGCCGTCGGACGCATCGGCGAGCGCCCCCGTTCCGATCACTCGGTCCCGGTGCGCCATCGCCAACGCGAGAATGAGGAACACTCCGTCAGACTCATCGTGGGGGCCGATTGTTAACGCCCGACCCGGCCTCTGTTGCGGGTCTGTTAACTCTGCGCGTCAACCCGACGACGCGCGTTGTGTCCCCCATGGGTCGCACAGGAAGGTGAGAAGGACACATCTTCTGCGTCACGGGGGTCACATGGGTTCGACGGAAACGGCGGGGGGCGGTGGACGCATCGCCGTCCTCTACAGCTTCCCCCATGCGCTCGGTGCGCCCGGCATCGGGTGGACCGCGTGGAACCAGGTCAACGAGCTCGTGCGCGCGGGCCATGACGTGCACCTCGTCGCAGCGAGCGTGGCGCGACCGGTCGCCGGGCTCGCCTCCACGACGACGTCGCTCGCGATCGCCGGCCAACGCGTCCCCCACCGCGTGATGGGTCGCGATCGCGCGCTCGCCTGGCACGACCGCGTCGCGTCGCTCGTCGTCGCCCGCCGCCCGCCCGAGGTGGTGCACGTGTGGCCGCTCGCCGCGCAGCGCACGATCGCCGCCGCCCGTGATCGCGGCATCCCCGCGTTCCGCGAGGTCCCCAATACGCACACCGCGAACGCCTACGAGGTGGTCGCCCGCGAGTCGGCGCGACTCGGCCTCGTGCCCCGGGCCGGGGCGTCCCACACCGCCGACCCGCGCCACCTGGCCACCGAGGAGCGGGAGTGGGCCACCGCGACCGCGCTGCTCGTGCCGTCGGACGCCGTGGCCGCCACCTTCCTCGAGCGCGGATTCGACCCGGCCCGCCTGCGCCGGCACCGCTACGGGTGCACGCCCGCCGCGCCCGTCACGCGCGCGGTGCGCCGCGACGCGGGGCTGCGGGCGGTCTTCCTCGGCCGCGTCGAGCCGCGCAAGGGGCTGCACCACGCGCTCGACGCCTGGATCGCGTCCTCGGCGAGCCGCGACGGTCGCTTCCTCGTGTTCGGCGCGGTCGACGACGCGTACCGCGCGATCCTCGCCGAGCGCCTGGCCCACCCGAGCGTGGAGGTCCGCGGCGTGACTGCGGCGCCCGTCGACGAGCTCGCGCGCGCCGACGTGCTGCTGCTGCCGAGCCTCGAGGAGGGCAGCGCGCTCGTGACGTACGAGGCCCAGGTGGCCGGATGCGTCCCGCTCGTGTCGACCGCGGCGGGCGCGCTGCTCGACCACGACGTGCACGGCCTCGTGCACGAGCCCGGCGACGTCGCGACCCTCACGGCGCAGCTCGACCGGCTGGCCGCGGAGCCCGCGACGGTGGCGCGACTCAGCACCGCGGCCATGGCGCACGCGCCCGAACTGAGCTGGGCGGCCGCATCGCGGAGCCTCGTCGCGGCCTACGGCCACCTCGCGGCGGGCACGTCGTCGGCCGACGAGGACGCCGCCCCGCTCGACGAGGAGTCGCGTGCCCACGCCGCGTGACCTCGCCGTCGTCGTCTGCACGCGGAACCGTGCGGCGATGCTCGCCGACGCGCTCGCGTCGATCACGAGCGCGGTGCCCGACGACGTCGAGATCGTGGTGGTCGACTCGGCCTCCGACACGTGGGAGACCCGGGACGTCGCCGCAGCCTCCCGTGCGACGTACGTGCGGAGCGACATCCGCGGGCTCTCGATCGCACGCGACCTCGGACTTCAGGCGACGGACCGGCCTTTGGTGCTCTTCACCGACGACGACTGCGTGGCGATCGACGGCTGGATCGACCCCGTGCTCGCACGGTTCGCCGACCCGACGGTCGGCGCCGTGACCGGTCGCATGCTCGATCACACCCTCGTGGGCGGCGACGAGCCGCCCGCACCGCCACGGCGGTACACCCGCACGATCGAGGGGCTCGACGCGGGCCACGGCGCCGTCATGGCGTTCCGGCGCGAGCTCGCGCTCGAGCTCGGCGGCTTCGACCACGTGCTCGGAGCAGGGCGCCGTCTCGCCGGCGCCGAGGACCTCGACATGTTCTGGCGCGTGCTCGACGCCGGGTACGCCATCGTGCACGATCCGGCCTGCGTCATCCACCACATGAACACGCGGCAGGGCGACTCGTACACCGAGCTGCACCTCGGCTACGGACTCGGCCTCGGCGCCCTCGCGAACAAGCTCGTCCGCCTGCGGTTCCGCGTGGGCGTGGCGACGCTGGCCATCCTGCTCAAGCGCACGGTCGGTCGCGCCCTGCGCCGGGGGCGCGACCCGCGGCGCGGCAGTGCCGACCGGGCGATGCTGCGCGGCATCCGCCAGGGATTCTTCGCAGGCGCCCGCCTGCGGATCACCGGGACGACGTTCATCGACGAGCATCCACCCGCACCGACCCCGATCGACGAGCACGTCGACCGAGACACCGGGAGGACGCGATGACCGCACCCGAGGCGAAGGCCGAGCTCATCCGCACGCTCGACGAGAAGTTCGTCGCGAACTCGATCGCGTTCGACGCGATGATCGCCGCCGCCGCGCTGCTCGTCGACGGCGCCCCACTCCGCACCGCCGACGGCGCGATCGACCTCGCCGGCATCCGCGCCCGCTTCGAGGCCGTGAGCTGGCACGTCCCGGCGATGCGGCAGCGCCTCGCACCGACGCCGTTGCGGCTGACGACCCCGGCGTGGGTGCCGGTCGCCGACCTCGACATCGCACGGCACGTGACCCTGCACCCCACGATCGAGCCCGACGACCCCGACCGGGTGGAGCTGCTCACCGGCCGGCTCAACGGGCCGATGGACCCCGCCCGACCGCTCTGGGACATGCGCATCGTCGAGCTCGACTCCGGCCGGGTGGCGATCGTCGCCCGCTACCACCACGTGATCGGCGACGCGCTGTTCGGCCTGCGGATCGGCGAGGTCGTGACGGGCACCGAGCCCTCCCCCGACCTGCCGGTCGTCACCGAGGTGGAACGCGCAGCGCTCGGCGTCGCCCCGCGCACGGGGTTCGGCATCCTCGCGATCGCGTTCCGCGCGTGGCGTGGGCAGCGCCACGGGTTCCGCGACGCCTGGCACGAGTACTGGCGCAAGCCGTTCACGCGTCGCCTGCGGCGCTGGGGCGGTCGCGTCATCCGGCCGCTGAAGAACCTCGCGATCGAGCGATCGGGCGAGGCGGCCCGGGTGCTCGTGCCGCGCCACTCGCGCTCCCTCGAGGTCGACCTGCGGCCGGTGGCGAAGCACGCCTACCGGCTGGGCGGCACCGTGCACGACCTCACCGTGGCGGCGACGCTCCGGGCCGCGGCGGCGGCCGACCCCTCGCGGGAGACCGTCTCGCTGCTCGTCCCGATCTCGCGGCGCACGGCGGCCGACGCCGACGTGCGCAACCACATCAGCATGGCCAAGGTCACCGTGCCCGCCGACGCCCCGATCGAGGAGCTCGTGCCCGCCGTGCGCGCGCAGGTGCAGGCGGCCGTGCAGGACGCCTCGCGGCGCGACCTCGGCGACCGCGACTGGAGCGGCTACGCCACGTTCGTCACCTGGGGCGGCACGCCGCGCTACTTCGGCGACGCGCTCATCGAGTCGGTGACCGGATGGCCCGCAGGCGACCCGCGCGACGACCTCGCCTGCCTCTCCTGCAGCTACGGCACGCGCCTCGCGATCTGCGTCACGACCCGGGCGACCACCGACATCGACCTCGTGATGGCGTCGATCGCCGAGTCGTTCGCGGTGCCCGTCGGCGTGGCGGGGTGAGGCGGATGTCCCGGCTGTCGGGACCGGCCAGGTCCCTGCTCGACCTCCGCACGTACCTGCACGCGCTGCGGCTCGCGCACTTCACGAGCTACTCGCACGTGCGCCAGGTGCGCCGCCTCGACCTCGGAGACGGCGTCTCGATGGCGCCCAACGTGTCGTTCCGCAACGCGGAGCGCATCTCGATCGGCGCGGGTTCGCACATCGGGGAGCACTCGGTGCTGTGGGCCGGGAACAACACGGGCCGCATCATCATCGGCGAGAAGTGCCTGTTCGCGCCGAACGTCACCGTGACGGCCTCGAACTACGGGATCGTGCAGGGCGACGTCGCGATCATGGACCAGCCGAAGGACGAGCGCGACATCGTGATCGGGGACGGCGCGTGGCTCGGCGCGAACGTCGTCGTGCTCGCGGGCGTCACCATCGGCGAGGGCGCCGTCGTCGCGGCCGGTGCGGTGGTCACGAAGGACCTCCCGGCGCTGTGCATCGCGGGCGGCGTGCCGGCGAAGGTCATCGGCGTCCGGCCGACGGCGGCGCCTGAGCGGACGACAGGACCGTCGCCCGAGCCGGCTGCCGACGACTCGCCGGAGGCGGCCGCATGAGCGGCGACCGGCCGCTCGTCGTCGAGGCTGAGCCCGCGTTCCGCACGGCGCACGCGAACCCCTACAACGCGCGGCTGTACACCACCATGGCGGCGCACGGATGCCGCGTCCGCGACCTGTCCTACCTGCGCCTGTTCACGCGACGCGTCGACGTCGTGCACCTGCACTGGCCCGAGCTCACGTTCCTCACGGGCCGCGCGTGGCGCGTGCTCGCCCGGATGCTCCTGTTCCGCGCCGGGCTCCGCGTGGCGCGCCTGCGCAATCGGACGAAGCTCGTGTGGACCGTGCACAACGTGGCGTCGCACGAGCGGCGGGCGACGCCCGCACTGCGCGCGATGCATGGCCGCCTGCTCGTCGAGGAGGTCGACGGCCTGCTGTCGCTCACCGAACGCGGCCTCGACGCGGCCAGGGACGCGTTCCCGGAGCTCGCAGCGGTGCCCGCCGCGGTCACGCCGCACGGGCACTACCGCGACGACTACGACTTCGGCGCGACGAGGAGCGAGGCGCGTGCGCGCCTGGGCATCCGGCCCGAGGCGACACTCGTGGTGTCGGTGGGCATGATCCGGGAGTACAAGAACATCCCCGCGCTCGTGCGCACGGTCGTGGCGGGCGACGCCGACCTCGTGCTCGCGGTGGCCGGGAAGCCGGCGAGCCCGGCGCTCGCGGAGGAGATCCGTGCGGCCGCGTCCGACGACCCGCGGATCGTGCTCGACCTCGCGTTCCAGTCCGACGAGGCGATCGCGACCTGGCTGCGGGCGGCCGATCTCGTCGTACTCCCCTACCGGGCGATCCAGAACTCCGGCTCGGCGGTGCTCGCGCTCTCGGCCGACCGCCCGGTGGTGGTGCCCGCGCTCGGCGCGATGCGCGAGCTGCAGGACACGGTCGGCTCCGAGTGGGTGCGCTGCTTCGCCGGGGAGTTCGACGACGCCGAGCTGGCGGCGAGCGTGGAATGGGCGACGGGGGTCGCCCGGACGGTGCGCGCGCCGCTCGACCGGCTCGACTGGGACGGCATCGCCGAGGACACGGCGGGGTTCTACCGGCAGGTCCGCGGTGAGCACGCGGCGCCGGCGGCCGTCGCCGTCCACGAGACCGCACGCAGCTGATCAGGGGGAGATCACCATGCACACCGACGAGCGCCGGGGCATCCGGCGAACCATCGGACACCGCCGCCGCGCGATCGCGGCCGGCATCGCGCTGGCCGCGGCCGCGCTCGTCGGGTCGCTCGTCGTGGCTCCGGCCGTGGCCGCCGACCCGCTGCCGGCGGGCACCTACACCCTGAGCTTCACGGATGACGCGGCGAGCCGCGCCGCGATCGACGCGTTCGACGTCGAGCCGAGCCGGACCTACGACGCCGTCATCTCGGGCTTCACCGCGAAGCTCACGTCGGAGCAGGCGACGAGCCTCGACTCGGCTCCCGGCGTCCTGGGCATCCTGCCCGAGAAGCCCGTCGTCGCCCTCGCGGAGACGGTGCCGCCCGCGGTCGGCGCCGTGGGGGCCGACGAGCCGCCGGTCCGCGCCGGGTCGGGCCGGACCTGGCCCGGTCCGAACGTCGCCGTGCTCGACTCCGGGGTGAGCGTGCACGAGGACCTCAGGCGGGCCGTGGCGGTCAACTGCCTCGCGACGGGGACGGAGGCCGACGGCAACGGCCATGGCACGGGCGTCTCGGGCACGATCGGGGCGATCGACGACGACCGCGGCATCCTCGGCATCGCGCCCGGGGTGCCGATCTACTCGGCCCGCGTGCTCGACGACAAGCTGCTCGGCACCATCCAGAGCCTCATGTGCGGGCTCGAGTGGGTGTCGCAGAACGCCGACCGCTACGACCTCGCCGTCGTGAACATGAGCATCTCGTACCCCGGCGCCGACGACGGGAACTGCGGTCTCTCGAACGGCGACACCGTGCACCAGGCGATCTGCTCGCTCGCGCGCGACGGCGTCCTCGTCGTCGCCGGGGCCGGCAACTCGGGCAAGGATCTCGCCACGACGTCGCCCGCGAACTACGACGAGGTGCTGGCCGTCACGAACATGGCCGACTACGACGGCGCGCCCGGCGGACGGGCGGCCTCGCCGTGCGGCGACACGACCGCGGACGACACCGCGGTCGCGAAGTCGAACTTCGCCGTGAGCGCGGCCGACCAGGCGCACACCGTCGCCGCACCCGGCGCCTGCCCGTACACGACGAAGAAGGGCAACCGATACGGCTACATCGCGAGCGGCACGAGCATGGCCACCGCGGCGGCCTCGGGCGTCGTGCTCGGATGCCACGCCTACGGCCCGTGCGCCGGCCGGTCGACGACCGAGGTGATCTCCATCATCCGGGCGCAGGGCGCCGCTGCGGCCGCGCGTGGACACGTGTTCGCCGGCGACCCGACGCGGCCGATCGCCGGGCGGTACTACGGCCACCTCGTGTCGACGATCCCGACGGACACGACGCCGTCGCCGACCCCGACGCCCACGCCGACCCCGACCCCCACGCCGACCCCGACCCCGACGCCGACCCCGACCCCGACGCCGACCCCGACACCGACGCCGACCCCCGACACGACGGCTCCCGCCGTCGCGATCACGTCGCCCGCGTCGGGCGCGACGGTCTCGGGTTCGTCGGTCGAGGTGCGGATCACGGCGACCGACGCGTCGGGCGTGGCATCCGTCGAGCTCTTCTCGGGCTCGACGAAGCTCGGCAACGCGGCGAAGCAGGCCGACGGCAGCTGGCGCGCCGTCTTCGACGCGCGGCGCTACCCGAACGGGTCGTATCCGGTGCAGGCGAAGGCGAAGGACCCGAGCGGCAACCAGGGCACGAGCGCCACGATCACCGTGACGGTGCGCAACTGACCCGGCGCACGTGTCCGCCCGTCCCACCACTGCGACGACGCACCCCACTCCGTCCCTGCAACGAGAGGAATCGCGCATGAAGCTGTCCATCATCGGATGCGGCTACCTGGGGGCCGTGCATGCCGCGGCCATGGCCGAGCTCGGCCACGAGGTCGTCGGCGTCGACGTCGACCCCGTCAAGATCGAGCAGTTGCGGGCCGGACGCGCGCCGTTCTTCGAGCCCGGACTGCCCGAGGTGCTCGCGTCGGCCGGCGCGTCCGGCCGGCTGCGCTTCACGACCGACCTCGCGGATGCCGCGGACGCGGTCGTGCACTTCGTGGCCGTCGGCACGCCGCAGTCCCGCGACGGGAACGCGGCCGACCTGCGATTCGTGGATGCCGCGATCGACGGTCTCCTCCCGCTGCTGAAGGCCGGCGACCTCGTGGTCGGCAAGAGCACCGTGCCCGTCGGCACGGCCCGCCGCCTCGCCGAGCGGATCGCGTCGGGCGGCAGCGGCGCCCGGCTCGCGTGGAACCCCGAGTTCCTGCGCGAGGGCTTCGCCGTGAAGGACACCATCGAGCCCGACCGGCTCGTCTACGGCGTCGACGACGAACGCGACGCCGCGGTGCTCGACGAGGTGTACGCCACGGCGATCGCCGCCGGCACGCCGCGCATCGTGACCGACTACGCGACGGCCGAGCTCGTGAAGGTCGCGGCCAACGCGTTCCTCGCCACGAAGATCTCGTTCATCAACGCGATGGCCGAGATCGCCGAGGCGACGGGCGCCGACGTGACCCGGCTGGCCGACGCGATCGGCCACGACGCGCGCATCGGACGTCGGTTCCTCAACGCGGGCGTCGGCTTCGGCGGCGGCTGCCTCCCCAAGGACATCCGCGCGTTCACGGCGCGCGCCGAGGAGCTCGGCCGCGGCGAGTCGGTCGCGTTCCTCAAGGAGGTCGACGCGATCAACCTCCGTCGCCGGCGGCGTGTCGTCGAGCTCGCGCAGGAGGCGCTGGGCGGCGCCGTGTTCGGCCGCAAGATCGCGGTGCTCGGCGTCACGTTCAAGCCGCACTCCGACGACGTGCGCGACTCGCCCGCGCTCGACGTGGCCGTGCAGCTCAAGGGCCTCGGAGCCGACGTCGTGGTCACCGACCCCGAGGGCATCGACAACGCCCGCGCGCGGCATCCGCAGCTGCTGTACTCGAACGTGACCGACGAGGCCCTGCGGCACGCCGACCTCGTCGTGCTCGTGACCGAGTGGCCGGAGTACGTCGGACTCGACCCGGCGCACGTGAAGGAGATCGCGCGAGGCTCGACCGTCATCGACGGCCGGAACACGCTCGACGCGGCCGCGTGGAAGGCGGCCGGCTGGCGCTACGTCGGGATGGGACGCGGCTGAGCCGGCCGCCGTTCCGGCGGAGGCGCCGGCCGGGCCACCGGCCGCGCCCGCCCGCGCCTCAGCTCCAGATCGAGGCCAGGTAGTCGTCCGTCGGCTTCGGCGACCGCGTGTCGAACCAGCTCGCATTCACCGTCGCCATGGCCGGGTCGTACACCCACCCGCCCGAGACGGCCGGGTTGTTCGCCGGCGCCTTGTTGTAGGCCGTGAAGCTGTTCTCGACCCGGCCCCACTTGGTCGTGTACATCGAGCCGAACACGTACGAGTCCTTCGCGAACAGCTGGTTGGACTCGCCGCTGCCGTTGATCGCCTGCCCGAGCGTGGGCGCGTACGCGCCGTTCGGGAGCGGGTAGCGCGCCTGCATGGCGATCACCTGCGCGGTGAGGATCGAGTGGTCGAGCGTCAGGAACGGCGTGCCGAGCTCGGGATCCTCGGGCTTGGGCCCGCCGAGCTGGAGCGCGCTGTTCAGCGAGCCGAAGAGGAGCGAGTCCCGGATCGTGAGGCCCCGGTAGGCGCCGTTCCCGTACATCTGCAGGGTGTCGATGTGATCGGATGCCCCGGCGGGCCGGAACACGGGCGCGCAGTAGCAGCCCTCCCACACCGAGTCCGTGATCATCGAGTTGCTGCCCGCGGCGTACCCGAACGGGTCGCTGATGTCGACCTTGGCGTCGGGCATCACGACCTCGTAGGCGTTGCAGTCGCGCACGATGCCGCTCGAGGCGGTCATGCGGAAGTTCACGGTCACCTTCGACTGCGCCCAGTTCGTGCCGGAGCTGTCGGTGAGCAGGATCGACCGCCCGTTGATGCGGGCGAACGTCACGCCCTTCACCGAGCGGATGCGCACGTCGTCGGCGATCGTGACCGTGCCCCAGCCGTTCTTGGGCGACACCAGGATGTTCTTCGTCGCGGTGCCGCGGCCGACGCCCTGCAGCGCGGGCTTCGAACCCGACGACGATCCGAAGCCCGGCAGGGTGCCCGGGGCGACGCGGATGTGCACGCCCGACGCGATCTGCGCGTCGGTCACCGAGCCGATCGCCTTGCCGATCGCGTCCCACGTGCACGCCACGTCGATGACCCTGCCGAAGCTCGCGTCGAACCAGGGCGTGTCGGCCGGCCAGTGCGTGCCGTTCGGGCCGTACGAGCGCACGGTGGACGACGCCGCCGTGACGGTCGTGCCGTCGCCTGCGCGCGCGCCCCGTGCGGCGTCGCGCTTGAACAGCGGCGCCGCGGGATCGGGAGGCAGGTTCGGGAGCAGCGCGGCGGGGGCGATCAGCGCCGCCGCGGTGATGAGGGTTCGTCGTGAGATCCGGTGCTGCATGGGCGTCCTCCGCTCGTACGCGATCCGGTCGCCGCGCCTCCCCTGGACGCGGAGGGACGTGCGAGGTCGCGCGCAGCCCCCCGGTGCGACGTTTCGACGCTATCCGGAAACCGTTAACCCCGCATTACGATCGCGAGACGACTTGACGACCTCACCGGCGGGCGAGCCGACGCAGGCGAGCAGACGCAACCGGACGGATGCCTCGACGAAACCTCGATGGAACGTCGCACGGCTAGCCTTCCCGGATGGACGCGCTCGATCGTCGATCGGCGCCGGGGGATCCGCACGTCGTGGCCGAGGCGGAGGGGCGATCGCTCCTCCGTCGCCGTCGCATGCTGGCGGCGGTCGCCGCGGCGTACGCCGTGGCGCTCGCGATCGTGCTGTTCTGGCCATCGCACGTCGACGGCGAGGGCGGCTTCGTGCGCTTCGATCCGGTGCTCGACGCCCTCGCCGCCCTCGGTGTCCCGGCCTGGGCGAGCTACCCGTGGGTGGAGTTCGCCGCGAACACGGCGCTGTTCGTCCCGCTCGGGGTGCTGTGGGCGGCGGCGGCGGGCACGCCCCGACTCGTGCGCGCAGCATCCGCAGCGCTCATCGGCGCGGGCGTCAGCATCGTCGCCGAGCTGGGTCAGCGGGTGCTGACCGACGAGCGCACGACCGACGCCCGCGACGTGGTCGCCAACACGCTCGGGTCCGCGCTGGGCGCACTCGCGACGGTGCTCGTCCTGCGAGCGCTCAGCGCCGGCAGCTCCGCGCGACGCTCCGGCTCGCGCCCGGCGCCGCCATCCCCCGGGCGTGCGCGATCGCGTCGGCCGCGCGCACCAGCGCGAGGTGCGTGAGGGCCTGCGGCGTGTTGCCCGCCTGCCGCCCCGAGAGCGGATCCGCCTGCTCGGCCAGCAGCCCGAGCTCGCTGCGGAACGTCAGCAGGCGGTCCATCAGCGCGACGGCCTCGTCGATCCGGTCGGTGTGGGCGTACTGCTCGACCAGCCAGAACGAGCAGGCGAGGAACGCGTTCTCGTCGCCCGGGACGCCGTCGACATCGGCCTCGGTGCGGTAGCGGCGCAGCAGCCCGTCGCGCAGCAGCGACGCCTCGATGCGGGCGACCGTGCCGAGCATCCGCGGGTCGTCGTAGGCGACGTAGCCGACCTGCGCGAGCTGCAGGAGCGCCGCATCGACCTCCGTGGTGCCCTCGTACTGCACGTAGCTGCCGATCGACGCGTCGAAGCCGCCCCGCTCGATGCGGTCGGCCAAGCCGGTACGAACTCGGCGCCACTCGTCGACCGGTCCGTGCCGGCCGTCGTAGTCCACCGCGCAGATCGCCCGGTCGAACGCCGCCCAGAGCATCGCCCGTGAGTGCGTGAAATGTCGTTCGGGGCCGCGGATCTCCCAGATCCCCGAGTCGGGACGGTCGAGGTGCTGCTGCGCCTCGCCGAGCAGGGCGACCTGCAGCGACCATGAGAAGTCGTCGTCGTCGAGGCCGACGTGGCGCGCGGCGTCGAGCGCGATGAGCACCTCGCCGAAGATGTCGGCCTGGTACTGGGCGGATGCCGCGTTGCCGATCCGCACCGGCGCGCTGCCCTCGTAGCCCGGCAGCTTCCCCGCCTCCCACTCGGGCAGCCGTCGCTCGCCGGCGACGCCGTACATGATCTGCACGTCGGCCGGGTCCCCCGCGATCGCCCGCAGCAGCCACTGCCGCCACGCCTGCGCCTCGTGCGTGAAGCCGTGGTGCATGAGCGCCTCGAGCGTGAGGGCCGCGTCGCGCAGCCACACGTACCGGTAGTCCCAGTTGCGCGCGCCGCCGAAGTCCTCGGGCAGGCTGGTCGTCGCGGCGGCGACCACGCCCCCGGTGTCCTCGTGGGTCAGGAGCCGCAGCACGAGCAGCGAGCGCCGAACCGCCTCGTCGTACGCGCCCGGCGGCACCGCGGTGCTGACCCAGTCCTGCCACCACGCCGCCGTGGTGGCCAGGGTCGTGGCGACGTCGAGCGGCTCGGGCATCGGGCGATGCGCGGCGAACCACGACAGCTGGAGGTCGACCGTCTCCCCCTCGGCCACCTCGAACGCGCCGATGTGGCGATGGTCGCTTCGCGTGAGCCGCGGGCCGTGCACCACCAGCGCATCGGGTCCCGCGACGCCGCAGACGGCGGGCGCGGCATCCGTGCCCAGCTGCCGCATCCAGGGCAGGGTCGCGGCGTAGTCGAACCGCACGCGCAGCTCCTGCTCCATGCTCACGCGTCCCCGGATGCCGCGCACCCGACGGATGACGTCGCAGCGCTCGTCGGAGCCGCCCATGGGCATGAAGTCGACGACCTCGACCTCGCCGTCGCCCGTCGCCCAGCGGGTCACGAGCGTGAAGGTGTCGGTCTCGTAGGCTCGCGACGCGGTCGCCGCGGCATCCGCGGGCCGGAGGCTCCACCGGCCCTGCTCGGGGTCGCCGAGGATCGCTCCGAACACCGACCCCGAGTCGAAGCGCGGCGCGCAGAGCCAGTCGATGGAACCGTCGGAGCCGACGAGCGCGACCGTGCGGCAGTCGCCGATGGCGGCGTACTCCTCGATCGGCATCGGCATGGTCAGGGCCGGCCGAGTCCGCGCACCTGCCAGCCCGCCGCCCGCCAGGCGTCGAGGTCGAGCACGTTGCGCCCGTCGATGATCCGGCGCTCGGCGACCAGCCGACCGGTCTCCACCGGGTCGAGGGCTCGGTACTCGCGCCACTCGGTGACGAGCACGACGAGATCGGCGCCCGTGAGCGCCTCGCGCGTCGAGGTGGTGAAGTCGAGCTGCGGATGCCGCATCCGGGCGTTCTCGACGCCTTCGGGGTCGGTCGCGACGACCTCGGCGCCGAGACCAAGCAGCTGCACGGCGACGTCGAGCGCCGGCGAGTCGCGCACGTCGTCGGAATCGGGCTTGAACGTCACGCCGAGCACGGCGATCTTCTTGCGGAACACCGAGCCGCCGAGGACGTCGACGGCGAGGTCGACGACCCGCTGGCGCTGACGCAGGTTGATCGCGTCGACCTCCTTGAGGAACGCGACCGACTCGCCGCGGCCGAGCTCCTCGGCGCGCGCGGTGAACGCCCTGATGTCCTTCGGGAGGCATCCGCCGCCGAAGCCGACGCCCGCGTTGAGGAATCGCCGCCCGATGCGCGCGTCGTGGCCGATCGCGTCGGCGAGCGCCGTGACGTCGGCGCCGGTCGCGTCGGCGATCTCGGACATCGCGTTGATGAACGAGATCTTCGTCGCGAGGAACGCGTTGGCCGCGACCTTCACGAGCTCGGCGGTCGCGTAGTCCGTCACGATGCGCGGCGTGCCGGCCTCGATCGCGGCGCGGTAGACATGGTCGAGCACGGATGCCGCGCGCTCGTCGTCGACGCCGTAGACGAGCCGATCGGGCTCGAGGGTGTCCTTCACGGCGAAGCCCTCGCGCAGGAACTCGGGGTTCCACGCCAGGCTCGCATGCGGGGCCTCCTCCGCGAGCCGCGCGGCGAGCCGGGCCGCCGTGCCGACGGGGACGGTGCTCTTGCCCACGAGGAGGGATCCGTCGGCCAGGTGCGGCAGCAGGCCCTCGAAGGCCGCGTCGACGTAGCGCAGGTCCGCGGACGTGCCGCCGACGGTCTGCGGGGTGCCGACCGCGAGGAAGTGCACCTCGGCGCCCGCGGCATCCGCGATGTCGGTGCTGAACCGCAGCCGACCGGTCGCCGTCGCCGAGGTGAGGATCTCGGGCAGCCCGGGCTCGAAGAACGGCGGCCGGCCGGCGCGGAGGGCCGCGATCTTCCGCTCGTCGACGTCGATGCCGACCACCTCGTGGCCGAGCTCGGCCATCGCCGACGCGTGCACGGCGCCCAGGTACCCGCAGCCGATCACCGAGATTCGCATGCGTCTCCTTCCGGGCGGCGCGGACCGCGCCCTGTCCATTCTGGCAGGCTGGGGAGATGGCCGTCTCCGCACGAGCGCGCGGGTGGGCCGCGATCGTGCTCGCGGCCTACGCCGCGCTCGCGGTGTTCCTCCTGCTGGTGCCACGCCCGATCGACAGCGGGATCACGCCCTGGCTCCGTGGGCTGATCGCGACCGTGCAGCGGGAGGGGCGTCTCCCCGGCTGGTTCGACTACGAGTTCGTGGAATACGCGTCGCACAGCGTGCTGTTCATCCCGATCGGGATCCTCGCGGTCGTGGCCGTCGGCCGTCGACTGGCGTGGCTGGCCGTGCTCGTCGTTCTCCTGCTCGGCGCGGCGGTCGAGTACGCGCCGCTTCTCGTGCAGCGCGATCACGTCACCTCGGACGTCGACCTCCTCCTCAACGAGCTCGGCGTGCTGGTGGGCGCCGTCATCGGCTTCTGGGCGCTCGGTGCGCCACCGGCCCGGGAGCGCCCCGACCTCGCGTGAGCGCGCCGTCGCGGCATCCGCTCGGGCTCAGCCGCAGGTCGCCTCGTTCGTCGAGACGATCGTCGTATTGATCATCGGCGTCGTGCGCACCTCGGTGGGACCGTAGTCGCCGGGGACGCCCTGGAAGGTCGCCCGCACGAGTGCCGTCTGCCCGTTGTCGAGGTGGACCGTGAACTTCTCGGCCGGCCGGCCGAGGTCGACGACCGACGGACCGGTGGTCGTCTCCCGTCCGGGCTCGGGCACCTCGACCGAGACGGTCGACGCCCCCACCGGCCCGTAGAGGAAGACCTCGGTGATGTAGTGGTCGTAGAACGAGCTGTCGACGTAGGGCGGGAGCTCGATGTCGGGGATCTCGAAGCGCAGGCGCGTCTCGACCGTCCAGGTCGGGGCATCGGGGTTGCACGTGTTCGTGGTGACCGTCGCCTCGGTGCGCAGGTAGTAGTCGATCTTCGACGAGGATCGGTCGCGATAGTAGACGCCGAGCACGGTGGCGCCCTCGTTCGTCTGCGGCAGCACGCCCTGGAGCCGCGTTCCGTCGAAGAGCTCCTGCGTCGCGGGGTCGGCGCTCCACATCATGAGCGACCCGCGGTTGGCGGCGTCGATGACCGCGTCGGCCATGGCCCAGATGTCGTACTCGGCCGACATGATGCGCGCGAAGACGGCGGATGCCGCGCCGGCGAAGTACGCATCGGACTCCGCACCGCCCTCGGGGTACCGGAAGTACGCCTCGTTGAGGAGCTTCGAGACCACGTTCTCGCTCGTGAGCTGCTCGCCGTCAGGCATCGTCACGGGGCCCGTGACCTGCAGCAGGCGCGACAGCGCGATCGGGTCGACCGAGGCGACGACGTCGGGCGTGATGCCCTTCGTGCGCTGCCAGTTCGCCGAGATGATCGCGGCGGCGGTCGGGAAGTCGGGCCGGCTGGTCGCGGCATTCATGTTGTCGAGGAAGATCGAGTCGTAGAGCTGCTTCGCGCTGTCGTCGACGGCGAGGTCGATGGGCACGCCGATCGGGAAGTCCGAGCTCGAGACCTGCTCGGCGATGTCGATCTTGCCGTTGTCCACGCGGAGGAGCGTCTGGGCGGCGGGGCCGCCCCCGAGCGCCGCCGCCTCGGCGTTGTTGAGGAAGGCGAGCACCACGGTCTTCGGTCCGTCGATGCCGAGCAGCGCGCCCACGCCGGCCAGCGCGCCGTTGAGCTGCGGGATCGCGTCCTCGGCCGTGCCCAGCATGTCGTCGAAGCGGTTCACGGCGTCGCCGACCTGGCCGATGGTGGCGCTCGTGTCGATCGACTGCACCTCGTCGTGCAGGTCGGTGATGAGCGCGTCGGCCGTCGTCGCGATTTCGGTGGCCTCACGCAGCGGCGCGAGGTCGAAGCCGCCGGTCGCGGGGTCGCGGGTCAGCGCGAAGGAGCCGGCGAGCGTGGATGCGGGGGTGACGACCTCGGTCGAGATGTCGTTCACGCCCTCGGCGATGATGCGCACGGCGCGGAAGTTCTCGCCCACGACCGGGATGAGCTCGCCCATGCGCCACAGCGGCTGCGCCGTCGGCTCGACGGCCGACTGCGCGGAGGCCTCGAGCTCCTGCGCGATCGCGGGCAGGTCGGCCAGGCGTCGCTCGGTGGCGGCGGTCTGGAACTCGCCCACCGATGCGCTGGCGTCCTCGAGGTCTGCGCGCACCGACATCGCGTCGTCGTACAGCGACCAGGCGGCGAACCCGCCGCCGATGATGACGAGCGCGAGCAGCGGCCACACGATGACGTGCACGATCCACCGGCGTCGGCGCTTCGGCGCACCGCGACGGGGGTTCGGGCGCTCCTCGGCGCCGGACAGCTCGGGTTCCGTCACGAGGCACCAGCATAGACGTGGAAGGTCTCGAAACGATCTCGCGTCCGGGCTGCGACATCCCCCAGATCGCGGGCCGCTAGCCTGACCGGGTGGACCCCGACGCGATCGAACCGCCGCGGACCTCGCGGCGCGTGGTGGGCGCGCGGATCGTGCTCGTGCCCTACCTCGTGCTCCTGGGGTTCGTCGTGTTCCTCCCGGCGCGCGAGGCCGGCCGGGTCACGGGGATCGTGGGCTGGCTCGCGGAGGCCCTCGCGACGGTCGGCATCCCGCGTGAGCCCGCGGCCGTCGTGCTGGAGTTCCTGGCGAACGTCGTGCTGTTCACGCCCTTCGGCGTGCTCCTCGTGCTCGCGTTCCCCGGCGTCCGCTGGTGGACGGTGGTGCTCGTCGGACTCGCGCTGAGCATCGGCATCGAGCTCGTGCAACTGACCATCCCCTCGCGGGTCTCGAGCGTGTCGGACGTCGTCGCCAACACGACCGGCACCGCCCTCGGCCTCGTGCTCGCTCGGAGCCGGAGACGCGGTCGAGGCTGAGATCGGCGAACCGGTCGCCGAGACATTGGTCAGTACGCGCCCTCGGCCCGAGCGACCGAGCGGACGGTGCGGTACAGGATGATGATGTCGCCCGTGAGCGACCAGTTCTCGACGTAGTACAGGTCGAGGCGCACGCTGTCCTCCCACGAGAGGTTTGACCGTCCCTGCGTCTGCCACAGCCCGGTGATGCCGGGGCGCACGAGCAGGCGACGTCGCGTCCACTCGTCGTAGCGCTCGACCTCGGCCGCGAGCGGCGGGCGCGGCCCGACCAGCGACATGTCGCCCTTCAGTACGTTCACGAGCTGCGGGAGCTCGTCGAGGCTGTAGCGGCGCAGCACCGCGCCCACGCGGGTCACCCGGGGGTCGGACCGGAGCTTGAAGAGCACGCCGTTGCCGTCGGTGCGGTCGAGCAGGGTGGGCAGCCGCTTCTCGGCGTCGACGACCATCGACCGGAACTTCAGCATGTGGAAGCGCCGCCCGTTGAGCCCGACCCGCTCCTGCGTGAAGAACGCCGGACCGGGGCTGTCGTTGCGCACGAGCAGCGCGAGCACGAGGAAGAGCGGGCTCAGCACCACGAGCGCGAGGAACGACACGACGAGGTCGAACGCGCGCTTCGCCGCGTACTTGCGACCCTCGAACTCGGGGTAGTCGACCTGGATGAGCGGCAGTCCGGCGACGGGTCGCGCGTGGATGCGGGGGCCGGCGACATCCGTCAGCGCCGGGGCCACGATGAGGTTCGTCGACGTGGCCTCGAGGGCCCAGCCGATCTGGCGCATGCCGCGCGGGTCGATCGTGTCGGCGCCGGTGAAGACGACCGTGTCGGCGCGTGCCTCCTCGAGCACCCGCGAGAGGCTCGTGTAGTCGCCGAGCACCGGGATGCCGGGGGCGAGGTCCTGCTCCGCGGAGCCGCGCTCGGTCAGGGCGCCGACGATGACGATGCCCGTGGCGCCCTCGCGCGCGATCTGCTCGGCGACATGCACCGACTTGCCGCGCTCGCCCATGAGGATGGCGCGGTGCGAGAAGTCGCCGGCCGCGCGGCGACGCAGCAGCCACTTGCGCCAGGACCACCGGGCGAGCAGGAGGAGCGCGAGCCCGAGTGGCAGCGCCACGAGGAGGTACCCGCGTCCGACCTCGGACTGCAGCAGGAACGCGCCGATGGCGAGCACCGCGAAGACGCGGATGGTGGCGTCGGTGATGCGCTTGTACTCGCCCGTGCCGGCGCCGATGATGTTGTGGTCGCGCGTCGCGAAGAGGGCGAGCGAGACGAACCAGCCGAGCACGAGGATGGCCGAGACGAGCGTGTAGCTGAGCTCGTAGGCCCCGCCCTCCCAGCCGGGGATGCTCAGCACGTCGCCGGCGGTGCCGAACCGGATGAACTGCGATCCGTAGACCGAGACCAGGATCACGATCAGGTCGGTGATGAAGAGACGCTGCGCGTAGGCGCGCTGCCAGGCGGAGACGACGGCCGCCGGTGAATCCAGCGACGTCTGCCGGGTCAGAGTCATGTCCCCCTCCATGCCGCCCTCGGCCTCGGGTGCACGGAAGGGCGGGCCCCACCGTTCGGGCGGCGAGCATGGCTCAGATTACCCGTTCGGGTCCCCCAAAGAGAGGACTGGTCTGCAAGTCACCCCCGAAGTGGGGACTGATCGACTTCGGCGCGGTCGCGACCGCTCGCCCAGCGGAGCGCGCGCTCGAGCGGACCGCGCCCGAGATACCGCCGCCAGAGCCACGCGAACAGCATCGATCCGACCACGAGGCCGATGACCAGGAGCCACGAATCGTCGGTCAGGAAGCCGTTCTCGCGCCGCTTCGCGAGCGAGATGACCACGAGGTGCAGCGTGTAGATGCTGAGCGGCATGAAGCCCATCGCGACGACCGGCGAGAGGACCGTCCCGGCCACACGGCGCACGCCCGGCCGCGCGAGCGCGAGCAGCGCGAGCATCGCCGCGACGACGAGCAGGCCCACCCCGACGTTCCCGAGCGTCTCCAGCGACGCGCGCAACGGCACCGACCATCCCGCCTCGGCCGCGACCTCGGGATCGGGCAGCAGCGTCGAGAGCGGCAGGAACACGGATGCCGCGAGTGTCCCCCAGAGCGCGACGAGGCCGACCACCCGTGGCGAGCCCAGGTCCATTCGCGCGAGCGCGAGCCCGATGAGCATCACGGGCACCCAGACGATGACGGGATACGCGCCGCCGACGACCCAGTCCGAGAGGAACTTGAACGGGGTCTCGCGCACCATGGCGACGAACTCCGTGCGCTCGCCGAGCTCCGCGAGGGCCGGCGTCACCGCGAGCAGGCCGGCGCCGAGCCCCAGTGCGGCACCGGGCCGGATGAACAGCAGCGGGAGCATGAGCAGGAACGCGACGCCGTAGACGTCGAGGATGATGAACACGAGCGGGCTCAGCGTGGCCCAGATGACGAATCCGAGCGCGATGAGGATGACGGCCCTGATCGCGATCTGCCGGCGCAGCTCGGGCCGCCCCTCGACGATCGGACGCGTCCCGCCCGAGATGAAGCCGAGGCCGATGCCGGCCGTCAGCGCGAAGAGCAGGCGCGGCCGTTCGTCGGCGAGCGCGATGAACTCGGCCGCCTGCAGCGACTCGACCGCGGGCGAGACGTGCGCCACGAACATGCCGATGAGCGCCAGCCCCCGGGCGGCGTCGACGCCGTCGACGCGTCGTGGCATCCGCGGGGCGACGTCGGTCATGACGCCACGCTCAGTGACGGCCGTTCAGGACGCCACCGCTCTCCTCGAGGTAGCAGACCCCGCACAGCGACTCGTACGCGACTTCCCGGACGCCGCCCGCACCGAGCTCCGTCGACGTGTCGATCGCGACCTGGTCGCCGTCGAACACGAACCGGCCCGCGACACGGCGCGCGTTGAAGATGGCCTTGCGACCGCACCGGCAGATCGTCTTCAGCTCCTCAAGGCTGTGCGCGATCTCGAGGAGGCGCCTACTGCCCGGGAACGCGACCGTCTGGAAGTCGGTGCGGATGCCGTAGGCGAGCACGGGGATGTCGTCCATGAGGGCGATGCGCAGCAGGTCGTCGACCTGGTCGGAGTTCAGGAACTGCGCCTCGTCGATCAGCAGGCAGCTCACGTCACGGCCGTGCTCTTCGATGACGCCCGTGCGGTGGTGCTGGAACGCGTCGAGCACGTCGGCGTCGGGCGCGATCGTGAAGTCGACCTCGCGCACGACGCCCAGCCGCGACACGATGTCGCGGTCGCCCTTGGTGTCGATCGCGGGCTTCGCCAGGAGCACCTGGTGGCCGCGCTCCTCGTAGTTGAACGCCGCCTGGAGCAACGCCGTGGACTTGCCGGAGTTCATCGCCCCATAGCGGAAGTACAGCTTCGCCATCTACTCGAGCAGCCCGTCCTCCGCCGCACGGCGGATCAGCTCGGACTTCCGGCTCGCCGGGCGCCCGGCGCGGGCGTACTTCTCGCGGACACGCCGCAGGTACGTCTTCGCCGTCTCGTAGCCGACGTCCATCCGCTCGGCGACCTCGATCGTGCTGTAGCCCTGGGCGTACAGCCGCAGCGCCCGTTCCTCGGCGGGGCTGAGGTGCGCGGAGTCGGCATCCTCGGTCGACGTGGACTCGGTCGCGTCGATCGCCCGGCCGGTGGATCCACGTCGGAGCCGCTCGCCGCGCGCCACCCGGCGTGCGAGCTCGGCGAGTTCCTCGGCGGGCAGCGTCTTGGAGACGAACCCGGCGGCGCCGGCCGAGATGCAGCGTTCGCGGGATGCCTCGTCGTCGAGTGCGCTCACCACGAGCACCTTCGCGCCGGCGGCACGGCAGGCCCGGATGCGGGACTCGATGGACACGTTGTCGGCGAGCTGCAGGTCCATGAGCACGAGGTCGACCGGGAACTCGGGGTTGCGGATGAGGTCCATCCAGTTGGTGGCGCGCACCACGACGGTGAAGTCGGGCGCGTTGTCGGTGAACCAGTTGGCGAGGCTGTCGACGATGAGGCCGTGGTCGTCGAGGAGCGCGAGACGCACCGGCGCGCTCGGCACGGACTCGCTCGGGACCGTCGTGCTGCCGGGCTCACTCGATGACATGACTCAACTCCACACTGACATTCTCTCGCGTCACGTCGACTTCCGCTCGCATCGACACCGCACGGGCAACGGCGGCGAAGCGGTCGAGGTCGCGGCGGCTGGGCGGATCGGCGCCGGGGTCGGCCTCGATGCCGATGCGACGTCGGGTCGGGTCGACGGCGATCGTCACCCGGATGGCCGAGGACCGGCCGCCATCGCCGAGCCACGAGATGAGTGCCGTCAGGGCCGAGCGCTGGTCCTCGTCGAGATCTCCGGCGGCACCCTCGGGGTCGTCCACGATGACCGGGATGTCGCGCGACGCGCGGACGGTCGCGGCGAGGTCGTCGAGCCAGGTCGCCTCGATGCCCGCCTTCAGCGCCCGGCGCAGCGCCTCCGCGAGCTCCCGCGCCCGATCGGCGTCGGCCACGGTGATGCGGTCGGCCGTCATCACGCCCGCCAGGAACGGCAGCACCTCCCGCCCGAGCACCGAGATGCGGCTCTGCTGCACCGACCGTGCGATGCCCGCCCGGAGCTCCGCGTCGCGCCGGAGCGCCGCGCGGTTCGCCTCGCGCTGCCACGCGAGGGTCTCGTCGACGATGGCGTAGGAGTAGCCCGCGGCCGCGGCGGACATCGCGAGCACCGCCGCCGAGTTCACCGCGATGAGCGCACCGATCGGCACGGTGTTCATCGTCGCCGTCGCGGAGCCGACCACGAGGATCGACAGGACGGCGGCCGCGAGGAGACCGGCGAGCAGCAGCGAGATCCACGTGCAGTACGGCGCGACCGAGAGGATCAGCATGCCGATGACGATGGGCCCGTAGTCGTCGTAGAGGTAGCGGTCGTTGCCGATCGTCGACACGTACTCCGCGATCGCGGCGCCCACCGCGAGCGCGACGACGAGCCAGAGACGGTCGACCGTGAACGGCGCGAACTGCGGCGCCGCGGAGACCGCCGCGGTGAGCCCGGCCGTGCCGACGAGGACGATGCCGAGCACGGCCGCGACCGGGGAGCCGACCTCGTGCCAGTGCGCGACCGTGAGCCCGATCGACACCGCCAATGCGAGGACGGCGCCGATCGCGACGATGGGTGCGGCCGTGATGCCGCCGATGGGATCCGCCTCCTGCTGCGTGAGGCGCATGCGGCTCATCCCCCGCCCTCCGGCACGGTGAGCACGATCGTGGTGCCGACGCCCTTCGTCGACCAGAGCCGGACCGTGCCGCCCTCCTGCTCGATGCGGGCGCGGATCGAGGTGCGCAGGCCGATGCGGTCCTCGGGCACCTCGCTCTCGTCGAAGCCCACCCCGCTGTCCATCACGGCGACGGTCACCTCGCCGCCGGCGTAGCCGAGGGCGAGCTCGGCCTCGTCGACGTCGGCGTGCCGTGCCACGTTGATGAGGCACTGGGCGACGGCGGCGTCGAGTGCGGCCGCGCGAGCAGGGCCGAGCAGCCCGAGCACGGCGAGGTCGCCGGTCATGCGCACGTCGAGTCCGGCGTTCGCGGCGGCGGCGAAGGCGTTCTCGAGGGTGGGCGCGTCATCCGAGCCCGAGCCGCCCCGGTTCGCCGGGGCATCCGCGCGCCGCATCGTCCCGGCCCGCTCGTCGGCGAAGATGCCGTGGCCGTGGTCGATCGCCCAGTCGCGGCCGACGATCAGGCCGAGGTCCTGGCGGATGCCGTCGCGCAGGCGCTCGTCGACGGGGCCCGAGCCCGCGGCGGCGATCGCCACGAGGTGGCTGAGCGCGGTGTCGTGCAGGCGCGCGGTGGCGCGGAGCTCGTAGTCGTGCCGGATCGCGAGTTCGCGGGTCTGCTGGCTCGCGCGGTGCAGCCCGGTCTCGCGCCGGGAGTCGGAGCGACGGCTGAGACCGTCGAACGTGCGCACGACGACCACGATGCCGAAGGCGGTGGCCGCGGCGATGTTGGGCGACCAGGCGGCGCCGGCGAGCGCGGCGCCGAGGAAGGTCGCGGCCTCGCCGAGCCCGTAGCCGAGCGCGGCCCAGGTGATGCCGAGCACCGAGCCCGCGCCGGCCCCGCCGACGAGCACGAGCGCGACGCGCGGCACCGCGAGGGCGACGTTGTTCGTGGTCTCGAACCGGTAGGTCGGGTCCATGACGATGATGGTGAGCGCGAGCACCGTGCCGGTGCCGACCACGAGGTACAGCAGGGTCGAGGTCACGGTCGGGCGGCGCGCGACGAGCAGCAAGGTGAGCGCCATGAGGGCGCACAGCGCGGCGCCGGTCCAGCCGACGGGGTCGCCGGCGGCCGTCGCTCCGATGGCGCCGACGACGACGCCGAGGCCGAGGCACACCCACGCGGCGCAGTGGCCCGCATGGGCGAGCGCGCGACTGAGCGAATCGCGCGCGAGGTGGCCCGGCAACCCCAAGGTCATCGAAGTCCTCCGCTCGGGACGCTGCGATCGGGTTTTCGCGGCGGCCTTCTGCGGATTATCGCAGTTCCCGTGCGGGCGCCGCTGTCGCTCGTCCAGTGGTTCGCGGGCGAGCCGACCACGCCGCGCCGCGAACATGCCCGACTGCGGCGCCTAGAACAGCGCGGCCGGGTCGAGCGATGGCGCGAGCGCATCGAACGGCGGCGCCCCCTTCGGCGAGAACCGAGCAGTCGACTGCACCCCGCCGGTGACCACGTCCTCGCGGCCGCGTTGCAGGCCGTGCGCCCTGATCAGCGGATGGATCCGCTCGCCCAGCCATCGCCGGTAGTCCTTCGGGGCGTACGTCACGTTGCCGTAGTACATCGAGCGGTACTTGGGCACCAGATCTGGATGCTCGCGCTCGAGCCACTGCATGAACCACGGCTTGACGCCCGGCTTCAGGTGCAGGGCGCCGTAGATGACGGCGGTCGCCCCGGCCGCCTTGGCCTGGCGGAGCGCCTCGTCGAGGTGGGCGCGCGTGTCGGTGAGGTACGGGAGGATCGGCATCATGAACACGGTGCAGTCGAGCCCCGCCTCGCGCACCGCGGTCACGGTCGCGAGGCGCGCCTTGGTCGACGGCGTCCCGGGTTCGACCGACTGCTGGAGGTCGTGGTCGTAGACCGCGATCGACATCGCCAGGTCGACGGGCACGTGCGTCGCGGCATCCGCCAACAGGGGCAGGTCGCGCCGCAGCAGAGTGCCCTTGGTGAGGATGCTGAACGGCGTGCCACTCGTCGTGAGCGCCTCGATGATGCCGGGCATCAGGGAGTACCGCCCCTCCGCACGCTGGTACGGATCGGTGTTCGTGCCGAGCGCGACCGGCTCGTTGCGCCACGACGGGCGTGCGAGCTCGGTGCGCAGCACGTCGGCCACGTTGACCTTCACGATGATCTGCCGGTCGAAGTCATCGCCGGCGTCGAGGTCGAGGTACGTGTGCGTCGGCCGGGCGAAGCAATTGTGGCTGACCACGCCGTTGGCGATGAAGTCGCCGGTCGTGGTGGTGATATCGATCATGTCGATCTCGTATCCGAGGTCGTCGATTGCGACGACGCGAAGGTCCGAGATGGTCTTGACGGTCGAACCGATCATCGTGAGCTTCCTCGAGATCGCCGGTTGCGACACATTGAAGAACGCACGCCGTGTTGCCAGGCCGCCCGTCACGCGGATATTGGCGACCCCGTTCGCCGCTGCTGCCTCCCTGACGTGGGCGACCTCGAAGGTCGTAAGCGCCGACTGGACCGAGGACAGGATCTCCTCGTCGCTGTTGCTGATCCGCAGCACGCCCCTCGAGCATGAACCCTCGGCGTCGAACACGCCCCCCAGGAAGCCGGCCTGCCAGTCGGTCGAGCGAGGGTCGGGCCATCGGATGAGCCGCGCGATGGCGTCGTAGGCCGACGCCCGGTTGGTTCGGATGGCATGCATCTCACGTCGACGCTCGGTCGGAGAACTGAATGCGAACCGTTGGGTGTCCGTGCCGAAGTGGCGAAGGTACTCGCTGGTGCGGTCCAGGGCCTCGGTGTCGGCCAGCGCAAGCCTGAACCGACTCGCGACATAGCTGCCACCCCTCGTCCTCGGGTATCGCCTGCGGAGCATCATTCCGTCGCCGCGGATCATACCGGTCAGATAGCCACGGCGATACTCGTCATTGACGACCGAGGGCGCGGGTTCGGCCCCGCGGTTCCCGAACCCGATGAGCGAGTTACCAGTGGTCAGGTACGGTCGCCGACCGGCTCCCGACATCGCTCCGACGACGTGCTTCCACCCGCGCTCGGTCAGGAAGCGGTGGTCGCCGCTCGCGATGAGCTCGGTGCCGTCGGCCAGGCGTACGCGATAGGCACGCTTGCGGGTCGACCACTTGGCGACGACCTTCGATGCGACGTAGCGTCGCATGCCGCCCTCGGTCTGCGTTCCCAGCACTTCCTGACCGACTTCGACCTCCGAGAGTCGCCGTACGCGCCCGTCGGCCATGGTGATGCCGGTCGCCGGGTCCAGGCAGTACAGGCAGGCATGCGAACATCCCCGGTACGGGTTGATGGTCCACCCGAACGGCATCGGCGATGGCCCCGGCACCTTGTTGAGCGCCGACTTCGCGAGCACCTCGTGGAAGGTCACGCCGGCGAACTCGGGCGTCTGCACCGAGCGCACCAGGTTGTTGAGCTTCGCCAGCCCGGGGAGGGTGCCGGCCTGCTCGACGCCGAGTTCCTGACCGCTCCACCGCATACCGATATTCGAACACATGTTCGAATGAGAGGCAAGCGGATGCCGCGGCGAGCCGTGACCCGCCGCGGCATCCGTCGCCCGTCAGGCCGCGACCGGCACCGCGCGACCCGCGACGAGCTCGAGCCGCTCGCCCGCCCAGCGCCGGCGCAACCAGCGGTCGTGGCTCGCGATCACGACGGCGCCGGGGTAAGTGCCGAGCGCCTGCTCGAGGTCGGTCGCGAGCCCGAGCGACAGGTGGTTCGTCGGCTCGTCGAGCAGGAACACGTGCGGCGGCCGCGCGATCACGAGCGCGAGCGCGAGCCGGCGCTGCTGCCCCACCGAGAGGGTCCCGATCGGCCGGGACTCGTCGCGCGGGGCGACCAGCCCGAGGCTCGACAGCGGCACCTGCTCGGCCCGCCGCTCCCCGAGCGTGCGCTCGTAGAGGCGTCGCGGTGAGGCATCCGGATCGGCGAAGCGCACGTCCTGCTCGAGGAGCTGCACCCGCAGGCCGCGCCGCCGGTGCACCGTGCCCCGGTCGACCGGCCGGTCGCCGGCGAGTACGCCCAGGAGCGTCGACTTGCCCGCCCCGATCGCCCCCGTGACGAGGAGCCGCGTGAGCGGCGCCACCTGCAGCGCGTCGAGTTCCAGCCTTCCCTCGACCGCGACGTCCGACAGCTGCAGCAGCAGCCCCGAGGCGTCCTCGAGCGCATGCGATCCCGACGGGATGCCCGCGAACTCGAGCGGCGACGGCGGCTTGCGCACCTGCTCGCGCTCGAGCGTCGCGAGCCGCTGCTCGGCGTTCCTGACGCGCCGCGACACCGCCTGCTCGACGTTGCCGCGCTTGAAGTGCTTCAGGAACTTGTCGTTGTCGGTGGCGGCGCGACCGTGCGCGACGTGGCGCGCCGAGTCGGCGGCCGAGCCGCGCAGGCGCCGCAGCTCCTCCTGCTCGTCGTCGTACTGGCGTCGCCAGCGCTCGAGCTCGTCGGCCTTCACCGTGAGGTACTCGCTGAACCCGCCGCCGAAGACGGTGCCGCCGGATGCCGCGAGCACCTCGTCGCGCGAGGCGCCCGCCTGCCCCCCGCCCGCGCCGGCCAGCGCGACCGCGCCCGCCCGGCCCGGATCGAGGTCGAGCAGGCCCGTCGCGACGCGGTCGAGGAACTCCCGGTCGTGGCTGGCGAACAGCACGGGTCCGGGCCACGCCCGCAGTCGATCCTCGAGGAACGACGCGGCGTCGTCGTCGAGGTGGTTCGTCGGCTCGTCGAGCAGCAGCGCGTCGGGCGCCGCGAGCAGCAGCGCCGCCAGGGCGAACCGGCTGCGCTGGCCGCCCGAGACCTCGTCGAGGCGCCGATCGAGGCCGATCGTGCCCAGCCGGAGGCCGTCGAGCAGCTCGTCGCGGCGGGTGTCGAGCGACCACACGTCGGCGCGCTCGGCCGCGTCGAGCGCCGCCGAGTAGCGGGCGGATGCCGCGCCGTCGGCGTCGTCGCGGGCGAGGGCCGCCGCGGCGGCGTCGAGCTCGAGCTCGATCGCGCGCACCTCGGCGGCGGACGCCTCGAGCACGTCGCCGACGCGGTCCTCGGTCCGGAACGGCAGCACCTGTTCGAGGAAGCCCGTGCGCACGGGACGCGTGAGCCGCCCCGACACGTCGGCGCCGCCGTCGACGCCGGTCGCGGCATCCGTGGCGCCTTCGACGCCGGCGAGCAGGCGCAGGAGCGTCGACTTGCCGGCGCCGTTCTCGCCGATCAGGCCGATGCGTCGGCCGGGTGCGACCGAGAACGAGAGGTCGGCGAAGACGCGGCGACCGCCGTAGGCGGCCGACAGGCCGTCGGCGCGCAGGTGGAGGGAGTGAGAGAGATGTACAGCCATGCGGGAACGTCCGTTCGCGAAGGCTCCCGGGCCGACGACCGGCACGCCTGACGGCGGGGTCGCTGACGGTGCACCGGGCGACGCGCGTGCCATGGCCTGCGCGGGCGTCGACCCGGGAGCGGAGAAGGTGAATCCCGCCGGGCATTCGCCATCACGAAGGGTGCACGCGACACTGTCGCGATCAGTGGAAGGTGCACACCCGACGTCGACGGCGCCTCAGGCGCGGGACGATGGGATGTGCTCACTTCATAGCGGGGTCGACGATAGCAGACGCCCGCGCGGCACGCCAAGCACGCGGCATCCGCTCGGGCTCGAGGCGCCGCCTTCGGCGGCTCCTCGACCGACGACCCTGACTACGCGGTGAGCTCCAGCACCTTCGCGGTCTCCGCCAGCGACGCCTCGGCCTCGGCCGGATCGGTCGACAGCTGGCGCCCGGCGCTCGGGATCATCTCGCGGAGCTTCGGCTCCCACGCCGCGATGCGGTCGGGGAAGCAGCGCGCGAGCACGTCGAGCATGATCGGGGCCGCGGTCGACGCACCCGGAGACGCGCCGAGCAGGCCGGCGATCGTGCCGTCGCCGCCCGTGATCACCTCGGTGCCGAACTGCAGCACGCCGCCCTTCTTCGGGTCCTTCTTCATGACCTGCACGCGCTGGCCGGCCGTGATGAGCTCCCAGTCGGCGTCCTTCGCGGTGGGCATGAACTCGCGCAGCGCGGCGAGCTTCTTCTTGCGCGAGGCGAGCAGCTCGGAGACGAGGTACTTCACGAGGTCGAAGTTCTTCATCCCGACCTGGAGCATCGGGCCGAGGTTGTGCAGTCGCACCGAGAAGGGCAGGTCGAACCACGTGCTCGACTTCAGGAACTTCGGCGTGAAGCCGGCGTACGGCCCGAACAGCAGCGCGGTCTCGCCGTCGACGATGCGGGTGTCGAGGTGCGGCACCGACATCGGCGGGGCGCCCACGGCGGCCTTGCCGTAGACCTTCGCCTGGTGCTGGGCGACGACCTTGGGGTTGGTCGTGCGCAGGAACTGGCCCGATATCGGGAAGCCGCCGTATCCCTCGATCTCCTTGATGCCGGAATGCTGCAGGAGCGCGAGGGCGCCGCCGCCCGCTCCGACGAAGACGAACCTGGCGTTGACGGTCTTCGGTGTCTGGCCGACGGTGTGCCGCACGCGCAGGTGCCACATGCCGTCCTTGCGACGGTTGAGCCAGGTGACCTGGTGGTTGGTCTGCACGGAGGCGCCGCGGCGCTCCAGGTCCTGGAAGAGGAACTTCGTGAGCGCGCCGAAGTCGACGTCGGTGCCCGAGGCGGAGCGGGTCGCGGCGACGCGCTGCTTCGGGTTGCGCTTCTTGGCGATGAGCGGCGTCCACTCGGCGATGCGCTCGAGGTCCTCGGTGTACTCCATGTCGGAGAACAGCGGGTGGTCCTTCAGCGCCTCGTAGCGCTTGCGCAGGTACTCGACGTTGGCCTTGCCCTTGACGAAGGTCATGTGCGGCGTCGGGTTGATGAACCGCTCGGGGTCGGGCAGCGCGCCGATCGACACGAGGTACGACCAGTACTGGCGGCTCACCTGGAACTGCTCGTTGATCTGGATGGCCTTGGCCGGATCGACGGTGCCGTCCTCGGCCTCGGGCATGTAGTTGAGCTCGCAGAGCGCCGCGTGGCCGGTGCCCGCATTGTTCCACGCGTTCGACGACTCCTGCGCGACCTCGCCGAGTCGCTCGTAGACGCGGATGCTCCAGTCGGGTTGCAACTGGGAGATCAGGGAGCCGAGCGTGGCGCTCATGATGCCCCCGCCGATGAGCACGACGTCGACGGTTTCCTCAGAAGTCACGATTTCCAGTCTAAATGGCCCGGCGGTGTCCTCTTGACCGCGGGGCTTTCGTGCGGTAAACGCCGTCCGACCTGCGCGTCGTCGGCGGCGAGCGTCGGTCGAGGCATCAGGATGCCGCGACCGGCGCCCCTCAGAGCGCCGCCACTCCCCCGGCGATGAGCCCGATCCCGGCCGTGACGAGTGCGGCCGTGAGCGACACGACGCCGATCCAGAGCAGCCAGATGAGGCGGTTCGGACGCTCGGGGTCCGTGCCGAGCACCGAGAGGAAGAAGCCGGCGGGCATCAGGATCGCGGCGATCGGCACGCCGAGGCGCGCGAGCTGCATCCAGAACCCGTCGAGGGCGGCGTACGAGATGACCGCGAGGATCGCGATCGACAGCACGAGCAGCACCGCGGCGTGCGCGTGCCCCGCCCGGTAGAAGCTCAGCTGCAATCGGTTCGCGGGCGCGTGCCCGCGGACGACGCGGGTGAGGAAGTAGCCGCCGCTCTCGACGGTGACGAGGGCGAGCAGCAGGATGCCGATGAGGATGAGGTCGCTCGGGGACGGCATGGCGGGATCCTTCCGACGGGGTGGACATGATTGGATAGTGGTACTCTCCAATAATAGAGAGTGCAACTATCCAATGCAAGGGAGTCCGCGATGCGCATCTCCGCCCTCGCCGCGACGGTCGGCCTCCCGGTGGCGACCGTGAAGTACTACCTGCGCGAGGGGCTCCTGCATCCGGGCGTCGCGACGTCTGCGACGCAGGCCAGCTACGACGAGTCGCACGCGCGGCGGCTCCGGCTCATCCGGGCGCTCACCGGCCCGGTCGGACTCAGCGTGCAGCAGGCGCGCACGATCCTCGGCCTCGTCGACGACCCGGGCGACGACCTCTACGCCACGCTCGGCCGCGCCGTGAGCGCCCTGCCACCGGCGGTCGACGCGGCATCCGATGACGACCCCGACCCGTACCCCCGCGCCCGCGCCGCGCTGGAGGCGCTCGGCCAGGTGTACGACCCGCGGTTCGCCGCCGTCGCGCAGCTCGAGACGGCGCTCGAGGCGGCCGAGGCGGCGGGCATGCCGATCAGCGAGGACCGGCTGCTCGAGTACGGTCGCGGCCTGCGCGACATCGCCGCGTTCGACCTCGAGCGGATGCCGCAGGAGCCGCACGCCGCGGTCGAGTACACGGTGCTGGGCACCGCGCTCTACGAGCCCGTGCTGCTCGCGCTGCGGCGGCTCGCGCACCAGGACGCGGCGGCGCGGCGGGACCTGCCGGGCTGACGCGGGCGCCGTACGATCGCGCGCGCGGGTCTCAGACGCCCGTCCCTGTGCGCGGATTCGGTGTTCTTCCCCGGCGCGCCCGCCGAGGGCTTCACTTCTGCGGCGTGTCGGGCGCAACACCGAATCCGCGCACGATGACGCGGGGAGTCGGCGCGGCCTCGTCAGCGCCCGAGCAGCCGCGCGAGCGCCGGCAACTGCCCCGGGTCCTCGAGCGCCGACCCCACCGCGACCGTCCGCACGCCCGCGTCGAGGAACGTCTCGGCGTTCGTCGCGTCCATCCCGCCCGTCGCCACGAACCGGGCGTCGGGGAACGGACCCGCCATGGCGCGGAACCAGCCGGGCCCGAGCATCGAGGCCGGGAACGCCTTCAGCCACGTGAGCCCGAGCGCCATGGCCGCCTGCACCTCGCTCGCGGTCGCGACGCCGGGCAGCGGCGGCAGGCCGGCCGCGATCGAGGCGCGCACGACGTCGGGGTCGAACCCGGGGCTCACGGTGAAGGCGGCGCCGGCGGATGCCGCGAGCTCCACGTGCCGGGCCGACAGGACGGTGCCCGCACCCACCGGGCGCCCGGCGACCCGGCCCGCCGCGACGACCGCGGCGAGCGCCTCGACGTCCTCGTCGGACTGGATCGGGAGCTCCACCACGTCGATGCCGAGGTCCCACGCGCGCCGGGCGAGTGCGAGGCTGCGCTCGACGCCGAGTCCGCGGAAGATCGCCATGAGCGGTCGGCCGGCGAGGAGCTCGTCGAAGGCCTCGTTCCGGAGCGACTTCGCGGGGTTCCTGCTCTGGGCCGAGCTGGGCACCAGGGCCGAGCTGCGCGGCAAGGCCGAGCTGGGCGGTGGTGCCGTCTGCGGGCTCGGCGCCGAGTGCGGTCCCGAGCGCGGGAAGTCGGCGGTGTCGGCGAGCACGACCACGGCGCGCTCGTGCCCAGCACGGAGGCGGTCTACGGCCGGAGCGCCGTCGAGCCAGGCGGCGAGCCAGCCGGCCGCGAAGGCGTCGCCCGCGCCGACGGCCTCGACGAGCTCGACCGGCAGCGCGGGCACGTGCTCGAGGCCGGCCACGTGGAACTCGGTCGCGCCGACGGCCCCGTCCTTCACGACGAGGTGGGCGGGCTCGGGCAGCAGCGCGCGCACGTCCTCCGCGCTCGCGGTGCCCCACAGCGCCGCGGCCTCGTCGCGCCCGATGAACACGATGTCGGCGCGGGCAGCGGCCGCGCGCAGGCGGCGCGCCGCGGCATCCGTCGACGGCCAGAGCGCCGCGCGGTGGTTCACGTCGAAGCTCACCGCTGCGCCGGCGGCGTGGGCGGCGTCGACGAGCGCGTCGAACAGGGCCTCGCACGAGGGCGAGAGCGCCGGCGTGATGCCGCTGAGGTGCAGCACGCGCACGCCGTCGAACCCGAGTTGGGCGACGAAGTCGGGCCCGAGCCGGGAGGCCGCCGAGCCGCGCCGGTAGTAGTGGACACCGGCGCCGGGGTCCTTGAGGTAGACGCCCGTCGGCGCAGCGGGATCGAGTACGACCCCGCTCGTGTCGACGCCGCGTTCTGCGAGCTGACGCACGAGGCGTCGGCCCAGGGCGTCGTCGCCGACCGCGCCGGCCCAGGCCGCACGGCGCCCGAGCGCGGCGAGGTGCGAGGCGACGTTGGCCTCGGCTCCCCCGGCGTCGATGCGGAAGTCGGCCGCCGACTCGAGCGGCTCGGCCGCGGCGGGCGCGACGAGCGCCATGGTCTCTCCGACGGCGAGCACTTCAGCGGGCGTGGTCACGACCCCTATGCTGACGAGTGTGCAGATTCGCCGCAAACGCGTTGCAGTATCTGCAACAAGGCCGCACGCCAACCGAGAGGACCCGGGATGCCACTGACGTCAGCCCCGATCGACGAGCTCGCCGACGAGGTGCTCACGACGAGCGACACCGGCCTGCCCGAGCGGGCCGCCGGACTGACCGTGCGCGAGTTCCTCGCGACCGGGCCCACGCTCGACGAGTTCTGGACCCCCCTCACCGTGCTCGACGCCGCCGCGCTCACCCGCAATGCCGCGACCATCCAGGCCTGGGCGACCGCGCACGGCATGGAGCTCATGCCGCACGGCAAGACGACGATGGCGCCCGCCCTCTGGTGGCTGCAGCTCGACGCGGGCGCAACGGGCCTCACACTCGCGACGCCCGGGCAGGTGCGCACGGCGCGCTCGTTCGGCGTCGCGAGCATCATGCTCGCCAACGCGCTCGTCGCCCCGCGGGCGCTCGCATTCATCGCCGCCGAGCTCGCCGACCCCGACTTCACGTTCCGCTCGTGGGTCGACTCGATCGAGACCGTCGAGGCCATGGAACGCGGGCTCGCGGCGACGGATGCCGAGCCCACGCGCCGCATCGACGTGCTCGTCGAGCTCGGGGCCCACGGCGGCCGCACCGGCGCTCGCACGCTCGACGACGCCGAGGCCATCGCCCGGCGCGTCGCCGAGTCGCCCGTGCTCCGCCTCGCGGGCGTCGCCGGCTACGAGGGCAGCCTCGGCCACGACCGGACCGGCCACGCGCTCGTGGCGGTGCGCGACTACCTGTCCGACCTGCTCGAGCTGCACGACACGGTGCGCGACATCGCCGGTGACGCCGAGCCGCTCATCGTCACGGCGGGCGGCAGCGCCTACCTCGACCTCGTCGCCGACGTCTTCGAGCCGTCGATCGAGGCGGATGCCGCCGCCGGCCGCCGCACGCGCTGGATCCTCCGCTCGGGCGCCTCGCTCCTGCACGACGACGGCTTCTACCACGGCATCTCGCCGCTCGACGCGACGCGGAACCACTCGCACGGACCCACGCTCGTGCCCGCCATGCGCGGGTACGCGCGCGTGGTCTCCCATCCCGAGCCCGGGCTCGCGCTGCTCGACGGCGGCAAGCGCGACTTCCCCTACGACGAGGGGCTGCCCGTGCCGTTCGGCCGCGCCGCGGAGCTCGGGGGGCCCGAGGAGCCGCTCGACGGGGCATCCATCAGCGCACTCAACGACCAGCACGCGTTCCTGCGCTCGGCGGGCACGCTTCCCGTCGCGATCGGCGACGTCGTGTCGCTCGGCCTCTCGCACCCGTGCACGGCGTTCGACAAGCGCCGCTGGCTCCCCGTCGTCGAGGGCGCGGGCAGCACGCGCGTCGTCGACCTCGTGCGCACGTTCTTCTGAGGCCGGTGCCCGCATGACGATCCTCATCCGCGACGTGCGCGTCGTCGACGGCGACGGCGCCTCGGCCGAGCCGCTCGACGTCGTCGTCGCGGGCGAGGTCGTCCGCCGCGTCGAGGCTCGCGGCATGACGGCTCCCGAGTCCGTCGACGCGGTCGTCGCGGGCGACGGGCGGATGCTGCTCCCCGGCTTCGTCGACGCCCACGCGCACGCCGACGGGCGGCTCTTCGACCTCGAGGTGCAGCTCGCGCTCCTGCGGCAGGGCGTCACGACCGTCATCGGCGGACAGGACGGCGTCTCGTACGCACCCGGCGACGGCGCCTACGCGACCGAGTACTTCGCCGCGATCAACGGACCGCATCCCACATGGCGGGACGGCGGCATCCGCGACCTGCTCGCGACCTACGACGGGGCGACCCCGCTCAACGCGGGCGTCCTGGTGCCTGCCGGCACGGTGCGCCACGAGGTCTGCGGCCGGTCGACGGATGCCGCGTCGCCCGCCGAGCTCGATCGGATGCGCATGCTCGTGGCCGAGGGCCTCGCCGACGGCGCGCTGGGCCTCTCGACGGGGCTCGACTACGTGCCCGGGATCTTCGCCGGCACCGACGAGCTCGCCGCCCTCGCCGAGCCGGTCGCCGCCGCGGGCGGCGTGGTCGTGTCGCACCTGCGCGGCGGCTACGAGGCGAACGCGGCGGCGGGCGTCGCCGAACTGGCCGAGATCGGCCGGCGCGCGGGCGTGCCCGTGCACGTGTCGCACTTCCACGCCGAGCCGGAGATCGTGCACGAGCTGCTCGACGGGCTCGCCGCCTCCGGCGTCGACGCGACGTTCGACGCGTACCCGTACACGCGCGGATGCTCGATCCTCGCCATGCCGATCCTGCCGCCGAGCCTCACCGTGCGCCCCGTCCACGAGGTGCTCGGCGCGCTGCGCGACCCCGTCGAGCGGCAGCGGCTGCTCGACGAGTGGTTCCCGACGATCGTCGACTACCCGAGCCTCGGGCCCGACTGGCCGGGCATGCTCACCCTCGCGCACGTCTCGGCGCCCGAGTACGCGTGGGCGCTCGGCCGCACGCTCGGCGACGCCGCCCGGGCGGCGGGAACCGACCCGGCGTCCTTCTCGCTCGACGTGCTCGCCGCCTCGCGCCTCGAGGTGAACGTCGTGATGGCGGTGCAGCACGAGCGCTCGCCTGCCGAGCTCGCGTCGATCCTCGCGCACCCGCGTGCGATCGGCGGCTCCGACGGCATCTTCGTCGGCGGTCACCCGCATCCGCGCGCCCGCGGCACGTTCGCGCGATACCTCCGCTCGCTCGTGCTCGAGCAGCGGGCGCTCGACTGGGCGGATGCCGCGGCGATCGTCTCGACGCGCGCCGCCGACCGCTTCGCGCTCGGGCTGCGCGGCCGCATCAGACCTGGGTGGATCGCCGACCTGGTGCTCGTCGACGCCGAGCACGTGCGCGATCGGGCGACGTACGTCGAGCCGCTCGCCCTCGCGGAGGGGATCGAGGACGTGCTGGTCGCCGGGGTGCCGGTGCTGTCAGGCGGCGCGCTCACCGGGGCGATGGCCGGCCGCGGCATCCGTCGGGGCACTCGGCGTTCTGCGACCGAGAGCTCGCGCACGGCCGCCACATCGACCTCGACGGGGGCCTGACATGTCGCAGAGCGTCATCCGTGCGGCCCGCATCATCGACGCGATCGCGACCGACCCGCGCACGGTCGCCGAGCTCGCCGAGGCGTTCGGCCTGCACCGCTCCACGATGTTCCGCGAGCTCCAGGCGCTCGAGGAGGTGGGCTGGGTGCGACGGCGCGGCAACGGCCGCTACACGCTCGGCACCCGGCTCGCAGCGCTCTCGAAGGAGGCGCTCGACTCGCTCGACCTGCGCGAGGCCGGCGCCGAGCACGTCCGACGCCTGCAGCGGCGCACGGGCAACACCGTGCACCTCGCGGCGCTCATGGACCGCTCGATCGTCTACGTCGACAAGGCCGAGGACGCGTCGGGCGTGCGGATGTACTCGCGCATCGGCAAGGCGGTCATCCCGTACTGCTCCGCGGTGGGCAAGGCGATCCTTGCGGACCTCGGCCCTGCCGGGCGCGATGCCGTGCTCGACGGCGTCACCTGGCAGCGGTTCACCGAGCACACCATCACGACCCGCGACGCCCTCGACCGCGAGCTCGCCGTCGTCGCCGCCCGCGGCTGGGCGGTCGACGACCGCGAGTTCGAGCCCTACGTGAACTGCGTCGCAGTGCCGATCCGCACGTCGCTCGGCGTCGTGGGCGCGATCTCCGTCACCGCGATCCGCGTCGTCGCCGACCTCGACCGCCTGAAGACGTACCTGCCCGCCCTGCGCGAGACGGCAGACCTCATCGCGCGGGAGCTCGGCTGAGGCATCCGCCAGACCGTCGCCCACGACCACCCACCGAACCGGAGGAACCATGTCCAAGACCGCCGTCACCCTGTCGAACGCGCCGAAGCCCGCAGGGCCCTACAGCCACGGCGTCGTCGCCAACGGCTTCCTGTTCACCGCGGGCTTCGGCCCGCAGGACCCTTCGACCGGGCAGGTCGTCGAGGGCGGCGTGCGCGAGCAGACCCGGCAGGTGCTGCGCAACATCGGCGCCGTGCTCGCCGAGTACGGGCTCGACTTCGACGACGTCGTGAAGGTGACCGCGCACCTCGAGGACCTCGCCGACTTCGCGGGGTACAACGAGGCCTACGCCGAGTTCTTCACCGAGCCGTACCCGGTGCGCACGACCGTGGGCTCGCGCCTCGCGGACATCCTCGTCGAGATCGACGTGGTGGCGGCGCTGCGGGAGGGGTGAGCGGTCAGGCGATGCCGCCGCCGTCCACCACGAGCGCCGAGCCGGTCACGTAGCTGGACTCGTCGCTCGCGAGCCACACCACGGCCGCCGCGATCTCGCGCGGTTCGCCCATGCGCTGGAGCGGCCGGTCGGCGGCCTCCGCGAGGAACGCGTCGGCGTCCTGCGACAGCTGCCGGGCCTCGTCGCGGAGCATCCCCGTGTTCACGTCGCCGGGGTTCACCGAGTTGACGCGGATGCCCTGCGGGCCGTGGTCGATCGCGAGCGCGCGGGTCATGTTCACCACCGCGCCCTTCGACGCGCAGTAGGAGATCGCCCGGCCTCCGCCCTTCAGGCCCCAGCCGGAGCCCGTGTTGACGATCGATCCGCCGCCGGCCGACGACATGACCGGCACGACGTGCTTGCACATGAGGAAGATCGAGCGCACGTTGACGCCGAAGACGCGGTCCCATTCCTCGACGGTCGTCTCGACGGCGGTGGTGCGCCGGATGATGCCCGCATTGTTGAAGACGACGTTCACGCCACCGAGTTCCGCGACGGTCGTCGCCACGACGCGTTCGATGTCGGACTCGCTCGAGACATCCGCCGCGATCGCGATCGCGACGCCGCCGGCGTCCCGGATCTCGGCGGCGACCGCCTCGGCCGCCTCGGCGTTCAGGTCGACGACGGCGACCGCAGCGCCCTCGGCGGCGAGCGCGAGTGAGGTGGCGCGGCCGATGCCGCCGGCGCCTCCCGTGACGATGGCCTGCTTGTTCTCAAGGCGCATGGCCTTCTCCTTCGTGTTCCGGTGCATGGACGGGATAGATGCTGGTGGTGGCAGAGCCGGTGATGACGCGGACGTACCCGGCGAGCCCGACGTCCACTTCTGCGTCGCCGGTGTCGACGAGGAGCGGACGGCCGCCCAGGTCGATGAGCTTCTGCTCGGGCGCGACGACCACGACCGGGTCGTCGCCGAGCGCGCGGATGACGCGCGCGGAGAGCTGCTGGTTGCCGCGACCGAGCAGGAACCCCTGCCCGCCGATGACCGAGACCATGGCCTTGGCGGGGCCGGCGGCCAGCTGCTCGAGCAGGTCGGCCTCCGAGGCGCCCGCCTGCACCACCCGGCCGTCGAGCACCACGTCGACGCCGAGCGGCGTCTTCGAGATCCCGAGCTCCCGCGCGACCTCGGTCATCGTGCCGCCCGGGCCGAGCAGGTAGCGCACGCCCGGCCGCATCGCGGATGCCGCGCCCCGCGCCGCACCCGCGACGGCCGCCTGCTCGCCGGCGGGCGTCGCGGCCTTGCGCGCCTGGGTGCGCCCCGGACGCGTCGGCACGGCGAGGACGCCGAAGAGCCGCGGCTCGACGCGGGCTCGGCGGAGCGCCTCCTCGTCGACGTCGAGCACCTCGCGCTCGTGCACCGGGAGCCCGCGACCGTCGGCGGCGAGCCAGGCAGCGGCGAGGCCGCCCGCCGCCCGCGGACTCACGGCGAACACGGGAGAGTACATCTTCACGCCGGCCGGGATGCCGAGGGCCGGAACGTCGGTCGCCAGCGCCGTCGCGATGTCGCGAGCCGTGCCGTCGCCGCCCGTGAAGAGCACGAGCGACGCCCCCGCGTCGGCGAGGGCACGCGCGGCCGCGACGGTGTCGGCGGGGCTCGTCGGCGTGACGGGCCGGGAGACCACGATCGGATCGAGTCCCGCCCGACGGACGACGTCCTCCCCCATCGGCCCTGCCGCCGTGAGCACGGATGCCCCGGGCCGGGCGTCGGCGACGACGGCGAGCGCGGCGAGCGCCCGGTCCGCGGCCCTGGGCGTCGCGCCGCGCTCGGTGGCGCGCCGCTGCACCGCGTCCCCGTCGCTGCCGGCGAGCCCCGCGGGCCCGCCGACACCGGCGACCGGATTGACGATGAGTCCGAGCATGGTCAGGCGGCGGTCCCGCCGAAGTACTTGCGTCGGTAGGCGCGCCACGTGATGGCCCAGCGATCGGGGTCGTCGAGGTCGTCGTGGTGGGTGTGGTGCACGGTCTGGCGGTGCGGCGCGGTGCGCACGGTCTCGGGCTCCTCGCGCGCCTCGCGCGCGACCTCCGCGAGGACCGCGGCGTACTCGTCGAGCTCCGCCATCGAGTAGGACTCGGTGGGCTCGAGGGTGAACGGCTGGGGCACGACGTAGGGGTGGTGGCTCGTCCAGTAGTGCATGCCGAAGTCGCTCGCCCGCACGCCGATCTCCTCGGACGTGATCCCGGTCTCCTCGTGGAGCTCCTGCCACGAGTAGCGCACCTGCTCGATCCGTCGCCGACCGACGGCGTACGGCGCCGACGCCCCCGGGATCTCGAGCACCTTCTTCATCAGGTAGTTGTTGTTCAGCACGGCGGTCTCGGCGACCGCCCGCAGGCCGGGCGCCCCGAGCGCCATCAGCCACGCGTACGCCCGCACGATGTTCGGGATCACGCCGTGGAACGGCGCGACCGAGCCGATCGACGCCGGGCCCGCCTCCTCGACGACGAACCGGTCGCGGTCGCGGACGACCCGTGGCCCGGGCAGGAAGGGGGCGAGTGCCGCGCTCACCGCGTTCGCCCCGGCGCCCGGCCCGCCGCATCCGTGCGGGGTGCCGAAGGTCTTGTGCAGGTTGAAGTGGCACACGTCGAACCCGGCGTCTCGCGCGCGCGTGATGCCGAGGATGCCGTTCGCGTTCGCCTGGTCGTACGAGGCGAGTGCGCCGACCGCGTGCGCCGCGTCGACCCATTCCCGGATCGCGGGGTTGTAGATGCCCGTGTCCTCGGGATTGGTGACCATGATGGCGGCGGTTCGCGGCGACAGTGCGAGACGCAGGGCTGCGAGGTCGGGGTACCCGTCGGCGTCGGGATGCAGCGTGATGACGTCGTAGCCCGCGGCCTTCGCGGCGGCGGCGTTCGACGGGTGGCTGAAGATCGTCGTGATGACCTCCCGGCGCACATCCCCCTCGCCGTTGGCCTCGTGGTACGCCCGGATCATCGCGATGTTCGCCCAGATCGCCGCCGACCCGCCCTGGGTGTGCAGCGACACCTCGTCCATCCCCGAGATCTCGGCCAGCATCCGCTCGGTGCGCCACACGATCTCGAGCACGCCCTGCGCGTCGTCGGCGTCCTGCAGCGGATGCATCGCGGTGAGGTCGGGGGTGGAGACGAGTCGCTCGTTCACCTTCGGCGCGTACTTCATCGTGCACGTGCCCTGCCCGACGTCGACGTTGAGGTCGGCACCGAGCGTCTCCTGCGAAAGGCGCAGGTAGTGCTTGAGGACGCGCATCTGCCCGAGCTCGGGGAGGGCGGGCGGGGTCGCGCGGCGCAATCCGTCGGGCAGCGCACCGACGACGTCGCCCACTTGGGTTCGCACGTCGCGTTCGACCGGGGGAACGGCCACGCCGCGTTCGCCGGGCGTCGAGAGCTCGAAGACGAGGGGCTCATCCCACCTCGCCTGGTGGAACCGGCGGATGCCCGGCTTGGGGGCGATGGGGAGGCTCATGCGTTCTGCTCCTGGAGGGCGTGGACGGGTGCGGATGCCGGGTGGCCCTGCGCCTGGACGAGTGCATCGAGCTCGGCGGCCAGCCGGTCGATGTCCGCCTGGTTCGTCATCTCGGTGACGCAGACGAGGAGGCGGTGCTCGTCGACGGGGACGCCGGGCTCGATGCCGCGCGCGCGGAGCGCCTCGACGACGTCGGCCGAGCCGAGGCCGGTGCCGGTCAGGTCGACGGTGAACTCGCGCAGGTGGGTCGCACCGTCGCCGAGCTCGGCTCCGGGGATCGCGGCGAGGCGCTGCTGCGCGTACCGGGTGCGCGCGAGCAGCAGTTCGCCGAGCTCGCGCATCCCCTGCGGGCCCATGAGCGCCAGGTAGACGCCGGCGGCGATGCCCCACAGGGCGGCGGCGGTGCCGACCCACTCCTTGCCCTCCTCGCGGAGGGCGAAGGAGGTGCGGTCGTACGCGACGTCGCCGAATCCGTACTCGCCCGGCACGTCGGTGGCGGCGAGACCGAAGAGGCGTGACGGCATCTCCATGATGAAGCGGGGGTCGTCGTGCACGGCGATGAAGCCGCCGTGCGCACCCCCGTACCACTGGTGCAGCCCGAGCGACTGGATGTCGCCGCAGACGATGTCCGCCCCGTGCACGGCCGGCGGGGTGAGCACGCCGTAGCCGATCGGATCGGTGCCGACCACGAGCACGGCACCGGCGGCGTGCGCCGCGACGGCGATCTCGCCCAGTCGCGCCTCGAGCGCGCCAGTGCAGCTCGGGGTCTCGACCCACACTGCGGCGACGTCGTCGCCGAGCCGCGACGCGAGGCCCGCGACATCCGCGACGCCGTCGATCGTGGGCACGAACTCGAGGTCCAGGTGCACGCGCACGAAGTCGTGCACCTTCGACAGCTTCGCGGGCAGCACGTCGCTCGCGACGAGGATGCGTCGGCGTCCCGACATGCGACCGGCCATCGACAGCGCCGTCGCCGTGGCCTGGTAGCCGTCGTAGGTGGGGACGTTGACGACGTCCATCTCGAGGAGCTCGGCCATGAGCGACTGGTACTGGAAGAGCGCCTGGAAGCGACCGTGATCCTCGTACGGCTCCCCCGCGTAGGCGGTGAGGAACTCGCTGCGCCCGATCACCTCGTCGACGACCGCCGGCACGTAGTGGTGGTACGTGCCCGCGCCGAGGAAGCTCAGCCGCTGCCGGGTCGAGGTGTTCTTCGCGAGCAGGTCCTCGACGTGCCGGGCGAGGTCCTGTTCGGCGACGAGCGGCTCGGGCAGGTCGAGCGGGCGGTCGAGCCGCAGGTCGGCGGGCACGTCGGCGTAGAACTCGTCGACGGATGCCGCGCCGACGGCGGCGAGCATCGCCGCCCTCGTCTCGGGCGCGGTGTTCGGGATGTACGGATGGACGAAGGGATCGGTCATGGTGCCTCAGTCGGTGGTGTCGGACAGGGTGATGAAGGGCGCCGCCTCGGCGCGCGGGGTGGCGAGCACGGCGGCGCCGTACCGGCCGAGCTCGAGCCGGCCCGTCGAGTGGATGCCGGTGAGCAGGTCGGTGGCGCCCTCCGGCACGTCGACCGTGAGGTCGCCGCGGCCGTGGTTCAGCACGAACGTGTAGTCGGTGGTGTCGTCGGACCGGGTCACGGCCTCGAGGTCGGAGTCGATGCGCGTGCGCGCCGGGAGGCCGGCCGAGACGAGCACGTCGCGGAACAGCGCGGTCAGGCCCGCCGGCTCGAGTGCGGCACTGAGGTACCACGCGGCGCCGTCGCCCGCCGCCGCATTCCGGCGCGTCACGGCCGGCCGGCCGTCGAGTTCGCCCGATGCATAGCGCGCGAGCACCTCGGCACCGCCATGCAGCTCGATCCACTCGCCCCACACTTCGGTCGAGAAGCCGACGCCTCGGTCGAGGAACCGCACCTGCTCGGTGCGCCCGTCGGGAACCGGCCAGTGCTCGTCGACCTCGATGCCGAGCAGCTCGCGGAGCGGCCCCGGCGCGCCCCCGTCGTGCACCCGCTCGGTGGCGTCGACGACGCCCGAGAACGGGCCGACCACGAGCTGCCCACCTCGCGCGACGAAGTCGGCGAGCGCGGTGGCCTGTGCGGCATCCGCGATGTAGAGGTTCGGCACCACGACGACGTCGTACGCGTCGAAGGGACCGGTGGCGCGCACGGTGTCGACCGGATGGCCCAGCATGTACAGGGCGGCGTTCCACGCTCGAGCCTGCCCGAGCCAGTCGAGGCGCTGCGACGGCAGCGACTCGGCGGCCGACGAGCCCCACCAGGAGTCCCAGTCGACGACGAGCGCGACGCGCGATCGGACGCGCGTGCCGCGCACCGGCTCGAGGCGCTGCAGCTCCGCCCCGAACGACTTCGTCTCCTGGAACGAGCGCGAGGCCTCGCCGCGATGGCCGAGCATCGCCGAGTGGAACTTCTCCTGGCCGTACCTCGCCTGCCGCCACTGGAAGAACATCGCGCCGTCCGAGCCGTGGGCGATGGCCTGCAGGCTGTCGATGCGCATCTGCCCCGGCGCCTTCGGCACGTTCACGTTGCGCCAGCTGACCGCGCTCGCGGCCTGCTCGAGCAGCAGCCACGGCTGCCCGCCCTTCAGCGAGCGCATGAGCCCGTAGTTGAGCGCGGCTGGCACATGCGCGAGCGGATCGGCGGGGTCGGGATACGCGTCGTCGGTCACCAGGTCCTCGACGGCAGCGAACTCCCAGTAGTCGAGGTCGCGCAGGAGGCTCATGAAGTTCGTCGTCACCGCGATGTCGGGCGTGACCTCCCGCAGCACATCGACCTCGATCCGGAACAGCTCGAGGAGCGCATCGGAGGAGAACCGCTCGAAGTCGAGCAGCTGGGTCGGGTTGACCGGGCCCGTGGCACGCCGGGGCACCTCGACGTGGGCCCATGCCGTGTAGCGCTGCCCCCACACGTTCACCCCCCAGGCCTCGTTCAGCCCGTCGAGGTCGCCGTAGCGCGCCTCGAGCCAGCGGCGGAAGTGCGCGGACGACTCGGGGCACCAGCACCGCGAGACGTGGTCGCCGTACTCGTTCGAGACGTGCCAGAGCGCCAGCGCGGGGTGCTCGCTGTAGCGCTCGGCCATCGCCCGGGCCATGCGGGCGACGTGCTCGCGCCAGACCGGCGAGCTCGGGCAGTACGCCTGGCGGGAGCCGAACTCGAGCCGGCGGCCGTCGGCGTCCCACGGCAGCATCTCGGGATGACGGCGGATGAGCCACGACGGCGGGGTCGCGGTCGCGGTCGCGAGGTCGATCTTGACTCCCGCCTCCCACAGCACCTCGATGACCCGGTCGAGCCAGCCCCAGTCGTACACGCCCGGCTCCGGCTCGAGCTGCGGCCACGAGAACACGGGCAGGCTCACGAGGTTGACCCCCGCCTCGCGCATGAGCCGCGCATCCTCGCGCCAGACGTCCTCCGACCACTGGTCGGGGTTGTAGTCGCCGCCGTAGGCGAGCGCGTCGAGTCGGATGCTCCGCGGGGTGTCGTCGGCCACGCCGTCTCCTCTCTGAGTGCTCGCGATCCTTTACAGCCGCGATTGCAGACTGTATTCTGTATACAGACACCGTATGCCGGATGCCGGGGCCGGTCAAGCCCTAGGCTGACCGCAATGGCCGAGGGGCCTGGAGGACTTGATGGCGATCGAACGCAAGACGCTGCGCGCTCAGGTGCGCGAGGAGCTGCTCGCACGGATGCGTGCTGGTGACGTGCAGCCGGGCGAGGGCATCAACGAGGTGCAGCTCGCGAACGAGCTCGGCGTCAGCCGCACTCCCCTTCGCGAGGCGCTCATCGCGCTCGAGAGCGAGGGGCAGATCGCGAGCGAGAACGGCAAGGGATTCCGCTTCGTCCCGCTCAGCGCCCAGGAGTTCGAGGACCTCGCGCCGGTGATGGCGGCGCTCGAGAGCCTCGCCCTCGAGCTCAGCCCCGTCGACGAGCTGCGCGCCATCGGCCGGCGCCTGGCCGCCCTCGCTGCGGACTTCGACCAGGAGGTCGTCGAGCATGCGCTGGTCGTCTCGAAGGACGACGAATGGCACGGGATCATGCTGTCGGCGTGCCCGAACCAGCGGCTCCTCGACGTGATCGCGAACGTCCGCGGCGCATTCCACCGGTACGAGTCCCTGCTCGTGCCGAACGACGTGATGATCGAGCGCGTCGCCGCCGAGCACGCCGAGATCGCGGACCACCTCGCCGAGGGTGACGTGCCCGGGGCCGTCGATGCCCTCAAGGCGAACTGGATGAACGGGATGCGGCGCATCCTCGACAACGCCTCGAGCACGTACTTCAGCGCCTGACACCGGCGTGGGTCGCGCCGGCGCGCAGCGCCGGATCGCGACCCCTCGCCGGTCGGGTGAGCGCATCAGCCCTTGACCGCTCCGCCCAGCAGGCCCGACACGAACTGCCGCTGGAACACCAGGAACAGCAGCATCAGCGGCAGCGTCGCGAGGAGCGAGCCCAGCATCAGTCCGGAGTAGTCGACCCGCGACATCCCGATCATGGTGTTGAGTGCCACCGGGACCGTGTACCTGTCCTCCGTGTTCAGCATGAGCAATGGCCAGATGAAGGCGTTCCACTGGCTGATGAACGTGTAGATCACGAGGGCGGCGATCTGCGGTCGCGCCACGGGCAGCACGATCCGGTAGAAGGTGCGGAACTCGTTCGCCCCGTCGATGCGCGCCGCCTCGATGAGGGACACCGGGAAGTCGAGGAAGCCCTGGCGCATGAGGAAGATCCCGAAGGCGTTCGCGAGGAACGGCAGGACGACCGCCTGGTAGCTGTCGATCCATCCGGCGCTCGCCATCATCTGGAACAGTGGCACGAGGAGCACCTGCATCGGGATCATCATCGTCACGAGCACGACGCCGAGCAGGATGCCCCGGCCGCGGAACCGGTACGTCGCGAGGCCGTAGCCGCACATGATGCTGACGATCGAGCTGAACACCGTGTAGACCGCCGCGATCGCGAAGCTGTTGAACATGACCTGGCTGAAGTTCACGGACTCCTGGAGGCGCGCGAGGTTCTCCCACAGCGCTCCGCCGGGAGTGACGGGCAATGGCGTGCCGAACAGGTCGGAGGTCTCGTGCGTCGAGGCGATGATCATCCAGCAGAACGGCAGCACCGAGAGCACGGCGGCGATCGCGAGCACGACGTACACGGGAGCGCGCAGGATGCCTCGTCGCACCGCGATCGCAGCGGATCCGGTCGCGGTCTCGAGCCGCGGCGTCGACTCGGCCGTCTCCGACGGCGCGGACGTGGTGGCGGTGCTCACGGCTTCTCCTTCATGAGTCGGAACTGCACGACGGCGATGATCGCGGTGAGCGCCACGAGGAGCCATGCGATCGCCGAGGCGTAGCCGAAGTCGAACTGCCGGAATCCGACCTTGTACAGGTACAGGACCGGGGTCAGCGTGGCGTCGTTCGGGCCGCCCTCGGTGAGGATGAAGTTCTCGTCGAAGAGCTGGAGCGCCCCGATGGTCGACGTCACCGTGGTGAAGATCAGCACGGGCCGCAGTTGCGGGATGACCACCTTCGTGAAGATCTGCCATCGACCGGCGCCGTCGATGCGTGCGGCCTCGTAGAGCTCGGCCGGGATCGACTGGAGCCCCGCGAGGATGATGACCATGTTGTAGCCCGTCCAGCGCCACGTGATCGCCGCGATCAGGGCGACGCGCGCCCACCACTCGTTGTTCAGCCAGTCGATCGGATCGACGCCGACGAACCCGAGCAGCTGGTTCACGGCGCCGCCGTCGGTGGCGAGCATCACGCGGAAGACGACGGCGTACGCGACGAGCGTCGTGACCGCGGGCAGGAAGGCGAGCAGCCGGAACCCCGACCGGAACCGCAGCCACGTCTGGTTCAGGAGGTAGGCGAGTCCGACCGCGAGGCCGATCATGAGCGGCACCTGGATGACGAGGATGATGCCGGCGTTCACCAGGCTCTTGCCGATGAGCGGGTCCCGGAAGAGCCGCGCATACTGCTCGAGTCCGACCCAGGACGAGACCCCGCCCGACGTCGCGAAGAAGCTCTGCCACAGCGAGGACACCAGCGGGTAGGTGAAGAAGACGACGAGGAGCACGACGGCGGGGAGCACGAACCACGCCCCCGGACGCTGGAGCCTGCGCCCCAGCGTCCGACGGCGAACGGTGGTCTCCGCCTCGCGCACGGCGAGGGCGGTGACGGCCATGGCTACTCGGCGATCTCGCGCCCGGTGGCCGTCGCGATCTGCTCGGCGGCATCCTGCAGCGCGGTCGCAGGGTCGGCGCCGTTCAGCACGGCGGCGACGACGGCGTTCGCCACGATGTCGCTCGCCTCCGCGTTGTCCGTCGTGAACGTGATCGGCGGGATGTTCGCAGTCTGCTCGGCGAAGAGCTCGTAGACCGGCCGGCCGCCGAAGTACTCCTGCGGCTCGGAGAAGTATCCGTCCTGCAGCGCGGGCAGGTACGACGGGAAGAGCCCTTCGTTCGCCATCATCGAGGCCTGGTGATCGGCGTCGGCGAGCGCGTACTCGACGAAGGCCGCGGCGAGCTGCGGGTTCTTCGCCTGAGCCGGCACGGCGAGACCGGAGCCGCCGCTGTTCGAGGTGCGGACGCCGCCCTCCGCGAAGGCCGGCAGCTCGGTGACGTCGTAGGTGCCCGAGAGCTCCGGGGCGTCGCCGAGCAGGGTCCCGATCCACCACACGGCCTCGGGGGTGACCGCCGAGTCGCCGTCCTTGGCGGAGGTGACGCGACCGTCCCAGCCCTTCACGTTCTTCAGCAGGCCCTTCTCGTTGATCGTCTGGAGGAGCGTGAGCGCCTCGACCGCCTCGGGGGAGGTGATCGTGATCTCGCCGGCCGCGTCGAAGAGGCCGAGGCCCTGCTGCTGCAGGAGCATCTGGAAGCCCGCGCCGGTGGCGACGTCGAGCGAGAGGAGGGTGTGGCCCGTCTTCGCCTTGATCGTCTCGCCGGCGGCGACGAGGTCATCCCAGGTCGCGACCGTCGCGGGATCGACGCCCGCCTCGTCGAAGTAGTCGGTACGGAAGAACAGCCCGACGGTGCCCGAATCCCACGGCGCGACTCGGAGTGCGCCGTCGGCGTCGGACTGCGCCGACCACTTGAACGGGTCGAAGTCGGCTTCGTCGTCGCCCAGGACCGGCGTGAGGTCGACGAGCCCGGCCGGGAACTCGTTGATGTAGCCGGGCGCCCGGTCGGTCTCGATCGTCACCACGTCGGGCAGGCCGCTGCCCGCCTGGAGGCCGACGGAGAGCTTGTCGTACGCGTTGTCGTAGCCGACGTCGACCACGTCGATCTCGGTCCCGGGGTGATCGGCCTCGAACGCCGCGCCCAGCCGGTCGAGGGCGGTCGCCGCGACATCCCACGACCACACGGTGATCCGGCCCGTCACCTCCGCGTCGGGATCGAGCACGACCGCGGCCGGGGCGCCGCCGCCCATCGTGCAGCCGGAGAGCAGGGCGAGTGCCGCGACGGGCACGAGCAGGGTGCGCGCTTTCATGTGACTCCTTTGTCGTCGGTATTTTGTATACAGTACACGCGATGCAAGAACCGAGGTGGCGTTGCGGGACGCGACCCCCGCCGATCTCGCGATGAGGCCGCGAGGGGGCGCTACTCCCCCGGCGAGGCGGAGAGCCCGACCGCGAGGTCGATGAACAGCGCCGCCGACCAGCCGAACGCCGTCGTGGCGGTGCGCGCCTTCTCCCCGGTGATCGGGTTGAAGTACTCGTGGGGGCCGCCGCCGTGCACGACGAGCGCGACCGTGCGTTCGGCGAGGTCGCGAGCGAGCGACGGATGGCCCGACGCACGCAGTCCCTCGATGACGAGCGCGTTGGTGTTCACCCAGACGGGTCCGCGCCACATGCGCTCGTCGGAGAAGTCGGGATCACCCACGGCCACGGTGGGCACCGTCCACGGCGTGCCGAAACGCCGCTGGTCGGCGAGTGCGGCGACCAGTCGGTCGACGACGGCCTCGGGAAGGCGCCCGGTGAGCAGCGGCATGAGGCCGACGACGGTGTCGCTCGCGACGTCCGTGCCGGCCGCTCGCGCGCGGAAGATGCCGCGCTCGTGGTCCCAGAGCTCGAGCAGCCGGACGAGCGTTCGCTCGGCGCGCGTGCGGTGAGCCGCGGCATCCGCATCGCCGAAGCGCTCCGCGAAGCGGGCGAGCTCGAGGTCCTGTCGCACGAGGTACGCGCCGAGGTCGGGGGCGGTCGTCGGCAGGGGCCCGTCGAAGATCGGGCTGTCGTCCAGCCCGGAGGAGTACGGATGCCCGTACTCGGGCAGGCCGTCGTGATCGAGGTCGGACGCGGCGAACCACCAGTCCTGAGATCGGCGGATCACGGCGAGTTGCTCCCTGGCCCAGGCGTCGGCGGGCTCCGCGTCGAGGACTTTCGCGAGCGCCCACGCCGCGAGCGGCGGCTTGGTGAGCGGCACGGGCGCCGACGGGTCGGCGATCGTGGAGCCGGCACGGCGCAGGTTCTCGCGATCGCCGGGCGGCAGGTCGTCGCTCGTGGCGAGCACGCCGAGTTCGTGCACGACGTCGGGCAGCTGCCCGTCGGGACCCGGGAAGCGGAATGCCAGCTCGAGCTGCTCCCGGGCCAGCGCCGGATCGCCGTGTCGGAGGCCGACCGCGATGAAGTAGGCGTCCCACTGCCACAGCCCGACGTAGCCGATCTTGGAGGGGACGACCGCCCGCGCCCGACCGAGCGCCGGGAGCTCGACGACGTTCGCGCCCAGGACCCACCAGCAGAAGGAGGTCATGGCCTGCAGGTCGTCGCGCACGACGGGGCACTTCGCGAACCACTCGAGCCAGAGCGCCTCGCCGTCGGCGACGTCGACGGCATGGGTCGCGGATGCCTCGGCGACCACGCTCCGGTCGGCCGAGACGTCGAACCGGATGGCGGGAGCGTCCGCACCGAGCTCGGCGCGCCGGGCCTCGCCATCGGGGGTCGTCCATTCGACGGAGGCGCAGGCGAGCGATGAGGGGCTCGGCGCGTTCCCGAGTCCGACGGTGAGCGCTCCCGGTCCCGCGAAGGCGACCGTCACCGTGCCGTTGCCGAACTCGATCGCGTGCGGCAGCACCCGGGTGATCGGAAGCGGGTCGCCGGACGCGTCGCGGATCAGGAGCGCGTCGAGCACCCGGCAGTCCTCGAGCGACCGCTCGTACTCGGACGTGTGCACGCGCACGCCCGCCCCCTCCCGGAACACCAGGATGCGGGAGCGCGGCAGCGTGAACGGAGCCTGCACGAGGTCGAGGTGATCGCCCGCCAGCGCGGCGAGCGCAGCGGCATCCGACCGGCTCATCGCCCGCCCAGGCCCGACGCGGCCATGCTGTTGAGGATGCGACGCTGCCCGATCACGAAGGCGATGAGCATCGGGATCGTGGCCAGGGCCGACGCCGCCATGACGAGCCCGTAGTTGATCGACCCGAACTGCCCGCGGAAGCTCGAGAGCAGCAGCGGAACCGTGAAGAGGTCGGGCGAGTTCAGCAGCACCAGCGGGAAGAGGAAGCTGTTCCAGACGTCGAGCGCGACGATGATGCTGAGCGCACCGAGGCCGGGCTTGAGGTTCGGCAGGATGATGCTCCAGAACGTGCGCCAGCGGCCGGCGCCGTCGACGAGCGCCGCCTCCTCGAGCTCCTTCGGCAGCGACAGCACGAACTGGCGCATCAGGAACACGGCGAACGGGTTCACGAGCATCGCCGGCACGATGAGCGACAGATGGGAGTCGACCCAGCCGAACTGGGCCATCAGCAGGTAGAACGGGATCAGCGTCACCTGCTTCGGGATCATCTGCGTCGCGAGGAACACGATGAAGATCACCCGGCTCCCACGGAACCGGATGCGCGCGAACGCGTACCCGGCCATCGAGGCCGTCAGCAGGGTGCCGGCGACGGCCAGCACGCAGATGTAGATGCTGTTCAGGTACGCCTGCCCGAACGGCACGGCGTTCCACGCCTCGACGTAGTTGTCGATCGTCCAGGGCGCCGGCCAGAAGCTGCGAGGGTCCTGCAGCAGCTGCGGCAGCGTCTTGAACGAGGTGATGAGCATCCACGCGAACGGGAACACCATGGCGATGCCCGCCACGACGAGCCCGACGTGCAGCGCGGTGGAACCGGCACGACGCCGGGCGACACCCGCACGTGGCGACGACGGTCGCTCGAGGTCGGGCCGGCCGACGAGGGTGGTCTCGATGTCTGCTGCGGTCATGCTGCGTCGTCCTCGTAGTGCACGAACTTCTTCTGGGCGCCGAACTGGATCGCGGTGATCACGAGCGTGAGCACGAGCAGGATCACGGATGCCGCGCTCGCCGGTCCGAACTCGAAGCGCCCGAACCCGAGGTCGTAGATGTGGTACACGATCGTGCGGGTCGCGTTGTCCGGCCCGGCGTCCGCGGTCAGCACGAACACCGTGTCGAAGGTCTGCAGCGACGAGATGAACGCCACGATCGACGAGAAGAAGATGATGGGCGAGAGGAGCGGCATCCGGATGCTGCGGAACAGCCGCCACGCGCCGGCACCGTCGATGCGCGCCGCCTCGATGACCGAGGGCGAGATGTTCTGCAGGCCCGCGAGGAAGATGATGACGTTGAGGCCGAGCGACGACCAGATCGAGACGATGCACACGGCCAGCAGGGCGAGGCTCGGGTCGCCCAGCCAGTCGGGCGGGGCGATGCCGAACACCTTCGCGATCGTCTCGCTCAGGACCCCGTCGACGCGGAACATCTGCTGCCAGATCATGGCCACCGCCACCGTCGACGTGACGACCGGCGCGAAGAACAGGATCAGGTAGAGCGTGCGGGTCTTGAGCTTCTCGAGGGCGACCGCGATGACGACCGCGAGGCCCAGGCCGATCGGCACGGTGATGAGTGCGATGAGCAGGGTGTTGCCGATCGAGCGGAGCAGCAGCTCGTCCTGCATCTGCGCCGTGAAGTTCTCGAAGCCCACCCACGTGAGCTCGGTCAGCCCGTCCCACGAGGCGAAGGCGAGCACGAGGCTGGCGACGAACGGCAGCAGCACGAAGAGGGCCATGCCGATGACCTGCGGCCCGATGAAGACGTAGCCCCAGCGCCGATCGCGCCGCCGCCAGGCGGACTCCCTGCGGAGTCCGCCCGGCGCGGATGGTGCGGGAGGCGCGACCGACGCGACCGGAGTCGCGGTCGCGTCGCCCGTGATGACGGTCATCTCGCCGCTCACTCGCCCGTCTTGTCGGCCACCAGGCCGGCGACCGCGTCGAGCGTGCCCTGCGCGTCGGCCTTGCCCTCGTAGAGCTTGAGGAACAGGTCGCTCACATCGGTCGAGAGCCCGGGCACGACCGCCTCGGCCGCGTAGTCCTCGAAGCCGATGTCCCGCATGTCGAGGAAGGTCTGCGCGTGGGCCGGGTAGCCGTCCTCGAGCACGACCTCGTCGGCGCCCTTGATCGACGGGACCGCGTTGCCGCCGCCCTGGAGGCGGAACACCTGGCCCTCGGCGGAGAGGAACTCGGTCCAGAACGTGAACGCGGCATCCTTCGCCTTGGTCTTGCCGTTGATCGCCAGGTACGACGTGGCGACGCCCGTGGGCGCGGCCTGGCCGTCGGGCGTCGGCCACCGGACGATGTCGTAGCTGTCCTGCTCGCCCGCGCTCTCGACGGTGCCGATCGTGTAGCGGCCCTGCGAGAAGAAGCCCGCCTTGTGAGTCACGAACACGCTGTCGGCGCCGGCCCCCTCGGGCATGGAGTCGGCGACCACGAAGGTGCCGTCCTGGAAGTAGCGGCCGAGCGTGTCGACCGCGTCGACCGTCGTGGCGTCATCGTTGCCCACGAACGTACCGGAGTCGTCGTAGGCGGTGCCGCCCTGGGAGGAGATCCAGCTGTAGTGGGTCGCCCAGTAGTTCCAGAACATCGAGCCCGTGAGGCCCGCCGCAGCCAGCTTGTCGTTCATCTCGAGGTACTTCTCGGTGGTCCACTCGCCGTCCTCGGCGAGCGCGGCCGGGTCCTCGGTGATCCCGGCGGCAGCGAGCGCCTGCTTGTCGTACCAGAGCACGTCGGGGTTCGAGTCGTTCGGCGCCGCGAAGATCTCGCCGTCCTGCTCGCCGGCTCCGAAGAGGCCGGGGAAGAAGTCGTCGGGGTGGGTCTGGCTCGCGTCGGACTCCATGAGCTTCGTGAGCGGTGCGAGCACCTTCGCGTCGACGAACTGGCCGATCTTGTCGTCGCCGATGTAGAAGACGTCGGGAGCCGTGTTGCTCGTCAGCTGCGCGAGGAGCTTCGAGTGGTAGTCCGAGTAGCTCGCCACCGGCTGGAGCTCCACCGTGATGTCGGGGTGGCGCTTCATGAACTCGTCGTTGAACTCCTCGAAGCGAGTGAGCTCCTCGGGTGTCCCCCACGTCGACCAGACGACGGTGTGCTCATCGGATGCACCTCCTCCCCCGCTGCACGCTGCCAGGCCGATCATCACAGCGCTCGCGGCTCCGACCGCGAGCAGGCGCCTCATCTTCGAGTTCGCGCGGGGCATTCCGCCACCTCTTTCGTCATTGCAGGAGTGTCCGGTCGAGGACCGGAGTCGGGGAAGTGCTTCGTCAGTATTCTGTATACAAAACTCAGAAACGTCAACCACGGGCGTGCTCACGCCCTCGCCGAGGGCGCGCAGCAGGGCGCTTCAGAGCCCGAGGCGCTGGAGCTCGGCGTCCATACGGCGCGCGAGCTCGGCGTAGCCCTCGTCGTTCGGGTGGAGGCCGTCGGCGGCCATCCACTCCGGATGCCCCTGGAGCCAGCGTGAGGCGCCCGTGATGTGGTCCGCCCCGACGTCGGCGGCGGCCGACTCGACCCACCCGATGATCTCGTCGACCGAGTCCGGCCGCGTGTCGGTGTACCAGAACGGCTCGACGACCACGAGGCGCGCGTCGGGCAGTTCATCGCGGAAGCGCCGCAGGTCGGCGCCGATCGCGGCCTCGATCTCATCCGCCCGAGCGGGCATCGAGAAGTTGTCGTTGAGGCCCATCGTCACGATCACGACATCGGGCGCCGGGTCGTGGTCGACGATCCGGTCGACCAGGTCGCCGTCCGCGCCGGCCGCGACGAGGTCGCGGTTGTTCACGTAGCCGAGGCCGTCGGCGCTGGGGTTGAACTCCCACCAGCCGCGCTCCAGCGCGACGATCGTCGACCAGCGGTGCTCGGGCGCGCTCGCGCCCGTCCCCCGCGTGTACGAGTCGCCGTAGAACGCGACGACGACCTGACCCGGCGACGGTGCGGCAGCCTGCCCCGGCGCGGAGGTCGTCGGCGCGCCGCAGGCGGCGAGCACGAGGCATCCGACCACGACGACGAGCGCCGCCGCGCCGCGCCCGATCGCTCGAGGGGACACCGCCCCGGCCGGCTCCCTAGACCGCGACCGGCAGCTTCGCGGCGACGAGCTCCGCGATCTGCACGGCGTTGAGGGCCGCGCCCTTGCGCAGGTTGTCGTTCGACACGAAGAGCACGAGACCCTTGCCCTCGGGCGCCGACTGGTCCTGGCGGATGCGGCCGACGTAACTCGGGTCGTTGCCCGCGGCCTGGAGCGGCGTCGGCACGTCGGAGAGCGCAACGCCCGGGGCATCCGCGAGCAGCTCGGTGGCCCGCTCGGGGGTGATCGCGTTGGCGAACTCGGCGTGGATCGAGAGCGAGTGACCGGTGAAGACCGGGACGCGCACACAGGTGCCCGCGACGCGAAGGCCCGGGAGCTCGAGGATCTTGCGGCTCTCGTTGCGGAGCTTCTTCTCCTCGTCGGTCTCGAGGTCGCCGTCGTCGACGATCGAGCCGGCGAGCGGGATCACGTCGAACGCGATCGTGCGCGGGAACTTCTGGGCCTCGGGGAACTCGACGGCGCGGCCGTCGTGCACGAGCCCGATGGCGTCCTGCGCCACCGCTGCGCGGGCCTGCTCGAGCAGCTCCTCGCCGCCCGCGAGCCCTGCGCCCGACACGGCCTGGTAGGTCGAGATCATGAGGCGCTCGAGACCGGCCTCGTCGTGCAGCACCTTGAGCACGGGCATGGCCGCCATGGTGGTGCAGTTCGGGTTGGCGATGATGCCCTTCTTCGCCTCGTCGATGGCGTGCGGGTTGACCTCGCTGACGACGAGAGGCACCTCGGGGTCCATGCGCCAGCCGCTCGAGTTGTCGATGACCGTGACGCCGGCGGCGGCGAAGCGCGGCGCCTGCGCCTTCGAGGTGGTGGCACCGGCCGAGAAGATCGCGATGTCGAGGCCGGTCGGGTCCGCGGTCGAGGCGTCCTCGATCACGATGTCCTGGCCCTTCCACGGGAGCGTCGAGCCGGCGGAGCGCGCCGAGGCGAAGTAGCGGATCGAGGCGACCGGGAAGTCGCGCTCCTCGAGCAGGCGGCGCACGACGGCACCCACCTGTCCGGTGGCGCCGACGACGCCGATGTTCACTCCCTGAGCCATGGTGCTGTTCCTCACTCGCGGAACGTGATTCCGCGTGGTCCTCCGGGCGATGCCCTCATTCCAGTGTGCCCGACGTCGCGGCCGGGCGACGCCGCATGACGCCGATCCGCAGGCCTCTGGCAGGTTTTCCGCGAAGTGCGGCAGTCGGCGGATGCCCCGTGGCAGGCGTGCTCGGGGCTCAGCGGCCGGTGCCCGCGTGCACCACCGCGTCCTCCTCGGCGTCGAGCTCGAACGCGGTGTGCACCGCGCGGGCGGCCGCGTGGACGCTGTCGGCCCGAGTGACCACCGAGATGCGGATCTCGCTCGTCGAGATCATCTCGATGTTGATGCCCGCCTCGTAGAGCGCCTCGAAGAGCCGCGCGGAGATGCCCGCCGCCGACCGCATGGCCGCGCCGACGAGCGAGAGCTTGCCGATCTGGTCGTCGTACTGCAGCGACGTGAAGCCGATCGCGTCCTGCGCGTTCGACAGCGCGGTGAGGGCTCGCTCGCCGTCGGACTTCGGGAGGGTGAACGAGATGTCGGTGCGTCCGGTGGACGCGGCCGAGACGTTCTGCACGATCATGTCGACGTTGGCGTTGGTGTTCGCGACGATCTTGAAGATCTTGGCGGCGACACCGGGCACGTCGGGCACGCCGACGACCGTGATCTTCGCCTCGGTCAGGTCGACCGCGACACCCGCGATGACGGACTCTTCCACAGCTGCTCCTTCGGGAAGACGCGAGGGGTCGTAGACGATCGTCCCCTCGCTGTTGTTGAACGACGAACGCACGTGCAGGGTGACGCCGTGGCGGCGGGCGTACTCGACCGCCCTGATGTGCAGGACCTTGGCTCCGGATGCCGCGAGCTCGAGCATCTCCTCGCTGGTGATCTTGTCGAGCTTGCGGGCCTTCTTCACGACGCGGGGGTCGGAGGTGAAGACGCCGTCGACGTCGGTGTAGATCTCGCAGACGTCGGCGTCGAGCGCCGCGGCGAGGGCGACGGCCGTGGTGTCGCTGCCGCCGCGCCCGAGCGTGGTGATGTCCCGCGACTCCCGGCTGAATCCCTGGAAGCCGGCGACGATGACGACCGCGCCGTCGTCGAGCGCCTCCCGCAGGCGCACCGGGGTGACCTCCACGATTCGCGCGGCGCCGTGCGTGGCATCCGTGATCATGCCGGCCTGACTGCCGGTGAACGACCGCGCCTCGTGGCCCATGCTCTTGATCGCCATCGCGAGGAGCGCCATCGAGATGCGCTCACCCGAGGTGAGGAGCATGTCGAGCTCGCGGGGCGCCGGGATCGGCGTGACCTCGTGCGCGAGGTCCAGCAGTTCGTCGGTCGTGTCGCCCATCGCGGAGACGGCGACGACGACGTCGTTGCCCGCCTTGCGGGTCTCGACGATGCGCTTCGCGACCCGCTTGATGCTCTCCGCATCGGCGACGGACGACCCGCCGAACTTCTGCACGATCAAGCTCACGTAGGCGCTCCCGAGGTGGATTGCGGCCGGGGAGGTGTGCACCCGGCGCCGGAAGCACCATCATACGGCGGCCCGTATGCGGCCCCGGCAATGTGACGGACGCGTGAAGCCCGCCCCACCTCCCCGGATCCGCGCGGATCCGCCGGTAGCATGCGGGCATGTCTGAGGCGCTCGAGGGGTGGACGGACTTCAACGTGGCGATGGTCGGGGCGACCGCCGCCCTGGCCGGTCTCCTGATCGTCGCGATGTCGGTCAACATCGCCGAGATCATGAAGTCGCCGACCCTGCCGCCGCGCGCAGCGGCATCGATCGCCGCCCTCGTCCTCGCGCTGACGGCGGGCGCGTTCGGACTCGTACCGGGACAGCCCTCGATCGCCTACGGCATCGAGGTGCTCGTCGCCACGGTGCTCGCCGCGATCTTCCAGTGGCACGCGATCCGGATCGTGGCGCGCGAGGACCACGTCTCCACGACCGACCGGATCCTGAAGAGCATCGCCGGCATCCTGCCGATCGCCGCCTTCCTGGGGGGCTCGCTCCTCGTCATCGCGGGCTCCCTCGAGGCGGGCCTCACCACGATGGCGGTCGGGTCCGTGCTGAGCATCATCGCCGGCCTGCTCTTCTCGTGGGTCGTGCTCGTCGAGGTCCTGCGCTAGCGAGCGGATGCCGCGTCACCCGTGGCCCGGAGGTCGGGCTCCGGCGTAGAGTGCGGCCATGTCCGAGCTCGCCGACGAGTGGTCGCAGTTCAACGTGGCGATGGCCGGAGCCACGGCGGCGCTCGCGGGACTGCTCATCGTCGCCATGTCGGTGAACCTGAAGGCGATCGTGGCCTCGAGGTCGCTTCCGGTCCGCATGGCGACGGCGCTCACGACGTTGCTCGTCGCGCTCGCGGCCACGGCGCTCGGGCTGGCGCCCGGGCAACCGGCGTGGGCGTACGGCCTCGAGGTGTTCGTCGGCGCGGTCCTCGCGGCGGCGTTCGAGATCCGGGCCATCCGTGCCATCATCCACGATCAGGTGCTCGCGACGGTGAGGCGGATGGCGAAGTCGATCGCCGGCACGGTGCCGATCACCAGCTACCTCGTCGGCGGCGTGCTGCTCATGACCGGCTCGGTCGCCGCCGGCCTGTGGTTCTTCGCCGCTGGCGCCATCCTCGCGATCGCGTCGGCGATCCTGCATTCGTGGATCGTGCTCGTCGAGGTGCTGCGCTAGCGTCGCCGCTCCAGCGCACGGATGCCGCGCTCAGTCCTTGTGCGGACGCGGCATGTACCACTCGGTGTACTCGGTGGCGCGGCCGTCGTCGGCCAGGCGGATGATCCAGAGGTTGAGGTAGTCCTTCTCGGCGGGGTATTCGGTGCGCCCCTGCACGAGCACGAAGCCGTCGCGCTCGTCGAGGATCTTCCAGTCGAAGCTCCACGTGCCGGGCTCGTCGAGATCTTCGAGCCAACCGGCCACGATCGCGTCGCGGCCGCGCCGGGGTTCGACGTCTGGCGCGGTGAGGTACACCGCGTCATCCGTGAACAGCGCCCCGATCTGCTCGGGATCGTTCGACTCCCATGCCGCGACGTATCCCGCGACCCACTCCGCACCCTTGCTCGCCATGGCTCCGTTCTACGCGGAGCCTCAGACATCCACAACCGACGCCGGGGGGCTTGCGCGGAACGTCACCGGCATCCGCGCGCACCGGGCAGCTCGTGGATGCGCCTGATGGCGTGCGGCCACCATGGCCGGAGGAGATTCCCGCGCGAGCGCGTCCGCGGCTCAGCCGACGATCCGGCGGCCCTCGAAGGCGCGGCCGAGCGTGACCTCGTCGGCGTACTCGAGGTCGCCGCCGACGGGCAGGCCCGACGCGAGGCGGGTGACCTTGATCTCGAGCGTGGTGAGCAGGCGGCTGAGGTAGGTCGCCGTGGCCTCGCCCTCGAGGTTGGGGTCGGTCGCGATGATGACCTCGCTCACCGTGCCGTCGGCGAGGCGCTGCATGAGCTGGCGGATGCGCAACTCGTCGGGTCCGATGCCGTCGATCGGGCTGATCGCGCCGCCCAGCACGTGGTACAGCCCGCGGAACTCGCGGGTGCGCTCGATGGCGACGACGTCCTTCGCCTCTTCGACGACGCAGATGAGGCTGGGGTCGCGTCGCGGGTCGCGGCAGATCGAGCACGTCGCCTGCTCGGACACGTTGCCGCAGATCTCGCAGAACCGCACCTTGTCGCGGACCTCGAGCAGGATCTCGGCGAGCCGGCTCACGTCGAAGTGCTCGGTCTGCACGATGTGGAACGCGATGCGCTGCGCGGACTTCGGACCGATGCCCGGCAGGCGCCCGAGCTCGTCGATCAGTTCCTGGACGATTCCCTCGTACACGCGCTACCCACGCTCCCCGAAGCCCTGGCGACCGGGCGCCTCGACCTCCTCGAGGAACGTCGCCCCCAGCACCTCTCGCACCACGGACTCACCGTAGCGCTGGATGCCGTCGGCAGGCGCCGAGCCCGATCCACCGCGCGGCACGAGCGCAGGCGCGGGCGCGGACGCAGGCGCAGGCGCGGGCGCGGATGCCTCGACGACGATCTCGGGCGGCGGGCCCGGGTCGAACGGCGGCTCGACGTCTTCGGGCGGCGCGTCGGCATCGTCGGGCACGTCGTCGACGGGTGCCTCGGGGGCGGAGACCCTCGAGGAGGACCGAGCTGCGGCAGGTGCAGCCACCGGCGCGGGTGCGGGCGGCGCCGCCACCGCCGTCGCGGTGCCACCGCCACCACCGGCCGCGGCCAGGGCGACTGAGCTCTCGGCCGTCGATGCCAGGTCGTTCGCCACCTCGCCACCGGGAATGGCGACCGTGGCCCACGAGTCGACCGGCGCGACCGGGCCGGACGACGAGTTCGCGGCCCTCGACGACGGGCGACGCTCTGCACGGGCCGATGGCGCGCGGGCACTGCTGCGGCTGGGGGCCGCTGACGCCGATTCCTTCGGCGCGGCGGCCGGCCCATCTCCAGATCCGGAGGAAGCCGAACCCGACCCGCCCGGGGCCGACCCAGACTCGACGGGCGCCGTGCCCGACCCGACGGGCGCCGAACCCGACCCGACGGGCGCCGAACCCGATCCCACGGGCGCCGAATCCGATCCGACGGGCGACGGGCCGTCCGCTCCACCGCCGGCAGGCGGACCTGACGCACCGCCGCGACCGCCCGGCCCCTCGACCTTGGCGATGAACTTCACGGTCACGCCGAGCACCTCGGCGATCGCCGCGCGCAGGAGCTCGCTGACGCTCTGGCCGGGCGCGCCGCCGCGGAAGCCGGCGACGTCCTGCTCGCTCGGGAATGCGAGCACGAGCACGTCGTCGTCGCGGAACTCGCGCACTTGTGCGGTGAACGCGACCATCCAGGCGCTGCGCTTCGTGCGCTGCAGGGAGGCGAGCACCTCGGGCCACGCATCGCGCATCTGCTGGAGCGTGACCGGACCGACCGGTTTCGGCTCGGCCGGTGGCGCGGACGCAGGCACCGCAGCAGCGGCCTCGGGTGCCGCAGCGCCTCGGTCCTTCGACGCCGCTGGGGACGCGGGTGCAGCAGGCGTTGGGCTCGGCGCACTCGACGCCGCCGGAGTCGTAGCCGCAGCCGCGCCCCGCGACGGGGCGGCCGCCGACCGCTCGGGCACCGCGCCCGCAGCGTCCGTCGCGGCATCCGTCACCCCGACCCGGCGCTCGAGCCGCTCCACGCGCGCCAGCGCACCGCGCTCGGTGTCGTCGCTCGACGGGACGAGCACGCGCGCGAGCATGAGCTCGAGGTGCAGGCGCGGCGACGTCGCTCCCGTCATCTCGGTGAGCGTCTGGTTCACGAGGTCGGCGATGCGGGAGAGCTCGGCAGGCCCGAACGCCGTGGCCTGGGCGGCCATGCGCGCGAGCTCGTCGTCGGGCACGCCGCGCAGCACGGCCTTCGCCGCCTCGGGCGACGATGCGGCGACCACGATGAGGTCGCGGAGCCGCTCGAGCAGGTCTTCGACGAAGCGCCGCGGGTCTTGACCCGTCTGCACGACCCGGTCGGCCGCGGCGAAGGCGCCGGCCGCGTCCTTCGCGCCGATGGCGTCGACGACCTCGTCGAGCAGTGCGCCGTGCGTGTAGCCGAGCAGCGCGACCGCGCGCTCGTAGTCGATGGTCGTGCCCTCGGACCCGGCGATGAGCTGGTCGAGCAGCGAGAGCGTGTCTCGCGGCGACCCGCCTCCCGCGCGCACGACGAGGGGCAGCACGCCCGGCGCGACCTCGACGCCCTCCTCGGCGCAGAGCTGCTGCACGTACTCGAGCATCGGGCCGGGCGGGACGAGCCGGAACGGGTAGTGGTGCGTGCGCGAGCGGATCGTGCCGAGCACCTTGTCGGGCTCGGTCGTGGCGAAGATGAACTTCACGTGCTCGGGCGGCTCCTCGACGAGCTTGAGCAGCGCGTTGAAGCCCTGCGGCGTCACCATGTGCGCCTCGTCGAGGATGAAGATCTTGTAGCGGTCGCGCGCGGGCGCGAACACGGCGCGCTCGCGCAGGTCGCGGGCGTCGTCGACGCCGTTGTGGCTCGCGGCGTCGATCTCGACCACGTCGAGCGAGCCGCCACCGCCACGGGAGAGCTCGACGCAGCTGGGACAGATGCCGCACGGGACATCCGTCGGGCCCTCGACGCAGTTGAGGCAGCGCGCGAGGATGCGGGCCGAGGTGGTCTTGCCGCAGCCGCGGGGGCCGCTGAAGAGATAGGCGTGGTTGACCCGGTCGGTGCGGAGCGCCGTCATGAGCGGCTCGGTGACCTGCGACTGGCCGATCATCTCGGCGAACGTCTCGGGCCGGTAGCGGCGATAGAGGGCGGTGACCACGCCTCAATCGTAGTTGGCGCATCCGACACGGCGCCCGGGGCGTTGACAGCCCATTGAGGGTGGTAGGGCGTAGCATGCGGTGATCATCGGAAAGGGGCGAGATGACGGCGACGACGATGACCCCGGCACAGCTCGCACGGTTCGAGGCACGGCTCCGTGCGGAGCGCGCCGACGCCGAGGAGCGCCTCGCGGAGTTCGACGACGCGATGGCCGAGGTGCGCACCGCCAGGTCCGACGCCACGGCCGACGACGAGCACGACCCCGAGGGGCCGACCATGACGCAGGAGTGGTCGCAGCGCACCGCGGTGCTCGCCGACGTGCGCGCCGAGCTCGCCGAGGTCGACCGCGCCCTCGCCCGGATCGCCGACGGCACCTACGGCATCTGCCAGCGCTGCGGCAAGCGCATCACCGTCGGAAGGCTCGACGCGCGACCGACGGCCGTGCTCTGCATCGACTGCGCCCGGCTCGTCGGCTGACGCGACCCGCTCGAACCCGATCCGGCCTCACTCGCCGGGCGTGAGCTGCGCCGCGGATGCCTCGGCGGCGACCTCGGGCGCATCCTCCACCGGTTCGGCGCCGGCCGCCCCGCCGTGCGCGCGAGCCGCGGTCAGCCCCGAGAACGACCGCAGGAACAGCGGGCTCGCGCCGAGCACGACGTAAATGAGCCCGGCACCCGCGACCGTCGCGGTGATGCCGAACGCGTCGACCGAGAGTCCACCGAGCAATGCACCGAGCGGCATCGAGGCCGCGACGCCGGCGGTGGTCGCACCGAACACGCGCGCACGCATGCCGTCGGGCACCTCGCCGTACATCGCGGTCGCGATCATCGGGTTGAGCGCGCCGGCCGCGAGCCCGGATGCCACGAGCACCGGCAGGAGCACGGGCAGCGGCGCGCCGAGCGCCATCGCGAGGTACGGCGGGGCGCCGGCCAGCACGAAGCACGTGGCGAACATGATGCGGCCCGACCATCGGTGCCCCACGAGGCCGAACGCGGCGGAGCCGGTGAGGGCGCCGGCGGCGAAGCATCCGACCATGAAGCCCAGCACCGCCGGGTCGTGCAGCACGTCGGTCGCGTACACGGGCTTGAGCACGGTGTATCCCGCCGCGTCGATCGCGTTCGTGAGCGTGACGAGCAGCACGATGGCGCGCAGCAGCGGATGCCTCGCGATGAAGCGGATGCCGGCGACGAAGCCGCCCTTCGCGTGCGCGTCCTCCGCTCCCTCGCCGTCGGCCGTCGAGCCGTCGGCGGCCGCCTTCGGGATGCGCCGCGGCACGAAGCACAGGACGAGCAGCGACGAGATCGCGAACCCGATCGCGTCGACGATGAGCGCAGGCGTCGGTCCGACGAGGGCGACCAGGGCGCCGGCCGTTCCAGCGCCGACCATCGTCGCGGTGCGCTGCACGGTCGACTGCGCGCCCGCGGCGCGGGCCAGCGGCATCCGTGCCATGGCGGCCAGGTCGGGCACGAGGACCGTCTTCGCGGTGTCGCCCGGAGGATCGAGCAGGCCGCCGAGGAACACGAGCGCGAGCAGCACGCCGAACGGCAGGCCGACCGTCGCCCAGAGCACCGGGATCGCGATGATCGTCACGCCGCTCGCGACGTCGGCCACGATGCTCGAGAACCGGTAGCCGAAGCGATCGACGAGCACGCCGCCGAGCGCGCCGCCGATGACGAGCGGCACGGTGGCGAACACGCCCGCCACGCCGGCGGCGAGCGGCGATCCGGTCTCGGTGAGCGCGATGATCGGCACCGCGATCATCGCGATGGCGTTGCCCGAGAGCGAGAAGAACTGCGCCGCGAAGAGCGCGAGGATCGGGATGCGACGGCGCGGGGCATCCGTCGCGTCGTGTGCGGCTGCTTCGGTGGCGGTGGTCGTCGTGCCGGTCATCGCGTGGTCCTGGGGAACGTGTGGGTGATCCAGCGCACCGAGCGGGTGCCGGGTCGGGGCTCGCGGCCGCGCGCCCACCACTTCTCGCGCACGGCTTCGAGCTCGGCGGTCAGTTCCTGGAACTCCTCGAGCGTGAGCTGCGCCGCGCCGTCCGACGAGTCGGATGCCGCCACCCATTCGGGCTCCAGCGTCATCTCGGCGTCGAGGGCCTCGAGCAGCTCGCGGTGATAGGACTCGAGCACCGTGCGGCGCATCGCCTCCCCCGCCTCGCGCCGCTCGGGATCGTCGAGGAACTCCACGCTGCGCATGCTCGTCATCTCGTGGGCGGCGCGCCACCACCGCTCGCGGCCGTCGCGCTCGAGCTCGGGCGCGGGCACGACGAAGCCGTGCTTCGCGAGCGTTGCCAGGTGGTAGCTCACCGAGCCGGATGCCGCGCCCGTCGCCTCGACGACCATGCCCACCGACTTCGGCCCCTCCACGCGGAGCAGCCCGAGGATGCGCAGGCGCAGCGGATGCGCGAGAGCGCGCATGGGACCGGCTTCGTGCAGGTCGATGGAGCTTCCGTGTTCGGCCATGCCCCCAATGCTAACTCTGCAATGGTTGTTGCACAACACTTCTTGCGCAATCGTCGTTGCGAAACCAGGGCGCTTCTCGCCGACCGGGCTCAGCCCTCGACGACCTCGAGCGTCTGCCGCGCGATCTCGAGCTCCTCGTTCGTCGGCACGACGAGCACGGCGACGCGCGAGGCATCCGTCGAGATGCGCCGCGCTCCGCTCCCCCGCTCGCGGTTCCGCTCGACGTCGAGCTCGACGCCGAAGCCCTCGAGCCCGCCGAGCGACCACTCGCGCACGAGCGCCGCGTTCTCGCCGACGCCGGCGGTGAACACGATCGCGTCGACGCGTCCGAGCTGCGCCGCGTACGCCCCCACGTACGAACGGATCCGGTGCGTGTACACCTCGAGCGCGAGCGTGGCCGCGTCGTCGCCGTCCTGGCTCGCGGCGACGAGGTCGCGCATGTCGCGGTGGCCTCCGAGGCCGAGGATGCCGCTGTGCTTGTTCAGCAGGTCGTCGATCCCGCTCGCGTCGTAGCCGGCGCGGCGCTGCAGGTAGGGCAGGACGGCGGGATCGAGGTCGCCCGATCTCGTGCCCATGACGAGCCCCTCGAGCGGCGTCATGCCCATGCTCGTCTCGACCGAGCGACCACCCGAGACGGCGCACGCCGACGCGCCGTTGCCGAGGTGCAGCACGATCATGCGCAGCTCCTCGATCGGCCGCTCGAGGAACTCGGCCGCCGCGCGGGAGACGTACCGGTGCGAGGTGCCGTGGAACCCGTAGCGACGCACGCGGTGCTTCGCGGCGACGGCGCGGTCGATCGCATACGTGTATGCCGCGGGCGGCATCGTCTGGTGGAACGCCGTGTCGAACACCGCGACGTGCGGCACGTCGGGGAAGGCGCGCTGCGCGGCCTCGATGCCCTCGAGGTTGGCGGGGTTGTGCAGCGGCGCGAGAGGCGCGAGCTCGTCGATATTGATCTTCACGAGGTCGGTGATCACGGTCGGCTCGAAGAACCGGGCGCCGCCCTGCACGACGCGATGCCCCACCGCGACCGGCGCGTTCGCCTCGAGCGACGGTCCGGTGCTCGCGAAGGCGTCGAGCATCACGTCGAAGGCGGCCGAGTGGTCGGGCACGTCGACGTCGGCCTCCCACGTGCCGGATGCGGCATCCGTCGTCTCGTCATGGTGCTTCGCGTGGCCGCCGCCCGCCTCGCCGATGCGCTCGACGAGCCCGGTGGCGAGCGTCGTGCCGCCCTCGACCTCGATGAGCTGGTACTTCAGTGACGAAGAGCCCGAGTTGATGACCAGGACGACGCTCACGACGCGCCCTCGGGTCTCGATTCGCGGGCGGATTCGCCGGGCGCGCCTCGACCACCGGACTCCGCCGCCTGGATCGCCGTGATGGCCACGGTGTTCACGATGTCCTGCACGAGCGCGCCGCGCGAGAGGTCGTTGATCGGCTTGTTGAGGCCCTGCAGCACCGGGCCGATCGCGACCGCGCCGGCCGAGCGCTGCACCGCCTTGTAGGTGTTGTTGCCCGTGTTGAGGTCGGGGAAGATGAAGACCGTCGCCCGGCCCGCGACATCCGACTCGGGGAGCTTCGTGCGCGCGACGGCCGCGTCGGCCGCGGCGTCGTACTGGATCGGGCCCTCGACCGCGAGCTCGGGGGCGCGCTCGCGCACGAGCTCGGTCGCGCGGCGCACCTTCTCGACGTCCTCGCCGGAGCCCGACTCGCCGGTCGAGTACGACAGCATCGCGACACGCGGCTCGATGCCGAACTGCTCCGCGGTCGCGGCCGACGAGATCGCGATGTCGGCGAGCTGCTCGGACGTGGGCATGGGCACGATGGCGCAGTCGCCGTAGACGAGCACGCGGTCGGCGAGCGCCATGAGGAACACGCTCGACACCACATCGACGCCGGGCCGGGTCTTGATGATCTCGAACGCGGGCCGGATCGTGTGGGCGGTCGTGTGCACCGCGCCCGAGACCATGCCGTCGGCGAGCCCCAGCGCGACCATCATGGTGCCGAAGTACGACACGTCCTGCACGGTGTCGCGCGCCTGCTCGAGCGTCACGCCCTTGTGCTGCCGGCGGCGGTGGTACTCGTCGGCGAACCGGTAGACGAGCACGTGGTCGTGGTTCGAGAGCACCGTCGCGCGCGAGATGTCGAGGCCGAGCCCGATGGCGCGCGAGCGGATCTCGATCTCCTCGCCGAGGATCGTGAGGTCGGCCACGTCGCGCGCGAGCAGCGTCGCCGCGGCGCGCAGGATGCGGTCGTCGTAGCCCTCGGGCAGCACGATGTGCTTGCGTGCGCGGCGTGCACGCTCGAGCAGCCCGTACTCGAACATGAGCGGCGTCACGACCTCGGGCCGAGCAACGTCGAGCAGGTCGAGGAGCGCGTGCTCGTCGACGTGCTTCTCGAAGAGCGCCAGGGCGGTGTCGCGCTTCCGCTGCGACTCGGCGGCGAGGCGTCCGCGGGTCTGCGTGATGGCGAGGGCCGTGTGGTACGTGTCGAGCTCGGTGCGGATGATCGGGAGCCCGGCCTTCAGGCCCTCGATGAGCCGCTCCACCGCGTCGGAGAGCGGGAAGCCGCCGTTCAGCACGATGCCCGCGATCGACGGGAACGTCGCCGACGCGTGCGCCGTGAGCACGCCGAGCAGCACCTCGCTGCGATCGGCCGGCACGACCACGACCGAGCCCTCGATGAGGCGCTCGAGCGCGTGGTCCATCGACATCGCGGCGATCACCACGCCGAGCGCCTCGCGCTCGAGCAGGTCGGGATCGCCCGCGTAGAGGTCGCCGTCGACCGCGCGCATGATCGAGCGCATCGACGGTGCGACGAGGAACGGGTCTTCGGGGATCGCCCACACCGCGATGGACTCCTTGGCGAGCGCCTGCCGCCCGGTGACCGCGTCGATGTCCCATCGCGCCGCCGCGCCCACCTGTTCGACGATCTCGTCGAGCCGATCGGGGTCGGCGCGATTCACGACGATGCCGAGGATGCTCGCGTGCTCCCGCGCGAGCTCCTCGATGGCGAGTTCGGTCAGCTGGGCGAGCTCGTCGGCCGTGCGCGACTCCGCGTGTCCGAGGCGCTCCGACGGCGCACGCCCCTGGTCGACGCGACCGCCGAGCACCAGCAGCACGGGAGCGCCGAGGTTGGCGGCGATGCGCGCGTTGAAGCCGAGCTCGGTCGGGCTCCCGACATCCGTGTAGTCGGAGCCGATGATCACGACCGCGTCGCAGCGTTCCTCGACGGCCTTGAACCGCCGCACGATCGTGCCCAGCGCCTGGTCGGGATCGGCGTGCACGTCCTCGTACGTGACGCCGACGGCATCCTCGTACTCGAGCGGCACCACGCCGTCGTGCGCGAGCAGCAGCTCCAGCACGTAGTCGCGCTCCTCGGTCGTGCGGGCGATCGGCCGGAACACGCCGACGCGGGTCGCGCGACGGGCCAGCGTGTCGAGCACGCCGAGTGCGACGGTGGACTTCCCCGTGTTCCCCTCGGCCGAGCAGATGTAGATGCGGTGCGCCACGGGCTCCAGCCTAGGGCGACGGATGCCGCGGGTGCCGGGTCTTCCGGGTGAAATCCCAGCGCGGGCAGGGCGACGCATCGGCTCCCGATCGCGAATGCAGGAACTTCCGTCGCCACCGCGGCGCGTCGGACCTCGACACGCCGACTGCGACGCAGATCCTTCCTGCATCATCGGACGAACGGATGCCGCGGGCGACCGCGTTCATCGAGCCCCTCCGGCTCGGGTAGACTGGCCCAGGCTCCTCACGTGGCGCCATCCAGGCCAACTCCCCCAGGGCGGAGACGCAGCAAGGGTAACCGGGCTCTGGCGGGTGCGTGAGGGGTCCCAGGAGGATTCGCCTAGTGGCCTATGGCGCACGCTTGGAAAGCGTGTTGGGTGAAAGCCCTCGGGGGTTCGAATCCCCCATCCTCCGCCACGCAGTATCACGCAGGATCGACCGCAGCCCGGCGCTCATCGGCGAGTTCGAGTCCGTCCTCTTCCGGACGTCGAACGGATCGTGCGCAGCGCTGCGGCGACAAGCTGTGAGCTCGCACATGTCCGGGACGTACGCTCCGGAGATGAGCACATATCCCGCCACCGTTCCTCGCCCACCGAACCCGACAGCCGACGTGTCCGACGACCGGCATCGTTCCGAGACGTTCTGGGCCGCCTTCGCCGCCGGCGCGGCCAGCCGGACGCGCTGGTTGGACAGTGCAACCGCCGCGTGGCGTCCTGCCGCTCCCGCGGACGGATCGGCCGACTGATGTCCGACACCTCGGACAGGGTGGCGGACCGATTCGCGCCGTTCGCCGTCGACCACATCCTGATCGACCAGCTCCCGCCGTCCCTCGGCACCGCCGAAGCGCCCGACGACTACACGGTCATGGCGGTCTTCACCCGTCGACCCCTTCCTCAGGAGATCGACCTGCTCAAGGAGCGCTCCGTCGAAGAGCGGCTCGCCACCGCCGGCTACCCCCGGGTCTCACTCGCGGTCGCCGACCGGAGACTGATCATCACGAACACCAACCTGCACGAGCTGAAGCATGGACTCGCGGGAGAGATCGGCCGCATCCTCGATGACATCGGCAAGCTGGTGGCGACGACGCGTTCCGCGCAGGCGAAGGATGCCGCCGAACTGGCCACGCGCGCGGCGGAGCGCGCGAGCCACGTGATCGACGAGGCATCCGGGATCGACTTCTCACCACGCGCTTCGAACCACGGGTAGTCCATCCGAACCGCATCCGACGCCAGGACCGGACGACTGCACGGTTCCCGGGACACGTCAAGGGCTCTCTTCCCCGCCCCCCAAGAGGGTAGACATGAGGTCTTCGGTCGCCGACCGTCGAAGATCACCGCGCGATCCGAAGCCACTGGAGCAGGACGACTGAACGAACCGGCGAAAGCCCGAATCCCCGAACCGCTGAGCAACAGGAAAGCGGCCTGGCTGCTGCTGACCTTCCTGGGGACCGTCGTCCTCATCCTCATCGTGGCGGTGGTGCTGCTCCCGAGGTGAGCCCGCTCCTCGGGTCGCCATCAGGCGAGTGACGCGCGTCCCGCCGTCCGCCGTGTCCTCATTAATGCCGAATAGCGGTTCCACGCCCGTCGTTCGATGATGTGAGAGATGTCAACGGCACCGATGGACACGAGGAGTGGGGACGCAGGGGGCTCCTCCGCCGGGCCGTCGACAGTAAGGGGCGACGGCCTCAGGGTGTTCACCCTGAGGCCGCGTCGCACTCTCGGGTGGAGCATCGGACTCCCCTTCGTGGCGCTGGTGCTTCCGCTCCTGGCCGCCGAGCTCTGGCTGCTCGATCCGAGCGGCGCCTGGCCCGTCGTGGCGTGGACCGCCGCGATCATCGCCGGCCTCATCATCGCCGCGTGGATCGCCTACCAGCGCACCCAGGCCTCCCTGAGCTCGTACGGCATCGTCGAGCGCGGGTTCTTCGGCGGCACGTACACCGTGGCCGCGCGCGACATCGCCGGCGTGCTGCGCGTGCAGCTCTACCGCTCGAACAGCCTCGACACGTCGCACGAGCTCTTCGTCGTCAGCCGCAACGGCCGAGGCGTGTTCCGCATGCGCGGCCGCTTCTGGAACACGGCCACCATGGATCGCGTCGCCCGCATCCTCAACACCGAGGAGACCGTACGCCACGAGCCGGTGACGCTCGCCGAGCTGCGGCAGACGGACCCCGAGCTGCTCTACTGGTTCGAGCGCCGGTCGCTCAGCCGCTGACCGTTCAGGCAGCCGCTTCGCGGTTCACGCGAACGGGATGCCGCGAGGTCGACGGCGCACGGATGCCGCGTCAGCTCGTCGCGATGCCCAGCAGCGGAGCGTCGGGCCTGCTCGACGGCAGCTCGTGGAAGCCGAGCCGGTCGTAGAACGCCCGCGCAGCGGTGTTCGCCGGATCCATGCCGAGGTGCAGCGCCGCGACCCCGCGCTCGGCGAGCGCTGCTCGGAGCGTGTCGATGAGCCGGCGACCGAAGCCCTGGCCCTGCAGGTCGGGCAGCAGGTCGATGTGCAGGTGCGCCGGATACGCGTCGAGGTCGGGGATCAGCATGCGCGTCGGATCGGCGCCGGCGGCGAGCAGCTGCTCCTCGGTGTAGTCGGGGTTGCGGCCCGTCGGCGGTCCGGCGTGCGGATGCCGTGTGCGGAACGCGGGGCCCCACTCGCGTCCCCACCAGTCCACGAACGCGCGCGTGTCGGCCACGCCGATGATGTAGCCGAGCGCGCGCCCGTACCCGTCGTCGACGACGAACGCGAGCCCGGGGTCGTACTCCACGTACGGCAGGGCGAACACCTCGGGCATGAGCGCGTCGTCGGAGTACACGCCGGTCGCGTCGCCGCCGCCCGCCGCGGTGCGCAGGCAGATCTCGAACACCGCGTCGCGATCGTCGCGCCGGTAGGGACGGATGAAGGGCGGTGTCCTGAGCTCGTCGAAGGGATGCCCCGGGGTCGGCTCCGCGACCCGCGGCTCGCCGACCGCGGCATCCGCGCGCTCGCCCGTCACCGGCGCCGCCGGGTGCCGAAGATGCCCTCGACGACGCTCGTGAGCACGTCGCGGGTGGCCTTGGAGCCGAGCACCTGCTCGAGCACCGACTTGTCGGCCGATCGCGAGCGCGACGAGGTCGATCGCGACGTGCCCGAGGTGCGCTTCATGAGGCGGTCGTACTCGGCCTGGGCGGCCTTCTCCTCCTTGGCGCGCTGCTTCTCGATGGCGGCCTGCTGCTTCGCGAGCTCGGCGTCGGCCTTGGCCCTCGCCGCGGCATCCTCGGCGGCCTGCGCGGCGGCCGCGGCGGCGTTCATCTTGGCCGTCAGGAGCTCGTGCGCCGACTCGCGGTCGACCGGGGTGCCGTACTTCGCCTGGAGCGGCGAGCCGGCGACCGCGGCGTCGATCGCGGCGTCGGGCGTCGGCGACATGAGGGCCTGCGGCGCCCGGAGGCGGGTCCACGCGACGGGGCTCGGTGCACCCTTCTCGTTCATGACCGTGACGATCGCCTCGCCCGTGCCGAGCGTGGTGAGCACCTCCTCGAGGTCGTACCCCGACTTCGGGTAGGTCGAGACCGTCGCGCGCAGCGCCTTCGCGTCGTCGGGCGTGAACGCGCGCAGCTGGTGCTGGACGCGCGAGCCGAGCTGCGCGAGCACGTCGGCTGGCACGTCCTTGGGCGTCTGCGTGACGAAGAAGACACCGATGCCCTTCGAGCGGATGAGCCGCACGGTCTGCACGACCTGCGTCAGGAAGTCCTTCGACGCGTCGTTGAAGAGCAGGTGCGCCTCGTCGAAGAAGAACACGAGCTTCGGCTTGTCGAGGTCGCCGACCTCGGGCAGGTCGTTGAACAGGTCGGCGAGCAGCCACATGAGGAACGTCGAGTAGAGCGCCGGGCGGTCGGCGACGCCGGGCACCTCGAGGAGGCTCACGATTCCGCGACCGTCGGATGCCACGCGCAGGAACTCCGCGGTGTCGATCTCGGGCTCGCCGAAGAACACGTCGGCGCCGGCCTCGGCGAACGCGACGAGCTCGCGCAGGATCACGCCCACGGTCGCCTTCGAGAGCCCGCCGAGCCCCTCGAGCTCGGCCTTGCCCTCGTCGCTCGTGAGGTACTGCAGCACCGCGCGCAGGTCCTCGAGGTCGAGGAGCGCGAGGCCGTTGTTCTCGGCGTAGTGGAAGACGAGCCCGAGGCTCGACTCCTGCGTGTCGTTGAGGCCGAGGACCTTGCTCAGCAGCAGCGGCCCGAAGCCCGCGACCGTCGCGCGGATCGGCACGCCGCGGCCGATGCCGCCGAGCGAGAAGAACTCCACGGGGAAGGATGCCGCGGTCCACGCCTGTCCGATGCCCTCGGTGCGCTTCAGCAGCTTCTCGTTGCCCTCGCCCGGCGTCGCGATGCCCGACAGGTCGCCCTTGATGTCGGCGGCGAAGACCGCGACGCCGTTCGCGGCGAGCTGCTCGGCGAGCACCTGCAGCGTGCGGGTCTTGCCCGTGCCCGTGGCGCCCGCGACGAGGCCGTGGCGGTTCGTCATGGCGAGCGGGATGCGCACGGGCACGTCGGCGAGCGGCTCGCCGTTCACGAGGGCGCCCATCTCGAGCGCGGCGCCGTCGAACGCGTAGCCGTCGCGGATCGCCGCGACCTGGGCGGCGTCGAGCGGGCCGGATGCCGCGGGGGCGGTCGGTGCGGCCTGCGCCGGCGTCGGTGCGGGCTCGGCGAGGGCCTCGTTGGCGGAGCTCGCCGCGGCATCCGTCGCAGTCTCGGCGGTCGCCGCGGCATCCGCCGTCGCCGTCGCCGCGGCAGCCTGCTGCGCGTCGAGCGCGGCCTGCGCGAGCGCCGCCGCCTCCTCGGCCTTGCGGATCGCCTCCTGCGCCTGCGCCTGCAGCGCCTCGGCTGCCGCCGCCGCGGCCTCGGCCGCCTCCTGTGCCTGCTTCACCGCGTCTTCGGCCATGTGCCGATCCTAGCGACGGCGTGCGTCAGGGGCGGATGCGCACCGTCGGCGTGAACTTCGGCTCCTTCGGCGGCACGCCGAGGCTCCGGAGTCGGGCTGCGGAGCCCAGGTAGAGGGCCGCGATCAGGGCGAGTTCGACCAAGGCGATCACGTTGCCTGCGGTCGTCCCTGCCGTGTCGGCTGGCCCGGAGGCGCCGCCGAGAGCGTCGAGCAGCATTCCCAGCGCTCCACCGACGAAGAAGACGGCGAAGAGGATGCCGAGCACCTGACTCAGCCGTGGCCGGGCCGTCATGCGCCACGGTGCTCGCGGCGGTGCGATCGGCTCGCCCCTGCCCCGGAAGATCCGCGCGCCGAGGAGGATGGCCGCGAGGTCGATGCCGAACCTGACCATCCCGATGATCGGATCGGGCAGCCGCGTGAGCGCAAGCAGGGACACGATCACGAAGCCGAGGACCAGTGCGCCGACCACGTAGGCGAGCTTCAGCTCCCAGCGCACGATGCGCAGGTCCAGTAGGCGGCGCATCGTCGTCCTCCGTGCTCGCGGCCACCGTGCGGCGGGCGGCGCACGTGAGCCAACCGTAGCGCCTCAGGCCGCCACGCCGGGCGCAGGGGTTCCTCGCGCCCGGCGGTCATGCCTAGGGTGAAGGCGTGAGTCCAGCCAAGGACGACGCCGAGGTCCTCGAGATCGACGGTCGCGAGGTGCGCGTCAGCAGCCCCGGCAAGGTCGTGTTCCCCGAGCCCGGCCTGACCAAGCTCGACCTCGTGCGGTACTACCTCGCGGTGGCCGACGGGGCGGTTCGCGGGGTCGCCGGCCGCCCGATGGTGCTCAAGCGCTTCGTGAAGGGCATCGACCAGGAGGCGTTCTTCCAGAAGCGCGCACCCGAGAAGCGGCCGGACTGGATCGAGACCGCGACGCTCCACTACGCGTCCGGCAACTCGGCCGAGGAGGTCGTCGTCAACGATGCCGCGGCCCTCGCCTGGGTCGTGAACCTCGGATGCCTCGACCTCAACCCGCACCCGGTGCGCGCCCCCGATCTCGACCACCCCGACGAGCTCCGCATCGACCTCGACCCGATGCCCGGCGTCGACTGGGCGCAGATCGTCGACGTCGCGATGCTCGCCCGTGACGTGCTCGAGGACGTCGGCCTCGTCGGCTGGCCGAAGACGTCGGGATCGCGCGGCATGCACATCCTCGTGCGCATCGAGCCGCGCTGGGACTACCGGCAGGTGCGGCTGGCGGCCGAGACGTTCGCCCGCGAGGTGGAGCGCCGGGCGCCCGGCCTCGCGACCGCGCGCTGGTGGAAGGAGGAGCGAGGCGAGAGCGTGTTCGTCGACTTCAACCAGAACGCGAAGGATCGGACCGTGGCATCCGCCTACTCGGTGCGACCGCTGCCCGACGCCCGCGTCTCGACGCCGCTCGAGTGGGACGAGGTGCCGCGCTCGCACCCCGAGCGCTTCACCGTGCCGACCGTGCTCGAGCGCTTCGCCGAGCGCGGCGACCCGCACGCGGGGATCGACGACGCCGCAGGCGGCCTCGACGCGCTGCTCGCCCTCGCCGAGGAGCTCGGCCCGGCCGAGAAGCCGCCACGGGCGGGCGACGGGTCGGGGCGTCGGCAGTCCACGATGCCGCTCATCGAGATCGCGCGGGCCAAGACCAAGCCCGAGGCGCTCGAGGGGCTCGAACGGTGGAACTCGCGGCATCCCGACGTCGTCGCGAAGCTGGAACCGGCCGACGTGCTCGTCGACGGCATGCGCGGATCGAGCTCGCTCTGGTACCGGATCCGGGTGAACCTGCAGCATGTTCCCGAGGACGAGCGGCCCGCGCAGGAGCCGCTCGAGGTCGACTACGACCCCTGGGCCCGCTACCGCAACGCCGACGGAACGATCGGCTGATGCGCCCGACCGCCTGCCCCGCCCGCGCCGGGGCGACCTCGTGAGCGACCTCGGCCCGGTCAATCCCGGGTACGCCGCCGATGTCGAGTGGCTGCGCCGGTGGCGGCTGAGGCCCGAGGGCGATCCGCGCACGACGGCGTCGAGCCTGCTCATCCGCGCCCGCACCGAGGACGGCCAGCCGGTCATGCTGAAGGTCGCGCACTCCGAGGAGGAGGCGCGCGGGGCGGAACTGCTCGCGGCGCTCGACGGCCACGGGGTCGCACGTGTGCTCCGCCGGGAGGGCGAGGCGACCCTCGTCGAGCGCGCGACGGGTGGGCGGAACCTCGTGCGCATGGTGCGGGCGGGCCGCGACGACGAGGCGACCCGCATCATCTGCGAGGTCGCGAAGCCGATCCACGCAGCGACGTCCGACGTGCTCGCGTCGGCCTCTCCACCCGAGCTCATCGACCTGCGGACGTGGTTCCAGCACCTCTTCGCGTACGCCGGCGACGTCGGCGCCTTCCACCGCCGCGGGGCCGACATCGCCCGCGCGCTGCTCGACGATCCCCGCGACGAGACCGTGCTGCACGGCGACCTGCACCACGGCAACGTGCTCGACTTCGGCGAGCGCGGCTGGCTCGCGATCGACCCCAAGGGGCTGCTCGGCGAGGCCGCGTTCGACGCGTGCAACGTGCTCACGAACCCGTCGCACGAGCGCGCGCTCGCCCCTGGCCGGCTCGAACGGCAGTTCGCGGTGGTGCTCGCGACCACGGGGGTGCCGCCCGAGCGGATGGCGCGGTGGTTCGTCGCCTGGTGCGCGCTCTCGTCGACGTGGTTCACGCTCGACGACGATCCGGGCCTCGCCGAATCGGCCGCGGCGCTGGGCGAGCGGGCGTTGGGGCTCGTGTCCTCCTAGCGAGGCGTCCGCGGATGCCGCGGCGCGGCGCGCGTCAGCCCGAGATCGACACCGGGGCGGCGCCCGCCCAGTCGCGCACGAGGCCCTCGCGCACGGTGACGCCCGTGCCCGGGGCATCCGGCACCCGGAGCTGACCGCGGTGCTCGCCCTCGCCGAGGACGAACGGCTCGGTGAGGTCCTCGGCGAAGTAGCGGCCGGAGGCAGAGGTGTCGCCGGGCAGCGTGAAGCCCGGCAGCGCGGCCAGCGCCACGTTCGCGGCGCGGCCGACGCCCGTCTCGAGCATGCCGCCGCACCAGACGGGGACGTCGAGCGCGCGGCACGCGTCGTGCACGCGCAGCGCCTCGAGGTACCCGCCCATGCGCCCGGGCTTGATGTTCACGATCGAGGTCGCGCCGCGATCGATCGCGTCGACGGCGGTGATCGTGTCGACGATGGACTCGTCGAGGCACACCGGCGTCTCGCACGCCTCGGCGAGGCGCACGTGCGTGGCGAGGTCCTCCTCGGCGAACGGCTGCTCGATGAGCAGCAGGTCGAACGCGTCGAGCTGCGCGAGCAGTGGGATGTCGTCGGCGGTGTACGCGGTGTTCGCGTCGACCTGCAACAGCCCCTTCGGCCCGAGCTCCTCGCGCACCGCGCCGGTCGGCACGAGGTCCCAGCCGGGCTTGATCTTGAGCTTGATCCGGCGGTACCCCTCCTCGACGTAGCCCATGACCTCGTCCATGAGCTCCTCGAGCGTCGGCGCGATGCCGACCGAGACGCCGCAGTCGACCCACTCGCGCTCTGCGCCGAAGAACGTGCCCATCGAGCGTCCCTGCGCGCGCAGCTCGGCGTCGAGCACGGCCGCCTCGAGGGCACCCTTCGCCATGCGGTGTCCGGCGACGAACGCGAGCGAGGGCGCCACGGATGCCGCGAGCGGCACGGATGCCCCGCGCGAGCCCGGTCCCTCGGCGACGGCGCCGCCCGCGGCATCCGTCGCCTTTCGGTGCTCGTCGACGTGCCGGCCGTGCCCCGCGATGAGCGCCGGGCCGAGGTAGCGCTCGATGACGGATGCCGCGCCGTCGACGTACTCGCCCGAGTAGAACGGGTCGCGCCCGGCCACGCACTCGCCCCAGCCCTCGCCGACGTCGGTCAGCACCCGCACGAGGAGGACCTCGCGCACGGTCTCGCGTCCGAACGAGGTCTCGAACGGTCGCACGAGCGGCACCTCGATGCGGTGCAACTCGATGCGCTCGATGGCGGGCACGGCGTTCACGGCGTTCATCAGGCCTCCCGGTCGGGGTCGTCGTGGGTCAGGACGTAGTCGCCCGCGGCGTCGAGCTCGACCCGCAGGTCGGGGTCGCGCTCGAGCGCCGCGAACGCCTCGCGGGAGGTCGCGCGCAGGCGCGCCGCCGCCTCGGGGTCGGTCGCGCGCACCTGCTCGAAGTCGGCCACGAGCGCGAGGCGCCCATCCGTCCGCCACTCGGGCAGCGGGCCGCGGGCGAGCGCGCGACGGGTGCGCGGCGAGTCGAGGCGCCAGCGCACCTCGAACCGGTCGCTGCGGTCGGAGCCCGTGATCGCGTCGTCGAGCTCGCCGTAGAAGTCGGGCAGGAACGCGATCACCTCGGCGCCGAGGCGCACGAGGTTCATGCGGGCGTTGCGGCGGATGAGCGGGTCGTACGTCCAGCGCACCTCGTCGACGCCGTGCGCGAGGCAGATCGCGCGCTGGCGGAGCTTCAGCGCGAGGCCGATGCCGCGGCCGCGCGCGGCGGGGTCGACCGCGTTCATGTGGGAGTGGATGTGGAGACCGTCGTTCCAGCCGAGGAAGCCGAGCGCGGCGCCGAGCGGGGCGGCGGGCGGCGCGGCTGCGAAGCCGGTTCCGGCGGCTTCACCGTCGTCCGCCACCGCCACGAGCACCGTCGCGCCCGCATGCTCGATCGCCTGGATCATCGCGTGGTCGGGTCCGCGTCCGACGCCCCAGGTGGCCTCGAACCGGGCGAGCACGCCCGCGATCTCGTCGGGACGGGCGGGACGCGTGCGCAAGCCGGCACGCGCGTCCGCGGCATCCGCCGTGGCGTCGGCGTCGGCGATCACCGACGCCGGCAGCCCCGGCGCCTCGGTCACGCGAGCCGGTCCTGCATGCCCCACGCCTGGCCGTAGCCGCCCTCGGCTTCGGGTCGGGCCATGAGGTCGAGGAAGGGCTGCGCGTCGAACGCCTCGGGGCCGAGCACACCCCGGCCCGACCAGGTGCCGCTCGCGAGCAGCTCGAGGGCGATGACGGGATTGAGTGCGGTCTGCCAGACGACGCACTGAGCGTCGTACTCGGCCATCGTCCACTCGTTGTCGGACACGTGGTACAGGTAGACCTCGCGCGGGTCGCCGTGCGTGCCGATGCCGGTGACCCACAGGCCGGCGCAGGTCTTCCCCGTCATCCGCGGGCCGATCGTGGCCGGGTCGGGCAACGCGGCGGCGACGACATCGCGCGGGGCGACCTCGACGGGTCCGTTCGCGCTGCGCACCCGGACCGGGGTGGTGGAGTCGAGGCCGAGCAGGTGCAGGGTCTTCAGCACGTTGATGAACTCGTCACCCAGGCCGTACTTGAACGTCACCCGTCGGGCGTCCACCCAGCGTGGCATCAGGAGCACCTCCTCGTGCTCCACGTTCACGCATTCGACCGGGCCGATGCCCTCGGGGAAGTCGAACACCTCGGGCTCCGAGAACGGCGGCGTCGTGAACCAGCCCCGGTCCTGCTCCCATACCACCGGCGGGTTCAGGCACTCCTCGATCGTGGTCCAGATCGAGAACGACGGCGCGAAGATCTCGTTCCCGTCGTCGTCGCGGACCACGAGGTTCGCCCCGTCGCGGGTTCCCAGCTCGTCGATCTCGATGAACAGGTGATCCGCGGCGTATCGGGCGAACACGTCGCTGAGCCCTGGCTCGACGCCCATTCCGACCAACGCGAGCCGTCCGGCCTGCTCCCAGTCGCCGGCCTGCGCGAACTGGTCGTCACCGAGCTTCACCCCGGTCTCACCGTAGGGGTCGGTCGGATGCGGCTCGGACAGGCTCATCGCCATGTCGAGGTAGTCCGCGCCGGCCTCCAGCGCGCCCGCGAAGATCGACGGAACGAACTTCGGCTCCACCGCGTTCATCACGTGCGTCGCGCCGTGCTCACGGGCGACGGATGCCACGACCTCGGGATCGGATGCGTCGATCTGCGCCGTGGCGAACCTCGCCGCGACCTCCTCGCCGTGACGCTCCCTGACCCAGTCGACCGTGCGCTTCGCCCGGGACTCGTCGTAGTCGCTCACCACCAGCAGCTCGTAGAACGACCGACGAGCCGCGATCTTCGCGATCGCGTCTCCCACACCACCAGCACCCACCAGCAGGATCCGCATGCTCCGACGCTATCGCTCCCCCGCCGACCCGTCGATGCCGGCGGGTCCGGCATCCCGCTCCCGCCGCACGGAACGTCCAGGCGGTTCGGCAGGTGCCCGGCGGATGCCGCGGGCCCGCGTGCGTGGCCGAATGCAGGAACTTCGGCGGCACCGACGGCGAGCCGTCGCACGACACGCCGAATTGCTCGCGGAAGTTCCTGCATTTGTCATCGATGGCGTTGTTCGTCGTCCCTCAGTCGGACCGAGGGCGGCCGATGACGGCACGCAACTCAACAGATCACGGGCGGGAGACCACGGCCTCGACGCACGAGCTTCGCGTCCTCGACCGTGCGCGTCACCGCGGCGAGCACCACGGGCCAGTCCTCGAGCACGTGCCGAGCGCTCGGCCGCACGACGGGGACGCCGAACACCTGGGCCACGAGCGTGCGATCGCGGTCCGCGAAGAACTCACCCGAACCGGAGTGGAATCCCCGGCCGTCGATCTCGAAGAGCACGCAACCGTCGATCATGCCGTCGTAGCGCCCGAATCCCCCGAGGGGCACTTGCGTCACCACGTGGAAGCCGTGCGCGGCGAGTCGCCTCACGAACAGGCTCTCCGCTCCGGACTCCGTCCGGCCGGTGAACTCGTCGATCAGCCCCGCCGCAGGTGCGGGCAGGGCGGCGATGACCGCATCGACCTCCCGACGCGTCAACACCCGTTCGTGGAGCACGGAATCGATCGCGGCGCTCGCGTGCTCGGGCACCATGCAGCGGAGCGCGTCGGCGAGCGCGGTGTGCGGCGACACGATCCAGTCGAGCGCGAGATGCCCGGATCGGTCGCGGGCCCAATGCACCCGTGGCGGGTCATCCGTCGCGAGCCGCGGTGGCGGAACGCCGCGCATCCGCTCGAGCGCCGACGGATGCCACACCCCGACGTTCCCCGACCACGCAGGCTCCGCTTCCGCGCGCAGCCGGGACGCGGTCCGTGGCACGTGGAGGTGGAGACGGAGGTCGTCGCCAGCCCAGACCCCGTACCGCCGGAGCGCGCTCGAGCATCCGAGCCGACCGCCGACGGCGATCCCCCGCAGTTGATCCTGGTCGGCAGCGCCAGACGCGACCCATCCGTGCCGGGGTCGCGCCACGACGCCCGCTGCGATCGCGGAACGGATCACGCGTTCGGAGACACCCCGCGCACGCAACGTCCGCACACGAGCGACGTGACCGAGGCGAGCGAGTTCGGTGAGGAGCTGCGGCATCCCGATATCGTGTTGCGTCGACCGACCGCGTGTCGTCCTGGCCGGCACTTCGGTGGACGCGAGTCGCGGCATCCGTGCACGGGAGGACGAGTCAGCCTGCCCGGATGCAGGAAGTAGTCGGGGAGGTGCGGTGTGTCACGCCACGACACGCTGCCGAACACCGGGTTCTTCCTGAATCGCAACGCGACGGGTTCAGCCAAGCGGGATTCCGGGGGTAGGTCGACGTCACCGGGTGAATGCCGCGAGCCTGCGGCATCGGTGCCCGAGAGGACAGGTGGCCCCGCCCGGATGCAGGAAGAAGTCGGGGATGTGCGGCGGGTCACGCCACGACAGGCCGTGGAACGACGGGTTCTTCCTGCATTCGCAACGTGGCGAGCTCGGCGGTTGGAGTCACGAGCGGGGATCCCGAGGTGGGTCCGAGGGCCGATCGACGTGCGGATGCCGCGGGCCCGCGGCATCCGTCAGCAGAAGCCCGCGATGCCCGCCCAGGCCGCCGCCGGGCTCGGGACGCCCTCGCGCTCGACGGAGGCCTCGATGAGGCCGTAGGGGCGGTCGGCGGCGAAGAAGACCTCGTTGGGGTTGTCGAGCCCGAACGGCGAGAGGTCGACGACGAAGTGGTGGTTGTTCGGCATCGAGAAGCGGATCTCGGCGATTTCGGGGTGCTCCTCCAGCACGCGGCGGCCCATGTCGAAGAGCGTCGCCTGCAGCGCGGCGGAGTAGCGCTCGGCGAACGCCTCGAGCAGCAGCGCGCGCACGCTCGCGTAGAGGGCGTCGTAGTCGATCCCGACGGTGCCGTAGCGCCAGCGTGCGGCGACGTCCGTGGCGAGGATGCGGTCGCGCGTCTCGGGGAGGGTCGTGTAGCGGTCCTTCGGGTAGCCCTCGAAGCCCGAGGCGGTGGTCTTCAGCACCGTGAGGTCCTTGAGGCCGGCGATGACGTGCCGCTCGTCGCCGTCGGCGACCACGACGGCCGTGCGCACCTCCTGTCCACTGCGCACGAACGCGTGGTCGTGCTCGGCGCCGTGCGCGACGATGCGCTCCCACCCGTAGCGCTCGGCCTCCCAGCGTCCGCCGGTCACCGAGGGGAACGAGCTCGTGAAGTGGTCGGCGAGGCGAAGCAGGAACGCCTCGGGCGAGCCGATCCCGTCGCGGGCGAAGGCGAAGATCGTGTTCTTCTGCGTGTCGGTCGCGACGACGTGCGAGTTGTCCCCCTCGAGGTGCGCCGCGGCGAAGTCGCCACGGAGCTGCGACGTGACATTGAGGTCGTCGATCTCGTGGCGGGCGGTGTCGCGCGTGACCTTGACGACGCGCACCTCGGCCTTGCCGTACTGGTTGACGCCGAGGACGATGCCGGGCTCGGACATGGTCAGCTCCCTCGATAGGTCGAATAGGCGAACGGGCTCAGCAGGAGGGGCGCGTGCACGTGGCGGCCGTCGTCGGCGACGGTGAACGTGAGCACCACCTCGGGGTAGAAGGTCTCGATGCCGCGCTCGGCGAACCACGCGCCGGTCTCGAACCGCAGCCGGTAGTCGCCGGCGGGCAGCTCGTCGCCGCCGATGCGGGTCACCCGGCCGTCGGCGTCGGTCGCGGCGGTGTCGACCGACCGCCACGAGACGCCGTCGAACGCGAGCAGCTCGACGGCCACGCCCTCGGCCGGTCGGCCGGACGTGGCGTCGAGCACGTGGGTCGTGACGCGGGAGACGGACGGGGTGGCGGCGCTCATGCGACGAGTCCCTTCAGCCGGAGGACGGCGATCTGGCGGAGCTGGTCGGCGACGACGGGGTCCTCCTCGGCGGGCGTGTGCCCGAGCCGCTCGGTGAGGGCGTCGAGGATCTCGCGCGACGACCGGCCCGCGGCGCGGATGAGGAACACCCGCCCGAACCGCTCCTCGTAGGCGCGATTGCCCGCGGCGAGCGCGGCGGCCACCTCGGCGTCGGCCGGGTCGACGCCCGACTGCTCCGAGCGCGACATCGAGGCCTCGGTGCTCGCCCCCGTCGGGCGCTCGCCGATGCGCGGATGGTGCGCGAGCGCTCCCTCGACCTCGGACGGCGTGAACGGCGAGGCGGCCACCTCCGCCCAGGCGACGAGCTCGTCGACCGAGCCGAAGGGACGCGCGTCCGCCACCTGCTCGCACCAGCGGTCGATGTCGAGGCAGGGCCGCAGCTTGGCGATCGCCGCATCGCGATCGGCCTCGTTGAACGCGTCAAGCGACATCGCCGCCACCCTCCGATCGTGCCCGCCGCAGCAGGCGTCCGCGAGGCGCCTCGCGATCCACGGGCTCGCCGGCGAGGTACGTCGTCCGCACGCGGCCGACGAGCTCGCGACCGTCGTACGGCGAGATCGGATGCCGATGCTCCAGTTCGGCGGCATCCACCGTGAACGCCTCGTCGGGGGCGACCACCGCGAGGTCCGCGGCCCGGCCGACCTCGATCGCGCCCTTCCCCGAGAGCCCGACCCGTCGCGCGGGCGCCGCCGACATCCATTCGACCACCTGCTCGAGGCGGATGCCGCGGCGCCGCGCCTCGGTCCACACGATCGGCAGCCCGAGCTGCAGCGACGCGATGCCACCCCACGCCTCGGCGAAGTCGCCGTTCCCGGCCAGCTTCAGGGACGCGGGCGCGGGCGAGTGATCGGACACGACGAGGTCGATCACGCCTTCCACGAGCCCGCGCCAGAGCGCGTCGCGGTTCGAGCCCTCGCGGATCGGCGGGCAGCACTTGAATGCCGTCTCCCCCGGCGCGACGTCCTCGGCGGCGAGCACGAGGTAGTGCGGGCACGTCTCGGCGGTGATCCGCACGCCGTCGTGCTTCGCCCACGCGATCGGCCCGAGCGCGTCCGCCGAGCTGAGGTGCAGGATGTGGGCGTCCGCGCCCGTGCGGCGCGCCGCCTCGATGACCGCCGAGATCGCGGCGTGCTCGGCGGCGCGGGGCCGTGACGCGAGGAAGTCGGCGTAGTCGCCGCTGTGCGGGTGCGGCGCCGCGTCGATGATCGCGGCATCCTCGGCGTGCACGATGAGCAGCGAGCCGGCCTCGGCGAGCACGGCCATCGCGCGCTCCATCTCCTCCGCCGACACCGGTGGGAACTCCGCGACTCCCGAGTCGACGAGGAAGCACTTGAAGCCGAACACGCCCTCGCCGACGAGGGGCAGCAGGTCGCCCTCGTTGCCGGGCACCAGGCCGCCCCAGAAGCCGACGTCGACGAACACCCTCCCCTCGGCGGCGGCGCGCTTCACGGCGAGTGCGTCGACCGAGGTCGTCGGCGGGATGCTGTTGAGCGGCATGTCGACGATCGTCGTGACGCCGCCCGCAGCTGCGGCGCGCGTCGCGGAGGCGAAGCCCTCCCACTCCGTGCGCCCCGGCTCGTTGACGTGCACGTGCGTGTCGACGAGCCCGGGGATGAGCACCTCGTCGTCGCCGAGCCGCACCGTCCGACCGCCGACGAGCCCCGCGCCGACCTCCGCGATCCGCGCCACGAGCCCGTCGCGCACGCCGACCTCGGCGGGCGCGAACGCCCCGTCGACGAGCACCTGCTCGCCGACGAGCACGAGGTCGAAGGCGTCGTCGGATGCCGCGGCGGACTCGGTCCGCGCGACGTCGGCGTGGGGCATCCGCTCGCTCACCCCCAGCGGCTCGCGTTCCTGGTTTCGGGGCCGGTGAGCCGCACCTGCCGGTTCACGTCCTTGTAGAGCAGATACCGGAACGGCCCCGGGCCACCGGCGTAGCAGGCCTGCGGGCAGAACGCGCGCAGCCACATGAAGTCGCCCGCCTCCACCTCGACCCAGTCGCCGTTGAGCCGGTAGACGCCCTTGCCCTCGAGCACGAACAGGCCGTGCTCCATGACGTGCGTCTCGGCGAAGGGGATCGACCCGCCCGGCTGGAACGTCACGATGTTCACGTGCATGTCGTGCGCGAGGTCGTCGGGGTCGACGAACCGGGTCGTCGCCCAGGCGCCGTCGGTGTCGGGCATCGGCCGCGGTGCGACGTCGGCGTCGCTCGTGACGAACGACGTCGGCGCGGGGATGCCCTCGACGGGCTCGTACGCCTTGCGGATCCAGTGGAACGACGTGGGCGCGTCGCCCTCGTTCGCGATCGACCAGGGTGCGCCCGCGGCGAGGTAGGCGTAACCGCCCGGACCCAGCACATCCCGTTCCCCGTCGACGTCGAGGGTGAGCTCGCCCGCCGTCACGAAGACGACGCCCTCGACGCCGGTCTCGGACTCGGGGCGCTCGGCGCCGCCGCCCGGCTCGATCTCGACGATCAGCTGCGCGAAGGTCGTCGCGAACCCCGCGATGGGCCGGGCGAGGATCCACGACCGCGTGCGCGTGAAGCCGGGCAGCCTGCTCGTCACGATGTCGCGCAGCACGCCCTTCGGGATCACCGTGTACGCCTCGGTCACGATGGCGCGGTCGGTGAGCAGTTCCGACTGCGCGGGCAGCCCGCCCGGCGGGGTGTAGTAGCTCATGGGACCTCCTCGTCCGTCGGCCGCGCGTCGCGGCATCCGCTCACGTCGTCGTGCGCCTCGGGCTCGCCCACTCGGCGAGCGCCGTCGCGTCGAGGCCGGTGTCGGCGGCGACCTCGGCGGGGGTGATCGCGCCGCTCTGCACGCCGCGGCGCACGAAGCCCGCGAGCGCGCGCACCGTGGCGGGCTCGTCGAGCACCGCCCCCGTCGTGCGGTCGCGCACGTGCCGCAGGCGGGCGGACACCTCGGGGTAGCCCTCGCGGTAGTACGCGTAGGTCGCCAGGAAGCGGGTCGGCAGCTGCGCCGGGTGCAGGTCCCAGCCCTGCGAGAAGCCGCGCTCGAGGGCCCGGCGCACGAGCCGGGCGTGCAGCCGCCACGCCTCGTGGGCGCGGTCGCCGATCGGCAGGATGTTCGTCGACCCGTCGGACAGGCGGATGCCGGTGCCCGCGGCCGCGACCTGCATGACGGCCTTGGCGTGGTCGGCGGCGGGGTGCTCGAGCGACTGGTAGGGGGCGGCGATCCCCACCGCTGCGCTGTAGTCGTAGGTGCCGTAGTGCAGCCCGGCGATGCGTCCGGGCGCGGCGAGCGCGAGGCGCGCCACGGGTGCCACGCCGTCGGCCCCGAGCACGAGCTGGGGCGTCTCGACCTGCACCTCGAACCGCAGCCGCCCCTCGGGCAGCCCGTGCACCCGCTCGAGCGCGCGGAGGGCGTCGGCCATCGCCTCGACCTGCGCGACCGTCGACACCTTCGGCAGCGTCAGCCGCAGGCCGTCGGGCAGACCGCCCTGCTCGACGAGGGTGGTCACGAACAGGTCGAGCGTGCGGATGCCGCGAGCCCGCGTCGGCGCCTCGAACGACTTGAACCGGATGCCGATGAACGGCGGCGCGAAGTGCGCGCCCGTGGCCGCGGCGACCCGCTTCGCCGCACGGACCGCGTCCGCGTCCTCGACGTCGTCCGCCCGGTCGCCGTAGCCGTCCTCGAAGTCGATGCGCAGGTCCTCGATGGGCTCGCGCCCGAGCTTGCGGTCGACGAGCGGCGCGACCTGCGCGGCGATCGCCGGGGCGAGGCCGACGTCGAGACCGAGCGCCTCGGCGCCGCCCGCCGACGCGAGCGCGTCCTGCGCATCGCGACCCCACTCGACGGGCAGCTCGGGCGTGTACCGGTCGCCCGGCACGTACACCGTGTGCACCGGCTGCCGCGAGCCGTCGTCGCCCGGATAGGCGGTCGCGAGCAGCCGATCGGTCTGGGCCAGGCGGGCCTCGATCGCGGCGAGCACGACGGGTGACAGGGCGGTGCGCGCGCTCATTCGAGCAGCTCGTAGGCCGGGAGCGTGAGGAAGTCGACGTAGCCGTCGGCGAGCACGAGGTCGGCCACGAGGCGCGCGGCGGGCTCGTAGTAGGCGGCGAACCGGTCGGGCGGCACGTCGGCGCGCAGGGCGGCCACCTCCTCGTCGAGCACCTCGCGCACGAGGTCGGGCGTCAACGTGCGCCCGGTGTCGGCGAGCACGACATCGTGTCGCAGCTGCTGCCACACCTGCGAACGGGAGATCTCGGCCGTCGCGGCATCCTCCATCAGGCTGTGCAGCGCGACGGCGCCGTTGCCCGACAACCACACGGCCGTGTAGGCGACACCCACCGAGAGGTTCGTGCGCAGGCCCGCCTCGGTGACCGTGCCGCCCGTCGAGGCGACGTCGAGCAGCTCGGCCGCCGACACGTCGACCTCGGGCCGCTGCCGGTCGAGCTGGTTCGGCCGGTCGCCGAGCACGCCGTCGAAGACCTCGCGGCACACGGGCACGAGGTCGGGGTGGGCGACCCACGACCCGTCGAAGCCGTCGTTCGCCTCGCGGGTCTTGTCGGCGCGCACCTTCTCGAACGCGACGGCGGTGGCCTCGGGGTCGGCGCGGTTCGGCACGAAGGCCGCCATGCCGCCCATCGCGACCGCGCCGCGGCGGTGGCACGTCTTCACGAGCAGCTCGGTGTAGGCGCGCATGAACGGCGCGGTCATCGACACCGACGCACGGTCGGGCACGATGAACTCGGGGCCTGCGTCGCGGAACACCTTGATGATGCTGAACAGGTAGTCCCAGCGCCCGGCGTTGAGTCCCGAGGCGTGGTCGCGCAGCTCGGAGAGGATCTCGTCCATCTCGAACGCAGCGGGAATCGTCTCGATGAGCACGGTCGCGCGGATCGAGCCGTACGGGATGCCGAGGCGCTCCTCGGCATACGTGAACACGTCGTTCCAGAGCCGGGCCTCGAGGTGGCTCTCGAGCTTGGGCAGGTAGTAGTACGGGCCGTGCCCGTTCTCGATGAGCTGCTGCGCGGTGTGGAGGAAATGCAGGCCGAAGTCGACGAGCGATCCCGACGCGCGCTCGCCGTCGACGAGCAGGTGCTTCTCGGGCAGGTGCCAGCCCCTCGGACGCGTCACGACGGTCGGGCGTCGCACGTCGTCCCGGAGCGCGTACGCCTTGCCCTCGGGCGAGGTCCAGGCGAGCGTGCCGCGGGCGGCGTCGCGGAGGTTGCGCACGCTGCCGACGACGTTCTCCCACGTGGGGCTCGACGCGTCCTCCAGGTCGGCCAGCCACACGCGGGCGCCCGAGTTCAGCGCGTTGATGGCCATCTTCTCGGGCGACGCCGGGCCGGTGATCTCGACGCGACGATCGGTGAGCGCCTCGGGCGGCGGCGGCACGCGCCAGTCGCCCTCGCGCACCTCGCGCGTCTCGGCGAGGAAGTCGAGCGGCTCCCCGGCGGCGATCCGGTCGCGGCGGGCGCGGCGCGCGGCGAGCAGCTCGCGACGGCGGCCGTCGAACCGGTGATGCAGCTCCTCGACGAACGCGAGGGCGTCGTCGGTGAGGATCTCGTCGCCGCCCGCGACGTCGGTGGCGCTGGCGATCTCGATGGTCATGCGGCTGCCGCTCCCCTCCGGGCTGCTGCGGGATGATGCTCCACACGCTCAGCCTCATCTTGGCGCAGATGCGATCGCGGCGTAACCGGATCGCCGGGAACCCGGCGGCGTAGACTCCGAAACCGAGGAGACGACCATGGATCACATCGGCGTGACGGTCAACGGACGGCAGCGTCCGATGGTCGGCGTGTCCGCGCACACCTCCGCGCTCGACTGGCTGCGCGGCATCGGCCTCACGGGCGCCAAGGAGGGCTGCGCCGAGGGCGAGTGCGGCGCCTGCGCCGTGCTCCTCGCCACGCCGCGCGACGACGGCGGCACCGACTGGACGGCCGTGAACGCGTGCCTCGTGCCCGCGGCCGCACTGGACGGGCAGGAGGTCGTCACGGCCGAGGGCCTCGGCACGCCCGAGCAGCCCCATGAGGTGCAGGAGCGGCTCGCCGAGGCGGGCGGCTCCCAGTGCGGCTACTGCACCCCCGGCTTCGCGTGCAGCATGGCGGGCGAGTTCTACCGCCGCGGTCGCCGGGTCGGCGAGGCGGATGCCGCGGACGCGGCCGACACCGTCGAGGGACGCGCCGACGCGCACCACGGTCCCAACGGCTTCGACCTGCACGCGCTGGCGGGCAACCTGTGCCGCTGCACGGGATACCGCCCGATCCGCGATGCGGCCTTCGCGCTCGGGGATCCCGAGTCGGGCGACCCGCTCGCCGAGCGGCGCGACCGGCCCGCTCCCGCGGCGGTCGCCACGCGCCTCGGCGACGACGGCGAGCGGTTCGTGCGTCCGGCCTCGCTCGACGAGGCGCTCGGGCTGCTCCGCGACGAGCCCGACGTGGTGGTCGCCGCGGGCACGACCGACTGGGGCGTCGACGTGAACCTGCGCGGGCGTCGCGCTCCGCTCACCATCGCGATCGAGCGCCTCTCCGAGCTCCGCACGTTCGAGGTCGGCGACGCGAGCATCGAGCTCGGCGCCGCGCTGTCGCTCTCCGAGGTGCAGCACCGCCTCGACGGCCGGATCCCGCTGCTCGACGAGCTGTTCCCCCGGTTCGCGTCCCCGCTCATCCGCAATCGGGCCACGATCGGCGGCAACCTCGGCACGGCCTCCCCGATCGGCGACACGTCGCCTGCACTCCTCGCGCTCGAGGCGCGCGTCGTGCTCGTCGCGGCCGACGGCGAGCGCGAGATCGACCTCGCCGAGTTCTTCACCGGGTACCGCACCACCGCCCGCCGCCCCGACGAGCTCATCCGATCGGTGCGCATCCCGCTCCCGCTCGCCGGCCTCGGGTCCTTCCACAAGATCTCGAAGCGACGCTTCGACGACATCTCGAGCGTGGCCGTCGCATTCGCGATCGACCTCGACGACGGCGTCGTCGCCTCGGCGCGCATCGGGCTCGGCGGCGTGGCGGCGACGCCGATCCGCGCCCGCGCGACCGAGGCCGCCCTCACCGGACGGCCGTGGAACCGCGAGACCGTGCGCGACGCGGCATCCGTGCTGGCGACCGAGGGCACGCCGATGTCGGATCACCGCGCGAGCGCCGAGTACCGCTCGCTGATGCTGGGCACCGCGCTGCTGAAGCTGCACCGCGAGACGGCGACCGTCGAAGGGGTGCCCGCATGACCGACCTCGCATCCCGGCCGCGCGACCCGGTGGTCGGCAAGGCCACCCCGCACGAGAGCGCCGTGCAGCACGCGACGGGCGCCGCGGTCTACACCGACGACCTCGCGCCCTCCACCGCGCACGTGCTCACCGCATGGCCGGTGCAGTCCGCCCACACCCACGCGCTCGTGACCCTCGACGTGGCGCCGGCGCTCGACGTGCCCGGCGTGGTGCGGGTGCTCACGGCCGCCGACGTGCCCGGCGTGAACGACGCGGGCGTGAAGCACGACGAGCCGCTCTTCCCGAGCGAGGCGATGTACCACGGGCACGCGCTCGCGTGGGTGCTCGCCGAGGACGCGGACGCCGCCCGCGCGGGCGCCGACGCGGTGCGCGTGGAGTACGAGCCGCTGCCGTCGCTCGTCACGATCCAGGACGCGATCGACGCGGACTCCTTCCAGGGCATCCCCCGCACCATCCGCCGGGGCGACCCCGAGGACGCCCTCGCGACGGCGCCGCACGTGTTCGAGGGCGTGAGCGTCGTCGGCGGCCAGGAGCACTTCTACCTCGAGACCCACGCCGCGCTCGCGCGCATCGACTCCGAGGGGCAGGTGTTCATCGAGTCGAGCACGCAGCACCCGTCGGAGACGCAGGAGATCGTGGCGCACGTGCTCGGGCTGCCGTCGAACCGGGTCACGGTGGAGTGCCTGCGCATGGGCGGCGGCTTCGGCGGCAAGGAGATGCAGCCGCACGGACTCGCCGCGGTCGCGGCGCTCGGCGCGACGCTCACGGGGCGGCCGGTGCGCCTGCGCCTGAACCGCACGCAGGACCTCACGATGACCGGCAAGCGGCATCCGTTCCACGCGACCTGGACTGCCGGCTTCGACGACGACGGCCGCATCATCGCGCTCGCAACGACCCTCACCGCCGACGGCGGGTGGAGCCTCGACCTGTCGGAGCCCGTGCTCGGCCGCGCCCTCTGTCACGTCGACAACGCGTACTGGATCCCGCACTTCGTGGCACAGGGGCGCGTCGCCAAGACGAACAAGACCTCGCAGACCGCGTTCCGCGGCTTCGGCGGGCCGCAGGGCATGTTCGTCATCGAGGACATCCTCGGACGGGTCGCGCCGCTGCTCGGCCTCGACGCCGCGACGCTGCGTGAGCGCAACCTCTACGTCGCCGACCAGACGACGCCGTACGGCCAGCCCGTGCGCCACGCCGAGCGCCTGCGCGCGATCTGGGACGACCTGCGCACGTCGAGCGACTTCGACGAGCGTCGCACGCGCATCGCGGCGTTCAACGCCGAGCACGAGGACGTGAAGCGCGCCCTCGCCATCACGCCCGTGAAGTTCGGCATCTCGTTCACCCTCACGGCCTACAACCAGGCCGGCGCCCTCGTGCACGTGTACAAGGACGGCTCGGTGCTCGTGAATCACGGGGGCACCGAGATGGGACAGGGCCTGCACACGAAGATGCTGCAGGTCGCGGCCACGGCCCTCGGCGTGCGACTCGAGTCCGTGCGCCTCGCGCCGACGCGCACCGACAAGGTGCCGAACACGTCGGCCACCGCGGCGTCCTCGGGCGCCGACCTCAACGGCGGCGCGGTGAGGCACGCGTGCGAGCAGATCCGCGAGCGCCTCGCCGCGGTCGCCGGGCGGATGCTCGGGGTCGACGCCCGCGACGTGCGATTCGGCGACGGCCGTGTGTCGGGGCTCGGGGCATCCGGCCCCTCGTTCACCTTCACCGAGATCGTGGAGGCCGCCTACCACCAGCGCGTGCAGCTGTGGGCGTCGGGCTTCTACCGCACGGCGGGCCTGCACTGGGACACCGAGCGCATGCAGGGCGAGCCGTTCAAGTACTTCGCCTACGGGGCCGCCGCGACCGAGGTCGAGGTCGACGGGTTCACGGGCGCCTCGCGGATGCTGCGGGTCGACATCCTGCACGACGTCGGCGACTCGCTCTCGCCGCTCATCGACCTCGGTCAGGTCGAGGGCGCGTTCGTGCAGGGCGCCGGCTGGCTGACCCTCGAGGAGCTGCGCTGGGACGAGAGCGACGGTCCCGGCCGCGGTCGGCTGCTCACCCAGTCGGCGAGCACCTACAAACTGCCGAGCTTCTCGGAGATGCCCGAGGAGTTCAACGTCCGCCTGCTCGAGGATGCCGCCGAGGACGGCGTGGTCTACGGGTCGAAGGCCGTGGGCGAGCCCCCGCTCATGCTCGCGTTCAGCGTGCGCGAGGCGATCCGGGAGGCGGTGGCGGCGTTCGGCCCGGAAGGCTGCTCGATCGACCTCGGCGCCCCGTCGACGGCGGAGACGACATACCGAGCGATCCTGGCGGCGCAGGCGGCGGCCTCGACCGGGCCGGGTGCAGAAGCCGGCGACGAACCCGGTGCTGCAGGCGGTGCCGAGCGCGGGTCCGAGTCGACGGATGCCGCGACGCGAACGGCTGCCGCGGCATCCGTCGGCGCCGCCGTCAGGAGCCGCTTCCTGTCGTCGGACTCCTGAGGCGGCGGGCCGTGGACTGGGTGGACGCGCTCCAGCACCTGCGCGCCGCCCGTCGACCCGCGGTCATCGTGACCCTCGCGATGGTGCGCGGGCATGCACCCCGCAACGGCGGCGCGAAGATGATCGTCGCGCCGGACGCCCTGTACGGCACGGTCGGCGGCGGCAACCTCGAGGCGACGGCGGTCCGGCGGGCCCGGGAGCTGCTCGCGGAGGGCGCCGCGGAGCCCGAGCTGCTGACGCTGACGCTGAGCGACAAGGCGACGACCGAGTACGGCGTGCAGTGCTGCGGAGGAGAGGTCACCATGCTGCTGGAACCCGTGCCGGTCGTGCCGGCGGTCGCGATCTTCGGCATGGGCCACGTCGGGCTGGAGCTGGCTCGCATCCTCGCCCGGCAGCGGATCGAGCTCGACCTCGTCGACTCGCGCGCGGAGATGCTCTCGGCCGAGCGGCTCGGGGATCCCGGCTCGACGGGCGTGCTCGCCGACGCCGTCGCCACCGTGCGCGTGCACCACCTGCCGGTTCCGGAGTCCGCCCTCGCCGAGCTGCCGCCCGGCGCGCACGTGCTCGTGATGACGCACGACCACGTCGAGGACCTCGCGATCGTGGAGTCCGCCCTGCGCACGCCGGGGCTCGGCTCGATCGGGCTCATCGGCTCGCGCTCGAAGTGGGCGCGATTCACGACGCAGCTGCGCGAGGCCGGGTTCGGCGACGACTCCCTCGCGCGCGTGTCGACGCCGATCGGCATCGAGGGGATCCGGTCGAAGGAGCCCGCCGCGATCGCGGTGAGCGTGGCCGCGCGCGTGCTGCAACAGGTCGAGGGGGCGGCCGCGACGACGTCGACCTCGTAGGGCACCTGCAGTCGGATGCCGCGGCGTCACCCGCCCCAGATCACGAACTGCCCGTGCGGCATCACGGGCAGGATGACCAGGGTGATCGGCTCGCCGTGGCGCGACGTGAACGTGAGGAGGTCCCCCTCCGAGCGGTAGCGGTCGGACGGGCGCTCGCTCATGCCGACGACCACCGCGGCGGCCTGCGGCGACACGCCGAAGCACGCGACCGGACCGAGCAGCTCGTCGGGCACCTGGAACGTCTCGAATGCATAGCCCGAGTACTCGCGCTCGGTGCCGCGCAGGATCGACTGCATGGCGCCCGGCAGGTCGTCGAGCACGCCCGCGACGTTCATCCAGCCGCGCGGGCCATCGCCGCCGTGCCACGCGCACACGGCGTAGGCCGACGGCACGTAGGGCCGGAACCCCGCGTCCGCCCACACGTCGTCGGGCATCAACGCCGGCAGGACGACACCGAAGTCCGCCGCCGACACGTCGCCCGCCCGGACGCGCGCGAGTCCGTCGGCCGAGAGTCGCCGCTCGAGGAGCAGGTCGCGGGTCTGCTCGCCGTACAGCGTCGAGCCCGCGTCCGCGTATCGGAGCACGCGGCCGTCGGCGTAGACCATGACCCAGCCCTGGTGCAGCCCGGCCCACGAGTCGATGAGCTCGACCGGTCCGCGGTCCGCGGCCGCGCCGGCCGGGGCATCTGATGCACGGCCCGATCGCAGGCCCGCGGATGCCCCGACCCGACCGCCGACGGCCAGGATCACGACCGCCGCGGCGACCGCGATGGCCGCGAGCACGGCGACGACCGTGGTGCGGCGTCGCCGCACCCGATCGCGCGTGTCGACCGCCATGGTCCCTTCCCCTCCGATGGCGCCGGTAGCACCAGCATCCTCCGCCCGCACCGGAGGGGGAAGGGGGTCAGCCGAGCGAGAGCGCCGTCCAGGACACGGGCGGCAGCGTGATCGTGAGTTCGCCGCCCTCGATGCGCACGCTGTCGTTCGCGCGCGGCGCCACCCGCTCGCGGTCCTCGAGCGTGTTCTTCGCGTACACGTCGTCGTCGGCGAGGGTGTGGGACTCGAGCACCGACACGTCGCCGAGCGAGGCGACGTCCACCGTGAGGGTGACGGCCTCGTCCTGGCTGCGGTTCACGAGGAACACGGCAGAGCGGCCCCTCTCCGCGTCGAAGGTCGCCACCGCGTCGACGAGCGGGACCTCGCCGTACTGCGCCGTCTCGTAGGTCGGCGCGTCGAGCTTCAGCTCGAGGGCGTCGCCCTGCGCGAGTCGCGAGGTGATCGAGAACGGGAAGAAGGTGGTCTGGCGCCACGCCGGACCGCCGGGCTCGGTCATGATCGGCGCGATGACGTTCACGAGCTGCGCGAGCGAGGCGCTCGTCACGCGGTCGGCGTGGCGGATGAGCGAGATCAGCAGGTTGCCGAACACGACCGCGTCGGCGACCGAGTAGACGTCCTCGAGCAGCCGCGGCGCGACGGGCCAGTTGTCGAGGCCCTCGATCTTCTCGACGTTCTCCCAGCGCGAGAGGTACCAGACGTTCCACTCGTCGAACGAGATGTTCACGGTCTTGTCGCTGCCCCGCACGGCCTTCACGTGATCGGCCGTCGCGACGACCGTGTCGATGAAGCCGTCCATGTCGACCGCCGAGGCGAGGAACGAGCCGAGGTCGCCGTCCTTCTCCTCGTAGTACGCGTGGCAGGAGATGTAGTCGACGTCGTCGTACGTATGGGACAGCACCACGCGCTCCCACTCGCCGAACGTCGGCATGTGCGCGCTCGACGAGCCGCAGACGACGAGCTCCAACGAGGGGTCCAGCTGGCGCATGGCCTTCGCGGTGCGCGACGCCAGCTTGCCGTAGTCGTCGGCCGAGCGGTGGCCGAGCTGCCAGGGACCGTCCATCTCGTTCCCGAGGCACCACATCTTCACGCCGAACGCATCGGTCCGGCCGTTCGCGATGCGCTGGTCCGAGAGCATCGTGCCACCGGCGATGTTCGTGTACTCGAGCAGGTCGAGCGCCTCGAGCGTGCCACGGGTGCCGAGGTTCACGGTGAGCATGAGGTCGCTGCCGACCTGCTCGAGCCAGTCGGAGAACTCGTGGAGGCCGATCTCGTTCGTCTCGGTCGAGTGCCAGGCGAGGTCGAGCCGGCGCGGACGCTGCTCGCGCGGGCCGACCGAGTCCTCCCAGCGGAACCCCGAGACGAAGTTGCCGCCCGGGTAGCGGATGGTCGAGACACCGAGCTCCTTGACCAGCTCGACGACGTCGGTGCGGAACCCGTCGGCGTCGGCCGACTCGTGGCCGGGTTCGTGGATGCCGTCGTAGACGTGACGTCCGAGATGCTCGACGAAGCCGCCGAAGAGGCGGCGCTGGACGCGCCCGATCGTGAAGTGCGGGTCGATGGTCAGGCGTGCGCTGGGCATGTTCGGTGCTTTCTGTGGGCGGTGCAGGGGCTTGGATCGGATGCCGCGACTCGCGGCGCGGCGGTCGTTGGAAAACGCTATCCGAGCATACTTCGCTCTCGTGTCAGCCGACCCGTGGGGTGGGACTCGCGCCGGACCCTCACGTTCGCTCCGGCGGCGTGATGTGCGCCTGGGCGCGCGCGGCGTTGCGTTCCGAGACCCGCGCGATCCAGGCGAGCCGCTCGCGCTCGAGCGGCACCGCGAAGGCCGCCCAGAGCACGAGCGCGACGCCCGCGCCCACGAGCAGTCCGCCCACCGTGTCGGAGAACCAGTGCGCCCCGAGGTAGGTGCGCGTCAGCGCCATCAGCACGGTGTACGCGGCGCCCGCGATCCAGACCCCCAGGATCGGCACGATGACGCCGATCGCCACCGAGATGGTCGCGGCGTTCGCCACATGCCCCGACGGGAATGAGCCGAAGTCGGACGTCACGAGCATGTCCTCGGGGCGCGCCCGCCCGAACCACTCCTTGAGCAGCTGCACGACCCCCGCGCTGGCTGCCGACGCGACGATGAAGTACAGCGCGCCCCACGGACGACGCAGGATGAGCAGCATGATCGCGACGCCGATGGGGACGAGGAAGACGCCCACGATGCCGCCGCCGAGCCAGTTCATGAAGAGCGCCACGGTGTCGCCGAACGGACCGCGCAGCGTGAGGACCTCCTCGGCCCACTCCTCGTCGATCTCGAACGGCACGCCGCCCTGCCGGATCATGATGACCGCGCCGAGCAGCACCGCGGCGAGCACCGCCGCGACGCCGCTGGTCAGCGCGGCGCGCCGCCCGAGGGTGCGAGCGCGTCGCTCGCGCTGGGCCGGCAGGAGCCCGGCAGCCCCACCCGGCGCATCCCGGTCGAGGCCGCGCGTCGAATCGGCGGTGTCCTCGCCGGATTCGCCGGATGCGTCGGGTGCGGCCGATGCGTCGGCGTGCTCGGCATCACCGGGTGGATCGTTCGGTCGCTCCATCACTCCACGCTAGTCCGAGCGGGGTGAGCGGATGCCGCGACCCGCCCCCCTTGACGGGAGGCGCGGCACGCGGCATCCGCTCGGCTCAGTCGCTGAGCGCCGGCACCGTCTTCGGACGCACGAGCGCCCAGAGCGCCACGATCGCGACGGCGGCCGCGAGCAGCATGACGAACGCCATCGGCACGGCGCTCCCGACGCCCATGAGGCCGATGAGCGGCGAGATCAGGCCGGCGAGTCCGAAGTTCAGCGCGCCCAGCAGCGAGGCGGCCGTGCCGGCTTCGGCGCCGTGGTGCGCGAGCGCGAGCACCTGCACCGCGGGGAATGCGAAGCCGCACGAGAGGATGAAGATCCACAGCGGGATCGCCGTGCCCCAGAAGCCCGCCCCCGACGAGTCGAGCACCATGATCGCCACGGCCATCGAGAACTGCACGATCGTGGTGATCGCGAGGATCCACTGCGGCTGCACCGGCCCGCGCATGAGCCGGGAGCTCGTCTGCACGCCGATGATGATGCCGATCGAGTTGACGGCGAACAGCATGCCGTACTGCTGCGCCGTGAACGCGTAGACCTCCTGGAACAGGAACGACGACGTCGAGAGGTAGCCGAACAGTCCGGTGAACGTCATGCCGCCGATGATCGCGGCGCCGAGGTAGACGCGATCGCGGAACAGCGCCGCGTAGCGGTCGCGCAGCGTCGAGTGGCCGGCCACGTGGCGACGTGATTCGGGCAGCGTCTCGACGATGAAGAACGACACGGCGGCGACGACCACGGCGCCGTAGATCGCGAGCACGACGAACACGCCGCGCCAGTCCATGACGGCGAGCAGCTGCGAGCCGATGACCGGCGCGAGCACCGGCGCGAGGCCGTTCACGAGCGCGAGGCGCGAGAGCATGCGCACGAGCGGCTTGCCGCCGAACAGGTCGCGCACCATGGCCATGGCGACCACGCCGCCCGCGGCCGCGCCGAAGCCCTGCAGCAGGCGGAACACGCTGAGCCAGACGATGTCGGGCGCGAACGCCGCGCCGACGGATGCCGCGATGTGCAGCGCCGTGGCGAGGATCAGCGGCAGGCGGCGGCCCACCTTGTCGCTCCACGGGCCGACGATGAGCTGGCCGAACCCGAAGCCGACCATCGTGCCGGTCAGCGTGAGCTGCACGGCGGCGGCCGAGACGCCGAGCTCGTCCTGCAGCACCGGGAAGGCGGGCAGGTAGAGGTCGACCGTGAACGGGCCCAGCGCGGTGAGCGCGCCGAGGACGAGCACGTAGACGAGGCGCTGGCGGCGGCTGAGGAGGTCGCCGGGGTGGGTCGTGGCCGAGTAGTCGTCGGGCCGGATGATGGGGATGGAGGCGGTTGCGGACATGCGGATCCTGGGCGTGCTCGAGTGCGGCGGCGCACGCCCTCGGACGCCGGGGAAACAGGAACGACGGCGACCCGCGGGTCGCCGTCGTGAGGCGATCGGGACCGTCGTGGTCTCGAATCGATTCGACTGGCATCGAGTCTAGCGGAGGCACCCCCCGGTTCCGCAAGTGCGGATGGCGAGAATGAGACGATTCATCTGTCACAGTCGACCCGCGGGCGCCCCTCAGGCCACCTGGAGTGGATCCTCCAGCAGGGCCTGGAAGGCGAGTTCGGCGGCACCGATGGCGAGCCGGTCCTCGCCGAGGGCGGCGACGCGGAGGTCGAGGTCCTCGGCGGCCGCCGGCATGGCCTGCTCCGCCACCGCGGAGGCGAGCGCGTCGGGGTCGCTCCCGGCGACCGTGGCCAGGAAGCCGCCGAGCACCACCAGCGAGGGATTGAGCACGTTGACGGCGTTCGCGAGCGCGGTCGAGAGGATGCGGCGCTGGCGCGCGAGCTCGGCCGCCACGTCGGGCGAATCGGATGCCGCGAGCGCCGCCGCGAGCGTCGGCTCGTCCGCGGCGGCGAGGCCGGCGACCTCGAGCAGGCGGGCCCGGCTGACCTCGTCCTCGAGCACGCCCCCCGGGCGGCGCCGGTCGTCGGCGGACGCGATGCCCGGCCGGTTCTGGCCGAACTCGCCCGCGTAGCCTCCCGCGCCGCCGACGGCGAGCCCGTGCACGATGAGCCCGCCGCCGATGCCGCTCGCACCCCCGTTGAGGTAGATGATGTCGTCGACGCCGCGTCCGGCGCCGAAGAGGTGCTCGGCCATCGCCCCGAGGCTCGCGTCGTTGCCCACGACGGTCGGCAGGCCCGTGGCCTCCTCCACGAGGGTGCGGAGCGGGGCATCCCGCCACTCGAGGTGCGGCGCGAAGCGCACGAGCCCGTCGGAGGCGCGGACGAGGCCCGGCACCGCGAGGCCGACCGCGACGATGCGCGCGCGACGCAGCACGCCGGACCGCCAGCGCCCGATCTCCTCGGCGACCAGGCGAGCCGTCTCCTCGGGGCTGACGAGGTGGTCGACCTCGATGCGCTCGCGCACGGGGATGCGACCGTCGAGGCCGACGGCGGCGATCGTCACGGCGTCGACCTCGGGGTTGACGGCGACGGCGGTGACGCCGGGGTGCGGCGCGATCACGGGCGAGGGGCGACCGACGCGATTCGTGGGGTCCGGGGCGCGCTCCTCGACGAGGCCGAGCTCGACGAGCTCCCCGGCGAGCGCGGCGACCGTCGATCGGTTGAGGCCGGTGGCGGCCGTCAGTCGCGCCCGGGAGAGCGGCCCTTCGAGGTGCACCAGCCCGAGGAGTTTCGAGAGGTTTCGACGGTGCACCCCGTCGAACGTTCCGACACGCTCTGACACGCGACCACTCTAGGGGCGCGTGGGCGCGCAGGTCTCGGCGCCGCGCCGAATTTGTTGCTGTTGACCCCAAATAGATTCATGACGTATATTCATGGCGTCCAGATCACTTTCGACGATAGAGTCGAAACTTTCGAGAGGTTCAACGATGAACAGACGCAGCACGAGGCTCGTCGCATTGGGTCTCAGCGCCGGCCTCGCCGCCGTCGCACTTGCCGGATGCGCCCCCTCATCCGGCGACGGCGAAGGCGACGGCGTGACCCTCACGTGGTGGCACAACGCCACGTCCGGCCCGCTCCCCGCGGTGTGGGAGGAGGTCGCGAACGAGTTCGAGGAGGCCCACCCCGGCGTCACCGTCGAGCAGACCGGCTACCAGAACGAGGAGCTGCAGCGCACGCTGATCCCGAACGCCCTCGCCTCGGGCGACGCGCCCGACCTGTTCCAGGTGTGGCCGGGCGGCGAGCTCCGCGACCAGGTCGAGAACGAGTACCTCATGCCGCTCGACGACGCCATCCCCGACACGATCTCCAGCGTCGGCGCGACGGTGAACCCATGGCAGGTCGACGGCAAGACCTACGGCATCCCCTTCACCTTCGGCATCGAGGGCTTCTGGTACAACACCGAGCAGTTCGCCCAGGCGGGCATCGACGCCCCGCCCACCACGCTGGACGAGCTCGTCGACGACGTCGCGAAGCTCCGCGCCGCGGGCTTCACCCCGATCGCGGTCGGCGCCGGCGACAAGTGGCCGGCCGCGCACTGGTGGTACCAGTTCGCGTTGCACTCCTGCTCGCCCGAGACCATCCAGACCGCGGTCGACGAGTACGACTTCAGCGACGACTGCTGGGTCGACGCGGGCGACCAGCTCGAGGAGTTCCTCGGCATCAACCCGTTCCAGGAGGGCTTCCTCGGTACTCCCGCCCAGCAGGGCGCGGGTTCGTCCGCCGGCCTCGTCGCGAACGGCCAGGCATCCATGGAGCTCATGGGCCACTGGAACGCGGGCACCATCGGCGGCCTCACCGCCGACCAGCAGGTCCCCGGGTTCCTCGGCTGGTTCCCCTTCCCAGGCATCCCGGGCTCGGCGGGCGACCCGACCGCCGCGCTCGGCGGCGGTGACGGGTTCGGCTGCTCGAAGGACGCTCCGCCGGAGTGCGCCGAGCTGCTCGCCTACATCATGAGCGAGGACGTGCAGAAGCGGTTCGCGGCCAGCGGCTCGGGCATCCCGACCGTGCCGTCTGCGACCGACTCGCTCGAGGACGAGAACCTCAAGGCCGTGGCCGTGGGCCTCGGCGAGGCATCCTTCGTGCAGCTCTGGCTCGACACGGCCTTCGGCACCACCGTCGGCAACGCCATGAACGAGGGCATCGTCAACCTCTTCGGCAGCGCCGGAACCCCCGAGGACATCGTCAAGGCGATGCAGGACGCGGCGGCGACCCTGTAGTCATGACCACGCTCCTCAAGCCGGCCGGGGCCCCCGGGGCCGCCGGGCCCGCCCCCCCCCCCCCCCCCCCCCCCCGGGGGGGGGGGGGCCGCCCCGCCCCCCGGATGGGCCGCCTAGGGGGGCCCGCGCGGATCCAGATGCCCGGGGGGGGGAGACGGCCCCG
>NZ_JBSHHC010000001.1:645782-883327 GCF_053618135.1 Agromyces sp. NPDC055661
CCACCCCCCCTACAACTGCCTCTGGGGTCGCCGGCCGGGGGGGCCCCCCTTTTTTCATCCCCCCCCCCCCACCCGCGGGGGGGCCCGGGGGCCCCCGGGGCCCCGGCCCCCACCCCGACACCCCGCCGCAGGTCGGCCAGGAGCCGGAAGCGCGCCGAGATCGCCCTCTTCGTCGGCCCGGCGCTGATCCTGTTCCTCGGCTTCGTCATCCTGCCCGTGATCCTCGCGGCGGTGTACAGCTTCTACAACCTCCCGCAGGCGTTCCAGTGGGACGACCTCGCGGATCCGGCCCGCTTCATCGGCCTCCAGAACTACGTCCGCGCCCTCAACGACCCGGTGTTCCTCGGCGCGGTCGGCCACAACTTCTTCATCCTCGGCGCCTCCCTGCTCATCCAGGGCGCGATCGCCATCGGCGTCGCGCTGCTGCTCAACCGGCGCATCCGCGGACGGGCTGCGCTGCGGCTGCTCATCTTCGTGCCGTACGTGCTCGCCGAGGTCATCGCGGGCCTCTCGTGGAAGCTCCTCCTCCAGCCGACGGGCGGCGTGAACGCCCTGCTCGAGTCGCTCGGCCTCGGCGCCCTCCAGCAGAACTGGCTCGCCGACCCCGAGATCGCCCTGTGGACGATGTTCTTCATCCTGACGTGGAAGTACGTCGGGTTCGCCATCCTGCTCATGCTCGCCGGCCTCCAGGGCGTGCCCGAGGAACTCGCCGAGGCCGCGTCGATCGACGGCGCGAGCTGGTGGCAGGTCCAGCGGCACATCACGATCCCGCTGCTCGGCCCGACCATCCGGATCTGGGCGTTCCTGTCGATCATCGGCTCGCTCCAGCTCTTCGACATGGTGTGGGTCACCACGCGCGGCGGTCCCCTCAACGCCACGCAGACCATGGCCACGTACATGGTCGAGAAGGGCCAGTTCGGCGGCCAGCCCGGCTACGGCAGCGCCATCGCCGTGATCCTGTTCCTGATCTCGCTCGTCATCGCGCTCGTGTACCAGCGCTTCGCCCTGCGCCGCGACCTCGCCGGCGCCGTCACCCGAGGGGTTCGCTGACATGACCGCCACCACCGCCATCACCACCGAGGGGCGCGGCGCACCGCACGTGCCCGCGGGCCGGCGATTCGACTGGGGCCAGCCGTTCGTCTACCTGATCGCGCTCGTCATCGCGGCGATCGCCATCGGTCCGGTGCTCTACGTCTTCATCGGCGGATTCCGCACCACGGCCGACCTCAACGCGAACCCGGCCGGGATGCCCGACCCGTGGACCCTGCAGAACTGGTCGACCGTGCTCGGCTCGCCCCGGTTCTGGGGCAACGTGCTCGCGAGCTCGATCCTCGCCATCGCGACCACCGCGGGCGTCGTCGTGTTCGGGATCATGGCCGCGTTCGTCATCGCGCGCTACGAGTTCCGCGGGCGCACCGGGCTGTACAGCCTGTTCGCCGCGGGGCTGATGTTCCCGCTCACGGTCGCGGCGCTGCCGCTCACGCTGATGCTGCGCACGCTCGGCCTGCACGGCTCGTACCTGGGCGTCATCATCCCGAGCATCGCGTTCGCGCTGCCGACGACGATCATCATCCTCGTGCCGTTCCTGCGGGCCATCCCCGACGAGCTCGAGGAGGCCGCCGCGCTCGACGGCACCGGCCGGATCGGCTTCTTCTGGCGCATCCTGCTGCCGCTCTCGATGCCCGGCCTCGTCACGGTCGGGGTGCTCGCCTTCATCGGCAGCTGGAACGGCTACCTGCTGCCGCTGCTCGTGATCTCGACGGGCAGCCTGCCGCAGGAGCTCTGGCCCCTGCCGCTCGGCGTCACGCAGTTCTCGACGCAGTACTCGCAGGACACGGGAGCCGTGCTCGCCTACACGTCGCTCGCGATGATCCCGGCGCTCGCCTTCTTCCTGTTCGCGGAGAAGCGCATCGTCGGCGGGCTCACCGGGGCGGTGAAGGGATGACCGACCAGCGGACCGCACGGGGCATCCCCCCGTGGCAGGATGCCGCGGCATCCGTCGCCGACCGTGTCGAGGCGATCATCGCCGAGCTCACGCTCGAGGAGAAGATCGCGCAGCTGTACGGCGTGTGGGTCGGCGCCTCGGCCGAGGGCGGCGACGTCGCCCCGAACCAGCACGAGATGATCGGCGACGTCGACCTCGACGAGCTCCTGCCGAAGGGACTCGGGCAGCTGACCCGGCCGTTCGGGACGGCGCCCGTCGACCCGGGCGTCGGCGCGCTCTCGCTCGCCCGCACGCAGCGACGCATCATGGCGGAGAGCCGACTCGGCATCCCCGCTGTGGCGCACGAGGAGTGCCTCGCGGGCTTCGCGGCCTGGGGCGCGACCGCCTATCCGGTGCCGCTCTCGTGGGCGGCGACGTTCGACCCCGAGCTCATTGAGCGGATGGCGCGGCGCATCGGCGACGACCTGCGTTCGGTCGGCATCCACCAGGGCCTCGCGCCCGTGCTCGACGTGGTGCGCGACGCGCGCTGGGGCCGGGTCGAGGAGACCATGGGCGAGGACCCGTACCTCGTCGGCACAGTCGGCGCGGCGTACGTGCGCGGGCTCGAGTCGGCGGGCGTGGTCGCCACGCTCAAGCACTTCGTCGGCTACTCCGCCTCGAAGGCCGGACGCAACCTCGCGCCCGTCGCCGTCGGACGACGCGAACTCGCCGACGTGCTGCTGCCGCCGTTCGAGATGGTCGTGCGCGACGGCCGGCCCCGGTCGGTGATGAACGCGTACACCGACCTCGACGGCGTGCCCACGGCGTCGGATGCCTCGCTGCTCACCGAGCTCCTCCGCGACACGTGGGGCTTCGAGGGCACGGTCGTCGCCGACTACTTCTCGGTGGCGTTCCTGCAGACCCTGCACGGCACGGCCGGGTCGCTGGCGGATGCCGCGGCCGCGGCCCTCGAGGCCGGCATCGACGTGGAGCTCCCGACCGTGCACGCCTTCGGCGCTCCGCTCGTGGCGGCCGTCGCCGACGGTCGGCTCGACGTGGCGGTGCTGGATCGGGCGCTGCGCCGCGTGCTCGCGCAGAAGGTCGGGCTCGGCCTGCTCGACGCCGACTGGGATCCGCTGCCGCCGGCACTCGCCGGCCGCGCCGACGACATCGACGCGGTGCGCGGCACGATCGACCTCGATCCCCCGGGGAACCGGGCGCTCGCGGCCGAGATCGCCGAGCGCGCGATCGTGCTGCTGCGCAACGACGGGACGCTCCCGCTCGCCGCGCCGCGGCGGATCGCCGTCATCGGCCCGACCGCCGACGACCGGTTCGCCGTGCTCGGGTGCTACGCGTTCCCGACGCACGTCGGGGTCAACCACCCCGAGTCGGGCGACGGGATCGCGCTGCCCACGCTGCTCGAGTCGCTCCGCAAGGAGTTCCCGGGCGCCGAGCTCGCGCACGCCGCGGGCACGAGCATCGACGGCGGCGAGACCGACGGGTTCGCCGCGGCGCTCGAGGCGGCGGCCACCGCCGACGTGGTGGTGCTCGCGCTCGGCGACCGGGCCGGCCTGTTCGGCCGCGGCACGAGCGGCGAGGGCTGCGACGCCGAGTCGCTGCAGCTCCCCGGCGCCCAGGCGGCGCTGCTGGAGGCCGTGCTCGACGTCGGCGTGCCGACGGTCGTGACGCTGCTCGCCGGGCGCCCCTACACGCTCGGCACGGCCCCCGACCGCGCGGCGGGCATCCTCGAGGCGTTCTTCGCGGGCGAGGAGGGGACGCGCGCGTTGGCGGGCATCCTCAGCGGCCGTGTGGAGCCGAGCGGCCGGCTGCCCGTGTCGGTGCCGGCGTCGGCGGGCGTGCACCCGTCGACGTACCTCGCGGCGCCGCTCGAGCGTCGCAACGGCGTCTCGAACATCGACCCGACCGCGCGCTATCCGTTCGGCCACGGCCTCACGTACACCGTGTTCGAGTGGGAGGGCGCCGGCGGCGGGGCATCCGAGATCGCGACCGACGGCGAGGCCGACGTGCGCGTGCGCGTGCGCAATGCCGGCGAGCGCCCCGGCGTCGAGGTCGTGCAGCTCTACCTGCACGACCCCGTGGCATCCGTCGTGCGACCGGTGCAGCGGCTCGTCGGGTACGCGCGCGTCGAGCTCGAGCCCGGCGAGGTCGCCGACGTGCGGTTCACGGTGCCGGCCGACCTCGCGTCGTTCACGTCGCGCGACGGCGTGCGCATCGTCGAGCCGGGCGAGCTCGTGCTCAGCCTCGGCCGCTCGAGCGGCGACCTGCCGCTCGCGACCACGGTGCGCCTGACGGGTCCGGTGCGGGTCGTCGACCACACCCGGCGCCTGCACCCCGACGTGGTCGTGCGACGGATGCCGCGGCCGGCCGTCCTCGCGGAATGACCCGGCGCCGCCGGCCGGAGCCCTCCCCGCTCCGGCTGGCGGCGCTGTCGTCGGTCCGTCGCGTGTCCCCTGCCGTTTGTTACCCGATTCGGTGTTCCGGAGCGACGCGCCGGACACGGCCGGCGCGACACGGCGTGTCGGTCCGAAACACCGAATCCGGCAACAGGGCGGAGCCGCCAGGCGGGCGCGGAGCCGCAGGCGGGCGCGGAGCGGCCAGGCGCGCGGATGCGGCGGGCGCTGCTACGCCGCTGGTGGCGCCGTGCTGTCGCGCACCACGAGGCTCGTCGCGAGGTCCATGCGCGGCGTCGACTCCACCGTCTCCTCGGCGAGCCGCAGCGCGAGCAGCACCGCCTCCTCGCCCATGCGGCGCAGGGGCTGGTGCACGGTCGTGAGCTTCGGGGTCAGCCAGCGCGCGAGCGGGATGTCGTCGTAGCCGACGACCGAGAGGTCCTCGGGCACGCGGATGCCGCGCTCGCGTGCCGCCTCGAGCACGCCGAGCGCCTGCATGTCGCTGCCCGCGAAGATCGCGGTCGGCCGCTCGGGGCCGTCGAGCACCTCGCGAGCCCGGTCGCGACCGCCGGAGGTGTGGAAGTCGCCGAACCGGATCCACTCGTCGCGGATGGGCAGGCCCGCCGTGTTCATCGCCGAGCGGTAGCCGTCGAGGCGCGCGAGGGAGCACATCATGTCCTCGGGCCCGGTGATCGCCGCGATGCGCCGATGGCCGAGCTCGATGAGGTGCCGGGTGGCGGCCAGGCCGCCCGACCAGTTCGCCGAGCCCACGCTCGGCACGTCGGGGGATGGGTCGCCTGCCGGGTCGACGATGACGAACGGGATGGCGCGCGCCCGTAGCTGCTCCCGGTACTCGGGCGCGAGCTCCGAGAACACGAGGATGACGCCGACGGGCCGACGGCGGATGACGCCCTCGATCCAGTCGGGATCGGGCGCGTGCCGGCTGCCGCTCACCGTGAGCACGACGCTGAGGCCCTCGGCCTTCGCGACCGACTCGACGCCGCCGATGAGCTCCATCGACCAGATCGGGTCGAGCTCGTGGAAGACGAGCTCGATGAGGTCGGCGTGCGCCTCCGAGCGACCGGCGCCCCGGCGCACGTAGCCGCGGTCGTGCAGGAGCCGCTCCACGCGGGCACGGGTGCCCGGCGCGACATCCGTGCGCCCGTTGAGCACCTTCGAGATGGTCGACAGCGAGACCCCGGCCTCCTCGGCGACCTCGGCCAGCGTGACCCGCTCCCCCACGACATCCGTTGCCATGTTTCGAAGCCTAGCGCCGAAACTTGCGCCCGCGCGAATCGCGCGAATCAGGATGCCTCGGCACCCCGCACCTCGCCCGCACGCCCGTCCTCGTCGACGACGGGCACGACGGCGCCCTCGCGGATCCACAGGGGAACGGTGTCGAACCCGTGCACCTCGCGGCGCCAGGCGCCGCCCTCGACGACCTCGCGCGTGAACCAGTTCGTCCAGCGGCCGGCGGGCAGGTAGTAGTCCACCTCGCCCGACGGCGAGAACACGGGCGCCACGAGCAGGCTCGGCCCGAGCAGGTATTGCCGGTCGAGGTGGCCCGTCGCCGGGTCCTCGGGGAACTCGAGCTGCATCGGGCGCATGACCGGGCGCCCGGTGCGGTGCGCCTCGTCGCCCGCCTCGACGAGGTACGGGCGCAGCGAGGCCTTGAGCTTGGCGAACGCGCGCGCGACCTCGACCGCGCTCTGGCCCGGCGCCTCCTCGCCCGTGTCGAACGCCCACGGCACGCGGTAGCTCGTCGAGCCGTGCAGCCGGGAGTGGCTCGAGAGCAGGCCGAACGCCAGCCAGCGCTTGAACACCGCCGGGTCGGGGTCGCCCTCGAAGCCGCCGATGTCGTGGCTCCAGTAGCCGAAGCCGCTGAGCGCGAGCGACAGCCCGCCGCGAAGGCTCTCGGCCATCGACGTGAACGTCGACGAGTTGTCGCCGCCCCAGTGCACGGGCATCGACTGGCCGCCCGCGGTCGCCGACCGGGCGAACAGCACCGCCTCGCCGGGGCCGCGCACCTCTTCGAGCACGTCGAAGACGGCCCGGTTGTAGAGCTGCGTGTAGCGGTGGTGCATCGCCTCGGGGTCGCTGCCGTCGTGCCACGCGACGTCGATCGGGATGCGCTCCCCGAAGTCGGTCTTGATCGCGTCGACGCCCTGCGCGAGCAGCCGCCGCAGGTGGTCCTGGAACCAGCGCGTCGCCTCGGGGTTCGTGAAGTCGACGAGCGCCATGCCGGCCTGCCAGAGGTCCCACTGCCAGACGCTGCCGTCGGGCCGGCGCACGAGGTAGCCGTGCTCGACGCCCTCGCGGAACAGTCTCGAGCGCTGCGCGATGTACGGGTTGAGCCACGCGCTCACGCGCAGGCCGCGGTCGTGCAGGCGCGAGAGCATGCCCTCGGGGTCGGGGAACACGGCGGGGTCCCACTCGAAGTCGGTCCAGTGGAACTCGCGCATCCAGAAGCAGTCGAAGTGGAACACCTCGAGCGGGATGTCGCGCTCGGCCATCCCGTCGATGAACGCGTTGACGGTGTCCTCGTCGTAGTCGGTCGTGAAGCTCGTCGAGAGCCAGAGGCCGTACGACCAGTCGGGCACGTGCGCCGGGCGGCCGGTGAGCCGCGTGTAGCGGTCGAGCACCTCGGCGGGGGTCGGGCCCGCGATCACGAAGTACTCGAGGCACTCCCCCGCGACCGAGAACTGCACCTGCTCCACGGCCTCCGAGCCGACCTCGAACGAGACGTGCCCCGCGTGGTTGACGAGCACGCCGTAGCCGCGGTTCGTGAGGTAGAACGGCACGTTCTTGTAGGACTGCTCGCTCGACGTGCCGCCGTCGGCGTTCCACACGTCCACGGTCTGGCCGTTCTTCACGAGCGGGCCGAAGCGCTCGCCCAGTCCGTACACGAGCTCCCCGACGCCCAGCGAGAGCTGCGCGTGCAGGTACGCGGATGCCGGGGCGAGGCCGGTCGTCGTGATGCCGGCCACGCCCGCCGGCTCGGCCGCCACGGGCGCGCCGGGCGCCAGCCGCATGTACCCGACCGACTTGTGGCCGCTCGACGTGTAGGTGCCGCCGTCGTGCTCGAACGAGAGGTCCCACGGTGCACCGCGCCGGATGCGCGCGCGCAGGGAGCCGGCGTCGATCACGCCGCCCTCGTCGTCGATCGCGATGACCGGGCGGTGCGCGGCATCCGACCCGATGCCGAAGCCGACGTCGCGCGGCGTGCCGCAGTGGTGCTCGATGCGCACGCGGATGACGCCCTCGGCCGGGCTCGCGAGCGAGACCGTGAGCATCGGCCGGTTGAGCGTGTCGCCCCGCGTCGCGACGACGCGCGTCGGCGCCCAGGCGACGAGCTCGTCGCCGTCGACCGCGAGGTCGCGCGCCTCCTGTGCGTAGAGGGCCTCGACGCCGGGCCGGGTGTGCCAGAACCCATCGGTGAACTTCATGACTACTTGACTGCTCCTGCGGTGATGCCCCGGGTGAGGGTGCGTTGGAAGATGAGGAAGAACACCAGGGTCGGGATGAGCCCGAGCAGCGCCGAGGCGCTCGTCGTCGTGACGTCCATCAGCCGGTCGCCCTGCAGCACGGTGATCGCCACCGGCACGGTCTGCGTGTCGTTCGACACGAGGAACGTGAGCGGGATGAGGAACTCGTTCCACGTCCAGATGAAGAAGAAGATCAGCAGCACCGAGAGCGTCGGACGCGAGATCGGGTAGACGACCCGCCAGAGGATCTGCCACCGCGAGGCGCCGTCGAGCGAGGCGGCCTCGAGCATCTCCTTCGGGAAGGTCGAGTAGACCGACGCAAGCAGGTAGGTGCCGAACGCCGACTGGATGACCGTGAAGATGATGATGACCGCCCACTGGCTGTCGTAGAGGCCGACCTGCTTGAACATGAAGTACAGCGGGTAGAGCAGCACCTCCTGCGGCAGCATGTTCGCCAGCAGGATGAGCACGACGATCCAGAGCCGGCCCTTCACCCGGCCGACGCCGAGCGCGAAGGCGTTGAACATCGACAGCGCCACCGCGAAGACGGCGACGAGTCCCGAGATGAACACGCTGTTCCAGAGCTTCTGCGGGAAGTCGACGCGCTCCCAGAACGCGACGATGCCGTCGAAGTAGAACTCGGTGGGCAGCGTCAGCGGGCCCGACGTGTTGTAGTCGGCCGGCGACTTGAACGAGTTGACGAGGATGAGCAGGAACGGGACGGCGATGAAGAAGCCGAGCACGATCGCGACGAGGAGCACGGCCCAGTCGCCGGCGGTGCGCTTCGTGGGGCCGTTCCCGGCGCGGCGCGCGCCGCGGCGCGACGTGCGGCGGCTCGACGGCGGCGGGGGCAGCTCCACCGCGCGGTGGTCGGGGTCGAGTTCCTCGATGATGGCGGTCATCGCTCCTCCTCCTTCTGCTCGACGCGGTTCTGCACGAGGATGAACGCCACGCTCACGGCGGCGATGACGATCGTCAGCGCGGTCGCGATGGTGGCGCCGTAGCCCACCTGCTGCGACTGGAAGAACTCGCTGTACGCGTAGTAGGCCGGCACGATCGTGGCCGTGCCGGGGCCGCCGCCCGTGAGGGCGTACACGGGGCCGAACACCTTGAGCGCGGCGATCGTGCAGGTCAGGGTGACGACGAAGATCTCGGGCCGGATGATGCCGACCGTGATGGCGCGGAACCGCTGGAACCAGTTCGCGCCGTCGAGCTCGGCGGCCTCGTAGAGCTCGGGATCGACCCGCTGGAGCGCGGCCATGAAGATGACGATCGGGTAGCCGAGCTGCACCCAGACCATGATCACCATGATGCTGGCGAGCGCGGTGTCGGGGCTGCCGAGCCAGTTGTGGGCGAGGTCGCCGAGGCCGATCGCCTCGAGCACCTGGTTGAGGGCGCCGTTCTGCGGGCGCAGGATCCAGCCGATGACGATCGCGGCGATGACCGCGGGCAGGATCTGGGGCAGGTAGTAGGTGGCGCGCAGGAAGCTCGCCAGCTTGCCGCCGAACTTCTTGCCGATGAGGTCGAACAGCATGGCGGCGAGCACGAGGCCGAGGAGCGTCGGCACGACGACCATCGCGACGATCATGGCGATCGAGTTGCCGAACGAGGTCCAGAAGACCTCGTCGCCCATCAGCTCGACCCAGTTGTCGAGGCCGATCCACTCGGGCGGGCGGATGCCGCGGTACTCCGTGAAGGTGAGGAAGACGTTCCACCCCAACGGAATCACGACGATGACGGCGAGCAGCGCCAGGCCGGGCACGAGGTAGAGCCAGAACGCGTTCCGGCTGGAGCCCGGGATGAGGCTCTGGGCGCTGCGACGCGGCCGGCGATCGCCGCCGCGCGGCGCGGTCGTGTCGCCGCGCTCCGGCAGGGTCGCCGCCCGCGTGTCGAGGGCGTCGGACATGATGGTTCCTTCCGAGGTGGGTCGAGGGGCGGATGCCGCGGGCGGAGGTGCGCCCGCGGCATCCGTCATCGGGTTCCTGAGCTCGTCGAAGGATCAGCCGACGATGTCCTCGACACCGGCCTGGTACTGCTCGCCGAGCTGCTGCTGCACGTCGGCGGGCGACTTGGTGCCGTTCACCAGCTCCTGGAGCGCGGCGTTCAGCTCGTCGTAGAACGTCGGCGTGGGCCAGTCGGGGTAGAAGGCGATGCCGTCCTTCTCGGTGAGCGCGTTGAAGTTCGCGATGAGCTCCTGCGACTTCGGGTCGGTGATGTCGGCCTCGTCGGCCGCCACGGGCACGCCGCCGTTGTTGCCGAGGATCGCCTGGATCTCGGGGCGCATCGTGATGTCGATGAACTGGTAGGCGAGCTCCTTGTTCTTGGCCTGCTCGGGGACGACCCACATGTTGCCCGCGGATCCCGGCGACAGCTCGGTCTCGGGGAACAGGAACGTGCCCCACTCGAAGTCCGAGATCTCGCTCTGGAAGCGGCCGTACCACCAGCTGCCCGAGAAGAAGATCGGGTAGTCGCCGCTGATGAAGCCGACGCCGGCGTCCTCGGCCTTGAGGCCGCTCGAGTCGGCGGAGATGTAGCCCTTCTCGGTCCAGTCCGCAACGGTCTCGGTCGCGTAGCTGATCTCGTCGCCCGTCCAGTCGACGGGGTTCTCGTAGAGCTGGTAGTCGTCCACGAACTGCCGGTCGGCCTTCGAGAGCGCGAGCTGGTACCAGAGCTGGCCGAGCGGGTACTCCGCGGCCGACTCGGCGAGCGGGGTCACGCCCTGAGCGGCGAAGGCCGCGAGCACGTCCTCGAACTCGTCGAGCGTCGTCGGCACCTCGAGGCCGGCAGCCGCGAACGCGTCCTTGTTGTAGTAGACCTCGACGAACTCGCCGTAGTTGGGCACGCCGTACCAGCTGCCCGAGCCCATGATGCCGTCCTCGTCGTACTTCGCCGTGGTCTGCAGCGACGGGGCCAGCTGGTCGTCCCAGCCGTACTCCTCGACGGCGTCGTCGAGCGGGGTGAGCAGTCCCTGGCTCGAGAGGAGGCCCGCGGTCGCGTTGCCCTTGTTGTACTCGAGCAGGTCGGGGGCCTCGTTCGAGTTGAGCACCTGGCTGGCGGTCGAGCGGATCTGCTCGAAGCTCTTCTCCTCGAACTCGACGGTCGCGCCGGTCTCCTCCTCGAAGACCTTGATCGCCTCGTCCCAGGCCTTGCCCATGGCGCTGTCGGCGCCCTCGTAGTGCCAGAGCCGCAGCGTGTCGTCGTCGGCTTCCGAGCCGCCGCCGGAGCAGCCGCTCAGGGCGAGCGCCGCGGCCGCGAGCGACGCGGCGACAGCGAGGGTTCTGGTGTGCTTCATTGCTACCTCCGTGGGGGATGTGGTTGTGGTGTTCCTGTGTGCGTGGATTGAGTTTGAGATTTGTCGAAGCGCTTCGATAGCAGGCCGCGAAGCACCCCGGCAGGGTGGGCGCCGTCGCCCGTCAGGGCGGTGGCGCGGTCGAGCCCCGTTCCTGGTACCCGGGCTCGATGAGGTGCACGCCGGGGGCGACGTCGTCGCCCTCCACGAGCCGCATGGCGAGGTCGACCGCGAGGTCGCACGACGCCTGCGGCACCAGCGGCACCGAGTCGATGGGCGGATGGAACGCCGTGGTGTCGAACGTCGCGCCGACGGACACGACCGACACGTCGTGCGGCACGGCGAGGCCGCGCCGGGCGACCTCGTCGAGCACGGCGGCGTGCGCCGCGTCGTCGCAGTGCAGCACGAGTGCGGTCGCGCCGCCGTCGAGGAGCGCCCGCACCGAGGCGCGCACCCCCTCGCCGCGTCGGCCGTTCGGCTCGGGCAGCTCGACGGATGCCGCGAGCCCGCGGTCCGCGGCGCGGGCCTCGAAGCCCGCCCGCACGCGCGGCGGGAAGTTCGACTTCTCGTAGGCGACCGGCGCGTGGCCGACGAGCCCGATGGAGCGATGGCCGAGGTCGGCGAGGCGATCGACGGCGAGGGCCGCGGCCGCCTCGAAGTCGAGGTCGACGCACACGAGCCCCTCGTGGTCGTCGGGCACGCCGATGAAGACCGACGGCAGCGAGATGCGGCGAGCGAGGTGGACCCGCTCGTCGTCGGGGGCCACGTCGAGCACGATCACGCCGTCGACGAGCCCGCTCGAGGCGACGCGGCGCATGCCGACCGAGGCCTCCTCCTCGGTGAGGAGCAGGATGTCGTAGTCGAAGCGCCGGGCGGCGATCGAGGTCGCGAGCACGAACGCCATGTGGGTCGGCGCGTGGGTGTCGGCGCGGAACGGCTCCGTGAGCGCGAAGATGTTCGTACGGCGCCCGGCGAGCATGCGCGCGCCGGCGTTGGGCCGGTAGTCGAGGTCGCGCACGGCCTGCTCGATGCGACGGCGCGTCTCGGCGGAGATCGTGCGCTTGCCGCTCAGGGCGTACGACACGGTGCTGATCGACACACCGGCGGCCTTGGCCACCTCGTGGATCTTCGCCATGTCGGACTCCATCGTCTAAACGTTTCGATCGGTTCGACGGGAACTGTACGCACATGTCGAAGCGCTTCGCAAGGGTTTTGTGGAATTTCCGAACAAATGGCTGCCGGCGCCTGCGGACTTGCGCGGAAGGCGGCCGGGGCTTTATGTTGTATCTGCCAACAAATCACCGATGACGCTGAAAGGCGGATCACCCATGGCCAGCGCGCCCACCCGCGACCACAAGTTCTCCTTCGGCCTCTGGACCGTCGGCTACAACGGCACCGACCCCTTCGGCGGCCCGACGCGGAAGCCCCTCGACGTCGTGCACGTGGTCGAGAAGCTCGACGAGCTCGGCGCCTACGGCCTCACCTTCCACGACGACGACCTGTTCGCGTTCGGCTCCTCCGACGCCGAGCGCCAGACGCAGATCGACCGCCTGAAGGGCGCGCTCGAGGCCACGGGCGTCATCGTGCCGATGGTCACCACCAACCTCTTCAGCGCCCCCGTGTTCAAGGACGGCGGCTTCACGTCGAACGACCGCCAGGTGCGCCGCTTCGCGCTCCGCAAGGTGCTGCGCAACATCGACCTCGCCGCGGAGCTCGGCGCCAAGACGTTCGTCATGTGGGGCGGCCGCGAGGGCGCCGAGTACGACGCCGCGAAGGACATCCGATCCGCTCTCGAGCGCTACCGCGAGGCCGTCAACCTGCTCGGCGACTACGTGACCGACAAGGGCTACGACCTGAAGTTCGCGATCGAGCCGAAGCCGAACGAGCCCCGCGGCGACATCCTGCTGCCCACGGTCGGCCACGCGCTCGCGTTCATCGACTCGCTCGAGCGTCCTGAGCTCGTCGGCCTCAACCCCGAGGTCGGCCACGAGCAGATGGCGGGCCTGAACTTCGCCGCCGGCATCGCGCAGGCGCTGTACCACGGCAAGCTCTTCCACATCGACCTCAACGGCCAGCGCGGCATCAAGTACGACCAGGACCTCGTGTTCGGCCACGGCGACCTGCACAACGCGTTCGCCCTCGTCGACCTGCTCGAGAACGGCGGCCCCAACGGCGGACCGGCCTACGAGGGTCCCCGCCACTTCGACTACAAGCCGAGCCGCACCGAGGACGAGACCGGCGTCTGGGACTCCGCGGCGGCGAACATGCGCACCTACCTGCTGCTCAAGGAGCGCGCCGCGGCCTTCCGCGCCGACCCCGAGGTGCAGGAGGCGCTCGAGGCCGCCAAGGTGCTCGAGCTCGCGCAGCCGACCCTCGGCGACGGCGAGTCGTACGACGACCTCCTCGCCGACCGCTCGGCGTTCGAGGACTTCGACGCGTCGGCGTACCTCGGCGGCAAGGGCTTCGGCTTCGTGCGCCTGCAGCAGCTCGCCACGGAGCACGTGCTCGGCGCGCGCTGACGTTCCCTCCTGATCCCGGTCGCTGAGCTCGTCGAAGCGCCCCTTCGACGAGCTCAGGGGCCATCTCCCCGAAGGAGCCCCATGGCACTCGTCGCCGGCGTCGACTCGTCGACGCAGTCCTGCAAGATCGTGATCCGGGATGCCGCGACCGGCGCGCTCGTGCGCTCCGGCCGGGCCCCGCATCCCGACGGCACCGAGGTCGATCCGGCCGCCTGGTGGGGCGCCCTTCTCAGCGCGTTCACGGATGCCGGCGGGCTCGACGGCGTCGAGGCGATCTCGATCGGCGGGCAGCAGCACGGCATGGTCGTGCTCGACGCCGAGGGCCGGGTCATCCGCGACGCACTGCTCTGGAACGACACCCGGTCGGCGCAGGCCGCCCGCGACCTGATCGACGAGGTCGGCGCCGACGAGTACGCGCGCCGCACGGGGGTCGTGCCGGTGGCGTCGTTCACGGCGACGAAGCTCCGCTGGCTCCGGGACGCCGAGCCCGATGCCGCAGCGCGCGTCGCGGCGGTGGCGCTCCCCCACGACTGGCTCACGTGGCGCCTGCGCGGCTACGGACCCGCCGACGAGTCACCGCTCGGCCCGGTGCTCGGCGAGCTCACGACCGATCGCTCCGACGCGAGCGGCACGGCGTACTGGGGCGCCGACGGTTACGACCGCGACCTCCTCGTCCGGGCGCTCGGGCACGACGCGATCCTCCCGCGCGTGCTCGGCCCCGGCGAGTCCGCCGGCCGCACGCCCGACGGCATCCTCGTCGGCCCCGGCGCGGGCGACAACGCGGCGGCCGCGCTCGGGCTCGACGCGGCATCCGGCGACGTCGTCGTGTCGATCGGCACGAGCGGCACGGTCTTCGCCGTGACGGATGCCCCCGTCGCCGACGCCTCGGGCACCGTCGCCGGGTTCGCGGATGCCACGGGCCGCTTCCTCCCGCTCATCGCCACCCTGAACGCGGCCCGCGTGCTGGACGCGACGGCGCGCCTGCTCGGCGTCGACCACGCCGAGCTCGGACGGATCGCGCTCGACGGCGAGCCCGGGGCATCCGGCGCCGTGCTCGTGCCGTACTTCGAGGGCGAGCGCACGCCGAACCTGCCCGACGCGACCGCGTCGTTCTCGGGCCTCACGCTCGCGAACACGACGCGGCCATCGATCGCCCGCGCCGCGATCGAGGGCATGCTGTGCGGACTCGCCGACGGGCTCGACGCCGTGCGCGGCCAGGGCGTCGACGCGCAGCGCGTGCTGCTCATCGGCGGCGCGGCCCAGAACCCCGCCGTGCGGCGCGTCGCGGCGCAGGTCTTCGACGTGCCCGTGACGGTGCCCGCGCCGGGCGAGTACGTGGCCGATGGCGCAGCGCGACAGGCGGCGTGGGTGCTCACGGGCGAGCGGCCGTCGTGGCCGGTGGAGACCGCCGAGGAGCTCGCGGCGGACACCCGCGGGGTCATCCGCGAGCAGTACGCGGCGGCGGCCGGGATCGCTGCGGGCTGAGAACGCCGAGGTCAGGGCCACCTTCCAGCCGATCTCGCGGTTCGCGGGCGTAGCATGAAGCCGAGACGTCGCCGTACCACGGCGCCGCCCCGGACCATGAGCGAGGGAGCGATGATGTCAGATTCCACTCCGAACGAGCCCGCCGAGAAGGACGACGAGTCGGTCGACCGCCTCGTCGGCCGCTACACCGAGGTCGACGGCGAGGGACCCGAGGTCCGCGGCGTCGCCGGCGAGTACACCCGCACCGATGGCGTGGCGGACGACGAGTCGGTGGAGGGCGACTACACCTCGACGTCCGAGCATCCCGATGCGGTCGATCCGTCGGAGCGCCACGGCAAGTACATCCGCACCGAGCCCCCGAAGCCGCACCCGGGCAAGCACTCGGTCTGACCGGGGCCCTCAGCCGAGGGTCGCCGGGGCATCCTGCCGCGACGGCGCGAGCGCCAGCTCCACGACGTCGGCGAGTTCCGCCGTGCGTCCCATGGTGCGCGCCTCCGCGAAGCCTGCGGCGTCGGGACCGTCGAGGATGCGCGTGAGGACCTGCTGATGCGGCGAGTACATGCCGGCGACCAGCATGCCCTTGCGCTCCCGGATCGACTCGGCCGCGCCGAGGAACCTGCCGGCCGTCTCGAGGTCGCCCGTGCTCGCGGCGACCGCGAACAGGCCCTCCAGTCCGTACGCCGTCGCGTGCTCGCTCCCGAGCGCGGACGAGAGGAGCACCGCGTCGGCGAAGCACTCGCGGGCGCCGACGATGTCGCCGCCGAGCAGGCGAGCCCATCCCAGCGAGCCGAGCGCGCCCGCCTCGCTCATGCGGTCGTCGTTGCTGCGCGCCACGGCCAGGTTGGCCTCGATGACGTCGCGGGCGGACGCGATGCGACCCCGCAGCAGCTCGATCGAGCCGAGGATGAGGCCCGCGGTCACCCGCCAGAACGGGTTCCCCAACTCGTCCATCAGGCCGATGCACCGCCGGATGGACGTCTCGGCGGCGTCGAGATCGGGGTGCGGCTGCATGAAGCGGCCCATGGCGAGGGATGCGAGCGCGAGCGCCTCGCCGAACTCGTCGCCCTCCGCGGCGAAGCGGCTGACGCACTCCTCGAGGAGCGGGAGGAGCGCCGGATCGGGAGCCTGCTGCGAGGCGGTGGCGCTCGTGACGAACACGGCGATGGTCCGGGAGCGATCGGTCAGGACGACGTCGGGTTCGAGCAGGCGGCCCGTCCAGGTCGCGATCTCGCCGAGCCGGCCCGACGCCCACCAGAACGGCGCGAGCGGCCAGATGAGGTCGAGCACGTCGTCCCACTGCCGGGTCGCGAGCAGGTGCGCGACGGAGTCCCTCAGTCCGTCGGCCTCGTCGGCGAGGCGGGCCATCCACATGCCCTGGCCGGGACGAGTCAACGGCTCGGCCGCCGCCGCCGCGAGCTGCACGTAGAACCTCGCGTGCCGCTCTGCGCAGTCGGCGAGCGCGCCGGATGCCTCCAGCCGGTCCCGCGCGTACTCGCCGACCGTGGCGAGCATCGTGAACCAGGCGCGGTCGTGGCGCACCTCCTGGCGCACGAGGCTGCTGTCGACCAGAGCCGCGAGCGCCTCGATCACGCCGGCGTCGCCGACGACGACCGGGCCCGCGTCACCGCGGAGCCCGTCGGCCATCCACTCGACCGCGTCGAGGGCGAACCCGCCGCGGAACACCCCGAGCCGAAGCAGCAGCTCCCGCTGGTCGCCGGAGAGCAACCGGGCGCTCCACTCGATCGTGGCGCGCATGGTGCGCTGTCGATCGGGGACGTCGCGCGGCCCGTCGACGAGCAGGGGCAGGGCGTGGTCGAGGCGTCCGAGGATCTCCGCGGGCGTGAAGACGCGCACGCGCGCCGCGGCGAGCTCGAGCGCGAGGGGCGAGGAGTCGAGCGCCGCGACGATCGCGGTGATCGCCGCGTCGTTCTCGGGCGTCTCCTCGAGCCCGCGCTTGACGGCGCGGGCGCGCTCCCGGAAGATCTGCTCCGCCGCCGGCCGCGGGAGCGGGCCGAGGTCCACGGCCTGCTCGCCGGCGATCCGCAGCAGCACGCGACTGGTCGCGAGCACCGAGACGTCCGACCCGGCGATGAGCGCGCTCAGTCGCGGCGCGGCATCCACCACCTGCTCGACGTTGTCGAGCACCAGGAGCAGGCGCCGGTCGGCGAGCGCCCGCGGCAGCTTCTCGGCGAGCGGGACGTCGCCGGTGTCGCGGATGCCCAGCGCGAACGCGATGGCTGGAACCACGCGGTCCGCGTCCTGCACGGGCGCGAGGTCCACGAAGACCGTGCCGTCGGGGAACGCACCCTCGACTGCGCGAGCCGCCGCGATGGCGAGCCGGCTCTTGCCGATGCCACCGGGTCCGGTGATCGTCACCAGTCGCGCCGCCTCGGGTCCGAGCATGCGGGTGACGGTCGCGAGCTCGTCGTCGCGCCCGAGCAGGCGGGTGAGTGGTGACGGCAGGCCGACGGGCTCGGGCCCGGCGGTCGGCGGCGCGGCGTCGGGCATCGGCGCGCGCCGGGCCGGATCGGCCGCATCGAACCGCTCGGCGAGGAGGGTGGCGAGGTCGCTCGTGACGAGTCGGGCGAGGTCCTCGGAATCGGTGAACGCGACGTACGACGCCCGGTCGTCCTCGCGGATGCGGGCGAGGAGCTCCTCCAGCCGGGGCTGCCGGCGCTCGGCCTGCTTGAGGTAGATGAGCTTCGGGATGTCCGGAGCCAGGTTCCACTCGTCCTCGAGTCCCGACACCGTCTCCCCCGGCGCGATCCAGCCGTACTGCTCGGCGTAGATGCCGACGAAGATGTCGCTCTGCTCGAGGTACGCCCGATACAGCTCGCGCGGCGGATGCGGCCGCGCCCCGAGCTCGAACATGACCGGCGCCAGGGCGAGCTGCTCGATGGCGGCCCGAACCGCGCGCCTCTCGGGCGCCAGCTCCTTCAGCGTCGAGCTGACGAACACGCGCAGGCGCTGGTCGGGCGTTCGGATGACGCCCTCGGCCCGGTCCATGGTTCACAGTCTCCGCCCGACCGGAGGAATGTGTCCAGATCAGGCCGAGTCGGTCGTCGCGCGCTCCGACGCCGGTTGCGCCAGCGCGAGTGCGACCATGTCGGCGAGGTCGGCGGTGCGGCCCGCCCTGCGTCCCTGCTCGAACGCCTCGGTGCCCGCGGTGCCGCCCGCGACGAGCGCCTGCTCCAGGATCTGGCCGTGCAACGAGAACGTGCCGCCGGTCAGGAGGCCCTTCCGCTCGCGAACGGTCTCGGCGGCCCCGAAGAGCAGGCCCGCCCGCTCGAGGTCGCCGTCGACGGCCGAGACGGCCGACATGGCCTCGAGCCCGTAGGCGAAGCCCTCCTCGTGACCGAACATCGAGGAGATCGTCAGCTGTTCGGTGAAGCAGCCTCGGGCGCCCCGGGCATCCCCGCTGAGCAGACGCTCCCAGCCGAGGTGGTTGAGCGCGATCGCCTCGCCCAGGCGATCGCCGATGCTGCGGGCGATCTCGAGGCTCTCCTCCAGGAGCCCGAAGGCCCGGTTCAGCATCCCGCGAGCCATCGCCGCCCTGGCCAGCATGATGCGCACCATGGTGCGCCCGAACGGATCGCCGAGTTCCTCGACGAGCTCGAGGCTGCGACCGAGCGTCTCCTCGGCCGCCTCCACGTGGGGCGGCGTCGCCGACAGCTGCGCGACGGCGAGCACAACGAGCGACAGGCTCTCTCCCAGCAGGTCGCCCTCGCGGCGGAAGTACTCGGCGCACGCGGCGAGCGCGGGCACGGCATCGTCGTCGGGCGTCTCCCCGTAGCGGATCGAGTGGACGCAGAACTCCGCGATGGTCCTCGTGCGATCGTCGAGGTCGAGGCCGGGCTCGAGGAGTCGCACCATCCAGGTGCGCACCTCGCCGAGCTGTCCGCTCACCCACCAGAACCAGTACAGGTTCCAGCACAGCGACGCGAGGTCCGCGAACTGCCGCGTAGCCGTGAGGTGGTCGACCGCGGCCCGGAGTTCGTCCCGCTCGTCGGCGAGGCGCACCATCAGGTCGAGCTGGCCCTTCCAGGCGGTCCGTCGAGCGGATGCCCCGGCGAGGTCGACGTAGAACCGCGCGTGCCGCTCCTGCATCGCGGCGAGGGTCCCCTGCTCGTCGAGACGCTCACGGCCGTACTCGCGCACCGTCGCGAGCATCGTGTACCAGGCGCGTTCACCGCGATCGCGCTCGCGCACGAGGCTGCCGTCAACGAGGGCGGCGAGGGCATCCACGGCGTCGACGTCGGCGAGGCCGTCGGTCATCCACTCGGCGGCATCCAGCCCGAATCCCGAACGGAAGACGCCGAGCCGGACCAGGAGCTCGCGCTCCTCGGGCCGGAGCAGCTGCGCGCTCCAGTCGATCGTCGCGCGCAGCGTGCGCTGCCGCGCGGGGAGATCCCGAGCGCCGCCGGTCAGGAGCGGCAGCGCACGGTCGAGCCGCTCCTCGAGCGCGGCGGGGGTGAGCAGCCGGAGCCGTGCCGCGGCGAGCTCGAGGGCGAGCGGGGCGCAGTCGAGGGCGGTGCAGATGGCCGCCAGCTGCCCCGCGTTCTCGTCGGTCGGCTCGAAGTCGGGCTTGACGGCCCGCGCACGTTCGACGAGCAGTTCCACGGCCGCCTCGGGCGGAAGCGGCCCGAGCTCCAGGCTGTGCTCGCCCGTGACCCGCAGCAGGATCCGGCTCGTCGCGAGAACCGCGACGGTGGTCGATCCGAGCAGTGCGGCGAGATCGGGCGCCGCGTCCACGACCTGCTCGACGTTGTCGAGCACGAGCAGCGTGCGCCGGTCGGCGAGCGCTCGGCGGAGCTTGTCGCCGATCGGCTCGTCGCCGGTGTCCCGGATCCCGAGCGACGTGGAGATCGTCGTGATCACGAGCCCGGGATCGATCACCGGCGCGAGGTCGACGAACACCACCCCGTCGGGGAACGACGTCTCCACGGCCCGCGCCGCCGCGATCGCGAGCCGGCTCTTGCCGATGCCGCCGGGGCCGGTGAGCGTCACGAGCCGATCGCCGTGGTCCGCCAGCATGCGCGTCAGGGTCGCGAGCTCGGCCTCCCGTCCGAGGAGACGGGTGAGCGGCGACGGCAGGCGCACCGACTCCGTCGACGCGGGCTGCGGCGCGGGTTCGGTGAACGGCACCCGGCGGGGGTCCGCCGCGTCGAAGCGCTCGGCCAGCAACGAGGCCAGGTCGGCGGCGACGAGCTCGGCGAGCTCCGCGGCATCCGCGAACGAGGCGTACGAGGCGCGATCGTCGGCGCGGATGCGCGCGAGCAGCCCCTCGAGCCGGTCGTCGCGGCGCTCGGTGCGCTTGAGGTAGATGAGCTTCGGGATGTCGGGGGCGAGGTTCCACTCGTCCTCGAGGCCCGACACGTCCTCGCCGGGCGCGATCCAGCCGTACTGCTCGCCATAGATGCCGACGAAGATGTCGCTCTGCTCGAGGTACGCGCGGTAGAGCGATCGCGGCGGATGCGGCCGGGCGCCGAGCTCGAACATGACGGGCGCCATGGACAGCCGCTCGATCGCACCCCGGGCCGCGCGCCGCTCGGCCGCCAGCTCCTTCAGCGTCGAGCTGACGAACACCCGAAGGCGCTGGTCGGGCGTTCGGATGCCACCCGCGACCCGGTCCATGCGGCCAGTCTCCTGCCGCCAGACGCCCACTGTCCAGCACGGGCGGTACCCGAGCACGAGGGTGGCGGATGCCCCGTGGCGTCCGCCGAGTCAGGCCAGGGCGAGCTCGACGACGTCGGCGAGGTCCGCCTCGCGACCGCTCCGACGCGCCGCCTCGAACCGCGCCGCGTCCGGTCCGGCGAGCGCCCGCTCGAGGAACGGCTCGTAGAACGACAGCGGCGAGCGCGTGGGCAGGCCCTTGCGCGCACGGATGTCCTCGGCCGCGCCGAGCATCCGGCCGGCGCGCTCGACGTCGTTCGAGGTGGTCGCCACCGCGAACATGCCCTCGAGCGCGTCCGCGAGTCCCTCCTCGTGCCCGATGGTCGACGCGAGCAGGAGCTGCTCCGCGAAGCACTCGCGGGCGCGTCCGGGCTCGTCGCCGACGATGCGGGCCCACCCGAGATGGCTGAGCGAGATCGCCTGTCCGAGCGTGTCGCGGATGCCCCGCGCCACGGCGAGGCTCGTCTCGAACTGCGCGACGGCGTCGTCGACCCGCCCCTGCGCGAGCCAGAGCCGGCCGAGCATCACCCCGACCATGGCACCGCTGAACGCGACGTCGAACTCCTCGGCGAGCTCGAGCGAGCATCGGGCGTTCTCCTCGGCGGCCTCCGGATCGGGCGGCACCTGCGCGAACTGCGCGACGGCGAGCGACGCGCGCGCGAGGGACTCGCCGCGTGCGTCGCCGACTCGGCGGAAGTACTCGACGCAGCGGGCCATGGCCGGCACGACCGACTCGTCCGAGGTGCGCCAGTAGCGGATGGCGTTCATGCAGTACTCCGCGATGACCCGGGACCGCTCGCCGAGCTCGACGCCCGGTTCGAGCAGTCGGGTCATCCACGCCCGGATCTCGCCGGCCCGGCCGCCGCCCCACCAGAACGCGTACAGCGGCCACGCCACCTCGGCGACCTCGTCGACGCGGCCCGTCGCGAAGAGCTGGTCGACGGCCGCCCGCACCTCGTCCTGCTCGTCGAGCAGTCGCGTGACGCGCTCGACCTGTTCTCGCCAGGTCGACGCCGAGTCGGCCGCGACGGCGAGCGCGGCATAGAAGTCGGCGTGCCGCTCCTGCGCCTCGGCCAGCCTTCCACCCTCGGCGAGCCGGTCTCGGCCGTACTCGCGCACGGTGGCCAGCATCGCGAACCAGGCCCTCGACCCGCGATCCTGCTCGCGGACGAGGCTGCCGTCGACGAGTGCGCCCAGCGCCTCGACGGCGTCCGTCCCCTCGAGTCCGTCGGACATCCACTCCGCCGCGTCCAGCCCGAATCCGGACCGGAACACCCCGAGGCGCAGGAGCAGTTCCCGCTCGGGATCCGAGAGCAGCTGCGCACTCCAGTCGATCGTCGCCCGCAGCGTCCGCTGGCGCTCGGGGAGGTCGCGCGCGCCGCCGACGAGCAGGGGCAGCGCATGGTCGAGCCGTTCGACGAGCGCGGCGGGCGTCAGCACCCGCAGGCGAGCGGCGGCGAGCTCGAGCGCGAGCGGGACGTTGTCGAGCGCTTCGCAGATCGCGACGACCTGCCGGGCGTTCTCGTCGGTGAGCTCGAAATCGGGCTTGACCGCCCGGGCCCGCTCGGCGAACAGCTCGGCGGCGTCGGACGACGGGAGCGGGCCGAGTGGCACGTTCTGCTCGCCGCGCACCCTGAGCAGGATGCGACTGGTCGAGAGCACGGACATCGACGAACCCGCGAGCAGGGCACTGAGCTCGGGGGCCGCGTCGACCACCTGCTCGACGTTGTCGAGCACGAGGAGCAGTCGCCGGCGACCCAGCGCCCCTGCGAGCTTCTCCTCGAGCGGCAGGTCACCCGTGTCGCGGATGCCGAGCGCGTTCGCGACCGCGGCGATCACGAGCCCGGCGTCGACCACGGGCGCGAGGTCGACGAACACGACGCCGTCGGGGAACGCCGCTTCCGCCTCCCGTGCCGCCGCCAACGCGAGGCGGCTCTTCCCGATGCCGCCGGGTCCGGTGATGGTCACCAGCCGTCGCTCCTCGTCGGTCAGCATCCCCACGACGGTCGCGAGCTCGGCCTCGCGCCCGACGAGCCGCGTGAGCGGTGACGGAGGTCGAACCGGCTCCGTGGAGAACACCTCCGCGGCGGGCTGGCCGAGTGGCGTCCGCCGGCCGCCCGCGGCGTCGAAGCGCTCGGCGAGCAGCGTCGCGAGGTCGCCGGTGAGGAGATCGGCGAGCTCGGGGGCATCCGTGAACGCGACGTACGAGGCGTCGTCGTCGGCGCGGATCCGCGCGAGGAGCTCCTCGAGCCGCTCCTGGCGGTGCTCGCTGCGCTTGAGGTAGAGCAGCTTCGGGATGTCGGGCGCGAGGTTCCACTCGTCCTCGAGCCCCGACACGTCCTCACCGGGTGCGATCCAGCCGTACTGCTCGCCGTAGATCCCCACGAAGATGTCGCTCTGCCCGAGGTACGCCCGGTACAGCTCGCGCGGCGGATGCGGCCGGGCACCCAGCTCGAACATCACCGGCGCGAGCGCGAGTCGCTCGATCGCCGCCCGCACGGCGCGTCGCTCGGGCGCCAGTTCCTTCAGCGTCGAGCTCACGAACACCCGCAGTCGCTGATCGGGCGTCCGGATGCCTCCGGCGGCCGCGTTCATGCGTCACAGTCTCGCGGCCCGCTCGCGGGGGTGTCCAGCACCGCCGCTCCCCCAGAACGCGGTGCCGCCCCGACTTGCAGGAACTTCCGGGCGACACGCCGCCTCCGCAGGGTCCGTCCACGGCGTGTCGGCCAGAAGTTCCTGCATTCGCACTCGCACGCGGAGCGAGGACCGACGAGGGACCATCCGCGGCGGGGAACCGCCGACGAACCGTCGAGCTCAGCCCTGCGCCCGTGCGAGCTCCGCCCCGGCCGCCTCGAGCCACCGCAGCGGCTCCGCCATCGCGGCCGCGCCGCCGCCGGCGAGGTCGGCGAGGGGAACGGATGCCGCGAATCCGCGCGGCTCGGCCGTGATCGCCCCGGCGACGAGCGCCGTCGGCACCCCGGCGTCGCGCCCGAGCGCGGCCACCACGGTCGGCGCCTTGCCCGCCTCGGACTGCCCGTCGAAGCGGCCCTCCCCCGTGATCACGAGGTCCGCGCCCTGGAGCGCCTCGCGGAGGCCCACGGCCTGCGCGACGAGCGCCGCGCCGCCGCCCATCGATGCGCCCCACGCGAGCAGGCCGAAGCCCGTTCCGCCCGCCGCGCCCGCACCCGGTGCCGCGGCGAACGGCTGCAGCGCCTCGGGCATCAGGTCGGCCAGCCGCGCGAGGTTCGCCTCGAGCACGTCGATGGTCGCGGCATCCGCCCCCTTCTGCGGGCCGAAGACGGCCGCAGCGCCGAGCGGTCCGAGCAGCGGGTTGGTGACGTCGCCGAGGATGACCGCACCGCCGGGCGGCAGCGGCCGAAGCCCCGTGAGGTCGACGCGGTCGAGCATCGCGAGCCCGCGGTTCCCGAGCGGCACCGGTGCGCCCGAGTCGTCGAGGAACCAGGCGCCGAGCACCGTGAGGGCCGCGGTGCCGCCGTCGCTCGAGGCGCTGCCGCCGAGGCCGAGCAGCAGTCGCTCGACGCCGGCGTCGAGCGCCGCCGCGATCGCCTCGCCGAAGCCGGCGCTGTGCGCGTCGAGGGGCTCGAGAGGATCGAGGAGCGTGATGCCCGAGGTCGCGGCGAGCTCGACGACGCCGGTGCCGTCGGGCAGCAGCACCCACGAGGTCGCCACCGGGGCGGTCACGGGTCCGCGGACCTTGATCGGCATGCGCTGCGCGCCGGGCACGGAGGACGCGAACGCGTCGAGCGTGCCCTCGCCGCCGTCGGCCATGGGCCGCTCGACGAGGTCGTCGCCGACCCGCACCGAGCGCCATCCCGCCGCGAGTGCGGCCGCGGCATCCGCTGCCGTCGCCGTGCCCTTGAACGAATCGGGTGCGATGACGACGCGGGTCACGACGCGTCGAAGGTCGGGGCGGGCACGTGCGACAGCCACTGCAGGGCGCGGTCGAGCAGGTCGCGGTGCTCGGCGGACTCGTAGGAGCGCACGTCGTGGCCGAGCGCGTCGTAGACGATCCGCGAGCGGCCGAGCTCGCGAGCCCAGACGAGCGGATGCCGCATGCCGTCCTCCTCGTGCTCGGCGATCGGCTCGACGATGCCGTCGAGCCGCAGGCCCGAGTAGCGCTCGTCGAACACGGTGAAGTCGTCGATCCCCTCGGCGATCACGTGCGTGCCGACGACGTGCACGCGGGCCTCGCCGATCTCGGGATGCCACGAGAACCCCTCGACCCAGCGTCCGCCGAGCGCATGGCCGAAGTCGGGCAGCTCGGGCAGCGTCGAGGCGGCGGCGTGCATCGCCAGGATGCCGATCCCGCGATCGAGCGCCGCCTCGAGTCCGGCGGCGGCCGCGTCGAGCTGGTCGTCGGTGGGCTCGGCCGGCTCGCCGGTGCTTTCGGGCAGCGGCGACTCGGGATCGCCGGCGTTCACGACGAGGAGGTCGGCGTCGCCGAGCGCGGCGAGGCCGGCGAGCAGGTCGTCGCCCACCTCGACGCGGTAGCCCGCGCCCGCGACGATGCCGGCGAGCGCGGCGCTGGTCTCGTCGAAGCGGTGCCAGCGGTCGGCGTAGCGGCCGGAGCCGCTGAGGATCACGGCGCGCATCTCACCTCCTCCGCTCTCGCGTGCATCGTAGCCCCGCCCGGCCTCCGCCGTCATCGCTCGAGCACCAGCGCCCAGTCCCAGGCGGCGAGCCGCACGCCACCGATCCGCTCGCCCGTGACCGCGTCGACGCCCGCGACGGGAACGTCGACCGGGTCGCCGCCGTGGTTGATCACGGTGACGAGGTCACCCCGTCGCGCGGCTTCGACGTGCTCGGGCAGGCCGGCGACGACGGGCTCGACGCCGGCGTCGGCGAGCACGTGGTCGACCACGGCCTGCACGCCATCCTCGTCGGGCACGGTGGCGAGGTAGCGTGCGGTGCCGCGGCCGGCGGCGCGCCGCGTGAGGGCCGGATGCCCCGCCAGGCGTCCACTCGTGAATGCGGCCTCCGCCGCGGCATCCGTGCCCGCGATCACGTGCAGCTCCTCGGCGACGAGCGTGCCGACCACGTCGGCGCCGCCGGCGATCCCGGACCCGGCGAAGCGCGCCTCACGCTGGCCGGGCGCTCCGGCATGGGCATCCGGAGCGACGAGCGCGCCGAAGTCCTCGAGGCGGATGCCGAGGAGCGGACCGAGCTGCGTGAGGAACCCGCCCTCGCGGAACCGGTCGTCGGCGTCGACCACGTCGGTGAACGGGCCGGCGAGCAGGTGGCCGCCACCCTCGACGAACCCGCGGAGCGCGGCGGCGCCCTCGTCGCGCAGCAGGTACGCGAGCGGGGCGATCGCGAGCGCGTACCGGTCGTCGACCCGCTCGGGCGCGACCAGGTCGACCTGGACGTGGCGGCGATGCAGCGCGCGGTACCAGCGCTGCACGACGGCGAGGTAGTCGAGCGCGTTCTGCGGGTGGTCGGTTCCCTCGATCGCCCACCAGTTCTCCCAGTCGAACACGAGCGCCACACGGGCGTCGCGGGGTCCGGCGGGAAGCGTGGGCAGCTTCGCCAGCTGCTCGCCGAAGGCGACGACCTCGCGCCAGGTGCGCGTGTCGGTGCCGGCGTGCGGCAGCAGCGCCGAGTGGAACTTCTCAGCGCCCGAGCGCGACTGCCGCCACTGGAAGAACAGGATGCCGTCGGCGCCGCGTCCGATCGCCTGGGCGCTGAGCGCCGCCATCTGGCCCGGGGCCTTCGGCGCGTTCCACGGGCGCCAGTTCACGGCGTTCGTGGCCTGCTCCATGAGGATCCACGGCACGTCGGGCTTCAGCGACCGCACGAGGTCGCGCTGGAACGCCGCGGCGCGGAACGACTCGGGGTCGTTCGGATCGGGGTAGGCGTCGTCGCTCACGAGGTCGACGTGCTCGGCCCACTTCGCGTAGTCGGCGGGCTTGAACGGGCCCATGAAGTTCGTGGTGATCGGCTGCGTCGCGCCCGCCGCCCGGATGAGGTCGCGCTCCATGAGGTAGCACTCGAGCAGCATGTCGCTCGTGAACCGGCGATAGTCCAGCATCTGCGTCGGATTCGGGCTGTAGGGCGCCTTGCGCGGCGGGAGCACCTCCTCGAACGACGCGTAGCGCTGCGACCAGAAGTCCGTGCCCCAGGCCGCGTTGAGCGCGTCGACCGTCCCGTAGCGATCGGCCAGCCAGCGCCGGAACGCGTCGCGCGCGGCATCCGAGAAGTCCATGTTCAGGTGGCAGCCGTACTCGTTGTTGACGTGCCACATGACGACGGCCGGATGCTGCGCGTACCGCGCCGCGAGTGCGGCCACGAGCTCGCCCGCGAGCCGCCGGTACACGGGCGACGACGGCGCGAACTGCTGCCGGCTGCCCGGCCAGTACGTGGCGCCGTTCTCGTCCTGCGGCAGCATCTCGGGATGGGCGGCGGTCGCCCACGGCGGCGGCGACGCGGTGGCGGTCGCGAGGTCGACCGCGATGCCGCCCTCGTGCAGCAGGTCGATCACGCGGTCGAGCCACTCGAAGTCGAACTCGCCCTCGCGCGGCTGGATGCGCGACCACGAGAAGATCCCGAGGCTGACCATGGTGACCCCCGCCTCGCGCATGCGCGCGACATCCTCGGGCCAAACGTCGTCCGGCCACTGGTCGGGGTTGTAGTCGGCGCCGTAATGCACGGGTGATCCTCCATTCGCTCGGAAAGCGTATTCCCAGTCTAGCGCCGCGGTCCGCGGCTCGCGCCGCAGCGCCGTGGTCCGCGAGTGGGCGATGTTGGCGGGTTCGTGGATCGAGCGGGCGCCGACATCGCCCACTCGATCATGCTGGCGCCCGGCTCAGTCGAAGACCGAGGGAGAGCGACCGGATCGTCGAAATGTCCATGCGGGCGAAGCGATCCGCTATGGGGCACGCGTCGGCGTCGGCGTAGCGTCGCCTCCGCACCGCATCTCCCAATGCAAAGGAGCATCCCCATGCCACAGCGTGCCCACCGGCGCCTCCGGACCTCCGCGATCCTCGCGGGCGCCGTCGTCGCCACCCTCGCCCTCGCCTCGTGCTCGAGCGGCGACACCCCCTCCGCGGACGGACCCGTGGAGCTCACGTTCCAGTCCTGGGTCCCGAACATCGACCAGGCCGTCGATGCCTTCAACGAGGCCCACGACGACATCCACGTCACCCTCGAGACGATCACCGCGGGCCCCGACGGCGGCTACGCGAAGATGCTCTCGGCCGTGCAGGCGGGCAACCCGGCGGATGTCGCGCAGGTCGGCTACGACGCCATCCCCGACTTCCTCGTGAACGACGCGCTCGAGGACATCACCGACTACGTCGCCGACGACGCCGACCGGTTCACCGAGTGGCAGTGGGAGACGGGTGTGTTCGACGACCGCGTCTACTCGATCCCGCAGGCGTCGGGCCCGCTGGGGCAGTTCTACCGCAAGGACATCTTCGACTCGCTCGGCCTCGCCGCGCCCACGACGTGGGAGGAGTACTACGAGGCGGCCAAGGCCATCCACGCCTCCGACCCGAACCGCTACATCGCGGCGTTCGCGTTCAACCAGGCGCCGTGGCTCATCGGCCTGTCGCAGCAGGGCGGCGGCGAGTGGTTCTCGACCGAGGGCGACTCGTGGAAGGTGGCGATCGACGACGAAGCGACGCTCAAGGTCGCCGAGTTCTGGCAGCGACTCATCGACGAGGGCCTCGTGAAGATCGAGGCCGACTTCTCGAGCGAGTGGAACGCCGACATGCAGAACGGCAACGTCGCGTCGTGGATCTCGGGCTCGTGGGCCGACGCGATCGTGCGCGGCACGGCCCCCGACACCGCGGGCAACTGGGCGGTCGCCCCGATGCCGCAGTGGTCCGACGGCGAGACCGTGTCGGCCACGTGGGCCGGCGGCTCGGCGAACGTCGTGCTGAAGGGCTCGAAGCACCCGGAGGAGGCGGCCGAGTTCGCCCTCTGGCTGAACAGCGAGCCCGAGAGCGTGAGCATCCTCACGAGCGTCGGCGCCGGCTGGCCGTCGATCACGGACCTCGAGTCCATCGACAGCCTGCAGGACGACCCCGAGGTCTTCGCCTTCTACGGCGGCCAGGACATCTGGGACGTCTTCGCCGAGTCGGATGCCGCGGTCGCCGCGACCTGGAAGTGGCCGCCGCTCTCGCAGACGCTCTTCGCCTCGCTCACCGACAACGTGAAGGCGGCCGTCGAAGCCGGCACGCCGCTCACCGAGGCGTACACCGCCACGCAGGCGGACTTCGTCGCCGCACTCCAGGACAAGGGCATCTCGGTCGCCGAGTGACCCTCGGGCGGCCCGGCACGCGCCGGGCCGCCCGTCGTCGTCGCCCGACCGACCCCCCGAACCTCGCTCGCCGCCCGGCATCCGATCGTCCATCCCCCGAGGAGCCCCACCGTGACCGCCAGCACGCTCGCACCCGTCCGACGCAGCAGATCGCGCCCGCCTGCCGCGCTGTGGGTGCTGCTCGTGCCGTTCCTCGTCATGTTCGCGCTGTTCTTCGTCGCCCCGATCGTCTTCGCCGTCGTCGACAGCCTCTTCGCGCAGAAGTCGAGCGGACTCGGGCTCACCGCTCCCACGCGCGAGTTCGTGTTCCTCGACAACTACGTCGCGGCGCTCTCGAGCCCCGCGTTCCTCGCCAGCCTCGGCCGGCTCGTGGCGTTCTCCGCCATCGAGGTGCCGCTCATGGTGGTCACCGCCCTCGCCCTCGCCCTGCTGCTCGGCGCAACGGCCGCCCGATTCCCCCGACTCTTCCGGGTCACCTACTTCATGCCCTACGGCGTTCCGGGGGTGATCGCGGCGCTGCTCTGGGGCTTCCTCTACATCCCGGCGACGAGCCCCGTGCTCCAGCTCCTCGGGGCGGTCGGGATCGATGCGAACCCGCTGTCGAGCGACGCCGTGCTCTTCGCGATCGCGAACATCGCCCTCTGGGGGTTCGCGGGCTACAACATGCTCATCCTCATCGCGGCGCTGGACGCGATCCCGTCCGACCTCTACGAGGCGGCCCGCCTGGACGGCGCCGGCGAATGGCGCGTGATCTGGCACATCAAGTTGCCGCTCATCCGCCCGTCGATCGTGCTCATCACGCTGTTCACGATCATCGGCACCCTCCAGCTGTTCGTCGAGCCGTTGGTGCTGCGCCCCCTCACGACCGCGATCAGCTCCGACTACACGCCCAACCTCGCCGCGTACAACCAGGCGTTCACGCAGGGCAACCCGAACCTCGCCGCGGCGATGGCGGTGATCGTGGCGCTGCTCGCGTTCGCGTTCTCCGCCCTGTTCCTCCGCATCGTCAATCGGAAGGGGAACCGCGCATGGTGACCACCGAAGCGCCCGCGCCCCCCGCGGCACGCACGTCCCGCCCCCAGCCCACGTCGCCGACGACCCACCTCGCGCGCCCCGGCCGCCCGGGCGGCACGGCCGGCGCGGTGCTCGTCAACGCGGCGCTCGTCGCGGCCTCCGTCTACTTCCTGCTGCCCATCGCCTGGGTGCTCATCGCGGCGACCAAGTCGCCCGGCGACCTCTACTCGACGTTCGGCCTCTGGTTCTCCGACAGCCCGCAGGCGTGGGAGAACCTCGTCGCCCTGTTCACGCAGGACGGCGGGGCGTTCTCGATCTGGATCCTGAACAGCATCCTGTACTCGGGCGTCGGGGCCCTGGTCGCGACCGTGATCTCGGTCGGCGCCGGCTACGCCTTCGCGAAGTACGCCTTCCCGGCCAAGGAGGCCCTGTTCTGGACGATCCTCGGCGGCGTGCTCGTGCCCGCCACCGTGATCGCGCTGCCGCTCTACTTCCTGCTGAACGCGGTCGGCCTCACGGGCTCGTACTGGAGCGTGCTGCTGCCCTGCATGGTCAGCCCGTTCGGCGTCTACCTCGCGCGCATCCACGCGAACGCGTCGGTGCCCGACGAGGTGATCGAGGCGGCGCGCATCGACGGCGCCGGCGACCTGCGCATCTTCGGCTCGATCGCGACCCGCATGATGACGCCGGCGATCGTGACGATCTTCCTGTTCCAGTTCGTGACGATCTGGAACAACTACCTGCTGCCGCTCGTCATGCTCAATGACCCGAAGCGGTTCCCGATCACGCTCGGCCTGACGCTCTGGAACTCGCAGACGCAGCGCGACCCCGCGTTCACGACGCTCGTGGTGACCGGTTCGGCCGTCTCGGTCATCCTGCTCGTCGTGCTCATGGTCTCGCTCCAGCGCTTCTGGAAGGCCGACCTGACCGCGGGGGCCACCAAGGGCTGAGCGGATGCCGCGCCGACGTCCTCCTCGCTGAAGTCGGTCTTCGCCGCGGCATCCGCCCCGCTCACCCGAGCACGCGGCGGACCCAGGCCTCGCGCGTCGCCACCGCGGTGCGCGAGACGGCCGCACCGGGCACCACGTTCTGGAACCCGTGGAAGCCGCCGGGCCACACGTGCAGCTCCGCACTGCCGCCCGCGGCCCAGATCCGGCTCGCGTAGGCGACGACCTCGTCGCGGAACACCTCGACGCCGCCCACCTCGAGGTACGTCGGCGGCAGCCCCGAGAGGTCGGCCATGCGTGCCGGCGCCGAGTACGGCGAGACGTCGTCCGTGCCGCGGCGATCGCCGAGCAGCGCCGTCCAGCCGGTGACGTCGCTCGTGCGGTCCCAGATGCCGACGCCGTCGACCTGCCGCGCTGAGGCGGTCGCGACCCGGTCGTCGAGCATCGGCCACATGAGCAGCTGCGCCAGCGGCATCCGCCCGCCCCGGTCGCGCGCGAGCAGCGTGGCGCCCGCACTGAGGCCGCCGCCCGCGCTCTGGCCGCCGATGAGCACGCGCGCGGGATCGAAGCCGAACTCGTCGGCGTGGTCGGTGAACCACGTCCATCCGGCGTAGGTGTCCTCGAGCGGCGCCGGGTCGGGAGCGTCGGGAGCCAGACGGTACTCGACCGCGGCCACGACGGCGTCGTGCTCGAGCACGTGGTCGACGAGCATGGCGCCGAGCGACCAGCGGGTACCGGCGACCAGGCCCCCGCCGTGCACGAAGTAGGCGCCCGGATGCCCCGAGCCCGCGTGGTCGGTCCGGCGCAGCACCGAGACGGCGACCTCCGTGCCGTCGGCGCTCGCCACGGCGTGGTCGCTCACCTCGACCGGCCGCCCCGCGATCACGTCGGCGATCGGGGGCGGCGACGAGAGCGCCGCGCGGAACTCGGCGATCCCGGCGGGCTCGAGCGTCGTGAAGAACGCCGGAAGCGCGGCGAGCGCCGGTCCGAGCTCGGGGTCGAACGGCGGGCGGACGGGTGCGGTCATCTCGATCCTCCGATGCGGACGGTGCCGGTCAGGGGCTCACGGCGGCGGTGGTGCGGGTGGGTGGTCAGGCGGGCGCCTCCGTGCGCTGCAGCGCGAGGTACTGGTGCACGAACGCGATCGCCATGCCGCCCTCCCCGACGCCGGCGGCGACGCGCTTCACGGAGCCCGAGCGCACGTCGCCCACGGCGAAGATGCCGGGGGTGCTCGTCTCGAGCGCGAACGGACGACGGTCGGCGGTCCACTCGGCGGTGGCCGCGGCATCCGCCCCCGTGAGGATGAACCCGTGCTCGTCGCGGGCGATGTCGTGCGGCAGCCAGCCCGTGACGGCATCGGCGCCGATCATCACGAACACGACGGCGAAGTCCCGACCGCTGACCGTGCCGGTCTCCCGATCGACGACGTCGACGGCGTCGAGACTGCGGTCGCCGTGCAGGTCGACGACCTCGCGGCGGGTCTCGACGCGGATGCCGGCGTTCGCGCCGATCTGGTCGATGAGGTACCGCGACATGCTCGCCTCGAGCGACGGCCCGCGCACCAGCATCGTGACCGACCGGGCGTGCCGCGAGAAGAAGATCGCCGCCTGGCCGGCCGAATTGCCCGCGCCGATGATGCAGACGTCGGCGCCCTTCGCGATCGCCGCGTCGCTGCGGGCGGCGCCGTAGTAGACGCCGTTGCCGAGGAACCGCTCGACGGCCGGCACGGGCAGCGTGCGCCATTCGACGCCGGTCGCGGCGATGACCACGGGTGCACGGAGCGTCTCGCCGCCATCGAGCACGATCTCGTGCCGGTCGCCGTGGGGACGGATCGCCTCCACGGTTCGCGTGACGACGATCTCGGCCCCGAGGCGCTTCGCCTGCTTGAGGGCCCGGCTGGCCAGCTCGTCGCCCGAGATGCCGAACGGGAATCCGGTGTAGTTCTCGATCCGCGTCGACGTGCCCGCCTGTCCGCCCGGCGCGAGCGACTCGATGACCACGGTGCGCAGGCCCTCGGCCGCGCCGTTCACGGCCGCGGTGAGCCCGGCCGGCCCGGCGCCGAGGATGACGACGTCGTAGTCGGTCGCCGACGGCTCGACGTCGAGTCCGGCCGCGACCGCCACCTCGCGCATCGACGGTGCTGCGAATCGGGAGCCGTCGGCCCGCTCGAGCACCGGGTACGTCTCGCCCGCGACGGCGGCGTCGAGGGTCACCCGCTCGAAGGCGACCTGGTTGCGGGTGAGGAACGTCGCGACCTGGTGCGTGCCCGCGTCGAGGCGCGGTCCGATGAGGCGGAGGTCGGTCTCGGGCTGCTCGGCCGCGAGCTCCTGCAGCGAGTCGAGGTAGCGGCGCGCGAGCCCGGCGACCCGGGCCGGGATCGACGGCGCCATCACGGCCAGCGTGTAGAAGGCCGTCACGTCGAGCTTCAGGATGCGCGACGCCTCGGCCGCCCGACCCGACGCGGGGAACGGCGTGCTCAGCGTCATGGGCACCTCACCGAAGAAGCGGCCCGGCGCCCGTACGCCGATCACGCGCTCCTCGCCGTTGACCACCTTCGTGATCTCGGCACCGCCCTCGACCACGACGAACAGCGCGCGCTCGTCGCCCTCGTGCGCGAAGTACTCCCCCGGCACGAGGTGGATGTCCTCGACCGCCCCGACGAGGTACTCGAGCGCCTCCTGCGGCAGGGGCGCGAAGATGCGGATGCCGCGGAGCTCGTCGACCGTGATCATGCGCCGGGCGCTCCGATGGGTATCCGGCTCGTCGAGGCATCCGCGGTTCGCACCTTGCGAACCTAACCGCGGCGGGTGTCGCGGTCAACGATCGGCGTGACCCCAGTCCGCGCGCCGGGTCAGCCCTTGCGCTGCACGCGGTACTCGGTGGGGCTCATCCCGTGCACCCGGCTGAATTGCCGCGAGAAGTAGAACGGGTCGGCGTAGCCGACCTCGCGGCCGACCTCGGAGACGTGCAGGTCGGTGGTGTCGAGGAGCCGCCGCGCCCGCGCCATCTTGAGTCCGGTGTGGTACGCCAGCACGCCCCCGCCCGTGGCGTCACGGAAGAGGGCCCCGAGGTGCGAGGTCGAGACGCCGACGAGTCGGGCGAGGTCCGAGACGCGGATGCCGCCGTCGACGCGCTCCTCCAGGTAGCGCATCGCCCGTTCGAGCGGTTCCCCCTGCTCGGGGAGCCGGCGATCGACGGCGAGCTGCGTCATCAGTCGCCACGCGATGCCCGCGGTGGCCAGCAGACGCGCCGGGGACTGGTCGCGCTCGAGCGCCGAGACGATCTCGTCGAGGAGCACGGTCACCCGGTCGACGGCACGCAACGACACGAGCGGCCGGTCGGCGTCGGCGCCGATCGCGCTCCAGAGGTCGGCCAGGTCGCTGCCGCGCAGGTGGCACCACCAGATCGTCCATGGCTCGTCGTCATCGGCGCCGTAGGAGTGCGGCACGCGCGGCGGGATCAGCACGGCGGTCGACGGGGTGACCCGCACCCGTGTGCCGTCGACGTCGACCCAGCCGCCGCCCGCCACGCACACGATGACGATCGCCTCCTCGGCACCACCCGGCCTGATGCGGAGATGCCGATGGGCGCGGGGGAACCACCCGGCATCCGTGACCATCAGCCGGCGGGTCACCGGGCGGGCCAGTGCCTCGGCGACGGCCGGGCGGGGAACCACGCTCAGCCGCTGGTTCGCGAATCCTTCGCGGCGCTCCATGCGACCATGATGGCACGGGCGTCGAAACGTCCATGCACGACCCTCGATCGACCATGTGCCGGCCCGCACGCGCGGCGTACCGTGGACGGCGTGACCGACCAGAACCACCCGATCGTGCTGCCCGCAGCCCCCGCCGCGGAACGCGCCGCCATCGAGGCCGGCGGCGTCGCCTGCTGGGAGGCGCCGCTCACGATCGACACCTACGAGCCCGCCGAACCCGACCGCTATCCGCTGTTCCTCGAGCGGCGCGTGTACCAGGGGTCGAGCGGCAAGGTCTACCCCATCCCGTTCACCGACCGGATCCTCCCCGGCCGGACGCCGCGGGCTTGGCGGGCGATCCACCTCGAGAATCGCTGGATCCGCCTCGTGCTGCTGCCCGAGCTCGGCGGTCGGATCCACATCGGCTACGACAAGACCCGGGACTACGACTTCTTCTACCGCAACAACGTCATCAAGCCGGCCCTGGTCGGCCTCGCCGGCCCGTGGATCTCGGGCGGCGTCGAGTTCAACTGGCCGCAGCACCACCGGCCGGCGACCTCCCTCCCCGTCGACACCTCCATCGAGCGCCACGACGACGGCTCGGTGACGGTCTGGCACAGCGACCTCGATCCGCTGCAGCGCATGCGCGGCAGCCACGGCATCCGCCTCCGCGGCGACTCGGCGCTCATCGAGCTCGAGGCGAGGCTCGTCAACCGGACCGACGTGTCGCAGACGTTCCTGTGGTGGGCGAACGTGGCGGCGCATGCCCACGACGCCTACCAGTCGTTCTTCCCGACGGACGTCCGCCACGTCGCCGACCACGCCAGGCGGGCGATCACCGCCTTCCCCGCCGCGGACCGCCCCTACTACGGCGTCGACTACCCGGCGCTCGCCGCCGAGCGTCCCGGTGCCGACCGCATCGACGTGCACGCGAACATCCCCGTCCCCACCTCGTACATGATCACGGACACGGCCGACGACTTCTTCGGCGGCTACGACCACCGGGCCGGTGCCGGGTTCGTGCACTGGGCCGACCGCGCGATCGCCCCCGGCAAGAAGCAGTGGACCTGGGGCGACGGAGAGGTCGGCCACGCCTGGGACCGGCACCTCACCGATGGCGACGGACCGTACGTGGAGCTCATGGCGGGCGTCTTCACCGACAACCAGCCCGACTTCAGCTGGCTGCTGCCCGGCGAGACGCGCACGTTCCGCCAGTACTGGTACCCGATCCAGGACATCGGGCCAGCGGTCCAGGCGACGCTCGACGCCGCGATCGGGCTCGAGGTCGACGGATGCCGCGTGCGGCTCGGCGTCGCCACCACGGCGGAGCACGCGGCGGTCGCCGTCACGCTCCGCCGCGGCGACGTCCCCGTGCGCGAGTGGACGCCCGCCGTCCGCCCCGGCGAGCCGTTCACCGCCGAGCTCGAGCTGGAGGCGCCCGCCTCGCGCGACGACCTCACCGTCGTCGTGACGCTCGACGACCGCGAGCTCGTCGCCTGGCGTGCGCACCCTGCTCCGGCGGGCGAGCCGTGGGTCGCGACCGAGCCGCCCGCGCCGGGCGAGATCGAGAGCACGGACGAGCTCGTCCTCACCGGCCTGCACCTCGTGCAGTACCGCCACCCGACCCGCGCGGCCGAGCCGTACTTCGCGGAGGCCGTCGCGCGCGACGCGGGCGACTCCCGCGCACGCGTCGGCCTCGCCCGGCTCGCCTGGGATCGCGGGGAGCTCGACGTCGTGCTGGATCACCTCGACCACGCCGTGCGACGACTCACGCGCCGGAACCTCAACCCCGAGCACGGCGACGTGCACCTGCTCCGGGGGCTCGCGCTCGAGCGCCTCGGGCGGTTCCGCGAGGCGGCCGACGCCTTCGGGAAGGCCTCGTGGGACGGCGCCCTCGCCCTGCCCGCCGCGCTCGGTCGCGCGCGGCTCGCGATGCGGGCCGGCGACCCCGCCGCTGCCCGGTCGTTCGCCGAGGCCGCAGCGCGCGCGGATCCGGCCAGCGGGCAGGCCGTCGCGGCAACGGTCGTCGCACTCCGCGCCCTCGGACGCGACGACGCGGCATCCGCTGCGCTGGCCGCCGCCCGTTCGGACGACCCGCTCGACCCCCTGCTCGCCGCGCTCGACGACGTGCTCGCGCCGACCGACCCGCGCACGCTGCTCACGATGGCGCACGAGGTGCACCGGCTCGGCGACGCCGATCGTGCGATCGGGCTCGTCCTGCGCGCCGCCTCGGCCGCGCCCGGCCCGTTCGGCAACCCGGCGCCGCTCGCCGGGTACGCGGTCGCGGCGTTCCTCGACGCGGCCGGCGACACCGAGGGTGCGAGTGCGGCGCGCGCCGACGCCCGGCGCGCCGACCCGCGACTCGCCTTCCCCTCGGGCCTCGACGACCTCGGCGTGCTCGACGCGGCGCTGGAGGCCGACCCGGCCGACGCCCGCGCGAGCGGCTATCTCGGCTGCTGGCTGCTCGACGCCGGCCGCGTCCACGACGCGGCTGCAGCGCTCGACGCCTCGATCGCCGGGGACATCGACGACCCGGTCGTGTGGCGGAACGCCGCCGTCGCACTCGTCAACACCGGCGGCGACCTCGACACGGCCGACGCCCGCTACGCCCGGGCGATGGAACTCGCCCCCGACGATGCACGCCTGGTCTACGAGCGCGACCTGCTGGGCGCGGTCCGCGGCGCCCGGCCCGAGGCCCGGCTCGCAGCGATCGAGCGAGCGGGCGCGGGCGTCCTGGTGCGCGACGACCTCGCGATCGAGTACGCCGGCCTCCTCGTCGACGTCGGCCGCGCCGACGACGCGCTGGCCTTCCTGGGCGACCGCGAGTTCCAGCCGTTCGAGGGCGGCGAGGGCCGGGTCATCGCCGTCTTCGATCGGGCGTCGGCCGCGAGGGCCCGCGAGCTGATGGTGACGGATCCGGCCGCCGCCCGCGACCTGCTCAGGGGCGGCATCCGCGTTCCCCAGCACCTCGGCGAGGGTCGCCACCCCGCCGAGATCGTCGCAGAGCGCTTCGTGCTGCTCGGTGACGCCGAGCTCGCCTGCGGCGATCAGGGTGCGGCGGAGTCGGCCTGGCGTCGCGCCCGCGACGTGGACGGGCCGCTCGCCGCGGGCACGAGGGTCGTCGACGACCGGGACGCGTGGGTCGGCGTCGCCCACGTGCGACTCGGCGAGGGCGACGACGCCGAGCGCGTCTGGGCGAGCCTGGAGGCGCGCGCGGCGGAGCTCGAGGCCTCCGCCGATCGCGTGGACTACTTCGCGACGTCGCTGCCCGAGCTGCTGCTGTTCTCGATCGACACCGCCGAGCGCAGGGCGGACGACGCGCGACGACTGCGCGAGTCCGCCGCGCACGGCCGACGGCTGTCGGCCGCGATGGGCGAGGGAGCGCGCGCATGACCGAGCGCTACCTCGGAACACCGGCGATGCCCGCGGCACCCGACGGCTCGCTCACCGGGCCGGTGCCCGAGCACCTGCCCGCCCGCCTGGCGGTGTGCCTCTGGGACTTCTCCTGGTACACGCGGGCGGGTGCGGGCGAGTCGTACGAGGACGTCGGGCGGGCCATGGCCGAGACGGTCGACCGCGGCTTCAACGCCGTGCGCATCTGCGCGGCACCGCTGCTCGTCGCGGGCGGACCGGGTCTCGACGACCTCGCGTCCGATCTCGAGGTCGAGGGGCTCGGCCCAGCGCCGACCGGCGGCTTCTACGGGCAGCGGACCCGGTGGTACGACGCCCCCGGGGGTTATCGCCTCGACGTGCGGGCGCGGCTGTTCGAACTGCTCTCGTCCGCTCGCCGCCACGGCGTCGTCGTCATCCTCGCGAGCTGGGAGTACCAGCAGTCGACGGCGTTCGCCGCCGACCCGCGGTGGTTCGAGGCCATCGACGCGGTGCCGCTCGAGCGCCGCTACGACGTGCTCGCCGAGGCGTTCGGGCGCCTGCTCGACGAGATCCGCGCCGCCGGGCTCATCGACGTGATCGCGTTCACCGAGCTGCACAACGAGGTCGACTTCTCGATCCTCCCGCCGCTCGAAGCTGCTGGCACGGCCGCCATGGAGCGGCTGCGGACGCGTCACCCCGACCAGCTCGTCACCGCGAGCTACGGCAAGCCGCCGCACCTCGCGATGCATCGACTCCCCGACGGGCTCGACGTGGCGCAGTTCCACGTCTACAGCTACGGCGTGCTCGACGCCCTGCAGCGCCGCATCGACATCCGGTCGGAGGGCACGGAGGGCTTCCCGAACCCGGAGCTCCGGGCCCTCCTCCGGCCGGATGCTCCGTCCTTCCCGGAGTACGGCCGTCCGAAGCCGTGGAAGCTCGACGCGACGGTCATCACCGACCAGATGGTCTACGGGTACGACTGGATCGACGCCGGCGCCTGGGACGCGTGGCTCGACGCCCACTACGAGGAGTACCGCGAGGTGATGCTGCGCGAGATCGAGTCGCGCGTCATCGCGATCGCGGAGTGGGCGCGGTGGCGCGGCGTCCCCGCCGTGGTCGGCGAGGGGTGGGTCGGCTACACGCCGCGCGACGGCTGGTTCGAGGAGGGGGCGGCCGGCCTCGCGCTCGCGGAGCACGGCATCCGCACCGCACTCGAGCACGGCGTCTGGGGCGTCGTCGTCGGCTCGAACGCCGCACCGCATCATCCGATGTGGCGCGAGGCGGACTGGATGCGCCGGGTGAACCGGACGATCACGGAGGCGGGCGGCGCATGAACGACTCGGCGCCGTTGCACGTGATCCATCGACCGTGGCCCTCGCCGACGGCCCGTCCGGCGATGTCGAACGAGGTCGATCGCCACCGGCGCATCGCGCTGACCGACCGATGGATCGAGGTCGACGGCCGGCCGGCCGTGCCGGTGTCGGGCGAGCTGCACTTCTCCCGCGTCCCGCGGCGGGAGTGGGCCGAGCGGCTCCGGCTCCTGCGATCGGGCGGTGTCACGATCGTCTCGACGTACCTGTTCTGGATCCACCACCAGCCGTCGCGGGACGCACCGCCACGATTCGACGACGGACTCGACGTCGGCGCCTTCGTGGACCTCGCGGCCGAGTCCGGGCTCGACGTGGTCGTGCGGATCGGCCCCTGGTGCCACGGCGAGGTCCGCGACGGCGGATTCCCCGACTGGGTGCAGGCCGCCCCGGTCCGGCATCGCTCCGACGACCCGGGCTACCTCGAGCTCGCCGCGGACTGGTACGCCGCGGTCGGAGCGGAGCTGGCCTCGCGATGCGGGCCCGACGCGCCCATCGTCGGCATCCAGCTCGAGAACGAGCTCATCGACCAGCCCGGTCACCTCGTGACCCTGAAGCGCCTCGCCCGCGAGGCCGGCCTGTCGGCGCCGCTCTGGACGGCGACCGCTTGGGACGGCGCGGAGCTCCCACCCGACGACGTCCTGCCGCTGTACGGCGGCTACGGCGACGGCTTCTGGTCGGACTCGGATGCCCCGTGGGCGCCCGGATTCCGGGCGCAATTCCGGTTCTCGCACGAGTGGGACGACCCCGGCATCGGCGCCGACGTCCGGGGCACGCCCGCGGGTCCTCGGCTGCCGCGGCCGCGCGACACCCGGTTCCCCGCGGCGACCTGCGAGCTCGGCGGCGGCATGGCCACCGCGTACCATCGGCGACCCGTTCCGAGCGCCGACGACGTGGCCGCGGTCGCGCACGTGAAGCTCGGCAGCGGCTCGGCCTGGCAGGGCTACTACCTGGCCGCGGGCGGGCAGAACCCGGCCGACGGCCTCCAGGAGTCGCTCGCGACCGGGTACCCCAACGACCTGCCGCGGTTCGACTACGACTTCCACGCACCGATCGGCGCCGCCGGCGTGCTCGCGCCGAGCCACGCCGCGCTGCGGATCCAGCACGCGTTCCTCGAGGCGTTCGGCGATCGCCTGGCCCGCATGACGTCGAGCCTGCCCGAGGCGCTGCCGGCCGACGAGGACGACGTGGCGACGCCGCGCTGGGCGCTCCGGTCCGACGGCACGTCGGGCTTCCTGTTCGTCAACGTGCATCGGCCGCACGAGCCGCTCGAGCCCGTGACGAGCGCGCGGTTCGCCCTCTCACTGGACGGCGGCGAGCTGGTGCTGCCCTCCGCGCCGATCGACCTTCCCAGCGGTACCATCGCACGCTGGCCCATCGGGCTGGAGCTCGGCGGAGTCGTCGTGCGCTGGGCCACCGCCTCCGCCGTCACCGTCCTCGAGGGCGAGATCCCGACGCTCGTGCTGCTCGCCGACGCCGGGGTGCGCGTCGACCTGATGGTCGGCGACGACCTGGTGAGCCACCAGCCACCCGCCGGGCACGTGCTCCACCGCTTCGGCGCGCTCGACGTCCTGGTGCTGCCGCCGTCGGACGCCGAGCGTCTGTGGGTGCTCACGACGGACGGGTCGTGCCGGCTGCTCCGGTGCGCCGATCCGCTCTGGACCGAGGACGGGTCGCTGGTCGTGCGGGCGCCGGTCGGGCCGGCCGTCGAGGAATGGGATGCCGCCGCGGGCGACTTCCGGCGCGTGCCGTTCGCGGCGGAGGTGCGACCGCCCGAGGCCGCCGCCCCGACCGCGATCCCCGTGCGGCCCGCCGCCGACGTGCCCCCTCGGTACGGCGGGACCCCGCAGCGCACCGCCGCGCCGGATGCCGCGCGGATGGCGGAGCTCGCCGCGGCATCCGTGCTCGACGGCCTGCCCGAGCCCCGCCCGGGCGTGCGCCGGGTGCTCACGGTGGACTGGGCGGGCGACGTGGCGACCCTCGAGGTCGACGGCGAGGTCGTCGCCGACCGCTTCTGGGACGGCACGCCATGGCACGTCGACCTCGACGCGCTCGACGCCGCCCCGCCGCGGACCGTCACCCTTCGGATGCTGCCGCTGCACCCCGACGCGCCCGTGCGGCTCGACGAGCACGCGGCGGCCCGCCGGACCGCGACACCGGGTGCGCTCTGCGCGCTCGAGGCCGTCACCGTCGAGCAGTCCGTGCGGTGGCGGGAACTGCAGTGAAGCCGCCTACTCCCGCATGAGCATCGCCTGCGCCTCGCGCTCGAGGTCGACGAACGGCTCGCCGCTCACGTCGACCCGCACCCGGTGGAGGGTGCCGCCGGTGAACGGCCAGGGCGCATCGCCGGGGTAGTCGTCGGTGACGGGCGCGCCGCTGTCGCGGCCGACCGTGAGGCCCTCGCCGGCGATCGAGAACTTGCCCGGCTGCGTCTTGATCCGGGCGCTGCCCACGGCGGTCTCGCCGTGGTACAGCGTGAGCGTGCCCGTCGCGACGTGTCCCTCCCCGCCGTCCTTGTCGAACGCCGCGGCGATGATCAGCTGCTCGCCGGTCGGCAGGTCCTCGGTCGCGTCGACGCGCTGCTCCATGACGCCCACGAAGTTGTTGACGTAGTGGAGGCGGCCGTCCTTGACGTAGAGCGCGTGCCCGCCGAATTTCGACCCCTGCGCGAAGAGCACGCCCTCGGCACCCGAGTCGGGGAGGTCGACGAGGGCGCCGATCACGAACGAGCGGTTGCGGATGTTGACGGCCTGCGACTCGGGCACCTCGCCCATGTCGGCGAAGTAGACGTAGCGGTCGCGGGGCGGCGACAGCAGCGGCCGGGGCGTGAGCATGATCTCGAGCGCCGACCGGTCGTCGAGGGGGAACGCCTGGTTCCGGCCCGCCTCCGCGAACCACAGGTTCACGAGCTCGCGCACCTTCTCGGGATGCTCCGCCGCAAGGTTGTTCAGCTCAGCCCGGTCCACGTCGGTGTGGTACAGCTCCCACTCGTCGTCGTTGAAGTGGCTCCAGCCGCTCAGCGTCGGATGGTTCGTGATGGCCTTCCACCCGTCGTGCCAGATCGCACGCGAGCCGAGCATCGAGTAGAACTGGGTGCGCCGCGCCGTCGGCGCCGCGCCGTCGTCGAGCGAGTAGCGCATGCTGACCCCGTCGAAGGTGCTCTGCTCGTGGCCCTTGAGGCGGGCGGGCGCCTCGACGCCGAGCAGGTCGAGGATCGTCGGCACGATGTCCACGGCATGGTGGTACTGGTCGCGGATCTCGCCGCGCGCGGTCGACCCGGCCGGCCAGGAGATGATGCACGGATCGCACGTGCCGCCGTTGAACTCGTAGCGCTTCCACATCTTGAACGGGGTGTTGAAGGCCATCGCCCACCCGTTCGGGTAGTGGTTGTAGGTGTTGACGCCGCCGAGCTCGTCGAGCATCGCCAGGTTCTGCTCGATGTCGTCGGTCAGGCCGTTGGCGAACTTCATCTCGTTGACCGAGCCGTTCGGCCCGCCCTCGCCGCTCGCGCCGTTGTCGGACACGATCACGACGACGGTGTTCTCGCGTTCCCCGATGTCATCGAGGTAGTCGAGGAGCCGACCGATCTGGTGGTCCGCGTGCGAGAGGAAGCCGGCGTACACCTCCGCCATGCGCGAGAAGAGGCGCCGCTCGTCGTCGGAGAGCGCGTCCCAGCGCCGGGTCTCGTCCATCACGGGGAACGGCGCCCCGTCGGGCCCCGTCCTCGTCGCGGGGGTGCCGATCGGGTTCACCGGCGGCAGGTCGGTGTCGGCCGGCACGAGGCCGAGCTCCTTCTGGCGGGCGAGGGTCTCGCCCCGCAGCGCCTCGTAGCCGCCGTCGAACCGGCCGGCGTACTTGTCGGCCCACTCCTTCGGGGCATGGTGGGGGGCGTGCGCCGCGCCGGGCGCGTAGTAGAGGAAGAACGGCTTCTCGTGCGCGATCGCCTTCGCGTCGCGGATGAACTCGATGGCCTTGTCGGTGATGTCCACTCCGAAGTGGTACCCGTCCTCGGGAGACTTCGGCTGGTCGACCGGGTGGTTGTCGTAGGTGATCTCGGGATACCACTGGTTCGTCTCCGCACCGAGGAAACCGTAGAAGCGCTCGAAGCCGCGTCCGCTCGGCCAGTTCCGCCGCGTCGAGGCGACGTTCATCTCGTCGTCGGGACACAGGTGCCACTTCCCGACGGCATAGGTGTTCCAGCCGCGCTCGCCGAGGATCTCGGAGAGCATGCCGTTCGCCGGCGGGATGGTGCCGCTCGCGTTCGGGAAGCCGATCGCCGCCTCGGTGATGCACGCCATGCTGTTGCGCGTGTGGTTGCGGCCCGTCAGCAGGCACGACCTGGTGGGCGAGCAGAGCGCCGTCGTGTGCCATTGCGTGTACCGCACGCCCTCGCCGGCCACCCGCTCGATGTTCGGCGTCTCGATGGGTCCGCCGTAGGCCGACATCGCCGAGAAGCCGACGTCGTCGAGCACGATGTACACGACGTTCGGCGCTCCGTCAGGCGCCTTCGGCGGCTCGAACGGCGTCCAGTCGGGCTCGGAGTCTCGGATGTCGACGTTGACGATCCCGTCGAAGTGCATGGCCATGTCGCTCCCCAGTCCCCTCGCCGGCAACGCCGACCCCGGGCGCTGCGGGCGCAGCGGGTGAACACGGCATGGGCCCAGGTCGCCGAGCGAGTCGCCATGAGGCTACGCCCGCGGTCCCGCGGCGACAAGGCTCCGAACGGGGGCCGTGGCGAGGTCAGTCGGGCAGCACGAACGCCGTGACCGGTCGCCCGTCGAGGGCGCGCACGGATGCCCCGGGCCCGTCGACGACCGCCACGATCCCGTCGGGCACGGCCCATGCCCGCCACCACGCGGCATCCGTCGCCTCGACCTCGCCGGCCCCGAGCATGCGGCGACCGACCGTGTGCGGCTTGATCGCGGTGAGCCAGGGCGCGACGCCCTCCAGGGTGCGGCGCTGCACGGCCGGGATCTCGCCGGCCGCGGTGGGGCCGACGTTGAGGAGCAGCCGTCCGCCGCGCGAGACGACGTCGGCGTAGAGGCGCGCGAGCTCGCGCGGCGTGAGCGTCAGCGACTCGTCCTCGACACGGTTGTAGCCGAACGAGAAGCCGAGTCCGCGGCAGTGCTCCCACCCCGGCTCGGTCTCGTGCTGGGTGTGCGCGTCGTACTCGCTGGTGCGGTAGTCCCAGACGTCGACGCCCCAGCGATCGTTCACGATGCCGTCGGGGACGGCCGTGCGATAGCGATCGAGGAGCGCCTCGATCGAGTGCGGCCCCGGCTCCTTGCCGGCGTCGGGCCAGTCGATGTCGTTCCAGAGCACCTCGGGGGCGAAGCGGTCGACGAGGTCGGCGACGTGGTCGAACGCGTAGGCGTTGTAGGCGGCATCCGTCGGCCGCAGGTCGGTGACGTCGGCCGTCGAGCGGTGCGGCGGCAGGTCGGTGAACGCCCAGTCGAGTCCGCCCGAGTAGTACACGCCGAAGCGCAGGCCCTCGGCGCGGACGGCGTCGGCGAGGGGCGCGATGAGGTCGCGGCGGGGGCCGCGCGCGACGGTCGTGAGCTCACCCGAGCCGGGCGCGTCCCAGAGGGCGACGCCGTCGTGGTGCTTCGTGGTGGGGACGACGTAGTCGGCACCGACCTCGCGGAAGAGGCGAGCCCAGTCGGCGGGGTCGTAGGCCTCGGCCGTCCACGCGTCGAGGAACGCCGCGTAGGGGGCGCCGCCGTGCTCGCGGGCGTGGTGCTCGGCAGCGGGCGAGCCCTCGATGCGGATCGTGTTCGCGTACCACTCCGCGTAGGCGTTGTGGGCGAACCACTCGTCGTCGGGCACCGCGCCGAGCGCGCCGGAGGGCTCCGCCCACGCCGGCACCGAGTACGGGCCCCAGTGCACGAAGATGCCGAGGCTCGCGTCCTGGGCCCAGGCCGGGAGCGGGCGCCGGGGCGCGCTCACGCGTCGACGTCGTGTCCGCGGCGCGGACGTTCGGGCACGGCCACGATCGCCAGCGCGACGCAGCCGAGTGCCGGGATGACGAGCGGCAGCAGCTGCCACGTCACGACACCCGCGAACACCGCGGTCGCCACGAGGTACGCGGCGCCCGCCGGGTCCTGGCGCACCGCGCCGGGCACCTCGCGCAGCGCGCCGAGCCAGCCCCCGCCGGGCGTCCAGCGTCCGGCGGCGGTGAACAGCGCGAGCGCGAGCGCCGCGAGTCCGGCCCAGCCGATCGCCGCCACGACCGGGCCGCCGGGCAGCACGCCGGTGCCGGCGAGGTCGATGTCGAGCGCCAGCACGAGGGCGAGCACGAGGGATGCCGCGCCGATGCCGATGCCGCCGACGAGCCCCGCGCGCACGTCGCGCCAGAACCAGGTGAGGCCCGAGTCGTCGGCCTTGAGGTATCGGCGCAGGTGGCGCACGCCCGCCGCGAGCGCGGCCGGGAGCGTGACGACGGGGATCGAGACGACCGCCACGAGGATGCCGACGTAGAGCACCTCGCCGAGGAGCGAGAACGCTCCGCGGGCGCCCGGGAACCGAGCCTCGTGCGCGGTCTCGCCACGGGTCGGACCGCTCCCCGAGAGGGCGGCGCGACGTGCGGCGCGGTCGACTCGTGACATCCGCTCGCCCCTAGCCCTTGAGTCCCTGAGTGGCGACGCCGGCGACGAGGAACCGCTGGAACACGATGAAGAAGATCAGGATCGGCACGAGCGCGAGGAAGGACACGGCCACGGTGGCGCCGTAGTCGCTGGTGGACGTGGCGTCGTTGTAGAGCCGCAGTGCGATCGGGAGCGGGTACTTCTCGGGGCTGTTGACGTACAGCAGCGGGCCGAGGAAGTCGTTCCAGGTCCAGATGAACGTGAAGATCGCGCTCGTGATGAGGGCTGGCTTGATCAGGGGCACGATGATCGAGAAGAAGATCCGGATGTGCCCGGCGCCGTCGATGCGAGCCGCCTCGTCCATGTCGCGGGGGATGTTGCGGATGAACTGCACGATCAGGAACACGAAGAACGCCTCGGTGGCGAGGAACTTCGGCAGGATCAGCGGCACGTACGTGTCCACCAGCTCGAGCTTCTGGAACATGATGTACTGCGGGATGATGATCACGTGGAACGGCAGCAGCAGCGTTCCGATCATTGCGGCGAACAGGATGCCGACGCCCCTGAACTTGATGCGGGCGAACGCGTACGCGGCCAGTGCCGATGAGATCAGGGTGCCGATCACGGCCATGATCGCGATGAAGAACGAGTTCGCGAAGAACTGGTACAGCGGCGTGCCGGCGATGCCCTCGACGACCTTCGTGTAGTTGTCGAACGTCGGGTTGTTGGGGATCAGGCCCTGGTTCTGGCCGAACTCGCTCGACGGCTTGAACGTCGAGAAGAACAGCCACACCAGCGGGTAGAGCACGATCGCGGTCAGCGCGAGCAGCACCACGAACCAGATCACGGTGTTGATCGTCTTGCGCTTCACGCGGCGCCGGCGGGGCGGGGCGGTGGGCTCGAGGGCGTTCTCGACGACCTCGACGCGAGGGGCTTCGAAGGTGGTCATCGGTTCTCTCCGGCGTAGTGCACCCAGGACTTCTGGGTCTTGAACAGGATGAAGGCGATGATCGCGACCACGATCACCAGGACCCACGCCATCGCCGAGGCGTAGCCCATCTGCAGGTCGGCGAAGCCGCGCTTGTAGAGGTACAGCGTGTAGAAGTTGGTCATGCCCGCGGGGCCGCCCGAGCCGTTCGAGATGATGTACGCCGACGCGAACACCTGGAACGCGTTGATCAGCTCGAGCAGCAGGTTGAAGAAGATCACGCTCGAGAGCATCGGGATCGTCACGTTGCGGAACTTGTGCCACGGCCCGGCTCCGTCGACCTCGGCGGCCTCGTACAGCTCCTGCGGGATCTGCTTGAGCCCGGCGAGGAAGATCACCATCGGGGCGCCGAACTGCCACACCGCGAGCAGGATCATCATCGGGATGACCAGGGCCACGTTGCCGACCCAGCCGCCGATGTCGATGCCGAAGAAGCTGAGGGTGTCGTCGACGGGCCCGTCGGTGGAGAACATGGCCCGCCAGACGATCGCGACCGAGACCGAGGCGCCGATCAGCGACGGGGCGTAGAACGACGAGCGGAAGAAGCCCGAGCCCCGGTCGCGGTAGTTGAGGAGCATCGCGATGCCGAGGGCGGCGGCGAGCTTGATGGGGGTGCCCACGAGCACGTACACCAGGGTGATCTGCACCGACTGGATGTAGTTCGGGTCCTCCGTGAACATGCGCACGAAGTTGTCGAGGCCGATCCACTTCGGCTCGGTGAAGAGGTTGTACTTCGTGAACGCGAGGTACAGCGAGAAGATCATCGGCCCGACCGTCAGGCCGAGGAAGCCGATCATCCACGGCACGAGGAATCCGTACCCGGCGACCGTCTCCTTGCGGTTGTGCGCCCGGCGGCCGGCGGTCGTGGGGACCTTGGCCTCGGCGCGGCGGACCTGGCGCATGGCCTTCCGCACGCTGCTCGACCCGGCTTCCGCCGTGACGATCGATTCGGTTTCCGTGCTCACTGTGGTTCTCCGGTTCCTGCGAGAAAACAGTACCCGGGCCCGGCGGGGTCGCGCCCCACCGGGCCCGGGCTTGACTGCTCAGGTGTTACTGGTTGAGGACAACGTCCATCTCGTCGAAGAACTGCTTCGCCGCGTCGGCCGCCGTGACGGTGCCGAACCCGAGCTCCTGGCCGAGCTGGCGGAACTTCTCCTCGAGGGTGCCGTAGCCGACGATCGGCACGGGCGGGGCGTCGCCGAGGCGGTCCGCGATGGACTGCTCGTAGTCCGCGATCTGCTGGCCCAGCGGATCGAGCTCAGCGCCCTCGAGCTGCGTCTCCGACGCGGGGATGCCGCGGTTGGTGCCGAAGGCGGCGCCGACCTCGGGCGCGTTCACGAGGAAGTTGAGCAGCGTGGCCGCGGCCTCGGGGTGCTCGGTCGTCGAGGCGATCGAGTGGAGCATCGAGGGCTTGAGGTACAGGTCCTTCGCGCCCTCCTCCGTCACCGGCGGGGCGACGAGGCCGAGCTCGGTGAAGTTCTCGCCGAGGTTGCCGAGGTAGCCGGCGCCGAAGTTGTCCCAGGTCAGCTCGCTCGTGGTGAGCGCCGAGTCGAAGCCCGAGAGGGGGTAGACCTCCTCCAGCTTCTGCTGGCCGATGACCGTGCCGTCGGTGCGGATGCCGTCGGCCTGCTCCCAGAACTTCGTGAGGTCCTCCTCGGTGAAGTTCGGCTCGCCGTCCTCGGTGAAGAGGTCCTTGCCCTCGGCGCGCTGCTGGATCTCGAAGTTCTGGATGCGGCCGGTGTAGTCGGTGCCGCCGAAGATCGCGCCGGCACCGGCGTCGCTGACCTCCTTCATCCAGGCGTCGTAGTCCTCCCAGCTGCCGCCGCCCTCGTAGTCCTCGACGCCGACCGACTCGAGGAGCTTCGGGTTGGTGTACATGCCCCACGCGTTGGTGGAGGTCGGGATGCCGGTGGTCTCGCCGCCGACGACGCCGATGTCGAGGATCTGCTGCGACAGCGGCTCGGTGTCGATGATGTTGCCGAGGTACGGGGTCAGGTCGAGCAGGAGCCCGTTCTCCGAGTACTGGCGGAGGTACGAGTAGTCGAACTGCATGACGTCGGGCAGGCCGCCGCCGGCCGCCTCGGTCTGGCGCTTCTCCCAGAACTCGGGGAAGCCGAGGAACGAGGTGTTCACCGTGATGTTCGGGTACTCCTCGTTGAAGGCGGCGATCGCCTCGTCGTACATCGCGGCGCGCACGTCGTTGCCCCAGAACGCGAGGTTGAGGGTGACCTTCTCGTCGGGGTCGTACGTGGCCGCCGCCTCGTCACTGCCGCCGCCCGAGCAGCCCGTGAGCACGAGCGCGGCGCTCGCGGTGAGCGCTGCTGCGGCCGCCGCCATGCGGCGCTTGCGAATGTTGAACATCGTTGTCCTCCCGGAAACGTCTCTGTCTGCCTGGTGCGGGTTCACGCTGGTGGGAAAGCGCTTCCCCAAATGTAGCCCTTCGACCCCATGTCGTCAACTGCGGAGGGAAAATCGTTTCAATTCGTTATCCGGATGCTGCGGCCGCCGGCATTTCGGGCGGTGGAGTGGCTGGTCATGACGGGTTTCGGTCGATGGGGGCGTCGCGGTCGCAGACGAGCCGATCGTCCACAACCGACAGCGGAGCGGTGAACACGGCGCTCAGGCGGGCCGCCGCGGCGTCGCTCGAGCCCAGCTCGGAGCCGTCCCAGTGCGGGTGCGTGAAGTAGTAGAGCACGGCGCGATCGCCGTCGACGACGACGTCGCCATGACGGCCGAAGGTCTCGTCGCCGCGACGATGTCCGGGCTCGCCGAGGATGACCTCGTCCGCGCCGCCCTGCCGCGTCCACGTGACGGCGTCGTTCGAGCGGTGCACGCCCATCCCCCGCCACTCGTCGACGAGCATCCACCACCAGCCGCCGAGCTCGAACACGTTCGGGCCCTCGTGCGGCCGGCCGCCGATCGCGCGACCCTCGACCTGCCAGTCCGACAGGTCGTCGCTCACCGCCGCCCACGTGGTGGAGTCGTCGGCCTCGTCCTTGTACCAGAGCCGCCACCGGCCGTCGGGGCACCGCGCGACGCACGCATCGATCACGCGGTCGGAGTCCAACGGCACCTCGCCGACGACGGTCCAGTGCTCCAGGTCGTCGCTCACGTACTCGACGATACGTCGCGGATGATCCCAGTCGGCGAAGACGCCGTCGATGACCGTGAGGTACATGCGGTACCGCTCGCCGTCGTCGATGACCTCGGGCGCCCAATGCGTCTCGCCGGCGCGGCCGACGCCGAGCTCGAGGCCCGCCACCGTCCCGGCGTACCGCCACTCGAGCGCGTCCGCCGACCGGGCGACGCCGATGCGCGTGCCGTGCACCCACGACACCCCTGGCTCGTCGACGGTCGCGCGGCGCTGCGTGTAGAACATCCACGACTCCCCCGTGTCGCGGTGGCGGATGACGGTGGGATCCGTCGCCCCGTCGTGGACCGGGTCGTGGAACAGGGCGTCGTCGTCAGGCACGACGGAGGTCGGTGACGGGGCTCTCGAGGCTCCGACGGCGATCCGCGTCGGCGCGCAGGGTCGCCGGCGTCACCACGGAGCCGCCGTTCGACGCCGACGAGTAGATCGCCGTGACGAGCTCGAACGAGCGCGTGGCATCCGACGCCGTCGACGGCAGCGGCTCGCCCGACGCGAGCGCCGCGTAGATGTCGCGCAGGAGCGGCGCGTGGCCGCTCGCCTCCTCGACGTCGGGCAGGGCCCAGGCGGCCGCCGTTTCGGGGTCGACGTGCTTCGCGGGCGTGATGCGCCAGTGCTCGTGGCCGTGCCCGTAGAGGTGGTCGACCGTGACGGTGGCGTGCTCGGTGTCGATGCGGATGGTGCTCACCTCCCGCGGCGAGAGCGCGCTCGTGATGACGGACGCGATGGTGCCGCCCGCGAACGCGATGACCGCGGTCGACACGTCCTCCATCTGCGTCTCGCGGTCGAGGCGCCAGAGCTGGCCCTGCACGCTCGCCCAGTCGCCGAGGAGCCAGGCGAGCAGGTCGATCTGGTGGATGCCCAGCCCGAGCGTCGGCCCGCCGCCCTCGGTCGCCCACTTGCCGCGCCACGGCACCGCGAAGTACGCCGGGTCGCGGAACCAGAGCGTCTCGCACGTCGCCACGAGCGGGCGTCCGATCGCGCCCGAGTCGAGCAGCGAGCGCACGTGCGCCGCCGCGGAGCCGGTGCGCTGCTGGAACACGACGGCGAGGCGCCGGTCGTTGCGCGTCGCGGCATCCGTCATCGCGTCGAGCTCGTCGAGCGACAGCGCGGCGGGCTTCTCGCAGACCACGTGGAGGCCGGCGTCGAGCGCCGCGATCGACTGCTCGGCGTGCACGCCCGGCGGGGTGCACACGTGCAGCACGTCGGCGACGCCCGCGGCCAGCAGCTCGGCGAGCGTGTCGAAGACGGCGGGCACGCCCCAGCGCTCGGCGAACCCTTCGGCGTGCGAGCGGTCGCGGTCGACGACGGCGACGAGCTCGGCGCCGGGCGTCGCCAGGAGGACCTCGGCGTGGGCGTTGGCGATCGCCCCGGTGCCGACGATCGCGGCGCGGAGCGGGGTGGACTCGGTCATCGGTCTCCTTCGATGCGGCCGGCTCGGGCCGGCTGGGTCTCGTAGCGGCGCAGCCGGCCGCACATGCCGTAGGCGGGGACGTCGGACGCCGTGGCCACGCGGGCCTCGGCGAGCCCCGGGTCGTCGCCGGCCTCGAGCGCGTCGAGGCGGTCGCCCGTGTCGTGTGCGGCGGCGAGCGCGCCGGACTTCCAGCGCTCACGCCACTCGGGCACGCGCGGACGCACGAGGGCGGTCGCCCGTTCGTGCAGGCGGGCGAGCCGGTCGGGGTCGACGCTCCCGTCGTCGCGGAACAGCGCACGGTAGCCCGCGACCGCGAGGTCGCGACGCGCGACGGCGGCCGTCAGCCGGTCGACGTCGGATGCCTCGGGGCCGGGCAGCGCCGCGGCATCCGCGTATCGCCCGTGGTCGGCGAGCACCTCGTCGGGGAACGTCATGACCGCGTCGCCCGCCTCGGGCAGGCCTGTGTTCTGCATGACGACGCGCACGTCGAGCCCGCCGTCGTTCACCGCCCGGTGGATGACGCCCGGCGCGAACCAGACGAGGTCGTCGGGCGCGAGCCGGCGTTCGGCGAACGTGCCCGAACCGTCGATCGTGTGCAGCCGCCCGCGGCCGCCGACGACGAGGTAGGCCTCGGCCGAGACGGTGTGCAGGTGCGGCGTGCCGCCCGCGAGCCCGTCGGACGCGACCGCGTCGTACACGGCGAGCGCGCTCACGGAGGTCGCGCCGGGGAACGCGGGCAGGGTCACGGCGCGCCCAACAGGCCGGGCAATCGGGCCGCGGCGGCGTCGGCGAGCCGGGCTGCCCGCTCGGGGTCGCTCTCGCCGTCGGCGATGACGACGCCGTAGCGGAGCACGAGCGTCGCGCCCGGCTCGACGACGTGCTCCTCGCTGAAGAAGGGCGCAGGGCACAGGCACGCGAAGTCGTCGCTGCGTGCGAACCACTGCGGCGGGTGCTGCAGGTTCGCCGGATCGTCGACCATCACGATCGTCGACGCGGTGTCCGTCTCGTCGTGCCGGCCGCTGAAGCCCATCCAGGGCGCGCGCGTGCCGCGCAGCTCGTCGCCGCCCGCGAGGCCGGGCGCGAGAAGCCGCCCACCCGTGAACGAGCGCGGTCCGCGCCAGAACAGCCCGCCGTAGCCGGCGTTCTCGCGTCCGCGGGTCGTCGGCGACCCGATGGGGATCGGTCGGTCGGTCGTGTTCGTGAGGCCCGTCGCGAAGCCGAGCAGCCATGCGTCGTCGTCGAGCACGGATGCCGCGAGCGTCCGCTCCTCCTCGAAGATCGACTCGCCCGCCTGCGTGATCCACTCGAGGCGCTCGACGACGCGGGCGGTGCCGGTCGCGGGGCCGACGCGCCCCGCCGCATCCGTCGCCTGGTCGCGCTCGAACGCGACGTGCCGCTGTTCGCCGTTGTTCGGCAGCTGCACGTAGCCCTCGCCCCGCACGAAGGTCGGGCCGCCCCAGAAGTTCTCGTCCCCGACGACCGGCAGCGACCAGGCGATGCCCTTGTGCCAGACGTGGTCGTGCGGGCGGTAGAGCGAGACGAGCTCGCCGCCGAGCGTGCGGATGGGGCTGAAGTACGGCCGAGGCGACTCGTACGTCGGATGGTCGGGTCGGGCGACGTACTCGGCGAGCACCGCGTCGCCGGCGCGCAGGAGGAGCCGATCGTCGGCCTCGTCGAAGCGGATGTCGGTCATCGGTCTCCTTCGGGTTCGTCGTCGATCCGTGCGCGCTCGTCACTCGGAAGCGATTCCGTGGGAAAGCGCTATCCCAGCGTACACGGCGACGGGCGCTCACGCGCGTCGGATCTCGTTCGTCTCCGAATCGACGGTACCGAAGTGCCGGAGTTCCGGAGTTCCGGAGTTCCGTCCCGGATTGCCGAAGTGCCGGAGTGCCGAAGGGCCGCACTCCCGGAGCGCCGCCTACCTTCCGCCGACCGCCCACGGCGCCGCGCACGGCTCGGTCGGCGAACCGTTGAGGATCGGACCGAGGATCGGCGCCAGCGCCTTCCCGACCTCCTGCACCGCCTCGCCGGTGGCGCCGTCGCCGTTCCCCAGCATGGCCAGCACCGCCCCGGTCTGCGGGTAGTAGGCGAGGTTCGTGCCGTACCCCGGCTCGGCGCCGGCATGGGAGATGGCGAGCACGCAGCCCGTGGCCTCGTCGAACTCGACGCCGGCACCGAGGCCGTAGCTCGCCCCGCTCCGACCGAAGTTCGGCGCCAGGTCCGACCACCGTCGTGCCTGCAGCTCGGGCGTCACGCCCGCGCCCTCACCGAGGGCCTCACCCCACGCATGCAGGTCGTCGAGCGTCGACACCATGCCCCCGCCGGCCCAGCTCTGGCCGTTCGACCAGTCCACGGTGTCGACCGGCGACCCGAGCTCCGGGCAGAAGACGGAGTAGCCGTGGGTGAGCGGTGCGGTGACCTGTCCATCGGGCGCGAACCGGCTGCGGTCCATGCCGAACGGCTCGGTGATGCGGTCGTGGATGAGCGTGGCGAGGTCCGTGCCGGTCACCTGCTCGAGGATGCCGCCGAGCAGGTAGTAGTTCGTGTTCGAGTACGCGAATCCGTCGCCGGGTGCGAAGTCGGCTCGCGGCGTCGCCGCGCCGATCGCGATGAGCTCGTCGGGGGTCGGGATCCCGTGGGGGTCGGCGCAGATGCGATCGACCTGCGCCCGCCCGGACTCGCCGACGCCGCTCGACTGGTTCAGCAGCATCCGCACCGTGATGGTCGACGCCTCGGGGAAGTCGGGGTACCAGCGGTCGAGCGTGTCGTCGAGGCCGACGTCGAACCCGGCCTCGCCGATCACCTGCATCATGACGGTGCTGACGATGGTCTTGGTGATGCTGCCGATCTTCTGCTGGTTGTCGGGTCCGATCGGCTCGCCCGTGCCGACCTCGGCCTCCCCTCGCTCCGACACCCACTCGCCCTCGCCGGGGATCCACACGCCGATGATGACGCCCGGTACGCCCGATGCCGCGAACCCCTCGTCGAGCGCCGTCTCGAGCTCCGCGACGAGCTCGGGGTCGAGCGACCCGGCGTCGGCAGGACCGGAGGTCTCGGCGGCGGATGACGGCGGCTGCGCGGCATCCGACACAGAGCCCTGCGACCCCGACCACATCATCACCGCGATGACGACGATCGCAACGACCCCGATGGCGATCACGGTCCACAGGAGCGCCCGGCGCCTCGGTCTCGCGCCGGGCGGCTGCCCTCCGTCGGACTCCCCGTCGGGCGGCGGAACGTCGCGCCCGGCGCCGTGGCCATCGGGTGCCGTCGGCTGGCTCATGGTGGATGCTACCGCGCCGCGATCGCGGTGCTGACGGAACCTCATGGCCCCGGTCCGGGGGGTCAGGCGGCGTCGTGCGAACCGCGTTCGAGCTCGATCGGGCGCTCGCGTCCGCCGACCCGGGAGGTCGGCCAACGCGGGTCGAGGGTCAACACCTCGACGCCGGATGCCCCGAGCAGCACGGTGTCCTCCACCTTCGCGCCGGGCGCCGTGGGGTTCCACGCGAACGCCTGGCCCGCCTGCACCACGTCGGCGATGCCCGGCACCGCCCGAGGATCACGGCCCGCGTAGCCGGCGGCGCCGCCCTGGTGATGGCGTCGCCACTCCGCGGGGTCGAACCCGTTGGCCCCGTAGGCGGCGGTGCCGGCGGCGAACACGTCGCCGAGCGTCGCGCCCGGCCGCGTCGCATCGAGGAACGCCGCCTCGACGTCGAGGAAACGGCGCGCGGCATCCGCCTCGATCGGATCGGCCGGCCCGAACCGCACCCAGCGCGTCGCGTTCGCGATGAGCCCGTGCCGGCGCCCGCACACCACGAGCATGGCGCGGTCGCCGAGCGGCGCGTCGGTGGGCAGCGGATGCCGGTGGGCGAGCCGCGTCCGTCCGGCGACGAGCGTGACGAGCGGGTCGATGCCCCGCGCGACGAGGTCGCCCGCGAGCCGTGCGGCCACGTCGCGCTCGGCGTCGGACGGGTCGACGACGAGCGCGGCATCCGTCAGCACCTCCGCCACCTCGCGGCAGAGGCCGCGGTAGCGGGCGAGCTCGGCGGGCAGCAGCGTCGCCCGGGCGGCCCGGAGCTCGGCGGCGACGTCGGCCTCCTCGAGCTCGGCGATGCCGGCGCGGGCGAGCGGGTCGTGCCACGGCACCCGGGTGACGACGAGGTCGCTCGCGTCGCCGAGTTCCTCATCGAGCATCCGATCGGCCTCGTTGTCGAACACCCGGAGCTCGATGCCCTGGCGCGTGACGACGGCCGCGACGACCGGATCGCCCGCGAGCGAGACGTGCGTGCGCGCGCCGTCGAGCGCCCAGCCGAGGGCGGTGTGCGTGCGCAGCACGAGCGACCCGGCGTCGCGACGGTCGAGCAGCTCGACGAGGCGCGTGTGCTTGACCGCTCGATCCGCGCGCGACGGAACCGACGACGTCACCACGGATGCCGCGACGCCTGTCATGCGAGCGGCGCCGTGCTGTCGCGCGCCTCGAGCCGAGGCCGGTAGAGCACGGAGTGCTCGATCGGGCCGCCCGCGATGAGCGTGCGCAGGCGCGCCCACACCTGGGCGCCGATCTCGCCGCGGGGCACCGACATGCTCGTGAGGCTCGGCGTGGCGAACCCCGCCATCGGCACATCGTCGAAGCCGGCGATCGAGAGGTCGCCCGGCACGTCGACGCCGAGCTGGCGGAGGCGGGTCATGAGTCCGAGGGCGACGAGGTCGTTGAACGCGATGACCGCCGTCGCGCCCTCGTCGCGGGCGCGGAGCACGGTCTCGGCCAGCGCGTAGCCGTCGTCGAGCCGGGAGCCGCCGGGCACCACGTCGATGCGCAGCTCGGGATGCGCCTGCTCGGCCTCCTCCACGCCGCGGAGGCGCTCGGCGTTCGAAGCGCTCGTGGCGGGCCCGCTGACGTACGCGAGGTGGCGGTGGCCGAGTGCGAGCAGGTGCTCGACGAGGTCGCGGATGCCGCGCACGTAGTCGACGCCCACGATCGGCACGTCGGCGCCGGGGAGCGGACGGTTCACGACCACGACGGGGGCGACCTGCGCCACGAGCCGGCGCAGTCGCTGCTCGGGCATGCGTGGCGCGCACAGCACGATCGCGTCGCAGCGGTGCCGCGCCTCGATCGCGGTCGCCTCCTCGTCGTCGACCTGCTCGGCGGTGTCGGCGACGAGCACGCGATAGCCGTCGGATGCCGCGGCGAGGCTCAGCCCCTTGAGGATGCCCTGGAACAGCGGGTTCTCGAGGTCGGGCACGACCATGGCGATCGTGTCGTTGCGGCCGTGCACGAGGCTGCGAGCCGCCACGCTGGGCGAGTAGCCGAGCGTCGCGATCGACGCCTGCACGCGCCGCACGATGGCCGGATCGACGGTCTGCTTGCCGTTCAGCACGCGCGACACCGAGGCCTGCGACACGCCCGCGTGCGCGGCCACGTCGGCGATCGTCGTGGCACGACTCCGCTCGCCCATGTGCTGCCCTCCTTCGCGCCGAGTCCGTCGACGTCGCGGCCGACCCGCGGCTCGTGACGCGCCGTGCGCCTCGGCCGGGAAACCGGTTCCTCAGTGTAACCACCGAGTTGCCCGGCGCCGCGGACGTCGCCTAGGCTCTCGTCGAGAAAGCGGTTTCTCAACACCCCTGATGGAGGGCGCATGCACGTCGTCGTCACCGGATCGTCGGGCCGGCTCGGGCGGAGCCTGAGCGCCGGGCTCGCGGCATCCGGGCACTCGGTCGTCGGCATCGATCGCGCGCCCGCCGGACTCGACGGCGTGGACGAGCGCGTGCTCGACCTCGCCGACGAGCACGCGACGGGCGAGCTCCTCGACGCGCTCCGGCCCGACGCGGTCGTGCACCTCGCGGGCATCGCGGTGCCGTTCAGCGCCCCCGAGCGCGAGATCCTCCTCACCAACACGGCGCTCGCGCACACGGTGTTCGCCGCCGCCGCCCGGGCCGGCGTGCGACGCGTGCTCGCCGCATCGAGCCCGACCGTCGTCGGCTACAGCGCCCCGACGTGGCGGGCTGCCGCCGTGCCGATCGACGAGACGCATCCGACGCATCCCGCGAACGCCTACGCGCTGTCGAAGGCCGTGATCGAGGAGGCCGTGCGCATGTTCGCCCGCACGTCGTCGGGCGCCTTCGGGTTCTTCCGCCCCTGCTACGTGATCTCGCCCGAGGAGTGGCGCGGCGCGCCCACGCAGCAGGGCCACACCATCGCCGAGCGACTCGCCGACCCGGCGCTCGCGGCGGTCAGCCTCTTCAACTACCTCGACGCCCGGGACGCCGGGGCGTTCGTCGACGCCTGGCTCGCCGCGCCCGCCGACGCCGTCGACGGCGAGGGGTTCTTCGTCGGGGCGGCCGACGCGCTCGCCACCCACCCGGTCGCCGACCTGTGGCGCGAGTTCGCGCCGGCGCTCGGCGTCGGCGCGGATGCGCTCGTCGGCACGCAGCCCGTGTTCTCGGTCGACAAGGCCGCCGACCGCCTCGGCTGGCGGCCCGAGCGCGACTGGCGCAGCGAGCTCGCGGCCGCCGCCATCTCCCCCAGCGAATCGAGGGCATCATGACCGCACCATCACCCGAGTTCGACGGGGTGCTGTTCTTCCCCGTGACACCGTTCGACGCGTCGGGCACCGTCGACCTCGCGGTGCTGTCCGAGCACGTCGCGTCGCGGCTCCCGTGGGGTCCGGGCGGGGTGTTCCCCGCCTGCGGCACGGGCGAGTTCCACGCGCTCGCGGCGCGCGAGGCGATCGACGTCGTGCGGGCCACCGTCGACGTGGTCGGCGGCCGCGTGCCGGTCATCGCCGGCGCGGGCGGGCCGCTCGGCCACGCGATCGAGCTCGCCCGGGGCGCAGCCGACGCCGGCGCAGACGGGCTGCTCCTGCTGCCGCCCTACCTCGTGTCGGGCACCACCGACGGACTCGTCGCCTGGGTCGGGGCGGTCGCCGCGGCATCCGACCTGCCCGTCATCGTGTACCACCGCGGCACCGCCCGCTACACGGCCGACGCCATCACGCGGCTGGCCGCGAACCCGAAGGTCGTCGGCTTCAAGGACGGCACGGGCGACATCGGCCTGGCGCAGGAGATCGTGCTCGCCGCCGCGGCGACCGGACGCGACCTGCAGTTCTTCAACGGCCTGCTCACGGCAGAGCTGAGCCAGGGCGCCTATCGCGGCATCGGCATCCCGCTGTACTCGTCGGCGGCGTTCGCGATGATCCCCGAAGTGGCCGCGCTGCACTATCGCGCCTACACCGACGGCGACGAGGCCACGCGGATGGCCCTGCTGCGCGAGTTCTACACGCCGCTCGTGCGCCTCCGCGACGAGACCCCCGGCTTCGGCGTCTCGCTCATCAAGGCGGGCCTGCGACTGCGCGGACTCGACGTCGGATCCGTGCGGCCGCCGCTCGTCGACCCGACGCCCGACCAGGAGGCCCGCCTCGGCGCGATCCTCGACGCCGGGCTCGCCCTCGCCGAGCGCCTCGGCACCGCGGCGACGGCGGCGCGGTGACCGAGGTCATCCGCAGCCTGCGCACGCGCGCGATCCGCGTGCCGCTCACGCGGCCGTGGGGGCCCGACGTGCGCGACCTCTCGCTCGTCGAGGTGGTGGTCGAGGACGCCGCGGGTGATGTCGGGTACGGCTTCTCGTGGACGCCGTCGATCGGCGCGGCCGCGGTGCGGGCGCACCTCGACCACGACATCACCGCCTTCGCGATCGGGCGCGACGCCGACGCCGAGACGTTGTGGCATCCGCTCTGGGCGCACCTGCACGAGGGCGGTGGCGGCGGCATCACGACCATCGCGATGGCCGGCCTCGACCTCGCGCTGTGGGACCTCGCCGCCCGCCGCGCCGGCACCGGCATCACCGACCTCCTCGGCCGCCGGCACGAGACCGCCGAGGTGTACGGCAGCGGCGTGAACCTGCACTACCCGCTCGACGAGCTCGCAGCACAGGCCGAGCGCTGGGTCGCCGCCGGGTTCGACGCCGTGAAGGTGAAGGTCGGCAGCCCCGACCTCGCGCGCGACCTCGAACGCATCGCCGCCGTACGCGAGGTCATCGGGCCCGACCGCCGGCTCATGATCGACGCGAACCAGCGCTGGACCCTCGAGCAGGCCGAGTGTGCGATCGGCGAGCTCGCCGCGTTCGACCTCGCCTGGATCGAGGAGCCGCTGCGCGCCGACGACCTCGCCGCGCACGTCGCGCTGCGCGATCGCATCGAGGTGCCCGTCGCGCTCGGCGAGAACCTCCACACCCGCTACCGGTTCGCCGAGTTCATCGATGCGGGCGCCGTGTCGATCGTGCAGCCGAACGCCGTGCGCGTCGGCGGCATCACGCCGTTCCTCGAGATCGCCGATCTCGCGGAGGATCGCGGCGTCGACCTCGCGCCGCACCTGCTGCTCGAGCTCTCGGCCCAGCTCGCCCTGGCCCTGCCCGGCGACCACCTCGTCGAGTCCGTCGAGGACGCCTCCTTCGAGGCGCTCGGCGCGCTCGCATCGCCCTCCCCCGTCGCCGTGACCGGCGCCGAGGTGCGCACGACGGGGCAGCCCGGGCTCGGCATCCGATTCAATTGACGTGCACGGATGCCGCGGCATCCGATGACCCTGGAGGAACCATGACCAGCATCGCGCCCATCGCCATCGACACTGCGGCATCGGCCGCGACCGCAGGAGCCGACGCCATCGGTGACGCAGCCGCGGCCGCGCGCGCCGCGTTCGCGACCACCGTCGCCTCGACCGCCGCCGAGCGCGCGACGTGGCTCACGGCCGTCGCCGATGCGCTCGACGCGGCGGCCGGCGAACTGATCCCGCTGGCCGACGAGGAGTCGCACCTCGGGACGACTCGGCTGACGGGCGAGCTCGCGCGCACGACCGCCCAGCTGCGCCTCTTCGCCACGGCGATCGTCGAGGGCTCCTACCTGGAGGCGACCATCGACCACCCCGACCCGACGACCACGCCGCCGCGGCCCGACCTGCGGCGCATCCTGCGTCCGCTCGGCCCGGTCGCCGTGTTCAGCGCCTCGAACTTCCCGTTCGCGTTCTCGGTCGCGGGCGGCGACACCGCGTCGGCCCTCGCCGCCGGATGCCCCGTCATCGTGAAGGGGCACTCCGCCCATCCGCGGCTCTCCCGTCGCACCGCCGGGCTCGTGGCGGGCGCGCTCGCGGCGGCGGGCGCACCCGAGGGGATCTTCGGCCACGTCGAGGGGCGCGAGACCGGCGTCGCGCTCGTGCAGCACCCCGAGGTCCGCGCGGTCGGGTTCACCGGGTCGCTGCACGGCGGGCGGGCGCTCTTCGACCTCGCGTCGTCGCGCCCCGACCCCATTCCGTTCTACGGCGAGCTGAGCGCGGTGAACCCGGTGCTCATCACGGCGGCGGCGCTCGATGCACGCGCCGACGAGCTGGCCGCCGGACTCGCCGCGTCGTTCACGCTCGGCGCGGGCCAGTTCTGCACGAATCCGGGCGTGGTGTTCGTGCCGGCCGGGTCGGACTTCGCGTCGCGCGTCGCCACGGCTGTCGGCAGCGCGGCATCCGTGCCCATGCTCACCGACGGCATCGCCGCCGCCTTCGCGCGCGGACTCGACGCGCTCGCGGCCCGTGACGACATCACCGTGGTCGCGGGCGACGTCGCGCAGCGGCCCGGCACCGGCTCGGCCGTCGTGCTGTCGACGACGGCGTCGGCCGTGCGCGCGGATCCCGGCGCCCTGCTGGCGGAGTGCTTCGGACCGTCGACCCTCGTCGTCGCGTACGACGACGTCGACGACGCGCTCGCGGCGATCCGCGCGGTGGGCGGCAGCCTCACGGCCACCGTGCACGCCGAACCCGGTGAGGACCTCACCGGCATCCTCGCGGTGCTCACCGAGGTGGCCGGACGCGTGCTCTTCGCCGGCTGGCCCACGGGTGTCGCGGTGAGCTGGGCGCAGCAGCACGGGGGTCCGTGGCCGTCGACCACGTCGATCCACACGTCCGTCGGCGTCACCGCGCTGCGCCGCTTCCTGCGTCCGGTCGCCTACCAGGACGCCCCCGAGTCGGCGCTGCCCGTGGAGCTCCGCGAGGAGAACGTGCTCGGCATCCCGCGCCGCATCGACGGCGTGCTCGTCGTGTGAGCGCGATCGCCTACCTCACCGCCGCGACGCCGCCGCGCCTCGCGGTCGGCGGCATCACCATCGCGATCCCCGTGCTCGCCGTCGAGCAGCTCGGCGACGTCGCGCTCGGCGGACTGCTCGCCGCCGCCGCGCTCGGACCCAGCATCATCGCGGCCCCGGTCGTCGGGGCGGTGCTCGACCGGACCCGCCGGCCGGGCGCCTTCGTCGCGGGTGCCGGACTCGTCATGGCCGCGGCCTTCACGATCGCGGCATTCCTCGGGCCGGTGCCGGCCTGGGTCGTCGCCATCGTGCTCGCGATCTCGGGGCTCGCGACGCCGTTCGTGTTCGGCGGGCTCTCGAGCTTCGTCACCGAGGGCATCCCGAACGAGCGCCGCGCCTACGCGATGGATGCGCTCGCCTACAACCTCGGCGCGGTCGCGGGCCCGGCCGCCGTCGCCGCGGCCTCAGCGCTCGGGAACGCCCGCATCGCGACGCTCGTCATGGCCGCGGCCGCACTGCTCGGCGCCGTCGGCACGATCCCCCTCCGACTCCGTCCGCTCGCGGGCGAGCCGCACGCGTCGATGCTCCGCACCATCGCGGCCGGGTTCCGCCACATCGCGACGCACCGGCCGCTCGCCCTCATCACCGCGAGCGGCACCGTGAGCCAGTTCGGCGCCGGTGGCCTCGCGATCGCGGCCGTCGCGCTCGCGATCGGCAGCACCGGAGATGCCGCGGGCGGCGCGGTCATCGTCACGGCCTTCGCCGTGGGCGGGCTGCTCGGCGCCCTCTGGAACTCCGCGCATCCGAGCCGGCTCCGCCCCGAGGTCGAGATGGGCCTCGGCTTCGCCGCGACCGGCGTGTTCACCGTGGTCGCCGCACTCGACCTCGGACAGCTCTGGGCCGCGCTGGCGATCGGCGTGTCGGGCCTGTTCACGGCACCGGCCGCATCGGCCATGCTGCTCATCCGCAAGCAGCAGAGCCCGCCGACACTGCGCTCGCAGGTGTTCACGGTCGGCGCAGGACTTCGCGCGGCCGCCGCCGCGGCGGGCGCCGCCGTCGCCGGACTCGCGGCGGGCCTCGGCGGGCCCGCGCTCATCGCGGCGATCGGCGTGGTGTGGATCCTGTCGGGCGCGATGCTCGTCGCCTACCCGAAGGACGCGCCGCCGATCGACGGCTCGGCGTGAGCACTGAGGGCGGGCGGATGCCGCGGCATCCGCTCGGCCCGGAGCCGGCTCGGCTCAGATGCCGAGCTCGAGGTCGGCGATGCGCACGGGCTCGCCCGTGGCGAGCGACAGGTTGCCCGCGATGCCGACGGACACCGCCTTGACGCCGTCGGCGTAGCCCGCGACCCGGCCGAGCGGCTGGTCGTCGGTCACCCGGCCGAACACGTGCTGCAGCAGGTAGGCGTCGCCGCCGCCGTGGCTGCCGATGCCCTCGGGGATCGGCACGATGCGCGCGCCCTCCCAGTGCCGCTGCACGACGAGGCGCTCGGAGTCGGGACGCACCTCGTCCTCGGGCGAGTAGCCGGGGTGCATGCTCGGGTCGACGACGACGCGGCCGTCCTCGCCGATGAGCACGGCGCCGCGCTCGACGACCTCGAGCTCGGCGCGGCCCTCGGTGCCGTTGACGGTGACGCGGTAGCCCTCCCAGGGTGCGTGCGCGTTGAGCGAGTAGCTCATGGTCGCGCCCGTGTCGTAGTCGACGAGCGCGGCGAGGTTGTCCTCGATCGTGATGCCCGCGTCGAACACGTCTCGGTCGCGCAGGTAGCCGTCGTGGTGCTCCTGGTCGAGGTAGAGCTCCTTGAGGTGCGGGTCCCGGGCGAGGTCGAGCGCGAACGGATCGCCGGTCGCTCCGGTGCCGCGCGACGGACGCTCGCCGAGGCCGCGGGCGGCGGCGTTCTCGGCACCGTAGAAGCGCAGCCCGCCGCTCGCGAAGACGCGCACAGGCGTCGCGGCGATCCACCAGTTGACGAGGTCGAAGTGGTGCGACGCCTTGTGGATGAACAGGCCACCGGAGTTCGCCTTCTCGCGGTGCCAGCGGCGGAAGTAGTCCGCGCCGTGCACCGTGTCGAGCGCCCACTCGAAGTGCACCGAGGTGACCGCGCCGATCTCGCCGTCGGCGATGACGCGGCGCAGCGTCGAGTTGCGCGGGCTGTAGCGGTAGTTGAACGTCGTGATGACCTCGCGGCCGGTCTCGGCGATGGCCGCGCCGATGCGCCGCACGCTCTCGGCGTCGATCGTGAGCGGCTTCTCGACCACGACGTCGGCGCCCGCGTGCAGGGCGCGCACCACGAAGTCGGCGTGCGTGAAGTCGGGGGTCGTGACGATCACGCGGTCGATGCGCTCGTCGCGGATCATGCGCTCGAGTTCGTCGGGCGCGTAGCGCGCCGGCGCCGGACGCCCGGCCGCCACCACCTCGCGCTCGTGCACGTCGAGGCGACCCGGGTTCGCGTCGCTCCACGCGACCAGTTCGGCGATCTCGGGCACGTGCTCGGCGCCGAGCTGCGTGCCGCTCAGCGCGCGGACGTACATGCCCGCGCGGCTTCCCGTGCCGATGAGTCCGTACCGTTCCTGCGCCATCGCGTGCTCCACTCGGGGTCATCGTACGAGAAAGCGCTTCCTCGGTCACCCGTGCTTCGCTGGGGATCGGGAGGGAATCACGCGGGAAAGCGCTATCTCGGTTCGACGACATTTCTACCAGCCACGCGGCGCGTGTCCAAACCTCGGCGTCTCCGAGCCGCTTGCGCGGTAGCATCGAGGCGCCCCGAGGGGGCGGGCACATGCGGGAGGACGGATGACCGAGGGCGGCACCGGAACCGGGCGGAGCGCACCTGCGACGCTGCACGACGTCGCGCGCGAGGCGGGGGTCTCGCTCGCGACCGCGTCGCGTTCGCTCAACGGCAGCACGCGCAAGGTCAACGAGGAGTACCGCAAGCGCGTGCTCGAGGCCGCCGCGCGGCTCGACTACTCCCCCAACCTCTCGGCGCAGGCCGTCGCCCGCGGCACGACGACCACCGTCGCGCTGCTCGTAGCCGACATCGCCGACCCCTACTTCTCGTCGATCGCCGCCGGCGTCGTCGCCGAGGCCGACCACGAGCGGCTCATCGTCACGATGGCCGCCACCGAGCGCGACCCCGAGCGCGAGCTGGAGCTCGTGCGCACGCTGCGCGGACAGCGTCCGCGCGTCATGATCCTCGCGGGCTCGCGGCCGACGACCGACCCGACCGGCGGCGCGCTGGGCGAGGAGCTCCGTGCCTACGAGCGCTCCGGCGGCCTGGTCGTGCTGATCAGCCGCAACGAGCTCGACCTCCGCACGGTGCTCGTCGACAACCTCGCGGGCGCCGAGGCGCTCGCCCGCGGCCTCGTCGGCATCGGCTACCGCCGCTTCGCGATCATCACCGGCGGCGAGGGCCTGCGCACCGCGGCCGACCGCGTCGAGGGCTTCCGCGCGGGGCTTGCGGCCACGGGCGGCACGCTCGAGGACGACGACGTGATCCGCGACGCGTTCACCCGCGACGGCGGCTACGACGGCATGCGCCGCCTGCTCGAACGCGGACTCGGCGACGTCGAGTGCGTCTTCGCCGCCAACGACGTCATGGCAGTCGGCGCCCTGTCGGCCATCCGCGACGCCGGCCTCACGCCGGGCACGGATGTCGCGATCGCCGGCTTCGACGACATCCCCACGGTGCGCGACGTCACGCCGGCCCTGACCACGGTGCGCGTCCCCCTCGAGGAGATCGGACGCCGCGCCCTCCGCCTCGCGCTCGGCGACGAGGCCGCCCAGGCCGAGGGCGCCGTGCGCACCGAGGTCGTCATCCGCGAGTCGACGCCTCCGCGCAAGTAGCCCGCGCCCGCCTCGGGTACGGCGGTGCACGGATGCCGCCCGCCCGCCCACATCCGCCACGCGCCGGATGTGCGCAACTCCGGATGGCGCGCCGACACGCCGCGACGATGCGCCCCCCGGCCGGCGGGTCGACCCCGATCTCCGGAGTTGCGCCCGACGGCGGGCCTCCGCCGCATCCGCCGGACCAGACGCAGGAACTTCCGGGCGACGCGCCGCTCGCGCGCGGCATCCGCTCGGCGGGTCGCCCCGAAGTTCCTGCAGTCTCGACGCGCGCCGGGCCCGAAACGCGCCCGCGCGCCCACCGCGGGCCGGCCGCACCGCGACGCCGCGTGACGACACCCCGCGAGCTGGGTGTTGCGCGATCGCGGGATCGTGTCCTACACTCGGGTAAACGCTTTCCCGCAGCGGCGCGGCGGCCTCCGCCACCCGCTCCCGGCTCGAACAGGAATCACCGTGGCAGAGCAGACCACCCAGCAGGCCAGCCCGCAGGCCCAGTCCATCGGCATCATCATGAACGGCGTCTCCGGGCGCATGGGATACCGGCAGCACCTCGTGCGGTCGATCCTGGCCATCCGCGAGCAGGGCGGGGTCGAGCTCTCCGACGGCACCCGCGTGCAGGTGGAGCCCATCCTCGTCGGCCGCTCCGAGCAGAAGCTCGCCGAGCTCGCCGAGAAGCACGGCATCGAGCACTGGACGACGAACCTCGACGAGGCGCTCGCCGACGACCGCTGGCAGATCTACGCCGACTTCCTCGTGACGAAGGCCCGCGCCGCCGCGATCCGCAAGGCGATCGCCGCCGGCAAGGCCATCTACACCGAGAAGCCCACCGCCGAGAGCTTCGAGGAGGCGCTCGAGCTCGCGAAGCTCGCCACGGCCGCCGGCATCAAGAACGGCGTCGTGCACGACAAGCTCTACCTGCCCGGCCTGCAGAAGCTGAAGCGCCTCATCGACTCGGGCTTCTTCGGCCGCATCCTCAGCGTCCGCGGCGAGTTCGGCTACTGGGTCTTCGAGGGCGACTGGCAGCCGGCGCAGCGGCCGAGCTGGAACTATCGCGCCGAGGACGGCGGCGGCATCATCGTCGACATGTTCCCGCACTGGAACTACGTGCTCGAGAACCTGTTCGGCCGCGTCGAGTCGGTCTACGCGAAGGCGGTCACCGAGATCCCCGAGCGCGTCGACGAGAAGGGCGAGCCCTACCCGGCGACCGCCGACGACGCCGCATACGCGATCTTCGAGCTCGAGGGCGGCGCGATCGCCCAGCTCAACTCCAGCTGGACCACGCGCGTCAACCGCGACGAGCTCGTCGAGTTCCAGGTCGACGGCACGCTCGGCTCGGCCGTCGTGGGCCTGTTCGGCTGCAAGATCCAGCCGCGCAACGCCACGCCCAAGCCCGTATGGAACCCCGACCTCGCCGACGCGCACGACTACGCCGCCGACTGGATCGAGTCCCCCGGCAACCAGGAGTTCCAGAACGGCTTCAAGACGCAGTGGGAGGAGTTCATCCGCCACGTCGTCGAAGACGCTCCCAACCACTACGACTTCCTCGCGGGCGCTCGCGGCGTCCTCCTCGCCGAGGAGGGCCTGCGCTCTTCGGCCGAGGGCCGGCGCATCGCCATCCCCGAGGTCACGATCGAGACGACGGATGCCGCCGCGATCACGGATGCCGCGAGCAACGTCGCGGCGCCCGACGCCGCCCCCGAGCTGACCGGGGCCCGCTGACCATGACCGCGATCACCCTCATCGACGGCGAGGGCGCGCTGCGCTCGGTGCCGCTGGCGGAGGCGCCCGCATTCCAGAAGCCGCGGCATCCGCTCGCGAGCCGGGTCGCGTACGCGGCGGCGCACGTCGTGCCGAAGCCGTTCGCCGACAACACTCCGGGCGAGCCGGCCGAGATCGACTGGGACGCCACCCTGGCCTTCCGCCACCACGTCTGGTCGTGGGGGCTCGGCGTCGCCGACGCCATGGACACCGCGCAGCGCAACATGGGCCTCGACGCCCTGGCCACGCGCGAACTGATCTCCCGCAGCGCCGCCGAGGCGGCGACCGTGGGTGCGAACCTCGTCGTCGGTGTGAACACCGACCATGTCGGCGACGAGTCCATCTCCCTCGAGCAGGTGATCGACGCCTACAAGGAGCAGCTCCATCACGCTGAGGATGCGGGTGCGGGCGTCGTCCTCATGGCGAGCCGTCACCTGGCGCGAGCCGCGCGCACGCCCGACGACTACCGCCGCGTGTACCGCGAGGTGCTCGCCGCGGCGGGCGCCCCGGTCGTGCTGCACTGGCTCGGGACGGCGTTCGACCCGTCGCTCGCGGGCTACTTCGGCTCCGACGACACGGATGCCGCGTCGGCGACGCTGCTGCAGATCATCGAGTACAACCGCGACAAGGTGCAGGGCGTGAAGATGAGCCTGCTCGACGCCGACGCGGAGATCTCGGTGCGCGAGCGGCTCCCCGAGACCGCCCGCATGTTCACGGGCGACGACTACCACTACGTCGGCCTCATCGAGGGCGACGTCCGCGGGCATTCGGACGCGCTGCTCGGCGCGTTCGCGGCGCTCGCGCCGAACGCCTCCGCGGCGATCCAGGCGCTCGACCGCGGCGACGCCGACGAGTACCGCGCGATCCTCGCGCCGACCGAGCCGCTCTCGCAGCAGGTCTTCGCCGCGCCCACGTACTACTACAAGACGGGCGTCGCGTTCCTGTCGTGGCTCAACGGCCACCAGGCCGCGTTCCAGATGGTGGGCGGCCTGCACGCCGCCCGCAGCCTGCCGCACCTCTCCCGCATCGTCGAGCTCGCGAACGCGTCGGGCGCGCTCGAGCGTCCCGAGCTCGCGGCCGCCCGCTGGCACTCGCTGCTCACGCTCAACGGCGTCGATGTCACGGCAGCCGCTCCTGCGGCATCCGTCGACGCCGACACCGAGACGCCGGATGCCGCGGCCGAGCCGGCCGACGCCGACGTCGAGGTGCTCGCATGAACGCACCTTCGACCAGCTCAGCCGCCCACCCGCGCCTGTCGCTCAACCAGGCGACCATCAAGTACGCCGACCTCGACCAGGCCCTTCGCTCGGTCGCCGAGGGCGGGTACGAGTCGATCGGCCTCTGGCGCGAGCCCGTGCAGGCGGTCGGCCTCCACGAGGCCGCGCGACGCCTCGCCGACTCGGGCCTGCGCCTCTCGACGTACTGCCGTGGTGGCTTCTTCACCGTGCCCGAGGGTCCGGCTCGCCGCGCGGCGATCGACGACAACCGCCGGGGTATCGAGGAGACCGCGACGCTCGCCGCCGCCGGCGCATCCGGCTCGCGTGCCGTGTTCGTGCTCGTCGCGGGCGGGATCCCCGAGGGGTCGACCGACCTCGTCGGCGCCCGCGCGCAGGTCGCCGACGCCGTCGCCGAGCTCGCCCCCGAGGCGCAGGCGGCCGGCGTCACGCTCGCGATCGAGCCGCTCCACCCCATGTACGCGTCCGACCGGGCGGTGGTGTCGACGCTGAAGCAGGCGCTCGACCTGGCTGCGCCGTTCGACCCGTCGGTGGTCGGCGCGACGGTCGACACGTTCCACATCTGGTGGGACCCCGAGGTGCTGCCGCAGATCGCGCGCGCCGGCGCCGAGGGACGCATCGCGACCTACCAGGTCTGCGACTGGAAGACGCCGCTGCCCGCCGACGTGCTGCTCAGCCGGCACGAGCCGGGCGACGGCGTGATCGACTTCGCGTCGCTCACCTCAGCCGTCGAGGCCACGGGCTACACCGGCGACATCGAGGTCGAGATCTTCAACCAGGAACTGTGGGACACGCCGTTCGCCGAGGTCGTCGCCCGCACCGCCGCGGCGTTCGAGGCCGCGGTCGTGCCGCACCTCGCGGCATCCGTGCCCCTCTCGGCGGTCGAGTAGCGTCCGGCTCCGCGGGCGCTCCTCAACCTGCGGACGGGACCCGCGTGATCGCCGGCATCACGAACGTGCCGTCGATCATCTCCGCGCGCGGCTGGTACACCCGCAGCATCGGACGGAAGGGCCCCTCTGGCGTCGGCAGCCAGTTCGCCGCCGCGGCCTCGTCGTCGGGCCGTTCGCGCTGCATGCGGATGACGAGCGAGCCGTCCTCGCCGGTGACGAGGCCGGGCGTGCGGTCGCCGATCGAGTAGCGCTCGATCGGGTTCTCGACGAGGTAGAAGTCGGGCACCGAGTACATCGTGATCGACCAGAACGCGTCGGCCGGCGGCAGCTCGGTGAGGTGCAGCTCGTAGGCGTGCGACCCGTCGAGGCGACGGCCCTCCGAGTCGACGAAGACCTCGGCGTACACGGCCTCGAAGCCGTGGTTGCCCCACAGCCCGTTGCGGGCGGCGCGCGCCCGCGTGGTGTACGCCGTGGCGCGATCGGCGATCCGCCACTCCGGCGCGTCGATCGTGCCGGGCCCCAGGTAGTCGACGTTGTAGTCGAAGCCGTGCGGCCAGGCCTGCCACCCGTTCACGGCGGCGGCGGGGTCGGGCTTCGAGAGCTCCTCGACGCGGTTCCGACCCTCCACGAACGCGTTCGCGAGGTGCTCCTCCTGGTCGCGCGCGACCACGCCGTAGGGGTTGCCGCGAGCGGTGAGGCCGTAGTCCGCGAAGCGGTGCAGGTAGTCGACGTCGGCCTTCGCCGGCGGGAAGGCGAGGCTCCACGCGCGCAGCAGCTCCCAGAAGCGCAGGTGCTCGGGGATCTCCCCGTGCGGCTGCGGGATGCCGCGAAGCGGCCCGTTCCCGTCGAGCGGGGTGAGCGTGAACTGCGGCTGCAGCGCGGCGACCGCGGGCAGGTCGTCCTCGCCGTCCACGGCGATGCGTCCCACGATCGCCGCGAGGTCGGTGGGCGAGGGGATGACGGGGACGCCGTCGGGCGCCGTCCCAGACCATCCGGGCGGCGCGATGAGGAATGTCCCCTCGGCGGTGCCGGTGGCGCGCCGACCGACGTACGCGAAGTTGTTCGTCCACGCGTCGACGAACTGGAGCACGTAGTACCGGCCGTCGGTGTCGGGCACGTGCACGAGCAGCGGGCCGCCGGAGAGGTCGAGCACCGCGATCGCGTACACCGTGTCGTTGTTGATGCTCACGAACGTGTCCTCGGGCGACCCGAGCTTCGTCGCGTGCGCGAACCGGTTGATGCCCGACGGCGGCAACGAGCCGAGCCCGTGCGTCGCGATCGCCTGCATCGACGACACGTTGTACACGAGCGGATACCCGAAGACGTACGCGTCCACGAGGAACTCCTCGGTCCAGCCCATCGATCCCCCTCCTGCGCGCCGGTCGGCGCGTCTCCCGCCTACACGCTACGCGTGGCGCGTCGCTCGAGCGAGAAGTAGAAGAGTGCGTAGACGGCGGCGGACACGACGATCCCGATCGCGAAGAGCCACGCGCTCGGCCGGTTCCAGTCGAAATCGGCCAGGCGCACGGCGATCGCGAGCAGGATGCAGGCGAGGCTCACGAGCTGCGCCTGGAACACGCGGCGGAACGCCGACCAGCGGTCGTCCCAGAGCATCCACACGTTCACGAGGCCGGGCAGCGTGAGCACCGCGCCGACGACGCGAGCGGTGAGGGGCGTGACCTCCCACGCCCACGAGCCGATGAGCAGCGACGGCACGATGAAGAGCACGAGCCCGGTCACGGTGGATGCCGCGCCGACGAGCGCGAGCACGTACCGCCAGGGCCCGGGGATCTCGATGTCGTCCCCCTCGGGCATCCCGTCGTCCTCGCGGAGGTTCAGGACGAGCGCCACGAGCACGAGCACGGGTGTCGAGATGTAGAGCGCGACCCAGGTGATGAACGAGATGTGCCCGAAGTGGAAGCGATCCCAGTGCAGGAACGTGGCGATCGCGAGCAGCGTCGCGAACACCAGCACTGCGGGGAAGCCGTGCCGCACCCGGTGCCAGCGCCGCTGCACCGCGACCTGCACGAAGAACCAGATCCCGCCCGCGTACGCCGAGCCGAGGAGCATCGCCGTCATGGGCGGCTGGATGGTCCACGCGAAGTGCTGCTCGGTGGCGCCGGGCAGCACGAGCAGCAGGAACGCCGCCGCGACGAGGAACGGGATGATGACGAATGCGAGCACCCGGGTGAACGGGAGCACGCGGTCCTCGGGTCCGGAGCGGTGACGCTCGGGGGCGTCGGTACCTGGTGCCGTCTCGCTCATGGTGCCTCCTCGGTGGGGCGGATGCCGCGGGGCTCGGTGATCAGGGGGCGGATGCCGCGGCATCCGCCGGCTCGTGCTGCAGCGCGAACGCGACCGCGTCGTCGACGTGCATGCGGCGCCCGCGCGCGCGGGCGGCCTCGAACTCCTCGCGGCCCTCGCCCGCGAGGATGGGATCGACGAACTGCTGGTGGAACGAGAACGACGGCGCGTTGTACAGGCCCGTGCGTTCGCGAACGATCTGCGCTGCGCCGAGCAGCGTGCCCGCGCGCGCGAGGTCGCCGGCAGCCGCGGCGACCGCCGTGAGTCCCTCGAGCCCGTACGCGACGCCGTCGTCGTGGTGCAGGCGCGTCGACTCGCTGAGGCTCTCCTCGAAGCAGTCGCGAGCGACGGCGAAGTCGCCGAGCAGCAGCTCCGCCCAACCGAGGTGGTGGAGCGCGATCGCCTCGCCGAGGGCGTCGTGCTGCCGCTGCGCCACGGCGAGGCTCTCCCGGAAGCGATCGAGCGCCCCGCGGACGTCGCGACTGAGGAGCGAGACCCGCCCGATCGTGACGAGGGCCATCGCCTCGCCCCAGTCGTCGTCGGCCTCGCGGAACAGGCCGAGGCTGCCCTGCAGCGCCTCGCCCGCCCGTACGACGTCGGGCTCGCGCGACGCCAGCAGCGCGAGGGCGAGCGAGATGAGCGCGAGCGCCTCCCCCGACCGCTCCCCCTCGGTGTGGAACAGCGCGGCGCTCTCGCCGAGTCCCGGCACGAGGAGCTCGTCGGGGTCCTGCCAGAACCCGATCGCGCGCGTGAAGTAGAGGGCCCGCGCGCGCGTCGGGGTGTCGAGCTCGTCGCCGGAGTCGAGCACCTCCTGCATCCAGGCGTGCACCTCGCCGAGGTGGCCGTCGACCCACCAGTAGACGTAGAGCGTCCACGTGAAGTGCGCCGCGATCGACCACTGCCGCGTGTCGAGCAGGTGTCGCACGGCGGCACGCAGGTTGTCGCCCTCCTCGGCGAGGCGCGCGATCCACGCCAGCTGCGTGGCGCCCTCGAGCTCGTACTCGGCCTGCTCGCCGAGTCGCACGTAGTACTGGGCGTGCCGGTCGCGCAGCTCGCGCAGGTCCTCGCGACCGTCGAGCCGGTCGCGGGCGTACTCCCGCACGGTCGAGAGCATGGTGAACACCGCACGATCGCCGCGGTCCTGCTGCCGCACGAGGCTCCCGTCGACGAGCGCGGCGAGGTCGTCGAGCGTGTCCGCGTCGGGGATGCCCTCGGCGAGCCATTCGACGGCGTCGAGGGTGAAGACCCCGGAGAAGACGCCGAGCCGGGCGAGCAGCTCCTGCTGGGTCGGAGTGAGCAGCTGCGTGCTCCACTCGATCGTGGAGCGGATCGTGCGCTGGCGCTCGGGGAGGTCGCGGGCGCCGCCGCCGAGCACCAGGAGGCGCTGGTCGAGCCGGTCGAGCAGCTCGGACGGCGTCAGCACGCGGCCGCGCGCGGCGGCGAGCTCGAGCGCGAGGGGCACCCCGTCGAGGGCGATCACGATGCGCTCGACGTCCTCCACGTTCTCGGCCGTGAGCTCGAAGTCGGGCTTCGTCGCCCGCACGCGCTGCACGAAGAGCGCGACCGACGGCGTGGCGAGCGCCCGCGCGACGGTCGTGCCGTGCCGCAGGTCGGGGAGGGCGAGCGGGCCGAGCTCGACGCCGTGCTCGCCGCTGATGCGGAGGAGGATGCGGCTCGTGGCGAGCACCGTGAGGTGCGGGGCATCCGCCAGCAGCGCGCGGATGACCGGCGCAGCGTCGACGACCTGCTCGACGTTGTCGAGGAGCAGCAGCAGGCGGCGGTCGCGCACGGCCATGCGCAGCTTCTCGTCGAGCGTGCCGTCGCCGTTGTCGATGATGCCGAGGGCGTTCGCGATGGCCGCGGACACGAGCGACGGGTCGGTGACGGGCGCCAGGTCGACGAATGCGATGCCGCCGGGGAACCGGTCGCGCACGCGGTTCGCGGCCTCGATCGAGAGGCGGCTCTTGCCGATGCCGCCGGGGCCGGTCAGGGTGACGAGCCGCACGTCGTCGTCGGCGAGCAGCTCGGCGACGGTGGCGACCTCGCGGTCGCGCCCGATGAGCGACGTCAGCGAGGAGGGGAGCTCGACCGTGCCGTCCATCGACGTGAACGGCGTCCCGGTGGGCTCGGCCGCGCGCGCGAACCGCTCGGCGAGCAGCGTCGCGAGGTCGCCGCGCACGAGCTCCGCGAGCTCCTCGGCGTCGGCGAAGTGCACGTACGACGAGCGGTCGTCGGCCTTGATGCGGTCGAGGAGCTCCCGCAGGCGCGGCTCGCGATCGCCGTCGTCCTTCACGTACACGAGCTTCGGCATGCCCGCCGGCGAGAGGCGGTACTCGTCCTCGAGCCCCGAGATCTCCTCCCCCGGCGCGACCCAGCCGTACTGCTCGCCGTAGAGTCCGACGAAGATGTCGCTCTGCGCGAGGTAGGCGCGGTAGAGGTCGCGCGGCGGATGCGGCCGCGCGCCGAGCTCGAACATCACGGGCGCGAGGTTGAGCTGCTCGATCGCGGCGCGGACCGCGCGGCGCTCGGGCGCGAGCTCCCTGAGCGTGGAGCTCACGAACACGCGCAGTCGCTGGTCTGGCGTGCGGATCGCCGGATCGGCGGGGCTCATGCCTTCGAGTCTGTTCCCCGCGGCATCCGCCTGTAAATACCCAGCACGGGGCTGGCGCGTCGGGGATGCTGGCGGCTCGCCGCGGCCCGGCGGTACAGTGGCGCCGTGGCGGCCTTCCGCCGCTCGTCGCGCCGCTCCGGGGGGAGTCGAATGGATGCTCGGGTGCACTCCGCCGGCCCGCCGGTGATCCTCGTCGTGTCGGCCGACGAGGGCGTGCGCGCCTCGTTGCTCGAGCCGCTGCGGCGACGGTACGCCGACGACTACCGGGTGGTCGAGGCCGACGGTCCGGCGAGCGCGGTCGCGGCGATCGAGGAGCTCGCGACCGAGGGCGGGAGCATGGCGCTCGTGCTGTCGGATGACGCGTCCCCGGTCGACGACCACGAGAGCGTCTTCGCCGCGGCCCGCCGCCGCTTCCCCGACGTGCGCCGCGGCCTCGTGATCGAGTGGGGCTCGTGGGCCGACCGGGTCACGTCCGACGCGGTGCTCCAGCTCATGACGCACGTGCAGATCGACTACTACGTGGTGCGGCCGACGCACTCGCCCGACGAGTCGTTCCACCGTGCGATCACCGACTTCCTGCGCGAGCACGAGGCCGCGGCCGGCAAGCGCCACCGCGCCTACACGGTCATCGGCGACGTCTCGCAGCCGCGCACGCACGAGCTGCGCAATCGTCTCGCGCGGGCGGGCGTGCCGGCCGACCACCTCGATCCCTCGGCCGACGACGCGGTGGCGATGCTGGATGCCGCGGGCGTGACCTACACCGGCGTGCCGCTCGTTCGCACGGCCGACGGCCGCGTGCTCGTCGACCCCGACGACGCGGAGCTCGCACGCGCCTACGGGCTCACCACCTCACTGCCCGACGAGCCCGTCGACGTGGTCGTCATCGGCGCGGGTCCGGCAGGCCTCGCTGCAGCGGTGTACGCCTCGTCGGAGGGACTCGACACGCTCGTGCTCGAAGGCGAGTCGATCGGCGGGCAGGCGGGCTCGAGCTCGCTCATCCGCAACTACCTCGGCTTCTCGCGCGGGGTCTCCGGATCCGAGCTCGCGCAGCGCGCATACCAGCAGGCCTGGGTCTTCGGCGCCCGCTTCGCGCACACGCGCCGCGTCACCGCCGTGCGCAGGGTCGACGACGGGTTCGAGCTCGACGTCTCGGCGGCCGGGGCCAACGGCGCGGCGGCCGACGTGGTGCGGGCCCGCGCGGTGGTGCTCGCGACGGGCGTGACCTACCGGCGCCTCGCTGCGCCCGGGCTGGCGCCGTTCGTCGGCTCCTCCGTCTTCTACGGCGCCTCGTCGGTCGAGGCGCGCGCGCAGACCGATCGCGACGTGCTCGTCGTCGGCGGCGGCAACTCCGCCGGGCAGGCGGCGCTGCACCTCGCCCGTTACGCGAAGTCGGTCTCGCTCGTGGTGCGCGGGCCGTCGCTCGCGGCGAGCATGTCGCAGTACCTCATCGACCAGTTGGATGCCGCGGGCGTCGGCCTCATCACGGGCTCCCATGTCGTCGACGCCGGCGCCACCCACGACGTCGACCGGCTCGACCACGTCGTGCTCGAGCGGTCGGACTCGGGCGAGCGCGTCTCGGTGCCCGCCGACGCCGTGTTCGTCACCATCGGGGCGCGCCCGCACACCGAGTGGCTGCCGCCCGAGGTGCTGCGCGACCAGTGGGGCTCGGTCATCACCGGCCCCGAGGTGCTCGAGGAGGGCGGACGACGCGCCTGGCTCGGGAGCGGCCGCGACCCGTACCCGCTCGAGTCGTCGATGCCCGGTTTCTTCGCGGTGGGCGACGTGCGGCGCGGCTCGATCAAGCGCGTGGCCTCGGCCGTCGGCGAGGGCTCGGTCGTGATCTCGACCGTGCACCAGCACCTCGGGCCCCACACCGGCGGCTGAGGCTTCCGCGCTACGCCGACTGCACCCGGTCGAGCTCGGCGTACCGCCCGCCCGCCGCGAGCAGCTCGTCGTGCGAGCCGATCTCGACGACGCGGCCGCGCTCGAGCACGACGATGCGGTCGGCGCTCCGGATCGTCGAGAGCCGGTGCGCGACGACGAGCGTCGTGCGCCCGCGCATGAGGTGCTCGAGCGCGCCCTTGATCTTCGCCTCGGACTCGGGGTCGAGCGCGCTCGTCGCCTCGTCGAGCAGCAGCACGCGCGGGTCGCGCACGAGCGCTCGCGCGATCGACAGCCGCTGGCGCTGTCCGCCCGAGAGCCGGGCGCCCCGCTCGCCGACGACCGTGTCCCATCCCTCGGGCTGCGCCTCGACGATCTCGAGCGCGTTGGCGTCGCGCAGCGCCGCGAGCACGCGCTCGTCGCTCACCTCGCCGAGGCCGTAGACGATGTTCTCGCGGATCGTCCCCTCGAAGAGCACCGACTCCTGCGGCACGACCGACACGAACCGGCGGAAGGTGCGCAGGTCGAGCTCCTCCATGTCGATGCCGTCGAGCAGCACCTGCCCGCGGGTGGGCCGGAGGAACCCGAGCACGAGGTTGAGCAGCGTCGACTTGCCCGAGCCCGACGACCCGACGAAGGCGATCGTCTCGCCGGGCCGGATGTCGAGCGAGACGTCGTCGAGGGCGGGCGGGATCCCGAGGTCGTAGCGGTACTGCACGCGGTCGAGGCGGATCCCGCCGCTCACGTCGGCCACCGCGCGCTTGCCCTCGTTGAACTCGAGGTCGGGCTCCTGCACGACCTCGGCGATCGAGCGGATCGACTCGGTGCCGCGCGCGATGACGGGCAGCAGCATGAGCAGGTTGGTGGCCGCTCCGGTGAGCAGCGCGAAGTACGAGCTCAGCAGCACCACCTGGCCGGGGGTGATGGGGATGAGCCCGGTGATCGAGATCCAGGCGGCGAGCACGAGGCATCCGACCCCCAGCAATTGCAGGCTCACCCACGACAGCGACGCGAACCGACCGTTGAGCAGGTCGAGCGCGAAGCCGGCGGTGCGGACGCCCTCGGCGCCGTGCGCGACCCGGCGCACCGCCGTCTGCTCGAGGCCGTGCGCGCGGGTGATCGGCATGAGCGTCGCCATCTCGCCCACGCGAGCCGAGAACTGCTCGACCTCGCGCCGGAACGTCTCGTTGCGCGCGGCGCTGCGCCGGTTCAGGATCGCGCGCAGTAGGACGGCCAGCGGGATCGCGAGCGCGTACACGGGCAGGAACGCGGGCACGTTGATCGCCGTCATGACGATCGCGCCGATGAGCACCATGGTCGCCGAGAGCAGCGGATGCGCCGTCTGCTGCAGCATGACCTCGACGTTCTCGACGTCGCGCACCACCTTCGTCTGCACGATCGCGGAGTTCGCCCGCGAGTGGAAGCCGATCGAGAGCGACTGGAGGCGCGCCGCGAGCGCGTTCCGCAGGTCGGCGCCGGTCGACCGCACCGCGCCCATGAAGAGGCGCGTGTAGGCGACGTGGTTCGGGTAGTTCTGCAGCAGTGCCACGAGCGCGACGCCCGCCCAGATGGCGAGCGTCGAGAGCGGGCCGCCGGCGACGACCACGTCGATGACCCCGGCCGTGACGACGGGCAGCAGCCAGAGCGGCGTGTCCTTCAGCGCGAAGAAGCCGATCGCCGCGAGCACGCGCCCGCGATGCAGGTCGAGCAGGCGCAGCACGGACCGCAGCGGATGCCGCCCGTCGATGGCGTGCTCGATCTGGGAAAGCGTTTGCCCGGTCATGCCTCCATTGTGCCGTCGATCAGGCTCGGTCGCTACGCTGGCGGGATGCCGTTCGATCCCCGCAGCATCCCGCTCGACTCCGCAGCATCCGCCGCGCTCGCACGGAACGGGCTCGAGTACCGCCTGCTCGACCCGGCGGACCGCGACGCGATGCACGCCTGGATCGAGGCGGAGAACCGCGGCTTCCACCACGGGCGACCCCGCGACGTCGACCGCGACTACGACCTCTCCGTGGCTTCCGAGCGCCGCGTGCACGGGGTCTACGACCCGACCGCCGCCCAGCCCGAGATCCCTGTCGCCACGGTCGACGCGTGGCCGACCGGGCTGAGCGTGCCCGGCGGGCGCAGCGTCGACGCGTGGGCCGTGAGCGCGGTCACCGTCTCCCCCACGCACCGCCGCCGCGGCATCGCCCGCGCGCTGATGGAGGGCGAGCTCGCGAACGCCCGTGCCGCCGGCGCCGCCGTTGCCATGCTCACGGCGACCGAGGCCACCATCTACGGCCGCTTCGGGTTCGCGCCCGCCGCGAAGGCCGCCACGATCACCGTCGACCGCCGACGCACCCACTGGGTCGGGCCGGATGCCCCGGGCCGCGTGCACTTCGTCGCGGCATCCGACCTGCGCGAGGCGGCGCCGGCCATCGCGCGCCGCGCCGTCTCCCGCACGCCCGGCGAGATCGACCGCTGGCCCGGGATCCTCGATCGCGCCCTCGGACTCGTCGACCCCGACGGCGACGGCGCCCGCTCGATCCGCGCCGTGCGCTACGACGACGAGCACGGCCAGGCCCAGGGCTTCGCGGCGTACCGCATCGCGCGCGAGCCGAACCAGCCGGGCTTCCTCGAGTTCGACTTCCTCGTCGCGGCGACCGACGACGCCGAGCGCGCGCTCTGGCGGTTCCTCATCGAGCAGGACTTCGTCACGGGCGTCCGGGCGCGGCTCCGCTCGGTCGACGAGCCGCTGCCCTGGCTCCTCGAGGACCCGCGCGCCGTGAGCGTGACCGACGTCGACGACCACCTCTGGGTGCGCATCCTCGACCCGATCGAGGCGCTGCGCGCCCGCCGCTACGGCACCTCCGGCACGCTCGTGCTCGACGTGTCCGATGGCCTGCGTCATGCGCGCGGCCGGTTCCGCCTCACGATCGACGATCGCGGCCGGGCCGAGGTCGAGCCGATCGAGGCCTCGGATGCCACGGGCCCCGGCCTGCGGCTCGGCATCGAGGAGCTCGGGGCGATCTACCTCGGCGGCGTGCGGCCGTCGCTGCTCGCGCGTGCCGCCCGCATCACGGAGACCGCGCCGCGCTCGCTCGTGCTCGCCGACCGCATGTTCGCCTCGGAGCGGACGCCGCACCTCAGCATCTGGTTCTGAGCGCGGGCGTCGCCCGCGTCGCTCGCGCAGCCACACCCCTGACCACTGACCACTGACCACTGACCACTGACCACTGACCCACTGTCAGCGGATTCGGTGTCCCGCGGCGACACACCCGACGAGCGGGCGCCGAAACGGCGCGTCGCCGTGGAACACCGAATCGAGGAACAGGCACCACGGCGGGTAAGCGGATTCCGATCGCGGCCACTCCACCCCAGTCCGGGGGGTTCCGTGAGAGCGCTCCCCCCGCGTCCCCCGGATTCCCACGAAACCTCACTTACTGTCTCGTCAGTAAGTTACGGAAGTGTTATCAACCTTTTGTTCGGCGTCAGGACATTTGGGCGCATGATGACAGTGCCGCCGCCGAGGACGACGGGGGTACCCGGAGGGGTCGACCTCAACCTTGAAGAAGGGGAGAGCCATGAAGACGTCTTCATTGGTCTCTGTCGCTGCGGTCGCCGGGGTTTCGGCACTGCTGCTGGCGGGGTGTTCGAGCGGTGGTTCCGGCGGTGAGACGGGGAGTGCCGAGGCGGCGTCGCGCGCATGCGTGATCCTGCCCGACGCCGCGTCGTCACCGCGCTGGGAGAACAACGACCGTCCGTACCTGGAGGACGGCCTCGCGGCCGCCGGGTTCGAGACGGACATCCAGAACGCGCAGGGTGACACCAGCAAGTACGCCACGATCGCGGACCAGCAGCTCAGCAAGGGCTGCGGCGTGATGCTGCTCGTGGACTACAACGGCGCAGGCGCCGCCGTGGCCGAGAAGGCCAAGGCCGAGGGCATCCCGGTCATCGCCTACGACCGCCCGATCGAGGGCGCCGACTACTACGTGTCGTTCGACAACGCCGAGGTCGGGCGTCTCGAGGGCCAGTCGATCGTCGACGGCCTGGCCGCTGCCGGCAAGGACCCGAAGACCGCGGTCGTCGTGTACATGGGCGGTGACCCCGCCGACGGCAACGCGAAGATGTTCCACGACGGCGCCGTCGAGGTCATGGAGGCCGCTGGGATCAAGCCGGCCGCCGAGCCTCCGGGCGTGTGGGACGGCGAGAAGTCCGCGACCAACTTCGAGCAGGCGCTGACCTCGCTCGGCGGCAAGGTCGACGCGGTGTGGGTCGCCAACGACACGAACGCCGCGGGCGTCATCACGATCCTCGACAAGAACGGCCTCGTCGTTCCGGTCTCGGGTCAGGACGCGTCCATCGCGGGCCTGCAGAACGTGCTGCTCGGCAAGCAGACCGCCACGGTCTACAAGCCGATCAAGCTCGAGGCCGACGCGGCCGTCGACCTGGCCTCGAAGCTGCTGGGCGGCGAAACGCCGACCGCCGACCAGGAGCTCGAGGACGGCACGCCGTACATCGCGGTCACGCCGCAGCTCGTCGGTCCCGACAAGGTCGTCGACGTGGTCGACGCCGGTGACGCCGACGTGTCCGAGCTCTGCCAGGGCGAGGTCGCGGCCAAGTGCAGCGAGTTCGGCATCCAGTAGTACGCAACCTCTGATCCGGGCCTCGGGCCCCGGCGGGCGACCGCCGGGCCCGGGGCCCGATCTCCCCCTCCCGGCCTCGGCTCCCGAGTGCCACACTGAGAGCCAGACAGCGTCGTCGTCGAAAGGAAAGCGGCATGGATGCGAGCAGGGACGGCGCCGGAACGCCGATCATCGAGCTCGAAGGGGTCGTGAAGAGCTTCGGTCCCGTGAGCGTGTTGAAGGGCGTCGACCTCCGGGCCTACCCGGGCAAGGTCACCGCGCTGGTGGGTGACAACGGCGCGGGCAAGTCGACCCTGATCAAGGGGCTCGCCGGCGTGCAGCCGTACGACGACGGCGTGGTGCGGTTCGACGGCGAGCCGGTGAACCTGCACACCCCGCGCGACGCGGCCCGCCTGGGCATCGAGGTCGTGTACCAGGACCTCGCACTGTGCGACAACCTCGACATCGTGCAGAACATGTTCCTCGGTCGCGAGGAGACGGAGTGGGGCACGTTCGACGAGGGCCGCATGGAACGCGACGCCTCCGACACGCTCCGTTCGCTGTCGGTGCGCACCGTGAAGTCGGTGCGGCAGAAGGTGTCCAGCCTCTCGGGCGGCCAGCGGCAGACCGTCGCCATCGCCCGCGCGGTGCTGAAGAAGGCGCGCCTCGTGATCCTCGACGAGCCGACCGCCGCCCTGGGCGTCGCGCAGACAGAGCAGGTCCTGCACCTCGTGCAGCGCCTCGCCGAGCAGGGCGTCGCGGTCATCATCATCAGCCACAACCTCGCCGACGTGTTCGAGGTCGCCGATTACATCAGCGTCCTGTACCTCGGGCAGATGGTCGCGTCCCTCGACGCGGACCAGACCACCCGCGACGATGTCGTCGGCTACATCACCGGCACGAAGACGCCGCAGGGAGCGACCGCATGAGCACGCAGAAGACGTCGCCGGCACCCGACACGTCGGTGACCGACATCCCGGCCGACCGCATCGGCTCCGGCCAGGAGGGGTCGCTCGGCGACCAGATCCAGGCGTACTTCCAGCGCCTGCGCTCCGGCGACATGGGCGCCCTGCCCGCCGTCGGCGGGTTCGTCGTGCTGACCATCCTGTTCAGCTTCCTCAGCCCGTTCTTCCTGACAGAGCGCAACTTCGCGAACCTGCTCACCCAGGCCGCGACGCTCGTCATGCTCGGCATGGCGCTCGTGTTCGTGCTGCTCCTCGGCGAGATCGACCTGTCCGCGGGCGTCACGTCCGGCATGACCATGGCGCTGTTCATCGTGCTCGTGAACGTGAACGCCGTGCCGTGGCCGATCGCGCTCGCGGTCGCGTTCCTGGTGGGCATCCTCACCGGCACGTTCATCGGGTTCTTCGTCGCCAGGGTCGGCATCCCATCATTCGTGGTCACCCTGGGCCTGTTCCTCGGCTACCAGGGCATCACGCTCTGGATCATCGGGGCGGGCGGCCTCTACCGGGTGCAGATCCCCGAGATCACCGCGATCCAGAACTCGAACATGCCGGTCTGGGCGGGCTGGGCCATGCTCGCCGTGATCCTCGCCGTGTCCGCGGCGACGTCCTTCTGGGACCGCGCCCGCCGCAAGCGGGCCGGCGTCGCGAACCGCACCATCTCGCTCGTGTGGATCAAGCTCGGCGTCATCGCCGTCATCGGCGGCGCGGCGATCGCGATCCTCAGCCGCAACCGCGGCCAGTCGGTCGGCGTGGTCGAGGGCGTGCCGATCGTCGTCCCGATCGTGCTCGTCATCCTCTGGATCGGCACCTTCGTCCTCGACCGCACGCGGTACGGCCGCTACCTCTACGCGATCGGCGGCAACGCCGAGGCGGCCCGTCGCTCGGGCGTGAAGGTCATGCTGATCCGCTGGACGGCGTTCATCTGCTGCTCCACCCTCGCGGTCGTGTCGGGCCTGTTCTCGATCAGCAAGGTCGGCTCGGTCGACGCCGCCGCCGGACGCGAGATCGTCCTGTCCGGCGTCGCGGCCGCGGTCGTCGGCGGCGTCAGCCTCTTCGGCGGACGCGGCCGCCTCATGCACGCCGCGATCGGCGCCCTCGTGATCGCCGTGATCACGAACGGCCTCGGCCTGCTCAACCTGCCCGCGGGCGTCAACCTCGTCGTCACCGGCAGCGTCCTCATCCTCGCCGCCACCGTCGACGCCCTCAGCCGCGTCCGTGCCGGCGGCTCGGTCCTCCGAACCTGACCGCTTCACCCCGGTCGGCATGACGGATGCCGCGACGCCGCGTCGCGGCATCCGTCATGTTCAGGGGCGGCAGGCGACCGCCGGCCGCAGTGCTCGAGCGGACTCGCCGACGCCGGGCGTGGCCGGACCGGACTAGATCGCGTCCTGGCGCGGGAAGATCACCTTCTCGACGATGATGATGAGCGACGCCGCGACCGGGATCGCGACGAGCGCTCCGAGCACGCCGCCGAGTGTGCCGCCCGCCACCGCGGCGATCACGACGAGCGCACCCGGCACGGCCACCGCGCGATTCATGATGCGCGGGCTCAGGACGTAGGCCTCGACCTGCATGTAGACGAGGTAGTAGATGCCCGCGGCGATCGCGGTCGCCGGCGACGCGGTGAGGCACGTGAGCGTGATGATGATCGCGCCCGTCAGCGTGCCGACGAGCGGCACGAGCGAGGCGAGGAAGGCGATGAACGCGAGCAGGATCGGGAAGGGCGCGCCGATGATCGACAGGAAGATGAGGCTCAGCACGCCGTTGATGGACGCGAGGCTCACCTGGCCGATGACGTAGCGGCCGACCGAGCCCGTGACCTCCTCGGCCACCGACCGGAACTGCGCGCGGTGGCTCGCCGGCACGAACCGGGACGAGTAGCGCTTCATCGCGTCGAGCGAGGCGAGGAAGTAGAGCGTGAGGATCAGCACGATCACCGCGCCCGTGAACCCGCCGGCGATGCCGGCGCCGACCGCGAGGATGCCGCCCGTGAGGGCGCCGAGGTTGGCGGGGTCGCCGAGCCAGTCCACCGCCGAGGCGATGGCGGCGTCGAGGCTGAGGCCCTCGCCGCCGATCGACGCGATCCAGGCCACGAAGTCGCTGTTCCTGACCCCGTCGACGATGGAGTCCCAGTCCTCGATGATCTTCGTGGTCTGCTCGACGACGATCGGCACGATGGTCGCGATGAGGGCGACGAACACGCCGATCACGATGACGAAGACCAGCAGGATCGCGAGCCAGCGCGGCACGTCGTGCTTCTGCAGCCAGCTCACGACCGGGTCGAGGCCGAGCGCGAGGAACAGCGCCAGCGCGACGTAGAGGATCACGGTGCCGAGCTGGCCGACGATGCCGCCGAGCAGCAGCGCGAGCAGCACGCCGATCGCGCCGACGAAGCCGATGCGGAACGCTCGGATCTTCACCTCGGGCGCGTGCGTGTCGGCGTTCGCCGTGACCTCGGCCGCAGGCGGCGGCTCGGCGGGAACCCTGCGTCTCCACATGCGAGCGACGCTACGCGTTCCCCGGCTCGCCGCGCCGCGCCGCGCCGGTGTGGCGTCTGGTGCGGCATCGCGCCCCAGGGCGACCGTGACCGGCTCCGCGCTCGGCGCGATCGGGCGCGGCTCGGTGTCAGGGGGCCCAGACACCCGACACCGCCCCGGCGACCGCCACGACGGCGATCGCGAGTCCCCCGACGGCCGAGCTCGCGAGCATGGCGGTGCGGGTGCCCGACGCGCGGGCGGCGCCGGCACGCGGATGCCCGCGCCCGTGCTTCCCGCGACCATCGATGATCATCGAGCGGATGATGTCGCGCAGTGTCGCCGCGACCTCGTGCGCGGTCGGCCGCTTGGCCGGGTCGTCGTGCGTCATCGCGACGAGCAGCGCGCGCCACTCCTCGGGCAGGTCGTCGGGGATCGACGGCGGCCGGTGCAGTCGCGCGAGCGCCGCCTCGACGGCTGAGCCGGTGTACTCCCGCTCCCCCCGCAACGACTCGAGGATCACGAGCCCGAGCGAGTACACGTCGCTCGGCGTGCCGACCGCTTCACCACGAACCTGCTCGGGCGAGATGTAGGCGGCCGTGCCCATGATGGCGCCGTCGCTCGTGAGGCGGGATCCGTCGACGAACTGCGCCACGCCGAAGTCGGCGAGCTTCGCGAGCAGGGTGTAGCCGAACGTGGGCGTCTCATCGAGGAGCACGTTCTCGGGCTTGAGGTCGCGGTGCACGATCGATCGCGCGTGCACGTAGGTCAGCGCGTCGGCGAGCTGGGCACCGACATCGGCCACCTGACGCGGTTTCATCGGCGACCTCGCCAGGCGATGCGCGAGCGAACGGCCCTCGACGAGCTCCATCACGATATAGCGACGCGGGCGCCCGTCGTGCACGAGCGTGCCGGCGTCGTGCACTCCGACGAGGCCGGGGTGGTTGAGCGTGCCGAGCAGGTGGATCTCGCGCTCCCGACGCTGCCGGTCGGCGATGGTGTCGTCGTCCTCGCGGAACACCTTGATCGCCACGTCGCGACCGAGTTCGGTGTCGCGTGCGCGATACACGTCGGCCATCCCGCCCGAGCCGAGGTGATCGAGGAAGTCGTACCGGAGCCGCGGGGGCGCCGCGGTCAGGGGATCGGACGGAGAGGGGTCGGTCATGGTCTGCTCCTGCTGTCGTACGTCGTCGAGGTCGGGTGGCGCACCGCATCGGTCATCCATGCGTATTGCTAGTTTATCTAACTAGGTTTCCAGCGGGATCCCCTTGACAGGGACGGCGCGGCATGCGAAAGCGGCCGTCAGGCGCGCGCGGACCGGTCGGGCTTCCTCGTCGCGGGCGCCGGTGCATCCGTCGTCGCTGCAGGCCGGGGCACGCTGTCGACCGCCTCGCGCATGCGGTCGAGGAACCCCAGGACCGTCGCCGCCTGCTCGGCCGTGAGGGACTCGGCGACCTCGATCATGCGGCGATGCATGTCGCCGAGCGTGGCGCGCACCTCGTCGTCGCTGTCGATCGTCGGCGCGACCACGAGGGCCCGGCGGTCGGTCGGGTGCGGCCGTCGCTCGACGTGGCCGCTCCGCACGAGGCGGTCGATGAGCACGGTCGTCGACGCCGTCGAGATGCTGAGGTGGGCGGCGAGGTCCTTCGGGCTCACGATGCGGCCGGCGGACTGCGCCTTCAGCAGGAACCGGATGGCGAGCAGGTCGGTCTCCCCCATGCGCATCGCCGATCGCGTGCGCCGTCGCATCGCGGCCTCCGCGGCCCGGTAGTCGCGGAGCGCGTTGAGCACCGCGACACCCCGGCGGGTGCCATCGCCCGCATACCAGTAGCCCGAGGACCGCCGCTCGTCCATGCCGACAGACTACATGAACTGATTACTAGATGATCTAGCGAAACCGGATCGTCGACGACCCGGACCGAACGGATGCCGCGAAGCGGGAATGGATCCCGGCCCGACGCGTTGTCTCTCCGGTGTGGGGTGGTTCGCCGCGCCCGACGCGACGGAAACGCGGCGACGAGGAGGAACGTGACCGAGCAGACCGCCGTGGGATTCCGCTCCGAACGCGGGCCGGTGCTGATCGCGCTGATGCTGTGCACCGGGCTCGTCGCGATCGAGGCGACGATCCTCGCGACGGCGGTGCCGTCGATCGTGGCGGACATCGGCGGCTTCGCGCAGTTCCCCTGGCTGTTCTCGATCTACCTGCTCGCCCAGGCCGTCTCGGTGCCGGTCTACGCCAAGCTCGCCGACACGATCGGCCGGAAGCCGATCATCCTGGTCGGCATCGGCACGTTCCTCGTCGGGTCGATCCTCGCGGGCTTCGCATGGGACATGACGTCCCTCATCGTCTTCCGCGCGATCCAGGGCCTCGGCGCCGGCGCCGTGCTGCCCGTGTCGATCACCATCACGGGCGACATCTACACGGTGCGCGAGCGCGCCCGCGTGCAGGGCTACATCGCGAGCGTGTGGGCCGCGTCATCCGTCATCGGACCGTCGCTCGGCGGCGTCTTCGCCGAGTTCCTCTCGTGGCGCTGGATCTTCTTCGTGAACATCCCGCTGAGCATCCTCGCGGCGTGGATGCTCATCCGGAACTACCACGAGACGGTGGAGCGCAAGAAGCACCGCATCGACATCGCGGGCGCGGCCGTGCTCACGGTCGGGCTCACCCTGCTCATCCTCGCGGTGCTCGAGGGCGGCCAGGCCTGGGCGTGGAACTCGTGGCAGAGCATCGCCGCGTTCGCGATCGCGGCGCTCCTCCTCGTCGCCTTCGTCTTCATCGAGCGGCGGGCCGCCGAGCCGGTGCTGCCGCTCTGGGTGTTCTCGCGGCGCCTCATCCTCACGACCTCGCTCATGTCGTTCGGCGTGGGCGCGGTGCTCATCGGCCTGACGTCGTACGTGCCCACGTTCCTCGAGGTCTCCGCGGGAGCGACCCCGCTCATCTCCGGACTCGCGGTCGCCGCGCTCACGCTCGGCTGGCCGATCTCGGCGTCGCAGTCGGGACGCCTGTTCTTGCGGATCGGGTTCCGCAACACGGCGTTCCTCGGCCTCGGCATCGCGGTGCTCGGCACGGCCGGCCTCGTCGCGGCGACGTTCGTGCCGAACCCCGTGACGACGGCGATCGCCTGCTTCGTCGTCGGCCTCGGACTCGGCCTCGTGGCCTCCCCCACGCTCATCGCCGCGCAGTCGTCGGTGCCGTGGGAGGAGCGCGGCGTCGTCACGGGGGCGAACATGTTCCTCCGCTCGATGGGCAGCGCCGTCGGCGTCGCGATCTTCGGCGCGGTCGCCAACGCCATGATCGACGCGTCCGGGCTCGGCGCCCACTCCGCCGCGGCGATCCAGGGGGCCTCGGCCGCGGTGTTCATCGGCGTCGCGATCGCGGCGGTCGCGACGATCGCCGGCGCCGTCGCGATGCCGCGCGCGCACGTCGACGACATCGAGCATCGTCCGGCGGAGCAGGAGCAGCCGGCGCGCGTCGCCGAGTAGCGCCCGCCGCGCTCCGCTCGCGTCCTCGGTCGTCGACCGGGGGACTCGACGGCCGGGCTCACGGCAGCCCGGCGGGCCCGATCACCTCGTGGTCGAACGTCCGCATCCAGCGCTGCCGGGTCGTCCGGTACTCCGCGTGCGTCGAGAACCGGTAGTGGTACGCGTGCGCCCGCACCCATGTCGGCGCCTCGCCGTCGAACGGGTCGTGGCGCAACAGGGCGAGCGTCGCGGCATCCGCCTGCAGCAGCCGCAGCAGGAACACCTCGAACCACGGCTCCCACATGCGCCCGAGCGGCAGGAACCACATGAGCCAGTCGAGCCGCAGGTGGTACGGCGCGAACTGCCGCGGGATGCGCCGCACGTCGCCGGGCTTGCCCTTGAACGCGTACTCGCGCCACTCCGACGCGTCGTCGGGGAACTCGTCGAGCGTGCCCTCGACCACGATCTCGATGCGCCGCTTGGTGACGGTGCCGAAGGCCCCGTAGGCGTTCACGAGCATCCACCGGTTGAAGCTCGCGTTCATGAGCTGCCGCCGCGAGAGCAGGTTCCTGATCGGCCACCAGCTCAGCACGACGAGGAGCACGGTCACCGCCGCGACGATGGCGAACCACCAGATCGGCGTCGTCGCGGCATCCGTGCCGAGGTCTGCAGGGATCGCCGGGATGAGCCAGTGCCAGGCCGAGTCGGTGATGGCGGATGCCGCGAGCACGACGGTGATCCAGTTGAGCCAGGCGAAGTTGCCGGTGACGATGAGCCACAGCTGGGTGAGGATGACGATCGTCGCCGCGATCGAGCCCACCGGCCCCGGGACGAACAGCAGGAACGGCACGACGAGCTGCGCGAAGTGATTGCCGAGCACCTCGCCGCGATGGAACCACTTCGGCAGCAGGTGGGCCTGCCGGCTCAGCGGGTTCGGCATGGGCTGCGTCTCGTGGTGGTACATCAGCGCCGTGAGGTCGCGCCACTCGCGACCCCCGCGGATCTTGATCATGCCCGCGCCGAACTCGAGCCGGAACACCAGCCACCAGACGAGCACGATGATCGTGAGGGGCGGCGGCTGGTCGTTCGAGCCGAGGAACGCGATCGTGAACAGCGCCTCGCAGAGCAGCATCTCCCACCCGAAGCCGTAGAACGTCTGGCCGACGTTCACGATCGAGAGGTAGAGGATCCAGAGCGCCAGGAAGACGAGCATCGGCACGAACGGCGGGCCCAGCTGCGGCAGCCCCAGCACGACGGATGCCGCGAGGACCATGCCCGTGATCGCGATCGCGACGAGGCGGCCGTCGGTGTAGCCCCAGCGGAACAGCGTCGGCCCCCGCAGCCGTCGCGCGATGCGCAGCAGCTCGGGGACGGGCAGGAGCCCGTGCTCGCCGAGCAGCGGCCGGAACTGGTTCAGCGTCGAGAGGAACGCGACGAACGCGAGCGCGGCCACCCCGCGCTGGAGCACCTGGCGGGCGATCTCGTAGTCGTGCGCGTCGAACCAGTCGAGCCAGTCCACGTGCTCACGCTACGCCTCCCCGGTGGTCGAGTAGCGCCGCGAGAAGGGCGACGCGTCTCGAAACCGGCCGCCCGCCGCCTCAGGAGATGCCGAACCGCTCCTTCAGCGCCAGCTTCGCCGCCCACCACCCGTTCATGCCGTGCACCGCCGGCCCGGGCGGCGTCGCGCTCGAGCACAGGTACACGCCCTCGAGCGGCGTGCGCCAGGGCTTGGTCGAGACGACCGGCCGCTTCACGAACTGCCGCATCGAGAGCTCGCCCGCGTAGATGTCGCCGCCGACGTAGTTGGCGTTCTGCGCGCCGATCTCGACCGCCGAGCGCGAGGCCGACGCGAGCACGAGGTCGCGGAATCCGGGCGCGAACCGCTCGACCTCGCGCGTGACGAGCTCGGTCGCGTCGAGCGTCGAGCCGGCCGGCACATGCGTGTAGGCCCAGAACACGTGCTTGCCGGTGGGCGCACGGCTCGGGTCGACCACGGTCGGCTGCGTCGCGAGCACGTACGGATGCTGCGGCGCCGCGTCGTCCACGCCGGGCTGGAGTCCGGCCCGCACCGCGTTCTCGGCGGCGGCGATCTCCTCGCGGCTGCCGCCGAGGTGCACCGTGGGCGCGAGCCCGACCTCGGGATTCGTCCACGGCACCGGACCGTCGAGCGCGAAGTCGACCTTCGCCACGCCCGAGCCGTAGCGGTACGTCCGCAGCGCCCGCCGGTAACGGCCGGGAAGGTCTGCGGACAGGAGCAGGTCGGGCGCGGTGTCGAGCAGCACCGCGCGACTCCCCCGCACCTGGTGGAGCGAGGTCACCGGGGCATCCGTGACGATGCGGCCGCCGAGGGAGAGGAGCTCGTTCGCGAGCGTGTCGGCGATCTGCTGCGAGCCGCCCTTCGGGAAGCCCCACCCGACCCCGTGCCCGTGCATGGCGAGCAGCAGGCCGGCGCCCGCCGACGCGAGCGAGGGCATGCCGCCCGCGGCATGCGCCACGACGCCCGTGAACATGGCCGGTGCGACGTCGCGCGAGAACCGGGCGTTCCAGCGGCGCGTGCCCTGCTCGAGCGCGCGCAGCCCGAACCGCACCGCCGCGATCGGGTCGCCCGGCATCCGCAGCAGCTGGGAGCCGGTGAACGACACGACCCCGCGCTGCCGTGCGAGCAGCGGCGCGATGAGCCGCCGCCACGCACGGCCGTCTGCGCCGCCGATCGCCTCCACCGTGCGATCGAGGTCCCGCCACGCCACCCCGGCGCGACCTCCGTCGAGCGGGTGCGCGTAGGAGACCTCGGGCACGATCCACTCGATGCGGTCGAGCAGCCCGAGGCGGCGGAAGACGGGCGACGCGAGGGCCGCCGGATGCACCGCCGAGCACACGTCGTGCTGGAATCCGGGCAGCGTCAGCCCCGCCGATCGCACCCCGCCGCCGATCGACGACGCGGCCTCGAACACGCGGACCGAGAGCCCGGCGCGCGCGGCGACGACCGCCGCGACGAGACCGTTCGGCCCGCTGCCGACGACCGTGACGTCGACGACGTCGGTCACGCGCTCAGAACCCGGCTCCCATGGTGTTCGTGTAGATCCACGGCAGTCGGTCCATCACGAGCCGGTGCTGGGTGCCCTCGGCGTCGGGACCCTCGTCGGGCACGGCCGGGTCGTTCTCGCGGAGGCGGCGCTCGTCGGCGTACTCGTCGTCCTCCTGCCAGATGATCGTGCGGCCGTCCTCGCTGAACCGGCTCACATACGGCGTGATCTGCCCGGAGCGCAGTTCGGCGAGCGCCTCGTCGACGGATCGGGCGCGCTGCAGTCCGTGCAGCGTGACCCACGTCGGCGGCCAGAGCGTCATCGCCCCGGCCGCGTGCCGGTCGAGCGCGTCGACGGGTCGCAGCCACTCGACCGCCATGACCTCGTCGGGCGCCGGGCGGATCTCGCCCTCGGGTACCCGCACCGCGAAGAACGTGGTGCGCAGCTGCTTCGGCGAGCCCTTGGGCGGGGTCCAGTGCGAGAACGGCACGAGGTCCCAGCGGTCGAGCTCGAGCCCGATCTCCTCCTGGGTCTCGCGCACCGCGGCGCGCCGCGCGGCATCCTCGGTGTCGATCGGGCCGCCGAGGGCGTCGGAGTCGTCGACGGCGCCGCCTGGGAAGACCCAGGCTCCGGCGAAGGAGCCCCGATCGCGCGGGCGTTCGGCCAGGAGCACCTCGAGGCCCCGCTCGCCGTCGCGCAGCAGCACGACGGTCGCCGCTGCCCCGGGAACCTCGTCGTTCGTCAGGGATTCAAGGTCGCTGTCCATTCACCCAGACTAGGACGGTCGGGCCGGACGCGCACCGATCACTCCCGGCCGGATGCAGCCCGCGCTCGATACACTGCCGACATGCACGTGCCACGACTGCGCGGTCCCGACAGCGAGGCGGTGTCGCCGCTCGCGACCCTCGTGCGTGCGCCGAATCCGGGGCCCATGACCCTCGACGGCACGAACTCCTACGTACTGCGCCGTCCCGGATCGGCCGGAGTGGTCGTCGTCGACCCGGGTCCGTCGATCGCCGAGCATCTCGAGCACCTCGCAGGTTTCGGCACGGTCGAACTCGTGCTCCTCACGCATCACCACCCCGACCACAGCGAGGCGCTCCACGAGTTCGCCCGCCTGGTGGGCGCGCCCGCGCGGGCGATCGACGCGCAGTACTGCCTCGACGCCGATCCGATCGTCGACGGCGAGCGGCTGCAGGTCGCGGGCATCGAGCTCGAGGTCGTCGCCACGCCCGGGCACACGGCCGACTCGGTCAGCTTCCACCTGCCCGGCGACGGCGACCACGGCTCCGTGCTGACGGGCGACACGATCCTCGGCTACGGCACGACGATCATCGCCGACCCCGACGGCGCCCTGGGACCGTACCTCGAGTCGCTGCGGCGACTGCGCACGCTCGGCGAGCACGCGGGCGGGCCGGTCGCAGTGCTGCCCGGACACGGACCGGTGCTGCGCGACCTCGCCTCGATCGCCGACGACTACCTCGCGCACCGCGCCGAACGCCTCGACCAGATCCGCGGCGCGCTCGAGAAGCTCGGGGCCGAGGCGACGGTCGCCCAGGTGACCGACCTCGTCTACGCCGACACGGATGCCGCGGTGCGGCCCGCCGCGGAGGCATCCGTTCGAGCACAGCTCGTGTACCTCCGCGGGCGGGCGTAGCACCGCGGCATCCGTTCGTTCGGTGCGGGCTCGCGCCCGGCGGGCTCGCGACTACGCGACGAGTGCGACGCCCGCGTTCCAGCCGACCTTCTCCTGCACGGCGAGCGTGAGCTGGAGGAAGCCGACCGACTCGAGCTCGCGAGCACGGGAGAGCGAACCCGCGTCGACCGCGTTCACGCCGCCGGCGCGCACGATGTCGATGAGCGCCTGCTTGGCGAGGTCGTCGTCGCCGGCCACGAGCACGGTGGTCGGGTGCGCGTCGCCGACGGTCTTCGTGGCGAGCGTCGCGGCGAAGTTCGTGTTGAACGCCTTGAGCACGCGCGACTCGGGCAGCGACTTGGCGAGCTCGCTCGCGCGTGAGCCGTCGGCGGGCGCGACGAGGGAGTCGAAGGTCTCGAAGTTCAGCGGGTTCGTGATGTCGACCACGACCTTGCCTGCGAGCTCAGCGCCGCGGGCGGCCACGATCTCGTCGAGCGAGGTGTGCGGCACGGCGAGCACCACGAGGTCGCCCGTGATGGGCTCGCTCGCGTCGCGCCCGACGAACTCGACGGTGTTGCCGCCGGCCGCCACGATGCCGCCGATGGCGGTGCCCATGTTGCCGTTGCCGATGATGCTGACGGTGGTCATATCGTCCTCCCTGCGCCCGTTCGGACGCAATTACTTGTAGGTACAACCAACATCATACGCACAATCAGTTGTCGCGTCAACCAATGCGGTAGGATTGAGTCATGGCGACGGACACGAGATGGCTGAACACCGAGGAATCGGCGGCCTGGGTGCGCCTCATCGCGCTCGCCGAGCTGCTCCCGGGTGCGCTCGACGCGCAGCTCCTGCGCGACGCCGGGCTCACCCACTTCGAGTACGTGGCCCTGATGTCGCTGGCGGATGCCCCGAACCGCACGATGCGCATGACCGAGCTCGCCTCCCGCACGAACGCGACCCTCCCCCGCCTCTCGCACGTCGCCCGCCGACTCGAGGAGCGGGGGCTCATCGAGCGCTTCCCGTGCCCCGAGGACCGCCGCGCGACGAACGCGACGATCACGCAGGCGGGCCTCGACCTGCTCGCCTCCGCCGCGCCGGGCCACGTCGACACCGTGCGTGCGAACGTCCTCGACGCGCTCTCGCCCGACCAGCTCGAGCAGCTCTACCAGATCGCGGGCGCCGTGCTCACGCGCCTCGACCCCGACGAGCGCCTCACCGCGACCTCCTGCCAGTTCAGCGAGGGCCCGGCCGCCGCCCGCATGGGGTGACGCGCGTACGGCGTCGCCCGAGAGTGCGGGAAGTGCCGGAATCCGCGCGCCGTTCCGGCATCGCGAGCACTCTCGGCCCCCGGCGTCAGCGTTCCCCGGGCGTGACCAGCCCGCTCTCGTAGGCGAAGACCACGGCCTGCACGCGATCGCGGAGCCCCAGCTTCGCGAGCATGCGCGAGAGGTACGTCTTCACCGTCGTCTCGCCGAGGTACATGCGCGTCGCGATCTCCGCGTTCGACAAGCCCTCGGCCACGAGGCGCAGCACGTCGGCCTCGCGGTCCGTGAGCGACGCGAGCCCGCGCGCCAGCTCCGGATCGGGCCGATGGGATCCCGCGAAGGACTCGATGACCCGCACGGTCACGGCCGGGTCGAGCAGCCCCTGCCCGGCCGCGACGGTGCGCACCGCGGCGAGGAGCTGCTCGGGCGGCGCGACCTTGAGCAGGAATCCGCTCACGCCGGCCCGCAGTGCGGCGGCCACGTGCTCGTCCTCGTCGAAGGTCGTGAGGATGATCACGCGTGCGTCGCCGGCCGCGAGGATCTCGCGCGCCGCCGTGATCCCGTCGGCGCGCGGCATCCGGATGTCGAGCAGCACGACGTCGGGCCGCGTCCGCGCGACCACCGCCACCACCTCGACGCCGTCGGATGCCTCGCCGACCACCTCGAGGTCGGGCTGGTGCTCGAGCAGCATCCGCAGCCCGGCCCGCACCATCGCCTCGTCGTCGGCGAGCACCACGCGAATGCGGCCGTTCACCCGACGACTCCCGGGAACCCGGCTCGGACGCGGAACCCTCCGTCGGGCGTCGGGCCGGCCGAGAAGTCGCCCGCGAACATCGCGACCCGCTCCCGCATGCCGATCAGACCGTTGCCGCCGCCGGGCTCCTCGCGAGCGGGGTGACGATCCGCGGGTCGGGCGTTCGTCCCGACCGCGGCGAGGGTGGTGGTCGCCGTGGGCGCGCCAGGCGCGTTCGCCACCTCCACGGTGACGCCGCCGCCCGACCGGACCACGGTGACCTCGGTGCGCACGGGTCCGGCGTGTCGGAGCACGTTCGTGAGGGCCTCCTGCACCACGCGGTACGCCGAGACGTCGACGGCCCGCGCCAGGTCGGTGCGATCGCCCTCCACCACCAGCTCGACCGGCAGGCCGGCGGCGCGCACGTCGTCGAGCAGCTCGTCCAGTCGATCGAGCGAGGGCGGTGCGGCCGGCGACGCGTCGTCCGCCTGGCGGAGGATGCCCACGACCGCGCGCAGTTCGGCCACCGACTCGCGGCCGAGCCGCTCGATGCCGAGCAGCATCTCCGCCTGCGGCGCGTCGGGCTGCAGGGTCGACCGCACGGCGCCGACCTGCAGGGTCATGACGCTCACGGAGTGCGCCACGGCGTCGTGGATCTCCCGGGCGATGCGCTGCCGTTCGCGCACGACGGCGGCCCGCTCGGCGGCCTCGCGCTCGGCGTCGAGCGCGGCCGCCAGGCGCGAGAGCTGCGCCGCGCGGTGGCTCGCCCGGCGAGCCAGCAGGCCGACGCCCCAGGAGGCCCAGCAGATGGCAGAGAAGAACAGGTTCTCCCACACGGTCGCGAGCACGGCGTCGGCGCCGGTCGGCCCAGCGGCATCCGTGCTGCCGGCCGACGCGAGGAAGACCCCGAGCGTCGCCATGACCTGGGCGCCGGCGGGCGCGATCCACGAGCGCCGCGGCGGACGCAGGTACGCCGCCCAGCCCGGCAGCAGGAAGAACGCCAGCACGCCCAGTCCGCTGGGGCCCGAGAGGCCGAGCGCGGTCGTCACGGGGAACATCGCGGCGACGACGACGGTCCCCGCGATCGGGAACCACCCGGCGATGAGCGTCCCGGTCACCACGACGACGACGCCCGCCGCCGGAGCAATCGGGTCGGCGCGGAAGCCGGGATCGAGCAGGATCTCGGCGACGCCGATCACGAGGAAGGCGGCGGCTGCGATCATCGGCACGATGCGCTCGACGCGGGTCATGCGGCTCCTCCCTCCGGGCACGTGGCTCAACCGTAATCGAGCGGGCGGCCGCGGCGGGTCCTCCGCGCGGACGACCACGGCGCCCGCAGCGTCCTCCGCACGGACGACCGCGTCGGGCCGTCGGAAGGCAGACGTCCACGGGACCCCGTCCCTACCGTGATCTCCGGCCGCTCGAGACGCAGCGGCATCCGACCTTCACCTTGGAGACGCCATGACCACCACTTCCAGCGCCGCACGCGAGACGGCCCTCGCCCGCACGACCCACCCGACCCAGACCGCGCTCGCGGTCGCCGCCGGCGTGGCACTCGTCGCCGGGCCTGCGCTCTTCTTCGCCGGGCTGGCCACCTCACCCGTGCAGGAGGGCACCGACAAGGCCTCGTACATCGCGTCGCTCGCCCGCGACCCGCTCCTCACGCAGGTCTCCGCGGTGCTGCTGCACTACGGCAACCTGCTGATGGGCGTCGGGATCCTGGCCGTCCCGTGGCTGGTGCGCGGCCGTCGTGGGGCGATCGCGGCGATCGTCGGCGCGTTCCTCGCCGCCGTCGCGTTCCTCGGCAACTCGGGCGCGCTGTTCGCCGACTGGATGCACCTCGAGCTCGGCCGTGCGCTCGAACTCGACCAGGCCGCGAGCATCTCCGACGCCGTGCTCGGACACGGGCTGTTCCAGCTCTCGTTCGGCATCGCCCCGCTCATCTCGCTCGGCCTGCTCGTCGCCTTCGCCGGGCTCGCACGCGCCGGCGTCGTCGGATGGTGGACGCTCGCGGCGATCGTCGCGGGCTACGCGGGCATGCTCTTCCTGCCGTACGACCTGCCGATCCTGCCGGCGGCCGGCGCGCTGCCCATGCTGGCCGCGATCGCCTTCGCGGGTGTGCGGGTGTTCCAGCGCGTGCGGTCCGCTCGCGCCATCGGCTGACCGATCAGGCGACGGATGCCGCGGCGCGCTGCCGCGGCATCCGTCGTGTCCGCCGTGCTGCCGAGCGCAGTGCTGCGGAGAGCAGTGCTGCCGAGGGCAGCGTCGAGCCCGCGGCATCCGCTCGCGACGCAGGCTGGGGACATGAGCGATCACGAGACCCCACCACCCGTCCAGCCCATCGACGCCGAGCTCACCCGACGCCTCTTCCACGAGCGCATCATCGTGCTCGGCGAGGAGCTCGACCAGGCCGGCGGCAACCGGCTCATCGCGCAGCTGCTCACCCTCGCGGCCGACGACCCGCGCCGCGACATCCGCTTCTGGATCAACTCGCCCGGCGGCTCGGTGCCCGCGATGCTCGCGATCATGGACGTGATGCGGGCCATCCCGAACGACGTGACCACGATCGCCGTCGGATGGGCGGCGAGCGCGGGCCAGTTCCTGCTCACGGCGGGCACGCCGGGCAAGCGGTTCGCGCTGCCGCACGCGCGCATCCTCATGCACCAGGGGTCGGCGGGCATCGGCGGCACCGCGGTCGACGTCGGGCTGCAGGCCGACGACCTGCGGTACACGCGCGACGTCGTGCTCGGCATCACCGCGGAGCTGACCGGCCAGCCGCTCGACCGCATCACGCAGGACTCGCTGCGCGACCGCTGGTACACCGCCGAGCAGGCTGTCGACTACGGCTTCATCGACCGCGTCGTGCACGGGTCGGAGGAGCTCTTCGGCGGCAGCGCACGACCCGTCGCCGGACTGCGGGTGCCGGCATGAGCACCTACACGATCCCCTACGTCGTCGAGAAGCGCGGCAACGCCGAGCGCACCATGGACGTCTACAGCCGCCTGCTCTCCGAGCGCATCGTCTACCTCGGCACCGAGATCGACGACGGCGTCGCGAACGTGCTCATCGCGCAGTTCCTGCACCTGGCGTCGGAGTCGGGCGACGTGCCGATCAGCCTCTACCTCAACTCCCCCGGCGGCTCGCCCGGCGCGGCGCTCGCGGTGTACGACACGATGCAGCACATCCGGCCGGATGTCGCGACGACGTGCGTCGGGCAAGCAGGCGGCCCCGCGGCCGTGCTGCTCGCCGGCGGCGCGAAGGGGCAGCGGGCGATCCTCCCCCACGGCAAGGTCACGCTGCACCAGCCGTCGACGCAGGGTCGCGGCACGGTGCCCGACCTGATCCTGCACGCCGACGAGGTGCTGCGCGTGCGCGCCGACCTCGAGGCGGCGCTCGCGGCCGACACCGGCCGCGACGTGATGACGCTGCGGCACGACACCGACCGCGACCTCATCCTGCCGGCGGCCGACGCGGTCGCCTACGGGCTCGCCGACCACGTGCTCACGGCACCGGCGCCGGCGAGCGCTGGGGAATTCGCGACGGCCCGATGACGGATGCCGCGGACCACGCGTCGATGACCTCGCCGAGCCCGGCCGCGCCGAACGCGAGGATCGCGGCGCCGATGCGGCCGGCCTCGTCGGCGAGCTCGCTCGTGAGGACCTCGGGTCGTTCGCGCCACGCCAGGCCCGCGGTCATCCGCTCGGCGAGCGGCTCGAGCAGCACCTCGCCCGCGCGGGAGAACCCGCCGCCGAGCACGATGACGCCGGGGTCGAGCAGGAGGGTGAGGATGTTGAGCCCCTGGGCGAGCACGTCCACCGCCTCCGTCCAGACGCGATCGGCGATGGCGTCCGATCCGAGTCGGCCGACGATCTCGCGCGAGCTGCGTTCGCCGCCGCCGGCCGCCGCGTACCGCCTCGCGAGGCCGGCGCCCGAGACGTAGACCTCGAGGCATCCGCGCTGGCCGCAGGCGCACGGCTCGCCACCGGCGATCACCGGGATGTGGCCGAACTCGCCGGCGGCGCCCGTGGCCCCGGTCACCGTGCCGCCGCGGGTCACCAGGGCGGCGGCCACGCCCGTGCCGATGGGGATGAGGACGAAGTCGTCGCGACCCCGCGCCGCGCCGAAGCGCTGCTCGGCGAGTCCCGCCGACCGCACGTCGTGCCCCACGGCGACCGGCAACGAGAGGGCCGACGCGAGCACGTCGAGCAGCGGCATGTCCTGCCACCCGAGGTTCGACGCGTACCGCACCACGCCACGCGACTCGTCGACCGACCCCGGCGTCACGACCGCCGCGCCGACCGGCGTCGTCGCCGCGGTCAGGGCCAGGTCGCGCAGCTCGGTGAAGAGCTCGACGAGGGCGAGCTCGACGTCGTGCGACGGCGTCAGGACGGTGCGCCGCGCGAACGTGGTCCCGTGCTCGTCGACGACCGCGCCCTTCATGGTGGTGCCGCCGAGATCGACCGCGAGGACGGTCCGGCGGCGATGGTCGGCGGTCATGCGCTCGCCCTCGTGAGGTCGAGGGCGGCCCGCATGCGGGCGACGAGCTCTCCCGAGGTCGCGATCCGGTGGCCGGGATCGTAGCTGCGCGCGGTGGGCGAGGCGTCGACCGTACTGGCGAGCGCCGCGCTGGGCACGGCCGCGCCCGGCCGGAGGTGGACCTCGCCGACCCCGGTCGTCCGGACGAGCGCGTCGACGTGGTCGGGGCGCACCCCGCCCCCGGCGAGTACCGCGATGCGGCCGGAGGCGTGCGCGACGAGCTCGGCGAGCCGCGCGGAACCCTCGAGCGCAGAGGCGGCCCCGCCCGAGGTCAGCACCCGCTCGAAGCCGAGATCGACGAGCTGGTCGAGCGCGGCCAGCTGATCGGGCGTCTGGTCGAACGCCTTGTGGAAGGTGACCGGCACGTCTCGGGCGACCGCCACGAGGCGCTCGGTGGCCGCGCGATCGATGGTTCCGGCGGGCGTGAGCGCGCCGATGACGAACCCGAGCTTGACGTTCTCGGGGCGGGGAAGGGCACGGATCGCTCGGATGTCGGCGGCCATGGCCTCGAGCTCGGCGTTGCTGTAGACGAAGTCGCCCGGTCGCTGGCGGACGAGCACCTGAACGCCGACGTGGTGCACGCGGTCGAACACCGCGGCCACGGTTCCGAGGCTCGGCGTGATGCCCCCGTCACCGAGCGCGGCGCAGAGCTCCAGGCGGTCGGCTCCGGCGGCCTCGGCGACCGGGGCGCCGTCGACGTCGTCGAGGCAGACCTCGAGCAGCGTCATCGTGCGGCCGCCGCCCGGTCGCGCAGCGCCGCGTCGAGGTCGGCACCGATGCCGACCGCGCCGACGGGGCGACTGCCGCCGAGCACCGGAACCCGCGCGAGCTCGCCCGCGCCGGAGACGTCGACGCCGAGCGCGTCGAGCAGGTCCAGGGCCAGCAGCGTCGTGGCCCTCGGATTGCCGTCGACGATCTTCATCGCGACGGCGGTGCCGTCGGGCGCTGCCACGCCGATCACGCCCTCCGCGCCGCCCTTGGCCAGCGCGCCGCGGACGGTCTCCATGAGCCGGGAGTTCTGGTGGCCCGCACCGCCGACGTAGAACGGGTGCGCGCGCATCGCGGCCGCGACCCGACCCGCCGGCGTCGCCGGGTCGGCGAGCACGAGCGCACGGAACGCCTGCGCCAGGCCCCGGACCGTGGTGTCGAAGAGCGGAGCCCCGCACCCGTCGACGGCGTCGTGCCCGACCGCGACGCCGGTGACCTCCGCCATCGTGCGGCGCACCGCCTGCTGGACCGGGTGGCCGTGGTCGAGGTAGTCGTGCGTCGACCAGCCGTTCGCGGCGGACGCGAGGAGCATCGCCGCGTGCTTGCCCGAGCAGTTCATGCGGATCGGCGTCCGTGCGGCACCAGCGCGGAGGAGTCGCTCGAAGGTCGGCTCGTCCTCCGGGCGATCCGCCGGGCAGCCCAGCGCGGACTCGTCGAGGCCGGCGCGTTCGAGCATGCCCTCGACCACGCGCACGTGCTCGTCCTCGCCCGTGTGGCTGCCGGCGGCGATCGCGAGCTCGGGGCCGCGGAGGTCGGCGCCCGCGGCCAGGCACGCGAGCGCCTGCAGCGGCTTCACCGTCGAGCGCGGGAGGATGCGCGCGTCGGGCGTCCCGAGCTCGAGGAGCGTCTCCCCCTCGGGTCCGATCGCGACGATCGAGCCGAAATGGCGGCTCTCGATCATGCCCGAGCGCTCGACGACCGCGAGCTCGGCGAGCGCGGGATCGGTCGGGTGCACGGTGGACGGGTGGGACATCACGAGGCCTTCCTGGCGGCGCCCGAGAGGGCGGGGAGACGAGGGAGTCGGGGCATCGGCGAACCTGTGCGGTGCAGGCGCTGCTGCAGGTGCGCCGCGAGCGCGGAGAGGCTCCCGTTGACGACGAGGTAGATGAGCGTCACGACGAGGTACGTCGGGATGAGCAGGTGGAGGTACGTCGCGAGGACCTGGCCGCGGTAGAGCAGCTCGGTGAACGCCACGATGAACCCGAGCGACGTGTCCTTCATGAGGCTCACGAGCTGCGTCACGAGCGACGGTGTCACGTTGCGCACGGCCTGCGGCAGCACGACGAGTCGCGTGGCCTGCGTGGAGCGCATGCCGAGGCTCAGCGCCGCCTCCCGCTGGCCCCGCGGCAGGCTGAGCACGCCCGCCCGGATGATCTCGGCGAACACGGCCGAGTTCGCGATGATCAGCGGGATCGCGAGCTTCCAGAGCGTGGGCACGTTGATGCCGATCTGCGGGAGTCCGAACAGCATGAGGTAGATGACGAGCAGCACGGGCACCGTGCGGGCGATCTCGATGTACGCGCCGCTCAGGCCGCGGACCCAGGGGCGGTGGCTCATGCGTCCGAACGCGAGCACGACGCCGAGGGCCGCACCGAGCACCGCGACCACCACGGTCGCCTCGAGCGTGCCGAGGAGACCGACGAACAGGTACTGCCAGACGGCGGGGTCGGTGAAGGGGACCCACTTCTCGGCGTCGAGCTGCCCGTGGGAGGCGAACTGCCACAGCCCGAGGCCCACGACGATGGCGAACACCACGCAGCTCACGATGGAGCCGATGAGGTGGCGGCGCTTCGCGAGCGGACCGGGCTCGTCGTAGAGGAACGCGGCCGCGTACCGGGGTGCCCGATCCTGGCGGCGGACGGCCGTCGGGCGGTCGGGGATCAGCTGGGCGGTCATCGGACGATCGCCACCTTTCGTTCGACCCGGCCGGCGGCGAGGCCGATGACGAGCGCGATGCCCATGTAGATGACGCCGGCGCTCGAGAAGATGAGGATGGGCTGGGCGGCCACGAGGTTGATCTTGTTCACGGCGGCCGTCAGCTCGACGACCCCGACCGCGGCGGCGAGTGCCGTGTTCATGGCGAGGGCGATCATGACGTTGCCGATCGGCTGCACGACCGCGCGGAGCGCCTGGGGAAGGACCACGAGTCGCAGCGACTGCGCGAGCGTGAGTCCGAGCGCTCGGGACGCCTCGAGCTGCCCGACGGCGACCGTGTTCACGCCGCTGCGCACGGCCTCGGCGACGTAGGCGGCCTCGTACACGATGAGCACGATGATCGCGGTCGGCGTGAGCGGGAGCATGAGCCCGGCATCGGGCAGGGCGAACACCGCGAGCAGGAGGAGGGCGAGCAGCGGCACGTTGATGAAGAACTGCACGTACCCGAAGGCGGCGACGCGAAGCGCGCGGATGGGGCTCACCCGGGCCACGGTGACGAGCACGCCCAGCAGGATGGAGCCGACCCCGGCGACGACGGCCATCATCAGGGTCGTGCCGAGCGCCTCGAGCACGAGGCCGAGGTTGTCGATGAGGGGATTCATGAGCACTCACTGGCGCGGTGCGCCGGTCGGAGCGGGTGCGGCGTGCCGGTCGGCGCGCCGCACCCGCGTCGATCAGGAACCGGGGACGGAGCCGATCTCGGGCGCCGTGGGGACGTCGGAGTCGGTGACGGTGCCGAGGGTCGTCTTCCAGGCCTCGGCCCAGTGCCCGCTCTTCTGGATCGACAGCAGCCAGTCGTTGACGAACGACTTGAAGTCGTCGTCGCCGTGCTTGAGGCCGATGCCGTAGGGCTCCTTCGTGAAGGGCGTTCCGACGACCTTCAGCGAGGAGTCGTTCGCGGCGTTGCTCGCGAGCAGCGTGTAGTCCTGCACGTACGCGTCGCCGCGGCCCTGGAGGAGTGCCTGCACGGCGGCCGGGTCCGTCGCGAACGCGGTGACGTTGGCCGTGGGCGCCTGCTCCGGCACGGCGGTGACGGCAGGCGTGTTCGCACCGACGATGACCTCCTTGCCGTCGAGGTCCTCGATGCCCTTGATGTCGTCGTTGTCGCTCTTGACCGCGACGGCCAGGCCCGACTCGAAGTAGGGGCCTGCGAAGGAGACCTGCTCGGCGCGCTCGGGCGTGATCGTGTACGTGTTGAACACGACGTCGACGGTGTCGTTCTGGAGCATCGCCTCGCGGGTCTCGGTGGCCGGCGGGACGATCTCGACGTTCGGCTCGCCGAGGATGTAGATCGCGAGGAGCTTGGCGAGGTCGGCGTCGAAGCCCTCGACGCTGTCGGGGTCGGTCGGGTTCTGCTGGGAGAGCAGCGGCGCGTCGAGCGCCTCGGCGACGACGAGCTTGCCGCGCTCCTTGATCCGCTCCATCGTCGAGCCCGGCAGGATCAGGTCGTCGGCGGCGACCGGCGCGTCGGCGAACACGGAGTTCGTCTCGGCCGAGGCATCCGCGTCGTTCTCGTCGCCCGGCAGGCTCGTGGTGCTCGAGCACGCGGTGAGGGCGAAGGCTGCGGCGGCCAGTGCGGCGCCGGCGACAGCCTTCCGTCGTGTGATCCGGAACATGGGTGGTGCGTCCTTCCTCTGGGGTGGTTGGGGTGGTGAAGGTCTCGGGCGACCGCGAAGTCGATGCGACGGCGGGTCAGCGGGGTCGGTGGGACAGCGGGGCCAGTGGGACAGCTGGGCCAGTGGGACAGCTGGGTCAGTGCGACAGCACGGAGGCCAGGAACGAACGGGCGCGCTCGGAGTCGGGCGCATCGAAGAACCGGTCGGGGGCCGCCTCCTCGACGATCTGCCCCTGGTCCATGAAGACGACCCGGTCGGCGGCTCGACGCGCGAAGCCCATCTCGTGGGTGACGACGATCATCGTCATGCCCTCCGCGGCGAGGGAGGTCATCACGTCGAGCACCTCGCCGACCATCTCGGGGTCGAGCGCCGACGTCGGCTCGTCGAAGAGCATGACCTTGGGACGCATCGCGAGCGCGCGCGCGATCGCGGCACGCTGCTGCTGTCCGCCGGAGAGCTGGGCGGGCAGGTGCCCGGCCTTGTCGGCGATGCCGACGCGGTCGAGCAGTTCCATCGCCTCCCGCTTCGCCTCGGCCTTCGGCACGCGGCGGACGTTGACGGGCGCCAGTGTGACGTTCTCGAGCACGGTGCGGTGTGCGAACAGGTTGAACGACTGGAACACCATGCCCACGTCGGCGCGCAGCGAGGCGAGGGCCGGGCCCTCGACGGGGAGGAGCTCGCCGTCGACGCGGATCTCGCCCGCGTCGATGGACTCGAGTCGATTGATCGATCGGCACAGCGTCGACTTGCCGGAGCCCGACGGGCCGACCACGACGACGACCTCGCTCGCCCGCACGGTCAGGTCGATGTGCTTGAGCACGTGCAGATCGCCGAAGTACTTGTCGACACCCCGCAGGCTGACCATGGGCCGGGGCTCCGTTGCTGGCATCTTTCCTCGCATCATCGTCGGGTTGTTGCGGCGAGCGTACTAACATCCTCTTGAAGGTGCAAGTATGCATTTTCTTCATCCAGTTTTGGATGAATAGACGTACAGTAGTCTCGGACGCACCACTCAGCGTCGAGGACTCGGCGTCACACGTGGAGGAAGGGATCCGGGGCGATGAACGGCTCGAACGACCTGCTTCGGCATCAGGCCTCGGCCGGCGCCATGCTCGGTCTCATCCGCAGCGGGCAGGCGCGTTCTCGCGCCGAGATCGCCCGCGTCACCGGACTGTCGCCCACGACGGTGGCGCAACGCGTCGACGTGCTCATCGATGCGGGCTACGTGCGCGAGGCGGGCATGGGCGTCTCGCAGGGCGGTCGCCGTCCGCGCGCACTCGAGGTCGACCCGACGACCGGCGTCGTGTGCGCCGTCGACCTCGGCTCGCAGCATGCGACCTTCGGACTCCTCGACCTCTCGGGCCGGCTCATCGCCACGCGTCGCGAGCGCATCGACATCGCCGAGGGCGTCGAGCCGATCCTCACCTGGATGGTCGGCGTCGCCGACGCCCTCGTCGCGGAGCACGCCGAGCCGGGGCAGCGCCTCCGCGGATTCGGCATCGGGGTGCCGGGGCCGGTCGACTCCCGCACCCGGACGCTGGTGTCGCCCTCGCGCATGCCGGGATGGAACGGGGTCGACGTCGCCGCCGCGGTGACCGACCTCACGGGGCTCCCCACCGTCGTCGACAACGACGCGAACCTCATGGCGCTCGGCGAGCACGGGCTCGATCGGAGCGTCGCCGACCTCGTCTTCGTGAAGGTCGGTTCGAGCATCGGCTGCGGCGTCATCGCGTCGGGCTCGCTGCACCACGGTAACCACGGCATGGCGGGCGACATCAGCCACGTCACCGTCCCCGACGCGCCGCCCGTGCTGTGCTCGTGCGGGCGCACCGGATGCCTCGACGCCGTCGCCGGGGGCCGGGCGATCGTCCGCGCGCTCCGCGACGCCGGCGTGCAGGTCGACAGCGTCGACGACGTCCTCGCGCTCGCGAGGGACGCGCATCCCCTCGCGACCCGGATGCTCCGTGAGGCCGGCACCCGGGTCGGGCGCGTCCTCGCGACGATCATGAACTTCTTCAACCCGCAGCGGCTCGTCCTCGGCGGCATCCTCGGCGAGGCCGAGGCGTTCGTCGCGGGAGTGCGCTCGGCGATCTACCTCGAGTGCCTCCCGATGATCACCGACGAGCTCGAGATCGTCGTGAGCCAGGCGAAGGAGCAGGCCGGGATCCTCGGCGCCGGGGGCCTCGTGCTCGACCGGATCTTCGACGTGCACGAGCTCGAACCGGCGCGATGACGGTGCACCGCATCGCCATCGTCGGCGCGGGGCGCATGGCGCAGGCGCACGCCCATGCCTGGAGCCGGGCCGGGCTGGGCGAGGCGATCTCGTACGTCGTGTCGCCCCGGACCCGGCCGCAGCTCGACGCGGCGCCGCACGCCCGCTGGGTGACGCGGCTCGAGGACGTGCTCGCCGACTCGGAGGTCGACCTCCTCTCGGTCTGCACGCCGACCCCGTCCCATGCCGAGATCGCGATCGAGGCGCTCCGCCACGGGCGGAACGTGCTGCTCGAGAAGCCCATCGCGCTGACTGTGGCCGACGCCGAGGCGGTCGCGGAGGCCGCGCGTCGCAGCACAGGCGTGCTGATGGTCGCGCACGTCGTCCGGTTCATGCGCCGGTACGCGGAGCTCGCCGACCGGGTCGCCGACGGATCGGTCGGCCGTGCTCGGGCGGTCCGCGCGGACCGGCTCTCGTCGGGCCCGCCGGGCGGATCGTGGTTCGACGACGAGCGACGCTCGGGCGGGATCCTCGTCGACTTCGCCATCCACGACTTCGACCAGGCCAACCTGCTGCTCGGCACCCCGGTCGCGGTGCGCAGCGTCGGGGCCGGCGAGCGCGCCGGCGGCTTCGGCGCTCCGGTCGCGACGACCGTGGAGTACGCCGACGGCGGTGTCGCCCAGGTCCTGAGCGTTGCCGACCTGCCCTCCGATTCCGAGTTCCGCAGCGGGCTCGACGTCGTCGGAACGTCGGGCACGGACGCAGTCGACGCATCGGATGCCGCCGAGCCGTCCGACGACCCGTTCCTCACGCAGGCCCGGTACTTCCTGGAGTGCGTGGAGACTCAGGCCGAGCCCGACCGATGCCCGACGGAGGCCGCGATCGCGGCCCTCCGCGTCGCGCTCGCCGCCCGCACGTCGCTCGCGTCGGACGCGCGAGTCCCGCTCGTCGACTGAGGCCGAGGGCCCCGGTCCGAACCAGAGGAGTTCCGAATGAACGCACTCGACACCTTCTCACTGCGCGGGAAGACCGCGCTCGTCACCGGCGGCAGCCGCGGGCTCGGCCGGGCCATGGCGCAGGCGCTCGGCGAAGCCGGAGCCGCCGTCGCGGTCACGGCCACGACCTCGGAGGCCGCGGAGCGCGCCGCCCGCGAGCTCGCCGAGGCCGGCATCCGCGCGTACGGCGTTCGCCTCGAGGTCTCCGACGTCGACGACGTCGAGCGCGCGGTCGCCGAGGTCGAGTCGGAGTTCGGCGCGATCGACGTGCTGGTCAACAACGCGGGGATCGGCATCGGCGGCGCGGCGTTCGATGCGCCCGACGAGGTGTGGCGCGACGTCATGACGGTCAACGTCGACGGCGTCTGGTACTGCAGCCGTGCCGTCGCCCGCCGCATGGCCGAGCGGGGCGGCGGCACGATCGTGAACATCGGATCGATGTCCGCGCAGATCGTGAACCGGACGCGGTGGCAGGTCTCGTACCTCACCTCGAAGGCCGCCGTGCACCACCTGACCGAGGGACTCGCGGCCGAGTGGGCGCCGTACGGCATCCGGGTCAACGCGATCGCCCCCGGCTACTTCCTCACGGAGATGTCGCCCGTCGACCGGCCCGAGTTCACGCCCCACGTCGTCGACCCTGCGCCGATGAAGCGCTACGGGCTTCCCCACGAGCTCGGGCCCGTCGCGATCTTCCTCGCCAGCGATGCGTCGAGCTTCATGACCGGCTCGATCGTCAAGGTCGACGGCGGCTTCACCCTCTTCTAGGGCGAGGGCGTCCCGGGCGGGGCCCCGTCGGGCTACGCGGCGAGGAGGAAGGCGTCGGCGGGCGCTGCGAGGGTGGCGTCGGCGAGCACGATCGTGCCCGCGGCATCCGCACCGGTGAGGTCGAGCGGATGCCCCGGCACCACGTCGGCGCGGAACGCGAACGACGCCTCGACGAGCAGGCGCTCGCGCCGCTCGGCCTCGCGACGTTCGACGTCGAGCCGCGCGCCGAGGCGCTCCCCCACACGGTGCACGACGTCGAACAGCTCGAGCTCGAGCGCGTCGGCGACCGACCCGAGGATCTCGGACGACGGCTCCTTGCGCCCCCGCTCGATCTCCGAGAGGTACTGCGGCGAGACGCCCGCGGCGGCGGCCACCTCGGTGAGGATCCGCTCCTGGACGAGGCGCTCCTCGCGCAGCACCTCGCCGAGCACGTGCCGCCAGAGCGGCTTCGACGCGCGCGGGCCGATCGCCCGCGAGAACTCCACGACCTTGCCCATGTGGCGAGGCTAATCGCGGGCCGCGGTCGGCGTCAGGCCGATCCGCTCAGAGCAGAATCGGATGCCGCGTCGTCGAGCCGCTCGAGAACGCGCTCGGACGCCCGCGCCATCGCCCGCTTCTCGTCGGGAGCGAGCGCGTCGAGGAACAGGCTCCGGATCGACGCCGCGTGGTCGCGCAGCGCGTGCAGCAGCGTGCGCCGCCCGTCGCGCGTGAGCACGACCCACGAGCCGCGCCCGTCGGTGACGCATTCGGCACGTTCGACGAGCCCGCGCGCGGCCATGCGCGTGAGCTGGTGCGAGAGCCGGCTCTTCTCCCAGCCGAGCGCCTCGCCGAGCGCGCCCGGACGGAGCCGCCGGTCGGGCGCGTCGAAGAGCGTGAGCAGCACCGAGTAGTCGGCCTGCGAGATGCCCGCGTCGCGCTGCAGGCGGCCGTCGAGCTCGCGCATGAGATCGCGGTGCATCGTGAGGAAGCCGCGCCAGAGCGCCCAGTCGGCCTCGTCGATCTCGGACACCACGGACATGACGCCAGCCTACCCGAGATTTGGTTGACATGTCATCTTCTCGGGTTATGATGACGCGTCAACCGTTGTGATGACACGTCAACTACTTCCCGGAAGGACCACCCCATGACCGCAGTCAGGATCGGCATCATCATCGGCAGCACGCGACCCGGTCGCGTCGGCGACCAGGTCGCCAAGTGGGTGCTCGAGCACGCCGCCGAGCGCAGCGACGCCGAGTTCGAGCTCGTCGACCTCGCCGACTTCGCACTGCCGCACCTCGACGAGGCCGTGCCGCCGAGCATGGGCCAGTACGCGCAGGCGCACACGAAGGCCTGGGCCGAGAAGGTCGACTCGTTCGACGGGTACATCTTCGTCACCCCCGAGTACAACCACTCCACCTCGGGCGCCCTCAAGAACGCGCTCGACTTCGTCTACGGCGAGTGGAACGACAAGGCTGCCGGGCTCGTCAGCTACGGCGCAGCGGGCGGCACCCGTGCCGCCGAGCACCTGCGCCTGATCCTCGGCGAGCTGCAGGTCGCCGACGTGCGCCAGCAGGTGTCGTTCTCGCTCATGACCGACTTCGAGCAGTACGTGAACTTCACGCCCGCCGCCTACCACCAGGGCATGCTGGCGACCCAGCTCGACCAGCTCGTGCCGTGGGCCGCGGCGCTCAGGGGCGTGCGCGAGTCGCGCGCGGAGCTCGCTCGCGCGGCGTAGTCCGGGCGATCGCGAGCATGAGCGACGCGCCCGTCAGGCGATGGCGGGCGCGTCGCAGCCGACCAGGACCGTTGGCGGGGACGATGCCCCCACGCGACGCGGAGCCGGTCAGGCGGGCTGGTAGGTCAGGCAGTCGGCGTCGTCGGCGCCGGGTCCGATGCGCACGGATGCCGCGGTGCACTCGAGCGAGTCGTTGTGGATGCACTCGGCGCGCTGGCAGGCGCCGACGTGGCTGACGACCTTGTCGAGGCCGCCCTTCGTGCCGAGCGGGATGAAGGTCGCGCACTCGGCGTCGCCGACCGCACCGCCGATCGTGACTGCGGCGGCGTGGCAGTGCGAGTGGTCGTTGTAGGAGCAGCCGCTCACCGAACACTCGGCAACGGCGGGCAGTTCGTCGAGCGTCATGCTCATGGTGACCTCCTGAGGCGGTTCCGACCGTGCGTTACGGGCGATGCTAGCCCCCACCGCCATCGCCCGCAGTACCCCCGGCGGTCTTTTTCGCAGATCAGCCGCTATTTCTTTGTTAGGTTTGCCTCACCTACGCCACGACTGCGGCGCGGTCACGCGGGCGGGTTCTCGGGGTCCAGCGTCTCGATCGTGTCCTCCTCGACCGGGTTGTCGGCGTCGAGCTGGTCGGCGTCGGGGCCGGGCTCGTCGTCGTCGCGCTCGTCGTCTCGCGGGTCGGTCATGGTGCATCCTCCTCCATCGATGCACCCAGCGTCCGACCCGCCGCCGCGTGCGGTCAACGGGTTGACGATGGGGTCGCACGGATGCCGCCGCCGGGTCAACTGTGCACAGGCACTGGTCCCGACGGGACTCCTCTTGCCAGAATGGGCGGGAACCCCGGAGGTGCGCCATGGATGTGGAAACCGTGCTCTGGTCGATCCTCGGCCTGATCGGCGCCGTGGGCGGCGTCCTGCTCCTTGCGGCCCTCTGGTCGCTGATCCGCGCGCCACGGTAGTCACGGCCCGCACCGCATGACGACCCCCGGCGTCAGCGCCACCACCGTCGCGTCGGTGCGTCGCGCCCTGAAGAAGGGCGGCACGACCGATCGCAGCGCCGCGATGCTCCTGCTGCTCGGCACCGTGATCGCGATCGTCTGGGCGAACTCGCCGTGGGGCTCGTCGTACGAGGAGTTCTGGCAGACCCCGATCGAGGTGACGATCGGGTCCTTCTCCGCCCAGCTGACCCTGCATCAGCTCGTCAACGACGGGCTCATGGCGTTCTTCTTCTTCATCGTGGGCCTCGAGGTGAAGCGCGAGTTCACGATCGGCGAGCTCACCGATCGCTCGCGCGCCGCGGTCCCGGTGATCGCGGCCATCGCGGGGCTCATCCTGCCGGCGCTGATCTTCCTGATGCTCAACGCGAACACCGGCCAGGCCGACGCGTGGGGTGTGGTGATCTCGACCGACACCGCGTTCCTGCTCGGGGCGCTCGCCATCATCGGGCCGAAGTTCCCGGCTCGCCTGCGCACGTTCCTGCTGACCCTCGCCGTGGTCGACGACATCGGCGCGCTCGTCGTCATCGCGGTCTTCTACAACCACGGCCTGCACGTCGTGCCGCTCGCGATCGTCGCGGTGCTGCTCGTGCTGCTCGCCCTCGTGCGGTTCCTGCCCGCGGGCCGCGGCCCGGCGTACACGGTGCTCGGCTTCGCGCTGTGGCTCGCGGTCGCCGCCGCCGGCGTGCACCCCACCCTCGCGGGCGTGGCCGTCGCCCTCCTCATCCCGGTGTTCCCGCCGCAGCGCAACGAGGTCGAGCGGGCGGCGGAGCTCACGCGCGCGTTCCGCGAGTCGCCGAACACGGCCTACGCGCGCGCCGCCACCCGCAGCCTGCGCGATTCGATCTCGATCAACGAGCGGCTCCAGTCGGCGTGGGCACCGTACATCGACTTCATCGTGCTGCCGATCTTCGCGCTCGCGAACGCCGGCGTGCGGCTCGACCCCGAGACGTTGGGCGCCGCGGTGTCGTCACCGCTCACGTGGGGCATCATCGCCGGCCTCGTGGTCGGCAAGTTCGTCGGCATCACGGGTGCGACCGCGCTGGTGCGGATGCTGCGGATCGGGCGCCTGGCGCCCGGGCTCACGATGCCCCGCATCGCGGGCGGCGCCGCGCTGTCGGGCATCGGGTTCACGATCGCGCTGTTCATCGTCGGACTCGCGATCGAGGACCGCGAGACGCAGGACCTCGCGCGCGTGGGCGTGCTCGCGGCATCCGTCATCTCGTTCGCGCTGGGATGGGCGATCTTCGTCGTCGGCGACCGCCTCCGCCCGCCCGTGCCCATCGGCAAGGTGCTCGTGCGGCCGTTCGATCCCGAGCGCGACCACTTCCGCGGCCGGCCGGACGCCCCCTTCCAGATCACCGAGTACGGTGATTTCGAGTGCCCGTTCTGCAGTCGTGCGACGGGGTCGGTCGACGCGGTCATCGAGCACTTCGGCGACGACGTGCGCTGGGTGTGGCGGCACCTGCCGCTCGAGACCGTGCACACGCACGCGAAGGAGGCCGCGCAGGCGTACGAGGCCGCCGCGCTGCAGGGCAAGTTCCTCGAGATGGCGCGCACGCTCTTCGCGAACCAGGACGAGCTCACCACCGACGACCTCTTCGAGTACGCCCGGCAGCTCGACCTCGACATGGAGCGGTTCGCCGCCGACCTGCGCTCGCCCGCGGTGGTCCGGCGCGTCGAGGACGACCAGCTCGACGCCGAGATGATGGACCTGCACTCGACGCCGACGTTCTTCATCGGCGGCAAGCGGCACATGGGCCCATGGGACTCGGCGACGCTGATCCGCGCGCTCGAGGCGAGCCGGCCGGCACCCGAGCCCGAGCGCGAGCCCCGACCGGATGCCGCGGGCTGACGCCGGCCCGTCTGTCGGCGTCAGGCGTTGTCGGGGTTCGTCGCCCTGCCGTCGAGCCAGAGGGTGTCGCTCGCGTCACTGTGCGTGCCGCCCGAGTCGACGTGCTTCGCGTCGATCTTGGGGCCCTTCTTGATGACGTGCACGAGCGCCATGGCGTGCCCGCGCCCGAGGTCGTAGTCGGCCTTCAGCCAGTCGACGATGACGCCCGCCTTGACCGACGGGTCGTCGTAGCCCTTGTCGTGCGCGAGCTCGATGAACTGCCGCGGCGTGAGCCCCGTCTTCTCCTCGATGTTGTCGAGGTACGCCTGGAACGACATGCTGCCCCTTCTCGTCGCCCGCTGCGGTGCGGCGACGGCCTCTCGCGAGTCTAGGACGGGCGTCCGTCACTCAGCGCCGCCACCACCTCGTCGACCCAGGCGGGCACCTCGAGGCTCGCCGGGCCGTGCCGCACCTCGTCGAACAGCGGGGTGATCTCGCTCGCCGCGAGGTTGAGCTCGACGGTGCGCGCGCCCCATTCCGCTGCCGTCATCACGAACCCGGCCGCCGGGTACACGGCGCCCGAGGTGCCGATCGCGGCGAACACGTCGCAGGCGAGCAGCGCCTCGTCGATCGCGTCGAGCTCGTACGGCATCTCGCCGAACCACACGACGTCGGGTCGCAGCATCCGCCGACCGCAGACCGGGCACGGCGGCTGCTCGACGAGGTCGGCCGTGACGGGCGTGCGCGCGCCGCAGTTCGCGCACAGCGCGGTGAGCAGGTCGCCGTGCATGTGGACGACGCGCTGCGAGCCCGCCCGTTCGTGCAGGTCGTCGATGTTCTGCGTGACGACGAGCAGGTCGTCGCCCAGCGTGCGCTCGAGCCTGGCGAGCGCGTCGTGCGCCGGGTTCGGCTCGACCCGGGCGACGGCGTGCCGCCGCAGGTCGTAGAAGCGCTGCACCGTGTCGGGATCGCGCTCGAACGCCTCGGGCGTCGCGACGTCCGCGACGCGGTGCCCCTCCCAGAGCCCGCCCGCGTCGCGGAACGTCGGCACGCCGCTCTCCGCCGAGATGCCGGCGCCCGTGAGCACGACGAGTCGCATGGTCCATTGAACCGCGCCGCTCCCGCGGGCCGCATCCGTCGGCCTCCTCGATGTACGACCACGGGCGTACCGCAGGTGACTCCGGCGAGCGGATGCCCCGCCGCCGCGCCCCGGGCATCGTGGAGGTCATGTCCACCGCCACGCGCACCACTCCGCCGAGTCCGGCAGGGTCCCGAACCGACCCGGCACGGCCGGCCGCACCGCGCCCCGCGGCGGGGGCCCGCGTCATCCGGATGTCGCTGCCGACCCGGGTGCGCAAGCTCCTGCTGCTCGTGCACATCGCGGCCGCGGGCGTCTGGGTCGGCCTCGACCTCGTGCTCGGGATCCTGGTCGGGACGGCCCTGCTCGGCGACCCGACCGGCGCCGGCGCGGCGGCCGCGACCATGGCCGCGGTCGCCACCTGGCCGCTCGTCGCGGTCGGACTCCTCACCCTCGCGACCGGCGTGCTGCTCGGGCTCGGCACGAAGTACGGGCTCATCCGCTACCGGTGGGTGCTCGTGAAGCTCGTCGTGAACGTCGTGCTCGTGACGCTCGTGGTGCTCGTGCTGTGGCCGGGCGTCACGGCCGTCGGCGAGGCTGGACGGGCGGCGCTGGTCGAGGGGGACGCGCCGACGATGCCCGCGACGCTCGTCTTCCCCCCGATCGTGTCGTCGACGGCGCTCGTCGTGGCGATGACGCTGTCGGTGTTCAAGCCCTGGGGTCGGACGCGTCGACGGGGGTAGCTCGCCGCGCGGGCGGTACCGAAGTGCCGAAGTGCCGAACGCCCGCAGTGCCGACGTGCCGGAAGCCTCCCAGCCTCCGCCTCAGCGCTCGATCTCGCGCCGGTCGTCGGACGGACGCACGAGCGCCCGGAGCACGAAGAACACGATCACCGCGACGACCGCCACGATCGCGAGCTTGCCGATGAACCACAGCAGGCTGAACAGCAGGTCGACGACGAACCACGCGATGATGACGGCGACGATCACGCCGATGACGGTCCAGACGGTGCGGCTCACCCTTCGAGGCTACCTGCCGCGACCGGCATCCCGCCGAGTCGGGCCGAGATCTCCGCGGCCGTCGCGCGCGCCGCCGCCACCACCTCGTCGAGTCCGACCGCGCTGTACGACGTCGCGACGTACGGCACCGTGAGCGCCGCGACCGTGTGGCCGCGCCGGTCGGTGATCGCGACCGCGACATCGGTCACGCCCGCCTGCAGCCGGTCGGGCCGGGCGAGCCAGCCGTCGTCGAGCTGCGCGGCCTCGCCGGGTTCGAGCGCGGTGGACATCGCGGCATCCGTGCCCGCGGCCAGCACCGCACCCGTCGCGGTCGACTCGAGCGGGAAGCGCGCGCCGACCCGCACGTGGTAGCCGAAGTCGGCGGGCGACTCCGCCTGCGCGACGATGCGCACGGCGCCGGCGTCGTCGATCCCGAGGTTGCACGACTGGCGCAGGTGGTCGGCGAGCCCGCGCATCGGGCCCGTGGCGAGCTGCACGAGCCCGCGCAGCGGCGGGTGCCGGTGCGCGAGGTCGAACAGCGCCATCGAGAGCACGTAGCGGCCCGACCGGTCGTCGCGCGTGAGGTAGCCGCGCCGCTCGAGCGTCGCGAGCACGCGGTAGATCTGGCTCACGTTTCGGCCGACGCGCTCGGCGATCTCGGTCTGCGTGAGTCCGCCCGCCTCCCCCGCCAGGAGCTCGAGGATGTCGAGCGCCTTGTCGAGGGCGGGGGCGGAGTAGTCGGTGCCGCGTTCGGTGCTGCGCTCGGCCATCGGATGCCCAGTCGCGGCCGTCAGCGGTCGGCGCCGAGCGCGCGCACGAAGCGGCGGGCGATCTCGCGCTCGAGGTCGTCGGGCACGGGCTGCGCCCCGGGCACGAGCGTGGACGCGGCGGTCGCGACGCGTTCGAGCGAGAGCGACTGGAGCAGGAACCCGAGATCCATGGCCTCGAGCGAGTTGCCCTTCGGCTCGCGGCCCGCCAGGTTCACCATGCGCCCGCCGGCGAGCAGGATCACGTGCCGCCCGTCGGGCAGGTCGATGCGCTCGATCGCGGCGTCGAGCTCGGTGACGTCGGTCGCGCAGGCGGAGAGCGACTCGACGTCGATCTCCCACGGGAAGTGGCCCGCGTTCGCGAGCACCGCGCCGTCGGGCATGCGATCCACGATCTCGTCGGTGATGATGCCCGGATGCCCCGTGGCGGTGATGAAGAACTCGCCCCACTCGGCGAGCTCGCCGAGGTCGGCGACACGGTAGCCGTCGAGCGCGGCCTCGAACGCCTTGAGCTCGTCGATCTCGGCGACGGCGACGCGGCCCCCGAACGCGCGCAGGTACTGCGCGATGCCGCGCCCGCACCAGCCGTAGCCCGCGACCACGAACCGGCGCCCCGGGATCATCAGGTTCGTGATGCGCATGAGGCTCTCGACGACCGACTGGCCGACCCCGTGCCGGTTCTCGCCGATGGCCTTCAGCGCGCTGTCGTTGATGACGATGGTCGGGAACGGGATGCGGCCCGCGAGCTCCGCCCGCAGCCGGATGCCGCCGCTCGTCGTCTCCTCGGTGCCGCCCACCACCCCGTCGGCGAGGCCGGCGGCCACGATGCCGGCGGCGAGATCGGCGCCGTTGTCGAGCAGGATGTCGGGCCGCGCCTCGATCACGGATGCGACGTTCGCCTCGTGCTGGGCGAGCGTGTCGTCGCGCGCGCCGAACACGGTCATGCCCTGGCCGCGCAGGAACGCCACGACGTCGTCCTGCGTGGAGCCGTGGTTGCCGGTCGCGACGATCTCGGCGCCGCCCGCGGCGAGCACCTCGAGCAGCACGGCCGTCTTCGGCTCGACGTGCAGCGACATCCCCACACGGCGACCGTCGAACGGCCGGCGCTCGGCGAACTCGTCGCGCACGGCGGCGAGCAGCGGCATCCGCGATCTGATCCAGCGGGTGCGCGCGGCACCGCGTTCGACGAGCTCCGACATCGGCGCGACCTGACTTTCATATATGAATGATGCTTTCACATATGGTAACGGATGCCGCGTCACGTCCGCCATCCCCGGGATACGCTGGCCGGTGCGCCTGCCGCCGCCGCGGCATCCGCTCCCCCTCTGGACCACCGGGAGGCACCGCAGTGCACGAGACGACCGAGGCCGGCGCGCCGGCCCTCCACCCCGACACCGTCGCCATCATCGCCGGACGGCCGCCGCATGAGCCCGACGCGTCGATGAGCGTGCCGGTGCACCTCTCGTCGACGTTCGTCGCCGGCGGCGACCTCGTGTACGGCCGCTACGGCAACCCGACCTGGACGGCGTTCGAGGACGCCCTCGGTGCCCTCGAGGGCGGCCGGTGCGTGGCATTCGCCTCGGGCATGGCCGCGATCGCGGCGGTGCTCGACCTCGTCGAGCCGGGCGCCACCGTCGTGGCGCCGCGCCACTCGTACACGGGCACGGTCGCCCTCCTCGACGACCTCCAGGCGAAGGGTCGGCTGCGGGCCGTGTACGTCGACATCACCGACACGGTGGCCGTCGCCGCGGCGGCCGAGGGCGCCGCCATGGTGTGGTTCGAGTCGCCCACCAACCCCGCGCTCGAGGTCGCCGACATCCCGGCGATCGTCGTGGCGGCGCACGAGCACGGCGCGCTCGTCGTGGTCGACAACACGTTCGCGACCCCGCTGCTGCAGCAGCCCCTCGCCCTCGGCGCCGACCTCGTGGTGCACTCCGCGACGAAGTACATCTCGGGCCACAGCGACGTGCTCATGGGCGCGGTCGTCGCGGCCTCGCCCGAGCACGCCGACGCGGTCGTGCAGCGACGCTCCCTCACGGGCGGCATCCCGGCACCGCTCGAGACGTTCCTCGCGCTGCGCGGACTTCGGACGCTGCCCGTGCGCCTCGAGCGCGCGCAGGCCAACGCGCAGGAGCTCGTGCGCCGGCTCGAGGGGCACCCGGCGCTCGAGGAGGTGCGCTACCCCGGCTTCGGCGCGATCGTGTCCATCGTCGTGCGCGGCGGCGCGGAGCCGGCCGAGGCCCTCGCGGAGCGCACGAGCCTCTGGGTGCACGCGACGAGCCTCGGCGGCGTCGAGTCGACGCTCGAGCGCCGCCGGCGGTGGCCGCTCGAGCAGCCGACCATCCCCGAGGGGCTCGTGCGGCTCTCGGTCGGGCTCGAGCACGTCGACGACCTGCACCGCGACCTGGTGGGGGCGCTCGACTCGCTGGTGTAGCGGGGCGCGGGCATGCCGCCGTCCCGCCGTCAAGCCCCGACGGCTCGGCGGCGGGCCCGTCCTAGAGTGGTGCACGTGGTGGGCCGGTTCTTCTCGGGTGTCGGGATGCTGCTGCGGGGGTTCCGCTTCTGGGGCCGGCGCCCGGGCGTGATGATGCGCGGCCTCATCCCGGCCGCGATCGTGTTCGTGCTCATCGTCGCGGGACTCTCCGCCCTGGCCGTGAACCTCGCGGGCATCGCCGACTGGATGACGCCGTTCGCCGACGACTGGGTCGACCCGTGGCCCATGGTCGTGCAGGTGCTCGTCGGCGCGGTGCTGTTCGGCGGGGCCGTGGTCTTCGCGGCCCTGACGTTCACGGCACTCACGCTCATCGTCGGCGACCCGTTCTACGAACGGATCTGGCGCGCCGTCGAAGGCACCGTCGGCGGTCCGGTTCCCGAGCAGGGGACGGGGTTCTGGCGCACCGTCCGCGACGGGATCGGGCTCATCGGCCTCGCCCTCGTCACGGCGATCGGCGTGGGACTGATCGGGTTCATCCCGGTGGTCGGCGCGGTGCTCGCGCCCGTGCTCGGCGTGGTGCTCTCCGGGCGGCTGCTCGCCATGGAGCTCACCTCGCGACCGTTCGAGGCGCGCGGCATGGACGGACCCCGGCGGCGGGCGATCCTGCGGGGGCACCGCGCCCAGCTCTTCGGATTCGGCATCGCCACGCAGCTCTGCTTCATGATCCCGTTCGGTGCGATCATCGCGATGCCCGCCGCGGTCGCGGGATCGACGTTCCTCGCCCGCTCGGCACTGGACGCGGCCGCCGCAACCGCGGCGACGACGCCGTCCCAGCCCCTGCCACCCGCCCAGGTCCCGAGCTGACCCCCGTCATCCGAATGCAGGAAGTTCCGCCCGACACGCCGGGCGGATGCCGCGTCGCCACGGCCTGTCGCGAAGGAGTTCCCGCATCTCGAGGGGAACGGGACGCTCACGCCCCGGGCGCGCGCCCGTCGAAGAGCAGCATCGGCACCGGACCGAACGGCATCGACCGCACCCGGAGGCGCCGCACGTCGACACCCGTGAAGCCCGCCTCGACGAGGGCCTGTTCGGTGTCGCGGTCCCAGTGGCATCCGTGGCAGACGCGCTTCGCGATCGGGGTGGCGACCGCCTGCACGAACCGCTTGAGCGTGCGCGGCGGCGCCTGCACGTGGTCGACGAACACGACGCGTCCGCCGGGGACGAGCACGCGGCGCACCTCGGCGAGCGCGGCCGCCTGGTCGGTCACCGAGCACAGCACGTAGGTGCCCACGACCGCGTCGACGGAATGGTCGGGCAGCGGGATCGACTCGGCCTTCGCGTCGAGCGGCGCCGCCGCGTGTCGCCACTCCTTCGCGCGGGTCGCGAGCTCGGCGCGTCGCGTCGCGTCGGGCTCGAGGCCCTGCCACTCCACGTCGGGGTCGAACGCGCCGAAGTTCTCGCCGTCGCCCGCGCCGATCTCGAGCACGCGCCCGCGCACGCGCGCCACGAACTCGCGCTCGAGGTCGTCGAGCTCGTCGTCGTCGATCAGCGGCGTGGCCACTCCGGCACGCTACCGCGCCGATGCCCGGGCGTCAGCCCAGCGGCTCCCTTCGACGGGCTCAAGGAGCGACCCCGTCAGCCCTGCACCCGACCCGACGTCGCGGCGATGCGCTTCAGCAGCGGCGGCTTCGCGAGCACCCAGGCCACGACCATGACCACGACGGATGCCGCGAACACGGCGAACCCGACCCAGTCGTCGGCGTCGCGAGCGGCGTACATCTGGTTGAGCTTCGCGAGCGCCCCCGTCAGGAACACGAGCACGACGTGCACGAACGTGAACGCGAGGAAGAACAGCATCACGGGGTAGTGCACGGCCTTCGCGAGCTTCTCGGGGAACGCGCGCACGAGCGGCCCCTCGAGCGGCCAGATCGACGAGAGGCGCAGGCCCGTGAGGATCGCGAGCGGCGACGCGATGAACACGACGGTGAAGTAGGCGAGCTGCTGCAGCGCGTTGTAGACGACCCACGAGTTCTCGGTCGGCCACTCGAGCGAGGCGTACTGCAGCGCCGCCGAGAGCGCGTTGGGCACGACCGCCCAGTCGGCGGGCACGATGCGCAGCCACTGCCCGGTCGCGAACAGGAGGACGACGTAGACCACGCCGTTCAGCACCCAGAACGCGTCGAGCCACAGGTGGAACCAGAGGAAGATCCCCATGCGGCGCGGATTCCGCTTCGTGCGCGGCCAGCGGGTGTTGTCGCGCGTCCAGAAGCCGGGCGGGCGCTGCTTCGACCGCAGCTGGAACCCCGTCCGCACGAGCAGCAGGAGGAAGAACGAGTTGAGGAAGTGCTGCCAGCCGAGCCACGCGGGGATGCCGACCGGCGTCCCCTCGGGTGGCGGGACGATCCCGGGGTACGTCTCGACGAACTGCTCGACCGCGGGGAACGTGGCAAGCCACCGGGCGACGAGCACCACGACGACGAGCGCGACGAGCGAGATGACGGTCCACCAGAGCACGCGCTTGCGCTGCGCCTTCCACCAGTCGCCGACGCGATCGGTGCGGCTGGGCTTCGAGGAGGTCACGGTCATCTCCGGGGGCGTTCCTTCTCCGGTGGGGGCCGGGCGGGCCGGCGCGGTTCGGCGCGCACGCGCGCCCGAGTCGTCGCGGCGGACAACGGATGTCTCGACCCTAGCGTCGGCGGCCTGGACCGCGAAGTCCGTGCGCAACAGGCCGCCATGCGCGCCGGCTGGGAGTCTCACAGCCGCCGGCACTAGTGTTGCGCGCACGGGGCCGTCCAGGCCCCCGACCAAAGGGCGTCACCGTGTCAGACAAGTCACCGAAGAAGTCGTCCAGCAAGACCGCCGCCACGAAGACGCTCAAGGAGAAGCGAGCCGACAAGAAGGCGAAGGTCGCCAGCCGCGCCGGCAACGACGTCACCGACGTCACGCACCGCAAGTAACCGCGCCGGTCGACGCGGGCGCCGCCCCCGAGGTTCGCGGGTGGTGCTCGCCGTCGGTCGCGCCCGATCCGGGTCGCCCGGCCACCTGATGGCGCCCCTCGCTCGGTGGACGCGCCGCCGGTGCAGTGGTTCAGTGGTCTCGTGACCCACATGGTCCACGCGGACTATCTCGTGGTGGGGGCCGGCGCCACCGGGATGGCGTTCACCGACGCCCTCGTCGACCATGCGCCCGGCGCCCGCGTCGCGATCGTCGACCGACGGCACGCCGTCGGCGGACACTGGCTCGAGGCCTACCCGTTCGTGCGCCTGCACCAGTCGTCGGCCTTCTACGGGGTCGCGTCGACCCTGCTCGGCGGCGGCCGCCTGCAGCAACGTGGACCCGAGACCGGACTGCAGGAGCGTGCGACGAAGGCCGAGGTCTGCGCCTACTACGAGCACGTCCTGGCCGACCGCCTGCTCGAGTCGGATCGGGTGGAGCTCTTCGCCGGTTGCGAGTACCTCGGCGACCGGACGTTCGCGTCGCGCGTCTCGGGCGAGCGGTACGAGGTGCCCGTGGACTGCCGCATCGTCGACGCGCACCACCTGTCCCCCGTGATCCCGGCCGAGGAGCCGCCGCCGTTCGCGGTCGCCGACGGCGTGCGGGTCGTGCCCGTCAACGAGCTGGCGCACCTCGACGCGGCGCCGAGCCGGTACGTGATCGTCGGGTCGGGCAAGACCGCGACCGACGCCTGCATCTGGCTCCTGTCGCGCGGCGTCGAGGCCGACGCCATCACCTGGATCCGCCCGCGCGATCCCTGGATGCTGAACCGCGCGGTGATCCAGCCCGACCCGGCGATCTTCCTCGGCATGGTCGCCGACCTGATGCGGGCCGCGACCGACGCGGCATCCCTCGACGACCTCTTCTTCCGGCTCGAGGACGCCGGCATCATGCTGCGGATCGATCCCGCGGTCACGCCCACCATGGCCAAGGCGCCCACGCTCGGACGCTGGGAGCTCGAGGTGCTGCGCACCATCGACGACGTCGTGCGCCACGGGCACATCTCAAGCGTCGAACGCGGTCGCATCACGTTCGCCGACACGTCGGTCGCGATCCCCGAGGACGCCCTCGTGGTGCACTGCGCCGGCGACGGCCTGCGGCAGCCGCCGCTCGTGCCCGTCTGGACGCCGGACGCGATCACGCTCCAGCCCATCCGGGCGGGCTTCCCGTGCTTCGGCGCGGCCCTCGTCGGCTACGTCGAGGCGACCCGCGAGGACGACGCCGAGAAGAACCGCCTGTGCCCGCCGACGCCCTACGGCAACTCGCTCGCCGATTGGGCGCGGATGACGGTGCTCGGCGCCCGCGCCTCGAGCTCGTTCGGCGCCGAGCCCGACATCAAGGCATGGGCCGACGGTGTCGCGCTGAATCCGGTTCGCACGCCGCCCGGCGAGCGGAGCGCCCGGCTCGACGAAGCGCTGCACCGGATGCAGGCGAACATGGGGTCGGGGGTCGCGAGGCTCGCCGAGCTGGCGGGCGTGTCGTGAGCTCGCCCGCGCCCGGAGCACCGCGGGCGAAGACGCCGCCCCGCTCGGGCTGGGTGATCGCCGCGCTCTGCACGGGCACCGCGCTCAGCGCGCTGAACTCGGGCATGACCGCCGTGTCCCTCAGCACGCTGCGGCAGGAGTTCGCGGTCGACGTCGCGACCGTGACCTGGGTCATCTCGGCCTTCTACCTCACCTCGGCGGTGCTGCAGCCGCTCATGGGACGCCTCGCCGACGAGTACGGAGCCCGTCGCGTGTTCGCGGCCGGCATGGTGATCACCATCATCGCGGGCGCCCTGGGCCCGTTCGCCTCGACGTTCGCGTGGCTGCTGGCGGTGCGGATCCTGCTCGGGATCGGCACGGCCACGACGTTCCCCGCGGCGGCCGCCATGCTCCACGCCATCGCCGAACGCTCGGGCGGCTCCGCGCCGAAGATGATCGGGCGCATCCAGCTCATCGACACGAGCTCGGCAGCGGTGGGTCCCGTCATCGGCGGCGTGCTGCTCGTCCTGGGGGGCTGGCAGGCGATCTTCTGGATCAACATCCCGCTCGCCGCGATCGCGCTGATCTGGACGCACCTGCTCGTGCCCCGCGACGCACCACGTGCGCGCACGCCGGTGCGGACGGTGCTGCGCGACGCCGACGTGCCGGGCATCCTGCTGTTCGTCGTCACGATCGTGGCGCTGCTCGTCTTCCTGCTCGACCTCACGAGCGACCCGAACTGGCTGCTCGTGCCGGTGGTGCTGGGAGCGGGCGCGCTGTTCACGTGGCGCGAACTGCGCGCGTCGACGCCGTTCATCGACCTGCGCCTGCTCGCCGCCAACGTGGCCCTCGTCCGCGTCTTCGTGGTCTTCATCCTCGCGAACCTCGTGTTCTACAGCGCGCTGTTCGGCATCCCGCCGTACCTCGAGGACCACGCCGGCTACCGCACCGACGTCATCGGCCTGCTGCTCCTGCCGCTCGCCGCGTTCAACGCGCTCGTGACCCCGTGGGCCGAGAAGCTCATCGACCGGCGCGGACTCCGCGCGGCATCCGTCATCGGCGCGGTCGCGCTCGCGATCTCGACACTGTCGCTGCTCGTGCTCGGGGTCTCGACGGCGCCGCTCGTCATCCTCGCCGTCACCGCGATCATCGGCATCCCGTACGTGCTCGTGCTCATCTCGATCACGCAGTCGCTCTACGTGGCGGCGCCGCCCGACCAGGAGGGCCAGGCGGCCGGCTTGTTCCAGACGGCCCGGTCGCTCGGATGCATCGGCTCGACCGTCGTCGTCGGCCTCTCGTTCGCGGGTGGCACGAGTCCCGTCGACTGGATGCTGCTCGCGGCGATCACCGGCGCGCTGGGCGTGCTGTACCTGCTCGTCGTGATGCTGTGGCACACGCGGCGCCCGGTGGCACCGGCTGCGCCGAGCCCAGGCCACGCCGGCGCGCCTTGACAGCGGTGCGGGCCGGGAGGAGGCTCGCACCGAGGCATCCCGGAGCGCATCGCTCACGAGGAGGTGGGGCCGATGGAGGAACGACCGATCGAGGCGGTCGGCACGTCCACGGCGGCGTTCGTCGGTCTCGCGCCCGAGGGCCCGATCGACGACCCGGTCGGCATCGACTTCGACGGATGGGGCACCGACGAGGACGCGATCTGGGGCGCCCTGCACGCCGGCTCGCTCCGGCCGGCGCTGCGGAGCTTCTTCGAGAACGGCGGACGTTCGGCGATCGGCGTCCGCGTCGAGGACGCCGGTCTCGAGGGCGTGACGTCGGGGCTCGAGGCGCTCGACCGGGTCGATCTCGTCAACCTGCTCGTACTGCCCGCCGAATCGGCTGACCAGGAGGATGCGCGCGCGATCGTCGCCGAGGCGGCGGCCTTCTGCGAGCGCCGTCGGGCGATGCTGCTCGTCGATCCGCCGCCGTCGTGGACGGATGCCGCGGCGGTGCGGACGGCCATGGCCGAGGGCGCTGCGGCTGCGGTCGGCACCGCGAGCCCGAACGCCGCGCTGTACCTGCCGCGGCTCCGGCGCTCGGATCCGATGCGGGGCGCCCCCGAGGCGTTCTCGCCCGCCGCGGCCGTGGCCGGCGTGATCGCCCGCACCGACCTCGCGCAGGGTGTCTGGTCGGCGCCCGCCGGGACCGACGCCGACCTCCGCGGCGTCGACGGGCTCGCCTTCGACCTGGGCTCGCGCGACTCCGAGGCCCTGAACGAGCTCGGCATCAGCACGCTGCGTACGTTCCCGGGGCATGGCCCGGTCGTCTGGGGTGCTCGCACGCTCGCGGGCGCGGACGCCACGGCGACCGAGTGGAAGTACGTTCCGGTGCGTCGCATGGCCCTCTTCCTCGAGGAGAGCATCGAACGCGGCCTGCAGTGGACCCAGTTCGAACCGAACGACGAGGAGCTGTGGGCGGCGGCGCGGAAGTCGGTCGGCACGTTCCTGCACGAACTCTTCCGCGCCGGGGCGTTCCACGGGAACAGCCCCGATCGCGCGTACTTCGTCCGGTGCGATCGCGACACCGTGACGCAGGGCGATCTCGACACCGGCGGGTTCACCGTGCTCGTCGGGTTCGCGCCCATCAAGCCCGCCGAGTTCATCGTGCTCCGCATGCGGGCACTCGCGCTGCCGCCGAACGACTGAGACGCGAGCGGATGCCGCGTGCCGGTGTCGTCGGCCACGGCAGACCTGAGCGGATGCCGCGAGCCCTCGCCCGCGGCATCCGCTGGTCTCGACCGTGTCGGCGTTCAGCCGCGCATCGTGGCGAAGAACGCCCGGATGTCGCCCACGACGTCGTCGGGGACCTCGAGCGCGGCGAAGTGCCCGCCCTGCTCGAAGCGGCTCCAGTGCACGATGTTCGAGTTGTCGCGCTCGGCGAAGACCTTGATCGTCTGGAAGTCGTCCGTGAACACGGCCACGCCCGTCGGTGCGTCGTTCACCTGCGGCTCGCCCTGGGCGCGTGCGTCCTCGAGGTAGACGCGGCTCATGCCGGCGGCGGCATTCGCGAACCAGTTCACGGTGACCTCGGTGAGGATCTTCTCGAGCGGCACGAGCGAGGTGCCGTTGCCGAAGGAGTTGAACAGCTCGCTGTACGCGAGCAGGCCGACCGGCGAGTCGCTGAGACCGACGGCGACGGTCTGGGGGCGGCTCGCGTTCATCGTGTTGTAGCCGCCCACCGACTGGAACCACTGCATGTGCTCGAGGCCGGCGTAGTCCTGCGGCTCGAGGCGCTCGAACTCGGCCGGGTCGCCCGACGGGAACGAGAACAGCTGCAGCACGTGCAGGCCGAGGAAGCCGTCGGGGTTCAGCAGGCCGAGCTCGCGGGCGACCATCGCGCCGTTGTCGGAACCGTGGATGCCGTACTCGATGTAGCCGAGGCGGCGCATGAGCTCGTCGTAGGCCCGGGCGACGCGGGCGGTCGCCCAGCCGGGCTCGGTGACCGGGTTGGAGAAGCCGAAGCCCGGGGCATCCGGCACGACGACGTCGAAGGCGTCCTTGGCGCGACCGCCGTGGGCGACCGGGTCGACGAGCGGGCCGATCAGGTCGAGGTAGTCGACGGACGAGCCGGGGTACGTGTGCGCGAGCAGCAGCGGCGTGGCGCCCGCGTGCGGCGAGCGCACGTGGATGAAGTGGACGGGCTGCCCGTCGATCTCGGTCATGAAGTGCGGCACGGCATTGATGCGCGCCTCTTCGGCGCGCCAGTCGTAGGTCGTGCGCCACTGCTCGACCGCGTCGCGGAGGTACGCGTTGGGCGTGCCGTAGCTCCAGTCGTCGCCGGGCGCCGGCTGCGGCAGGCGCGTGCGGGCGAGGCGGTCCATGAGGTCGTCGAGCTCGGCCTGGTCGACCTCGACGCGGAAGGGGCGGATGTCGGTGGCGGTGGTGTTCGCGGTGTTCGTCATGTCTCCGACGCTACGGCGCCATGAGGAACGTTCGATTCCTAATTGTGGAAATTGCGCTTGCCGTCGTCTCGAAGGGCTGCGAACGCTCCGCTCAACCCCGGTAGCCCTGGGTGACCTCGTCCTTGTGGGCGGCGAAGGCGGCGAGAACCTCGCCCTTCTCCTGCTCGGGCACGCCGACGGCATCGAGGGTCCGGCCCAGCTCGGCCGCCACCTCGTCGAACTCGTCGGGCGAGATGTGGAGCCGGCGATGCGCCTCCTCGAGGCCGAGCGTCGTGCTGCCCGGCACCGTCGCGGTGTACTCGAACGGCCCGCCCGCGACATTGCACACCCAGAGCGTGCGCATGAACTTCAAGCCGGGGAGCCGACCGAGGTTCTGGGTGTGCCACTCACGGAGCGCCGGGTTCTGCGACTGCTGCCCGACGATCGGGTTCCGGACGACCGCATCGCTGAAGTGGTCGACGACCGCGGCGATCGCGAAGACGCCGCCGAGGCGTTCGTAGAGGCTCTGATCCGACATGGCTGATCTCCTTCGATCGGATGCCACGGAAACTGCCGCCCTGCAGCGCAGTTTCTATAATTGATAGTTGTTGAATATACAGCGGAAGTCGCCCGGCGTCCATGGTGATCCGATCGGATGGCCGGGATCGCCGGGCAGAATTGGGGGCATGTCCGACACGGCCGCGCGACTGCTCGCCATGCTGTCGCTGCTGCAGGCGCGACCGGACTGGACGGGCGCCGAGCTCGCCGAGCGGCTGGGGGTCTCACCCCGGACGATCCGCACCGACATCGACCGGCTGCGCGAGCTCGGCTACCCCGTCGATGCCCGGCGCGGCTCCGCCGGCGGCTACCGGCTCGGCGCGGGCGGCAAGCTCCCCCCGCTGCTGCTCGACGACGAGGAGGCGGTGGCCGTGGCGATCGGACTCCAGGTCGCCACGGGCATCACGGGCATCGAGGAGTCGAGCGCCCGCGCCCTCGCGAAGCTCGAGCAGGTGCTGCCGTCGCACCTGCGTCCCACCGTCGCGGCGATCGGCGCGGTGGTCGAGAAGGCGCCCGAGAACATCGGCACGGATGCCCCCGACCCCGAGGTCGACCATGCGGTGCTCGCCGCGATCGCCGCCGCCATCCGCGACGTGGAGTGGCTGCGCTTCGACGACCGCGGCACTCCGCGGCTCGTCGAGCCGTATCGCCTGCTGAGCTGGCAGCGCCGCTGGTACCTCGTCGGCCGGGATCCGCATTCGGGCGAGTGGGGCGTCCACCGTGCCGACTGGATCGAGCCGCGGATGCCGACGCGCCGCCGCTTCGAGCCCAGCCCGCTGCCCGGCGGCGACTACACGGCCTTCGCGATGCGCTCGATCGCGATGAGCGGATGGAACGTGCACGCGCGCTTCCGCGTCGCCGCCCCGGCCGAGGCCGTCATCGCGCGTATCAACCCCACCGTCGGCATCGTGGAGGCGGTGTCCGACGACGAGTCGGTGCTCGTCACCGGCGCCGACTCGCTCGACACGATCGCCGCGTACATCGGCATGCTGAACATGGACTTCACCGTCGAATCGCCGCCCGAGCTCGCGCCGCTGCTGCGCACGTACGCGCAACGCTATGCACGCGCGGCCGACGGTGGGACGCTGGAGGCGTGACGACGACCATCGAGCGGCACGTCGACATCGCCGCCTCGCCCGAGGGGGTGTTCGACCTCGTCGCGGACCTGCACGGCTACGGGCGCTGGCTCACGTCGTCGACCGACTACGAGGGCACGAGCGAGATCTCGCCGCCGCCCGTCGAGATCGGCACGACCTACGTCGAGCACAGCCGCCAGGGCGTGCGCCGCGGCATGGTCATCGCCGTCGCGCGGCCCGACGTGATCGCGTTCCGGCAGCCGATGACCCTGCGTCCACGGCTTGCGGGCACGATCGACAGCACCGTCACCATGTCGGTCTCGGCGACGGCGATCGGCGCGCGCGTGACGCGAACCGTCGAGCTCGGCATCCCGCGACGCATCGGGTTCCTGCGATCCGTGATCGTCGGGCGCTACGCGCGCGAGAGCGAGCGGTTGCTCGCGGCGCTGAAGCGGCACGCCGAGGGGGCGACGGGGGTGCAGACGGAGGAGAAGGAGCATCCGTGACCGAGACCGAGACCACGAACGGGCCCGGGGCCGGGGCCGCGACGACCGACTGGCCGACCGCCGAGCTGCACGTGCACCTCGAGGGCACGATGGAGGCCGAGCTCGTCGTCGAGCTCGCGCGCCGAAACGGCATCGCCCTGCCCACGGACGACCCCGTCGTGCTGCGCGAGTCGTACGCGTTCGCCGACCTGCAGGAGTTCCTCGACCGCCTGTACGCGAACCTGCGGGTGCTGCGCACCGAGCAGGACTTCCACGACCTTGCGAGCGCCTACCTCCGGCGTGCGCACCGAGCGAGCGTGCGCCGGGCCGAGATGTTCTTCGATCCGCAGACGCACCTCGGCAACGGCATTCCGTTCGAGGCCGTGATCGGCGGCCTCGCGTCGGCTCTCGACGAGGCACGGCGCGAGCTCGGCATGTCGGTCGCGCTCATCCCCTGCCTCCTACGCGAGCGCGGGGCGGATGCCGCGATGGACATGCTCGACGTGATCCTGCCGTTCCGCGAGCACTACGTCGCCCTGGGCATGGTGTCGACCGAGGTCGGATACCCGCCGCCGCTGTTCGCCGACGTCTACGCCCGCGCTGCATCAGAGGGTCTGCACCTGGTCGCGCACGCCGGCGAGGAGGGTCCGCCCGAGTACGTGCGCGACGCGGTGGACGTGCTGCACGTCGAGCGGGTCGACCACGGGAACCGGTCGATGGAGGATCCGGAGCTCGTGCGGCGGCTCGCCGAGCTCCGGATGCCGCTCACCGTCTGTCCGCTGTCGAACGTGGCGCTCGGCACGGCACCGCGCGAGCTGTCGCGGCATCCGCTGCCCGCGATGATGGCCGCGGGACTCGTCGTGACCGTCAACAGCGACGACCCGGCCTACTTCGGCGGCTACATCGATGACAACTACCGCGCGATCGCTTCGGCGCTGCCGCTGGATGCCGCTGCGCTCGCCACGCTCGCCCGCAACTCGTTCACGGCGAGCTTCGCCGAGCCGCACGAGAAGGAGGCGTGGATCGCGGAGGTCGACGCGGTGCTGGCGGGGGCTGCGGACTGAGGTTCTGCCAAGACCCTCGACGTCAGTGCTGCACGAAGACGCGCACGTTGCGGGGGTCGTCCGGATCACCGACGTAGGTGAGCAGGTCGATGCCGTGCGGGGTCCGATCGATATCGAAGGGGAGGAAGATCGGGCCCTCCTCCTGGGAATCGGTTGCGTCGAGGCGAACTGTGAGTCCACGCCAACCGCTGTCGCTCAACAACCACACGCCAGTGCCCGTGATCCTCTGGCCGCGAGACGGATACGAGAATCGTTCGGCGACGGCCGTGCCGTCCGACTCCAGCGTCAGCGTTCCCCCGCCGCCTGAGGAATCGAGCACCCACGTGCCGACCATGTGCTCGACGAGCACGGGCTGGCTTCGGTAGTGCGCCCACAGCCCGACGTAGACGATTCCTGAGACGAACACCATCGCCACGATCGAGATCGCTACGCCGATCACCCACCAGCCCAGAGTCCGCTTTGCATCTCTCATCACGAGTTGATCCATTGGTCGTAGTCGGTACCGACGAACATCGAGCGGAAACGTACGCTCGAGAATCTCGACCCCAGGCCTTCCGGCAGATCTGCAGGCGCGCGCTCGCAGAAGCAAACGGACACGTCGGCCTCGCCCATGCGTCCTCCCTCGTCTCGCAGTACCGCGCGAAACTCTACGGCAGTCACGCGCTCCGTCCGGAACGCCCATCCCGCAGACGAATGGCGCCGATCGGGCATCGACTCCGGGACATCCGGTCACCGCCCGTTCTACCGGACGTCACCGCGCGGGCCTAGCGTGAGTGGATCAGTCGCGCACCGCCGAAGAAGCCGAGGAGAGCGCATGTCCACGAGACGCCGCACCACCGCCGCACTGACCGTCACCGCCACGCTGATCGGAGCCGCCGCCGTCACGGCACTGGCCGGCCCCGCTGCGGCCGCCCCACCCGACGGGCGCGGACCCACCGAGCTGCGCGTGGCGACCTACAACCTCTCGCTGAATCGCAACGCGCCCGGGCAGCTCGTCGCCGACCTGACCACCGGCACGAACGCGCAGGCGAAGACGGTCGCCGAGGTCATCCAGCGCGCGAACCCCGACATCGTGCTGCTGAACGAGTTCGACTACGTGCCGAACGACCAGGCGGTGGACCTGTTCCGCGACAACTACCTCGAGGTGTCGCAGGGCGGCGCCTCGCCCGTGGAGTATCCGTACGCCTACGTCGCGCCGTCGAACACGGGCATCGCGAGCGGCTTCGACCTCAACAACAACGGCCAGGTCGTCACGACGCCGCTCGCTCCGGGCTATGGCGACGACGCATTCGGCTTCGGCGCGTTCGAGGGCCAGTTCGGCATGGCCGTGCTCTCGAAGTACCCGATCGACGCGAACGCCGTGCGTACCTTCCAGCGCTTCCTCTGGAAGGACATGCCGGGCGCGCTGCTTCCCGACGACCCGAACACCGCGGCGCCGGCCGACTGGTACTCGGCCGCCGAGCTGAACGTGTTCCGCCTCTCGAGCAAGTCGCACTGGGACGTCCCGGTCGACGTGAACGGCCGCACCGTGCACGTGCTCGTCTCGCACCCGACCCCGCCGACCTTCGATGGTGCCGAGGATCGCAACGGCCGTCGCAACCACGACGAGATCCGCTTCTGGGCCGACTACGTCACACCCGGCACCGCCTCGCGCTACATCTACGACGACGCCGGCACGACCGGTGGGCTCAAGCCGGGCTCGTCGTTCGTGATCCTCGGCGACCAGAACGCCGACCCGCTCGACGGCGACTCGGTCGCGGCCGCGATCGACCAGCTGCTGCGGCATCCGCGCATCACCGACCCGAAGCCGACCTCGGACGGCGCGGTCGAGGCCGCGACGCTCCAGGCGGGCGCGAACCTCACGCACCGCGGCGACCCGAAGTACGACACGGCGGACTTCGCCGACACGGCGCCGGGCAACCTGCGTGCCGACTACGTGCTGCCGTCGCGGGACCTCCGCGTGCTCGACGCGCACGTGTTCTGGCCGGTGCAGGCCGACCCGCTGTTCCGGCTGACAGGGGTGTTCCCGTTCCCGTCGAGCGACCACCGGCTCGTGTGGGTGGACCTGCGGGTGCACTCGTAGGGGTGTGTTCGTCGCACCGCTGAGGTGACGGATGCCGCGGGCCGGAGAGGGCTCGCGGCATTCGTGCTCGATCACTCCCACCTCCAGCTCACGTACCTCCTTCTCCATCCCTCACCCCCTTCTCCGTCACTCCCCCACCTCCAGCTCACTCAACTTCCCTTACCGCCCACCCACCTCGGCGACTTGTCCTCAACAGGCCGTAAATTGGTGCTGTTATTCACAGGCTGATCTGGCCTTTTCATGCACGCTGAATGTCGGTGGGTGCTGTGATCATGGATCCATGACCGGCATCAGCGACACCCTCCACGAGGTGCGGTCGCGGCTGCTCGCCACGCTCACGTTCGACGCGCCGGCCGGCTGGACCGACGACGAGCTCCTCGCCAACGCGGGCGTGCTCGAGGCGCTGGGTGGGGTGGTCGATGCGCACCGGGTCGCGGTCGCGGGTGAGGTCGCGGAGCGGTCTCGGGTCGAGCTCGGCGATGCACGGCTGTCGACCCGCAAGGGGTGCCGGTCCGCGGTCGAGCTGCTCGAGCGGGTCACCCAGGTGTCCGGGGCCGAAGCGCGCCGACGCATCACCCTCGGCACCGCCACCCGCGTGCGGGACGGGTTCGCGGGCGAACCCGGCGGGGCTCGGTTCCCCGCCGTGGCGGCCGCGCTCGGTGCGGGTGAGGTCGGGGCGGATGCCGCGGCCGCGATCATCCGCGAACTCGACCGCACCCGGCCCAACGCCGACCCCGCCCGGCTCGCCGCCGCCGAACAGGCACTCGTTGCCGAAGCGACCGGGTCCGGCGACGGGGCGCCGGTGCGGTGCACCGCCGACGAACTCCGGATCCAGGCGCAGGCGTGGGCGGTGTTCCTCGACCCCGACGGCGCCGAGCCTGCTGATGAGAAGGCGATGCGTCGGCGCGGGTTCCGGCTCGGCCGCACCCTGCGTGACGGGCTCATCCCGGTCACCGGCGAATTGATGCCCGAGGTCGCCGCGAAGCTCACCCGCCTCTTCGACGCGCACCTCTCACCCCGCGTCGGCGGCGGATTCCAGACCGACCAGGAGCGGGCCCGAGCGGCGGAATCCGGTGAGGACCGCACCGCCGATCAGCAACGCCACGACGTGCTCGCCGCGATCATCGACACCGCGGCCCGTTCCGGGGAACACCCCGCGATCGGCGGCGCCGCACCCACCGTCCTGGTCAGCGTCCGCGCCGCCGACCTCGCCACGGGGCGCGGGGTCGCGCATGCCGACGGCATCGACACCCCGATCTCGCTCCGTGCAGCCCGGCACATGATCTGCACCGGCGGCACCCAGACCATCACCTTCGACCACACCGGCCGGATCCTCGCGCTCGGCTCGCCCGAACGCTGCTTCACCGCCCACCAGCGCCGTGCGATCACCATCCGCGACGGCGGCTGCATCATCCCCGGCTGCACCATCCCGGCCGCATGGACCGAGATCCACCACGTCACCCCCCATACCGACGGCGGACCCACCCACCCCGACAACGGCGTTCTCCTGTGCTGGTTCCACCACCGCACCATCGACACCTCCGGCTGGATCATCCGCATGACCCGCGGCGTCCCACACCTCCGACCACCCTGATGGCTCGACCCCACCAAAACCTGGCGACCCACCACCAAATCCCCCACCCGCCACGCCGACCAACACGAACGACCACCCAGAGCACCCGCCGCGTGACGCGGTTGCGAGCGCGCCCGAAGCACGAACGACACCGGCGCGCCGTCAGTTCCCGCCGAGCCCCACCCGATCGGGCACCGCGCCGACGACCCGGGGCAGCCACGACTCGACGTCAGGCCACGCGCGACCGGTCGGCAGGTGCCGCAGCAGCTTCGCGAGCGAATCATCGGCGGCCGGCCAGGGGATCACGCGCGTCGGCGACTCCGCGGCGAGCACGCCGAGCCACCAGTGCTTCCACGTCGCCGCCATGTGCTCGGGCTGCAGTACGACGTAGTAGTCGGGGACGTTCATCTCGTGCCGACCGGCGGCCTCGAGCGCACGATCGATCTCCAGTTCGAGCACTCCGTAGGTCGACTGGTCGTCGAAGAACTCCACCCAGGCGTTCGCGACATGAGCCAGCGGATCGTGGTCGTGCACGACGTACGGCGCCGCGGCCGACGCCGACCAGCGCGCAACGTCATCGTCGGAGACCTCGTCGAAGGTCGCGGCCCGCACGTTCGCGTACCGCTCGAGCGCGTGGATGGCCGACGTCGCCTCGTCACCGACGACGACCAGTGTGGTGCTGGCCGGTGCCTCCATTTCCGCATCATACGTCCGCTCGAGGCGGGTTCCGGGGGCCGGACGTTCGTTTCGCGAAGACCGTCACACGACCGTGACGCGCCCGTCACAATCCGGGCAAGCCCCGATAGCCGAGCGCCGGTGTCAACGGATCCGCAGCACGACGTTCCCGCGCTTGTGCCCGCCGTCGACGTACGCGTGCGCCTCGGCGACCTCGTCGAGATCGTAGGCGCGATCGATGACCGGCCGGAACTTCCCCGACTCCGCGAGCCGCATGAGCTCGGCGAACTCCTCGTGGCTCACGCGCTCGCCCGACGTCGTGACGAGCTTGCCGCTCCGCCGGGTGTCCCGCTTCGCGCGCAGCATCCCGCGCAGGCCGGTCACCACGAGCAGCAGCGCTCCGCCGGGCTTCAGTGAGCCCTCCACCCGCTGGAACGGCGCGTTCCCGACGCACTCGACGATCACGTCGTAGGTCGAGCCGTCCCGCGCGAAGTCCGCCGCCCGATAGTCGATCACCCGATGGGCGCCGAGCGACGTGACGAGGTCCGCGTTCCCGGCGCTCGTGACCGCCGTGACTCGAGCCCCACGAAGGGCGGCCAGCTGCACGGCCGCCGTGCCGACGGCACCGGATGCCCCGTTCACGAGCACCTCGGAGCCGGGGCCGAGCTCGACCATGGCGAGGTACGCCAGCGCGGTGTGGCCGCCGAACACCAGGGCGACAGCCTCCTCCCACGACAGGTTCGCCGGCTTGTGCGCAATCGCCTTCGACATCTGCACCCGCGCGTACTCCGCGTGCCCGCCGAAGTCGCCCCCGAGCATGGCGACCACCTCGTCGCCGGGCGCGAACCCCTCGACCTCGTCGCCCACCTCCTCGACCACGCCCGCGATGTCCATGCCGAGCACTGGCTTGCGCGGACGGAAGACGCCGAGTGCCACCGGGATCATGATCCCCAGTCCCTCGGGCAGGTCGCGGCTGCGCATCCGGTGATCGGCGATGCTGACCGTGCTGGCGTGCACGCGCACGAGCAGCTCGTCGGCCTTCGGCACCGGCCGCCGCATCTCTTCGACCCGAACGACCTCGGGTCCGCCGAACCGGCGCGCCACCGCCGCCCGCATGGTCGCGGTCGCGGTCGCCGTCGTGGTCGCGGTCGTGGTCGTGGTCTTCGTCGTGGTGTCCATCTCGAACCTCCGGTTGCCTTACGTTGTAAGTCTTACGACGTAAGGTAGCGTGGAACCGAGGGTTTGTCGAGGGTTGGAACACCGGATGTCCCGGAGGCTCGTACGGTGGTCCAAGACTCGCAACGAGCGATCAGCGCTGAGACACGCGAGATGGCAGGAAGGAGGCGACCATGACCTCGACGACGCAGCAGACCGGTCGCCGCACACCGCTCTCGCGAGAACGCGTGCTCGCCGCCGCCGTCGACCTGGCCGACTCCGCCGGCATCGACGCACTCACCGTCCGCCGCCTCGCGGAGTCGCTCGGCGTCGAGGCGATGTCGCTCTACTACCACGTGCCCAACAAGGAGGCGATCCTCGACGGCATCGTCGAGCTCGTCTTCACCGAGATCGAGCGCGACGTCGGCGGCTTCGAGGTGCCCGAGACGGATGCCGCATGGCAGGCCGCGCTGCGCGCCCGCATCCTGGGCGCACGTCGGGTGATGCTGCGGCATCCGTGGGCCCCTGCGCTGCTCGACAGTCGCAGCGGACTCGCACCCACGACCGCCCGCTACGTCGACTCCATCGTCGGCACGCTGCGCTCGGGCGGACTGTCGTACGACCTCATCCACCACGCGATGCACGCGCTCGGCAGCCGCATGTTCGGGTTCTCGCAGGAGCTCGGCGAGGACGACGACTCGGGCGACGACACCGACCTGGCGCAGCTGGCCGCGATGGTGCCGCACCTCGCGGCGATGCTCGCGGTCGTGCGCCATGACGATCCCGACTCGACCCTCGGATGGTGCGACGACCAGTACGAGTTCGAGTTCGGCCTCGACATCATCCTCGACGGACTCGCACGCAAGCGCGCGTTCGAGTCGGAGGCCGAAGCCGCCGCCGACGCTGCCGACCGAGCTGGAAGCTAGCCCGCGACGCCCAGCCGCGCGTCCGCCTCGGCCATCGCTGCCTCGACGACGCCCAGCGCCTCGCCCGCGGGCGCACCGCCGATGGTGAGCACGCCCCACGCGTCGTCGAATCGCACGTACGACGACGACGCGTTGTCGAGGCGCGGATAGTGGCGCGGGTCGTGACCCGAGATCGCAGCGAGGGTGAAGCGGATCAGCGTGCCGTGCGCGACGGCCAGCACGCGCGCACCGGGGTGGTCCACTGCGATGCGGTCGAGGCCACGGATGCCGCGGGGCCCCACCTCCACGTCGGGCTCCATGTCGGCGAAGTCGCGCTTCGGCCAGCGCACGTCGAGCTCCGAGACGAGCGTGCCCTCGGCCTCTCCGAAGTCCTGCTCGATGAGTTCGTCGTAGGCCCCGCCGACCGGCAGGTCGAGCTCCCGCGCGATGATCGCGGCGGTCTCGCGGGCCCGATCGAGGGGCGAGCTGACGACGACGTCCCACGGCTCCGCGGCGAGCGGCGCGGCGGCGGCGAGCGCCTGCGCGCGGCCGGTCTCGTTCAGCGGGATGTCGGTGCGTCCCTGCATGCGGCCGGCGAGGTTCCAGTCGGTCTGACCGTGGCGGATGAGGGCGAGCAGCACGTGTTCCAGCCTAGGCGACCCACCACCCACTCCCCCGTGCGAGCACTGAGGAAATCTCCGTGCCAGACACGGATGCGGCATCCGTGCCCGCCCGGCAGCCTTGTACGCATGAACCAGACCGACCTCATCGAGGAGATCACCCCCATGACCGAGAGCGCATCCGTCCAGTCCGACGCCGACCTCGCACTCAAGCAGAAGCACCGCGCGATGTGGGCGTCGGGCGACTATCCGACGCTCGCGTCCGACCTCATCTGGGAGCTCGGCCCGCGCGTCGTCGCGGCCGCCGACGTGCGCCCCGGCGAGCGGGTGCTCGACATCGCCGCCGGCAGCGGCAACGCCGCCATCCCCGCCGCCCTCCGCGGCGCGACCGTGGTGGCGAGCGACCTCGCGCCCGAGCTGTTCGGCGTCGGACGCCGCCTGGCGACCGAGGCCGGCGCCGACATCGAGTGGCGGGAGGCCGACGCCGAGCACCTGCCGTTCCGCGACGCCGAGTTCGACGTGGCCCTCTCGACGGTGGGCATCATGTTCGCGCCGCACCACGAGCAGGCGGCCGACGAGCTCCTGCGCGTCGTGAAGCCCGGCGGGCGCGTCGCACTCATCGCGTGGACGCCCGAGGGCTTCATCGGCCAGATGTTCACGGTCATGAAGCCGTTCGCGGCACCGCTGCCCGAGGGCACCCAGCCCGCACCCCTGTGGGGCGACGAGCAGCACGTCCGCGACCTCCTCGGCGACCGGGTGACCGACGTCGAGGCCGTGCGCGAGACCGTGAAGCTCGACCGGTTCCGCACCGGCGAGGAGTTCCGCGACTACTTCAAGCACCACTACGGCCCGACGATCGCGGTCTACAACCGCATCGCCGACGACCCCGAGCAGGTGCGCGCGCTCGACGATGCGCTCGCCGAGCTCGGACGAGCCCACGGGCTCGACGGCTCCGGCCGCGGCAGCGAATGGGAGTACCTCCTGTTCACCGCACGACGGAGCTGACCCCACCCCACCATCACCTCCCCCTGCACGACCCCGAGGAGCACCATCATGAACCTCAGCACCGACTACCAGGTCTTCGAACTGCGACGGGCCGGCGAGCAGCGCCTCCTGCGCGACCTCGAGCGCCGGCGCGTCGTCGCTGAGCGCCTCGCCGAGACCGGCGAAGCCGGCACGGGCGTCACGGATGCCGCGCGCCCGCGTCGGAGCATCCGCCAGCTGCTGCCCAGCCGCCTGCGCCCGGTCATGCCGGCCCGGCCCGCGGTCGGCGGCGCCGTGTGACCACGGGCCACCCGATCTCGGCGCCGATCGCCGCACGGCTGGCCGAGCAGGCCGCCGAGCAGACCGCCGAGATGTCCGCCGCCGAACCGGCGCGGAGGCACGCTCGTCTCCCAGACGACGTGCCTCCGCGCCGGTTCGCGCGGACGCCCGCGCGACGGGAACCCGTGCGGCGGGCCGCGTTCGGCCCTAGACTCGGCGCCGTGCCGGGGCAGACGCTGACCCCGCGCGAGAGCGCGATCCTGGCCGCGGTCGAGCGGCGATTGAGCAACCCCGAGATCGCATCGGAGTTGTTCATCTCGGTGCGCACGGTCGAGAGCCACATCGCGAGCCTCCGTCGCAAGCTCCGGGCCGAGTCGCGCGCCGAGCTCATGGCCGCGGCATCCGAGCGCCGCGACGCGTCGGTGCGACTGCCCGACACCCGCTTCATCGGCCGTGAGGCCGAGCTCGAGCAGCTCGCGGTCGCCGTCGACGGCGCGCGCTGCGTCACGATCACCGGTCCCGGCGGCGTGGGCAAGACCCGGCTGGCGCTCGAGTTCGCCAACCTGCGGCACGGCGGCCGTTCACCCGTCGTCGTGGAGCTCGAGCATGCCGAGCCCGACGACATCTTCCCGCGGCTGGCGAAGGCGCTCGAGGTGGAGTCCGCACCCGGCGCCGACCTCGCGGTCTCGGTCGCGTTCGCGCTCTCGTCGAACCCGTACCTGCTCGTGCTCGACAACATCGATCGGGTCGGTCCCGCGGTCCGCGATGCGGTCCATCGCGTGCAGCGCGAGGCGCCGACTCTGCGCGTGCTCTCCACCTCGCGCACGCCGATCGGCGACCCCGCCGAGCACGTGCTGCAGCTCGATCCGCTCGCGGTCGACGGTCCGGATGCCGCGGCGCTCACGATGTTCCTCGATCGGCTGGGCGCGCAGGGCGTGCCCCCCACCGCGACCGAGCGCGCCCGCGCCCGCGAGGTCTGCCAGCGCCTCGACGGCCTCCCGCTCGGGATCGAGCTCGCCGCGTCGGTGACCCGCTACCTCGGCCTCGACGAGCTCGCCGCGCGCCTCGACCGCGACTTCGCCGCCCTCGACCGCGCCGTCCCCGCCGGCCGCCACCGCACGCTCGAGACCACCTTCGAGTGGACCTGGGACCTCCTCGAGCCCGACGAGCGCGAGGTGCTCTGCCGTCTTGCCGCGCTGCCGCGGTCGTTCGACGTCGACCTGGCGACCGCGGCGACCCGGCCCGGCGTCGAGGGCGTGATCATGCGGCTGCTCGACCATTCGATGCTCGTGCCGACGGCCGGCACACCGCGCCGGTTCCGGCTGCTCGCCGTGATGCGCGAGTTCGTGCGCGCCCGCACCGACGCGGCGACCATCCGCGAGGTGCTCGAGCTGCACGCCACGTACCACTCCGAGATGGTCGGCGACTTCGTCGCGCGTGCCCGTACCGACGACAGCGACGAGGCGATGCGAACTTCGCTGGCCCTGTGCCCCGAGGTGAACGCCGCGCTGCGGTGGGCGATCGCGTCGCGGCATCCGTGCGCCCTGCCGCTCGCGGCCTCGCTCTCGGTGGGCATCGAGCAGTACGGCGCCGACGCCTCGAGCGTGCGCTCGGTGGCGATGGCGGCACGCGACCCGCTCGTGGTCGATCGCGCCGACACGGCACAGCTCTTCGTGCTCGGCGCGGGAATCGCGTACCTCGACGTGCCGCTCGTCGACGAGCTCGCCGAGCGGGCGCTCGCGGTCGTCGACGACTCCCCCGCCTCGCGGATGTCGGCGCACCACCTGGCCGGGCTCGCCGCCGCCTACCGCGATCGCGGCGAGGAGGCGCTCGCGCACCTGGGCGAGGCCGAGCGGATCGCCGACGAGCTCGGCGACGACTGGACCCTGGGGTCGGTGCACCAGTTCCGCGGCATCGCCCTGCGCGGCGCGTCGCTCGACGACCCCGCAGCGGCCATCTCGGAGTTCGACGCGGCGATGCGGGCCTACGCGCGGGCCGGCGACGCATTGCACGTGAACAACGCGCGCTACATGATGGCCTCCGTCGCCGCGGGAGCCGGCCTGCATCCGGCCCAGGCGGCGCAGTGGGCCGCCGAGTGCCTCGCGTACGCCACCACCGCCGGCAACCAGCACGAGCTCGCACACGCGGGGCTGGTGCAGCAGCAGCTGGCGGTGCCGGATGCCGCGGTCGACCTGCCCGAGCTCGAGGCCCTCTTCCGTGAGCTCGGCGACGCGCGCTGCCTCACTCGCACGCTGCTGCTCGCCGCGGATCGCGCCCCGACGACGGCCACGCGCCTGCCGCGCCTCGAGGAGGCGCTCGCCTTCGCCGACGAGGCGGGCGACCGCGGCAACCAGGCCGCCGCCCTCACCCGCCTGGCCGCCGCCCACTGGGCGAACGGCGATCCGACCCGCACGCGCACCGCACTCGGCCGGCTCGAGGCGATCGCCGGACCGGAGGCCGCCGCGGCCGCACGACCCGATGGCATGGAGGTCGCCGAGACGCCTAGGGCTGCCGCGGCCAGCCGATGAGCGGCATCGCGATTGGGGCGGCGACGCCGAGCACCACGACGAGGCCGTCGCCGAACGGATCGGCGAGGCCGTCGGTGGGGATCTCGTCCCAGTTGTTCGCCAACCACACGTTGCCCGACCCGTCGACCTGCACGCCCGTGTTGCGCTGGAGTCCGTCGAACGCGAACCCGGTTCCCGCAGGCGAGATGGGCGCGCCGACCTGGCCCGACGGGCACGTGGCCGGATTCGCGCCGCACAGGTACGACACGCGCTGCTGCCCGAAGTTCGCGACCCACACGTTGTCGTCACCGTCGACCGCGATGCCCCATGGGATCGTCATCCCGGCACCCTCGAACTGCTGGATCGAGCCGTCGGGCCCGACGAGCGAGACGCTGCCCTGCAGCCCCGGCCCCGACGGCGCCTCGAGGTCCTCGCCGGGCGCGCACGGGATGTTGACCACGTCGGAGTTCGCCACCCACACGTTCCCGAGGCTGTCGCTCGCCACGCCGAGCGCGTGGTCGAACGTCGTCGAGTCCCCGAACGGCGAGCCGGGCACCTGCTCGCCGTCGGACGTGAAGGCGAAGATCTCATGGCCTTCGTTCGCGGTCACCCAGACCGTGCCCGTCGCGCTCTGCGCGACGTCGAACGCCCGCCGGATGACGACCGGGTGCCCCGCCGCGTGTGCCGTGAAGGCTCGCGTGTGGTCGCCGTCGGGGTAGATCACGGCCGAGTCGGTGCCGCAGCTCGCGGTCCAGATGTCGCCATCGGTGTCGGACACGATGCCCTGCGGCCAGGAGATCGGCCCGTCGAGGTAGCCGAGGGGTCCCGAGATCGCCTGCCCGTCGGCGGTGAACTCCGACACGCTGTTCGACGTCGGCGGCGGCCCGGCGCATTCGGAGCCCGTGAAGCCGAAGTTGCTCGCCCAGACGTGCGCCCGGGTGTCGATCGAGATCCCGAAGCCGGACCCGTTGAGGCCGCCGCCCGTATACGTGTCGACCGGCCGGCCCTTCGAGTACGGATCGACGCGGAACAGCTCGAGCCCAGGGCAGACCTTCTTCGCCAGCTTCGACACGGTGGCGTTCTGATTCGTCCAGACCTTGCCCTCGGCGTCGAACGCGATGTTGCCCGGGCCGTTGAACTGGCGTCCGTTCCCGTAGAACCGCAGCGCCACGATCCACGCCGCCGGCGCGTCGGTGCGCACGGGAGTGAACCGCGGGTTCGCGGGCACCTGCGCGAACACGCCGGCCGGGTCGCCCGAGGGGTTCGCGGGCAGCAGGGTCATGGCCTCCCACGTCGTGTCGGGTCGGATGCCCCAGGCGTCCGTCGCGGCGTCCAGGAACGCCGCGCAGTCGTTCGTCCCCGCCACGCAGCCCGTGATGATGCTCGCGAGCGAGTTGACGGTCGGCAGCGTCTCCGTCGCCGGACCGTTCGGCGCCTCGAGCAGGAACCGCGTCGCGGCGCCCGTCGACAGGTCGACGAGGTTCCGGGGCATGAGCGCGGCGTTCTTCAGCCCCGGCGACGCGCCGCCCACGGCGCCCTCCACGGCGAACTGCGCGAGCGACGTGCCCGCCGCGACCGTGGACAGCTCGTCGATCACGACGGCGCCCTTGCGGAGGTCGCCCAGCGACGCGGCGAGCTCGACCGTGGCCGGCATCGCAGAACCGCGCACCGTGCCGCCCCGCGCCGTCGCGTAGAGCACGGCGTCGTCGTCGACCGCGTTGCGCAGGCGCACGTCGACCGAGCCCGAGGCATCCGTGATCGCCGTCGTGACCAAGGTCGCCTCGCCGGGCGCCTCGCCCGCCGCGTACAACCGCACGGTCGACCCGCGCACGGGCGACCCGTCGGCGACGACCGTACCCCGGATGGCCGGGCCGACGCCGCCCGGCGCGGCCGCCACGCCCGGTGCGGCGAGCGCCGACATCGGCGGCACGAGCAGCATCGCGGCTGCGGCCGTCGCGGCCGCGAGCAGTGGGATCCGGCGTGTACGACGCGACATGGCGTCCTCCCCCCGGCGCCCGTCACGTCCTTGCGCAGGCGCACCGATCCGCACGGTACGCCGGTGCGATGGGGGCGGTCAGCCCCAATCCGGGTGAGGATCGCTCGGCTTGCGGCGTTCCCCTGACGCAGCCGCGAGGATCCCGCGAGGTCGCTGTCAAGCACGTCACACACGCCGCGGCCCTGCGTAGGCTGTGCTGGTGAAGGTCGTCAGCTACAACCTCCGGAAGCACCGCGCGGTCAACGAGCTCGCCGCGCTCGACGAGAAGTACGCTCCCGACCTCATCTGCCTGCAGGAGTGCGACACGACCGACCTCCCGCAGCACATCGGCCACCTCGAGCTCGCGAGCTCGACCAGCGGCAACCGCCTCGGCCTCGCCGTCTACTACCGGCCCGACCGCTACGAGTTCCGCATCGTGCGCAGCTTCGCGCTGAAGAAGTCGCTGCACGATCACATCCTGCGCCCGGCGCACGAGCGCCTCGTCGGCGTGCGGCTGCTCGACCTCGAGCACGACCGCGAGGTGGTCGTCGCGTCGTTCCACGCCGCGCCGCTCACTGCCCTGAACTCGCTGCGCCGCCACCAGATCAAGTCGGCGCTGGCGCAGCTGCAGATCCTCGGCCCGAACCTGCCGACGCTGATGGTCGGCGACTACAACTACCCCGTCTTCAAGGACAACCTCGCCGAGAAGGTGCGGGAGGTCGGGTACGAGCTCACGCTGAGCGACGCCCGCACGTACACGCGGTACAAGTTCTTCCGCGGGCACTTCGACCTCGCGACGTCGGTCGGGCTCGACATCCGCCGCGTCGAGACGCTCCCCCGCGGGTCGAGCGACCACCTGCCGATCCTGGTCGACGCCGACTACGCGGGCACGGTGGCCCAGCCCGAGGACGTCGTCATCTGATCGGGGCTCTCGCTCACACGCCGATCGTGAGCGCCGCCGTGTACCCGTTCGCCACCGACCCCGACATGCTCGCGATCTGGTGGATGCCGCCGTCGTCGCCGAACACGTTGTCGCTCGCGAGGCTCACCTGCGACGCGTTCCGCACGCTCTGCTCGTAGCCCGAGGTGGCGTACACGAGGTCGTTGACCTCCTGCGGCAGCGCGATCTGCGAGGTCTTCACGATCGGACCCGAGGCGACGGCGTTCGCGACATCCGAGTACACCTCGAAGTGGATGTGCGGCCACCGACCCGAGTAGCAGGCCGGGTAGATCGAGGTGAACCGCACCGTGCCGGTCGAGTCGGTCTCCTGCACGCCGCGCAGGTAGTTCTCGTTCGCGAGGCCGTTCGAGTAGAGCGAGTACCCGCCCGCGCGGTCGCAGTGCCAGAGGTAGACGCCGGCGCCGACGAGCGCGCTGCCCGTCGCGGCATCCCGCACCGTGAGGGCGATCGTGAGCGGCACGCCCTGCGCGACCGTGGTCGACGAGCCGAAGCTCGAGCGGATGTCGCTGCGCACGATGCCCGAGTCGTCGAGCACGTTGACGCCGTTCGAGCCGTCGCCCGGGTAGGGTCCGCCGGTCTCGTCGGGCACCTCGGTGACGGGTCCGGTGCTCCCCGAGCCCGTCGACGGGGCCTCGGCAGATGCCGACGCGCTCGGCGTGCTCGTTGCGCTCGCCGACGCGGTCGACGACGTGTCGGGGCCGGCGCACGCCGCGAGGAGCGCGGTCGCGCCGATGCCGCCGAAGATGCCGAGCGCGCGGCGGCGATCGACCAGCGTGCGGATGTCGTAGACGAGTCCACGGTGGTCCTCGTCGATCTCGTCGCCGTGCTCGTCGATCCAGCGGGGGTCGGTGGCCATGGGTCGCTCCTTCCGGGGTGGGGACCTCCAGCATGGATGCCGCTTCCAGCCGTCGGCTGTGGGTCGCCCATGTGTTCCCTATGGGACGTCATCCGGCCAGCGCGGGAAGGAACCGGCTCCAGGCGCGCCGTCGATCGCGGCGCGGATCGTGCTCGACGCGATCCACCTCGGCGATGATGAGCGTCGCCCGATCTCGCTCGTCGTATCGCGGCCAGCTGTCGTCGGGCGGTGCATCGGCGGCGAAGCGCAACCACATCGCGCGCATGCGGACCCCGGCCGCGGCGTACTCCTCGTACCCGCCGAGCGCGGTCATGATCCGGGCGAGGGCGAGGTCGGTCCGGTCGAAGAGGGCGAACATCTCGACCCCGTGCGTCGCGTCGAGCCCGAGCACCTCGAGGAGGCGCGGCGCGACGTCGAAGCGGTACGACCAGGCGGGCGCGTGGCGCGAGTGGAAGTCCGCGACGCGGGTGCTCGGGAACCAGAACCCGAAGTCGCCGCCGAAGTCCGCCGCCGGCCGCCGCGCGGGCAGCCCGGGATACGCGTCGCGCATGGCCTGCCGTGCGCCGACGGGCGCCCGCGTGAACAGCGCCTCGATCCGCGTCGGCGTGCGCGGCAGGATGTCGACGCGACCGCGGAAGATCGCGCCCTCGCGATCGTTCGTGCCGATGATGAGCGGCACTCGATGGGCCGTCCCGTCGCGGAACGCCCGGATCGGGTATCGCGGCAGGAGGTCCCCGTCGATCACGGGTGCGAGGCAGAACGCACCCGGATAGTCGTCGGGTGTCCGCGCTTGGAGGACGGCGCAGGCGGCCACGAGGTCGTTCGGCGCCGCGGTGGTGAGCAGCTCCTGCGGTGACCGGCGGATGCCGCCGGCGTCGCGCTTCCCGTCGCGCTCCTGCCGCTCCCGCCGGCCGACGATCCCACCGAGGATCTCGACGTACTCCCCCGCCCACCGCGCAGCGAGCGACGAGGGGTAGACGGCGCTGGACGGCGCGCTCTGCGCGATCGCCCGGGCGAAGAGCCCGCGCGCCGAGGGCGTCGCCATGAGCGTCGTCACCGCGTTCCCGCCCGCCGACGCGCCGAACACGGTGACATTCGCGGGGTCACCGCCGAAGGCGCTGATGTTGTCGCGCACCCACCGCAGCAGCGCGACCTGGTCGCGGAGGCCGGGATTGCTGGCGAACGATCGCTGCGGCGTCGAGTAGCGGCTGAAGTCCAGGTATCCGAGCGCACCGAGGCGGTAGTTGAAGCTCACGTACACCACTCGCCCGTCCCGCACGAATCCCTCTCCCTGTCCCGAGAAGTCCCGCGCGGATCCGGCGCTGTAGCCGCCGCCGTGGATGTACACCATGACCGGCAGGAGCGTGGTGGCCGGGTCGTCCCAGATCGGCGCGTGCACGTTCACCGTCAGGCAGTCCTCGTCGGCGGTGATCGCCGCGATGGGCGGATGGACGAGTGGATTGCGGATCGCCTGCGGTGCGATGGCCCCGAAGCCCGCGGCATCCCTGATACCCGCCCAGGGCACCACGTCGCCGGGGCTCGCGAATCGCAGCCTCCCGACGGGTGCGGCCGCGTAGGGAATGCCGCGCCAGGCGAGCAGCCCGCGTTCCCGCACACCGCGCACCACGCCGCCGACGATCCGCACGTCCACGCTGTCGTCGTCGTGCCGCCGGCGGCGGCCGATCACGGCCGCCCGCTGTCCATGCCTCCACCTCAGCGTGATTCATCGGCATCCGCAAGGGTTGACGCACGTTCGGTGCCACGGGAGATTTGGGGTGGACGTGGAGGGAGCACATCATGGGCATTCTCGCGGTCGACCTCTTCATCACCCTCGACGGGGTCTACCAGGCGCCCGGCGGCCCCGACGAGGACCGCGAGGGCGGCTTCGAATTCGGCGGCTGGCAGGGGCCGTACTTCGACGACGAGTCGGGCGCGGTGATCGGCGCCGGCATCGACCGGATCGACGCGCTCCTGCTCGGGCGCAAGACGTACGACATCTTCGCCGGCTTCTGGCCCGAGCAGAGCGCCGACGACCCCATCGCCGCCAAGTTCAACGCCGTGCCGAAGCTCGTCGCCTCGCACACCCTCACCGACCCGTCGTGGACCGGCACGACGGTGATCACGGATGTCGCGAACGAGGTGCGCGCCGCCAAGGAGCGCTTCGACGAGATCCACGTCATCGGCAGCGGCGACCTCGTCGACTCGCTGCTCGCGGCGAACCTCGTCGACCGGCTCAACCTGTACGTGTATCCGCTCACGCTCGGCAGTGGCAAGCGCCTCTTCGGCACGGCCACGATCCCGGCGGCGTTCTCGCTCGTGCAGCAGCCGATCACGTTCCCGAAGGGCGCGATCGCCCTCGTCTACGAGCACACGGGCGAGCCGGTCACGGGTGTCGACATCTCCCAGCTCGACTCCCCGGTCGTCGAGTAGCGCGTCGCGAAGGGGCACGCCCCGGTCGTCGGAAATGCATGAGATCACGCCTGCTGGGCGCGCAGGGGCGACCTTCGGCCGGAATCTCATGCATTTCCGGACTGGCGACGCAAGTCGGGGGCGGGGCCGCCTCGCGGCATCCGCTGCTCAGATCTCGGTGTGCCCCAGTTCGGGCGCGGCAAGCGTGCGCAGCACCGGTTCGGCGATGGTCTCGAACTCGAGCACCGCCACCTCGTTGCGCCCGGCGCGCGTGACCGGCGCCGGCACGATGAGCGTGCGCTGCGGCCCGCGCCGCCAGTAGCGCCCGAGCAGGAAGCTGTTCACCCAAACGAGGCCCTTGCCCCAGTGCAGCGTGTCGACGAACAGGTCGGCGGGCGCATCGAGCTCGAACTCGCCCCAGGCGAGGGTCGGCCCGGCGATGAATCCGTCGGCGCGACCATGGGCGGCCAGCTCGGGGACGCGGTCGAGGTCGACCGGGCGCACCGACCAGTCGGCGAGTTCGACGCCGTCGAGCGCCACCCCGCCGATGAGGCCCTTGTGCTCGCCGAGGCGCGCGCCGTAGTTCACCCGGCCCTGGTCCTCGACGACGATCACGAGTTCGCCTCGAGCGTCGGGCAGCACGACCGCGCGCTCGTGCGCGTCGCGCGACATGACGCCGACCGGAACGCCGTCGAGCAGCACCCAGGCACGGTCGCGCACCTCCTCGCCGACCGTGAGCACGCCGGCCCCGCCGCGGGTCAGCCGCGTCGCGAAGAGCACGACGCCGCGATCGTGGCCGAGCTCGTCGAACGTCGGGATCCGCCCGTGGCGCGACTCGTCGCCGAGCCGGGCCGCGACCTCGAGCACCGACGGCCCGACGCGCAGCGGCGCCACGACCTCGGGCGCCTCGGGGCGCGGCTCGGGCAGCTCGTCGGGCACGTCGGCGTACTTCGCGATCACGTCGCGGAACGCCCAGTACTTCTCGGTGGGATGCCCCGCCTCGTCGAGCGGCGCGTCGTAGTCGTAGCTCGTGGTGATGGGCGCGTAGCGTCCCTTGTCGTTCGCCCCGCTCGTGAGGCCGAAGTTGGTGCCGCCGTGGAACATGTAGACGTTCACGGACCCGCCCGCCGCGAGCAGCGCGTCGAGCTCGGCGGCGGAGGCCGCGGCATCCGTCGTGTGGTGGTGCGAGCCCCAGTCGTCGAACCAGCCGCACCAGAACTCCATGCACATCAGCGGACCGGTCGGCTGGAACTCGCGGAGCGTCTCGAGGCGCTCGGGCACGCGCGAGCCGAACGAGCCCGTGAGGTGCAGGCCGGGCAGGCTGCCGTCGGCGAGCATCTGCGGGGTCGGCTGGTCGATCGTCGTGAGGGGTACGGAGATGCCGGCCTCACGGGTCACTCGGACGAGCTCGGCGAGGTAGGCCTTGTCGCTGCCGTAGGCGCCGTACTCGTTCTCGATCTGCACGAGGATGACCGGGCCGCCCGCGTCGACCTGACGCGGCGCGACGATCTCGTACACCCGACGGAGATAGTCGCTGACGGCCGCGACGTAGTGCGGCTCGGACCGGCGCACGCCGACCTCGGGGTCGCGGAACAGCCACGCGGGCAAGCCGCCGTTGTCCCACTCGGCGCAGATGTACGGGCCGGGACGCACGATCGCGTGCATGCCCTCGGCCGCGACGAGGTCGAGGAACCGCCCGAGGTCGAGGTCGCCGTCGGCGCGCCACTCTCCGCGGTGCGGCTCGTGCTGGTTCCACGCGACGTACGTCTCGATCGCGTTGAGGCCCATGAGCCGGGCCTTGCGGATGCGGTCGGCCCACAGGTCGGGGTGCACGCGGAAGTAGTGCAGCGCGCCCGCGAGGATGCGGTGCGGCCGGCCGTCGAGCTCGAAGTCGGTCGTGCCGATGGCGAAGCGGGACACTGCGGTCACGTGGGTCGTTCTTTCTGGTCGTGGTGGTTCATGGTGCGGGGCCGGCCGGAGTGCCCGACCGGCCCCGTCGTGCGCTCGGCTACTCGCCGACGGTGAAGCCCTGCTCGTTGCCGTAGTCGACGAGCTGGCGCTGCCACTCGGCGAGGCCGTCGTTCAGGTCGGCCTTGTTCGCGTAGGACTGTCCGACGGTGTCGCCGAAGATGCTGTTCGCGTACACCTGGTACGGCAGGTACGACCAGCCCTTCGAGACGTCCTTCGATGCCTGCGTGAGCACCTCGTTGATCTTCTGGCCGCCGAAGTAGTCCGACTCGAGGGAGAGGAACTCGGGGTCGTCGAGCTCGGCCGTCGTCGACGGGAAGCCGCCGCTCTGCAGGAACACGTCGATCGACGCGGGGTCGCTGTTCAGCCAGCGCAGGAACGCCGCCGCGAGCGCCGGGTTCTTCGACTGCTTCGTGACCGACTGGCCGCCGCCGCCGTTCTCCGCCGTGACGGGCGTGCCGTCGTAGGTCGGGATCGGCGCGACGCGCCAGTCGCCCGCCGCGTCCGCGACGCTCGACTCGAGCACGCCGGGCATCCAGGCGCCCGTCACGAGCGTGGCGATCGAGCCGTCGCCGAGGCCCTTGTACCACTCGTCGCTCCAGCCCGGGGTCGTCGAGAGGAGGTCCTCCTCGACGAGCTGGTTCCAGACGCCGGTCCACTTCCGGGTGCCCTCGTCGGCGAGGTCGATCGTCACGTCGGTGCCGTCGATCGCGAACGGACGGCCGCCCGCCTGCCAGATCATGCTCGTCGTGAAGCCCGCGTCGCCGGTGTCCGACGTGATGTACTTCGTCGGGTCGGCCGCGTGCAGCTGGCGCGCGGCCTCGACGTACTCGTCCCAGGTGGTCGGGACGGCGATGCCGTACTGGTCGAAGACGGCCTTGTTGTAGAACAGCGCCATGGGGCCGGAGTCCTGCGGGAGGCCGACGAGCTTGCCGTCGACGTTCACGGCGCCCCAGGTGGAGGCGCTGTACTGGTCCTCGAGGTCGCCGAGGCCGTAGTCGCCGAGGTCGACGAGCGCGTCGGAGAGGGCGAACTGCGGCAGGGCGTAGTACTCGATCTGCACGACGTCGGGTGCGCCCGAGCCGGCCTTGATCGCGTTCTGGAGCTTCGTGTACTCCTCGGTGTTCGTGCCCGCGTTGACGAGCTCGACGTCGACCTTCGGGTACGCCTTCTCGAACGCGGCGACCTGCGCCTCGGCGCTGGGGGTCCAGCTCCAGTACGTGAGCTTGCCGCCGGCCTCGAGGGCGGCGTCGAGGTCGTCGGCGCTGCCGCCGGCCGAGGTGCTGCCGCCACCCGACGAGCAGGCGGCGAGCGCGCCGATCGCGAGCGCGGCGGCCGCGATCGTCAGGGTCCGCCGGACGGCGGGACGGGGGATGGCCATGTGATGCTTCCCTTCACTTCGTTGTGCCATGTGATCCGGGGCAGGACGCTCCGGTCGAGCGGGATGTGGGGCGAGGTCGGTCATGCGGTGCCGCTCGGTCACTGCTTGACGCTCCCGGCGCTGAGCCCCGACTGCCAGAACCGCTGCAGGCCGAGGAACGCGACGATGATGGGGATGATCGTGAGCAGGGAGCCCGTGATCACCAGGTTGTAGATGGGCTGCGCGCTGACGCCCGTGGCCTGCGCGCTCCACTGGTTGAGGCCGACCGTGAGCGGGTACCAGGTCGGGTCGCTCAGCATGATCAGCGGCAGGAAGTAGTTGTTCCAGGTCGCGACGACCGTGAACAGCAGCACGGTCACGATGCCGGGCGCGAGCAGGCGGATCGAGATCGTGAAGAACGTGCGGAACTCCCCCGCCCCGTCCATGCGCGCCGCCTCGAGGATCTCGGTCGGCACCGAGTCGACCGCGTAGACCCAGATCAGGTAGAGGCCGAACGGGCTGATGAGCGACGGGATGATGATCGCCCACGGCGTGTTCGTGAGGCCGAGCTGGCTGAACATGAGGAACGTCGGCACGGCCAGTGCGGTGCCCGGCACGGCGATCGCGCCGAGCACGACCGCGAAGATCGCGCGGCGGCCGGCGAAGCGGAACTTCGCGAGGCCGTAGCCGGCCAGCGTGGCGAGCAGCGTCGCGCCGCCGGCGCCGAGGACCACGTAGAGCAGCGTGTTGCCGAACCAGCGCAGGAAGATGCCGTCGCGGTAGGTCAGCGTCTCCCAGATGTTCTGGAACAGCACGAACTCGTCGCCGAACGAGAGGCCGAAGCTCGAGAACAGCCCGGCCTGCGTCTTCGTGGCGTTGATCACGAGCCAGGCCAGCGGCAGCAGGCTGTAGATCACGAGGATCGACATCATGAGCGTGAAGGCCACCGACTTGCGGGGTCGCAGCGAGCTGCGACGGCGGGTCGGGCGGCCGGGTCGTGCGCCGCGTGCGGTTCGCGCGCTCGAGGCGACGGCGGTGGGGGCGACGGATGCCTCGGGGCGGACGGTGCCCGCGGCATCCGTGCCCCGGGTCTCAGCGGTGGTGCTCATCGCTCCTCCTTCCGCGAACCGCGGAGTTGGACGACGTAGGCGATGACCGCGGTGATGACGCCCATGACGATCGCGACGGTGGCCGAGTAGTTGTACTGCTGGCCGTTGAACGAGAGGTTGTAGGCGTACATGTTCGGCGTGAAGTACGTCGTGATGATGTTGGGTGCGAGGGTGCGCAGGATGTTCGGCTCGTTGAAGAGCTGGAAGCTGCCGATGATCGAGAAGATCGTGGCGATGACGATCGCACCGCGGAGCGCGGGCAGCTTGATGCCGGTGACGACGCGGATCGGGCCGGCGCCGTCGAGCTCGGCCGCCTCGTAGAGGTCGGTCGGGATGACCCGGAGCGCCGAGTAGAAGATCAGCATGTTGTAGCCGACGAACTCCCAGGTCACGATGTTGCCGATCGAGACGAGGATCCACTCGCGGGCGAACGGCGTGAGCACGTCGGACCCGAGCCAGTCGTTGATGTTCGCCGCGAGGCCGAAGTTGTCGCCGTAGATGAAGCCCCACATGAGCACGGCCACGACCGCGGGCACCGCGTAGGGCAGGAAGATCACGATGCGGAAGAAGCCCGACGCGTGCAGGCGGGCGCTGTCGATGGCGAGCGCCGCGACGAGCGCGAGGCCCAGCATGATCGGCACCTGCACGAGGAGGAAGAGCGCCACCCGGCCGAAGCCCTCCCAGAACTGCGGGTCGGTGAACAGCTCGAAGTAGTTGTCGAGGCCGACGAACGCGTTACCGCCGACGAGCTGCTCGCGGTAGAGGCTGAGGTAGGCCGAATAGGCGACGGGCGCGATGAAGACGAGCAGGAACACGATGAGGAAGGGAGCGGTGAACGCCAGGCCCTTCCACTCGCTGCGGGCTCGGGATCGGATGCGCGGGGCCTCTGGGGCCGGGGCACCACGTGGCGGTGCCGGTGCGGACGTCGCTGTCATCGAATACTTCCAATCGCGGGCATGTTCACGTCAACATGCGGTGGAGCCACGATAGCATGTTGACGTGAACATGCAAGCCACGGGGCATGATGTAGTCACGAAGGAGCACCGATGACGACCGTCACCACCCCAGCGCAGGCCGCGCCCGGCCGACGACGCGGACCGTCCATGGCCGACGTCGCCCGCGAGGCGAACGTGTCGGGCCAGACGGTCTCCCGCGTGTCCAACGGACGCGACAACGTCGACCCCGAGACGCGCGAGCGCGTGCTCGAGGCCATGCGCAAGCTCGGCTACCGGCCGAACAGCGCCGCCCGCGCGCTCCGGTCGGGCCGGTTCCACAGCATCGGCGTCATCATGTTCACGCTCTCGAGCTTCGGCAACATGCGCACGCTCGATGCCATCGCGGTCGCGGCGGCCGACGCCGGCTACTCGATCACGCTCATCCCCGTGCCGCATCCGACGCAGGGCGAGGTCTCGGTCGCGTTCGACCGGCTCAGCGAGGAGGCCGTCGACGGCGTCATCATCATCGTCGAGGCGCACCTCCTCGACGAGAACGACGTGGTGCTGCCCGCCGGGCTGCCCGTCGTGGTGGTCGACTCGACCGCGCGCGACCGCTACCCCGTCGTCGACACCGACCAGGCGCACGGCGCCCGCCTCGCGACCGAGCACCTGCTCGACCTCGGCCATCGCACGGTGTGGCACGTCGCCGGCCCCGAGCGCTCGTACTCGGCCACGCACCGGCGCGAGTCGTGGGAGGCGACGCTCCGCGCGCACGGCGCCGACGTGCCGCCCGTGCTCGTGGGCGACTGGTCGAGCGAGTCCGGCCACGAGCTGGGGCTCGAGCTCGCGCAGAACGCCGAGGTCACCGCGGTGTTCGCCGCCAACGACCAGATGGCGCTCGGCGTGCTGCGCGCGATGCACGAGACCGGCCGGGCGGTGCCCGGCGAGGTGAGCGTCGTCGGCTTCGACGACATGGAGGAGTCGCGCAGCTTCTGGCCGCCGCTCACGACCGTGCGCCAGTTCTTCGGCGAGGTCGGCCGCAGGTCGGTCGAGGCGCTGCTGCACGAGGTCGAGTCCGGCGAGCGCGACGACAGCACGCTCGTCGCGACCGAGCTCGTCGTGCGCGAGAGCTCGGCGGCGCCTCGGGGCTGACTCGCGCGAGCGGGCGAGCGCGCCGCATCCGCTCAGCCGCGGTGCTGGCGAGCGCGCGGCATCCGCTCAGCCGCGGTGCTGCCGAGCGCGGGGCATCCGCCGCTCGGGCTCGCCCCCGACGCGCCCGACCCCTCGGGCTGTGCCGCAACCGCCGCGCCCGTCTGCACTCACGAAATGCATGAGAATCCAGCGGATGCCCCGTGCTGGGCGCCCACGTCGCGGATTCTCATGCATTTCGGGGCCGGCCCGAGCCCGACGGGCTCGACGCGCTCACGGACCCGGCCCGAGAACCCGGACCACGCGCCCGCCGCAGGCAGCCCGAAGGGCGGCCGCCGCGGCTGCGACGACCGCCCCTCGAGGCGCCGGGATCAGGGCTTGGCGGAGTTCGCCGCCAGGATCCGCTGCGACGGCGTCTCGGCGGTCGCCGAAGCGACCCCGTCCGCCGAGACCGTCACGCGCACGCTGAGCAGCTTGCCGGCGTCGTTCGTGACCGGGGTGTACGTGGCCTCCGTCGCACCCGAGATCGGCAGGCCGTTGCGGAACCACTGGTAGGCGATCTCGCCGTCGACCGGGTTCAGCGAGCCGACCGCCGACGACGGCGTGCCCACGCGCGGACGGTCGGCGAGCGCGAGTCCGTCGATCACCGCGTGGCGGCGGATCGTCACGGAGTACTCCGCGCGTGCCGTGCCGTCGGCCGAGGTGACGACCACGGTCCCGACGCCGCCGTTCGCGGTGGTCGGCTGCGTGACCCGCACGGTCGCGGCCCGGTCGACCGCGATCGCGTCGACCGCCGGCAGTCGCCCGCCGTCGACGTCGACCGTGTAGGCGCGCTTCGCCGGGTCGAACCCGCCGAGCGTCACCCCGTCGAGGCGCAGCACCGCGAGGTCGGCCACCGCGGCGGGCGCCGGCACCGCCTCGGAGACCTCGACCTCCGACACGATGAGGTGCGTGTTCGCGTAGGCGTTCATGATCACGCGCACGCCCGTCGCCGTCACCGGCGCGAACTCGGCGATCACCGTCGGCGCGCTGCCGTCGGCCGGGGACCCGACCGGCTTGAACGAGTCCCAGCCGGGAGCCGGGACCCATGCGCCATCCGTGCCGCGCACCTGCACCTGCATGGTCTGCGCCCAGCTCGTCGTGCCGTCGCGGTAGAACTGCACCGACACGCGCTGCACCTGGTGCGCCGCCGCGTACTGGTAGGTCAGCGTGGACTGCGTCGGCTTGTTCGACGCCACCCAGTTCGACCAGCCCTTGTCGCCGAGCACGCCGTTGCGCGTGCGGTCGGCGGGGTAGCCCGACTCGGTGGAGCTCGCCGAGGCCGTCGTGCCGGCGTCGGGGTTGAAGTTCCGCAGCGTCCCCGCGGTGACGAGCACCGAGAGCGTCGCGGGCAGCGAGGCACCGTCGGCGGATGCCGCGCCGGACACCCGCACGACGCCGACCTGGCCGAACGCGGCATCCGCCACGCCGGTCCAGTCCCACGTCACGGGCACGTCGAACGCGTTCTCGGACGCCCCGACCCGTGCCGGCACGTTCGCCGGCGCCGCGGCCTGCGCGGCGGCGAGCGAGGCGCCCGCGGCCACCGTGATCGACACCGGGTCGGACGCCGTGAGCCCGCCGACGTCGACGAGGGCCGTCACCGCGACCTGCTGGCCGAACACGTCGGTCGCGGTGCCGGGCACCTCGACGCGACCGGTCGTCGCCCACGCGCCCTCGGCGGGCAGCTGCCACGCGACGGAGACCGGGACGCCGGCGCCCCACGCATAGCGCGGCACGATCGTCTCGGGCAGCACGGGCGCGACGCCCGCCTGCGTGCGGGCGGCGACCGTCTGGCCGGCGAGCGGTGCGAGGTCGCGCGGATCCCACGCCTGGTTGGTGCCGCCGTTGGAGCCGTACACGCCGACCGTCGCGCCGTTCGTCGTCGACTGCCCGTTCACGTCGAGCGCGAGTCCGAGCTGCTCGTTGACGAGCGAGTACGAGCGGCCGTCGGTCGTGTTCACGATCCAGCGGGTCGCGGCGTTGCCGCCTGCGGCATCGACGCCAACGGTGCGCAGGTCGGTGCCGGCGCTCGTCGCGCCGAGCACGCGTCCGTCGGATGCCTCGAGCACCACGCGTCGCGTGGCCTCGCGCTCGCCCGCCGCCACCTCGTGCACGGTCCATGCCTGCGGCGTCGCCGCCGCGGCATCCGTCGCCAGGTTGCGGATCGTGGTGGCCGCACCCGTCGTGCCGGCGCTCAGCGCCTTGCCGCTCTGCGCGCCGACGAACTGGTAGCGGTGGCCGTCGCGGAGCGCGGGGGCATCCGCCGAGACGCCCGAGACGCCGTCGATGACGAACGTGGTCACCGACTTGGCCGGCACGGTCAGCGTCGCGGTGCGCGCCTCGCGGTCGATCGCCACCGCGGTGCCCGTCACGAGCGAGTTCGAGGTCGGGTCGGCGGCGGAGGTCGCCTGCGTGGTCGTGACCGGCGTGACCGTGGCGCCCTCGGCGATGTCGCCGAAGTTCGACAGGTCGATGGTGACCTGGCGCTCGGATGCCGCGGTGTTGCTGTGCACGATCGTCGCACCGGTGCCGTCACCGCGGATCGCCGCCGTGCTCGACGTGTCGTCGACCGCGATGAGGTGGTCGCCCTCGTGGATGTACTTCGTGAAGTTGCGGATGGTGTTGAACTTCGAGTTGATCGAGACCCCGCACTCGCCGACCTTCGTCGAGTCGCCACCGGCGGCGGCCACGCGACGCGCCGACTTCCAGACGGTGCCGGCCGACTCCTGGTACGGCGTGCAGTCGAGGTCGATGAAGATCGAGCCCCAGTTCGAGTTCTCCGCCTGCGGCTCCATGTTGTAGAGGTCCTCGACGGGCTGCCAGAGCACCCACGCCTTCGGCTCGAGCTCGCGCAGGTCGTCCTGGATGCGGCTCGCGAGGCCGAGGCCGTTCTCGATGCTGAGGGGGTTGTTCCCGCTCACCCAGTTGCCCTCGATCTCGCTCATCCAGAGGTCGGTGTCGGCCTGCTTGGCGAGGTCGCGCACGGTGAGCCGACCCGACGTGCCGTAGGTGTGCACGTTCATGCGGTCGACCTTGGCGCGCGACGCGGCCGGGTACGCGGCCCAGTTCGTCGCGAACGTGGTCGGGTTCGTCTCGTCCATGGCGGCGAGGCCCGCGTCGGTCGTCGTGGCGGGGTCGTCGAGCTCGGCGCGCACGGCGTCCACGAGCGGCACCTGCCGTGCGGGGCCGACGTGCATGCCCTCCTGGCGGCCGCCGACCGGCTTGCCGTTGCTCAGCGTCGTGCCCCAGTAGTTGGTGTTCGGCTCGTTGAACGGGTCGATGGTGTCGACGTCGATGCCGTACTCGTCCTCGAGGTGCTCGGTGACCTTGACCAGGTAGGTCGCGAACTGCGCCTGCGCGGCGGGCTTCAGCTGCTCGGAGGAGGCGTTGAATCCGCCCGAGACGTAGCCGCTCTCGGTCATGAAGTACGGCGCGGAGTTCGCGAAGGTCTCCCAGTGCGTGATCTGGTCGTCGGCGGCGAGCCGCTCGACCCACCAGCGCTGCGTCTCGTCGGCGTCCCAGTCGTAGGATGCGGGGTCGTCGGCGTTCCACGCGGCGAGCAGCGCGTTCCGGTCGGCGTACTTCGTGGAGACGCCGCCGTACGTGCCGGCGTCGCCGCTGGGGTTCGCCGTCCACCAGCCCTCGACCGCGCCGCCCGGACGCAGGTAGTCCTGCACGTCCGACGCGTTGCCGCCGCCGATGTTGTAGCGCGCGATGTTCAGGTCGAGGCCGTCCTCGCCGAAGACCGCCTGGTAGAGCTCCTCGCGGAGTTCCGCGGGGTAGCCGCCGGTCGCGTTCGCGAACCAGACCAGGCTGGTGCCCCAGCCCTCGAACGCCTCACCCGCGTAGGCGGGATTGGGGGTGATGGTGGTGCCGTCCGCAGCGGAGGCCGGGGCCGCCGCGGCGATCGGCACTGCCAGCAGTGCACCGGTGAGTGCGGCGCTCGTGGTGAGCGCGGTGAGTCGTCGTCTGCCATGAGACATCGTCATTGACGTCGTCCTCTTTCGCCGTCGAAGTGTGGTGGTGCGGGCGTGTTGACGTCAACACGCTCGGGCACGACGATACATGTTGACGTCAACATTGGGAAGTGTGTGACGTGAAGGGCCGGCCCGTGCACGATTTCGCCGCTCGCCGCAATGGGTTCCGCCGTCACGCGTGCGGCGAGAGGATCGGACGAACCGGGATGGGAGGACGCATCGTGGTGCGAGAGGTGTGGCTCGCCCGGCACGGGGAGAGCATGGGCAACGTCGCCGCGTCGAGGGCGGAGGCGGAAGGACTCGAGGTCATCGCGCTGGAGCCCCGGGATGCCGATGTGCCGCTGTCGCCGGTCGGCGTGGAGCAGGCTGAAGCGCTCGGCCGATGGCTGCGGCCCCGGCTGCCGGAGTTCGACTCGTGCTGGACCTCGCCCTATGTGCGTGCCCGCCAGTCGCTCGAGGTCGCGATGGGAGCCCAGGTCGCGGCGCCGGTCGTGTTCGCCGACGAGCGACTCCGCGATCGCGAGCTCGGCGTGCTCGACCTCCTCACCCGCGCCGGCGTGCAGGCGCGGGTCCCGACCGAGTTCGAGCGCCGGCGCCACCTGGGCAAGTTCTACCACCGGCCACCGGGCGGCGAGTCGTGGGCGGATGTCGCCCTGCGACTGCGCTCGTTCTTCCGCGATTTCGGCGACACCGCCGGTGACCGGGCGTTCGTGATGGCGCACGATGCCGTGGTGATGGTGTCGCTGTACGTGCTCCTCGGATGGAGTGAAGGGGAACTGCTGGAGTTCGCGCAGGCGAACGTCGTCGGCAACGCCTCGATCACGCAGCTCGAACACGCCGACGGCCGGTTCCGACTGGTGGGGTTCGGCATGGTCGAGCACTTGCGCGCCGAGGGCGCGGCGGTGACGCTGCATCCGGGAGACGCGGATGTCACGCCGACGTGAGCCGGCACCTGTCGACGCGGCCCTGCTGCGCGACTGGCCGCTGCCCGCGCCCGGCGGCTCGAAGGACGCGCGTGGGCGGGTCGTGGTCGTCGGCGGCTCGGCGCGGACACCGGGCGCCGTCGTGCTCGGGGGCCTCGCTGCGCTCCGCGTCGGAGCCGGTCGACTCACCCTCGTGGTGCCCGAGTCGATCGCCGGGCGCGTGGCGATCGCCGTGCCTGAGGCGGGGGTCGTCGCGCTGGCCGACGGTCGCGGCGCCGTGCTGGCCGATGACGCATGCGACGAGCTGGAGTCCGCCGACGCCGTGGTCGTGGGCCCCGGCTTCGTCGAGCCCGGGATCGCGCTCCGCGCCGTCGCCGAGGTCTGCGAGGGGATCGCGGCGCACACCGGTCTCGTCCTGGACGCGTTCGCGCTCGGCGTGCTTCCCGATCTCGACGACCTGGTGTTACCGGCCGAGACGGTCCTCACTCCGAACCTCGAGGAGGCGGGGATCCTCCTCGGCCGCGACGTCGACGACGCACGAGCCGCCGTCGCCGAGATCGCCGGCCGCTACGGTGCCTCGGTCACCTGCTACGGGGAGATCGCCGACGAGGACGGCGGCAGCTGGAGCGTCGGGGCGGGAGGTCCCGGCCTCGGCACGTCGGGCAGCGGCGACGTGCTCGCGGGTGCGGTCGCCGGGCTGCTCGCGCGAGGGGCGGATGCCGCGCAGGCCGCCGTCTGGGGGACGTTCGCCCATGCGACGTCGGGTGATCGGCTGGCCGCTCGGATCGCCCCGGTGGGGTTCCTGGCGCGCGAGCTCTGCGATGAGCTCCCGCGCGCGCTGGCCGCGGTCGGCTGACCGCCGATCCGGCCGGCCGTCGCTCGCCCGCTCAGCCCGCCCCGGCGGGAGCCTCCGCGCCCCGCCCCCGCGGATCCGCCGCGCAGGCGGGGACGCCACCCTCGAGGCCGACGCGGAACGCCTCGCCGCGCTCCGCCGCGTCACCGTGGTCGCCGGGCGCGGTCCACGGCTCGGGGTCGCCGTGCGACGCGAGTGCGTCCGCGGCACGCTCGAGCTCCGCGTCGTCCCACGTCATCGCGTCGGACGCGGCGAGCCCGGCCAGCGCCGCGCCCGCGAAGCAGTCGGCCTGGAGCTCGAGGGCGGTCCAGTGCCCGGTGAAGCCGGTCTGGAACTGCACGACGTGCCCCCACTCGTGCGCGACGATGGCCGCGAGCGGACCCTCGCCGGCCGCCCACGCCGGCCGCATGAGCTGCTCGTCCCAGACGACGCTGTCGTCGGCGAGGCAGAACACCGCGTTGTCCGACGGGATCAGTTCGCCCGCGCACATTACCGGCGCATCCTGCGCTGCGCTGTCGAAGGACCAGACGTTCCACGGCGACCGAAACTCCCCCGCGTACGACTCCACGTACGACTCGGCCCAGAACGCGTCGACCGCCTGCAGGTCGCGCTGCACCTCCGACTCGATGACGCTCCAGTCGACGGATGCCGCGGTCGCCGTGTCGCGGGCGACGGGGGCCGCGGGGGCGGTGCAGGCGGCGAGCGCGAGCGCGACGAGGAGTGCGGGGGCGCAGCGCGCCGCCCGCAGGGCGGTTCGGGTCATGGCCAGACGATAGCCGACGTTCGCGGGACGCGGTCCACTCGACGGCGCGCCGCGTCGCCCGTACTGTGGCGCCATGGACCTCCAACTCGACGGCACGACGGCGATCGTCACGGGAGCCGGCAAGGGCATCGGGCTCGCGACCGCCCGAGCGCTGCTGCGAGAGGGAGCGCGGGTCATCGGAGTCTCGCGATCCGCGACCGACGACGTCGAGGCACTGCTGGCAGACTCCGGGTTCCGGTTCCTCGAAGCCGACCTCTCCCAGCCGGACGCCGCAGGGCGCGTTCTCGACACGCTCGAGGGCCCGCTCGGCATCCTCGTGAACAACGTCGGCTTCGCCCCGGTGCGCCCTCGTGGATTCGCCACGATCGACGACTCGGACTGGCAGCAGACCTTCGAAGTCAACCTCCTCTCGACCGTGCGGATGTGTCGTGCAGCGCTCCCGCGCATGGGGTCGGGCGGAGCGATCGTCAACGTGGCGTCGGAGAACTCGAAGCTGCCCGACCCGCTGGTCATGGATTACAGTGCGGCGAAGGCGGGAGTGCTGAGCTTCTCGAAAGCCCTGTCGAAGGAGGTCGGACCCGACGGCATCCGAGTCAACACCGTGAGCCCCGGTCCAGTTGCGACCGACCTCTGGCTCGGTGCCGACGGGGTGGCGCAGACGGTGGCCCGGGAGACGGGCGCGGCGGCCGCGGACGTGGAGCGCGGTGCCGCCAGCGGGATGGTCACCGGACGCTTCACTCGACCCGAGGAGGTCGCCGACCTCATCGCCGTGCTGGCGAGCCCCCGGTTCGCCAACCTGACCGGCGCCGACATCGTCATCGACGGCGGGATGCGCACGACCATCTGATCGGGCCGCGGTTCGCGACGTCGACCCGCCTACCCGCGCAGCAGCCCGCGCAGCGTCTGGATCGTGTCGGCGTCTTCAGGCCGCTTGTCGTCGCGGTAGTGCTTGACGCGCGCGAAGCGCAGCGCGATGCCGCCCGGATACCGCGTCGACCGCTGCACGCCGTCGATCGCGATCTCGACGACGGTGGTCGGCGCCACCCACACGGTGTTGGCCGTGCGGCGCACCTCGATCTCCTGGAAGTACTCGGTCTGCCAGCGCAGCAGCTCGTCGGTGAGGCCCTTGAACGTCTTGCCGACCATGACGTAGTCGCCGGGCTCTCCGAACTCCCCGGTCGGGTCGAGTGCACCGAGGTGCAGGTTCGACAGCCAGCCAGTGCGGCGACCGGAGCCCCACTCGCAGGCGAGCACCACGAGGTCGTACGTGTGCACGGGCTTGACCTTGATCCAGCTCGAGCCGCGGCGGCCCGCGGCATACGGCGACCCGATCGCCTTGACGACGACGCCCTCCTGGCCGGCGGCGAGCGCGTCGCGCGACACCCGCTCGGCGACCTCGGGATCGGAGGTGACCTCGCCGGGGATGCGGTGGCCCGCGGCCACGCGCTCGAGCTCGGCGATGCGCGTGGCGAGCGGCTCGTCGAGCAGGTCGCGCCCGTCGACGTGCAGCACGTCGAAGAACCACGGATGCAGCAGCGTCTCGCGTGCGGCATCCGCACCGAAGCGCGACATCGTCTCCTGGAACGGGCGTGGCGCGCCCTCTTCGTCGAGCGAGAGCGTCTCGCCGTCGAGGATGACGTCGCGCACCGGCATCCGTCGCACGACCTCGACGACCTCGGGGAGCCGGTGCGTGATGTCGGCGAGGTTGCGCGTGAAGACGCGCACGTCGTCGCCCGAGCGGTGCACCTGGATGCGCGCGCCGTCGAGCTTGTACTCCACGGATGCCTCGCCCGTCGTCGCGAGCGCCGCCGACGCCGTGGCGGCGGTCGCCGCCAGCATCGGCAGCACCGGCCGGCCCACCTCGAGGCCGACGGACTCGAGCTCCTGCTCGCTGCCCGTGAGCGCGAGTCGCGCCGTCTCGCCGAGGTCGCCTGAGAGCATGGCGGCGCGCCGGACGACGTCGCCCGGGCGCTGCGCGGCCCGCGCGATCGCGTCGGTCACGACGCCCTCGAGCGCGCCGGTGCGCATCTCGCCGAGGAGCACCCGGGCGAGGAAGCCCTGCTCGCGCTCGGTTGCCCGCGACGTCAGGTCGCGCAGGTCGCGCGTGCGCTCGGCCGCCGAACCGCTGCCCGCGGTGGCGCCGAGGCGATCGAGCAGCGCGTCGAGGTCGCCGACCGTGAGCGACGGCTCGGCGGCGGGCTTGCCCATCACGTTGGCGACGCTGCGCCAGCCCACGCCGACGCGACCCTGCCGTGGCTTGCCGACGAGGAACCCGATCGCCGGGGCGATCTCGTCGGGCTCGAGCCGCACGAGGAGCGCGGCGAGCGCATCGACCTTGGCCAGCCGGGAGCGCGTGGCGGCGACGGTGTCGGACGTGGTGACGAGCTCATCGAGCAGCACGGGCCCAGTCTCGCACCGTCCGCCGACACTGACGCCCGGCTATCCCTGCTCCGCGTCCATCCCCATCGCGACCGTCCCGTCGGAGAGCACCGGCGAGATGAGCCCGAACACGTTGTGGTCGGGGTCGAGCAGGTACCCGCCCCGGCCGATGCCGGGCCAGTCCGCTGCGGCCAGGGCCTGGGTCGCCCCCAGCTCGATGCCCCGGCGCATGAGGCCGTCGACGTCGTCGACGCCCACCACGAAGTTGGCGCCGTTGACCGGCGCGCCGATCTCGGGTGCTGGACCCTCGCGCTTCGTGAGCCCGCCGTTGATGCCCATGCCGGGCTGGCCGGCGACGTTGCCGATGGAGCCCTCGCCCGTGTCGATCACCCAATACGTGTCGCCGTACTGGGTGAAGCTCCATCCCAGCAGCTCGGAGTAGAAGTCGACGAGCCGCTGCGGCTCGGTCGCGTGGATCTCGAAGTGCACGACGAGGTTCGCCATGGTGATGCCTCCTTGGATCGTCGGATGCCGCACACGGTACGCCGCACCGGCGACATCCACACATGCGCGCGAACGACTCGCCCGGCGTGGCGTGGGCGGAACGCGGCGTCGAGGGCGACCCGAGCGCTACGCTGGCGCCGCACCCGCGGCATCCGCATCCACCAAGAGGAGACCCATGACCACCGCAACCAGCGAAGTCCCACTCTCGCAGCCGCTGTACGGCGCGTCCTTCGGACAGTCCATCAGCCGGTTCTTCACGAAGTACGCCACGTTCACCGGTCGCGCGAGCCGCAGCGAGTTCTGGTGGTGGTTCCTCGTGAACGCCATCGTGGGCATCATCATCTACGGCATCACCTACGGCATCGGCATCTCGGGCGCCGTGGTCGACGACCAGGGCGTCCTCGTCCTCGGTCCGGCCTACTGGATCGGCCTCGTCCTGGCGATCGCCTGGGGACTGGGCACGATCGTCCCGTGGCTGGCGCTCTGCTGGCGCCGCCTGCACGACACCAACCGTCCCGGTCCGTTCTACTTCCTCGGACTCATCCCCTTCGTCGGCGGCATCATCCTGATCATCTTCCTGGCCCTCCCGACCGACCCCGCCGGGGCCCGCTTCGACGCATGACCCCTCGCGGCGGCCGGTGCGTCACACGCCCGGCCGCCGCGTGACGGGTACACGACGCGATCGGCATCGAGCGTGCCGGGCGTCCCGCTCGACTTGACTTCGGGGCCGAAGCACGACTGCAATATATTGCATACCGCTTCCCAGCGCTCGCGCCGAGCGCCCCACCTCGCTGCGCGACTACGCCTATCGCGAGCTGCGCGACGCGATCGTCAGCGGCCAGCTGGCACCCGGCGAGCGGCTGCGCGACCCCGAGCTCGAGGCGTGGCTGGGCGTGAGCCGCACGCCGATCCGCGAGGCGATCGCACGGCTCGAGACCGCCGGGCTCGTGCACACCCGCCGCGCGAAGCAGACGGTCGTCGCCCCGCTCGACACGCGCACGGCGCTCGCGGCGCAGCGCATCGCCGCGAGCCTGCACGAGCTCGCCGTGCGCGAGGCCGTGCCGCAGCTCACCGAGGCCGACCTCGACGCCATGCGCGACGCGAACGCCGAGTTCGCGCACGCCCTCCGCGACGACGACATCGGCGCCGCGATCGTCGCCGACGACGAGTTCCACGACGTCGCTGTGCGGGCGAGCGCGAACCCGCTGCTGCCCGGGCTGCTCGAGCAGGTCACGCCGCTCCTGCGCCGACTGGAGCGCGCCCGGTTCGGGTCGCTCGCCGGGCGCGGGTCCGTGGGCGACCACGATCGCATCATCGAACTCTGCGCCGCCGGACTCGCCGACGAGGCCGGCGCCGCCGCACGCGAGAACTGGTCGACCCTCGGCCGGTTGCTCCACCTCGACGACGATGACGAGGCCGTCGACGACGCGATCGCGGGCGAGCCCGCGGCCGCCGTCACCCCCACCCCCTGAAGGAGAGAACCATGGCCCTCGCCGACTTCCCCCGTCACCGGCTGACGTTCGGGCCGAGCCCGATCCACCCCGTCGACCGGCTCAGCGCCCACCTCGGCGGCGCCCGCGTCTGGATGAAGCGCGAGGACGTGAACAGCGGCCTCGCGTTCGGCGGCAACAAGACGCGCAAGCTCGAGTACCTCGTGCCCGACGCCCTCGCGAAGGGCGCCGACACGCTCGTCTCGATCGGCGGCGTGCAGTCCAACCACACCCGCCAGGTCGCGGCCGTCGCCGCCCACCTCGGCATGAAGGCCGTGCTCGTGCAGGAGCACTGGGTCGACTGGCCCGACTCGGTGAACGACCGCGTCGGCAACATCCTGCTCTCGCGGCTCATGGGCGCCGACGTGCGCCTCTCCCCCGCGGGCTTCAGCATCGGCTTCCGCGAGTCGTGGAAGCAGGCGATCGCCGACGTCGAGGAGGCCGGCGGCACGCCGTACGCGATCCCGGCCGGGGCATCCGACCACCCGCTCGGCGGCCTCGGCTTCGCGAACTGGGCGCACGAGGTCGCCGCGCAGGAGGAGGCGCTCGGCGTGTTCTTCGACACCGTCGTGGTGTGCTCGGTCACGGGCTCCACGCACGCCGGCATGATCGCCGGCTTCGCCGACCTCGAGCAGAACTTCGGCGGCCGTCCGCGTCGCGTCATCGGCATCGACGCCTCGGCGAAGATCGACGAGACCCGCGACCAGGTCGCGCGCATCGCGCGCAACACGGCCGAGCTCATCGGCCTCGGACGCGAGGTGCGCGACGACGAGGTCACCGTGCTCGAGGGCTGGGCGGGCGACTACTACGGCATCCCGGTGGAGTCGACCGACGAGGCGATGCGGCTCACCGGCAGCCTCGAGGGCGTCATCATCGACCCCGTGTACGAGGGCAAGTCGATGGCGGGCCTCATCGAGCTCGTGTCGACGGGCACCATCGCGAAGGACTCGAACGTGCTCTACGCCCACCTCGGCGGGCAGCCCGCGCTCAACGCCTACAGCGGCCGCTACCACTGACGGATGCCGCGGGCGCCCACGCGGCGGCGCCCTGAGCCTGTCGAAGGGATGCCACGCGCCCGTGTCGGTGGCCGGGCGTAGCATCGCGGCATGGCGAAGCCCAACCCCGAGCGAGCCCGAGCCGTCGAACGGCTCGCCGACGTCGGCAGCGACCTGCTCGCAACGCCCGACGTCGCGATGACGCGCATGTTCGGCTCCGAGGCGCTGTCGGTGCGCGGCAAGTTGTTCGCGTTCGCGTCCAACGCCGGCGACCTCGTCGTGAAGCTGTCCGAGCAGCGCGTCGACGAGCTCGGCCTCGACAACATGGTCATGCGCGGCCGGCCGATGCGCGAGTGGGCGGTCGTGCCCTACGACGCGGGCCCCGAGCGCTGGCGCGCGATCCTGGGCGAGGCGCACGGCTTCGTCGACGAGATCACGCCCGCCTGACGCACTGCGAGTCCCCGCCGGACCGCGCGTCGAGGTCCGGTCGCCCGACGTGGCCGAGGCGGCTGTTCCGGCCGGCTGCGAGGATGGACGCGTGACCGACGGCATCCGCTTCTCCTCCGACCCCGCCGACCTCGACCGCTCCCTCGTGCATGAATGGCTGTCCGAGCACGCGTACTGGGCGCTCGGCCGACCGCAGGACGTGCAGGATGCCGCGATCGACGGCTCACGCAACTACGGCGCGTACGACGCGGTGACGGGCGAGCAGCTCGGCTACGCCCGCGTCGTCACCGACGGCGCGACGTTCGCCTGGCTGTGCGACGTCATCGTCGACCCCGGTGCCCGCGGACACCGAGTCGGCGTGGGGCTCGTCGGGTTCGTGATGGACGACCTCGAGCCGCTGGGCCTGAAGCGCATCGCACTCGCGACGGGCGACGCGCACGGCCTGTACGAGCGATTCGGGTTCACGCCGCTCCCGAAGCCCGAGCAGTGGATGCTGCGCGAGTCCGCCCAGCCGACGACCTGACCGATTCAGCGGGGTGACGCGCCCGGCCGCCCCACGTATCCTCGTCGGGTGACCCCGACCGCCAGGGCCGCGATCAGCGCAGCCGTCGTGCTCGACGCCGACGTCTGGCGCGCCCGCGAGCAGGCGCACGCCGAGCGGGCCGACGCCCTCACCGCCGGGCATCGCGCCCGCGCGACGCAGGGCGAGCGGCATCCGATCGAGGACTTCCTCTTCACCTACTACGCGTACTCGCCGAGCCTGCTGCGCCGCTGGCACCCGGGCGCGGGCGTCGAGCTGGCGGATGCCGCGAGCACCCCTCGCGCCGAGTGGCGCTGGTACGCAGCGGGGTCGACGTCCGGCTCGCTTGTGGTCGACCACGACGCCATGCGACGGGAGAAGCCCGCACTGCTGGGCGCGGTCGAGCGGATGCTGCGCCTCACCGCGTCGCGCCCCGGGCAGTTCGGCTGTTTCGGCCTCCACGAGTGGGCCATGGTCTACCGGCAGCGCGAGCACCGGCATCCGGTGCCCCTGCGGCTCGGGCAGGACGCGACCGACGCGGTCGTCGAGGCGCACGAGCTGCGGTGCACGCACATCGACGCGTTCCGGTTCTTCACGCCCGATGCCGTGCCGCGCAACCGCTTCGCGCCCACCCGCGAGACGCAGCCCGAGCTCGAGCAGCCCGGCTGCCTGCACGCCGGCATGGACGTGTACAAGTGGGCGGTGAAGCTCGGCCCGCTCGTGCCGGGCGAGCTGCTGCTCGACGCGTTCGAGCTGGCCCGCGACATCCGCTACCTCGACATGCAGGCGTCGCCCTACGACATGGCGCCGTGGGGCGGCGAGCCCGTGCGCATCGAGACGCCCGAGGGCAAGGCCGCGTACGTGCGCCGGCAGCGGGTGTTCGCCGAGCGGGGCAACGCGCTGCGCGGGCGCATCCTCGAGGCCTGGCTCGGCACCGCGGCCTGAACCGCAAGGGGTTGCGGCCCGCAGGTCCGTCGCCGACCATGGCGGGATGCGGATGCCGCATCGCGTACACGTCGTGACCGGAGGCGCCGGGGGGATCGGGCGTCGCATCGCCGAGTTCCTGCTCGCCGAGGGACACGCGGTCGTCGTGGTCGACACGACGCCCGCGGACTGGCTCGAGGAGCCCGACGCGCTCGTCGCGACGGGCGATCCGGCGCGCGCGGCCTCGGTGGTCGGCGACGCCGGCGATGACGCGGTCCTCCAGGCCGCGATCGAGCAGGCTCGCGAGCTGGGCGGGCTGCACGGCTGGGTCAACGACGCGGCGATCTTCCGGGACGCGTGGCTGCACGAGGCGGGCGCGACGGCCACCCTCGATGCGGTGCAGGCGAACCTGCGCCTCGCTGTCGCCGGCTGCGCGGCGGCGGTCGACGAGTTCCGTCGCACCGGGGTCGCGGGCTCGATCGTCAACGTCTCGTCGCACCAGGCCCAGCGCCCGGTGCGCGGCGCGCTTCCCTACGCAACGGCCAAGGCCGCGATCGAGGGCCTGACCCGCGCCGTCGCGGTGGACTACGGCCCCGACGGCATCCGCTGCAACGCGGTCGCGCTCGGCTCCATCCGCACCGACCGGTACGACGAACTGCTGGACTCGCTCGATGCCGAGGCGCGCACCGCCGTCGCGCGACAGGTGGCCGCGCTGCATCCGCTGGGCCGTGAGGGCGACGCCACCGAGGTCGCGCAGGTCGTCGCATTCCTGCTCTCGGATGCCGCGAGCTTCGTCACGGGCACGGTGCTCCCGGTCGACGGCGGGCGCGCCGCCCGCGGCGCCGACCCCGAGGAGCGCTGACCACCTCAGCGTTGCGTGACGCTCGCCTGCTCGGCGACCCACTCGTCGAACGTCTGGTGCCCGATGGTCGCGCCGGGTCCGGGCAGGGTCTCGCCGCGACGCATCGCCGCGTATTGCTTGCCCGGCAGCGAGATCGCCATGACCGGACCCTTCACCCCCGTGGCGTTGGCGAGCGTGCGGATCATGTCCGCGAGCTGCTCCTGACTGGGCCCCGCGATCTCGGGAGCGTGCCCCATCGGGGCACCCTCGGCGAGCTCGACGAGCCGCTGGCCCACCTCCCGTGCGGCGATGGGCTGCGTGCGCACCCGCGGTGCGAGGTGCACGCCCGCGATCGTGAGTCCCTCGAGCAGCTGGCCGGCGAACTCGTGGAACTGCATCGCGCGCAGGATCGTCCACGGCACGTCGCCCCCCTCCACGGCGCGCTCCTGCGCGAGCTTCGCCGCATAGTAGCCGTACGGCGCGCGGTCGATGCCGACGATCGACAGGCTCACGTGGTGCCGCACGCCCGCTCGCTGCTCGGCGGCGAGGAGGTTGCGCGTGACCGTGGTGAAGAACTCGGTGCCCTTCTTCGCCGACGTGGTGATCAGGTTGCTCGCGTCGATGACGACGTCGACGCCTCGCAGCGCGTCGTCGAGCCCCTCGCCCGACACGAGGTCGATGCCGTTCGAGCGGGTCAGCACGACGACCTCGTGTCCGCGCTCGCGCGCGGCCTCCACGGCGTGATGTCCGACGGTGCCGGTGCCCCCGGCGACGACGATCCTCATGATGCGTCCTCTCCTTCGCTGATCGTGCGCCGCCGCGGTGGCAGGCACAAGGGGATTGCGAGCACGAGCGTCGCGGAGAGCGCGATCGGCTGCGCGATCGCGTCGAGCGGTGCGAGCCCGTGCAGGTGCCCCACGTGATAGGCGAGGTGGGGCACGGAGAACACGAGCCAGGCCACGCCGACCGCGACCGAGGCATCCGCCCGGCGCATGAGGGCCGCGACCACCCCGGCCCCGACGAGCGCGAGGTAGAGCGACCCGACATCGCGCACGAGGTGCTCGTTGTACGGGCCGTCGCTCGCGACCCAGGCGCCGAGGAGGCCCGGCATCGGGAAGGCGTCGTAGAAGCTGCGCGGTGCGGCGAGCGCCCACGCGCCGACGAATGCGCCGAGCGCGTTGAGGGCCCACAGGATGCCGCGTCTCCAGTTCGTGTTCACATCACCTTCGACGACGCAGGCCGCCGGAATGTGACGTCGGGGCTCACATCGGGTGCCGCCACGTCGTCGGAGAGGAGAGGGCGGATGCGGCATCCGATGGGAAGGTGGAGGCATGACGACGGCACCCGAGGGGTTCGACGAGGCGGCGCTCGAGGCCGAGCGCGGCATGCTCATGAGCCTGTCGTACCGGATGCTCGGCACGGTCGCCGACGCCGAGGACGCCGTGCAGGAGACCTACGCGCGCTGGTACCGGATGTCGCCGGCCGAGCGCGACGCGATCGAGAACCCCGCGGCGTGGCTGACGCGCGTCGCGAGCCGCGTCTGCCTCGACCAGCTCGGCTCCGCGCGAGCCCGCCGCGAGCGGTACGTGGGCGAGTGGCTCCCCGAGCCGCTGCCCGGCGGGACGGGCATGTTCGCCACCCCGCCGTCGGCCGACCCGCTCGACCGCGTCACGCTCGACGAGTCCGTGTCGACGGCGCTGCTCATCGTGCTGGAGTCGCTGACGCCGGCCGAGCGGGTGGCGTTCGTGCTGCACGACGTGTTCGCGATGCCGTTCGGCGAGATCGCGGACATCGTCGGCCGTTCCCCCGACGCGTGCCGCAAGCTCGCGTCGACCGCGCGACGGCACGTGCGCGAGCGCCGCGCAGGCTCCGCACCGCGCGAGACGCACGACGCGGTGGTGCGCGCGTTCATCGCGGCGGCCGGCACCGGCGACCTGCAGCAGCTGTTGCCCCTCCTCGATCCCGACATCGTGCTCGTCTCGGACGGCGGCGGCCTGGCGTCGACCGCGCGACGCCCGGTGCTCGGCGCCGACCACGTCGGCCGCTTCATCCTGGGGCAGCTGGCGAAGCTCGGCGCGGCCCTCACGGTGTCGCTACACGAGACCGCGGACGGCCTCACGCTCGCCTTCGCCGACGGGGACGTGGTGCACAGCGTCGCGGTCCTCGACGTGCGCGACGACCGGATCGCGCGCGTGTGGATCATGCGGAACCCCGAGAAGCTCGGCCTCTGGAACACCTGATCCCGGATGCCGCGAGGCGCCGCCCGTCGGTATCGTGGGCACCCTGGGAGGTGCGGAGATGCAGGGTGGCGAGCGGGTTCCGATCGATGCGCAGCAGGTCGACGCGCCGCTGTCGCGCTTCGCGGTCTTCCTCGTCATGACCGTCGGCGCCGACGACGCGGCCCTCGCGACGGTGCGCGACGTCGTGTCGGGCATCGACGACCTCGTGAAGACGGTCGGGTTCCGCGACCTCAACGGGCACCTCTCGTGCGTCGTCGGCCTCGGTCGCGACCTGTGGGACCGCCTCTCCCCCGACGCGCGCCCCAGCGAACTGCACGCGTTCCCGCCGATCGCGGGCGCCGTGCACGCCGCCCCGTCGACGCCGGGCGACCTCCTGTTCCACATCCGTGCCGAGCGGCAGGACCTGGCCTTCGAGTTCGAGCGCCTGCTGCTCGACCAGCTCGGCGTCGCGGCATCCGTCGCCGACGAGACGCACGGGTTCCGGTACTTCGACGCCCGCGACCTGCTCGGCTTCGTCGACGGCACGGCGAACCCGATCGGCGCCGAGATGGCCGAGATGACGCACATCGGCGACGAGGATCCCGACTTCGCCGGGGGCAGCTACGTCGTCGTGCAGAAGTACCTGCACGACCTCGACGCGTGGGCCCGGCTCTCCACCGCCGAGCAGGAGGCGGTGATCGGTCGCACGAAGCTCGACAACGTCGAGCTCGACGACGCGCCCGGGCCGCAGTTCGCGCACAAGACGCTCACGACGATCGTCGGCGACGACGGCGAGGAGCTGCAGATCCTTCGCGACAACATGCCGTTCGGCCGGCCCGGCCAGGGCGAGTTCGGCACGTACTTCATCGGCTACTCGCGCCGGCTGTGGGTCATCCAGCTCATGATCCACCGCATGTTCATCGGGCAGCCGGCGGGGTTCCACGACCGGATCCTCGACGTCTCGCGGGCCGTCACCGGCACGACGTTCTTCGCGCCGTCGAATCCCGTGCTGCGCGGGCTCGCCGACGCATCCGATGCAGCGGATGCCGCGAACCCGCCGGCGTTCCCGTCGGAGGCCGCCCCCGACTCGGCCGGCCCGAGCGCCTCGCTCGGGATCGGCTCCCTGCGCCAGCACGCCCCGAAGGAGACCACCTCATGACCGACCACCTGCTGCGCCGCCTCGCGCCCATCTCGTCGGAGGGCTGGGAGCTGCTCGACGCCGAGGCCAAGGACCGCCTCACGGTCGCACTCGGCGCCCGGCGCCTCGTCGACTTCGCCGGTCCGCACGGGTGGGAGCACTCCGCGACGAACCTCGGACGCGTCGGTCCCGTGGTGTCGGCCCCGGCCGAGCAGGTCATCGCCCGCACGCGCCGGGTGCTCCCGCTCACCGAGGTGCGCGCCGACTTCTCGCTGCAACGCGAGGAGCTCGTGAACGCCTCGCGCGGCGCCGTCGACGTCGACCTCGGCGCGCTCGACGAGGCGGCGCACCGCATCGCGAGCGTCGAGAACGCCGCGGTCTTCAACGGGTGGGACGCCGTGGGCATCGCCGGCATCGTGCCGTCGTCGCCGCACGACCCGATCCGGCACGACGGCGGCACCTCGGGCTACGACGACCTCGTCGCCTCGGCCGTTGCGACGCTCAAGCACTCCGGGATCGGCGGCCCCTACGCGCTCGCGCTCGGCCCGGCCGACTGGACCGCGGTGGTCGAGGCGAGCGACGCCGGCGGGTATCCGCTCGTGCGCCGCCTCGAGGACCTGCTCGGCGGCCCGATCGAGTGGGTGCCCGGGCTCGACGGCGGCGTCGTGCTGAGCATGCGCGGCGGCGACTACCTGCTCGAGGTCGGCGAGGACCTCTCGATCGGCTACGCCGCCCACGACGCCGAGACGGTCGACCTCTACCTCGAGGAGAGCCTCAGCTTCCGCGTGGCGACGCCCGAGGCAGCGGTGTCGATCCGGCTCGCCTGAGGCTCAGGGCACGCGGTAGCCGCCCGCGCGGAACAGCTCGTACCACTCGGCGCGCGTCAGCGGCACGTCCGAACCCTGCGCCGCCGCGGCGACCCGCTCGGGCGTCGTCGTGCCGAGCACGACCTGCATGCCGGCGGGGTGCCGGGTGATCCACGCAGTCGCGATGGCGATCGTCGGCACGTCGTACTTCGCGGCGAGCCGGTCGATGACCGCATTCAACTCGGGGTACTCGGGCGAGTCGAGGAACACGCCGGTGAAGAACCCGGCCTGGAACGGCGACCACGCCTGGATCGTGATGTCGTTGAGGCGGCAGTAGTCGACGATGCCGCCGCCGTCGAGCGTGAGCGCCTGGTCGGTGCCCTGCATGTTCGCGGCCACGCCCTGCGCGATGATCGGCGCGTGCGTGATCGACAGCTGGAGCTGGTTGGCCACGAGCGGCTGCGCCACCGACTTCTTCAGCAGGTCGATCTGCGCGGGCGTGTGGTTCGAGACGCCGAACGCGCGCACCTTGCCCGAGGCCTCGAGCTCGTCGAAGGCACGCGCGACCTCGTCGGGCTCGACGAGCGCGTCGGGCCGGTGCAGCAGCAGGATGTCGAGGTAATCGGTCTGCAGCGCGCGCAGCGACCCGTCGACCGCTTCGACGAGGTGCTCGTACGAGAAGTCGAAGTACGGGCCGTCCTTCACGATGCCGGCCTTCGACTGGATCGTGACCTGCTCGCGCTCCGACGGCCTGAGCTGCATGGCCTCCGCGAAGCGGCGCTCGCAGCCGTGCAGCTCGTCGCCGTAGATGTCGGCATGGTCGAAGAAGTCGATGCCGGCGTCGCGGGCGGTGCCCACGAGCTCGCGCACGGCCTCGTCGCTCATCTTCGAGATGCGCATCAGGCCGAGCACGACGTTGGGGGCGGCGAAGTCGGCGCCGAGGGTGATGGTCTTCATGGTGCTCCTGGTTCGAGGTGGGCGGATGCCGCGACGACGCGGCTGCGGCATCCGCCGATGTCGGTGGTGCTAGGCCGCGAGCTCCTCGACGTCCGAGAGCGACGCGAGCTCGTCGGCCGTGAGCTCGAGCTCGACGGCGCGCACGGAGTCGCGGATGCTCTCGGGACGCGAGGCGCCCGGGATCGGGATGACGACGGGCGCGAGCGCGAGCTCCCACGCCAGCGCAACCTGCTGCGGGCTGACGCCGTGGGCGTCGGCGACGCGCTGGAACGCGCCGTGGCGCTGCCCGACCGCCTCGGCGCGGGCGATGCCGCCGAGCGGCGACCACGGCAGGAAGGCGATGCCGAGGGCGGCGCAGTGCTCGAGCTCGCCGAGGCTCGACCGGAACGCCGGCGAGAACTGGTTCTGCACCGAGACGAGGCGCCCGCCGAGGATCTCGTTCGCCTGGTCGATCTGGGCGACGTTCGCGTTCGAGATGCCCGCGAGCTCGATGACGCCCTCGTCGAGCAGGTCGCGGATCGCGCCCACCGAGTCGGCGTAGGGCACGCGCGGGTCGGGGCGGTGGAACTGGTAGAGGCCGATCGCCTCGACGCCGAGCCGTCGGGCCGACGCCTTCACGGCCTCCTTCAGGTACTCGGGGCGCCCGTCCTGGGTCCACGAGCCGTCGCCGGGCCGCAGGTGGCCGCCCTTCGTGGCGACGAGCACGTCGGACGTGTCGCCGCCCCAGGTGCGGAGTGCACGGGCGATGAGCTCCTCGTTGTGGCCGACCTCGTCGGCGTGGAGGTGGTAGGCGTCGGCGGTGTCGATGAGGGTCACGCCGGCCTCGAGGGCGGCGTGGACGGTCGCGATCGACCGGGCCTCGTCGGGCCGTCCCTCGATCGACATCGGCATGCCGCCGAGTCCGATGGCGCTGACCGTGCGAGGGCCGATGGTTCGCTGCTGCATGGAGCATCCTTTCGTTGCGAGGTTGCCTGTTCACGATAGGAACGCTCAAACTAGAAGTCCAACAACTAGTTCTCATGCCATTCAGAAGAAGGGTCGATGAATGGATCTGCGGCAGATGGAGTACCTCGTCGCCCTCGCCGACGAGCAGCAGTTCACGCGCGCCGCGGCGGTGTGCCACGTGTCGCAGTCGGGCCTCTCGGCGGCGATCCGCGGGCTCGAGGAGGAGCTCGGCACGACCCTGTTCGACCGCACCACGCGACGCGTGGTGCCGACCGACGCGGGCCTGGCGCTGCTCCCCCACGCGCGAACGATGCTCGCCCAGGCGGCCGCGGCCCGCGACGCCGTGGTGCGGGCCACGCACGAGCTCTCGGGGAGCCTGCGCGTCGGCGCCGAGCAGTGCCTCGGCATGGTCGACGTGAACGCGCTGCTCGAGCGCGTGCACCTGCTCTACCCGCTCGTCGAGCTCGAGTTCACGCAGGCGGGCTCGCACGAGCTCGCGGCGCGCGTGAACGAGGGCACGCTCGACGTGGCGTTCGTCGCGGGCGGCGGACAGGTCACGCGCCTCCGCCGGCACGAGCTCGGACGACGTCCCATCGTGCTGCTCGTGCCGCCGCAGCATCCGCTCGCCGGAGCGGAGCGCGTCGAGTGGGCCGACCTGCGCGACCTCGACTTCGTCGACTTCCAGGAGTCGTGGGCCGTGCGCACGCTCAACGACGAGGCGTGCGCGACGCACGGCGTGCCCCGCCGGGTCAGCGCCGCGGTGAACGACGTGCACACGCTGCTCGACCTCGTGCACCGCGGGCTCGGCATCGCGCTCGTGCCCCAGCACGTCGCCGCCAAGCCCCAGGCTTCGGGACTCGTCACGCTGCAACTCCCGCCGGACGCGACCCCCGAGTGGGTCGTCTCCGCCATCACGGGCGCGCCGGCCGCGGCATCCGCCCCGCTGCTGCTCGACCTGCTCGACGCGGAGCTCGCGCTCAGCGCCTGAGCCGAGGTCAGCCGACGAACGCGAGCACGACCGCTACGTTGGGGGCGTGGAACTCACGTTCAGCGGCGAACTGTGGTTCTGGCGCGGGCCGGCCCCATGGCACTTCGTGACGGTTCCCGACGAGGAGGCGGCCGCGATCGAGGCGATCTCCCCGGCCGTGACCTACGGCTGGGGCATGATCCCCGTGACCGTGCGCGTGGGCGCGAGCGAATGGACCACGTCGCTTTGGCCGAAGGACGGCGGCTACATCGTGCCGCTGAAGGCGTGGGTGCGCGACGCCGAGGGGCTCGAGGTCGGCGACACGGTCGACCTGCGACTCACGGTCGCGGCCTGACCGACGGCTGAGGCTGCGGACGGAGTCTTCCCCGGGCGCTAGCCCTCGGAGTCGATGACCTGGATCAGCACGCGCTCGTACGCGCCCGGCCCGACCGAGATCGCGCCCGCGTACGGATGGTCCATGTCGGCCGTGACGAAGATCACGAGTCCGATGAACAACGAGAGCAGGCCCACCATCAACAGGTGCAGGCGCCGGCTCTGCACGTCGATGAACGCGAGCAGGACCACGTTGACGAACGCGCCCACCCAGATGACCAGCCAGAGCAGCGGTGGAAGCGCGAGGGCGGTGGCGTCGATGCGCGCACGGCGCGTCTCGATGAACGTGTCGAAGGTCTCGAGCACCTGCTGGAGCACGGCCTGCTCGTCGCCCGGTTCCGCCGTGATGTTCTTGAGGTGGCCCTCCATCTCGTCCACCTGCGCGTCGCTCGCGTCGGGGAGGATGCCGCGCTCCTGCTGCGGCCAGTCGAGTTCGATCACCGCATGCATGTAGTCGTCGATGGTCGCGCGCAGCGCGTCCCCGTTGGACTCGTCGAGGAGCGTCGTGGCGCGGAAGAGCGTGCCGACCTCCCCGGCCTCGTCCACCGCGGTCGTCCTCGCGTACGCGAAGTTCTCGTAGACCGAGACGGCGACGAGGGCGAGCAGAATGCCGAAGAACACGCCGAAGGTGCCGATCACGTGCGCGAGCGCGCGATCCCACTCCTTGCCGTTCTTGACGAGCTTCTGCACCAGCGGGCGGAGCGCGAGCACGATCCCGCACGAGATCGCGACGAACCCGATGGTGAACAGCGGCAGTGTGATCCAGATGGGCGTCTCGTAGAACCATTCCATCATCGCGCTCCCCGCTCCGACGAGTGACGGGCGTCGACCGCCCGTCCGTTGCACAGCCTACGGATGCCACGGCGCCGAGCACCAGACCCGGACCCCGAGGCATCCGTTACGGCCCGGAAACGCGGCCGGCCTCAGCCGACCGGATCGACCGGGTTCGGTCGCGCGACGATGAGCGGGTCGACCGGCGTCAACGGGAACTGCGGGAGGTCGCGCTCGGGCACCTCGAACGCGGTCGAGAGCACCTCCCGCGAGAACGCCGATGCGGTCGCCCGGTACCCGACGTCGCCCGGCGTCGGTTGGTCGAAGAAGATCAGGAAGTCGAGCGACCCGCCGCCGATGTTCTCGATGTGGTGCGGGTAGGCGCGCGGCACGAAGTACACGTCGCCGGCCTCCAGCAGGTAGGTGTCGAGCGAGCCGTCGGGGTCGAGGATCGTCATGCGCGCGTTGCCCGCCGCGACGAAGCCCATCTCGGCCGTGACGGGGTGCCAGTGCGGCTCGCGCATGCCGGTGTCGGCGATGCGCAGGCGGTACATGGAGATGTCCTCGAGCGCCGCCCAGAACTGCTTGCGCGCGAGGTTCGCGCTGCCGTACGGGTACGAGAGCGGCGCCACCTGGCCGACCATGTCGAACAGCCGCGCGTTCGGCAGCCCCGCCGTCGACGGGATGTCGGCCGCCCCGGTGCGTCGCGAGATCTGCGACGAGCCCGCGCGATCGAACGCCGCGAACGCCGACGCGGGCAGGTCGTACGTGTTGCCGAGCACCGCGTCGGTCATCGCGCTGAAGCTGTCCTGCAGCGAGAAGTGCCGCGGATGCCCCGTGCGCAGCGCCGCGATCACGACGGCGGCCTCATCGCCCACGTTCTCGATGTGGTAGATCGCGCCCGATTCGACGTGGTACATCTGCCCGGCCTCGACCACGAACGAGGAGAAGCTGTCGGCGTTGCCGAGCGTCGACACGAGCACGCGACCCGACACCACGATCGCAAGCTGGTTCGCGTTCACGTTCCACTGCGGCTCGCGGATCGCGCCCGGTTCGAGCACGATGCGCTTGATCGAGAGCCGGCGCAGGATGCCGAAGTCGTCTGCGGTGAGCTGCTGGATCGTGCCGCCGTCGGATGTGAAGACGGGCTTCGATCCGGTCAGCGTGGTGACGTGGCGAGACTGCTGGGACATGTCGGACCCTCCCCCGTGCGTCGGACGACGTGTCCCGAGCCTAGGGCGCGGGCGTCGCGACGCGCGAGCCGGGTTCGCTCTCGCGCGCCGCCCTGAGATCCCTCTCCGCGCGCGGGGTTCCGTTGATTCCGTTTTCAGGAGATCTGCGCCCGGACCGGCGCGGAGCCGGGCGCATCTCCTGAGAAGCGGCCGTTCCGTGGGCGGTCATCCTGAGAAGGAGATCGCGGGCCGCGGCGCACGCTACGCCGTGACCGCGACCCGACGCCGCGGCAGGTTCGCGACGACGAGCGCGGCAACGCCGAGCAGGAGGATGAGCGGTGCGCCCAGGTCGAGCGCGGCCTGCAGGCCCGACGCCGTCGCGATGGCACCGAGGCCGAGCGCGGCGAGCGCCTGCAGGAGGTAGCCGACCACGTAGGCTGCCGAGATGACCGCGGCCCGCTCGTGCGCGGGCGCGCTCGTGGTGACGAGGCCGAGTCCGCCCGAGAACATGAGGGCGTAGCCGGCACCGGCGACGATCGACGAAGCGAGGAACGCCGGCAGCGAGTGCGCGAGCCCCGAGACGATCAGCAGCCCGAGCCCCGCGATCGCGAACAGCGGCCCGAGCGTGACCGCGAGCCGCGGACGGAGCCGGCGGGTCAGCACCGCGACGACGCCGATGACGACCGCCGAGAGCGCGATGATCGCGCCGTCGACGAACACGTTGTCGCTGCGCACGAGGTCGCGTGCGATCTGCGCGCCGAGCGCCAGGAAGATGGCGCCCATCGCATACGCGGCCGAGATGCCGAGCGTACCGGCGACGAACGACGGGCGCTCCTCGCGCGGCATCCGCGGTAGCCGGGGACGCCACGGGCCGGCGGCCTCGTCGCGGGTGTGGCGCGGCAGCCCCGCGGCGAAGACGGCGACGATCGCCGTCACGGCGGTGAGCACCCAGAAGCTGAGGTGCAGCGGCCAGGGCGCGTACTGCACGAGGGCGCCGCCCACGACGGTGGCGAGCGCGAGCCCGGTGGCCGTGGCGGCCGTCGTGGCAGAGCTCGCGCGCCGCGCGCCGTCGCGTCCGCCGAACTCGACCATGGCGGCCGTCGCCGGGCTCAGCGAGAGGCCGACGCCGACCCCCATGAGGGCCCGGCCGATGAACACCCAGGTGAGGTCGGGGGCGAGCCCGAACGCGATCGAGCCGAGGCCGAGTGCGCCGAGCCCGAGCAGGATGACCGCACGGCGGCCGATCACGTCGGACAGGTTGCCGAACACGATGAGGACCGGCACGAGCACGACGGGGTAGATCGCGAAGATCGCCGTGGTGACGGACGGCTCGATCTGCCATTGGGCCGCGTAGAGCGGGTACACGATGGTCGGGGCGCCGCTCGCCCAGAGGGCCAGGCCGGCCACGGATGCCGCGGTCCAGAAGCTTCCACGAGTGCTGAGGGTCATCCTGCGCCTTCCGCATGTTCCTGAGTTGGAATCACCAAGTTAGCATGCTGAGTCGGATTTTCCAACCCAGTGTGCGAGAATCGTTGGCATGGCTTCCTTCGACCCTGACGAGCGCTGCTCGATCGCCCGCAGCCTCGAGGTGATCGGGCAGAAGTGGTCGCTGCTCATCGTGCGCGAGGCGTTCCGCGGCCGCACGCGGTTCGCCGACATCCGGACGCGGCTCGGCGTCGCGCCCGACGTGCTCACCGACCGCCTCGCCCGGCTGGTCGACGCCGGCATCCTCGAGCGGCGCCCCTACCGCGAGGCCGGCGAGCGCGAGCGCGAGGAGTACGTGCTGACCGACGCCGGCCGCGCGCTGAAGCCTGTGCTGGCGTCGATCATCGAGTGGGGCGACGAGTTCCGTCCGAGCGGGCACGGTCCGGCCTCGGTCTACACGGCCGGCGGTCGTCCCGTGCGACTGGCGTTCCTCGACGAGGACGGCGTGGAGCACGCGCCCGACGAGGTGGTCTCGATCCCCGGACCCGGAGCCCGCCGCCCCGACTGAGCGGTCAACCCCTGTCGGGGTGTCGGCGGCATCCGGAACCATGGTCGGATGGACGTCACCGAATGGCTGCTCGACTCCGATCCCGCCATCCGCTGGCAGGTCATGCGCGACCTGCTCGACGCGCCGTCCGACGCGGTCGCCGCCGAGCGGTCCCACGTCGCGACCGAGGGCGTCGGCGCACGGCTCCTCGCCCTGCAGGCCGACGACGGCTACTGGGGCGGCGACGAGTACGGCGAAGACGGCGATCGGCGCGGCACCCACTGGATCCTCCAGGACCTGCGCCGCCTCGACGTCGACCCTGCCGCGCCGCAGGTCCGCGCCGCGATCGAACGCGTCCGCGACGGCGTGACCTGGCGCTGGTGGGAGCATCGCCCGTACTTCCAGGGCGAGGTCGAGGAGTGCGTGAACGGCGGCGTGCTCGCCCACGGCGCGTACTTCGGCGTCCTCGGCGAGGGCAGCGACCGCATCATCGGCATGCTGCTCGAGCAGCAGCTCGATGACGGCGGGTGGAACTGCGATCCGCCCGAGGAGTCGACGCGGTCGTCGTTCGACTCGACGCTGTGCGTCATCGAGGGGTTCCTCGCCTACGAGCGCGCCGTTCCTGGTGCACCCGCGGCGATCACCGAGTCGCGGCGGCTCGGCGAGGAGTACCTGCTCGAGCGCGGCCTGTTCCGTCGCCGGTCGACCGGCGAGCTCGTGCTCGAGCGGTACCTCGACTTCGCGTTCCCGCCGTACTGGCACTACGACGTGCTGCGCGCGCTCGACTACTTCCGCGAGACCGGCGACTCGCCCGACGCCCGCGTCGACGACGCGATCGGGCTGGTGCTCGACCAGCGGCTCGACGACGAACGGTGGCCCGCCGCCAAGCCGCGCCGCGGCGAGGTGTTCTTCCCGCTCGACGAGCCCGAGGGCGAGCCGAGCCGCTGGAACACGCTCCGCGCACTGCGCGTGCTGCGCTGGGCGGGCAGGTAGCCGCCGCGCCGACGCGCTCAGTCGACGAACGCCACCGCCCGCACCGGCGCGCCGTCCGCGTCGATCGGCAGCGGGAACAACCCGACCCGCACGCGCTCGGGCAGGCCCTCGAGCCCGGTGAGGTTCTCGACGATGAGCGCGTCGCCGCCGAGCACCACGTCGTGCACCGGGAATCCGTCGCCGCCCGTGGGGTCGGGGCTCAACGTGTCGACCGCGAGCACGCGCATGCCGCGCCGCAGCAGCTCGGCGGCGGCATCGGGGTCGAGCGCCGGATGCTCGAGCGCGGCATCCGTGCCGAACCGCGACGCCCACCCCGTGTCGACGACGACGATCGGCGGCACCCGCTCGGGCAGCCCACCGGCGAGTGCCGAGGCCAGTTCGGCGAGGCCGTACAGCTGCCGCGGCGCGAGGCCGTCGAGGTGCACGACGAGCGACTCCCCCACGAGCTCGTCGAGGCCGATGCGCCCGGTCGTGCGCCCGCCGGGCACGGTGTGCGACGGGGCATCCAGGTGCGTGCCGGTGTGCGAGCCGAGGTGCAGCTGCGCGACGTCGACACCGTCGCGCGCCACCTCGAGGGCGGAACCGATCTCGACGCCGGGGTCGCCCGGGTACACCTGCATCCCGCTCGTGATGCGATGGCTCAGCTCCCGCACCGGGGTCAGGCCGCCTGGGGGTCGGATTCGTGGGCGGCGTCGCTCGCCAGGCGGGCGATCCGGAGTCGCGCGTTGCGCTCGCTCGGCGAGATGCGCCCGAGCGTCCAGTGCGCCACGGTGAGGGCGATGCGGGTGAGCGTGATCGCGGGCCACCATGGGCGTCGCAGGCCGAGCAGCTCGCGGTAGGCGGCGGGGAGCGAGGCGACGGCTCCACCGAAGAGGATCGGGTAGACCTTGGCGGTGAGGCCGGGGAGGCCCGGCCTGCGGATGAATCCGACGGCCGTGATGACGCGCTCGTCGACCTTCGAATGCTCGAGGAAGCCCGACATCTCGGCGCGCAGCTCGGCGAGGGTCACAGGCGGATGGGCCACGCCCATCAGCCGACCGGCCTGTGCCCACTCGCGCACGTACGCGTCGGCGCCGCCGGGGATCTGCGCGCCCCAGATCTCGTGGGCGCCGACGAACGCCTCCGTGAAGGCGTCGTGCACCCAGCGCAGGAGGTCGGGGTCGTTCGCCGAGTACGGCCGCTCGACCCCGGCGGCATCGACGTAGGTGCCGCGTACGTGGTCGTGCAGGCGGGAGACGAAGGCGGATGCGGCCGTGGCGCTGCGACGGTCGCCGAAGGTCGTCGTGGCAACCCACCGCACCGTGCCGTCGAGCCGCCCGAGCGGATCCTCGCTATAGCGCGACCAATCGTGCACGCCCGCCATCGCACCGGGGTGCAATGTCTGCAGCAGCAGGGCACGGATGCCGGCGACGAGCGTCGGCAGCGCGCCGTTCACGGCCCAGACCGCGGAACCGGGTCCGAAGAAGCCGGCGTCCTCACCCTCGGCCAGCGCCCGGGTCCAGGGCGGAAGTTCGGCGTGCGACAGGTTCGACCGACCGCGCACCCGCCACTTGGCGCTGCCGCCGATGCTCGCTGCCGTACTCGCCATAGTCGACCGTACCCCCGAGGCGGCCGTTCCGGGCTGCGCATCCGCTGCGAACCGCCGTCGGCCAGAGGATCAGGATTCGCCGGACTCGCGCAGGTGCACCCGCTCCCCCTGCGCGCTGAGCAGGTTGATGATCTCGGCCGACTCGAGCGACGCGCTCGCGGTGCCGTGCGGCGTGCGGGTGTCGAACTCGGCGGCCTCGCCCGGCTCGAGCACGATCTCCTCGTCGCCGAGCGCGAGGCGCACGCGCCCGCTGAGCACGTAGATCCAGTCGTAGCCTTCGTGAGCTCGCTGCTCGACGGGCGCATCGGGCGGATGCCCCGGCAGCACCATCTTGAACGCGTGCAGGTCGGGGTTGCTCCGGGTCAGCGGGATGATCGCCCGTCCGCCGCGGTAGAACGGCCGCGGGGCAACGCGCGGGTCGGCGATCTGCGGCGCGCCGACGAGGTCGTCGAGGCTCGCGCGGTAGACGCCGGCGATGCGAATGAGCAGGTCGAGCGTCGGGCGGCGGCCGCCGGACTCGAGTCGGGAGAGCGTCGAGACCGAGATCCCGGTCTGCTCCGAGAGCTCCGCGAGCGTGAGTCCGCGGCGGGTGCGGAGCGCACGCAACCGAGGCGCGACCGCGTCGAGCACGGCGTCGAGGTCGACACCAGGGTCGGGCTGGGCTTCGGCCCGGGTATCGGGCTCGACCGGCTCATCGGGATCGTGGGGCATGCGGGCATCCGTTCACGTCGCGCAGTTCTTGCCGTTGCGGCAAGCGACCTTGCCATTCAATCAAGCTCGGGCCAGCATCGGAAGCATGCAGCAGCACTCGTGGGACGTCATCATCATCGGCGGCGGGAGCGCGGGCCTCAGCGCCGCGCTCATGCTCGGCCGCTCGCGCCGCAGCGTGCTCGTCGTCGACGAGGGCCGGCCGCGCAACCGCTTCGCCGGGCACATGCACGGCGTGCTGGGCCGCGACCACACCTCCCCGCTCGACCTGCTGGCCGCCGGGCGCGCGGAGCTCGGGCGGTACGACGGCGTCACCGCACGCCCCGGCGAGGTGGCCGCGGCATCCGTCGCCGACGGCGGATTCGAGGTCGTGCTCGACGACGACCGCCGTCACCTCGCGCGCCGGGTCCTCGTGGCGTCGGGGCTGCGCGACGAGCTGCCCGAGATCCCCGGCCTGGCCGAGCAATGGGGACGCGGCGCGTTCATCTGCCCGTACTGCGACGGGTGGGAGCAGCGCGATCGACGCATCGCCGTCATCGCCTCGAGCGCCGCGAACGTGCACCAGGCGCAGCTCATGCGCCAGCTCTCGGCCGACGTCACGTTCCACGGGCACGGCGTCGAGCTGCCCGACGAGGAGCGGGCGGGGATGCTCGCGCGCGGCATCCGCATCGACGACCGCGCGGTGGTCGAGGTGATCGCCGACGACGACGGCGTGCTCCGCGGCATCCGACTGGCCGACGGCACGGATGCCCCGGTCGACGCGATCTTCGTCGGGCCCGCGCCGCACCCCAACGACGGGATCCTCCTCGCGCTCGGCGCCGAGACGGCCGAGCACCCGATGGGCGGACGCTGGGTCACCGTGGACCCGATGGGGCGCACGAGCGTGCCCGGGCTGTGGGCCGCCGGCAACGTGACCGACGGCCGGTCGTCGGTGCCGTACGCGATGGCCGCGGGCAGCCTCGCCGGCGCGGGGATCAACGCCGACCTCGTCGAGGAGGAGGTCGGCGCGGCGGTCGCGGCCGCCTGACGCAGATCTGCCGGTCGAGTGAACCTCGGGGTACCCTGACGCCGTTCTCTCATCATCGGTCTCGACCGTCGGGGTCTCGACGGCGGGCACGACGGATCGTGGAGGCAGGACATGGCGACGGCATCCGACTTCGAGTTCACGACGGTGTGGGAGCTGCCCGCGCCCGTCGAACGGGTGTGGGACGAGCTGCTCGACGTCGACGCGTGGCCGACCTGGTGGCGCGGGTTCGAGCGCGTGGACTTCGTGCGCGACGGCGACGCCGACGGTGTGGGCAACGTGCGCGACCTCGTCACCCGCGGACGGCTGCCCTATCGGCTGCACTACCGGGTCGAGGTCGTGCGGGTGGAGCCGCTCCGGCTCATCGAGGCCCGGTCGACCGGCGAGCTCGAAGGGGTCGGACGCTGGACCACCGAACCGACCGACCGCGGCACCAAGGCGGTGTACCTCTGGCAGGTGCGTACGACGAACCGCCTCCTGCGGGCGCTCAGCCCCATCGCGCGCGGCACGCTCACCCGGAACCACGACCAGGTCATGGAGTGGGGTCGCGAGGGCATCCTCGCGCGCCTCGGCGTTCCCGCGGCGTCCTGATCTCCCGACCCGGAGTCCGACGCTGCTAGCATGCGCGGACGGACGGTCGTCGCCCAGGCGACCGCGACCAGGGGGGAGCCCGAATGCCCGGACCCGATGACCTCGTGCCGGGCGCCCCGGCCTGGGTGGACCTCAGCACGACGGATGTCGACGCGGCATCCGCCTTCTACGAGGCGCTGTTCGGCTGGGACGCCGAGGACGTCGTCGACGAGCGCTTCGGCGGCTACCGCGTGTTCCGCCTGCACGGCAAGCGGGTCGGCGGGATCGGCATGCGCGCGGACGACGACGTGTCGGCTCCGCACTGGACCGTGTTCCTGCTCACCTTCAACGCCGCGACGACGGACGAGCTCATCGCGGAGGCCGGCGGCACGGTGCTCTTCGAGCCGATGGTCGTGCCGACGCGCGGGGTCATCGGCATGGCGGTCGACGGCACGGGCGCCGTGGTCGGCTACTGGCAGCCCGGCATCGTCGAGGGGTTCGACGTGTTCGGCGAGCCGGGCAGCGCCGTGTGGTTCGAGCTCGCGGCGAGCGACTTCGACGCGGCGACGCAGTTCTACGCGCACGCCTTCGACTGGAGCCTCTCGCTCGGCGATGACGAGCCCCGGTACGCGGTGTTCGAGCGTCGCGGACAGCAGCACGCCGGCATCGTCGATGCGGCCGGATCGCTCGGGCCCGACGAGGGACCCGCGTGGCGCGTGGCGTTCGGCGTCGACGACGTCGACGAGACGGTCGCGCGCGCCGTGGCGGCGGGCGGCACCGTGGTGGACCCGCCCTCGGACGTCGCCGCGGGCCGCAGCGCCGGGCTGGCCGACCCGACGGGGGCGTTCTTCCTCGTGGTGTCGCCCGCTCGCTGACCCCGGGCGTCGCGGGTCAGTAGTCCTCGCGCGCCTCGCGGTACTCCTGCACCTGGTCCTCGGATGCCTCCCAGCCCTCGAGCGCCGCGACGAGCTGCCGGTGCAGCCAGTCCGCGTCGCCGGGATCACCGGACCGCAGCTGCGCGAGCCGCTCGGTCGCCGTTCCCCGCAGGTCGTCCATCACGTCCTCCCCTCCGGAACGGGCATCGCGGCCGACGGCCGTGCACCGGTGTCCGTTCGGTGCACATCCTGCCACCAGCGGCGCGGCGCCACGAGCGCCCGGCCAGTCGTTACCGGGTGCGCAGGCCGTCGAGCGCGAGGTCGACCACGCGCTCGCGCTGCTCCGCGTCGGGGAACGCGACGCCCGCCACGCCCGCGACGAGCCGCACGGCGTCGTCGATCGCGACGTCGGAGCGGACCTCGCCGGCCGCCTGCGCGCGACGGAGCAGCGGCTCGCCGGACTCGTACATGATGCCGCGACAGGTCTGCAGCAGCTCGGAGTCGCGGTTCAGCCCCTCGAGCAGCACCTTCTTGCGGCTCGCGTAGTCGGCGAACCGGCGCAGCCAGGCCGCGAGCGCGTCGAACGGCTCCGCGTCGTCGAGCTCCCCGGCGAAGGACGCGACGCCCGCGACCTCGTCGAGGTAGACGGCCTCCACGAGCGCGTCGCGCGTGGGGAAGTTGCGGTAGAGCGTGCCGATGCCGACGCCGGCCCGGCGGGCGATGTCCTCGAGCGAGGCATCCAGCCCGTGCTCGGCGAAGGCCGCGCGGCCCGCCTCGATGAGCGCGTCGAAGTTGCGCCGCGCATCGGCGCGCGTCGGACGACGCTCGTCGAGGAGCGCGCGGAGCGCCGGATCGGTCAACGGGAACACCACCTTGCAAAGTGGAGGCACCCTCCGCTACAGTACTAAGCGGAGGCAGCCTCCGATCGGAGTCTCCCTCCAGTATATCCCCTCCCGCCTGAACGAAAGGCGTCTTCGCTTGTCTGCATCTCGCATCACCTTCCTCGCGGTGGCCACGAGCTTCACCGCGGTCGCAAGCCTGCAATCGCTCATCATCCCCGTGCTCTCGACGATCGGCGCCGCCCTCGGCGCCGACGCGGTCGGCCAGACCTGGATGCTCACGGCCTGGCTGATCTCCGCGGCGGTCGCCACCCCGCTGCTCGGCCGCGCCGGCGACCTCGTCGGCCGTCGCCGCATGTACCTCCTCGCGCTCGGCGCCGTGGCGATCGGCTCGCTGCTCTCGGCGTTCGCGCCGAACCTCACCGTCATGCTGTTCGCCCGCGTACTGCAGGGCCTCGGCGCCGCGGTGTTCCCCCTCGGCTTCGGGCTCGTGCGCGACGCCTTCCCGTCCGCACGCCTCGCCGGCGCGATCGGCGGCCTCTCGGCGATCATGGCCGTCGGCAGCGGGCTCGGCACGGTCATCGCCGGTCCGGTCTCGGCCGTGATCGGATGGCGCGGGCTCTTCGCCCTGCCGCTCGTGCTCGCCGCCACCGGGCTCGCGCTCGGCTACTTCGGCCTCTCGCGCACCACCACCCGGGCGACCGGCCGCATCAACGTGCTCGCCGCCGTGCTCCTCTCGGGCTGGCTCGTCGCACTGCTCCTCCCCCTCAGCTCGGGCAACCAATGGGGCTGGGGCTCGCCCATCGTGCTCACGCTCTTCGTCGTCGCGGCGATCCTCGCTTCAGCCTGGGTCGCGGTCGAGCTCCGCTCGCGCAACCCGCTCGTCGACATGAAGATCATGCGGCTGCCCGCCGTGTGGACCACGAACGTCACCGCCCTCCTCACGGGCGCGGCCATGTTCGGCGTGTGGGCGTACCTGCCCCGCCTCGCCGAGACGCCGACCTCGAGCGGCTACGGTCTCGGCGTCGACGCGAGCACGGCCGGACTCATCATGCTTCCGATGCTCGTGACCATGGCCTCGGTCGGTTTCGTCGCCGGACCGCTGAGCCGCGTGCTGCCGTTCGCGGCGCAGCTCACGCTCGGCGCGTTCCTCTCGGCGCTCGCCTCGCTCGGGATCGCGTTCCTGCACGGCAACGTGTGGACGCTCGCCGCGGCCGCCGCGGTGCTCGGCCTCGGCACGGGCCTCGTCACCTCGTCGACGCCGAACCTCATCGTGCGCAGCGTGCCCGCCGACCAGGTCGGCATCGCGACCGGCATGAACGCGAACATCCGCACGATCGGCGGTGCGATCGGCACGACCGTGTTCGCCGCCGCGATCGGCGCGACCCTCGGCGCCGCGGGCCTGCCCGCCGAGTCGGGCTACGTCGCCGCCTTCGTGATCGGCGCGATCCTCGCGGTGATCGGCGGCCTCGCGCCGTTCCTCGGCCGCACCCGTCCGGTCCGGCCCGAGGCCCGGGCGATCCCGGTCATCGAGTCCCCGCTCGAGGAGATCGCCGAAGCGGCCTGATCCGATGCCCCGACCGCCCGATCGCCCGGCCCGTGCGACACCGCGGGTCGGGCGTTCGGCGTCTCAGCCCTGGAGCTCGAGCGTCATGAACACGCTGTTCGGGTCGAGCACGTAGTCGCCGAACGGGCCGCACTCCACGAAGCCGTACTTCGCGTAGAGGGTGCGGGCCGGGCGGAAGAACTCCTGCGACCCGGTCTCGAGGCTCACCCGACGGTAGCCGCGCCGGACGGACTCGGCGAGCACGTGCTCGAGCAGGCGCGCACCGAGCCCACGTCCGCGCGCCGCGGCATCCGTGCGCATCGTCTTCAGCTCGCCGTGCTCGGGGTCGAGCTCCTTGAGGGCGACGCAGCCGTGGAGCCCGTCGGCGTCGCCGATGGTCCAGAAGGTGACCTCGGGCACCGACAGCCCCGAGACGTCGAGGGCGTGCACGCTCTCGGCCGGCGAGGTCGCGAACATGTCGTCGAGGTGATCGGTGAGCAGGCGGATGACCCGCTCGTCCGCGAGGTCGCCGAGCCGGATGTCGGTGGTGGTCGTCACCGCCCCATTCTCGCCGATCCGCGAGGCGGGGTCGGGCCGGCCACGGGCGTCACCACGCCGCCCCGTTGGCGAGCGCGAGGTCGACGGCGGCGTCGACGGGGCCGATCCACGCCTCGCCGTGACCGGGCAGCAGCACTCGAGCGGTCGAGGTCCGCAGCATCTCGAGTGATGCTCGTGCCTCCTCGCGGTCGTGGTGGAACATCGACGGCAGCAGCTGCGGGCCGGCGATCGGCGAGGTGCGATGCCGGGTCACGAGCGCGTCGCCGGCGACGAGCACCTCCTCCGCCTCGAAGTCGAACGCGGTGTGGCCGCTCGTGTGTCCGCCGACCGACAGCGCCCGTGGTCGGCCGGGCACCGCGACGTGGTCGCCGTCGAGTGGCAGGGGCGTCGCACTCGGGACGCCGAGCTTGGCGCCGCCCTGCAGGAGGGGCATGATCGCCGTGGACCACGCGACGACACCCCGACGCCACACGTTCGGCAGCACGTCGCCCGGTCCGGCCTGCTCCACGACGTCGCGACGCACGTTCGGCACCTCCGCGAGGGCGGCGTGCACCGGCGTGCCGAACTCCGCGGCGAGCCAGGCCGCGCCGCCGAGGTGGTCGGCGTGCCCGTGGGTGAGGAGCACGGCGGCGACGTCCTCGGGGCGGCATCCGGCTTCGGCGAGCGAGGCGACGAGCAGCTCGCGCTGGCCCGCGTAGCCCGAGTCGACCAACGTGACGCCGTCGGGTCCGGCATACACGACCCAGTTCACGTGCTCGGTGTGGGCGAAGTGCAGGTGCTCGCCGACCGTGTCGACGCGGACCTCGCGCCGGCGCCCGTCGTTTCGTCGATCGTCCCCGCTCGCTGCCACGACGACCCCTCCCCAGCTGAAGGCTAGCGGCCGAGCAGGTCGTTCAACCAGCCCGGTCCGGCGATGCGCACGTCGTCGCCGAGTCGCGCGCGCAGCCCACGATCCGCGGTCACGACGAGCACGCGCACGGCCGACTCGGACCCGGTGCCGCCCAGCCCGCTCGCCGTGTCGACGATCGCGGCGTCGCCGTCCTGCGGCGCCCGCACCACGTCGATGCCCAGCACGGATGCCGCCGCCTTCGCGGCGCCCTCGATGACCGCGATGACGCGCGCGATCCGCACGGCCTCGCCATCCGGTCCGTCGACCACCCGCCCGACGAGCGCCGGCAGTCCGTCCATGACGCGTGCCGCGCCCGCGGCCCGGTCGCGCCACCATCCGTCGGGACGCGACCCCATCACGTTCGCGACGTCCACGATCACGGTGACGTCGATCGCCGGCGCTTCGTCGCGGTCCATCCGCCGATCATGTCACTTCCCGGATGCCGCGGACCTTCGGAACTCCGGAACCGACGTCGAAGGGTGGATACCGCGAACCGTCGACTCAGGCGCCGCCGCTCACGCCGCGAGCACGCTGAACGTCGCCGGCCCCCTCGTCTCGATCGACACGAGCTCGAGCTCCACGGCGGTCGCGAACAGCCGCTCCGCGTCGGGATCCCCGACGACCGTGGGGAACGTGAACAGCCGGTACTCGTCGACCAGCCCGGCCGCCTGGAGCTCGCGCACGATGCTGAGGCTCCCGATGATCACGACGTCGCCCTCGTCTGCGAGGCGGGTGGCGCCGTCGACGAGGTCGCCCTCCAGCAGCTCGGAGTGCTCCCATGCACCGAGGTCGAGCTCGCCGCGCGACACGACGACCTTCCGCGCCCGGTTCATCGCGGTCGAGAACGGGTCGGTGCGCTCGGGCCACAGGCGCGCGAGGTGCTCCCACGTGCGACGGCCGAACAGGAGGACGCCGGGATCGAGCGCCGGCACGATCCCGAACAGGTCGCCCGCGATCGCCTCCACGCCGAAGCGGAACGCCCAGCCGCCGAAGCCCGCTCCGCCGCGCCCGTCGGGGTCCTCGACGACCCCGTCGAGGGTGATGAACTCGATGACGATGACCTTGCCCATGGTCGTGCTCCTTCGACTCGCGGTCCGGCCGTGTGCCGGTCCCATGAGTACCTACCGGCGGCGGGGCGCGAACTCATCGGCCGACCCCGAAGAGCTCGAACACCTCCGGCGCCTGGAACACCGAGGTGCGGGTGACGCGCCCGTCGGCGACCGTGAGCACCTGCACGGTGTGCAGCCTCCCGTCGACGTATGCGACGAAGCCCGCCTCGCCGTTCGCCCAGATGGGCTCGGTGCGCCAGCCGGTGCCGCGCAGGCGGTAGACGCGGCGCATGAACCCCGCGTAGTCCTCGCGCCCGGCGTACCAGTTCACGTTCGGCGGCATCTCGAGCACGATGTCGTCGGCGAGCAGCGCCGTGATCGCGGGCACGTCGGCGCGCTCGAACGCGTCCACGTAGCGATCGACGACCGCGCGCTGCTCGGCGGGCGGCTCCACGGCGGCGTCGGGATCCACGCCCGTGCGCGCGAGCGTCGCGCGCGCCCGCTGCAGGGCGCTGTTGACGGCGGCCGTCGTCATGCCGAGCGACTCCCCCACCTCCGAGGCCGGCAGGTCGAGCGCCTCGCGCAGGATCAGCGCCGCGCGCTGCCGGGCGGGCAGCAGCTGCAGCGCCGCGACGAGCGCGAGCCGCAGGCGGCTCCGTTCGACGGCGGATGCCTCGGGGTCGCCGGGGATGGGCGTGAGCCAGGGCACGTCGAGGTTCGGGACCAGCGGGGCATCCGGATCGTCGAAGGCCGGACCGACGCTCGACGGCAGCGGGCGCGACGAACGGGACTCGAGCGCGGTGAGGCACGCGTTCGTCGCGATGCGGTAGAGCCACGTGCGCAGCGAGGCGCGCGTCGGGTCGAAGCGATCGGCGGCCCGCCAGGCGCGCAGCAGCGTCTCCTGCACGGCGTCCTCTGCATCGTGCACCGAGCCGAGCATGCGGTAGCAGTGCACGAGCAGTTCGTGACGATGCCGCGCAACGGCCCGCTCGAATTCGGCCTCCACACGCGATATCCTGTCACCGAATATCCTGACCGCGTGACGTCATCGCCGAGCGCAGCGCGCAGTCCGCTTCGAATCGTCCTCATCGTCGTCTGGGTGCTTGTGGCCGTGGCCTCGGCCGGTGCGATCGTGTTCGGCGCGCTGACCGCGGCGCTGAACGGCGCCGGCTTCGAGACGACGTTCTCGAACCCGACGCCGCTGTTCGTGCTCAGCATCGTGCTGAACCTTGCAGCGGGCGTGAGCGGCATCCTGCTCGGCGGTCGCTGGTGGACCGCACTGCTCGTCGCGGCGCCCGCGCTGCTCTTCCTCGCGAGCCTGCTGCTCAGCGGGCAGTGGGTGTCGACGGCGCTCGTGGCGAGCCCGCTCGTCACGATCGTGGGCGTCGTGCTCGTGCTGGCGATGCCCCGCCGTCGGCGGGTCACCTCTGAGTAGCGCCTCGGCCGATCGGCCGATGCACTCGGACCGCACGGCCGATGTGCCGCCTGCATCGCCCGCGCGAGCATCGACGCATGACCTCCACCACCGTCGCAGCCACGGCGCCGCGGACCCGCAGGCGCCGCCCCGAGTGGCTCGTGCCCGCGGGGCTCATCGCGCTCAGCCTCGTCCCCATCGCCGCGGGCGCGTTCCGCGTCACGGACCTCACGACCGGCGGCACCGTGACGCCCGAGAACGCGCGGTTCTTCGCCTCCCCCGTGCCCGTGATCGCGCACATCGTCGGCTCGAGCGTGTTCCTCGTGCTCGGCGCGCTGCAGTTCGCGCCGTCGCTGCGCCGGAGGCGCTGGCACCGGATCGCCGGACGCATCGTCGCGCCGGCGGGGCTCGTCTCGGCGCTGTCGGCGCTGTGGATGACGCTGTTCTACGCGATGCCCGCGATCAACGGGCCCGGGCTGTACGTGATGCGGCTCGTGTTCGGCACGGCGATGGCGGGGGCGATCGTGTTCGCGTTCGTCGCGATCCGCCGCGGCGACATCACCACGCACAGCGCCTGGATGACCCGCGCGTACGCGATCGGGCTCGGCGCCGGCACGCAGGTGTTCACGTTCCTGCCGTGGACGCTGTTCTTCGGCCAGCCCGGACAGGTGATGCACACGGTGCTCATGGGCGCGGGCTGGGTCATCAACCTCGCCGTCGCCGAGGTGGTCATCCGCCGTCGGGCCCACCGTGCCCACCTATCATGAGGGCATGACGAGCCCCGTCCGGGCGCTGTGGGACGCGCCGCCGGCGTCCCCGCCACCGCCGCGCCGGGTCTGGCGCGACTGGGTGCTCGTCGCCGTGATCCCGCCGCTCGCCCTCCTCGAGGCGCTGCTGCGCACGGATGTCCCGTTGCGGTGGCTCTGGGCGATCCTGCTCATCGCGCTCGTGCCCACGCTGCTGTGGCGTCGCGTCCGCCCGTTCACGATGCTCGCGATCGCCTTCGGCGTCGGCACGGTCATCAGCCTCGCGGCCGGCGGCGATCCGCAGCTGTTCACGACGGCGTACTTCCTGATCCTCGTCTACGCGGTGTTCCGCTGGGGATCGGGCCGCGCGATGCTCGGCGGCGGGGCGCTCGTGCTCGGCGGCATCCTGCTCTCGCTCGTGTACTCGGCGCCGACCCCCACCGACGTCATCGGCGGGCTCGCGGTCGTCGTCACGACCAGCACGCTCGGCGTCGCGTTCCGCTGGCGCTCGAGCGCCCGCTCCCGCGAGCTCGACCGCATGCGGCTCCTCGAGCGCGAGCAGCTCGCGCGCGACCTCCACGACACCGTCGCCCACCACGTGTCGGCCATCGCGATCCAGGCGCAGGCCGGCACGGTGGTCGCACAGGGCGATCCGGCGGCGGCCGTCGACCTGCTGCGCGTCATCGAGGGCGAGGCGTCGCGAACGCTCGACGAGCTGCGGTCGATGGTCCGGGTGCTGCGGCGCACGGATGCCGCCGAGCGCGCGCCGACGCCCGGCTTCGACGACCTGCGACGGCTCGCGCGATCGGATGCCGCGGGCCCGACGGTCGACGTGCAGGTCGACGGCGACGTCGACTCCTTGCCTCCCCCGGTGTCCGCCGCGGTGTTCCGCCTCGCGCAGGAGGCCGTGACGAACGCGCGGCGGCACGCGCGGAACGCGACGCGCGTCGACGTGCGCGTGCGGGTGGACGGCACGGGCGTGCGGCTCGACGTGCGCGACGACGGGGAGCCCGCGGCATCCGCCGTGCCCGGCTACGGACTCACCGGCATGGCCGAGCGGGCCGACCTGCTCGGCGGCACGTGCGAGGCCGGCCCGGCGCCGGGCGGCGGGTGGGCGGTCACCGCGGTGCTGCCGCGGGCAGGATGGGCGACATGACCGTGCGCGTGCTCATCGCCGACGACCAGGAGCTCGTGCGCACGGGGCTGCGGCTCATCCTCGACGCGCAGCCCGACATCGAGGTGGTGGGCGAGGCGGTCGACGGCGCGGAGGCCGTGGCGCTGGCGCGCGGCATCCGGCCCGACGTGTGCCTGTTCGACATCCGGATGCCGGTCATGGACGGCCTCCAGGCGACCCGCGAGCTCGCCGGGCCCGACGTCGCCGACCCGATCCCGGTCGTCGTGATCACGACCTTCGACCTCGATGAGTACGTCTACGAGGCGCTGCGCTCGGGCGCTCGCGGCTTCCTGCTGAAGAACGCCGGACCGACCCTGCTCGCCGAGGCGGTGCACGCCGCCGCGCGCGGGGATGCGCTGATCGACCCGAACGTGACCGTTCGGCTCATCGAGGCGTTCGCCGGGACCGGCGGTGCCGGCGGCGCCTCCCGCTCGGCTCGCGACGAGCCCGTCGCCCGCCCGTCGTCACCGCTCACCGACCGCGAGGAGGACGTGCTCGCCGGCGTCGCCCGCGGCCTCGGCAACACCGAGATCGGGCAGGAGCTGCACGTCTCGCTCAGCACGGTGAAGACGCACATCGCGAGCATCATGGCGAAGATCGGCGCCCGCAACCGCGTCGAGCTCGCGATCTGGGCGCACGAGCGGAAACGGTAGGGCGCTCGCCGCGGCGCTGGTCGGCGCGGCGATTGTGCGCGGCGCCGAGTCGGAGGATCCTGATTCCATGAGCGACCGAGACGATTTCCTGGCCTGGGTGGACACCGCGCTCGTCGACGCCGAGCGGGCGATGCTCGACGGCGACGAGGGCCCGCGAAAGGCCATCTGGTCCCGTACCGAGCCGGTGAGCGTGCTCGGCGCGTGGCGCAACGCGGTGGGCCGCGACCAGCTCGTCGAGGCGTTCGAGGTGCTCGCCGTGGCCTTCTCGGACTGCACGAGCTACGAGCTCGACCTGATCTCGTTCGACGTCGTCGACGACATGGCCTACACGGTCGGCTACGAGCGCTTCACCACCTCGATCGACGGTGAGCCGCGCACGCTCACCCTCCGTGCGACGCAGGTCTACCGCCGCGAGAACGGCGAGTGGCGGGTCGTCCACCGCCACGCCGACGGGGTCGGCGACCACCAGCCGTGACCGGATGCGGCCGACCTCCTTCACTGAGGGCCGCCGCGATCTGAGGGGATTGGGCACCAGGAGCGCCGGAACTTCGGAACTCCGGAACCGCGAGCGTCGGAACTTGGGCATGTCGGCCCTCCGGCACCGGATGCGTCAGGCCGGCGCGCTCCCCCACTCGAAGCCGTCGGGGTCGGTGAACGAGCCCGCGTCGCTGTTGACCTGGATGCGGTGCGAGCCGCTGCCCTCCTCGGAGACGCCGGCCGTCTTGGCGAGCGCACGTCGCTTGTAGAGGCCCAGCCCGATCGGGCTCGACGGTGTGGCGAAGTCGACGTAGCTGCCGAAGCTCTTCGCGATCGCAAGGCCGCGGTCGCCGTAGAAGCGCTTGCTCGCGCTCACGTCCTCGACGCCGAGCAGGAGCACGATGTGCTCGAACTCCTTCGAGGCGGGCGCGGTGTCCTTCTTCTCGGAGGTGGCGAGGTTCCAGATCGCACCGTCGGGCGCCTGCACGAGGCCGCCGAACCCCCAGAGGGACTTCGCGAGCGGCTTCAGCACGGTCGCGCCCGCCGCGACGGCGGCGTCGAAGAGCGCCCGCACGTTCGCGGGCTGCGACGTGACGAGCGACATGGTGTAGCCCCGGAAGCCGGTGCTCGCGGCATCCGACCGGCGCGTGCGCACCTGGGTCGTGAGGCCGAATGCGTCGGCGTAGAAGCGCTGGGCCGCCTCGGGGTCGGCTGCATCGAGCGTGATGGAGTCGATGGCGGTGATGTTCGTGGTCTGCGTGTTCATGTCCTCGACGCTACGCCCGGCGATCGTGGCGGGCTTCTCGATTCCTGCTCGATCGGAATCGGGCGTGGAGCGCGCCCGACGAAGACGACGAAATCAGTGCGTTCCCCAATGGCCGCGGGCCCCGCGATCGCTAGCATGGTGGCGCCGAACCGCGAGCGAGGGGGCCGCGCAATGGACGACGCCGACATCCGAGACCCGAAGCTCCACGACGTGCAGCGGGGACTCTTCGTCTTCATCCCCGGGCTGCCGGCCCGAACCCGCAGGGGCGCGCCGCTCTGGCAGGGCCTCGTGCAGCGGCTCAGCGACGACCTCGCACCGAACTGGCGTGTGAAGGTGTTCGAGCACGGGCTGACGGCCACCTCGCGCACCGACCTCGACCAGGTGGTCCGGCATCTCGCGGCGCAGCTCCGCGACTGGACCGGCGAGCTCTCGGACGACGTCGAGCCGCCCGACGCGATCATCCTCGCGGGGCACAGCTTCGGCGGCATCCTCGCCCGCGCGGCGTTCCTGCACGACGCCTCGACGCCCGATCGGCCCGGCCGAAAGTGGACCGAACTGGTCAGGCGCATCGTGCTGCTCGGCAGCCCGAACGCCGGGTACCGCACGGATGCCCCGGGCACCCCGCTCGCGTGGCGGCTCGCCTACGCCATCGCCACGCCCTTCTACGACTTCACGATCGAGAAGGTGCAGGCCGGCGGCTACTGGATCACCGACCTGCGCCTGCGCTGGCTCGAGGCGTATCGCGCGAAGGTCGAGCGCCCGCCGGTCGTGCAGGTCCTCGGGACCTCCGATTGGCTGGTCACGCACGACGACATCGTCGACCAGCAGTTCATGCCCGGTGCGAAGGTCTACGAGATCCCGGGTGCCGACCACGGCGGACTCATCTCGATCGACACGGCGCCCGATCCGCAGCGCCGGTACCTGCAGCTGAAGACCGCGATCATGGGGCGCTCCGACGAGGCGCTCGACGAGCGGCAGACGCCGAAGCCCGAAGCGACGGCGTTCATCCTGCACGGCATCCGCGCGTCGGCGCTCGGCACGTGGGTGCAGGACCTCGGCACGGCCTACAAGGCGGCGTCCGGATCCGAGCAGACGAAGGTGATCAGCCCAGACACCGGCTACTTCAGCGCGATGGAGTTCGCCCTGCCCGGCACGCGGCGACGCAAGGTTCACGAGTTCCTCAAGCTCTACGGCGACGCGTACGCGACGCGCGACCCCGACCAATTCGTCTTCGCGGGCCACTCGAACGGCACGTACATGATGGCTCGGGCGCTCGACCGGGTCCCGGCGATGCGGTTCAAGCGGATCTACCTCGCCGGCACGGTGCTCCCCCGTCGCTACGACTGGCAGCGGCTGTTCGACGACGAGCAGATCCGCAAGGACGACGGCAACGGCTGGGAACCCGGCGACGTCCGGATCGACCGGGCGACGAGTGACGTCCCCGTCGGCATCCTCTGTTCGTGGCTGCGCGGCCTCGGCAGCGCGGATGTCGGGACAGCCGGGGTCGACGGCTTCGAGAACGTGGCCATGGCGAACTTCGACCAGTCCCGCCGGTTCCACGGAGGGCACGGTGCCGCGCTCGAGAACGAGGCGCAGCTCACGGCCATCGCCCGGTACCTGCACGACGGGTCGGGCGATCCCGGCCCCGACGACGCGACGTCGTCGATGTTCTCCCGTGCGAGCCGGCTCGTCGGCCTCAGGCTCGTCTCGTGGCTCGCCCTGCTCGGGCTGGGAGCGCTGGCCGCCCTCGGCCTCGTCAAGCTGGGTCGTGCGAAGGGGCCACGAGTGGCGGCCGCCACCGGCACCGCCGGGGCTGTGGGAATCTGGGCGCTGCTCCGCTCGATCTGAACCGGGCGGGCGCGTCAGGCCGCGTGCCGTGCGCGGGATGCGCGCGGGACCGGCTCGACGCGCCGGCGACCGCGCAAGTGCCGCCCGGTCGGCCGTGCGTCGGAATGATGGCTCGCGGCATCCGTTGCCGGAAGCAGGGGGCGTGCCGACGTCGGACGCGGGTGGTCGGCCAACCGCGGGCACGCGCAGGGCAGCACCGCGACCTCGCCGAGCGGTCCGTGCACGTACTCCAGGTGATCCGCCATCTCGCCGCCCCTTCCACGTCTGCCTTCACCCTGAGAGACGGCGGATGCCCCGTTTCATGACGCACCTCCGGTCGTCGAGTAGCGCCGCCGAAGGCGCCGCGTATCGAGACGCCTCCTCCGTGATGCCAGAATCACGAGTGGCATCCGAACGGAGGGGTTCATGCGGGACGACGAGTACGTCGAGCAGGCGCTGCAGCGCGATCCGAAGGTCGCCGACGAATGGCTGCGACAGAACAACCTGATGTACGGCGGCCTCGTCGGCATCTGCGTCGTGCTGGTGCAGCCGCTGATCACGGATGCCGCGCCGTCGCCGCTCGGGCTGGCGAGCATCGTGCTCTTCGCGGTCGCGATTCCGCTGCTCGCCGCGCTCATCGTGCTGAACTGGCAGGAGCTCTACCGCCATCGCCTCGCGACCTCGCGCAGCGTGACCGTGGCCCGCTCGCTGGCGATGGGCGCCGCCATCGCCGGCATGGTGACGACGTTCTGGGACGTCAGCTGGATCGCCGGCGCTGCGCTGCTCGTGACCGCGTTCGTCGCGATGTTCGTGCACAGCGCGGGCTACGTCGGCGTCGAGGGGATGCTGCGGCGAGGGCGATGGACGACCCGAGGCGCCGAGGGCGCGCCCGCGACATCCACCGAGCCCTGGCAGCAGGCTGCGCAGACGCAGTCGTCACCACAGGATGCCGCGTTCACGCTGTGCTGCCTGCTCTGGGCCGAGCCCGGGCTCGACGACGACCTCGTCGCCTACGAGGATCGGGTGCTCGCGCTCATGCCCGACTACGCCATCGAGGTGACCGAGCGGATCCGGAGCGACCGCGGCGCGGAGCACCCGGTGGAGGTGCAGCTGTACCGGGTTCCGAGCCAGGCGCTGCTCGACGCGTACCTCGCCGACCCGCGGCGGCTCGCGCTCGCCGCCGAGCGCGATCGAGTGGTCGCGCGGACCGAGCTGTTCCGGGTGCCGAGCACGTAGCGGCATCCGGCATCACGGCACCGCCCGGCTCACCGCAACGGGTCGAAGATGCGATTCATCCGGATGAAGAGCCGGTTCTTCTTCGTGTTCTGGAACGCGGCGCACTGCCAGCGGCCGTCGCGGCGCACCATCGTGAAGGTCTGCACCTTGTCGATCGGGATGCGACGTGTGCCGATGCCGCCCTCGGTCAGCACGACCGCGACGTCGCTGCCGAGGTGGCGAACCGAGCGCACGCGCATGCGCATGCGGCTGCCCTTCCGCCACTGCTCGAAGACCGGCACGTGGCCGCGCTCGATCGCGTCGCGGCCCTCGTAGACGATGCCCGCATAGATGACGTAGGTCGCGTCATCGGTGAACTCGCGCGCGTAGGCGGCGGCGTCACCGGCATCCCACGCGGCGCTGAGCCGTGCCAGGGCGGCCTCGATCGTGTCCGGCGTGGTGGTGGTCGCGTCCATGGCGTCTCCCGTAGAATTATCTGCGTGCATGCATTAGTTGCACGTATGCAGATACTACCGGAGGGCAGCGATCATGGCAACGGACGACCTCGAGCGCCTCTCCGCCGGCTACCGCCGCTACCTCGCGGCGATCGTGATGTTCCACCTCGCGGCGGCCGACGAGGTCGGCATCGGCGCGACCGACTACCAGGCCCTGAACGTGCTCGACGTCGACGGCCCGATGACGAGCGGCGAGCTGGCCCAGCGCCTGGCGCTCAGCACGGGCGCCACCACTCGCCTGATCGACCGGCTCGAGGCATCGGATGTCGCGCGGCGCGTGCCCGATCCCGCGGACCGGCGTCGCGTCATGGTCGAGGCGACCGGCCGCATGCCCGACGGGATGGCGGAGGTCCTCGACGTCGTGCGCGAGCCGGTCAGCAAGGCGTTCACCGGGCTCGACGAGCACCAGCTCGAGGGGCTCGCCTCGTACCTCGCAACCGCGACGGAGGCGTACCGCGCGGCGGCGCGGGAGCTGCGGGCTCGGCCCTGACGACGGCGGATTCCTCCGCAGCTCAATTCGTGCACCGCCCGAAGCTCCATCTTGACAGCTTTACTGAGTGCCCTCATAATTGAGGGCACTCGGTTATACAAGCACGAGACACAAGGAGAACCGTCATGAGCATCACCGACACCCCGAATGCCCCGGTCAACACCTCGTACGCACAGGCGCCTGTCCGCACCATCGACGCCGGCGGCGTCACGTACGCCTATCGCGAGCTGGGACCGAGGGGCGGCATCCCCGTTGTCTTCTTCGTCCACCTCGCCGCGAACCTCGACAACTGGGACCCCCGCATCGTGGACCCGATCGCGAAGAACCGCCACGTCATCACCTTCGACAACCGCGGCGTCGGCGCGTCCAGCGGCGACGTGCCCGACACCGTCGAGGCGATGGCCGACGACGCGTACACCTTCATCCGCGCGCTCGGGTTCGACAACATCGACGTCTTCTCCTTCTCGCTCGGAGGCATGGTCGCCCAGGCGCTCGTAGCCAAGCACCCCGAACTGGTGCGCAAGCTCGTCCTCACCGGCACCGGCCCCGCCGGCGGCACGGACATCGACAAGGTCGCCGGCACCACCTACTTCGACATCCTGCGTGCCGCGTTGACTCGGTCCGACCCGAAGGAGTTCTTGTTCTTCAACCGCAACGCCACCGGCAAGCCCGCTGCGAAGGCATTCGTGAAGCGGCTCCAGGAGCGCACCGTCGACCGTGACGCGCCGGTAACGGTGAAGGCGTTCCAGACGCAGCTGAAGGCGATCAAGAACTGGGGGCGCTCGGCGCCCGCCGACCTGTCGAAGCTCACCCATCCCACCCTGATCGCCAACGGCGACAACGACCGCATGGTGCCCTCGGTGCTCTCCGAAGACCTGCACCGCCGCATCACGGGATCCGAACTGGTCATCTACCCCGACTCCGGACACGGCGGCATCTTCCAGTTCCACGACACGTTCGCTCCCCTCGCGGTCGAATTCCTCGCCCGCTGACCGGCACAGCGGCATCCGAAATCACCTGAAGGACCAACGATGACCACCACGATTCCGTTCACGAAGAAGCCCTTCGCATCATCGATCCTGCTCTGGATGCGCACCGATCAGCCGCGACAACAGGGGATGGACTACTGGAAGGGACCCCACTCGAAGATCATCTCGGCCACGCCCGGGTTCGACGAGTATCGGCAGATCCACCTCGCCGCGATCAATCCCGGGCTCTGGCCTGCCACCCACGGCGTTGAGACGACCATTCCCGCCGATCGCAGGATCGACGGGGTCGCCGATGTCACGTTCCAGTCGGCCCTGTCGCCGCTTCTGGGCCGCAAGCAGACCCGGCTCGCGTACAAGGACGAGATCAACTTGTTCCGGCGCACCCTGCTCTACGCCGGGCCGCCGAACACGACCCGCTGGTACGACGTCGCGCGGCCCGGCGAGCGAACGGGCGCTCGAGCCCTCGTCTACCTCAGGAGACGAGAAGGCGTCGGCACCAGACGATTCCGCCTGCACCTCACCGACGAGCTCGTGCCCGCTCTCGCGAACACGGGCGCGCTGACCGAGTTGCGAACCGAGGTGTTCATGCCATGGAACGAGAAGCTCTGGGACACGCCGAACGTCGACCACGACAACCCCGCCGACCAGCGCTTCCACGCCTCGCTGATGCTGGGCTTCACCGGCGCATCCGAGCGAGCGGCGTTCTTCGACAGCGATGAGCTCGCGAAGGCCTCGGACGGGCTCTCGGAATTCGCCTCCGCCATCCACGCCTACGAGGTGTCCGAAGCATTGACGTATGTCAGCGAAGGCCGAGTCCTCCCGGACTATGTTCGTAACTGAGCACAGTCAGATCGAATTGCTGGAGGACCCGACATGGAACTCGCGACCCCACCGGTCGGACGGCGCGAGCGGAACAAGCAGGCCAAGCTCGAACGCATCACCGCCGCCGCGCGAGAACTCTTCGCCGAGCACGGCGTCGACGAGGTCACCACGCAGCAGATCGCCGAGAAGGCCGACATCGGTACCGGCACCCTCTTCCTCTATGCGAAGACCAAGGGCGAGCTGCTCCTGCTCGTGCAGAACTCCGGCTACGTCGACGCGCTCGAGGAGGGTCGGGCCGCCGCCCAGGGCATCCCCGATGCACTCGACGCGGTGATGGCGATCATCCGTCCGATCGTGGAGTGCAACCGCGTCCAGGTCGACAACGGGCGAACCTACCTGCGTGAGCTCGTCTTCGGCGACCCCGAGGAGCCGCACCACCGCGACGCCCTCGCCTTGACGATCCAGACCGAGGAGGCGATCGCCGCCGTGCTGCGACGCGACGACCGAGTCGGCTCCGACGACGCCGCCACGCTTGCCCGCGTCGTCTCGGCGACCATGTTCATCGGCATGGCGTCCCCAGCGACTGTCGCCAGCACGGTCGACGACATCCTGCAGGAGATCAGGGACCAGGTGCGCGTGCTCCTACGCTGAGCGCGCCCGTCCTCAGGGGCCCGCGGGTCAGAACAGCACCGGGAAGGTGAACAGCACGATGAGCCCGCCCACCGCGATGGCGCCGGCCAGCCCGAGCATGATCCACGCCGCGACGTGGTGGATGTCGCGCTGGGCCATCGCGGTCAGGAAGAGCACCAGCGCGAAGAGCACCGTCAGCAGCGAGTAGTTGTCGCCCCGCTCGGTGTCCTCGAGCGCGTCCGCGAAGCGCGCCTCGGCATAGGCCGAGCGTTCCGCGCTCTTCTCCGCGCCCGGCGGCACGTATTCGGCCATCGCGAACGGCCCGGGCTCCGCCTCACGATCGGCCTGCCAGGCGTCGAAGGCGATCCTGAAGTGGGGCGTGAATCGGGCCTCGATCTGGTCGGCGAGGATCAGGTCGCCCTGCGCCGTGGCGGTCAGCCACTCGGCGTAGATGATCAGGTCGGCGATCCGGGCCTCGCGTGCCTGGCCGTCGGCGTCGGTCGCCTCGACCCGAGCGGCGGATGCCTCGGCGAACGCGATCGACCGCTCACCGCTCCACTTCGACGCCTGGAACCCGCACCAGGCGGTGAGGATGGCGGTCACCGACAGCATCGCCACCGCGACGATCTCGATGAATGGCCGATGGCGCCACCGGGAGCCCCGCGCCGGTGCCTCGGCCGTCGGGGCGTCGGCCGTCGAGGCGGCGTCGGCCGAGTCCTGGCTCATCGATACCCCTTCGTCGCCGATCCCGACACGGGCTGCAGTTCAGACTGGCACACGAATCGCCAGGACCGCACGCGTGGGTTCAGCCCCTCAGCGACGCTGACGGTGACCGGGGCTCGCGGATCGGAGCCTCGGGGTCGACCGCGGCGAGCGCCGTCTCGAGCGCCTCGGCGAGCAGCCGCAGCCCCTCGGTACCGACGGGGGCGAACTCGTGGTCGATCGCCGGCAGGTACGCCTTCGCCCCCGCGAGGAAGCGGCGGCGCCCCGCAGCCGTGAGCACGGCGAAGGCCGAGCGCCCGTCGTCGGGGTTGACCTCACGGGCGACGAGGCCGGCCCGGACGAGCTCGTCGACGAGGCGGCTCACCCGGGTGCGGCTGAGCACGACGCGCTCGGCGAGTTGGCCCATCGTGAGCCGGCCGCCGCCGTCGTTCAGCTCGAGCAGGACGTCGTACCAGCTGAGCGACAGCCCGCCGTCGCTCGCCACGGCGCGCTCGAGACGCGGCAGCACGGCGGCATGCAGCCGCAACAGGGACTCCCAGGCGCGTTCGGCATCACTCGGCATGGATCGATGCTATCACTTGCGTGCGTGCGCACACATATGCAATACTCTGGCAACGCAGAATTATGTGCGTCCGCACACACTTGAAAGGACCGAGCATGACCACGCTTCTCCATATCTCCGCATCACCTCGCGGTGACGCCTCCCATTCGCTCGCGATCGCCCGTACGTTCGTCGAGGCGTTCGAACAGGCTTCGCCCGAGGCATCCGTCGACCACTGGAACCTCTGGGACGGATCGCTGCCCGAGTTCGGCCCCGAGGCCGCCGGGGCGAAGATGCGGGTGTTCGCCGGCGAAGCCCCGCAGGGCGCCGAGGAGCTCGCCTGGCATCGCGCCCGCCTCGCGTTCGAGCGATTCGCCGCCGCCGACCTCTACCTGTTCAGCCTGCCGATGTGGAACTCGGGCGTGCCCTACATCGCGAAGCAGTTCATCGATGTCGTCAGCCAGCCGGGCTGGGCCTTCGGCTTCGATGGGGAGACCGGCTACACGGGCCTGCTCGAGGGCAAGCGCGCCGCGGTCGTCTACACCAGCGCGGTCTACGGCGATGAGCGACCGCCGGCCTTCGGCAGCGACTTCCAGCAGCCGTTCTTCGACGGCTGGCTGCGCTGGGCAGGTGTGCACGAGATCGACTCGATCGAGTTCCGGCCGAACCTCGCCGTCGGCGACCCCGAGCCCGCCCGCCTCGCCGCACACGCCGAGGCACGTCGACTGGGGGCCGAGTTCGCGCGCGACGCGCGGGCGGCGGCGGCCTGAGCCGCAGGAGTTGATCGGGTCTCGATACGCGTCGCGCTTCGCGCGGCGCTACTCGACCGCCACGACGGGTTACGCCGACACCCGCAGCTCCACGTCGGAACTTCGGAACTTCGGAACTTCGGAACCTTGGAACCTCGGCGGTCGAGGGAACGTCAGGAGAAGCAGGAGTAGATGTAGATGCCGTCCCAGCCCCAGTCGTGCGTCCAGGGGGTGGACATACCCGAGTCGAGACCGTTGCCGAAGTCGTTCGTGGGGAACGTCTTCACCAGAGCCATGTTCCCTGCGCACTCCGAGAGAGGTCGCCAGTGCTCGTTCCAGATGAGGGGCCAGATGTCCACGGGCTTCGGCAGCGGCGGCGGACTGCTCAACGGCGGAAGCGTCGGCATGGGCAAGGTCCGCGTCGACCTCGGGGACCCGCCCGTGGTCGGCTCGCCCTCGCCGACGCCCGGATCCTCCGGATCGAGTCGGGCAGCGGCCTCTGCCGACGATGCTTCGAGGGCGGCGATCGCGTCGATCCATTCCCGAAGGTCGTCCGCAGCCCACCCGACGCCGAGCGCAGTCACGACTGCGCGGACTCGATCCGCCGATTCGACGGATGCTGCCGGGTTCGCGGCCAGCAGGCCCTCGGTGTCGACGATGACGCCGTCGACGAGCGCCTTCGCGGCGGAGCGTGCCGCGTCCATCGCGTCGGCGAGGTCCGACCGGCGCGCTTCCAGGTCGTCGGCTCGATCATCGAGATCGCCGATCGCTTCGGTGAGCTCCTTCTGGGCGGTGCGCAGCTCGTCGAGCGTCGCCTCATCGCGCACCATGACGATCGTCTCGGTCCGCCCCGGAAGCGGCGATGACGCCTTCGTGAGCTGTGCGAGTGCTGCCTCGACCTCCGTCCTCGCCGTGGCTTGGAACCGTTGCGGCGGCAGCTCCAGCGTGGCGGACAGTTCAGCGGCCAAGTCGGCGGCTGCCGCGACTTCGGCTTCATACGAAGCGTCGGCCGATCGGATGGACGCCACGTCGGTTTCGAATTCGGAGACGGACTCCGTGACGTCTGTGAGGAGCTGCCGGCGGTGCTCCTCCTGAACGCCGAGGGAGATTGCCACGGATGCCACGGTGCCGACCACGAGCACGGCCATGCCGATGGCGCCGAGCAGCATCGCTCTCCGGTTCGTGGCTCCTCGCGCGAACGCCGCGAGCCGTGAGGCGATGCGCGTCACGAAGGGTTCACAGCGGAACGAAGATCGGACCCACGGGAGAGCATCATGGCAAGAACGTAGCACCGCGCAACGGCGAACCATTCGCTCGATCCCCAGCCGTGAGTCGACGAACGCCCGGCCCCTGCGACAGGGACCGGGCGTTCGTGCGATGGGGTCGTGGGTCTCGATACGCGTCGCCTTCGGCGGCGCTACTCGACCACCGGGTGCGGCGGCGCTCCTCGACCACCGGTGGGGGTTACGCCGCCGCCGGCAGCTCCACGGTCGCGCGCGCCACCGGAGTGACGACGAGCTGCCCGTCGACCGTGTCGACCTGCACGGCCTCGCCGTCGCCGAGGGCGCCGGTGACGAACAGGTCCGCGATCCGGTCCTCGACCTCGCGCTGGATCAGGCGACGCAGCGGGCGAGCTCCGTACTCGGGCTCGTAGCCGTGCTCGGCGAGCCAGGCGACCGCGGCATCCGTCGCCTCGAAGCCGACCTCACGAGCCGAGAGCCGCCCGACCGTCGCACCCAGCATGAGGCGCACGATCTGTGCGATCTCGTCCTGCGAGAGCTTCTGGAACAGCACGATCTCATCGATGCGGTTCAGGAACTCGGGTCGCATGGCCTCGCGCACCTTGCCCATGACGCGCTGGCGCACGTCGTCCTGCGACGCGAAGCCAGAGCCATCAGCGGATGCCACGAAGCCGAGCGCACCCGACCGCGACGCGAGGAACTCGGAGCCGAGGTTCGAGGTCATCACGACCACGGTGTTGCGGAAGTCGACCGTGCGACCCTGCCCGTCGGTGAGGCGACCGTCGTCGAGCACCTGCAGCAGCAGGTTGAACACGTCGGGGTGCGCCTTCTCGATCTCGTCGAACAGCACGATCGAGTACGGGTTCCGACGAACGCGCTCGGTGAGCTGTCCGGCCTCGTCGTAACCGACATAACCGGGAGGGGCGCCGACGAGCCGCGACACGGTGTGCCGCTCGCCGAACTCGCTCATGTCGAAGCGGATGATCGCGCCCTCGTCGTCGAACAGGCGGTCGGCCAGCGCACGCGCCAGCTCCGTCTTGCCGACGCCGGTCGGGCCGAGGAACAGGAACGAACCCACGGGACGCTTCGCGTCGCCCATGCCGGTGCGGTTGCGGCGCACGGCGCGCGCGACGGCGGTCACGGCGTCGTCCTGCCCGATGACCCGGGCGTGCAGCTCCTGCTCGAGCTCGGCCAGGCGCTCGCGCTCGCCCTCGGTGAGGCGGTTGACCGGGATGCCGGTCGCACGAGAGATCACCGCGGCGATCTGCGCCTCGTCGATGACGGTTTCGTTCCGCTGGCTGAGCCCGTCGAAGCCTGCCTGCGCCTGCGCGACCTTGCCGCGCTTGATGGCGTCGGCCGTCGCGTCGTCGAGCTTGTCCTGCACCTTCGAGATCTCGTCGCGGATGCGCGACGCCTCCTCGTAGTGCTCGGCCGTGACGGCGGCGTTCTTGTCGGCCTCGAGCTCGGCCAGTCGACCGATGAGCTCGGACACGTCCACCTTCACGCCGAGGCGCAGGCGCAGTCGCGCGCCCGCCTGGTCGATGAGGTCGATCGCCTTGTCGGGCAGCACACGCTCGCTGAGGTAGCGGGCGCTCAGCTCGACGGCCGAGCGGATCGCGGCATCCGTGTACTCGACGCCGTGGTGCTGCTCGTACGCGGGCTTGAGGCCCTGCAGGATCAGCACCGAGTCCTCGATCGAGGGCTCGCCGACCTTCACGGGCTGGAAGCGACGCTCGAGCGCCGGGTCCTTCTCGATCTGGCGGTACTCCTTGAGCGTGGTCGCGCCGACGAGGTGCAGCTCACCCCGCGCGAGGCGCGGCTTCAGGATGTTGCCCGCGTCGGTGCCGCCGTCGCCCGAGCCGCCCGCACCGACGACGGTGTGGATCTCATCGATGAAGATGATGAGCTCGCCCTTGTGCGCGGCGATCTCCTCCATGGTCTTGGTGAGGCGCTCCTCGAAGTCGCCGCGGTAGCGGGTGCCGGCGAGCATGCCGGGCAGGTCGAGCGAGATCACTCGCTTGCCGAGCAGGGCCTCGGGCACCGACTCCTCGACGATCGCGCGGGCGAGTCCCTCGACGATCGCGGTCTTGCCGACGCCGGCCTCGCCGATCAGCACGGGGTTGTTCTTCGTGCGGCGGCTCAGGATCTCGATCGTCTGCTCGATCTCGTCGACACGTCCGATCACCGGGTCGAGCTCGCCGTCACGGGCGCGCTGGGTGAGGTCTATGCCGAACTTGTCGAGCATGGGGGTGTCGGATGCCGCGGCGGCGGCGCTCTCCGGTCCCTGAGCCTGTCGAAGGGACTCGTCGTCGATACCGTCGACGGTCTCCCGGATCTGCTGCGTGAGCGCCTCGGCGGTCACACCGGCACGCGCCAGCACCTGGCCGGCAGGGGCATCCTGCCCCAGCACGAGCGCGAAGAAGAGGTGCTCGGGATCGATGTACGTCGAGCCGCTCGACCGCGCCACCTGGTACGCGTGGAACAACGCGCGAGACGCCGACGGCGTGATGGTGGCCGCGTCCCTCCGCTGATTGAGGCTCTCGAAATCAGCCTCGGATGCCGCGGGCAGCCGCGCCTCGGTCGCGGTGATGATGCGCTCCGGCGCGACGCCGATGCGCTGGATGGCCTGCGTGACCGCCTCGTCCTCGACGATGACGCGCAGGATGTGCAGCGCGTCGAGCTCGGTCTGTCCGCGCTCGAGCGCGAACTTGCCGGCACGCTGCAGGATGCTCTGGGTGCGCGCGGTCAGGAACCGGCTGAGGTCGATCGACCGCGCCTGCCTGGCCTGCTCACCCGCGAGATACCGGGCGAGGAACTCGTCGAACGAGTTCGCGCCGGTGTCGCTGAAGTCTTCGGGCACCTAGTCCTCCTGGGGAACTTGAGTTGGGTACGCTCAAGTTCAACGCGGTGGGGGCGTGGGTATTCCCGGCCGCCAAGGAAGCAGGTTCGCGCGATGGCATTACGCCGCGGCGCACCCTACCGTTTCGCGAGTATCCACGCCCCGCCTCACGTGTAGATTTCACAGATGGCGGAGACTCGTATCTGGCGTGACTACTCGGGGTCGGGCGGCTCCGACCGTGTAACCCGAAGCTTGCACCGCGAGCGTCCGGTATTCGAAGACCACACTTCCTACCCGTGGGATGACGACCAGCGCACTACGCCGTCTGGCGCTGTCATAGCTCACTTTGGCGATCTCACAGAACGTGCTATTGGCTTCATTGAGGACTCGCCGGCCGTTGTGGGTTGTATCGCGTGGCTCACAGAGCACCGCCTGCTTCGGGCTCTGGCGGGACGAGAGGCTTCGTTAGTGGTGCAGAAGGAAGACTTCCTGCGGCCCGACGCTCGCGCGGCCGCCGATTGGGCCGCAAGGCTTCGGGCGTCCTATGGTTTGCTCCACAACTCATTCGCACGGTTCCAGTTTCCGCAACCGCTCGGCACCGCGTCGTACGCGGGCGACCCTACACTCGAGCCAGTTCGCTGTGTGGGAAATCACAATTCGGCCAAGTCCCCGGCAATGCCGCGAATGCATCATAAATTCCTCGTCCGCCTCCAAGTCAACGAGGCCGCCCACGATGTCGCTGACCGGCTTCAGCCCGTCGCTGTCTGGACCGGATCGTTCAACTTCTCAAAGAACGCTGGATACTCCTTCGAGAACGCGGTCGAGATTCATGACACAACGATCGCACGGTCATACTTTGAAGAGTTTTCGCGTGTGATGACCCTCTCGGAGCCGCTCGAGTGGGAGTCAGAATGGGTCTATCCGGAATGGCGCATCGGAACCTGACCCGAGCACAACTCGGGTCGCCGATTGGCCGATGCGGGCACCGTTCAGTCACCCTTGGGCATTTCGGACCATCCGACGAAGGTCTGAAGGGGAGACCGAATTGCTGGTGCACCGGGTCGTCGTCAGTTGAGTTCGTAAGCCGGATGTGCGAGACCAACTTGCCACTGGAGACCCGCACCAATACGGGCCTGAACGTGTCCAGGCTTCCCGTAGGGATCTCGAACGTCGAGTGCCACGCCAGCCAGCTTCGCGCGAGTCTCCTTCACAGTTCGACCGGGTGTAGGGGGCCGTGTCTGAGCAGAGGCGAAGGCTCTACCTGATCGCTCTCTAATCCTTCTCACATCATCGGAATTTGGCCGCGGGTTTCGACCTTGCCGAAATGGTGCGACAAGGGACAGCACCTGTGGTTCGAGCAGCCGTGTCCAGACATCGCCATAGTCCGCGTTCGGCGACCCGTGGTGTGGAACCTTATACAGCGAGGCTTGCGAATCCGGCTGATGGGTCGCAACGACGGCCTGCCACCCACAACCAGAAGGCCCAACCGTCAAGTCTGCCCCCAAGAGCACTCGAGCCGGGCCCGCTTCGATCCACAGTGCGACTGAGAGCTCATTCGGATCAATTGCTGCGAGCCTCTTTCGAGATCCGGCGGAGGCAGCCCCTTCAGCAAGCGCTGTATCTGCTCTGTGCACAGCCCGGGGGGATGGTGACAACGCAAGCACTCGAGCGCCTACCCCGTTACCCGCTTCTGGTCGACGCCAGATGAGCTTTTGTTCGTCAGCCTTCAGAAGGGGATAGCGGCCGTCGTTGAGTTGTCGCCGCGCGACAACCTCCTTCAGGACCTCTCGGTATTCCCGCCTTACAGAAACCGTGAGTTGGTCTTCGATGTCTGCGTCCGCCTCAACTGCGGCGAAGAATTCGTTACCTGTGTAGGCCGCCGACGTGACGTACTGGGCATCGCTTGCTTTGCGGTACAAATCGCTGATCCCCGCAGTGTGATCGTCGTGTGCATGTGTACCGACTACTAGGCGTATCGCTCGCGCTGGATCGATCCCGATTCTCTCAAAGTATTCGAGGACTGGATGCTCTCGAGTCTGCTGGTTCAGGCAGGAGTCAACTGTCATCCATTCACCAGCGCCGAGGTGAACGGCGATCGCTTCGCCACGCCCTGGTCCGAAGATTGATACCTCAACCTGATCGGCAGCTGGAGCCGTGTACTGGGGAAGGTCAACCGATGAGGCCATCGAGGCTCTGTGCCAAAGTATTCGCGCGCTCTCGCTGAGATCGAACCTCAGCCTCCGTCCAGTAACCAAGTCTCCGCGGCCGAACTGAGGTTGTTAGATTCCTGTGTCCCGCAGGTCCTGCCACTGAACGAACCGTTACGTACAGCACATCGCCCGCCTGAATCTCCTCGTCGGGCGACACTTGCGAAGCGGAAAAGTCCGCGATGAGCGGCTGCTCCGCACCGCCATCCGCAACTAGCTCCACCGTGATGATGTCGCCGTCGACCTCCAAGACGCGCGCGTCCCAAGTTTCAAGACCCGATACGCGGGGTTGGGCTGGCCGGGAAGCCCGTTCGCTCTGGAGCTCATGTTGATATCTCCGATAAGCGTCAGTAAGGCGCTGGTCGATCTGACTCTCGGTCGACTCCCGCGACCGAACGTCCTGCCGGCTTCCAAGACCGACCCCAACTTTCTGAAATCTACGCCTGAGAGCGGCATCAGAAACGTCGGGCTCAGGAAGGGCCACAGTTGAGTCTGCGTGCTTCTGGTACGTCGCAGTTACAGTCATGAGAGGCCCTCCGAGAAGGATATGACTCTAGCGTGTGCCGCCTCCGCGCGCCCCATTGACGCAGTCCACTCCTCAGTGAGAATCTTCAATGCTAATGTTCGCTTCTCAAGAGTCGGCGTGGGATCCGGGACCTCTTCCTCACGATCGAAATCCTCGCGAGACTGTGGAGGATTTGGATCGACCGTCAGGTTGAAATGATCGTTGGCGCCAACATATATGCCGTTCGTTACCTGAAAAGATGGTTCCACCTGGACTTGGAAATGGCCACTGTACCCGTCTGGTCGAACCCCCCACAGCGTTGCGCTACGCATCCCCGGAAGCACGAGGGTGTCATTCCAGATTTCCTTTGGGACTATCGTGTCGCCAATGCGGTGTCGAGCGGTCGAGGACCCAATAATCGTGTGAAAGTTTCTATTGATGCCGAGCGCACCCAATGGTGTTTGTTCCAAGAGCCTCAGTGCACCGAGGGCGACATCCCGAAGGCGCGGAAATTCCTCGACCTCTGATGTCGAGACTTGAAAACCGTCAGGCGTCACGTGAACGCCTAACCACCCCAGGCGAAAAGATGCAATCTCGCCTGCAATTACCTCGACACCAGCCGCCGCCAGTTCGGGCTCCCCGATTAGGCCTCGTTCTTTGAACCAAGCTGGCGAGAACAAGATCGGCGTGAACGCACCACGCAAGACGAGGTTCAGGCCTTCAATCGCCACTCCGCCATCCGGCAAGGTTCATCCCTCACTCTTCTAGTCGAGCGTCCCCAATTGGCTTGAGGAAGCACCGCACTCGGGACCTGACGCCTGGGATCTCCAGCCACACTATCTAACATCGCGTTCGTGGCCGAGTCCCTTGTCACTCCTCTCAACACGGCAGGGGCCGCATAGGGGGCGGGGCAGATGACGCTGTCGTCAGTGCCGCGTCACTTGCCTTCGGCTACCAACGGGGCTGCCTCGTCGAGATACTATCCTCATCCAGCACTAGCGATATATCGTTGATATATCGTCGAGACCCGACCAGGGCCCCGTCACACGGGAGGTCATCATGAGCGATTCGTACATGGGCGGCGGCTTCACCGGCCCCTCGAGCAACTGGGGGCAGGGCGGCCAAGGCCCCAACCTGTGGGACGCCCTCAGCCAGCTCCGCGGCATGTTCGAGCAGAAGGCCGGCCCTCGCATGGGCCGCGGCGACGTCCGCGCGGCGGTGCTCACGCTCCTCGCCGAGAAGCCGATGCACGGCTACCAGATCATCAGCGAGATCGCCGAGCGCAGCGGCGGCGCGTGGAAGCCGAGCGCGGGCTCGGTGTATCCGACGCTGCAGCTGCTCGCCGACGAGGGACTCATCACCGCCGAGGAGGCGGATGGCCGCAAGACCTATTCGCTGACGGAAGCGGGACGGGCGGAGGCCGAGGCATCCGCTGATCGCCCGGCGCCGTGGCAGACCTCGAGCCCGCGTGACTTCGGACCCGGCGGGGCGCTGCCCAAGGCCGGCATCGAACTGGCGCAGGCGGCGGCGCAGATCCAGCGCTCGGGAACGCCCGAGCAGGTGAAGCAGGCGGTCGAGGTGCTCGACGACGCGCGTCGTCGGCTCTACTCGATCCTCGCCCAGGGCTGACTCGGTGCCCTCGACACGTCGGCGTCCAGCAGGCAGGATGCCCGATGTGGGGAACACTCGCGCCCGCTACCGGCGGATCCTTCGATTCGCCGCCCGATACATCGTCCAGACGTGGTGGTACGAGCTCGTGCTGCCGCGGATCGGGCTGGGCAAGTTCGCGGCACGCGGGCGTGAAGCGCGGCTGACGACGATCGCGCGGCGCTTCCACGCGCTCGCGGTCGACCTCGGCGGCCTCATGATCAAGGTCGGTCAATACATGTCGTCGCGGCTCGACGTGCTGCCGCCCGAGATCACCCGCGAGCTCGCCGGCCTCCAAGACGAGGTGCCGCCCGTGCCCTTCGACGCGATCCGGCGACTCGCGGAGGCCGAGCTGGGCATGCCGCTCGAGCGGGCGTACGCGTCGTTCGACCCGACACCGCTCGCCGCGGCATCCCTCGGCCAGGCGCACCGGGCCACGCTCTCGCCGCTCGACGCCGCCGACATGGGATACGACGAGGCCGTCGTCAAGGTGCAGCGACCGGGCATCGAGACGATCGTCGACGTCGACCTGTCGGCGCTGCGTCGCGTCGCCGGATGGCTCAGCCGCGTGCGCTTCGTCGCGAACCACGTGGACGTCCCCTCCCTCGTCGAGGAGTTCGCCACCACGAGCCTCGAGGAGATCGACTACCTGCACGAAGCCGCCAACGCCGAGCGGTTCGCCGCGAGCTTCGCCGGTGACCCGCGCGTCGCGGCGCCCGAGGTCGTCTGGGAGCGCACGACGCGCCGCGTGCTGACCCTCGCCGACGTGACCGCGATCAAGATCAACGACCTCGAGGCCCTGCGCGCAGCGGGCATCGACCCGAAGGCCGTTGCGAAGCAGTTCGCGACCGTCATGTTCGACCAGCTCTTCCGCGACGGCTTCTTCCACGCCGACCCGCACCCCGGCAACATCTTCGTCACGCCGGTCGAGCGGGTGACGGATGCCGCGTCGCCGGCCTCGAGGGGCACGGATGCCGCGTCGGGCCGCCCGTCACCGGCGTACCGGCTCACGTTCATCGACTTCGGCATGATGGGCGAGGTGCCCGACGGTCTGCGCCGCGGCCTGCAGCAGCTCATGCTCGCCGTCGCCGCGCGCGACGGGAAGCGCCTGGTCGAGAGCATCCGGAGTGTCGGCATCCTGCTGCCGTCGGCCGAGACGGCCGAGCTCGAGCGCGCGATGTCCGAGCTGTTCGCCCGGTTCGGTGGGATGGGCCTGGCCGAGGTGCGACAGGTCGACGAGCGCGAGCTGCGCAGCTTCGCGATCGAGTTCGGCGAGGTGGTGCGGGCGCTGCCGTTCACGCTGCCCGACAACTTCCTGCTGATCATCCGGGCGATGTCGCTCACCTCGGGCATGTGCAGCTCGCTCGACCCCGACTTCAACATGTGGGACGCCGTCGAGCCCTACGCCGCGCAACTCCTGCGCGACGAGCGCGGCAACTTCGTGCAGGCGCTCGGGCAGCAGGCGCTGTCGTACGCGGGCACGCTCGCCGGGCTGCCGCAGCGCGTCGACGCGCTCGCGACCCGCATCGAGGAAGGGCGCGTGGTCGCGAGCTCACCGAAGATCGAGCACCGGATGGTGCGACTCGAGAACGCGGCGCAGCGGGTCGTCTCGGCGGTGCTGTTCGTGGGGTTGTTCCTCGGCGGCGTCCTGCTCCGCAACGACGAGCCGGTCTGGGGCATCACGCTGATGGTGCTGTCGGTGATCCCGTTCCTGCACGCCGTGTTCGCCGGGCTGTTCGGCCGGCGGCGCGGGCCGCGCTGAACGTCGCGCTCGGGGAACCATGCCGCGCGATCACACCCGGTCGAGCACGATCGCCGCCGGGAAGCGCTTCAGCACCGGACGGAACGGCGCCTTCGCGAGCCGCTCCGCTTCCGCGCCGTCGACGATCCGCGGATGGACGAGCTCGACGTCGCGTCCCTTCCAGCGAAGCGAAGCCCGATCCGCCGCGACGACGTTGCGCGCCCAATTCGTCTTCACGCCCCACGGCAGGCCGATCATCACGATCGCGGCATCCGACGTCGGCACGACCGCGATGGGCGTCTCGTACGCGGTGCCGCTGCGCCGCCCCCGATGACGAATGAGTGCCCAGAGCGGCACCCACCGCCGTCCTGCCAGGGCGCGGGCGACGGGCGCGGTCGCATCCACGAGCCGGCGCGGCGGCCCGCCGGCGACGCGCGGCTCAGGGGCTCGGGACTGTTCGGAGGTCTCGTTCATGCAGAGGAGACGGATGAACCGTGGTCGATGTGACATCCGCACGCGGCATCTGTTCTCGACCTCAGCGCTTGCGTCACATTCGTGCAGGGTGGATCGTCTCCATGTCATGACCGAGTTCGCCGACCTGTGGATCGAGTACCGGCACGTCGTACGCGACGTCGCCTACCGGGTGCTCGGCTCCGTCGCCGAGGCCGAGGATGTCACCCAGGAGACCTACCTGCGCCTCCTCGCCCGCGACGACGATCCGGCCGCCGCGCCGCTCGAGGACCCGCGCGCCTGGCTCGTCACCGTCTCGTCGCGGCTCGCGATCGACCGGCTGCGAGCGCACGAGCACTCGCGCCGCGCCTACATCGGGCCGTGGCTGCCCGAGCCCATCGTCACCGATGAGCGCACGCTCCCCGAGGACCGCGTCACCCTCGACGACTCGGTCCGCATGGCGCTGCTCGTCGTGCTCGAGCAGCTCACGCCGGCCGAGCGCACGGCGTTCCTCCTCCACGACGTCTTCGACCTCGGGTTCGACCGCATCGCGGACGTCCTCGGGGTGAGCCCGGCGAGCGCGCGGCAGTCGGCGTCGCGGGCGCGGAAGCGGATCGCCGCGCAGGGCGCCGCCCGGTTCGCTGTCGATCCCGCCGCCGCGCGCCTCCTGTCCCAGCGATTCGCGGCCGCGGCATCCGACGGCGACCTCGAGGGCCTGGTCGCGGTGCTCGCAGCGGATGCCACGGGCCACTTCGATTCGGGCGGCATCTACCCCGAGGCGCCGACCGAAGTGGTCGTCGGCGCCGAATCGGTCGCCCGGCAGTTCCTCGCCGGCGTCGGCGGACTCGGCCTCGACTTCGAGGTCGCCGAGGTGAACGCGCAACCCGGGGTCGTCGCACGCCGCCGGGGTCGCGTCGTGTCGGTGCTGGCGCTCGACTTCGCCGACGACGGGATCTCCGCCATCCACGGCGTCGGCAACCCCATGAAGCTCAGGCACGTGCGGTGAGGGCGCACTCGCAGGAACCCTAGACTCGCGACGTGACCCATCCCCGCACCGCGATCACCGGCGGCACCGGATTCGTCGGACGCCACCTCGCCGAACGACTCGGGCCCGAGGCATCCGTCATCATCTCGCGCCGCACCGGCGTCGACACCGGCGATGTCGACGCACTCACCGCGGCGTTCGCGGGCTGCGAGGTCGTCGCGCATTGCGCCGGCATCAACCGCGAGATCGGCGACCAGACCTACGAGCGCGTGCACATCGAGGGCACCGCCAACGTGATCGAGGCCGCGAAGCGGGCCGGCGTCCGCAAGGTCATCATGCTGAGCTTCCTGCGGGCGCGGCCCGACTGCGGGTCGCCGTACCACGAGTCGAAGTGGGCGGCCGAGGAGCTCATCCGCGACTCCGGTCTGGACTACACGATCCTGAAGGCCGGCATGATCTACGGCCGCGGCGACCACCTCATCGATCACCTCAGCCACACCGTGCAGACGGTCCCGGTCTTCGCGACCGTCGGGTTCCGCGAGCTGCCGATCCGGCCCATCCCGATCGAGGACCTCACCGACATCCTCGAAGCCGCGGTCGACGGGCGGATGCCGCGGGAGACCGTCGCGGTCGTGGGCGCCGAACAGCTCATGCTGTCGAAAGCCGTGCGGCGCGTGGCATCCGTCGTCGACCGCCGTGTGGTCGTCGTGCCGTGGCCGGTGTGGGCGCAGTACGCGCTCGCGCAGGTCGCCGAGTGGACGATGAAGGTGCCGCTCGTCTCGAAGGCGCAGGTGCGCATGCTGGCCGAGGGCGTGACAGATGCCGCGCCGCCCGCGGCATCCGTGCCCGACGACCTGCGACCGCGGCGCATGTTCACTGCGGCGCAGATTCGCGGGGCGCTTCCCGAGGCCGGCGGGTTCGGATGGAGCGATCTGCGGGTCGGCCGCTGACCTCGGCGCGAGGTGCCGGCCTGGATCGGGGGCCCTGACGCCGATCGACCCCACAAGTGGGGCGGACCCCTTCGGCAGCGCCGAGCGCCCGCGGCGTAGTGTCGCGAATGACGCCGAGGGGGGGCCTGCGATGCGGAACTCGAGATGGGCGGTCGTCACGGTGGCGACGATCGCCGCGTTGGTGTTGAGCGGATGCGTCGCGACGCCGGCGGCCGATGGTTCGTCGCCGCCGACTACTGCTGCTGCCTCGCTCGATGCCGACGTGCGGGCGCAATTGGAGGACGCGCTCGACGACGGCTTCGCGGCATCCGGCATGCCCGGTGTGACGGTCGGGCTCTGGGTCCCCGGCGAGGCGGAGTGGGTGGCGACCCGGGGCGTTTCGGACCTCGCCTCGAACGAGCCGATGGACCGCGCCAACCAGTCCAAGATCGGGAGCATCACCAAGACGCTGGTCGGCATGGTCGCGCTGCAGGTGATCGGCGACGGAGAGGCCGGACTCAGCCTCGACGACACGATCGACGAGTGGTATCCCGATTTCCCGCTCGCATCCGAGATCACCGTGCGCATGATCATGAACATGTCGAGCGGCATCGGCAGCCCGGGCCAGGCGCAGATCGACCGGATCTGCGCCGATCCGTATTCGACGATCACGCCCGACGAGATGATCGCGATCGGCGCGTCGACCCCGCGTACCGACTTCGCCCCCGGCGAGGGCGACAACTACTCGGGCTTCAACACCTTCCTGCTCGGCCGGATCCTCGAGCGGACGACCGGCACCGACCTCGGCACGCTCATCGACGAGCACCTGCTCGAGCCGCTCGGGATGACGCGCAGCCGCTTCGCTCCCGACGGCCTGCTGGCGGAGCCGTTGAACCGCGGGTACTCCGGGTTCTGCCCGCAGCTCCCCCAGCCCACCGACACCACAGACTGGTCCAACCACGAGGCCTGGGCGGCCGGCGCGATGCTCTCGACGATCGACGACCTCCACACCTGGGGCGTCGCGCTCGGCGAAGGGTACGAGCTCACCCCCGAGCTGCAGGCCGCACGCGTCGAGGACCGGGCCCCCGGCACCATGCCCGAGGGATACGGGTACGGGCTCGGCGTGCTGGTCCACTTCGACCCCGACTCCGGATGCCCGCTCGACCTCGGCCACAGCGGCGCCGAGCCGGGATATGGCGCGCACGTGCAGTACTTCGTCGGCTCGGGCGCCGTGCTCACCCTGGTCGGCAATGGCGACGGCGGCACCGGCGAGGAGTTCGCCAAGGTCGTCAAGGCACTGCTGCCGCTGCTGCCGGAGTCGGTGGCGGCCACGTCGAGCAGTGACTGCGCCCGGTAGGAAGCGCGCGCTAGGTTGGTGCAATGGAGCCCGGTGAGATCGGGATCGAGATCACGCCGATCCTGGCGGATCCCTCGCTCGAGCCCGAGTTCGCCGCTCGGCTCGACGCGCTGCTGCGCCGCACCTGCCACATCGCCCGCGCGCTGACCGGCGCCGAGCTGGCGGCCGTCAAACTCTGGATCGGCGACGAATCGTCGGAGGCCCGCAAGTACTTCAGCATGAGCGAGAAGTACGCGGCGTTCCGTGACTTCCGAGTCGACCCGAGGGGCGCCGGCCTGCACGGGATGAGGATCCCGCCGGGCGAGGTCATCCGCCTGACCCATGCCGAGGTGCTGTCGCATCCGCTCTACGAGGGCTTCGGTGCGTTCGCCGACGCCCACCCGCCGATGCGGGGATGGCTGGCCACGAGCGTCTACAGCGACGACGGTCGGAAGCACGGCATCCTGCAGCTCAGCGACAAGAGCGGCGGCCGCGACTTCGACGAATCCGACGAAGCGAACATCCGGGAGTTCGCGGCGCTGGTCGGTGAGACGCTCGGGGCGCTCGGGCGGGCTTGGGCTGCCGAGCGGCGGGGGTAGCTGGTTCGGGGTGCACTGAAGCAACTTCCTTTCGGCGTTCAGTCAGAGGTGAGCGACTCCCGGCGCCCGGGGCTGCTCGACTGAATACGAGATCAGCCGTGCCGGGCCGACAGATACGCGACGACCGCGCGTACCCGCCGGTTGTCGGATGACGTGGCTGGAAGGTCGAGCTTGGTGAAGACGTGCTGCACATGGGTGTAGACCGTTGCGAGGCTGACCGTGAGCCGTTCGGCGATGCCCCGGTCGGAGAGGCCTTCTGCCATGAGTCCCAGCACCACCCGCTCCCGCTCGCTCAGAGCTGCGAGTGAGGAATTCGCGTCCACCAGCCGCTCCACGAGCATCGCATCCACGACGGTTCCACCTTCGGCAACGCGGTTGATCGCGTCGTCGAGCAAATCGGGCCGCAGGACGTTGTCCTTCAAGAGGTAGCCGACTCCCTCCGGGGAGTGCTCGAGGAGCAGGGTCGCGTACGAGCCGACCAGGTACTGCGAGAGCACCAGCACGCCGACCCCGGGGTGTTGGCGGCGGATACCCGCGGCGAGCCGAAGTCCCTCGTCGGTGTAGGTCGGCGGCATCTTGATGTCGAGCATGACGAGGTCGGGCGCTCGGGCTTGGACGAGCGCGGGGACGGCCGCCGCATTGTCGGTGGCTTCCACGATCTCGTGCCCGCGGGCGGACAGCATTGCAATCAGTCCCTCTCGGACGAGCAAGCTGTCATCGACCACCATCAAGCGCACGGGAGCTCCATGGTGAGCTGCGTCCCTCGCCCGAGCGGGCTGACCACGCTGAGGGCGCCGTCGACGGCCGCCAGCCGATCGCGGATGCCGAGGAGCCCGGAACCGCTCGGGTCCGCGCCACCAGGTCCGTCATCAGACACCCGGATCATGAGCCAGTCGTCGCTGTGCGCGACGGTCACCGCCACCGACGACGGCCCAGCGTGCTTGAGGGCGTTCGTGATCGCCTCGCTGGTGGCGAAATACGCGGCGGCCTCGATGCCCGACGAGCACCGGCGGACCTCAGGAACGACGTCGAGCCGGACGCGATCACCGAGCCTGGCGACCAGCTCCTCGAACGCCGGCACGAGACCGAGATCGGTGAGGACGGCGGGGTGGATGCCGGCCGCGAGATCGCGCAATTCGGCGAGGGCACTCCCGAGTTCAGACTCGGCCGCGTCGAGCAGTGCAGGGTCGCCCGGTTGCTGCCGGATGAGCTGGAGTGCGATGCCGATCGCGAGAAGTCGCTGCTGCGCACCGTCATGGAGGTCGCGCTCGAGCTGAACGCGAGCAGCGTTCGTCGCCGAGACGATACGCGCGCGCGAATCCCGGACCTGAATCAGTTGTGCGCGCACTTCCGCCTGAAGTCGAGCGTTCTCGAGGATCAGCCGTGTGGCAGACCCAGCGGCCGTGAGCAGCGCCGGTTCGTCGTCGAGCGAGCGGTCATGTCGGATCAAAGCCATCGGCATGTGGCCGTCGCCGTCGTTCACGGGCGTCACCGTTGTACGCTCATCCGCCTCGGGACGCGGTACTCGCTGGCCCCGCGCATCGACGAAGCCGTCGTCGATGGGGAATGCGATCGTGAGCTGGGGATCCCGGAGCGCGACGGAGAGCGAACGCTCGAGATCGGCATCGGCGCCGCCGGCGAGTTTCACCACGAGTTCGCCGATCGGGCGATACGCGAGCCGCTCGTGCAAGAGGCTGATCAGGAAGCAGAGCGGCACCCCGAGAAGCACAACGATCTGAAACGCGACGAGCGCCTCGGTCGACATCGTCCAGACGCTTCGCGCGCCTTGCACCGCGGCGACGATCGAGAGCCCTCCGAACATGACCGCGGAGAGGATGATCGACAAGTACGGCAGGCGGAGGAGTCCGCGCTCCCGGCGGCCCGCCCGCCGGTAACGTCCGACCAGCGCTGCGATGAAGCACCCGGCGAGCAACGCCCAGACGCCGAAGAATGTGTTCGAGACCGCCCGCTCGAGAGCCTCGCTGACCTCGATCCATTCCAATGGCCGCACGCACGAAGCGCAGTCGGTAGTTCGGACGAAGGTGAGCCATTGCCAGAGGCCTTGGAGCCCACCCACGACGTAGGCCGCTGCCACGAGTCGCCGGGCCATCGGATCTGGCAGCCGCCCGCTCGGGTAGGACAAGAGCAAGTGTCCCGCGAAGGCGATCTGCAAAGGGACCAGAACGGCGACGAGAACGTAGGGCAGACGCACAAGGACGTCGTCGCTCACGAGCCTGAATGAACCGGCAAGATCGGCCGCAAGCACGAGGGCGAACGCGAGAATTCGACGCGCCAACAGCGCACGGCGCAGCCACAAAGCAACGGCACCCACGCCGATCCACGCGAGGATGAACAGCGACTCACGCACCACGGAGCTCACGGGAGCTCGATACGGAATCGTGGCCACCACCCAGGCGTCGATGCCGAGCATCACGATGGTGGCGGCGAGAAGGATGAGCGAGGGTCGGTCGAGGGACGTCTGCCGGTTCTGATCCTCCTCCAGGCTCATCCGAACAACTCCCGTAGACGAGCAGCGGTGAGTTCGTCCTTCTGGACGAAGCCGAGCACGGGGATGCGCTGCAGACGGGGGCCAAGCCCACCACCCGGATAACTCGATGTGAGGACGACACCCGGCGGGTGGGCAAGGTTGGCGAGCACCACGGCCACGTCAGCACCGTTGCCGTCGGGCAGCAGGACGTCGAGCAGCACCAGGTCGGGGTCGAGCCGACGCGCCGAGTCGATCGCTGCTGCAGCAGAACCGGCCTCACCGGCGACGACGTACCCCGCGCTCTCCAGCAGAAGTCGAGCCATCCGGCGGAACCCGCCGTGGTCGTCAACGAGGAGCACGGTCCTGGCCACGCTTGATTCTCACATCGGGAGCGACCGTCAGCGAGGAAATGCGATGGAAGTCAATGATTTCAGGGAGGCCGTCGAGTGCATACCCCGCCACCGTGAGAGGAGCACGAACAGAAGGGGTTCACCATGTCCATCTCCATGCCCCGCCACCCGCGCGTGGCCGCCATCGCGGTTGCTGCGCTCTCGGCAACCAGCCTTTTCGTGGTCGGTCCAGCACTGCCGGCGGCCGCCAACACGAACGTCGTCGTCACGACGACCATCCAGGCCGCCATCGACGCGGCAGCTCCGGGTGACACCGTCGTGATCCCGGCAGGTGTCTATCGTGAAGCGGTTCACGTCACGAAGTCCGACCTGACCATAGTCGGGGAGAACGGTGCGCTGCTCGACGGAACGGGCCTCGCTGCGCCGGTCGGGATCCGAGTGCGCAGTAGTGATGGGAGTCGGCTCGCAGGCTTCTCGCTCAGCGGCCTCGAGATCCGCGGGTACACGCTGAGTGGCGTTCTCCTCCGCGGTGTCGACGGGTTCCGACTGACTGGCGGACGCTACGTCGACAATCCGCTCTACGGGATCTTCCCGATCGCGAGCACCGACGGCAGGATCGACCACAACGAGGTGTCGGGCGCACGCGACTCCGGCATCTATATCGGGCAATCGACCGACATCATGATCGACGCCAACGTTGTCCACGACAACACTGTCGGCATCGAGGTCGAACTGGCCAGTCGCATCACCGTGCGCCGTAACGTCGCAACTGCGAATGCGATCGGCGCCATCGTCTTCACCATTCCGGGTCGCCCGGTCAAGGCGACCGACGACGTCTTGATCGAGGACAACACCTTCTCCGGGAACCGGCGCCAGAACCCGGTCATCGAGCCGGACGAGCTGCTCAGTGCACTGCCCGGGGGAGTCGGCTTCCTGAACGTCGCCGGCGATCGGGTGCGCGTCATCGGCAACACCGTGTCCGGCAACGCGAGCGCTGGCATCGGCGTCGTCTCTCTCCCGCCCGCATACGCTGCACTCGATCCGGCGGTGGATCCGGTGCCCGATGACGGAGTGGTCTCTGAGAACGTGACGCGTGGGAACGGGTCCAATCCCGATCCTCGGCTCGCGCCATTCCCCGCCGCCGACGTCATCTGGGACGGAAGCGGAACGACGTGCTTCGACGTCTCGCGATCGGCGAGGACGTGGCCGTCCTTGCTGCCTGCATGCAACTGAGTATCAGCACGCCTCACCAAAACGATGTTGGCGACGCTGGTCGTGCGAACTGCGCGTGAGAGACCAACGCGTCCCAACACCGACACGTGAACGAACATGAAAGGTCCCTTCCCATGAACGCGGCGAACGCACTGCAGCCACCCGCAACCTTCCTCGGCAGGACTCTGGCCCGACTCGGCCTGGCTCTGACCCGGGTCATCCGATCGCTGGCAGACCTGATGGCGAGGTGGCGCGATTCGGGAATCGTCGAAGACGTCTCCATCGGGACGGATGTAACCCCGACGCAAACTGAGAGGCCGGCTGGCGCTGCCCCGGGGACTCCAACGAGCGACCGGCCAAGAACTGGCAGCGCCCGCGGCGACGGCCGCCAGGCATGGCCCTCCGGGTCACCCCGCCCAGTCGCGCAGCCGCTGACCGAGAAACGGAAGCCGCTCGCTTCCTGGCGCATCGCAGCGATCGATCGGATCCGGGAACTCGAGCTCACAGTCGAATCGGTCGAGTCGAACGCGTCGACCGAAACGGTGGCAGCGATTCGTGCGGCGTTGAGTTCGGCAGACGCCATCGCATCGCATCCACCGGGCCTTCCACGGCGGTTGCTCACCGTCTGGCGAGGAAGCGATCTCGACCGGGTGTGGCTCGCGATTCATCGCGCCGAGGTCCTGCAGGTTCGGTCGACGGCCGACCTCGTGGAGAATCTCGCCCTGCTAGACGACACGCGCGAGCGTGTGAAGCAGCGGCTGAAGTCGGACGATGCACGTCTCGTCGCACTCGCCGACGTTGGCGACGCCTTCCCCAAGGAGCAGTCCATCAGCCTCAGGCCAGGAAGCATGCGGCGCGCCGCCGTCGCGCTACGCGCCGCACACGCCGTCAGCGCTGAGCAGCACCGCAAGGTCCGGAGTTTTCGCAACATCCTGGTCGCCACGAGCCTGACCGTGCTGAGCGTGGCGTTGGCCGTTGCAGTCGTGGGGTGGATGTTCCCCGAATGGATCAACCTGTGCTGGGTGGCTAACGCAGATGCGGCGAAACCGGTGTGCCCGACCGGGGGGAGCACTCCTTCCCCAGGTGACGTTGCGGTCGTCGAGATGTTCGGGATCGTCGGAGCTGCCGTCGTCGGCGCCATCGGAATTCGGCATCTGAGGGGGTCGGGCCTTCCGTACGCGGTCCCGCTCTGGTCGATCCTGGTCAAGCTCCCGATCGGTGCACTCACAGCGGTGCTCGCCCTTCTCTTGCTGCAGCTCATCGACAGTTTCACCATCTCGAGCCAGCAGGAGATCGCCGCATGGGCAGTGGTCTTCGGAGTCTCCCAAGAGGCGTTCACCAGGTTGATCGATCGTCAGGCGCAACTCGTACTGGACCGCGTTCCGTCCTCAGACAAGAACGAGGACGGTACCACCGCTGCGAACGGATTGGGCCAGCAGTCATCTGTCTGAGCCTCGCTGCGCCCCCCGGGGAAACCAGACGACCGGGTCGACGGTGACAGTGGTGGCGCACCGTCGTCCCGATCGGGCCGGGCGTGACGCTGTGGGGTGGTATCGGCGATCCCCTTCCGGCGTACGGTGTTCGTCCCAGCGGTTCGGCGACGTGTACGGTCCTGAAGGGCATGTGCCGCTTATCTCCATGGCGGTGGTGCGCAATCCGGCCGAAGGCGTGATCCGGGTGCTCGGGAGTCGCGGCTGTGGCGCCTTCCGTCTCATCATCGCGACCGCCGTAGCCGGGACGGGGAGATCGACGCCGCGCGACTTGTCCTCCACAGGCGGATGTCGGGTCGAATCATCCACAGGTAAATACCTGATCATCGGTGATTTCTGCGTGTGATCGGATGTCAGTGGGTGGGTGCAGGATCGAAGCATGGACCACCGCCCGCAGCTCGAGCAGCCGCTGCCGCTGCCGCTCGCCGCACTCGAGCGCGACGTCGCGGCGCTGTGCGAGGCGTGGGCCGGCTCCCTGCCGGCGATGATGGGTGTCATCGGTGGAGGCGCCCAGGCCGAGGTCGAGCAGATGAGCGACAGCGGGCTCGTGAAGGTCACCGATGCGCTCGCGATCGTTCGGCGAGACGTCGACGTCATGCTCGCGAGGGTCGCGGCCGAGGTGACGAAACGATCCGGGCGGGAGTTCGGCGACGTCGGACTCGCGAAGGCCCAGGGATTCCACAACCCGGTGCGACTCATCGCCGCGTCGACCGGAGCATCCCGGTCCGACGCTGCGAAGTTGATCGCGGTGGGCGCGGCCACGGCGCAACGGCAGACGTTCAGCGGTGAGCGGCTGCCACCGCGGCATCCGCATGTCGCTGCTGCCCTGGACGCGGCGAAGATCGGCATCGAGGCCGCCTCCGCGATCACCTCGATGCTCGACCGGGCGGCGACGAGGGCCGAGGTGGGCAGCATCGACCTCGTCGAGGCGGCGCTCGTCGACCTGGCAGCGACGGTGCCGCTCGAGACGCTCGTTCGCGGAGTGCGGGAGGCGGAGGCCCGGCTCGATCCCGACGGAGTCGAGCCCCGCGAGGAGCTGCTGCGAATGGAGCGCTCACTCACGATGCGCGAAGACGGACGCGGCATGGTCAACCTGCACGCTCGCCTCGACCCCGAGAGCGCTGCCCCGGTGAAGGCGGCGATCGAGGCGTTGGTCAGCGACGTGCTCCGGCGACGCGAGCCAGGAGACGGCGATTCCCGCCCCGTCGTCGACGACCACCGGTCGATCCCGCAGATCCAGGCCGACGCGCTCGCGGCGCTGGCTCGCCACGCGCTCGGCTGCACGCAGACCCTCACGCCGCTCGCGAAGACCACGGTCGTCGTGCGGGTCGACCTCGATGCCCTCGTCAGCGGGGTGGGACACGCGCAGCTCGATGGGCACGACCAGCCCATCTCAGCCGGCACGGCGCGCCGAATGGCGGCCGACGCGGAACTGATCCCGGCGGTCCTCGGTGGCGACAGCCTCCCGCTCGATCTCGGAAGGGCCGCCCGGCTCTTCACCAGGGCGCAACGGCTCGCCCTCGGCGAGCGCGACGGCGGATGCGCCTCCTGCGGCCAGAACATCGCGTACGTCGAAGCGCATCACATCGACTGGTGGCATCGCGATACCGGCCCGACCGATCTCTCGAACGGGGTCCTGCTGTGCAGCTTCTGCCATCACATGATCCACCGCGAGGGGTGGCAGATTCGCCCGGGCACGAGCGAGGTGTGGTTCATCCCACCACCGCACGTCGACCCGGCGCAGGTCCCACGACTGGGTGGCCGGGCCCGTTTCGAGTTGCAGCGACGCCAGGCGGCGTGAAGGTGACGGGGCTCAGCTTCCTGCCGACACGGCCCGACCCGATGACGCGGATGCCGCGCGGTGCCCCTACGCCCAGCCGAGCTCTCGGAGCCGGGCGTCATCGAGCCCGAAGTAGTGGCCGATCTCGTGCACGAGCGTGATGCGGACCCGAGCACGCAACGCGTCGAGATCCTCGCTGCGCGCCTGCATGTTGTTCTTGAACAGCGTGATGCGGTCGGGAAGCTCGCCGTACCCGTAGACCCCGCGCGTCTTCAGCGGGCGCCCGCTGTAGAGCCCGTAGAGCCGCGGCCACTGTCCCGGCGGCTGGTCGGCGATGAGGATCGCGACGTTCTCGAGTCCGCGCACCATGTCGTCGGGCAGCGCGTCGTACACCTCGCCGACCATGCGCTCGAAGTCGTCGTCGGAGATCTCGACCATGTCCCAATTGTGCGTGCGCGACAACGGGCGGGATCGCTCATTCGCGCTGAGCGAAACCACGCGAAGTGGGCGTGGCTGACGGATGCCTCGCCGAGAAGTGGTCTTCGGCGAGGCATCCGCTCGCTCAGGTCAGGCCGACACCCAGGTCAGGCCGACACGATCAGCTCGCGGCGCCGAGCTCGCGCATCGGCTTGCCGTTCTTCGGGTTCGCGGGCTTCACCTTGCGTCGCTCGCCGTTGACGAGCACCGTCACGTTGCTCATGTTCCCGGCACGATCGGCGACGACGTCGTACGACACGACCCTGCCGTCTCGCCATTCGCAGCTCACCGAGTAGCCGCCGCGAGCGCGCAGCCCGGTGAACGAGCCCGAGGGCGCCCAGTCGTCGGGAAGCGCCGGCAGCAGTCGGATGACGTCGTCGTGGCTCTGCAGGAGCATCTCGGCGATCGCACCGGTGATGCCGAAGTTGCCGTCGAGCTGGAAGGGCGGGTGGTTGCACCACAGGTTCGACAGGGTGTTGTAGGTGAGGAGGCCGCGCAGCATGATGCGAGCACGCTCGGCATCGCCGAGGCGAGCGAACAGCGCCGTGCGCCACGGCCAGGTCCACGAGCGGCGGCTGTCGCCCGACACCGTGCCCGCGGTGAACGGAACGCCCTCCTTCTCGCCGCACCGCGCCTTCAGGGAGACGAGCGCCGCGGCCGCGAACTCGGGCGTCTCGGGCGTGATCTGCCGCCCCGGGTACACCGCGAACAGGTGCGAGGTGTGGCGGTGGATGTCGTTCGGGTCGTCGCGGTCGGCCTGCCACTCCTGCAGCTGCCCCCAGCTGCCGATCCTGTTCGGCGCGAGCCGGGACTTCAGGTCGGCGATCGTCGCCCGGTACTCGTCGTCGATCCCGAGCGCGTCCGCGCAGTCGAGGTAGTTCTGGAAGAGGTCCCAGATGATCTGCTGGTCGTGCATCACGCCGTCTTCGCGGGGGCCGTGCTCGGGCGACCAGCCGTTCGGCGAGACGAGCGTGCCGTCCGGCAGCTCCTTCAGCCGGTCCTGCCAGAACTGGCAGATCTCCTTGATCATCGGGTAGGCGGTATCGCGCAGGTACCGCTTGTCCTGCGTGAAGGCCCAGTGCTCGTAGAAGTGCTGCGCGTACCACGCGCTCGAGACGGTGTTCCACTCCCACGCGTTGCCGCCGAAGATGCTCTGCGAGGTGCGCGCCGTCCAGCCGCGGGTGTCGGCGCCGAAGGCGTTGCGGGTGGCGACCCGGCTCGGGACCGCCACCTGCTGCACGAACGCGATGAGGGCCTCGTGCGACTCGGGGAGGTCGGTGGTCTCGGCGCCCCAGTAGTTCATCTGCACGTTGATGTTCGTGTGGTAGTCGCTCGCCCACGCCGGCTGGTTGCTCTGGTTCCACAACCCCTGCAGGTTCGCCGGCAGGCCGCCCGGCCGCGAGGAGCTCTGCAGGAGGTATCGGCCGAAGTCGTACATCGCCTGCTCGAGCGTCGGGTCGGGCTCGCCTGCGCCGTACCGCGCGAGCCGCGCCTTCGTCGGCAACGCGAGCACCGCGGCATCCGTCTGGCCCCACTCGACGGCAGCCCGCGACATGAGCGCCGACACCTGCTCGACGTGCGCATCGCGCAGCTCGTCGTAGGCGCGACCCGCCACTGCGTCGAGCGCGGCGTCGATGCCGGGCTGCGGCGCGTCGCCGCGCCAGCCGTCGGCGGCGCTCAGCTTGTAGTCGGTGCGGGCGTCGAGTGCGATCGTGATGACGGATGCCCCGGCCACCCGCAATCCGCCGCTCGCCGCGGTGACCTCACCGTCGGTGTCGAGGATGCGGACCGTCGCCGCGTGCTGCAGTCCGTTGCCCATCGTCCCGGCGAAGCCGAGCCGGCGAGCGCCGACGTCGGCGGTCGACGGCGCGTTCTCCTGCGCCGACGCGAGCGTCAGCGTCCCGGTGAGGCCCGCTTCACCGTCGCTCGTGTACCGCAGCACGACGACATCTGACTCGCGACTCGCGAACGCCTCGCGCAGGACGCTGCCCGCAACGGTCGCGAAGTGCGTCGTGTGCACGCCGACCGTCGGATCGAGCGCCCGGCGGTAGGCGACGATGGTTCGCTGGCTCCGCGTGTCGAAGCCGCTGCCCGTCAAGGCGGCGCCCGCGAGCCGGAATGCGCCCGGCGCGGTGAAGGTGAGCCGATAGAACGTGTACGCGGTGCTGTTCGAGAAGGTGAACGCCTTCGTCTCGCCGCGCCCGGCGAAGGTCACCGCGTTCCTCGCGTCGAGCGTCTGCCAAGCGACGCCGTCGTTCGACGCGGCGAGGGTCCAGGCGCTGGGATCGAACGCCGGCTCGTCGACGGCGCTCATGAGCGCGTAGCCCGTCAGTGCTCGCTTCGATCCGAGTTCGAGCTGCCAGATCGCACCGTCGCCGGCGTCGTCGACCTGCCAGACGGTGGATGCCTCGCCGTCGATGCTGCCCACGAGCGATGCCTCGTGGCCGCTCGGTGAGGAGACGTAGACGTTGCCGCCCTGCGCGAGGTCGACGCCACCGAGCGCGATCTCGCCCACCTGGAAGTGGCTGACGCCCGCCTTCGGGACGATGTCGATGCGGTAGAAGCGGTACGCGGTCGCGTTCTGGAACTGGAAGGTCTTGGTCTGCAGTCGCTGCTCGAAGGGCGCGACCGAGCGCGTGTCGAGCGTCGACCAGGTGCTTCCGTCGTTCGATCCGAGCACGGTCCAGTCCTGCGGGTCGCGCGCGGGCACGTCGTTCGCGCTCGTGAAGCTGTACGAGGTGACGACCGCCGGTGTCGGCAGCTGCGCCTGCCAGATGACGTGTGCGGGCGGCCCGATGATGCACCACTTCGTGCTCGGGCTGCCGTCGTAGGTGTTCTCGAGGCGCTCGGAGCCCGAGATCTGGTACGGCCCGCCCGGCGACGTCACCTCGGGCCGGGCGCCGAACGCGATCTTCAGGGTGCCGAAGTTGCGATACGAGCCGAAGCCCATCATGCCGGTGTCGAAGGCGCCGTCGGGCTGGCCCGCCAGGGCGTTGTCGTAGTCGTTGACGCCGCCCCACAGGCTCTGCTCGTTGAACTGCACGACCTCCTCGTCGGGGTTGCCGAAGAGCATCGCACCCAGTCGGCCGTTGCCGATGGGAAGCGCCTGCGATTCCCAGTCCGTCGCCGGAGCGCCGTACCACAGCGCCTTCGGCGAGAGTTCGGGTTGAGGGATGCCACCGCCGGCGGCGCTCGCGAAGCCTCCGGCGACCGCTGCGGCAGCCGGCTGCGCTGCGAGGAATTGGGGGATGAACGGGGCGAGCACGGCGAGGCCGCCGAGTTGGAGCGCGCGACGGCGCGGGAGTTCGCGTTCGAGCATAGGGACCCTCCGGAGCATCATTGATCTGGTGTTTCGCGACAGATGTTCGCGTTTCGTTCGGAAAAGCGCGAACTCAACCCATGATGTCGGATGAAAGATCGGATGTATAGCCCCGCCTGGCCGTCGTCAGATCGTGCCGGCGATACGGGTGTCGCCGAACCGCGCGGACTTTTCTCGCCGAGGTTGTCCGATCGCGGCATCCGTGTTCGTAGCAATGGTGAGAGGCTGCCCAAGGTGGGCGCCACGCGAGAGGACCACGATCATGAAGCTGATCACCAACACGCAGATCACCGTCGACGGCGTGATGCAGGCGAACGGCGGGAACAACCCCGAGCTCGACCCGGGCTTCGACCGCGGCGGGTGGGCGCTGCCGCTCGGCGACGAGGAGTCGGTCGGCTACATCGGCGACTACTACCTGCGCGCCGACGCGTTCCTGTTCGGGCGACGGACCTACGAGCTCTTCGCCGGCTACTGGGGTGTGCAGGACGACTTCGACAACCCGTTCGTGAGCTCGCTGAACTCGCGTCCGAAGTACGTGGCGTCGAACACGATCACCGACCCGCAGTGGGCCGATACGACGGTGCTCTCGGGAGATCTCGAGGCGGCGATCCGCGACCTGAAGGCGCAGCCGGGTGGTGAGCTGCAGGTGCACGGCAGCGGGCAGCTGATCCGCTGGCTGCTCGAGCACGAGCTCGTCGACGAGATGACCCTGATCGTGTGCCCGGTGATCGTCGGCGCGGGCACGCGGCTGTTCCCCGAGACGGGCAAGGACTTCGCGCTCGAGCTGCTGGAGTCGCGCACGTTCCCGACCGGCATCACCGTGCAGACGTACCGGCCCGGCGGACGCCCGCAGTACGCGTGAGCTCGCGCGACGCGGAGAGAATGTCCTTGGTTTCAGGAGGTGTGAGATGCAGTACCTGGTTTCCGTGATCGACGACAAGACCAACTCCGGCACCGACGAGGAGATGGTCGCGATCGACGAGTTCAACGACCGGCTCAGGGCGGGTGGCCACTGGGTGTTCGCCGGCGGTCTCGCCGCGCCCGAGACGTCGACGGTCATCGACGGCCGCGGCGAGCAGCCGGTGTTCACCGACGGGCCCTTCATCGAGTCGAAGGAGCACATGGCCGGCTTCTGGATCATCGAGGCGCCCGACCTCGACGTCGCGCTCGAGCTCATGGCCGCGGGCTCGAAGGCGTGCAACCGCCGGGTCGAGGTGCGCCCGTTCCTCGAGGTGTGAGCGAGCGGATGCCTCGGCGGCGCGTGCGCCGATAGGCTCGCGGAGTGCCCGCTGCGATCGCCCTCGTCGTCATCCTGAGCCTGCTCGCGGTGTTCCAGCTCGCGCTCGCACTCGGGGCGCCACTCGGCCACTTCGCCTGGGGCGGGCAGCACCGCGTGCTCCCGGGCAGGCTGCGGATCGGCAGCCTCGTCTCGATCGTGATCTACGCGATCATCGCGGTGCTGGCGCTCGACCGTGTGGGGCTCATCGACGTCGTGCCCGACGTCGTGTCGACGGTCGGCATGTGGGTGGTGTTCGCGTACTTCGTCATCGGCATCCCGCTCAACGCGATCTCGCGCAGCAAGCCCGAGCGGTACGTGATGACGCCGGTCGTGACGGTGCTTGCGGTACTGAGCCTGCTGGTCGCGCTCAGCTGAGGGCGCGCCCGCGGCGTCACTCGGGCTGCGAGGGTCGCGCGGGGCGCGCGGGGCGCGTGCCCGACAGGCCCTCGACCGCGTCCTCGATGCTCACCGGCTCCTGCTCGACGTCCTCCACGTACAGCGTCCCGGCGACGATGAGCCCGTCGCGGATCTCGAAGAGCGTCACGCCGCGAACCTCGAACGGCTGTCCGTCCGATCGGGTGCCGTGCCACGCCCACTCGCACCAGTTCAGCTCGCCGTCCTGCACGGAGCGGACGACTTCGGCCGAGAAGTCGGGCACGCCGGCGAACATCGCGCCCCAGTTCGCGCGGACCTGCCCGCGACCGACGAACGCACGGCCTGGGTGCGCGGGCTGCCGGCTGTCGTAGTCAGGGTGGAAGAGCGCGACCATCCGATCCAGGTCGTGATCGTCGATCGCCTCCGCGAGCCGGTCGATGACGACGCTCGCGTCGCGGCGCTCCTCCGGAGTCACGATTCCAGTGTGACAGAGCGGCGTGCCGGTGAGCCCCTGTCCACCCGTCGACAGTGTCGGTCCGACCGAGTAGGTTTCGAGCGTTCGGCGACAGACTCGATCGAGGGATGAAACCACATGGCTGACGTACTGCTCTTCCATCACGCGCTCGGGCCGACCGATGGCCTGCACGCCTTCGCAGACCATCTCCGCGAGGCCGGCCACACGGTGCACACGCCCGACCTGTTCGACGGGCGCACCTTCGGCACGATCGAGGAGGGCGTCGGCTACGCCAAGGAGGTCGGCTGGGACGAGATCATGGCGCGCGGCGAGCGCGCAGCGGAGTCGCTGCCGAACGAGCTCGTGTACGGCGGCTTCTCGCTCGGCGTCGTGCCCGCACAGATGCTCGCGCAGACCCGCGCCGGCGCGCGCGGCGCGCTGTTCTTCTACTCCTGCCTCCCGCCGTCGGAGTTCGGCGAGTGGCCGGCCGGCGTCCCGGTGCAGATCCACGGGGGCGACGCCGACCCGATCTTCATGGAGGAAGGCGACGTGGACGCCGCGCGTGAGCTCGTGGCATCCGCCGACGACGCGGGGCTCTTCCTCTACGCGAGCGACCAGCACTACTTCGCGGACTCCAGCCTGCCGAGCTACGACGCCGACGCGGCGCGGCTCCTCACGCAGCGGGTGCTGGAGTTCCTCGCGCGGATCGGCTGATCCCGATGGCCAGGAGGCCGGTCGTCTACGAGACGACTCACCGCATCGCCTTCTCGGAGCTCGACCCGTTCCAGCACGTGAGCACGGGCAACTACGCCCGGTACTTCACCGACCACCGCATGGAGGGGCTCGCGAAGTACGCCGGCTGGGACCTCCCGACGCTCGGCACGCTGGGCTTCATGACCTGGATCCGGCGCATGGAGATCGACTTCATCAAGTCGGTCGGGGCCGACCAGGACATCACCATCACCTCGTTCGTGCGCGAATTCCGCGGCCCCGACGCGATGATCGAGTGCACGATGACGGATGCCGCGGGCACGACCGTCGCGACGTGCCTCATGGTCGTGGCGCACGTCGACGCGCGGACGCGTCGGGCGACGGACTGGCCGGAGGAGCATGCGGCGTTGTTCTTCGAGGATGGGGACTGAGGCAGGAGCGGTCGCCGCGTCTTGAGACGCGTCCGCCCTCGGCGGGCGCTACTCGATGACCGGAGCCTCAGTCGACGAGGGCGCCGGCCGACAGGTTCGCGATCGCGCCGGTCATCGAAGCCGCGCGATCGGATGCCGCGAACGCGAGGTACTCCGCGACCTCGTCGAGCACGGGCAGCCGGCCGAGCAACGTCATGCCGGCGAGACCGCTGAACCACTCGTCGCGAGGAATCCCGCCGGCGTCGGCGATGCGGCCGAACATCTCGCGCGTGTACGAGGTCGCGAGCGCATCCGACATCGCGTGCGGCCGCACGCAGACGACGCGCACCCCGTCGGGGCCGAGCTCGCCGGCGAGCGCCCGCGAGAAGCCCTCGAGCGCAGCCGACTGCGCGGCGTTGCCGATGAGCCCGCGACCGGTGAGCCGGGCACCGGGCGTCGAGATCGTGAGGATCACACCGCTCCCCCGCGCGATCATGTGCCGCGACACGGCCTTCGCCGTGACGAAGTTCGTCTGCAGGTACCCGACCACGGGGTGCAGGTAGTCCTCGAGCGACGTCTCGCCGATCGGCAGGCCCTGCACGTGGTCGAACCCCACCGCGTTCAGGGCGACGTCGATGCGGCCCGCGGCATCCGCCACCTCGTCGACGTGCCGGTCGACCGCGGCCTGGTCCATCGCGTCGACGACGGCGATCGAGACCTCGGCCCCTTCAGCCCGGGCAGCGGATGCCGCAGCCTCCAGCCTCGGCAGGCTCTTCCCCGAGAGGAACAGCCGTGCCCCCTCGCGCGCGAACACTCGAGCTGAAGCCGCTCCGATCGAGCCGCCACCGCCGTGGATCACAGCCACCTTGTCCTCCAGCAGCATCGCGCCGCCTCCATTCCATTCCTGAATCATGTGCAACTCTATGGTTGCATTAGTCTCGGATTCGCGCAACCCTCGGGTTGCACTTGCACGAGTGTCGGGGGCGGTGCCTACGCTCGAACCCATGACCATCCAGCGCATGGACAACGTCGCCGTCGTCGTCGACGACCTGGACGCGGCGATCGCGTTCTTCACCGAGCTCGGCATGGAGCTGGAGGGACGCCAGGTCGTCGAGGGACCGGTCCCTGACCAGACCGTCGGACTCGACGGCGTCCGCAGCGAGATTGCCATGATGCGGACTCCCGACGGCCACGGTGGGGTCGAACTGACGAAGTACCTCGCGCCCGAGGCATCCTGGCCCGCACCCGCCACCCCCGCGCCGAACACGCTGGGGCTGCACCGCGTCATGTTCGCCGTCGACGACCTCGAGGACACTGTCGCTCGACTGCGCCGATTCGGCAGCGAGCCGCTGGGCGAGGTGGCGAACTACGAAGACGTGTACCTGCTCTGCTACCTGCGCGGGCCCGCGGGCATCATCGTCGCGCTGGCCCAGCGAATCGGGTGAGCGTCAGCCCTCAGCCGGCGCGTACCTCGCGGCGATGATGCCCGACTCGTAGGTCTCCAGGCTCAGCAGGCGCAGGCCCACCGGATGCGGCGAGCGCAGCCGGTCCTTCGCGTTGCCGACGAGGAACGGGTGGATGCCCGCGTGGATCTCGTCGACCAGGCCGGCGTCGACGAGCTCGGCGGCGAGCTTGCCGTAGCCGTGCGAGATGATCGAGTCGTACTGGCCGAGCAGGCCCCGCACCGCCTCGGCCACGTCGCCCTCGATGAGGGTCGCGTTCCAGTCGAGCGGGCCGGTCAGCGTCCTCGATGCGACGTACTTCGGCAGCGCGTTGTAGTGCGCCGCGAAGCCGCGGTCATCGGTCTGCTTCGGCCAGTACTCGCGGAAGAACTCGTAGCTCTCACGCCCGAGCAGCACCGCGTCGGCGCCGAAGACGAGTTCATCCGACGCCCGCTGCACCCCCGCATCGTTCTCGTCGAACCACTGGTCCATCTGGTCGAATGCCCCGTCGAGCGTCATCTCGAATGAGATCGTCACCTTGCCCATACGCCCCAGTGTCCCGTGGACGGCGGCCGGTGGCTAGCCGTTCTCGACTGCGGCCGCGGCATCCGATCGTGCGACGCGGACGTCGACCCCGGCCGCCGAGAGCCGCTGCAACTCGCCTTCATCGGCCTCGTCGTCGGTGATCAGGACGTCGATGCGTTCGGTGGGGACGGTCTGCATCATCGAGTCGATCCCGACCTTCGTGTGATCCGTCAGCACCACCACCCGCTGGGCGGCGTCGACCGAGGCCCGGTCGAGGCTGGCGACGTGCATGTTCGGCGTGCTCAGGCCGTTGGCGGCCGTGAGGCCGTTGCCCGAGAGGAATACCGTCTGGAATCGCAGCCGAGCGACGGCCCGCTCGGCCTCGCCGCCGATCGCCGCACGGATGTTGCCGCGCAGGATGCCGCCGATGAGCAGCACTTCCACGTCTGGGGCATCCGCGAGTGCATCGGCGACGAGCAATGAGGTGGTCGCGACCATGAGGCGCCGTCGCACCAGCCGGGTGGCGACGGCCTGCGTGGTCGTGCCGGCCCCGAGCATGACGACATCGCCGTCGTCCACGAGCTCGGCGGCCAGCGCGGCCATCGCGAGCTTCTGCCTGGCGGCGACGACCGTCTTCTCCCGGTACGTGGGTTCGTCCATGACCGAACGCCCCACGGATGCCCCGCCCCGGTGCCGCACCAGGTGGCCCCGTTCCTCCAGCGCTCTCAGGTCGCGACGCACCGTGATCTCGGAGGATCGCACCATGCGGGCGAGATCGACGACCGAGATCGACCCGTGTACCGCGAGCGCCGAGAGGATCACCTGCCGGCGTTCGTCTGTGAACACTGCGCTCTCCCCATCGTCCAGCTGCCACTCCAGCCTATGCGCGACACTCCACGCCGTCGCGGGTGTCGGCACCCGCTGACGGTCAGGCGGATCGCGTGGACCCGCCCGACCGCTCGGGGTCAGCCGGCGCTGCAGGTGACCTTCGCGTCGGCCCAGTCGGCGTGGTCGAAGTTCTTTCCGTTCGTCGCCTCGTGCGCCACGAGCTCCAGCCTCTGCACGCCCGTCACGTCGACGTGGAGCGGCAGGGCCGCGTCGTCGTTCGTGAGCACTGCGGTCTCGGCGAGGAGCACGCCGTCGCCGAGGACCCGGAAGCGCACCGAGCCGATTCCGCTCTCGCCCGGCGTCTCGAGCACCTCATCGTCGATGCCGACCAGGGCATCGAACGCCGAGCAGGTGCCCCCGAGCCACGTCGTGAGCGAGCCCGTCGCGTGCATGCCGACGCCCTTCGCATACGTGACGCCGTCGATCTCGAGGGGCCGACCGTCGCCGCCGGCCGCCTGGCCGTTCGACTGGTCGCGCTCGATGGGACCGTAGCCGTTCGACTGCGCCATCCACTCGAGGTCGGAGATGTACGCCGTGCCGTCGAGCGGGGGCGGCGTGACCCAGACCGTGGCCTGGCTCGACGCGGTGAACGGGCGGTTGCGATCGCGGTATTCCGCCGTGATCGGGATCTCGACGGTGCCGCTTCCGGCATCGGCCGTCGGCGTGACGGTCCAGGTCGCCTCCAGCACCTCGCCCGCGGCGAGTCGCTTGGCCGTGACCTCCCCGCCCTCGACCGTCCACCCATCGGGTGCGCTGGGCGTCATGACGACCTTGCGCACCTCGCGGTCGGCGACCGAGAACGCCGCCGTCACCTCGAAGGGCGTGCCGGGCTGCACCTGGCCGTCGGCGGGCTCGACCGCGAGGTCGACCGCCGGCGCAGGCTCGACCGGCTCCAGGCAGGTGTCGCGATGCGGCTTCGCCGGGCAGATCACGGCGGCGAATCCGCCGTTGCTCGCGGTCGGCACGGTCAGCACGTCGCTGGAGGATGCCGCGACGGTCGACGCCTTCGTCGCCGAGCCGTTCGCCCCGTCATCCGTCAGCAGGTCGACGAGGAGCTTCTTGGCGCCGAACTCCGCGAGCGGCAGCTCGAGCGGGGCGCCGGACCCCGCACGCATGCCGCCGACGAACCAGCGGTCGCCCGACTGCCGGGCGAGCACGACGTTCGAGCCGGGCGCGCCACCGATGAGCTTCGTAGCCTCCCACGACTCCGGCAGGTTCTGCAGGAAGGGCACCGCATTCGGCTCCGCGGCGTACGCCTCGGGCTTGTCCGACATGTGCTGCCAGCCCGACTCGTAGACGATCGCCATCGCGACCTCGTGCGCCTTCGAGGAGTTGCCGTTGCCGCGCGAGAACGTCACGGGTGTCCAGTCCATCGATCCCACGACGTTGCGCGTGAACGGCACGATGAGGCTGCGTTCGGGGTTGATGCCGTTCTCAGCACCGCGCACCGCTTCGTACGCCATGATGTGCGGCCAGGTGCGCTGGAGTCCCGTCGGCAGGGATGCCCCGTGGAAGTTGATCATCAGGTGGTTGGCAGCCGTGTCGGCCGCGACCTGGTCGTACCACTGGTGGATCTCCTGGCTGTCGGAGTCCATGAAGTCGACCTTGATGCCGCTCACACCCCACGACGCGAGCTTCGGCAGCCACTCGTCGCGCTGCTCCTGCGTACGGAGGTCACGGCTGTGGAACCACATGATGACGTCCACGCCCTTCGAGTGCGCGTAGCGCACGGTGCGGGGCACCCAGCTCGCATCCCAGCCCTCGTCGAGCAGCACGTACTCCCAGCCCATCCGAGCCGAGAGGTCGACGAAGTCGCGCTGACGCGCCTCGTCCTTCGGGCTGCTCCAGTCCGTGAGCCAGCTCCAACTCGAGACGCCCGGCTTGATCCAGTCGTCGTCCTTCGGGTCGAGCAGGCTCGGCGTGGCGAGGTCGTCGACGAGGCTCGACTCGACGACGCCGTCGAGGCCACCGACGATCGCCACGCGCCACGGGGTCGAGAGATCGCCCGACGACGTGACCGGCTGGCCCTGGAAGAGGTCGACGCCGTACGACAGCGACCCGGGGCTGTGCGCGAGATGCGAGCCCGAGTAGTCGCCGTGCACGTCCGACTCGGTGAGCAGCACGTACTGCCCACCCTGCTGGAAGAGCGCGGGATAGCCGACCGAGCTGGTCCCGTTCGCCGCGGCAGCAGTGGTCGTCATCCACTCGGCCTCGTAGTTCACGGCGTAGGACCGTTGCATCCATGCGGCGCCGTCGGTCGGGAACACCCACGAGCCCGACTCGTCGTCGACCCGGTGCTCGACGTCGCCATCGATGAGGTAGCGGTAGGCGACCCCGTCGTCGGCCAGGCGCACGGCGATCGCGATCCGACCGCCCGCCTCGTTCTTGAAGGTGAACACCGATTCGGCGTGCGTGTAGTCGCGGCGCTGCTCCTTGCCGGTCGTCATCGTGTACGAGTCCGTGACCTTCGCGTCGGCGCGGTCGACGAACGAAAGGCCCGAGCGGAAGTCGCCGTCGCTGCCGACGAGGCCGAGCCTGGTCGCCGACACCACGGTCGTTCCCGCGTCGTCGGTCACGTCGAGCGCCACGCGGCCGGCGGAGTCGAGCGTGAGCTCCGCGTCGAGCGGCGAACCCTTGGGCCCGTCGAGTCGCCACGCGTCGACGACGACGGGCTCCTCGGGCTCCTCGTCCGCGCAGACGAGCTTCGCGTCGCCCCAGGAGGCGTGGTCGAAGTTCTTGCCGTTCGTCGCCTCGTCGGCCACGAGGCGCAGGGTCTCGACGCCGGACAGGTCGGCCGTCAGCTCGACGGGAGCGTCGTTGCCGGTGAGCACGGCGGTCTCGGCGATGAGCGTGCCGTCGCCGTAGACCTGGAACCGCGTGGTACCGATCCCGCTGGTCACCTCGTCGTCGAGGCCGACGAACGCGCTGAAGGCGCTGCAGTTCGACGCGAGCTCGACCGACAATGCACCGGTCGCGTGCATGCCGATGCCCTTCGCGTAGGTGACGCCTCCGATCGTGATGGTCCGTCCGTCGCCCGCACCCGCCTCGCCGTTGGAGGAGTCTCGCTCGATCGGCCCCCATCCGTTCGACTCGTTGACCCACGACAGGTCCGAGACGAAGACCTCGCCGGTCGGCGCCTCCGCATTCGCGGGCCCGGCGGCGATCGCCGAGAGCCCTGCTCCGATCAATACTCCGGTGACGAGCGTGGCTGTCATCGCCGATGTCCGCCTGGGTGTGCGACGTTGCACGTGTTCTCCCTTGACTCATGGCCCGCATTCGGGGGCCGCCCCGGGCGACAGGCTAGGGAGACGCGATCAGGACGGTCAATGTTCCGATCGGTATCGATCAGGTCGGGTCGCTGTTCCGATCAACAGCGGTGGGCGGGGTGCCCCCCCCCCCACCGCCCCCCCCGGGGCGGGGGGCAGACACCCCCACCCCAAAACAAACAAACCAAACCCCACCACAAAGGGTGGGGCGTAAACCGAAAACCCACCCCCA
>NZ_JBSHHC010000001.1:883337-951806 GCF_053618135.1 Agromyces sp. NPDC055661
GGCCCCGGGTGGGGGCCCCGCTACCGGCCCGTTCTTTTTTCCGTGGTTTATTCCTCGGGGGGGTGCGGGGCCCCCACCCCCCGGGGGGGCGGGCGCCCCCCGCGCAACCCCTCGACCGGTGGGCCGGGTCTCAGCGACGCGACCCGAAGCTCACCGACTCGACGCCGATCGACTCGGTGTCGAGCTTCGCCTGCTTCCGCTCCGCATCCAGGTCGAGGCTGCGAGCGAGGATCAGGTAGGCAACGGCCGAGGCTGCGAGACCGGCGAACAGCGCGACATCCGCCCCACCCATCGCCTGGGCGATCGGACCCACGTACCAGGCGGTCACCACGAACGGGATCATCGCGACGATGCCGATGGCGTACGCCGTGAGCCCGCGCCAGCCCCAGTTGCCGTAGATGCCGTTCGGCACGAAGATCTGGCCGACCGCGTAGTGTCCGCGACGCACGAAGTAGTAGTCGACGAGGTTCACCGACGTCCACGGCACGAGCACGTAGAGCAGCACGACGAGGAAGCTGCCGAAGGAGGCGAGGAACTCGCCTGTCGAGAGCTCGGCCCCGATCAGCCCGGCCAGCGCGATCACGCTGCACGCGATGATGCGCACGCGGCGGGTCGGCGTGATCGTCTTGAACGAGTCCACGATGGTGATGACCTCGATCGACGAAGCGTAGATGTTCACCGTGATGACCGTGATGAGCGCGGGCAGTGCGGAGAGAAGGAGCCACGTTCCCGATCCGGGCAGGATCGCGTCGGCCGCCTGACGGACGGCCTCGATCGGCGCGGCATCCGTGAACAGCGCTGCGACGAACGCACCGAGCGCCATCAGCCAGACCGCCCCGACGAAGACGCCGGTGTAGGTGTAGAACGTCGCCTGGCGCGGGCTCGTCTGCGGCGGCAGGTAGCGCGAGTAGTCCGACACGTAGGGTGCCCAGCCGAGCGCATAGGCCGCGGCCGCGCCGAACTGCACCAGGAACGCCGGCCAGTTCAGGCCTGCGAGCGAGAACTGGTCCATGGGAAGCGGCAGGAGGAAGATCGCGGCCACCGAGAAGAGGCCGAACGTCGCGAGGAAGAGCCACGTGAGCCACTTCTGCGTGCGGTGGATCCAGTGATAGCCGACGATCGCCAGCGCCAGGGCGAGCGCGGTGATCAGGACGTACCAGAGGTTCGGCGCCTGGATGCCGGTGGTCTGGCTGATGACGTCGGCGGCCAGCAGCTGGTTGAAGATGTTGAACCCGACGATGCTCGCGACGACCACGAGGCAGATCACGACGACGCCGCGGTAGCCGAACTGGGCGCGCGACTGGATCATCTGCGGCAGCCCGAGCTGCGGACCCTGCGCCGAGTGGAACGCCGTGAAGATCGTGCCGACGGCCACGCCGATCGTGATCGCGAGGAGCGAGGTGACCAGGTTCGCGCCGAGCGCGGCTCCCACCATGCCGGTGGCGAGCGTCGTCAGGTTCGCATTGGACATGAACCACAGCGGGAAGAGCATCGTCGGCTTCCCGCGGCGCTCGTCGAGCGGTACCCAGTCGATCGACTTGACCTCGATGGCGGGGCGAGGAGCGGCTGCTGGTGCAGTCTGCGACGGTGCAGTGGACTGGGGGGTCATGGCAGGTCCTTTCGGGCGCGAGGCGCGAGGCGTTCGGAGGTGGGTCAGTAGAGGTCGGGTCGGCGGTCGCCGAAGAGGTCGTTGCGAGGGCTGAGCGCCTTGTCGCCCGGTGTGAGGGTGAGGTCGGCGAGCGCGACACCGTCGTCGGACACCGCGGCGATCCATCCGTCGCCGTCGATCACGGTGGTGCCGCCCGTCCAGGCGACCCCGCGTTCGCTTCCGATGCGATCGGCGATCACGGTCGGCAATCGCGACGACCGCGCCGATCCCATCGCCTGGATGACCTCGGGCGCGTGCTCGCCGTCGGGCCGCGGAACGAGCGGCCAGTTGACGGGCAGCGCCAGCACATCGGCGCCCGCGAGCGCGAGGGCGCGGGGCACCTCGGGGAACTCGTTGTCGTAGCAGATCGCCACGCCGAGCCGCCCGACGGGGGTGTCGAAGACCGCCCCGGCCGAGTCGCCCACTTCGAACAGCTCGCTCTCGCGATCCCAGAGGTGCGCCTTGCGGTACTGGCCGATGATCGCGTCGGCGGTGAGCACCACGGCCGAGTTGTACAGGCGGTCGCCGTCGCATTCGAGGTAGCCGAGCACGGCGACGACGCCCGAGGGCAACGCGGCACGGAGCGCGTCGAGACGCGGGTCGTCGCGGGTCAGGGCCGCCTGCGCGGCCTCTGCGACGTCGTCGAACAGGTAGCCGCTCGTCGCCAGCTCCGGCAGCACGATCAGCCGGGCACCGGATGCCGCGCCGCGGTCGAGTGCGGTCCGGATCCGCTCGAGGTTGCCCTCGACGTCGCCGATCCGGATGTCGACCTCGAGCGCCGCAGCGCGGAGTGGAACGGTCATGCCGGCACCTGTTCCGTGGCCTCCAGCCGAGCGAGGCGGAGGGTGGCGGTCGCGTCGTGGGCGGACATCCCCTCGGACTCGGAGATGACATGCGTCGCCTCCGCGACGAGGGGGGTCGCGTCGCGGTCGATCCGCTGCCAGGTCAGCGGCTTGAGGAACCTCGAGACCGACAGCCCGGCGCTGTGCTTCGCCCCGCCGGCGGTGGGCAGCACGTGGTTCGTGCCCGCCACGCCCTTGTCGGAGTAGGCGACGGTACTCCACGGGCCGAGGAACAGGGAGCCGTAGTTCGACAGAGCCGCCGCGTAGAAGTCGTCGTCGCCCGTGAGCACCTCGAGGTGCTCGGGGGCGAGGTCGTCCATGAGTTCGACGGCGGTCTCGCGGTCGGGTGCGACCGTGATGGAGCCGTAGTCGCGCCAGGCTGCGCCGGCGATCTCGGCGGTCGAGAGGTCGACGAGCTGGCGGTCGACCTCGGCGGTCACCTCGTCGGCGAGCGCACGGCTGGTGGTGATGAGCGCGGCGGGTGAGTTCGGACCGTGCTCCGCCTGGCCGAGCAGGTCGGCCGCGACCATCACCGGGTCGGCCGTCTCGTCGGCGATGACGGCGACCTCGCTCGGACCGGCGAGCAGGTCGATCGAGACGGTGCCGAAGAGCTGGCGCTTCGCCTCGGCGACGTAGGCGTTGCCGGCGCCGACGAGCATGTCGACGGGCTCCTCGATGAGGCCGAACGCCATCGAGGCCAGCGCCTGCACGCCGCCGAGCACGTAGACGGCGTCGACGCCCGAGAGGTACGCGGCGTAGAGCACGGCGTCGTTCGGTCCGCCGTCGGGCTGGGGCGGCGTGCAGGCGATGACGCGAGGCACTCCGGCCTCCTTCGCGACGCCCACGGTCATGAATGCGGAGGCGGTGAGCGGGAATCGCCCGGCGGGGAGGTACGCCCCGACCCGGCCGACCGGCACGTAGCGCACGCCCGTGCGCACCCCGGGAGCCGGCTCGAACTCGAAGTCCTGCAGGTGCGCGCGGTGCTCACGGGCGAATGCTCGCGTCCGCTCCGATCCCAGTTCGATGGCCTCGCGCAGCGCCGGGTCGAGGCGGTCGCCGCTGGCGGCGATCCGCTTCCCGTCGAGCTCGAACGAGCCGCCCGTCCAGTTGTCGAGCCGCTGCGCGTAGTCGCGCACGGCGTCGAGGCCGCGCCGCTCGAGGTCGGCCAGCATCTCGCTGACGCGGGCGATGACCGCCGGGTCGCGCTGCGCAGCGGGGGCATCGACTGCGGGGACCTTCACGCGCTGGATGCGGTCGGCATGACGGGCGAGGACGGCAGAGGTGTGACGCATGCCGGTCATGTTAGGCAGGCCCGAAACCGAAGGACAACCCTGAGAACACCACTGAATACCATAGGCTTTCCCTATGCGAATCTCGCAGCTCCGCGCCTTCATCGCCTCCACGGAGGGCGGGTCGTTCACGGCCGCGGCCCGTCGGCTCGGCCTTGCGCAGCCGACCGTCTCCGAACTCGTCCGAACGCTCGAAGACGAGTGCGGGCTGAAGCTGTTCGTGCGCGGCGGGCGCACGCTGCAGCTCACCGCCACCGGCGAGTCCTTGCTGCCCTGGGCGCGGCGCGCGGTCGAAAGCGTTGCCGGCGCGGAGGACCTGGTCCGCTCGCTTCGAGGGCTCGACGGCGGCGTTGCCTCCTTCGGCGTGCTCCGCAACGCGGACTTCTACTTCCTCTCGTCGCTCGCCGAGGAGTTCCACCGCGCCCACCCGAACGTGCGCATCCGCCTCGTCGGGCAGAACTCGGTGAGCGTCGCGCAGGCCGTACGCGCTGGTGAGCTCGAGGCGGGCTTCATCGTGCTGCCCGTGCCGTCCGACGGGCTCGACGTGCGCCCGATCCGCCGTGACGAGGTGCTGTGGGTGAGCGCGGATCCCGCCCGAACGGCCGAGCCCATGACCATCGAGCGGATTCCCGGGGCGCCGCTGATCCTGTACGACGCGCACTACGGATCGGACGACCCGACCCGGCGTCAGCTCGCCGACCGCGCGCTGGCCGCCGGCGTCGAGCTCGATCCCGTGATCGAGGTGGAGAACGTCGAGGCCGCCCTCTCACTCGTCGGGAGAGGCCTCGGCGAGACGATGGCCGCACGCGCCGTCGTCTCGAGCCCGACGTTCCCGGCCGAGCTGCTGACCACGCCCTTCGCCGAACCCCTCTACGACGTCATCGCGCTCGTCACCCGCACGGGCAGCACCCTCTCACCGGTCACGGAAGCGCTGGTGTCGACCGCCCTCCAACTGCTCCGACCGGCCGACCGCGGCTCCGTCCGCCCGTAGCACTCGCTGCTCAGCCGCCCGTCGGAGCGTGGCACAGCCGTTCGCGCACCCAGCCCGCGGCATCCGCTTGGGTCAACCCGCCGGAACGCACGAGCCTGACGAACTCGATGGCCTCCTCGCTGAGCCGCCCGTCGGCGGTGTCGGGGGCATCGCGCAGCATGTGCACGGTGAGCCACTGCGTCAACGATCCGCCCAGACGCGTCGCCACGGCGACGGTCCCGGCGAAGTGCCGTGCCTGCCCGTCGGTGTCATCGTCCACGGCGCGACGGAAGCCACGACCGCGCAGGCGATCGCGGCCGCCGGATGCCGCGTCGAACAGCCAGATGGGTCCGCGACGCACCCCGGCCACACGTCCCAGCTCCTTCAGGAACCGGCGGCTCGAGTACCCACGGGCCGCGAGTCGATCGATCGATTCGGCGAGCGCTGCGCAGGCATCCATCACGTCACTGTATGGCGGATACAGTGAGCGCAGCGCATCCCCGACCCTACGAACCGGAGACCGATGAAGCTCACCGCCCGACGGGCCGCTGCTGGGATCGCCACAGCGACCCTGCTCACGTTGACCGGCTGCACCTTCGGAACCACGCCGACGCCATCACCCACCGCCGACGCAAGGCCCGCGAGCCCGACGCCGACCGCGGAGCCCGAGCCGATCGATCCGCTCACGACGGTGACCGAGATCGTCGTGCGTCCCGAGCAGCTGGAACTCCTCGACGCGCAGGGCGCAGTGGTGACGACCCTCTCCTACGACGCAGAAGCGGCGGCATTCCTCGGTGCCCTCGAGACCGTCCTCGGGGCGACGCCCGTGCCGACCGAGTACGGCGCCAGCATCGAGACGCCCGCCCGCACCGAGTACCAGTGGGACGGGCTGATGGTGACCGACGACCATGAGGAGGTCGTGTCCGAGAACGGATACGGGGACTACGGCCAGATCGACCTGAACGTGAGCGTGTACTTCATGGCCCCCACGGTGGGCAGCGGCGTGATCGTTCGGACGGTGAACGGGTACCAGCCCGGGAGCGATGCCCAGGCGCTCGCCGCCGAGCTCGGTGAACCCTGGTCCGGCAACGGCTACGACCAGGTGCGTGTCGAGACCGGTGAGCCGATCGGCGAGCAGCAGCCCTACAGCGAGTACGAGAACGCGTACTCGGTCGCCATCAACACCTGGGAGTGGAAGGGCGCGTCGAACACGATCTTCGCCCCGTGGAACTTCGGGATCGGGCACGTCTGACGTGTGACGAGCACGGTCAAGCTGACGCGCCGCCGCCTTCGACCGCGACGATCCGATGGTCCTCGGCGTGCGTGAGCTCCGTGCGCAGGAACAGCTCGTCGGTCGGCAGCCGCAGGTCGAGCCGAGCGAACGCGGCCACGCGCAGCTCCCCGGCGTCGACGGCGAGGTCGAGCACGTGGCCGCCGAGGCCCCGGTCCTCGCTGAGGAAGTGCAGGTGCAGCCCGGCGACGGCGATCCCCTGGTAGATCGCGGGCGTCCAGAACCCGACGACGGTGCCCCGGATGCCGCGCGCCACCGTCTCGACCTGCTGGCTCGTCACGTCGGCGAGCCGCGGGAACGGGTGGTGCTGCCGCGGCGTCACGCGCACGCGCACGTCCGACAGCACGCCGTCGAATCGCACCGCGTGGAAGAGGTTCCGGCTCGCGAGCCTCCCCTCGACGGATGCCGCGAACCCCGCGAAATCCCGCTCAAGCAGGTCGGCCGCAGGCATGTCGGGGAAGCGGCATACGATCGCGAACGGGAGGATCTCGTCGCCGCCCATCACCACCGGCGGACCGTCGAGCGTGCACTCGATCGCTGAGCCGTCGAGGATGACCACCTCGCCGCCGAGGTGGTCGACGCAGCCGAGCCCGAAGTCGCCGATCGCGGTCGCCTCGTCGACCCGGATGCCCGACTCGTAGGCGCCGGCGAGCAGCGCGTCGAGCACCGCGAACTGCGTCACCGCGGCATCCGTCTGGTGGATCGGAGTCGTCACGGTCGGATCGTACTCCGGCCCTTCGCCCGACGGATCACTCGATCACGGCGAGGCATCGGCGTAGCGTGGCCGGGGAGACGCAGCATCCGACGAGGGGGTTCGACGATGGCCGACGTGACACCGATCCAGGCGTGCCTGTGGTTCGACGACAACGCGCGCGAGGCGATGGAGTACTACGTCGAGGTGTTCCCCGACTCGCGCATCAACCGCATCGACGAGTATCCCGACGAGTCGCTCGACGAGAACTTCCAGGGGATGTCGGGCAAGGTGCTGAACGGCCAGTTCACGCTGAACGGCGTGGACTTCACCTGCCTCGACGGCGGGCCGATCTTCCGGTTCAACGAGTCGATCTCGTTCATCGTCTCGTGCGCCGACCAGGCCGAGATCGACTACTACTGGTCGAAGTTGTCGCACGTCCCGGAGTCCGAGCAGTGCGGCTGGTGCAAGGACCGCTTCGGCCTGAGCTGGCAGGTCATTCCGGCGAACATGGGCGAGCTCACGCGCACGCCCGCGCAGATCCAGGTGATGATGCAGCAGAAGAAGATCGTGATCTCGGAGCTCGCGAACGCCTGACGCGAGACCCGGTCGAGCGGATGCCGCGGGCCCGCGGCTCAGCGCAGCTGCTCGTCGTGCGCCGCCAGGTCGGCGGCCCGCTTCGCGAACTCGAGCGTGACCTCGGTGATCGCACCGCAGTGCTCGCAGACGACGACGTACTGACGCGAGAACGTGAAGAGCGGGAGGAAGAAGACCCAGAGCCGGCTGCCGGTCTCGATGATGTGCTGCGCCGCGTCCTCATGGCAGCGATCGCAGTGGAAACGCGCCACGGCGAGCTCCCGCTCACGCGGGAACACGCCGATGAACAGGAACATGCTCCAAGGCTACGGATCGGGGCTGGGAGTCACGACCTGTTTGCGTACAGGGATCGGCACCGTGCAGAGTGCAGGACATGACTGGCGGCGGCATCTGTTCGGAGGATGAGGTGGGCGCAGCGCTGCTGCGGATCGTGCGCGAGGCGCCGGTGCCGTCGGGTCCCCTCCGCGACGACGGGATCGTGGACGCCATACCCGAGCTCGCGGCCCTCGCGAGGACGCCGCAGGACGCGTACTGGCACCCCGAAGGCGACGTGCTCGTGCACTCCATGTGGGCGGCCGACCTCGCGGCCGGGTACTCCGACGAGGACGATGTGGATGCCGAACGACGGATGCTCCTCGTGTTCGCGTCGCTCTTCCACGACGTCGGCAAGCCCGATACGACTCGGCGCATCGACGGTCGGATCAGCTCGCGCGGGCATGCCGAGCGCGGTGCCGAGCTGATCCGGTCGATGGGTCGCCGACTCGACCTCCCCGATCCGCTCGTTCGGGCTGCCGCCGCCATCACGGAGACGCACATGGCGCACATCTCCGTGCACGGCGAGCCGAGCGCGCGAGCGGTGCGGCGACTGCAGGCTCGACTCGCGGCCGCCGGCACCTCGCTCGAGGACTGGGCCGTCGTCGTCCGCTGCGACGGCGAGGCACGTGGGGCGGCCGCCCGCCCCGACGCATCCGTGCCGTGGCTGCGCGTCGCGCGCACGCTCGCGCGCTGAATCGGACTACTCGATCAGGCAGAGCGCTCCCGCCGGCTCGTCGGTGACGCATTCGTTGTCGAGCCAGGTGTTCGACAACCCGTCGGCCGGATTGGCATCGGTGATGTCGCTCGCATCGAAGAGCGCGTTGCCGTGCATGGTGTTTCCGCGCAGGTCGTTTCCGATCGAGAGAGCGCCCTGCAGGCGGATGCCGTAGGTGCCGTTGTCGGAGGAGAGATTGCCACGCAGCACGTTGTTCGGGTTGTTGTTGACCAGCGTGATTCCGGCAGATCCGCTTCCGGATACGACGTTGCCGGTGATCACGGCGCCCTGGAGTGATCCTGCGCCCACCGCCACGCCGAATCCCGCGATCGCGCCGCTCGGGAGGGTGGCGCGGATCCCCGAGACGGTGTTCCCACGAATGACGACGCCGGTGCTTCGCGCCAGCGGGATGTTGCTGCTCGTCAACGTCGTCGCGATGCCACTCGCCGCGGTCGGCAAGGTGGTGAATCCGCCCTCCACGACGTTGTCGATGACCTCGACGTTCGTGCTCGCTCCCGAGATCCAGATGCCTCGTTCACGCACCGACGCGACGTGGTTGCCCGCGATGCGCGCATCACGGGAGTTCTCGACGAGGATCCCGTATCGGCCCACCTCCACGACATTCTCGCGAACCGTGACGTCCACGGCCGCGCGATAACTCCAGCCGATCTCGAACCCGGCCACGAGCGTCCTGAACGCCGTGTTCCCCACGAGCACCGCGTCGTCGAGGACCATCCGCTGATTGGCGACCGCCCACTCGTTGTCGCGCAGGCAGTTGTTGTCGAGTCTCGTCGGCAGGTCACCGCTGCTGCCGAGCTCGACGCCGAGCGTGTTCGAGCGGATCAGGTTGTGATGGATGCGGTAGCCCGAGTGCGCGTCACTCGTCGCCACCGCCGGGGTGTACACCGGATAGTTCGCAGCCGGAGGGACCGTGATGATCGCGGCGGTGTCGTCGATCACCCCCTGCACGACGAACCCGGCCAGCTCGGCGCCGTCGGCGTCCAGCACGACGAGCGGGTCGGTCGCCTCGGTCGTTGCCACGTTCGGCTCGAGCACGGCGACCTGCGTGGTGTCGAGGTCCCCCGGAGTGGTCGGTGCCGCGGCGAAGCAGTCGAGCCGGCTCACGGCGTCGACGGGCCCGACGAGCGTGACCGACTTCGTGATATGCAGTGGTTCCCGATACACGCCGGGGCACACCTGGATGCGATCGCCGTCGACGGCGTGATCCAGGGCATCGGCGATGCTGGTGTACGCGGCGGATCCGCATTGGGCGCCGTCGTCGTCGACCACGAGCGGCTTCGCCGCCCAAGCCGCCGACCCGCCCAGCATCGGCACGACGAGTGCACAGATTCCGACCGCGACTGCGACGGCGCGACGACCGCGACGAACGCGAGCGGATTCGGATTCGGATTCAGGCTCAACGAAAGACATGACTTCCCCCCATAGCGAAGCATTCGATTCGAGCTGCGAGATCGGACTTCGCGGCGACTGCCCCCAAGCGCCGCGAGGATTCCTCGCATACGGGTATGATCCTCCGTTTCGGCCGCGGGCGTCAACGACGAGTTGAGCCGCCGGCATCATCGTCACCAGCCGACACACGGCCACCGCTGGGCGCGAGAATCGAAGGATGAGCACCACCACCGACGACCACGCCAGCTTCGACGCAGAGGTCGCGGTGATCGGCCTCGGCGCGGTCGGGTCGAGCGCCGCGTGGCGGCTCGCCGCGCGCGGGGTCGACGTGATCGGGTTCGAGCAGTTCGAGCCCGGGAACGCGTGGGGCGGATCCACGGGCAGGACGCGCCTGTTCCGGGTGGCGTGCCTGGAGCATCCGGGGCTCACGCCCATCGCGCGGCGCGCCCGCGACCTGTGGCGCGAGCTCGAGGCATCCGCTGATCGGTCGCTGTTCTTCGAGACCGGCGGCCTCATGATCGGACCGCCCGACTCGCACATCATCGAGGGCACGCTCGCGGCGGCCGAGGCCCACGACCTGCCCGTCGAGCGGCTCGACGCCGACGAGATCGCGAGCCGCTTCCCGGCGCACGCCCGCACGAATCCGGGCGACGTCGGGGTGTGGGATCCCGAAGCCGGCATCCTGCGCCCCGAAGCGGCGATCGTCGCGGCGGCCGAGGCCGCCCGAGCGGCGGGGGCGCGCATCCTCACCGGCACCCGCATCGTCGCGATCGAGCCCGACGCCGACGGCGTCACGGTGCGCACGGATGCCGCGGAGTTCCGCGTGCGCCGGGTCGCCGTGACCGCGGGCCCGTGGATCACCCGTTTCGTGCCCGACCTGCCGCTCACGCCGCACCGCGTGATCATGACGTGGTTCCGCGCCCGCGAAGGACACGATGCGAATCTCGACGCGCTGCCGGTGTTCATCCGCAGCGTGCCCGGGCACGACACGTGGATCTGGGGGCACGGCATGGTGCCGGCCGAAGGTCCGGCCTCGAAGGAGGGCTTCGGCGGGTTCGACGCGAAGGTCGGGCCCGAGTTCGACGGCCCGTTCGTCGCCGACGACCCCGACGCGATCGACCGCACCGTGCATCCCGGCGAGACCGACGGCATCCGCGACCTCGTCGCCGCGACGTTCCCCGACCTCGAGCCCGAGCCGTCGGGCGTGACGACCTGCATCATGACGCACACACCTGACGCGTTGTTCGTCGTCGGCGCCACGGAGCATCCGCGCGTCGTCGTCGGCGGCGGCTGCTCGGGGCACTCGTTCAAGCACGCGTCGGCGCTCGGCGAACTCGTCGCGCAGTCGGTCGTCGGCGAGGAGCACTTCACGGATGCCGCGTTCCTCGACCCGCGGCGGTTCAGCGGCTGAGGCAGCGCGACACCTGCGACGAGGGGCGCTCGACCTCACCGAGCCCGCGCCGAGACCCCCTCGAGCTCCTCGAGCAGCGCCGAGTCGTTCGCATCGCGCGCGATCGCCTGCCCCAGCTCACCGGCCGCCGCGCGGTAGCGGGGATCGTCGAGCACCGTCTCGACAGCCCGAGCGATCCGCGCGCTCGAGGCGCTGCGCGGCACGGCGACGCCGGCGCCGCGGGACGTGACGCGCACCGCGTTGTCGGCCTGATCGCGTCCGTGATGCAGGATCACGAGCGGCTTGCCTGCGGCGAGCGCCTTGATGACCGTGCCGTGGCCGCCGTGCGTGACGACGACGTCGGCGAGCGGCAGCACGTCGCGATGCGGCGCGGATGCCACGACGACCACGTTCTCGGCCGCGGGAATCGCCTGCGGCGACACGGCCGGCCCCGTCGTCACGAGCCCGCGCACCGGCAGGCCGCCGAGTGCGGCGGTGATCCGCTGCAGGCAGTCCACGTGGTTCTGGAACGTCGACGACATGGCGACGACCACGAGCGGCGCGTCGCCCGGCGGGAGGCGCCAGTCCGCGGCATCCGCCCACGCAGGATCGTCGAGGATCGGCCCGACGTACCGCGCGTTGTCGGGGAGGGTGGCCGGGAAGTCGAAGGCCGCCGACGTGAGCACGAGCTGGCGGCGGGCGGCGCCCATCTGCTCCCAGAGCGTCGAGACGGCATCGAGTCCGTGCGCCGTGCGGACCCCGTTGAGGTCGCCCAGCGCGTACCGATCGATGAGGGCCGCGCTCGCCCGGCGCATTCCGGCGTCACGGGCGCGCCCGAGCGGACCACGGGCGGGCCGCAGGCCGGCACCGAACGGCGGCATGCCGTCGGCGGGCAGCACGTAGACGTTCGGCATGAGCAGGTCGAAGGGCACGTCGCGCGACTCGGCCGCGATCATCGCGCCGAGTCCGAAGCCCGACGTGATCACGAGGTCGGGCTCGAGCTCGTCGATCGCGGCGCCGGTCTCGTCGGCCTGCGCGGGGGCTGCGCCGACGAGCATGTGCTCGGCCATGCCACGGGCCTGCGCCATGGGGCTGCGCAGCTCCCAGTCGCGGAACTCCGTGCTCCGTCGCGTCCACGTGCGCACCTCGGCGCCGGTCGCCTCGACCGTGCTCGCCATCGAGTCGTCGGCGAGGACGATCACGCGGTGCCCGCGCTCGGCGACGCGGCGGACGACGCCGACCTCGGGCGGCACGGTGCCACCGGCATCCGTCAACGCGAACAGGTAGGTGCGCGGCGGGTTCGGAGTCATCGGCGATCGCCCTCCCGGGTCGGATGCCGCCGAGCGTATCGCCATGCGGGGGTCGTATGCATCGGTGGGAACCCCGATCGCCGTGGCCGTACGCAACGCCGCCGCGCCCGTCAACCTGTGGCCGCCTCCAGGGCCCGAGCGTAGATTGGCCACGAACGAGGAGGTTGGCGTGACCACCATCCGAGAGTCCACCGTTCCCCCGGCCGAGGGCGTCGAACCGCCGCAGCCCGACGGCGACGGCCGGCAGGCGCCGCACGTCGACGAGCAGCAGTCGCGAGCTGTCGCCGAGGCCGCCCGCGAGCAGGAATGGCGGAAGCCGAGCTTCGCGAAGGGCCTCTACCTCGGCCAGTTCGACCTCGCCCTCATCCATCCGCACCCTCGACCGGCACCCGATCGACGCGACCGGGGCGAGCAGTTCATGCGCGATCTCGAGGCGTTCCTGCGCACGGTGGACAGCGCGCAGATCGAGCGCGACGCGCGCATCCCCGACGAGGTCTACCAGGGCCTTGCCGACCTCGGATGCTTCGGCATGAAGATCCCCGTCGAGTACGGCGGCCTCGGGCTCGGGCAGTACTACTACAACCACGCGTTGACCATGATCGGCACCGTGAGCCCGGCCGTCGTCGCGCTGCTCTCGGCGCACCAGTCGGTGGGACTGCCCGAACCCCTCGTGCTGGCGGGAAACGAGGAGCAGAAGCGGCAGTACCTGCCCCGTTGCGCGACCGGCGCGATCAGCGCATTCCTGCTGACCGAGCCCGAGGTCGGCTCCGATCCGGCGCGGCTGCGCGCGACGGCCGTGCCGAGCGAGGACGGCTCCGAGTACGTGCTCGACGGCACCAAGCTCTGGACCACCAACGGCGTCGTCGCCGAGCTGCTCGTCGTCATGGCGCGCGTGCCGAAGTCGGAGGATCACCGCGGCGGCATCAGCGCCTTCATCGTCGAAGCGGATGCCCCGGGCATCACCGTGCACCGGCGGAACGCGTTCATGGGGCTGCGTGGCCTCGAGAACGGGCTGACGTCGCTGCGCAACGTGCGCGTGCCCAAGGAGAACCTCATCGGCCGCGAGGGCGAGGGGCTCAAGATCGCGCTCACCACGCTCAACGCCGGGCGGCTCGCGATCCCCGCGATCTGCGCGGGCGCCGGCAAGTGGAGCCTCAAGATCGCGCGCGAGTGGTCGAACGCGCGCGTGCAGTGGGGCAGGCCGATCGGCGAGCACGCCGCCGTCGCGCACAAGATCGCGTTCATCGCCGCGACGACGTTCGCGCTCGAGGCGGTCGTCGATCTGTCGGGCGTGCTCGCCGACGAGGGTCGCAAGGACATCCGCATCGAGGCGGCGCTCGCCAAGCTGTGGGCATCCGAGATGGGCTGGCGCATCGCCGACGATCTCGTGCAGATCCGCGGCGGTCGCGGGTTCGAGAAGGCCGAGTCGCTCGCGGCCCGAGGCGAACGCGCCGTGCCGGCCGAGCAGATGCTCCGCGACCTGCGCATCAACCGCATCTTCGAGGGGTCGAGCGAGATCATGCGCCTCCTCATCGCGCGTGAGGCCGTCGATGCGCACCTCAAGGCCGCGGGCGACCTGATCGACCCCCACCAGGACCTCGCCGGCAAGCTCAAGGCCGCGGTCTCGGCGAGCGGGTTCTACGCCCGCTGGCTCCCGCAGCTCGTCGCCGGAAAGGGCGACATCCCCACGGCGTTCGACGAGTTCGGCGCGCTCGCGCCGCACCTGCGGTACGTGGAGCGCACGAGCCGCAAGCTCGCCCGCGAGACCTTCTACGGGATGGCCCGCTGGCAGGGCGGCCTCGAGCACAAGCAGGGCTTCCTCGCCCGCGTCGTCGACATCGGCGCCGAGCTGTTCGCCGTCTCGGCCTCGTGCGTGCGCGCGATGATGATCGCCGCCGACTCCCCCGACGAGGGCAAGGCCGCCTACCAGCTCGCCGCCACCTTCGCCGAGCAGTCGCGGCACCGCACCGAACGGCTGCTCGACGAGCTCTGGCACAACACGGATGCCACGGACGAACGCCTCGCCGAGCGCGTGCTCGACGGCCGCTACACCTGGCTCGAGGAGGGCATCATCGACGTGAGCGAGGGCACCGGGCCCTGGATCACCGAGGAGATCCCGGCGGACGCGGCCGAGAACGTGGCGCGCCGGGTCATCCGGCCGACGACGGAGGCCTAGGGGCGTTCCTCGATCTCGACGCGCGGTTCGAGGCCGAGGAACTCGGCGTATCGGGCGGCGGCGTCGTGCACCGACTCCAGCTCGCGTGCGCGCAGGGCACGGTGCGGGTACAGCGCGAACGTGACCGCCTTCGGGCCGACCGTGCGTCGCATCCCGGCGACGAGCTGCGCATCGACGAGCGCCATGCCGATCGCGGTCTCGCGGGCACGTGACGCGAGGCCCTCCGCGTCGATCAGCCATCGCGAATCCTGGTAGCCCCGGTACATCTCGTCGAGCACCTGGAGCAGGTGGCCGGCCGGCTCGGCGGCGGCTGGAACGTCGCCGGGCGCGTGCCAGAACGTGCGGCCGTCGTGCTCGAAGGAGTCGAGCGCATCGCCGGCGCCGGCGACGCCGCGGCGCACGTCGGTCAGGGTGAGCGTCGCCCAGTAGGCGAGGTCGCGCTCGGTGGCGGGCCCGTGCGAGGTGAAGTAGCGGCGGGCGAGCTCGGTCAGGGCCGCGTCGCGGTCGAACGCCTGCGCGGCGGGCACTCGTTCGTCGAAGAGTGCGTAGGTGTGCTCGCCGTCGCGCGGCGCACCGCTGCACACGAGGGCATGCAGCTCGAAGTGCCCGAGGAGCAGCATCAGCTGCTGGCCCGTGAGCTCGACGCCGAGGTCGGCCCGGCGCTCGGCGAGCTCGCTCGCGACCTCCCCGCGCGTGCGGTCGGGGGTGCTCGCGAGGATCTCGCTCACGGCGTCGGTGAGCTGCGGCATCCGCTCGGCCAGCGGCCGCAGCTGCTGGTCGATGACCGGCAGCACCCTCGGCGCGGTGAGCTCGAGCAGCCACCGCGCGTCCTTCGCGTGGACGTAGTGCCAGGTCGGCCGCAGCACGTGCGTGCGGAGCACGCGACCGTCGGCGATCGCCTCGGCGAGGTCCTCCTGACTGGGCGCGGCGGTGCGGGTGGCCACCGCCCACGCCGACTGCGACGGGTTCTCGGCCTGCACCGCGAGGAGGGTGGACACCACCTGCTCCGCGGCCGTGACCGGCGCGGCGAGCAGCTGCGAGTGCAGCCGCCAGCGCGCCAGGTCGCGGTCGGTCCTCACGCCCGCGCGTCTTCGAGGTGCGGCGCTCCGCGGCCGAGCACTTTCACGACGAGGTCGTGGCGGCGCAGCGTGCGGATCGTGCGAGCGACCTCGTCGGGCGTGCGACCGAGCGCCCGCTCGTTCGAGACGACGAGCACGTCGCCGGCCTGCAGTGTCTCGAACAGGCGGCCGAGCCGCTGCTCCCAGGTCTCGGGCATCTCGGGCGCCGGGTGCTTGAAGTCGAGGATCGCCACGCCGAAGCGGGTCAGGTCGTTCCGCTGCTCGACCACCGACGGCATGTCGGCGCGGGGCACCACGAGGCCGACGAGCCGCGATCCCTCGGGGCGCGCCTTCCACCAGTCGTGGTTCTGCTGCAGCTCCTCGAAGCACTCGGGGCATCCGATCGCGTAGTGCGCGTGATCGTGCGTGGCGGCCGCCTCGGTCTCGTCCGGCGGCGTCGCGGCATCCGTCGTCGAATCGGTCACGTGCTCAGCCATGTCGAAACCCCTCGTCCTCGGGTTCCATTCTCGCGGAAGATCCGCCGCTCGGGAGGCGTTGCCCTCAGCATGAGAGCGATCGCGTACGCCAAGACCGGCCCGTCCTCCGTCCTGCAGCTCGTCGACCGCGACGTCGCCGAGCCGGGACCCGGCGAGGTGCGCGTGCGCATCGTCGTGTCGGGCGTCAACCCGACCGACTGGAAGGCGCGCGCCGGTGCGGGCGCCGGTCGGCCGACGCCGTTCCCCGAGGTCGTGCCGAACCAGGACGGCGCGGGCGTCGTCGACGCGGTCGGGGAGGGCGTCACCGGGTTCGCGGTCGGCGACCGGGTGTGGGTGTTCCTCGCCGCGCACGGGCGTCCGACCGGCACGGCGCAGGAGATCGCGGTGCTGCCGGCAGCACGGGTCGTGCACCTGCCGGATGCCGCGGGCTTCGAGCTCGGGGCATCCCTCGGCGTGCCCGCCATGACCGCGCATCGTGCCCTCACGGTGCACGAGGGCGGGCCGTCACGGCTCGGGCCGGGCGCGCTCGACGGACGTACGGTGCTCGTCGCCGGCGGCGCCGGCGCGGTCGGGCACGCGGCGATCCAGCTCGCTAGCTGGTCGAGCGCGCGGGTCATCACCACGGTGAGCTCGCCCGAGAAGGCGGCGCTCGCGAGCGCCGCCGGCGCCCACCACGTCGTGAACTACCGCGCAGACGACGCGGCGAAGGCCATCCGCGCCATCGCGCCCGACGGCGTCGACCAGGTCGTCGAGGTCTCCCCCGCCCGCAACGCCGACCTCAACAGCCGCGTCCTCGCGAACCACGGCTCGGTGTCGGTCTACGCCACCGACGGCGGCAGCGAGATGACCCTCGACATCCGCCGGCACTTCTCGCTCAACGTGCGGTACCAGTTCCTGCTGCTGTACACCGTCGGCGATGACGCGCTCACGGCGGCCGCCGAGGACATCACCCGGGCGCTCGAAGACGGCGCGCTGCCCGTCGGCGAGGACGCCGGGCTGCCACTGACGCGCTTCCCGCTCGAGCGAACGGCCGAGGCGCACGACGCGGTCGAGGCGGGCACGGTCGGCAAGGTGCTCATCGACGTCGCAGCGGATGCCGCGGAAGCGCCGCTGAGCTGACCGACCGTCCACATCGGGCGTGGCAGGCCGTCGCCCCAGCCGCCATCGACGAGACTTGCGACGTGCTCCACGTCAGGCTGATCGTCCCGCCCCAACTCCGCGACGCGGTCGACGCAGCGATCGCCGACACGACCCCTCGGGTCACGAATCTCGTCGTGCATCCGGGTGCCGGGGTGTCGCCCGCCGGCGATGTCGTCCTGTTCGACGTCGATCGAACCGAGGCGAGCGACCTGCTCGAGCGGTTGGAGGCCGCCGGGCTCGGCGAGTCCGGCTCCATCTCGGCCGAGCACCTCGACCTCAGGATCGATGGCCGCAGCACCCGGGACGACGCCTTCGGCGGCGAGGACGACGCGGTCGTCTGGGAGGAGGTGGAGGCCCGCACGAACGACGAGGTGCGCCTCTCGGGGACGTTCCTCACGTTCATGTCGATCGCGACGATGATCGCAGCGGTGGGCGTCGTGATCGACCAGCCGATCCTCATCGTCGGGGCGATGGTGGTGGGGCCCGAGTTCGGACCGCTCGCGGCCATCGCGGTCGGCATCGTCCGACGTCGGTCGCGCATCGCGATGCGCTCGGTCATGACGCTCCTCACCGGATTCGCATTCGCGATCGTGGTGACCATCGCCTTCGGGGCGATCCTGCGGGCCGTCGGCGTGTTCCGCGGGAACCCGTTCCTGGAGGCGCATCCGTCGACCGAGTTCATCTGGTCGCCCGACGCGCTCAGCTGGATCGTGGCCTTCCTGGCGGGCATCGCCGGCATCCTCTCGCTCACGTCCGCGAAGTCGGGCGCGCTCATCGGCGTGCTCATCTCGGTGACGACGGTCCCGGCCGCCGCGGCGATCGCGATCGCCGTGTCCGTCGGAGCATGGGACGAAGCGGGACCCGCGGCCGTGCAGCTGCTGATCAACCTGACGTCGATCGTCGTCGCGGGCTCGCTCACCCTGGCGGTGCAGCTGGGCGCACAGCGGATGTCGCGGACGCGCCAGCGCACTCGAACGCGGTCCTGACCGGGGCAGCCGATCCTAGGACGAACCCGCCCGCGCGGCGGCCGACGCGACCGCCTCGGCCACCGCACCCCACGCGCGCGGGGGCAGCTCGTGCCCGACCCCCGGAAGCCGCACGAACCGCGCGCCCGGGATCTCGCGCGCGAGCGCTTCGCCGTTGCCGATCGGGAACAGCGGATCCGCGGTGCCGTGGAGCACGGTCGTCGGGACGCGCAGCGAGCCGAGCCGTTCCCGCCAGTGCACGTTCGCGTCGAACACGTCGGCACCGCCCTCGTCGCGATGCATCCCGGGCGACCGCCGCACGGTCGCGGTCCAGATGGTCCGCTCATGCGCCTCGTCGAACTCGTCGCCGGCGTAGTCGCGATCCACCTCGATGAAGTGCTCGACGACGGCCGTCTCGTCGCTCCAGTCGGGCTCGGGCCGCGGATGCTCCCACGTCGCCGCCAGTCGATCGGCGACCTCGGGCAGGTCGGCGTCGGCCGACCCGGGACCCGTCGGCCGCGTCGAGACGAGCGTCAGCGACCGCACCCGGTCGGGATGGTCGAGCGCCGCGAGCTGCGCGATCCACCCGCCCGCGGAGAACCCGACCCAGTGCGCGGCGCTCGCCGCGCCGGCGGCGACGGCGTCGAGCACGGCGAGCGCATCCTCGAGCGCGGTCTGCAGTCCCTCGCGCCGTCCTCCCGGCGGGCCGAGCGTGGTCTGCCCCGTGCCGCGCTGGTCGTAGCGGATCACGCGCAGCCCCCGTGCGACGAGGAGGGCGCAGAACTCGGGCCGCCACCACTCCATCGAGCAGTCCGCGCCGGCCACGAGCAGCACCGGCGGATGCCCCGCCTCGCCGATCACCTCGACCGCCAGCTCCGCCCCGTCGGGCCGCGAGACCCGCATCCGCTGCACGTCGCTCCGCGTCATCCGCTCAGTCTGCCCCGACCCGCCGACGCCGGCGTATCGGCAGGAGAACGGCGGCAACGACGACGATGATGCTGGGAATACATGCTCAGTCATGTTGTTTACTCATGCGAACCACGAACCACGCAGCACCCCGCAGGAAGGCGGACCCCATGCAGTTCGGCATCTTCAGCGTCGGCGACATCGCCCCCGACCCCACCACCGGCTACACGCAGAGCGAGGCGGAGCGCATCGACAACCTCGTGCGCATCGCCCGACGGGCCGACGAGGTGGGTCTCGACGTGTTCGCGCTCGGCGAGCACCACAATCCCCCGTTCGTGCCGTCGTCACCGCCCACCCTGCTCGCGCACATCGCGGCGCTCACGAAGCGCATCATCCTGAGCACCTCCGTCACGCTCATCACGACCAACGACCCGGTCAAGGTGGCCGAGGACTACGCGATGCTCCAGCACGTGGCGAAGGGCCGGCTCGATCTCATGGTGGGTCGCGGCAACACGGTGCCGGTGTATCCGTGGTTCGGCAAGGACATCCGCCAGGGCGTGGCCCTCGCGCTCGAGAACTACAACCTGCTGCACCGTCTCTGGCGCGAGGACGTCGTCGACTGGGAGGGCAGCTTCCGCACTGCACTGCAGGGCTTCACCTCGACGCCGCGTCCGCTCGACGACGTGCCGCCGTTCGTCTGGCACGGATCGATCCGCACGCCCGAGATCGCCGAGCAGGCCGCGTACTACGGCAACGGCTACTTCGCGAACAACGTGCTCGCACCCAACTTCCACTTCAAGCCGCTCGTCGACTTCTACCGCGACCGGTACGAGCACTACGGCCACGGCCGGCGCGAGGACGCCATCGTGGGCCTCGGCGGACAGGCGTTCATCGCGAAGCGCTCGCAGGACGCGGTCGACGCGTTCCGGCCGTACTTCGAGGAGTACCCGCTGTTCAAGGGCAGCTCCCTCGACGACTTCATGACGCGCACCCCGCTCAGCGTCGGCAGCCCGCAGGAGGTCATCGACAAGACCCTCACGTTCCAGGAGGGATTCGGCGACTACCAGCGGCAGCTGTTCGCCCTCGACGGCCTCGCGCTGCCGGTCGAGATGGCGCTCGAGCAGGTCGAGCTCCTCGGCACCGAGGTCGTGCCCGTGCTCCGGAAGGAGATGGCCGCACGGCGCGCACCGGGCGTTCCGGACGCCCCGACGCATCCGACCCTCGTCGCCGACAAGTACGGCGAGGCGGAACCTCGGCAGCCGCGCCCCAACCCGAACCGCGGCGACAACCTCTCCGGCACGTCGCCCTACCAGGACAGCGATCCGGCCGCTCCGGCGCGCTTCCCGCTGGTGGCCTGATCGAGATGGTCGACCTGCGACTCGCGAACGAGGCCTGGGAGGCGTACTACCGCGCCCAGGCCACGATCGCCCGCGAGCTCATCGACGCCGACATCTGGGAGGGCCTGCTCACCCGTGAGTACGCCGTGCTGTTCGCACTCTCGACCGAGCCCGACGGGCTGCGCATCACCGAGCTGGGCGACGACGTGCTCATCACGCAGGGCGGCATGTCCCGCCTGATCGTCCGCCTCGAGGCCCGCGGTTTCGTCGAGCGGATCGAGGATGCCGCGGACGGCCGCGCCCGTCGCATCCGCCTCACCGCCGAGGGCCTGGCCGTGCAGCGCAGGGTGGGCGCGGGCGTCGCCCGCCACGTCGCCGTCGCACTCGGCCGCGCGCTCGACGCCACCCAGCTGGCGATGCTGCGCGACCTCAGCCTCGCCGTCCTCTCGGGCGCCTCCGGCCTCGCGGCCGAGGTGCAGCAACGAGCCATGCGAAGGACCATCCATGACCACGCTCCCGAACCTCGCTCCTGAACCCGTGACGGATGCCGCGGACGCCCCGGTGCGCCTCGTCGTCGTCAGTGCGGGCGTGAGCACGCCCTCCACGACCCGCCTCCTCGCGGACCGTACGGCGCAGAAGACGATCGACCTGCTCCGCCACGCCGGAGTCGACGCGACCGTGAACGTCATCGAACTCGGCCCGCTCGCGGTCGAGATCGCCCAGGCGATCGTGTCGGGCTTCCCGGGTCCGCGCGTGCAGGCGGCGATCGAGCTCCTCGCCGGAGCCGACGCCGTGATCGCGAGCACGCCCGTCTACAAGGCCGGCATCAGCGGACTGTTCAAGTCGTTCGCCGACCTGCTCGACGACGACCTGCTCATCGCCAAGCCCGTCATCCTGGCGGCCACCGCCGGCACGGCGCGGCACGCGATGGTCGTCGACGAGCAGCTCCGGCCGCTCTTCGCGTTCCTGCGCGCCATGCCCGTCCCGACGTCGCTGTTCGCGGCGCCCGACGACTGGGGATCGACGACCCTCGCCGACCGCATCGCCCGCGCGGCGTCGGAACTCGCCCTGCTGGTGCGCAGCGGCGTGGGACGATCGATCGCCGACGACGGCTGGTCGGGCTATCAGCACCGGTTCTCGGGGAATGCGACGAACGCCGAGCGGACGGTCGCCGACGTCGACTTCAGCACCGATCTGATGAGGCTCGCCGCCGGCGGGCGCCGCTGACGGGCGGAGCTTCCGCGGACGGCGACGGCGACGGCGACGGCCCCGGCTCCTGCCCCGTCGCGCTCGCGCGCAACGACAGCTCCTCGGCGTCGATCGCCCGGAGCACCGCCTTGACGGCGGGCTCCGGGAAGCGACCGTCCATCCGCGCGGCCAGCACCGCATCGCGCTCGGCCTGGATCATGACCCGCCGGAGCCGGGCGTAGGCGGCGAGCAGCGACTCCGACTCGAGGTCGACCGAACGCCGCTCGATCGACTCGGCGATGAGCGTCGCGTTGACGCGCAGCTGCGAGACCACGCGTTCCTCGTCGGCATCCGTCACCTCGGCGTCGAGCCGCGCCAGGCCTGCGGCCTGCGCCTCGGCCATGAGCACCTGCCATTCCATCCGCTCCTGGTCGCGGTTCGGCGGCGGGAGCTTCAGCCAGCGCACGATGGTGGGCAGTGCCAGGCCGCCGAGCAGCGTGCCGACGACCACCACGAACGCCAGGAACTGCAGGAACTCCCGGTCGGGCGTGTCCGGCGGCAGCAGGAACACCGCCGCGAGCGTGACCACGCCGCGCACGCTCGCGGCGGCGATGGCGATCGCATTCCGCCACTGCACGTGCTGCTCGCGCAGCCGTCGCGGGCCTCGCCGGAACGCGAGCGTGACCGCCAGGACGAAGACGAAGCGCGCCACCACCAGCGCGACCAGGATGACGACGCTGATCCCGATGGTGGGCCAAAGGCCGGGCCCCGTCTCGATGGCGCCGGTGAGGATGCTCGAGAGGTTCAGCCCGATGAACAGGAAGACGGCGTTCTCGAGGAGGAACTGGATCGTTCGCCAGTTGAGCGACTCCGCGATGCGGGCCTCGGCCGACTGGACGACCGGCGACCGGTAGCCGAGGTACAGGCCGGCGATGACCACGGCCAGCACCCCCGAGCCGAGCACCGCCTCGGCGGCGATGAACGCGAGGTACGGGGTGATCAGCGCGAGGCACGTGTCGAGCACCGGGGATCGCAGCCGCGACCGGATCCGCCCCATCACCCACCCGACCGCGAGGCCCACCGCGACGCCGGCGACCACCGCGAGCACGAACTCTCCGGCGATGAACAACGGGGTCACGGTCGCCGACATGGCGAGGATGGCCGCGTTCAGCGCGACGAGGGCGGCCGCGTCGTTGAGCAGGCTCTCGCCCTCGAGGACCGTCACGACGCGTCGCGGCAAGCCGATCCGGCCGGCGATCGCGGACACGGCGACCGTGTCGGTCGGCGCCACCACTGCGGCGAAGGCGAACGCCGCGGCGAGCCCGATCGCCGGCAGGAGCGCAGACGTCGTGAAGCCGACCACGACGACGGTGAACACCACCGTGCCGATCGAGAGCGCGAGGATGCTGTCGCGGCGTTTGCGCACGTCGATGAACGAGGTGCGGACGGCTTCCGCGAAGAGCAGCGGCGGGAGTACCCCGTAGAGCACGAGCTCGGGCTCGATCTCGATCTGCGGAACGAACGGCACGTACGAGGCGAGTCCGCCCACTGCCACGAGGATGACCGGGGCGGACCACCCCAGCCGCCGCGCCAGCCCCGTGACCGACACCGTGACGACGACGAACGCCACGCTCCAGACGACCGCCGCCACGGGATTCACGCTCCGCCTCCCCGTGCATCGATGCCCGACGGATGCCGCATGCGGAGGATCACCCGAACGTGAAGCAGTATGCCTCGACGCCCGCCTCGAGGAACTCGATCTCGAACACGGAATCCCCGACCCGACCCGGCTGGCGCACCAGCTGGTACGTGTTCTGCTCGGTGACCACGCCGAGGCCGTCGGCGTCGACGTCGGTGCCTCCGGCGTCGCCCACCGGGTGACCGTCGAGGGTGACCCGGAACGGCACGGAGGCCCCAGCCTGCGCAGGTCCCATCACGAGGTTGACGTCGCGGGCGTGGAAGGCGAAGGAGATCTTCCCGTTCGGCTCGTTCAGCACGGCGGCGTGGCTCGCGACCGTCCAGTCGCCCGTGAGGTCCCACGTGTTCCGCAGGAGCCGGCGCCCTCCGGCGTAGAGGTGCGGACGGTCGTAGTGCTCCGACTGCTCCGAGACGAAGCCGCTGCTCTGCCGGTAGCCGAGGTACGTCTCCGGCGACCCGAGCGAGCGCCAGTCGGCCGCGACCTCGAGTCCCTGCGGCTCGACCATCACGAGGTCGGTGTCGAGGTCCGACGCCCCGGCCTCCATGAGGAGCTGCTGGATCGCCATCTCGGTCATGGCGTACTCGCCCTCGCCGAAGTGGTGGAACCGCAGCCGGCCGTTCGCGTCGGCGAGGTAGATCGCGGGCCAGTAGTGGTTCGCGAAGTCGTTCCAGACGCCGTAGTCGCTGTCGACGGCGACCGGGTAGCGCACCCCGAGGTTGCGGGTTTGCAGCGTCACGTTCCGCAGGTCCGACTCGAAGCCGAACTCCGGCGTGTGCACGCCGACGATGGTCAACCCGGCGTCCTCGTACTTGTCGGCCCACGCCCGCAGGTACGGAAGGGTCCGCAGCCAGTTGATGCAGGTGTAGGTCCAGAAGTCCACCAGCACGACCCGCCCGCGAAGGCCCTCGGCCGTCAGCGGTTCGGAGTTGAGCCAGCTCGTCGCCCGGCCGAACGACGGCAAGCGCCCTTCGTCGGGGAGCACGTTCTGGTCGCCCGCCAGGCGGTGGGCGAGGGAGCGGAAGAGCCCGCCGCGGCCCTCCCGTTCGATCACGGCGTCGGCGGCGGAATCGTCGCTGCGGGGTTCATCGGACATGACTGCCTCCAATGTGGGGTGGATCGGTCAGGCGGACCGGTCGACGTCGATCACCGCGTCCGCGAAAGCGCGCGGCGCCTCCTGCGGGAGGTCGTGCCCGACGCCGCCGGTGACGAGCCGGTGCTCGTACGCGCCCGTGAACGCGTCGCGGTACGACGCGGCATCCGGGTGCGGGGCGCCATTGGCATCGCCCTCCATGGTGATGGTGGGAACGGAGATCGGCGGCCGCTCGGCCAGCCTTCGCTCCAGATCGTCGTGCTGCGGCGCGCCGTCCGCAAGTCCCAGTCGCCATCGGTAGTTGTGGATCACGATCTCGACGTGGTCGGGGTTGTCGAAGGATGCCGCGCTGCGGGCGAACGTGGCGTCGTCGAACGCCCAGTTCGGCGACGCGGTCTGCCAGATCAGCCGGGCGAACTCGCGACGATGCCGGTCGTAGCCGGCCCGACCGCGCTCGGTGGCGAAGTAGAACTGGTACCACCAGGCGAGCTCGGCCGCGGGCGGGAGCGGCTGCGCGTTGGCCGCGCGGCTTCCGATGAGGTACCCGCTCACCGAGACGTGCCCGCGCACTCGCTCGGGCCAGAGGGCCGCGAGGATGTTCGCGGTGCGGGCGCCCCAGTCGAAGCCGGCGACGACCGCATCCGCGATGCCCAGCGCGTCCATGAGGGCGATCGCGTCCAGGGCGAACACCGCCTGCTGGCCGTTCCGGAACGCCTCCGGCGATCGGAACGTCGTGGTGCCGTACCCGCGGAGGTGCGGCACGAGCACGCGATACCCTGCCGCAGCGAGGAGCGGCGCGGCATCCGCGTAGCTGTGCACGTCGTACGGCCAGCCGTGCAGGAGCAGGACCGCCGGGCCGTCAGCCGGACCGAGGTCGGCCAGGCCGACGCTCAGCTCGCCGGCCTCGACCTGCACGATCGGTCCGAGCGTCGGCTCGGCGTCCATCTCGGTCACCGCAGCCCGCCTCAGCGCAGCGACCGGAAGGCGGCGCGCATCTCCTGCGAGAACAGCTCGGGCTGCTCCCAGGCCGCGAAGTGGCCGCCGCGGTCGAGTCGGTTGAAGTGGATGAGGTTCGGGTACGCCTCGGTCGCCCAGCTGCGCGGCGCGGCGTAGATCTCGTCGGGGAAGACGCTGACCGCGGTCGGGATGGTCACGCCCTTGGGCGCGAAGAACGCGAGCTTGCTCTCCCAGTACAGCCGTGCGGACGAGACGGCGGTGTTCGTGAGCCAGTACAGCGAGACGTTGTCGAGCACGTCGTCGACGGTCAGGCCCTCGGATGCCCCGGCGAACACGCGCGCGATGAGGTCGTAGCTTCGAGCGTCGTGATCGAGCATCCATGCGGCGAGGCCGACCGGCGAGTCGGCGAGCGCGTAGAGCGTCTGCGGGCGGTTGCCCATCTCCTGGGCGTACGCGAGCCCGTGCGCGTAGAAGAACTCGAGCTGGTCCCACGCGTACCGCTCCTCCGACGACAGGTCGGCGGGCGCCGCCTCGTGGTCCTCGAGCGCGGTCTGGATGGCGTCGGGGATGGTCGCGGCCATGTTCGTGTGGATGCCGACGAGGCCGGCCGGCTTCAGGAGTGCCATCTGCTCGGTGACGGCATTGCCCCAGTCGCCGCCCTGCGCGACGTAGCGGTCGTAGCCGAGTCGGTCCATGAGCTCGACCCACGCCTTCGCGATGCGGATCGGGTCCCAGCCGGTCGCCTCGGGCTTGCCCGAGAAGCCGTGTCCGGGCAGTGACGGGATGACGAGGTGGAACGCGTCGGACGCGCTCGCGCCGTGCGCCGTGGGATCGGTCAGCGGACCGACGATCTTGAGCTGCTCGATGATCGAGCCGGGCCAGCCGTGGGTGACGATCAACGGCAGCGCGTCCTCGTGCGGGGAGCGCACGTGGATGAAGTGGATGTCGAGGCCGTCGATCTCGGTGACGAACTGCGGCAGCGCGTTGAGCCGCGCCTCCACGTCGCGCCAGTCGTGGCCGTCGCCCCAGCGCTTCGCGAGCTCCTCGATCACGTCGAGCTGCACGCCCTGGGAGGCGTCCCCGACGGTCTCCCGCTCGGGCAGGCGGGTCTCGCGGACCCGGCGGTACATGTCGTCGACCTCGGCCTGCGGGATCTCGACGGTGAACGGGCGGATCGTGGTCGGGTCGCTCGACGCGGCGCTGCCGGAACCGGATTCGGTGATGGTCATGGTGTGCTCCTTCGGTCTGCCGGGTCCGACCGCTTCGGTCGATGCCCGTACCTCGAGGCTCCCGCGATTCGAGCGCGGCGGCGTCCGTGCTCCTCCGCGACTCCGGTGGCGGCTTCGGCGGAAATTGAGGGGAACCCCTCAATTCGGCGGCGCGCGAGATCGCGTCAGCCGAGGCCGTGCCGGAGGGCGAACGCGGTCGCCTCGCTCCGGCGGGCGACGCCGATCTTGCGGTACAGGCTCGTGATGTGGCGTTCGACGGTGCGGTCGCTGAGCCACATGACGCCGGCGATCTCGCGGTTGTTCAATCCCTGCGCGAGGAGCCCCAGCACCTCGGTCTCGCGGCGGGTCAGCGGCAGCGGGGTGCGTGGGGCCGGCCCGTCGCCGTGGCGGGCTGCCGCCGGCGCGGGGCCGTCGAGCTCACGACCCGACCAGTCGCCGGGACCCCCGGCGACGCTCAGCCTCGCCGCCTCCTCGGCTCGCCGGGTGATGGAGGCGAGCGACTCCAGCGTCGGCCCGACCTCGTCGACGAGCGACCGGAGGAGCTCGCCCTGCCGCGCGAGCGTCGCCTCGGCGGCGGCTCTCGCGGCCTGCTCGCGCGCGATCCGCCGCGCGGTGTGGATCGCGATCGCGGCCTGGCCCACGGCGGTGCGCAGGAGGTGCGTCTCCCGCTCGGTCGGGAAGACGGACCGGGCCGCCGACACGACCACCATGCCCCGCTCCCACGGCAGCGCGACCGGGAGGCGCGTGACCCGGTGCCGACCGCCGTCCGCGTCCTCGACCTCGGTCGTCGTGATGCCCGGTGCCGGTGCGTCGCCCGAATCGAGCGCGATGCGCACGTCCGCCGGCGGCTCCGCTCCCGACGGACGCCAGGTCTCGAGCGGAGGACCGCCGTCCCGGGGGTCCTCGAAGCGCGCGTATGCGCCGTCGAGCTCGAGCACACCGAACAGCACGCTCAACAGGCCCGCGGCGATCTCGTTCGGCTCGTGGTCCACCCACAGCGCGGGGAGCGCGTGGAGCGCGGCCATGTCCCGCATCCACCGCCGCACGTCGGGGCCCGTGCCGCCGTCGGGCTCGGGCTGGGGTACTCCGTCGATCGACGCGGCATCCATGGCCACTCGACCCTCAGCCGGTCGCCTGCACGCCCCGCTCCGCCAGGAACTCCGACGGCGGGATGAAGAACGGGTTCTCCTGCAGGATGCCGCCCAGCAGCACCATGGGATGGGTGCGCAGGATGTCGATGATGAACGCGCCGTCGAACTTCGTCACGTCGTAGGAGCAGATCACGATGTGCTCGTGGTGGGCGTGGATGAAGTTGGCCTTCGCCTCGAACTCGATGAGCTCCTCGGTGACCCCTTCGTGATCGGATGCCGCCCAGCCCATGTCGCACACCATGCGGATGCGCGGCGCCTGCTGCCCGAGGAGCATCCCGTCGAGCAGTTCGAGCATGGAGCTCTGGTCGAACGTGCCGCCCCGCAGGTACGTGTCCTTCCAGGTCCGCACCTCGGCCTGGTGGTCCTCGAGCAGCGCTCCGGCGTCGTACCCGAGGTGCCGGAGCCGGTTGACGGGCGCGGCCGTGTCGGCGGGATCGACGAGGTAGAGCAGTCGATCGCCGCCGTCGATGCCCTGCCTGATGAACGGATCGAGCACGGCATTCACCTCGCCGGGGTCGTTCACGAACGCGCACACGTGGCGATAGGGATCGAGCACCCCGCCTGCGAACGTGACGGGATCGTCCGCGCTCCCTCCATCAGTTGCCATGTCGCGCTTCCGATCTCCCCCGAGTTGGGCGCGAGGATATCGCACCCCGGTGTACGCCGACAATGAACGCCGTCGCGCGGCGGCCGACGGCGGACCGTTCACGCGGCTCGGCCCGTCGCCTCACCAGGCTCGGCTCCGGGCGCCGCGTCGGGCGGCACCGCGATGAACGGCCGCTCGGGGTACGTGCGGAGGACGTGGCCGGCCGGTGAGGTCCAACGGATGACGCCGCCTGGCTCCTGCGTCACCCGCCAGCGGGTTCGATGCTTGAGGCGGTGATGCTTGCGGCACAGATGCGCGAGGTTCTCGTGGCTGGTCGAGCCACCGTGGGCCCAGTCGACCGTGTGGTCGATGTCGGCGGAACGCGCGCGGCGCCCGCAGCCCGGGAAGCGACAGCGACCATCGCGCACGGCGAGGTAGCCGGCGAGATCGGCGGGCACGCGGTACGACGTGCGGCCGTAGGAGAGGAACGCGCCGGTCTCGGGATGCGTGAGGATGCGCTGGAAGCTCGGGGCGTGCACGGCGATGCGGCGGGCGGTCTCGGCGTCGATGGGCCCGTAGCCGTCGAGTTCGGCCGGCTCGTTCGTCTGCCCCAGCAGCGACAGCACGGGCACCGTCACCAGGATGCGCGGCGTGACCGCGCCGAGGGCGGTGAAGCCGGTCAGGTCGCCCTCGAGGGTTCCGGAGAGCAGCAGGTCTCCGACGAGGTCGGCGACGCGCTGGGTCAGGGTGCGGTGGTCTGGCCGAGCGACGGATGCCGCAGCGGGTGCACCCGGGCCCAACGACGCACCGACCACGGCACCGCTGAGGGAGGCGGCATCCGTGACGGCTGCGGCGGTGGACGTGCTCGCGGCATCCGCCTCGGCCGCACGCTCGACGATCGCGTCGAGCCGCGCCTTGATCGCGTAGGCGCGCTCGGCCTGCATGAAGACGCTGAGCCAAGCCATGCCGTCGGCCGCGGGGTCGACGCACACGCGGCGGTCGGCCTCGGCCGCCGTGTGGCGTTCCTCGAGCGGCTGCGGTTCGAGACGTTCGCGCATTCGGCGGAGGCTGCGACGTAGCGAGGCGTTCGTCTGGCGCGGCGCCCGCTCGATCGCCTCGTGCTCGAGTCGGGCCGTGAGCTCGGCGGACGCCCCTGAGGTGACCTCCATGACCGTGCGCACGTGCGCGAGCCCGAGATCGCCCGCCGTGAACGCCGCAGCCGTCGCGGGCAGCTCGACGAGTCGCGCGGCGTCGCCGACCATGCCCGAGGCCCGCGCCTCCGCGACGACGAGCGTCGTCGCGAGCTCTGCGATGAAGGATCGGGTCGCGAACTCGCGATCGCTCGAGGTGCTGCCGTCGTGCACCCCGTCGAGCAACGCCGCTCGGTCACGGGCGCGGCGGACCAGCCGCAGCTGCTCCGCCTGGGCGACCCGGACGATGCGCTCGAGCGCCACGATGGAGCCGAGATCGTCGGACAGCTCGGCTTCGAGATCATGCTCGATCGACGCCGTGGCGGGACGTACGATCGGAGGCTTCACACTCCGATTCCACCACGACCCACCGACATCGTGGACGCGCCCGAAATCACCGTTGATCAGTAAATTTGTCTACCAACGCCCGGCGGGCGAAGTGATGAACCCGGAGAAGACGCTATCGATCCGATCCGATCCGATCGAGCAGATCCGAGTACTCCGGATTCCCCTTGATGAAGGCGGTCACGACCGGGCAGAGCACGGTGAGCTGCTCGTCGCCATCGCGGAGGTCGTCGAGCACGTCGGCGATCAGGTCGGTCGCGATGCCGCGGCCGCGGAACTCGGGTTCGACCGTCGTCGTGATCAGGGTGAGCCGATCGCCATCGACGTCGAAGCGCACCGTCGCGATCTCGCGACCCCCCAGCGTCGCGGCGAACACGCCGCGGTCGTCGTACCGATGCACCTCGATCTCGGCGTCGGCGTCCTCCGACGGCGTGTCGACGGCACGCAGCGCATCGGCCGTCACCTCGTCGACCAATGCCGCGGTTCCCTCGTCGAGCGTGCCACTGCCGTCTGGATACCCCGCCCGATCGGTGTACTCGAACCGCTCGGAACCATCGCCTGTGCTCATCGCGCCCCTCCGCTCCGTCCTCGGCTCGGCCGGCCGGCTACGAACGAGGACCAGTCAGATGACGCCATTGTGACAGCGCCGTGCCGACGAGAATAGCCCGGCACAGCGCCGCGCTCTACTGAGCTTTCCTCACTTCCATTGACGCCCCACCGCCTCGGGCGTAGACCTGAGACCACTGGGAAGGAGGTGCCGCAATGGCGAAGGATCTGTTTCTGAGCCTCGAGGACAAGCCCGGTGAAGCGGCACGACTCGGCGAGGCGCTCGGCAGCGCCGGGGCCAACATCGAAGGGCTCTGCGCCATGGCCGACGGAGGACGGAGCACCGTGCACGTGCTCGTCGACGACGCCGCACGTGCCCGAACCGCACTGGAGGGCGCCGGCATCACGGTCGATCGCGAGACCGACGTGCTGGTGAGTCCGCCCCTGCCCGAGGAGTGGGTCGACACGCCGGGCGGCTTCGGCAGGATGGCGCGAGCGCTGGCCGACGCGGACGTGAACATCTCGTTCGCCTACGTGGCGAGCGGCAGTCGCCTGGTGCTCTCGACGAGCGACGACGCGAAGACCGCGGAGGTGCTCCAGGCGATGATGTAGGCGTCGCGCCCATCTCAGAGCCCCTCGGCGAGCTCCTTGATCGCGGCGAGGCGGCGGTCCCACTCGGCGCCGATGGCGTCGAGGCGGTGCGCGGTGTCGCTGAGCTGCGACCCGATCACGCGGTACCGGACCTCGCGGCCGACGCGCACGGGTTCGACGAGCCCGACCTCCTGCAGCACGGCGAGGTGCTTGGCGATGGCCTGGCGAGTGACGGGCAGGCGCCCGGCGAGGGCGGACGCTGACGCGTCGCCCTCGCCGAGTGCCGCGAGGATGCTCCACCGGGTCTCGTCGCCGAGAGCGGCGAACACGGGGACCAGCGCCTGGGTCATGAGCCGCCCTCGAGCAGGGCGACCAGCTTGTCGAGCTCGCCGTCCCAGCCCTCGCGGTGGGCTTCCATGTTCGCGGCGGGGTCGGACGTCACGTCGAACCCGGTCTCCACGACGGTGAGCTGCGTGCCGTTCGACATCGGTTCGAGCGTGAAGGTGAACACGGTCGCGTGGTCGTCGAGCTGCTCGGGCAGCACGCCGCTCGCGTCGTCGTTGCCCCAGCGGTACGAGACCATGCGCGGCTCGTCGATCGCCTCGACGCGGAGCGGCACGGCACCGTAGCCGTCGAACGTGAGCGTGCCCGTCGCACCGACGCCGACGCCGTCGAAGTCGGCTCGGCCGAACCACTTCGAGATGTGCTCGGGCTCGGTCACCGCCGACCAGACCTTCTCGACGGGGGCGGCGATGTGGATCGTGCGCCGCACGGTGAACTGGCCCTCGTCGATGACGGATGCCTGGTTGTCGGTCATGTGCTCCATGATGGTTCCTTTCGCGTTGACATGCAACCTCAGAATTGCATACGCTCCACCATAATGCAACCTGTGAGTTGCAGTTCGGCAGGTGCGTGCGAAGGGTGAGTCCTAGGATCGTGCAATGGCACGCGATCCGAACATCCCCGACGCGTTCGACGTCTACACGCTCGTGGTGCTGCGGCGGCCGGCCGATGCGCCCGACCTCCCCGAGGCCGAGCTCGACACGCTGCAGGCGCGGCACCTCGCCTACCGAGCCGACCTGCGACGCCGCGGCATCCTCGTGGTGAACGGGCCCTTCGACCGGCAGAGCGACGAGTCGTATCGCGGCATGTCGATCTTCGCCTGCGACCCCGACGAGGCCGCTCGCCTCTCGGACGACGACCCGTCGGTGATCGCCAGGCGGCTCGCGTACGACGTCATGGAGTGGTGGGTCGCCGCCGACTCGCTCGCCTTCCCGAGGGCCGGCGGCCCGGTGGGCGACCGGCGATCGATGCCCGACGACTGAACCGTCACGCCGGCACGTCACGCGGTCGCGAAGTGCGTGACCTGCTCGACGACGAGCCACCCCGCGAGCAGCACCATCGCCGCGCCCGAGACCCGCGACAGGATGCGCATCGCCGACGGCCGCGCCCGCAGCACGGCACGGGCGCTCACGCCCACGACCGAGTAGACGAGCGCGCAGCTCGCCACGAAGATCAGGCCCAGCACCGCGAGCTGCACCGGGATCGGCCAGGCGCTCGCCGCGTCCGTGAACTGCGGCAGCAGCACCACGAGCACGAGCAGTCCCTTCGGGTTCAGGCCGCTGACACCGGCACCCTGCACGAGCCGCAGCCACGGGCGATCGGATGCCGCCGCAGCGGCGGATTCCGCGCCGGCGACCTCGGGCGGCGCACGCAGCACGCGCACGCCGAGGTACGCGAGGTACCCCGCCGCCGCGAACGTGAGCCCGACCAGCACCCAGGGCAAGGCCGCCACTGCAGCACCGACGCCGATGGCGACCGCCGCCACGGCCGCGAGGTAGCCGACCAGGATGCCGGCGAGCGACGGGGCGAGGGCGCGCTCCTGCATGCCCGCCGAGATGATGTACGCCCAGTCGGGACCGGGGACGACCACCATGAGCGTCATCATGCCCCAGCACGCGAGCAGCATCTCGAGGTTCATGGGAGGGTCCTTCCGGTTCGCACACGATGAACCTACGGAAGGACGGCCGGAATTGGCTTCCAAATTCGTCCCCTGATGGAGGTTCCAGTGGAAGAATCCACTCATGGACGCCATCGATCGGAGAATCCTCACCGAACTGCAGCAGGACGGCCGCCTGAGCCTCACCGACCTCGCCGCCCGCGTGCAGCTGACCATGTCGCCCACCCATCGCCGACTGCATGCGCTCGAGGCATCCGGTGCCATCTCGGGCTACCGGGCGGTCATCGACCCCGAGGTCGTCGGGCTCGGCTTCGGCGCGCTCGTGTTCGTGACGATGGAGCAGGCGAACAAGGCGACGATCCCGGCGTTCGACGCGGCCGTCGCCGAGATCCCCGAGGTGATCCAGGCGCTGCGCCTGTTCGGCAACCCCGACTACCTGCTGCGAGTCGCGGTGCGCGACCTCCCCGCCTACCAGCGACTGTGGGACGAACAGCTCGCCGCCCTGCCCGGCGTGCAGCGCGTCGAGTCGACCCTCGTCATGAAGACGATCGTCGACGACCGCCCACTGCCGATCTGACGCAGGCCTCGCGGCATCCGCCCGTCTTGCGACGAGGACTGCAAGCGCTGTCACAAATCGGGCCCCTCTCCGGTCTTAACAGGTGTAAGGACCGAAAGGAGCACCAGCTCATGCGAAGGATCGTGATCGTCGGAGGCGGCTACGCCGGCTTCTACACGGCGTGGAAGCTCGAGAAGCAGCTGTCGCCGCACGAGGCGGAGCTGGTGATCATCGACCCCCGCCCGTACATGACCTACCAGCCGTTCCTCCCCGAGGTGAGCGCGGGCTCCATCGAGGCTCGGCACGCCGCGGTCTCGCTGCGCAAGCACCTGCAGCGCACCAAGGTCATCGCGGGCACCGTGACGAGCATCGAGCACGCTGCGAAGACCGTCATGGTGCGTCCGACGGATGCCCCGGACTACCCGCTCCCGTACGACGTCATCGTCGTCACGGCCGGCGCCGTCACGCGCAAGCTCCCGGTGCCGGACGCCGACGACGTGGCCATCGGCATGAAGCACGTCGAGGAGGCGGTCGCGATCCGCGACCGGCTGCTCACCGCGTTCGACCGGGCGGCCGCGCTGCCCGACGGGCCCGAGCGGCGACGCCTCCTGACCGTCGTCTTCGTCGGCGGCGGGTTCTCGGGCGTCGAGGGCTTCTCTGAGCTGCTCTCGCTCGCGACCGACCTGCTGAAGCAGTACCCCGAGCTCTCGTTCTCCGACCTGTCGTTCCACCTCGTCGAGGCGCACACGCGCATCCTGCCCGAGGTCACCGACAAGCCGGGCGCGTGGGTCGTGCGCCACCTCGAGCAGCGGGGCGGGCACATCCACCTGGGCGCGCGGGCGGTCTCGCTCGAGGACGGCCACGTCGTGCTGTCGAACGGCGAGGAGTTCGACGCGAACCTCATCGTCTGGACCGCCGGCAACGGCGCGCACCCGGTGATCGCGAAGCACACCGACCTGCCCACCGACGAGCGCGGACGCATCGTCGTGCGGCCCGACCTGCGGATCGGCACCGTCGACGCCCCGGTCGAGGACGCGTGGGCGGCCGGCGACAACGCCGCCGTGCCCGACCTGGCGATCCCCGGCACGACCACGGTGCCGAACGCGCAGCACGCCGTGCGGCAGGGCAAGCGCCTGGCCGCGAACATCGTGGCCGTGCTGCACGGACGACCGACGCGCCCGTATCGCCACGCGAGCCTCGGCGCGGTCGCGACGCTCGGGCTCGGCCGCGGGATCTTCCAGTACAAGCGGTTCGTGGTGACCGGGTTCCTCGCCTGGGTCATGCACCGCGGCTACCACGTGCTGGCGATCCCGACGTGGGAGCGCAAGTTCCGCGTGCTCCTCGTCTGGCTGAGCGCGCTCGTCGCCGGCCGCGACATCGTGTCGCTGCTGTCGGTGCAGAACCCGCGCGAGGCGTTCGTCGCGGCGGGCGTGCCGCGCGTCGCTCCGGTGGCGCGGGCGGCGCGACCGCAGCACGACGAGCTCGCCCGCGCCGCCTAGGCCCGAGCGGAAGCGACGGGCACGCTGTCAGGCGTGCTCGTCCTCCGGCTGCCCACCCTCGGGCTCGGCCGCCCACGACGGCGGCTCGTCGCGACCCGACTCCTCGTCGCGCTCCGCGTCGTCGGCGGTCGGCTGCACGATGCCCGCGGCGTGGTGCACGGGCGCGTAGACCACGTAGAGGCGCAGCGGCTCGTCGCCGGTGTTCTCGACGTCGTGCCAGGTTCCGGCGGGCACCTGGATGCTCCAGCCGTCCGAGACGTCCTGCTGGAAGGAGAGGTCGTCCTTCGACGGGCCCATCTTGGCCCGGCCGCGGCCGGCATCCAGCCGCAGGAACTGGTCGGTCTCGGGGTGCGCCTCGAGGCCGATCGACTCCCCCACCGGGATCGACATGAGCGTCACCTGCAGGTACTTCCCGCTCCACGCGACGGTTCGGTAGGTGTCGTTCTCCTTCGTGGCCCGCTCGATGTCGAACGCGTTCGGCTCCGGCCCGTTGTCGGTGATGTCCATGCTGATCGCAACCCCTTCGTCAGACCCGGCGATCGGATGCCGCCGGACGGCTCGCTCTCAGGCTAGGCCGGTGCGGCATCCGTGTCGGAGGGGTGGACACGCACCCCGTCGACGTGGCTATGCGCTCGAGCTCTGCAGGAACGCCAGCACGGCGGCCACCCGCCGGTGCACCCCGGACTCGGGCAGGCGCAGCTTCGTGAAGATCGCGTTGACGTGCTTCTCCACGGTCGACGACGACAGGAAGAGCGCCTGCTCGATGCCCGCGTTGGTCTTGCCGGCGGCCATCTCGCGCAGCACCTCGAGCTCGCGCGGCGACAGGGCCGCCAGCGGACTCGCCGCGCCGGCCGCGCTGCGCCGCCGCACCAGCGTGTCCACGATCTGCGGGTCGATGACCGATCCGCCGGCGCGCACTTCGCGGAGCGCGTGCACGAGGTCCTCGAGGTCGCCGATCCGGTCCTTGAGCAGGTAGCCGAGTCCCGCCGAGCCGTCGTCGAAGAGCGCAAGGGCGTAGCTCTCGTCGGCGTGCTGCGACAGCACGACCACGCCGGTGTCGGGCGAGGCCGTGCGGATCGCGTGCGCGGCCTCGATACCCTCCATGTGGTGGCCCGGCGGCATCCGGATGTCGGTGAGCACCGCGTCGGGGCCGAGCCGGCGCACTGCGTCGAGGAGCTCGACGCCGTTGCCGACCGACGCGATCACGTCGATCTCGCCGGAGTCCTCGAGCAGGCGCCGCAGCCCCTCCCGCACGAGGTAGTTGTCCTCGGCGATGACGACGCGCAGCACGCCCGTGTCATCCAACGCGATCACCCACGGGCAGGTCCACGAGCACCGTCGTGCCGTGCCCCGACGTGTCGGCCGGCGCGACCCGCACGGTCCCGCGCAGCGCGGCGACGCGGTCGCGGATGTTCGCGAGCCCGCCGTGCGACGCCGAGGCGGCCGTCGCGGCATCCGTCGTCGTCGCGCCGATGCCGCAGCCGTCGTCGCTGATCGAGATGCGCAGGTGCCCGTTCGAGCGCGCGAGCTCGACCGACGCGCGCGTCGCATTCGCGTGCTTCGCGGTGTTGGCGAGTGCCTCGCGCACCACGTAGTAGGCCGTGGTCTCGACCTCGTCGGGGAAGCGCTCGGCGCGCACCGCGGCATCCGCCTCGACCGAGAGCGGGATCGGGTAGCGCGCGACGCCCGACTCCACCGCGGCGACCAGTCCGTTGTCGCTCAGCACCGGCGGGTGGATGCCCTGCGCCAGCTCGCGCAGGTCGGTGAGCGTCTCGCGCGCCTGGTCCTGCAGCTCGCCGAGCTCGGCCGGTGTGAGCTCGCCGCGCTGCAAGCGGTTGCGGGCGAGTCGCAGCCCTGCGATCTGGGCGACCACGTTCTGCTGGATCCCGTCGTGCAGGTCGCGCTCGAGCCGGCGGCGCTCGTCGTCCTGCGCGGCCACGAGCCGCTCGCGCGACGCGGTCAGCTCGACGAGCTGCGCGGCGAGCTGCGCCGTGAGGCGAACGTTGGCCACGGATGCCGCGGCCTGGCCCGCGACCGTGCGCAGCAGCATCCGCTCGGCGTCGTTGTAGTCGCCGTGGTGACGCGGCCCCACCTCGATGCGCCCGAGCGTCTCGTCGCCGCGCACGAGGTCGGCCGAGAGCACGGGCTCGGAGGCCCCGTCCACGTCCCCGGCCGCGCCCATCGGCGACGCGGCGAGGTCGCCGTCGTCCGTGACGAGCCGGATCCGCACCCACGTGGCGCCGAGGCCGTCGCGCACCGCCTCGGTGAGCCGGGTGAGCAGGTCGCGCGGCTCGCCGGCCTCCTCGAGGCTCGCGCCCAGCTCGCCCAGCAGTTCGAGCTGTCGCTCGCGGTCGCCGAAGAGCCGGCGGTGGATCCAGCGCTGCACCCACGTGCGCACCGGCAGCAGCGCGACCGCGACCAGGGTCGTGACGATCACCGCGGGCACGACGCGGATCCGCCCCGCCAGCAGGATCGCCGGCGTCGCGACCGCGATGGCGTAGAAGACCGTGATGAGCAGGTTCGCGGAACGTGCGGCGTTGCGGCCGCGGTCGCCGGGCGCGACGTCGAACGCGCCGTACTTGAAGATGCCGTGCACGGCGGCGATCGGCAGGGCGATGAGCGCCCCGTACACGAGGAACTGCCCGACCTCCGGCCACGGCAGGAACGGCCAGATCGCGAACGCGGCCGCGGCCGCGGCGACCGTGATCGCCATGACCCGCGTGCGCGCACGCACGTCGGGCGTCCCGAACAGCGCACGGGTGCCCAGCACCGCGAGTCCGACGATCACGGCGGGCCACGACTGGAAGAAGAGGACGGTGACGACGGGTGCGGCCCATTCGAGCCACGGCACGACGTACGGGTTGGGGATGGCGTCGCCGCTGATGCCGATCCACGGCGACATCACGACGTGCGACGTGGTGAGCAGCGTCAGGGGGCCCATGAGCAGCGGGGCCCAGAGGACGGCGACCGCGATCCGCTGCCACCGGTGCTCGACGACGCCGTCGGGGAACGTCGCGAACACGATGAGGAACGCCGACGTCGCGACGGCGTCCGCGGTGAGGCCGATCAGGTTGAACAGCGGGAACCACGGCTCCGCCATGAGCTCGATGTTGCGCTGCAGGAACGTCTCGTACGCGGAGCCGACGAGGATCGCCGTCGCCGCCAGCGCGATGAGCACGGCGGTGAGCGACCTCGTCACCGTGAGCAGCCACATGCCGAGCACGAAGAGCGGCAGCGCTCCGAGGATCGGCCACGCGAGCCCGTGGTCGGCATCGGCCTCGATGAATCCCCGCACGACGACGATGTAGACCAGCGCGGCGACCCCGATCGGGCCGAGCGTCGCGAGGCACACCCACCTGCGGTCCACGGTCTTATCGTCCTCCTCCCGGGCTGTTCGCGGGAGAGGGCCTTCCGTGTGGTCCCGTGGAGGCTGGCCCCCATCCCGGCGGACGCGTCCCAACGGCCGGGTCAGGGCGCGGGCGCGCCGACGCCGACGGGCAGGTCGACGTCGATCGTCGTGCCGGCCCCTGAGGGCTCGGCGGCCGAGATGCGGACCGTGCCCCGGAGCGCAGCGACGCGATCCCGGATGTTCGCGAGCCCGCCGCTCGGCGGCGAACCCGGGGAGCTCGATCCGAGGCCGCATCCGTCATCGCTGATCGAGACGCGCAGCCGCCCGTCGGTCCGGGCGAGCGCGACCGACGCCCGGCTCGCGTTCGCATGCTTGGCCGTGTTCGTCAGCGCCTCCCGCACCACGTAGTAGGCGGTCGTCTCGACGTCGGCGGGATACCGTTCGGCGCGGACCCGCGCATCCGCATGCACCTCGAGCGGGATCGGGTACCGCGCCGCCCCCGACTCGATGGCCGCCACGAGCCCGTTGTCGCTGAGCACCGGCGGGTGGATGCCGTGCGCGAGCTCCCGCAGGTCGGTGAGCGTCTGGCGTGCCTGCTCCTGCAGCTCGGCCAGCTCGGCCGACGAGAGCTGGCCGCGCTCGAGCCGGTTCCGCGCCAGTCGGAGGCCGGCGATCTGGGCGACGATGTCCTGCTGGATCCCGTCGTGCAGGTCGCGTTCGAGGCGCCGGCGCTCGTCGTCCTGCGCAGCCACGAGCCGCTCCCGCGAGGCGGTGAGCTCGGCGAGCTGCTCGGCGAGGCGCGCCGTGAGGCGCACGTTGGCGACGGATGCCGCGGCCTGGCCGGCCACCGTGCGCAGGAGCGCCCGCTCGGCCTCGCTGTACTCCCCGCGATGGCGCGGCCCCACCTCGATGCGACCGAGGACCTCGTCGGCGTGGACGAGATCGACCCCCTCGACCGGATCGCCGCCGACCTCCCCGGCGATCCCGGCGGGCGACGCGACGAGCGCACCGTCCGACCCCACGAGCCGGATCCGCACCCACGTCGCGCCCAGGCCGTCGGCCACCGCGCTCGCCAGGTGGCTCAGCAGGTCACCCGAGTCCGCCGAGCGCTCGAGCTCGGCGCCGAGCTCGCTGAGCATCGCGAGCTGGCGGTCCCGGTCGCCGAAGACCACGCGGTGGATCCACCGTTGGAGCCATCCGCGCACCGGCAGCAGGGCGACCGCGAGGATGCCGGTGAGGAAGGCGATCCCGAGCGGGGTGATGAGGCCGACGAGGAGCACGGCGGGCGCGACGACAGCGATGCCGTAGAGCACAGTGATGAGCACGTTCGAGGAACGCGTGACGGAGCGGGCGCGATCCTCCACCGCGACGTCGAACGCGCCGTACCGGAGGATGCCGTGGATCGCCACGAGCGGGACGGCCGCGAGCAGCACGAGCACCACGGCGTTGGCGATCATGTTCTCGGGCACGAACAGCGAGATCGAGTAGCTCACGACGATCGCGAACGTCAGCCATGCCATCAGTCGTGTTCGGGCCCGGACCTCCGGGTCTCCGAAGAACGCCCGGGAGATCAGCACCGCCAGTGCGAGGAAGACCGCCGGCCAGGCGTAGACGACCCACTCCGTGAGCGGCGCCGCCCAGGCGAGGGCGGGCACGGCGAACGGGTTCGGGATCGCGACGCCGGCCTCGGCGTGGACCTGCACGGTGAGCACGTGCGGGACGATCAGTATCGAGAACGGTGCCAGCACGACGGGGATCCAGAACACGCCGACCGAGATGCGCTGCCATCGGCGCTCGGGGATGCCCGTGGGGAACGTCGCGAAGAGGCTGATGAACGCGGCGGACGCGACCGTCGACGAGGTCAGGCCGACGAGGTTCAGGAACGGGAACCACGGCTCGCGGACCACGTCGGGGGTCATCTGCAGGAACGTCTCGAAGCCCGCACCGACGGCCATCGCCGTCGCGGCCCACGCGATGAACAGGGCCGAGCGCGCCGTCGAGACCGTGAGCAGCCACATGCCGAACACGAACAGCGGCAGGATGCCGAGCAGCGGCCAGGTCAGGCCGGGACCGGCGTCGCCCGCCACGAATCCGCGCGCCACGACGGTGTACAGCATGCACGCCGCTCCGAGCGGCGCCAGGGCTGCGAACCATCCCCACCTGCGGAGCACACTCCCATGGTCCTCCTCTCGCCGTGCGCGCGGGAGAGGGGCATCCGTACCGTCCCTTGGCGGCTGGCCTCCATGCGGTGTGCGGCGGACCGCCACGCGACCTCCGGCCTGCTGCGTTCCGGCACGCACGCCGTTCGACGAGCCTCGGGGGCGAGCGGATGCCACGACGGCGCGCCGCACCGAACAGGGAGTCACATCATGCGCAAGGTCTACACGGCTCTGGCCTGGATCATCGCGGGCGGCGTGGTCGTGCAGGCCGCCGCCATCGCGTTCGCCTTCGGCGGCGTGCTCAACCGGGTGTCGAACGGCGACGTCGTCGACAAGGCGCTCCTCGAGAGCCGCACGGCCGGCGGCGTCGGCGAGTCGGGCTTCTTCATCCACGGGATCGTCGGCGGCGTGGTGCTGCCGCTGCTCGCCGTCGCGCTGCTGATCGTGTCGTCCTTCGTGCGCGCCCGCGGCGCGAAGCTCTGGGCCGCGATCACGCTCGCCCTCATCGCGCTGCAGGTGACGCTCGGCTTCTCGATCATGGACGTCCCGTATCTCGGCCTCCTCCACGGCGCGAACGCCGCCGCGATCGTCGTGGCGGCCGTGATCGCCGCGTTCCGCGGGCGGGCGGCGCGTCCGATCGTCGAAGCGAAGGCCGAACCCTCCGAGGAGGCGACGAGCGATGCCCTCTCGGCGTGATCTCCTGCGGTGCGCCGTCGTCGGCGTCGCGGTCACGACCGCGCTCGGCGCCGGCGCGCTCGCGTGGAGCTCCACGCTGCTCGGCGAGTACTCGGTCATGGACATGGGCCGCGGCGGAAGCGGCGGCGAGGGCGGGCACGGCGGACACGGAAGCCCCGCCGGGTCGGGTGCGTCCGCGGCATCCGGCGCCGTCGGCTCGTCGCAGGCGCTCAGCGTCACCGACCTCACGGCCGACCCCGACCGCGCGCCCGACGTGCGCGTCGAGCTCACCGCCCGGCAGGGCACGATCGACGTGCCCGGCGGCCACCCGGTCGAGGGCTACACCGTCAACGGCACGTCGCCCGGACCCGAAATCCGCGCTCGGCAGGGGGACCTCGTCGAGGTGACGTTCGTCAACGAGTCGGTGACCGACGGCGCGACGCTGCACTGGCACGGCATCGACGTGCCGAACTCGGCCGATGGGGTCGCGGGCATCACGCAGGACGCCGTGCCCGTCGGCGGCCGGTACGTCTACCGCTTCGTGGCGGCGGACGCCGGCACCTACTGGTACCACTCGCACCAGGTGTCGCACGAGCAGGTCGTCGGCGGGCTGCTCGGCGCGATCGTGATCGATCCGGCCACGGCGTCGACGGCGTCGACCGCGTCGACGGATGCCGCGACAGGCGCCCTCGACGTCACCGCCCTGCTGCACGTGTACGGCGGCCAGCAGACCCTCAACGGCGCGGTCGAGGACGAACGCGTCGACGCCGCACCTGGATCGACCGTACGCGTCCGCGTGATCAACACCGACCAGGGCACTGCCTCGGTGTGGTCGGATGCCCCGTTCCGCGTCGCCGCGACCGACGGGCACGAGGTGTACGAGCCCACCGACGTGGTCGGGCAGCGCGTGCTCATCCCGGCGGGCGGACGCGCGGACGTCACGGTGCGGGCGCCGGCGCGCGGCGAGCTGGTGCGGCTGCACACGGGCGGCGCGCGCAGCGTGCTCGTCGGGGACGCGTCGGCCCTTCGACGGGCTCAGGGACCGGATGGACGGGCTCAGGGACCGGAGGAGGTGCCCCAGCCCTCGACGAGCCTCGACCTGCTCGCCTACGGCTCGCCGGCCCCGCTCGACTTCGATCCGACCCTCCCCGACCGCTCGTACGAGTACGTCATCGCGCGGCGCTTCGGCATCATCGACGGCCGGCCGGGCAGCTTCTGGACGATCAACGGCCGCATGTTCCCCGACGTGCCGATGTTCGAGGTGTCCGAGGGCGACGTGGTCGTGATGCACCTGCGCAACGACTCGGGCGACGTGCACCCGATGCACCTGCACGGGCACCACGTGGTCGTGCTCTCGCGGGACGGCGTCGCGGCATCCGGCAGCCCCTGGATCGTCGACTCGCTCGACGTGCACCCGGGCGAGTCCTACGACATCGCGTTCGTCGCCGACAACCCGGGCATCTGGAGCGACCACTGCCACACGCTCCCCCACGCGGTCGACGGGCTCATCGCGCACGTCATGTACGACGGCGTGACGACGCCGTTCACGATCAACGGCGATGCGGGGAACCACCCTGAGTGAGGGGCCGGGCGCGTGAGCCGTGCGGAATGCGCTGGAAGTGTGGCGGATCCGGCGTGAGCGGAGTAGAACACAGCCGAGCGTGATTCCAACCTGGGGTGCGGTCGAATCCCGTCACATCCGCGCGCACAGGTCGGTCAGGGATGGTGACAGGTTCGGTCGAGTCGTGAGGTAAGAGCGGGAGCACTGGGTTTCAGGCGGCCTTCCCGAACGGGGTTGCGCCAAGCAGACCGCGGCTGGTCCCACCCGCCGCCGAATCGTGTCCCCCGCCGCTCGGGTGCGCGGGCGCGGGTGCGGGTCGGGTCGGTGTGCGGGCGCGGTCAGGCCGGGCGCACCGGCTGGCGCAGCACGGTCTTCAGCTTCTCGGGCGCCGTTCGACCGGGATCGCTGAGATAGATCTCGTGATGCGGGCCGTTGAAGGTGAGGCCGTGCTGCGGCATCCACTCGTCGTGCAGGCGCGCCAGCGTCGGCGACTCGTCCTGGTAGGAGCCGACGTGGAGGATCTGCGCCGAGCTGCCCTCGGTCAGGCGCTCGAGGCGCACCCGGTCGAGCGCGGGGTTCGGCGGATCGCCGGCCTTCGCCGCCTTCTCGCGCACGGTGGCCACGGCGGCGGCGATCGCATCCTCCTCGATCCAGTCGGGCTGCGCGATGAGCATCTTCCAGCTCCAGGCGCGCTTGTCGCGTGCCGCGAACGCCCGCGGGTCCTCGGCCCACCACAGTCCCTCGAGCGGGGCGACCACGAAGTCGCGGCCCAGGCTCCGCTTGCTCGCGAACTTCACGGTGTAGGCCACGCCGTAGAGGGCCTGCACGGCCTCGCGGTACGCCGCCGCGGTATTGGGATCGCCGTGCCCGTCGACGGCGGCATACCGCATGGGCGGCACCTCGACGATCGCGAAGTCCTTCGCCGAGGGCGCGTACAGCTCGCGATGCTCGCGCTTGACGTCGTACTTCGCAGTCGTGGGCTCGGCCATGCGGCGAGCGTACGACGACCCTCGGTCAGTTCGTGACCGGATGCCCCGGTAGTCGACGTGCGTTCCCGACTCGCCGCTCGGGGATCCCCGGTCGGCTCGGCGCCCGCCGAGCGGGCCGATGAGCTGACCGACGGCCGCTCGCCGCTCAGGCCGCCGTCGTCCCGCGCGCACCGCGCTCGTGCGCGACGAGCTCGCGCACCGCCGGCGCGATCTCGGCGCCGAGACGCTCGGCGACCACGGGGTCGTCGCCCGCGACGAGGAACGAGCTCATGCCGTGCTCGAGCGCGAGTCCGGCGAGGTCGTCGACCCACTGCTCGGGCGGGCCGGAGAGCAGCCCGCGCGACACGGGCGAGAGGTCGACGCGCATGAAATTGAGCAGCCGGCGCACACCGGCGGGCGGGCGGCCCGCCGCGAGCGCGGCGTCGTCGATGCGCGAGTTCGACGGGTCGAGCGAGTCCACGCCCCGGTCGAGGTACTCCAGCGACGGCAGCCAGCCGTCGGCCGCCTCGCCCGTGAGCGCGAGCATCCGGGGCTTGTAGGCGCCGACCCAGACCCCGATGTCGTGCGCGGGTCGCGGCCCGCGCTTCGCCCCGGCGACGTCGTAGTACCGCCCGTGGTGGGAGATCCGGCCCGGGGCATCCACGTCCCACAGGTCGCGGATGATCGCGATGCCCTCGCGCAGCGCGTCGACGCCCTGGCCCGGCGTGAGCCGGCGCCCGCCCATCGCCGCGATGCCGTCCCAGAACGCCCCGGCACCGATCCCGAGCTCGAACCGACCGCCGCTCAGCACGTCGAGGGATGCCGCCGAGCGGGCGAGCACGGCGGGCGGGCGCAAGGGCAGGCTCGCGACGTTCGCGCTCAGGTGCACGTGCTCCGTGCGCGCCGCGACGTACGCGAGGAGCGTCGACGTGTCGAGGAACGACGCCTGGTACGGATGGTCCTGGAATGTCACGAGATCGAGTCCGGCCCGATCGGATGCCACGGCGAGTTCCACGGCCTGCCGGGCGCCCTGCGCCGACGGGGTGATGAACGTGCCGAACCGCAGGTCGTGTCCGTAGTCGGTCATGATGCCGCCTCCAAGCGGGGGGTCGGCGACGGTCGGGCGGATGCCGCGGCGACCGTCGGGTCGATGTTGAAGTTGTCGCGGAAGAGGTTCCGAGGGTCGTACCGGCGCTTCAGCGCTCGAAGTCGCTCGAGCACCTGCTCGGGGAACGCCTCGAGCAGCCGATCCGGGCTGCGGTCGGTCTCGAAGCTCACGTAGAGCCCGTCGAAGTGGTGTCGCAACCGACGCCATGCCGCGCTCAGCGCCGCGTCGTCGGCGCCCATCGCGGTCACCTGGAAGGCGACCGAACGGTGCGGGAAGGCCATCGCCTCGGGCGCGACGTCCCCGATCGCGCCACCCATGGTGCGCAGCTGGAAGAAGTGCACGACACCGCTCGCGAGGAGCGTCGCGGCATCCGCTGCGAACTCGGGCGTCAGCGTCGGCAGGAAGGCCGAGCGCGACACCGGCTCGCCGAAGCCGTGGTGGCCGTCGGGTCCGACGTCACCGGCCTGCGCCATCACCTCGCGGTACGGCATGACGGCCGCCTCCTGCTGCGCCAAGAGGCCGATGCCCGTGAACGGGGTCAGCCGCTCGACGATGACGTCGGGATCGGGGTCGTCGACGATCGCGTAGAGCTGGATGACGGACTGCCCCTCATGCGGGCGTCCCGTGACGAGGAACACCGTCGTGTCGCGCGGGGCGGCGGTGGCGATGCGCCCGAAGTCGCGCAGGCTGCCCTCGAGGTCGGGCGAGAGGAGCGCGAGCTTCGCCCAGCCCACCTCGTCGACCTCGTCGACCTCGAACTCGAACGCCGTGGCGATGCCGAAGTTCGCCCCGGCGCCCCGCACCGCCCAGAACAGGCCTGGGTGCTCGTCTGCGGAGGCCCGCACACGGCGGCCGTCGGCCAGCACGAGCTCCACCGCGCGCAGGTGGTCGATCGTGAGCCCGTGCTCCCGCGAGAGCAGGCCGATGCCGCCCGCCGTCGCGAGCCCGCCGACGCCCACGCCGCCGTAGTCGCCCGAACCGAGCGCCCAGCCGAACGGATGCAGCGCCGCGGCCACCTGCTTCCACGTCGCACCCGGTCCGATGCGCACCAGTCGGCGCTCGCGATCGAGCACCTCGATGCCGTTCATGCGTCCGACGTCGATCACGAGGCCACCGCGGTTCGTGGACCGTCCGCTGACCCCGTGTCCGCCGCTGCGGACGCCGAGGGGCACATCGGGGTGACGTCGCGCGAACCCGAGCGCGTCGGCGACCTCGTCGGCCGTTCGCGGCCGGAGCACGAGGCCGGGAGCGCCGCCCCTGAGGTAGGTCGAGGACACGCTGCGGTACGCGGGGTCGCCCGGCTCGACGATCGCGTCGGCGAGCGACTCGGGCACGCCGTCGTAGTCGATGCCCGGAACGCGTCGGGCGCGCGCGGCGGCCGAGCGCGCGGGTCGGGCCGGCGCGAGTCCGCGGAGTTCCTCGGCGAGGGCGGCGATGCGCTCCACGTCGGCGAGCGTGTCCGCCGGTACCACGACGGGCACGCCCTCGCCGGCGAGCACCGTCAGGTCGTCACGGGTCGCCCCGGCGGGCGCGATGCGCCACGGCCGCGCGGCGGCGGCATCCGCTCGCTCGCCGCCGACGCTCGCCGCGATGGCCGCGCCGCCACGGAGCAGTCGTGACGGCGCGAGCACGTCGAGGCTCTCGTGTGCGCGGGCGATGACACTCGCGATGGGGCGCTCGGCGTCGCGCGGGTCGGGTGCCGCTTCGCGAAGGCCGAATGCCGCGCCCCGCGGCGCCCGCGCGGATTCGTCGACGCCGATCGCGATGCGCTCGGTACGGCCGGCCAGCCAGGCGGCGGTCGTCCACGGGTCGAGCGGCGTGCGGTCGGGCTCTGGTCGCGCCCCGACGACCACGAGGTCGAGCCCGTGCCCCTCAGCCGCGATCGCCAGGTCGTCGGATCCCTCGACGGTCGGTTCGATCCGGATTCCGATCTCGATGGTCATGCTCCTCCAAACGTGCTGTACCAACGATAATCGGTTCTTTAGATGATTTATTCCGCAGATCGAGTTGTAGACTGAGGGCATGAGCGACACGACGCGAACGGATGCCCCGCCCCCGGCGCTCGACCTCGGCGACGACCTCGGCTGGGCCCTCGGGGTCCTCCTCCGCGGCTACCGCGATCGGGTGAAGCGCGCCCTCGGCGACTTCCCGCACGGACCCCGCGGCTACGAGACCATGGCCGAGGTGCTGCGCGGCACGCAGCCCAGCCAGCTCGCCCTCGCGAACCACCTCGGGATCGACCGCACCGTCATGACCTACCTCGTCGACGACCTCGAACAGGAGGGCCTGGTCGAGCGACGGGCGAACCCGACGGACCGCCGGCAGCGGATGGTCGTCGCCACCGACAAGGGACGCGAGCTCGTCGAGACGGCATGCCGCCGCGTCGTCGAGGCGCAGGACGAGCTGCTCGGCACGCTCGACGGGCCGGAGCGCACCGCCTTCCGACAGCTGCTCAACAAGGCCGCCGCCGGCACCGGCGAGGACGTCGACGACCCGTGCGAGGTCGCCGACGAGGCCTGAGCGAAGGCTACGCCTGCCCGTCGCCCGTGCCGCGCGGCGTGAGCCGGATGACCGGCATCTCGCGGTCCGTGATCTTCTCGTACTTCGCGAATCCCGGAGCCTCGGCCGTGATGCGCCGCCACGCCGTCGCGCGCTCGTCGCCGTGCAGCTGCCACGGCGTCACGTCGATGCGCTGCCCGGCGAACTCGATGCGCACCCGCTCGGGATTCGCCGCCATGTTGTAGTACCACGACGGGTTGCGGGCGGCGCCGTTCGCGGACGCCACGATGAGGCGCGAGCCGTCGGCCTCGGCGAAGGAGCGCACCGGGTTCATCCGCTCCCGGCCGGTGCGCTTGCCGATCGTGACGAGCACCACCTGGCGGTCGTCCTTCGCGCCCTTGCGTCGGATGCGGTCGACCATCCAGCGATTGCCGCGCTGCTCGATGCGGCTGCGGCCGGGCTGCCGTGCGCCGCGGGTGCCGTTCGGCGTGTCGAGGGCCATGTCGTCGCCTCCTCGGGGTGGCGATCCCCTGCCTCCATCATCTCGCCGTCCGACGCCCCGTGCACGGAACGCTCGGCTGGAGGACGTAGGGTCGATTCACCGTCCCCCGCCTCGAGAGGAGTACGCCTGCCATGAGCAGCGTCGCAGCCCTGGAAGTCTTCGACCGTCGTGAGTCGGAGGTGCGCGGCTACATCCGCGCGTTCCCGACCGTGTTCGACCGGGCCACCGGCTCGACCCTCGTCGACGCCGACGGCCGCGAGTACCTCGACTTCTTCGCCGGCGCCGGCGTGCTCAACTACGGGCACAACAACCCCGCGTTCACGCGTGCGCTGATCGAGTACCTCGAGCGCGACGGCATCATCCACGGCCTCGACATGGCCACCTCGGCGAAGCGGGCGTTCATCGAGGCCTTCGAGCGCATCGTGCTGGAGCCGCGCGGCCTCGACCACAAGCTGCAGTTCACCGGCCCGACCGGCGCGAACGCCGTCGAGGCGGCGCTCAAGGTCGCACGCCAGGCGACCGGGCGGTCGACCGTCGTGGCCTTCACGAACGCCTTCCACGGGCTCAGCCTCGGCTCCCTCGCGGCAACGGGGAACAGCCACTACCGCTCCGCCGCCGGCGTCAGCCTCGACGACGTCGCGCGCCTCCCCTACGACGGCTACCTCGGCGCCGACGTCGACACCCTCGACCTGCTCGAGAAGATGCTCGACGACCCGGGTTCGGGCCTCGACCTGCCCGCCGCCGTGATCGTCGAGGCGGTGCAGGGCGAGGGCGGCATCAACGTCGCGCGCGCCACCTGGCTGCGCCGCCTGCGCGAGCTGACGGCCGCCCGCGGCATCCTGCTGATCCTCGACGAGATCCAGGCCGGCGTCGGCCGCACCGGCGCGTTCTTCGCGTTCGAGGAGTCGGGCATCGTCCCCGACATCGTGACCGTCTCGAAGTCGATCTCGGGCTCGGGCCTGCCGATGTCGCTCGTGCTGCTGCGCCCCGAGGTCGACGTGTGGAAGCCCGGCGCCCACACCGGTACGTTCCGGGGCAACAACCTCGCGTTCGTGTCGGCGCGGGTCGCGCTCGAGACCTACTGGGCCGACTCGGCGTTCACCGACGCGATCGCTGCGAAGTCGGCGCTCCTGCGCAGCGAGCTCGACCGCATCGCCGCCGACCACCCCGAGCAGGGCTTCGTCGTGCGCGGCCGCGGCCTCATGTACGGGCTCGCCTGCGACGCCGATCGCACGCTGGCCGGCCGGATCTCGAAGGAGGCGTTCGGGCGCGGACTCGTGATCGAGACGTCGGGCGCGTTCGACGAGGTGCTGAAGTTCCTGCCCGCGCTGACGATCGACGAGGACGAGCTCCGCCGGGGCCTCGCGATCGTGCGGGAGAGCCTCGACGCGGTGCTCGCGGGCTGACCCGGTCGCCCGGTCACAATCCCGCCGCGCACCCGGTCCTCGCTGGTGACCCCCGCCGGAGGCCGGGGCGCTGACCGGGAGGGCGACACATGGGCGAGGGACTCGAGCGGCTGGAGCCGCTGCGGCACGTGACGGCGGGCGTGCTGGACGTCACGTACTTCGAAGCCGGGCCGGCCCACGGCCGTCCCGTGATCCTGCTGCACGGCTTCCCGTACGACATCCACAGCTACGTCGACGTCGCGCCGCGGCTCGCCGAAGCCGGCTTCCGGGTCATCGTGCCCTACCTGCGCGGGCACGGCGGCACGCGGTTCCGCGATCGCGCGACCCCGCGCTCGGGGCAGCAGGCCGCGCTCGGCCGGGACGTCATCGACCTCATGGACGCCCTCGGCATCGAGCGCGCCGTCCTCGCCGGCTACGACTGGGGCGGGCGCGCCGCGTGCGTTGCGGCCGCGCTGTGGCCGGAGCGCGTCGAGGGCATCGTGTCGGTGAACGGCTACCTCATCCAGGACCTGGCCGCCGCGATGGCACCGCTCCCGCCGCAGCTCGAGGCGGGCTTCTGGTACTTCTTCTACTTCCTCACCGAGCGCGGCCGCGCGGGCCTCGCCGCCCACCGGCGGGAGATCGCCGAGGTGATCTGGCGCCGCAACTCCCCCGCATGGGCCTTCGCCGACGCCGAGCTCGACCGCGCCGCCGCCGCATTCGAGAATCCCGACTACGTCGACATCGTCATCCACTCGTATCGGCACCGGCTCGGCCACGTCGACGGTGCGCCCGCCTACCGGGAAGTCGAGGCCCGGCTGGCCGAGCTGCCGCCCATCCCCGTGCCGGCGGTGACCCTCGACGGCCTCGCCGACGGCAACTTCCCGGCGACGGATGCCGCGGCATCCGCTGCGCACTTCACCGGGCCGCGCGTGCACCGGCACGTGCCCGACGCCGGGCACGACCTGCCGCAGGAGGCGCCCGAGGCCTTCGCCGCGGCGGTCGTGGAGGTCGCGAGGCTCAGCTCGGCCGACGCGGCGGCCTGACGGCCGACTCGAGCGCCTCGAGGTCGCCGTCGTGCGCGGCCTCCAGGAACGCGTCGTGCAGGCGATCCCGGTCGGCCCGTCGGACGGATGCGTGCCGACCCTTGGCGATGTGCCGGCGGGCCCGGCTCACGAGCTGCCGTGCGTTCGCATCGGTCGTCTCCACGATCTCCGCGATGCGGTCGTACGGATACGCGAACGCCTCCCGCAGCACGTACGCGGCGCGCTCGGTCGGCGAGAGCCGTTCGAGCAGCCGCAGTACGGCGAAATCGAGCGCCTCGTCGCGCTCGGCTGCGAGTTCGGGGTCCTCGCCGGTGTCGATCGGCTCCGGCAGCCACGGGCCGAGGTAGGCCTCGCGACGCACTCGCGCGGACTGGAGCTCGTTGATGGCGAGCCGGGTCGTCGTCGTCGCGAGGAATGCCGCCGGATCGCGCACGGCGCTGCGGTCGTACTCCTGCCAGCGGATCCAGGCGTCCTGCACGACGTCCTCGGCATCCGCGACGCTGCCCAGCATGCGGTAGGCGATGCCGAACAACCGCGGCCGGAGCTCCGCGAAGGTGGCGGCCGCCTCATCCAGGTCTGCAGCGGATGGCACGACCCTCACCCTACGCTCGTCGAGCCGACGGCGGAGCGGACGGCGGAGCATCCCTTCCGCGACGTCGGTGCCGGACGATACGGTGGGCCCCGGACCGAATGGGGGATGAAGATGTCCGTTTCCGACCGCGCCGCACTCGAACGGCTCCGCTCCGACCTGCAGGGCACGCTCGTGCTCGAGGGCGACGCCGACTACGACACGGCACGCCTGCCGTGGAACCTCGCCGTCGACCAGCGGCCCGCGGCGGTCGCCACGCCGGCCGACGTCGCCGACGTGCAGGCGATCATCGCCGCCGCGCGTGCCGGCGGGTACGGCGTGACCACGCAGCCGAACGGCCACGGCGCCGACGGCGACCTCGCCGACGTGATCCTGATCCGGCCGTCGCGGTTCGACGAGATCATGGTCGACGCCGAAGCGCAGCTGCTCCGCGTCGGCGCCGGCGTGAACTGGGGCCGCGCGCTCGAGCGCCTCGACGGAACGGGCCTCATCGGCCTCGCCGGCTCCAACCCCGAGGTCAACGTCGTCGGACTCACCATCAACGGCGGGCAGTCCATGTTCAGCCGCCGGTACGGCATCCCCGCGCGCTCCATCGTCGCCGTCGAGCTCGTCGACGCCGCCGGCGAGGTGCGCCGGGTCACCGACGCCGACGACGCCGAGCTCGCGTGGGCGCTCCGCGGAGGCGGCGGCCTGTTCGGCGTGATCACCGCCATCGAGCTCGCGCTCCATCCCGGCGACGCACTCTTCGGCGGGAGCCTGGCGTTCCCCGCGCGCAACGCGGTCGACGTCATCTCCGCCGCATACGAGCTCGCTCGCGACGTCCCCGAGCTCGGGCTCGACGTCGGCATGATGCAGTTCCCCGACCTGCCGCTCGTGCCGCCGCCGCTGCGCGGCCAGACCGTCGCGACGGTCGCGCTCGTGCACGTGGGCGACGAGGCGACCGGGCGCTCGTACGCCGATCGGCTCGTCTCGGTGGCCGAGCCCGTCGCCGACACGCTCACGGCGTTCACGATCGGGTCGCTCGCCGCCGTCGCGGCCGAGCCGGTCGACCCGATGCCGAACGCGGACTTCGGCGGCGCCGTCGACACGCTCGACGCCGGCTTCGCCCGGGAGTTCGTCGACGCGTTCCTCTCGGGCGCCGAGCACGGTCTCATGCGCTGCAGCGTGCGCGCGCTCGGCGGCGCGATCGCCGATGAGCTCGGCGCCGAGTTCTCCGCCGTGGGCGCGGTGCACGCCGGCGGATTCCTCAACAGCGGGGTGCTCCTGATGGACCCGTCGCTCGACCCGGCGGCGGCGCTGCAGCCGATGCGCGACCTCGTCGCGCGGCACCGCGGCGACACCACCGTGCCCACGTTCCTCGGGCTCGGCACGTCGCTCGCCGACGCCTACTCGGCCGACGTCGTCGACCGGCTGGCGGGCGTGAAGCGCCGAGTCGACCCCGACGGGATCATCCGCAGCAACCGTCCACTCGGATAGGGCGTCATCGCGCGTCGGTGTCACACTCGCTCGCCGGATCCGGTCAGAGCGGTTGAAACCCGCTCCGCGCGAAAGGAAGACCTCCATGTCCGATCACCTGCCCACCGTCGTGCTCGTCCACGGCGCGTTCGCCGAGTCCGCCAGCTGGAACGGCGTCATCGAACGCCTCTCCGAAGCCGGCGTCACCGCGATCGCCGCCGCCAACCCGCTCCGCAGCCTCGCGGGCGACGCCGCGTACGTCCGCGACGTCATCGACGCCCTCGAGGGCCCCGTCGTGCTGGTCGGGCACTCCTACGGCGGGCTCGTGATCTCCGAGGCATCCGCCGGTCACGATCGGGTGGCCGCACTCGTCTACGCCTCGGCGTTCGTGCCCGAGACGGGCGACAGCGCATTCGGCCTCTCGGCGAGCGAGCCCGGCTCGACCCTCGGCGAGGCGATCGAGGCGCACCCCATCTCGACCGGCGGCGTCGAGCTCGTGATCCGCCGCGACCGGTTCCACGCGCAGTTCGCCGCCGACGTGCCCGCGGCGGTCGCGGGCCTGATGGGCGCGACCCAGCGTCCCATCACCGAAGCGGCGCTGAAGGACGCCGTCGAGGCCCCCGTGCCCGGTTGGAAGGACCGGCCGACGTGGCACGTCTTCGGCGCCGAGGACCGCAACATCCCGGCCGCCGTGCTGCGGGCCGGCGCCGAGCGCGCCGGTTCTCGCGGCACGAACGAGGTCGCGGGCGCGTCGCACGCCATCAGCGTCTCGCAGCCCGAGGCCGTCGCCGCCGCGATCCTCGAGGCCGTGCACGCGGTGGCCGCCGAACGCGCCGCCGCCTGAGCCGAGGCCGATTCCCCGGGCGCGCGAGGTCGTCGGCTCGCGCGCCCAGGGCGGCCACCACCGGACGAATCTCCGTCGGGCCCGTCACACTTCGGCATCCCGTCCGGTCTCAGCAGGTGGAGGCGGATGCGCCACCTCCCGCCGACCGACAGGATGAGCAGATGGACGAGAACCTCGACGACGCGCTCGCCGTCTTCCAATCCGTGCGCCGGCGTCTGTTCGGCATCGCGTACCGGATGCTCGGCAGCGCCTCCGAGGCGGAGGACATCGTGCAGGACGCCTGGCTGCGCTGGCAGGGCACCGACCGGTCGGTGGTGCAGGATCCGGCGGCGTTCCTCGCGACGACGACCACCCGCCTCGCCATCAACTCGCTGCAGTCCGCGCGCGCCCGTCGCGAGACCTACATCGGACCTTGGCTGCCCGAGCCCGTGGACACGAGCCAGGACCCGACGCTCGGTGCCGAGCGCACCGAGGCGCTCGGCTACGCCGTGCTCGTCATGCTCGAGCGGCTCACGCCCACCGAGCGCGCCGCCTACGTGCTGCGCGAGGCGTTCGGCTACTCGTACGCGCAGATCCACGAGATCGTCCAGGTCTCGGAGGCCGCAGCGCGCCAGCTCGTGAGCCGCGCCCGCAAGCACCTCGCCGGCGAGCGCCGGCGCGAGGTCTCCACGTCGGAGCAGCAGCGCCTGCTCACCGCGTTCGTGAGTGCCGCGCAGACGGGCGACCTCGAGCAGCTCGAGCGGCTGTTCGCCGAGGACGTCGTGTCGTACTCCGACGGCGGTGGAGTGGTGCGCGCGTCGAAGTTCCCGGTGCATGGGCGGGTCACCGTCGCGAAGTTCGTCCGGGCGTTCCACACGCACTTCTGGGAGGGCGTCACCGTCACCGAGACCCAGACGAACGGCCAGCCGTCGGTGCTGCTGTCGAAGGACGGCACCACGTTCGCGGTGCTCACCGTCGTGGCATCCGACCAGGGCATCGACCAGGTGCTCTGGATGATGAACCCGAACAAGCTCGGCGGCGTGACCTCCCGTGCAGCCTGAGTCCCTCGTCGCGGGCCTGCTCGCCGCGCTCGAACGACGCGACGACCTCGCGGAGGCGCACCTCCTCGATCCCGACTGCAGCATCGTGGTCGACACGGGCGACTCCACGGGCGCCGAGCTGCGCGGCCGGGCGCACGTGGCGCGCGCGCTCGACGACCTTCGGGTGCGGCATCCGGATTCCGCGTTCGCGACCGTGCACGTGAACGGCGCGCCGGGGCTGGCGCTGCGCCTCCACGACGGCACGGTCGTCGGCGTGCTCGTCGTCGACGCCGGAGCGCACGGGACGATCCGGGAGATCTGGCTCTCCGCGGCGCCGGGCAAGCTCGCGCACTGGAACCGCCGCCGCCCGGCCGAGGGCTGAACCCCTCGACCGAGCGGCGGGCGCATCAGCCCGCCTCAGCGGGCGATGGCCGACTCCGTGTCGAGGCGCTCGAGCTTCTCGGGGTTCGCCACCGAGAAGATCCGCGTGATGCGGCCGTGCTCGATCGTGAAGCTCAGCGCGGCGACGATCGCGCCGTCGACCTCGACCCGCGCACCCGGGCCGCCGTTGACCCAGGCCGGCGTCGCCACGGGCGTGACGCCGAACTTCGCGAGGCCGCCGAGCACGTAGGCCACGAGCTTGTCGGCGCCGACGATGGGCCGGCGGGCGGCGCCCCGCACCTTGCCGCCGCCGTCGGCGACGGCGACGACGTCGGGCGCGAGCGCGTCCATGAGACCCTGCAGGTCGCCGGTGTTGAACGCGGCGAGGAACCGTTCGACCACCTGCTCCTGCTCGGCCGGGTCGACCTCGATCCGCGGCCGGCGCGCCGCCACGTGCTCCTTCGCTCGGTGCGCGATCTGTCGCACGGCGGCGGGCGTCTTGCCGACGGCCTCCGCGATCTCGTCGTAGGGCACGTCGAAGACCTCGCGCAGCACGAACACCGCGCGCTCGGTCGGCCCGAGCGTCTCGAGCACCGTGAGCATGGCCATCGAGAGGCTCTCGGCGAGCTCGACGTCCTCCGCGACATCGGGGCTCGTGATGAGCGGCTCGGGCAGCCACTCCCCCACGTACTCCTCACGACGGCGCGACACCGTGCGCAGCTGGTTCAGCGCCTGCCGGGTGACGATGCGCACGAGGTAGGCGCGCGGCTCGCGCACCTGCGACTGGTCGACCTGCGACCAGCGCAACCACGACTCCTGCAGCACGTCCTCGGCGTCGGCCGCCGAGCCGAGCAGCTCGTACGCGACCGTGAAGAGCAGACCGCGGTGGACGACGAACGGGTCGGTGCTCATGCGGGCGAGCCTACGTCGGCGGGCGAGCGCTCCGCGAGCGGCGGCAGCCCGCAGCTGGCCGAGAACTCGGCCGAGCGGATGCCGAGGGCGATGTTCATGCGAGCCGTCGCGTCCATCAGCCCGACCTTCGCGGTGAGCTCCAGCAGCGCCGGCGCACCGAGCTCGTCGAGCAGCGCGGCGGACAACTCGTCGGACACGGCGGGCGGCATCTGGCACATCGCCTCCGCGTACTCCATCACCCGGCGCTCGAGCGGCGAGAACACGTCGGACTCCCGCCACCGCGGCACCTCGCGCGCTCGTGCCTCGTCGAGGCCCTGGTCGTGCGACAGGAAGTAGTGCAGGTCGAGGCAGAAGCTGCACCCGACGTACGCGGCAGTCGCCATGCGCGCGAACGTCGACAGGGTCGGGTCGAGCGCGTCCCACTTCTCGGACTTGCGGCCGATCGTCATCAGGTCCTTCATCACCTCGGGGTTGTGCCACATCACGCCGACCGAGTCGGGCACCTGCCCGAGCATCTTCCGGCTGGCGACCTTCACCACCGCGCCGAACAGGCCGGTGATCTCGGTCGGGGGAATCCTCGCGTCCATGGTCATGTCCTCCAGTGACTCGTGCATCATGTGCCTTCGTCATGGAGACACCGCCCGGCGGCGGCGTGTGACAGGTGCAGGCCGGGCGTGCCGGCAGGGCGCGACGGATGCCTCACCGACGCGTCAGGACGAGCGACGCCGGGAACCGGCGCACCACCATCCGGTACGGCGGCTTCGCGAGCGCCGAGGCGACCTCGGGCCCGACGACGCGCGGCTCGTCGGCGACCTCGATCCGGCCCCGCCACGAGAGCACCGCGCGGCCCGCGGCCTGCACGTTCCGGGCCCATTCGGTCGTCGGGCCCCATGGCAGCCCGATGAGCACGACATCGGATGCCACGGTCGGCACGATCGCGATGGGCGTGTCGTACTCCGCGCCGCTGCGACGCCCGCGGTGGTGCACGACGGCCCAGAGCGGGAACCAGCGACGCCCCGCGAGGGCGATCGCGAACGGCGCGCTCGCCCGCAGCAGCCAGCGGGGCGGCTTCCCAGGGCGACGACGAGCGGCCATGCCTCCAGCATGCGCGCCGCCCGGCCCGAACGCGACCGCACCGGCCACGTGAACGCCGCGTTCCGGTCACCGGGCGACGGCCCGGATACGGTTGGCAGGGGCATCCGTACGAGACGGCGGCCGACGACACCTGGGGGAGACGATGACCGACACGACGACCACGCGCACCTCGGGCTGGAAGGCGTTCTGGAACCGAGGCGGCTGGTGGAAGGCGTTCGGGCTCGCGATCGTGTACCTGGCCGTGTACCAGCTGCTGCCGTTCGCGGCCCTGCCGTTCACGCAGGGCCTCGCCGACGCCGACGTGTTCGCCACGCCGGGCAGCGTCTTCGTGGGCCTCGCGCTGCCCGTCATCCTCGGCTCGATCGTGCTGCTGGCGTTCGCGTGGTCGATCGGCTGGCTGCCGAAGCCGCTGTTCGCCCGCCAGCCCGTCACGGGCAGCTGGTGGATGTGGATCGCCCCGGTCCTCGTGGTCATCCCGATCGTGCTGCGCCTCGTCGGGATCGACTACGGCGCCTACTCGGCGGGCGTGATCGCGATGACGTTCGTCGCGGGCGCGTTCATCGGCCTCTCCGAGGAGCTGCTCACGCGCGGCCTCGCGGTGACGTTGCTGCGCCGGTGCGGCTACAACGAGTGGGTCGTCGCGGCGCTGTCGACCCTGATCTTCGCGCTCCTGCACAGCGTGAACCTGTTCACGGGGCAGTCGATCGCGACGGTCGGCTTCACCCTGCTCTACGCGTTCGCGTTCGGGATCCTCATGTACCTGACGCTGCGCGTGACCGGCAACCTCATCTGGCCGATCATCCTGCACGCGCTGACCGACCCCACCACGTTCCTCGCGGTCGGCGGCGTCGACGAGGCGAACGCAGCCTCGCAGAACCCACTGCTCGCGCTCGCCGGGCCGGCCACGTTCCTCCTCATCGCCGCGGGCTTCGTGCTGCTCATCTTCATCCGAGGCAACGCGCACGGGCGCGCGTCCGCCGAGGAAGCCGCGCGCGACGCGCAGCCGACGCCCGCCTGAGCGCCCGCCCTCAGACCGCGTGGTCGACGATCGCCTGGACGATCGCCGCCGGTGCGGAGCCCTCGACCTCGTACACCGTGCCCGCGATCGAGACGTCAGCGAGCGACGGCGCGCCGTCGGCGTCGCGCTGGATCACGGCGCGGACATCGGTGGGAGCGCCGGTGAGCGCGAGCGGCTCGAACCCCGCATCGCCATCGGGTGCTGCGAAGCGGTCGACGAGGGGTGCGAGCCCGGGGGCGACGGTGACCGTGGTCCACTTCAGGCCTTCTCCCTCGACACGGCACTGGAACGCGCCGGCGGCGGCGCGGACCGCCCCCGGGAGTCCCGCGGTCGCGGACGTGCCGGCGTCGACGGGCGCGACCACGATGGTGGAGCCCTCGGGAAGCTGCAGCGCGGCGGCGAGGCCGGGCCCGTCGAGGACCTCGGCGCAGTCGGGCTCACCCGGCGCCGATCGCAGGGCGGGCCACTCGAGCTGCGCGGGTGCCGCCTGTTGAACCGTCGTGAACGCCGCCTCCGCGACGGCGGCCAGCCGGTCGATCACGACGCCCGTGTCGAGCCCCGCGAACCGACTGCCCGAGCCGGTGAGGCCGGCGGCGCTGAGGTGCACGTCGACCCAGGCGTCGCCGGCCGGCGCGGAGAACGCCCAGCCCGGGTCGCCCGCCGAGAAGGAGGCGTCGACGCCGGCGAGCCGCCGGGTGTCGGACGACGGCCCCTCCCCGGACGGCAGCGGCACCCACTGATCGGCGGCTCCGGGCAGGACGTCGATGCGCAGGTACGCCCAGTCGCTCGGAGCGTTGTACTCGGGCATGCCGCTGCCCACGCGCCATGAGCACGGCAGGCCGCCGACACCCTCGAGCAGCATCCCGTCGAACACGTCGCGGTCCTTGACGGCGGGAACCGGTTCGACCGCCACGCCGTCGGCCCCCTCGAGCGCCGCCGCGACGAGCTCGGGCGGCACGAGCTCGTCGCAGGTCAGCGCCGATGCCGCGGGCGGCGGCGTCGGCGACGGCGTGGCGGTCGGGGTCGGGCTGGCGGGAGGGGCGACGCACCCGGTCAGGGCGAGCAACAGCAGGGAGGCCGTCGCGACGACGGCGGTGTTCGGGCGCACGGCACGAACCTAGCGGGCGCAAGGCCGCGGTGGATCAGGAAGCGCCCGGATGTGGAGAACGACTCGAGCGGCGGAGCCGGCGCGGCATCCGCTCGCCCGGGATCACGACTCGGGGAGCTCGACCGTGTAGGAGACGATCTCGCTGATGCGCCCGTCGACGAAGTCGTAGACGTCGCACGAGGCGACGATCGAGACGCTGCCGTCGGGCTCGCTGTAGCGGGCGAGGCTGTCGACGACGACGCTGTCCTCGCCGACCACCGTGCGGAAGCGCTGGAACTCCGTGGTGATCTCGGCGAGGTCGTGGGCCGTGGCCTTGCACGCCTTCTCCACCTTCTTGCGGCCGAGCAACGGCTTGTTGCCCACCAGCGTCCAGACGACGTCGTCGGCGAGATGCGGCAGCGCGACGTCGAACCGATGGCTCGAGAACGCGCGCGCGATCTTCTCGGTCGTGAGGTCGGTCGTGAGCTCCATTGCTGTTGCCTCCCCGCGCGGCATCCCGCGCTACGGCGATGATGATGCGCTCAGCCTACGCGTGCAGACGCGACGGCGCCCCAGTTCCGTGGAACCGGGGCGCCGAATTCGCGAGCGTGACGCCGCGTCAGCCCTGACGGGCCTTCATGCGGGGGTTCGACGGGTTGATCACGAACGTGCGACCGCGCCGACGCACCACCTTCGCGCCACGCTGGGCGGCGAGCGACTTGATCGATGCACGTACCTTCATGGGGTCCTCCTCCATGTTATTGAAAGTCATTCTCGATAACGTGGAGGAGGTCCCGGGTATTCCCCGAACGGGCCTCAGGGGCGCACGATCGCCACCCCCTGCGACGGCAGTTCGAGGCCGGATGCCGCGGCCCCGCTCAGCAGGTCCGTGCCCTCGATGCGCAGCTGCGCGGCATCCGCCCCGTGGTTGATGACGAACGTCAGCTCGCCGCGACGGACCACCTCGACGTCGCCGCCGCTCGCGACCGGTGCCGACGGCAGCTCGATGCCGGCCCCGTCGACCACGTGCGATGCGAGCCGGGAGAGCGCCTCGCGGTCGGGCAGGGTCGCGACGTACCAGGCCGACCCGCCGCCGCCGGCGTTCGTGCCCGCGGTTCGACGCGTCACCGCGGGCCATCCGGCGAGCGCGCCCTCGGTGAAGGTCGCGACCGTCTCGGCGTCGTCGACGCGCACGAACTCGGCCCAGACCGAGCCGGACGCCGCGCCCCCGAGCACGTCGCCCTCGACCGCGACCGTCGGCGGAACGCCCCCGCCGACCGCGCCGAGGTCGGGTGCGGCAGGCGGCGCGAACTCCTCGATCCGCAGGCCGAGCGCGCGACGCAGCGGCTCGCCGAGGTAGCCGCCGAGGCGCACGTGCAGGTCCTCGTCGGTGATCGCCGTGCCGAAGCCGACGACGAGGGTGCCGCCCGCGTCGGCGAACGCCGCGAGGGACGCGACCTGGGCGTCGGTCGCGACGACGTGCGCGGGCGCCACGACGACGCGGTACGCCGAGAGGTCGCCGTCCGCGCGCACGAAGTCGACCGCGAGGCCGAGCGACGTGAAGGCCCGGTGCCACGCGAACAGCACCTGCACGTACGAGACCGACGTGGGCGACGCGGGCTGCTCGATCGCCCACCAGCTGTCCCAGTCGAGCGCGATGGCCACACTCGCGGGCACGCGGCTGTCCTCGAGGCCGACCTCTGGCTCCGAGAGCCGCTCCAGCTCGCCGCCGAGCTGCTCGATCTCGCGCCAGACCCGGGTGTCGGTGCCGGCGTGCGGCACCATGCCCGAGTGGAACTTCTCGGACCCCGCCGCCGACTGCCGCCACTGGAAGAACAGGATGCCGTCGGCGCCGCGGGCGACCGACTGGTACGACCACGCGCGCATCATGCCCGGCGCCTTCGGCGCGTTGCGCTGCCGCCAGTTCACGGCGCTCGGCGACTGCTCCATGAGCAGCCACGGCGCGCCGCCGCCGAGCGAGCGCATGAGGTCGCGCACCATCGCGGCGTACGCCGGCGAGTCGGGGTCGGCCGGGTCGGGATACGTGTCGTCGGAGACGACGTCGACGTGCGGGGCCCACGACCAGTAGTCGACGGGCTTGAAGAAGCCCATGAAGTTCGTCGTGATCGGCACGTCGGATGCCGCGCGGATGACCTCGACCTCGGCCCGGTGCAGCGCCAGCAGCTCGTCGCTCGAGAACCGGTCGAAGTCGAGCAGCTGCGTCGGGTTGCGGAACGTCGGCGCCGCCCGCGGCGGCTCGACCTCGTCGAACGCGTCGTACCGCTGCGACCAGAACGCGGTTCCCCACGCGCGGTTGAGCTCCTCGATCGTGCCGTACCTCGCCTCCAGCCAGGTGCGGAACGCCGCGGCCGACACGTCGCAGTAGCAGCGGCTGACGTGGCATCCGTACTCGTTGTTGACGTGCCAGAGCTCGAGCGCCGGATGCCCCGCGTACCGCTCGACCATGCGCTCGACCAGGCGACGTGCATGCTCTCGGTAGACCGGCGAGCTCGGGCAGTACTGCTGCCGGCTGCCGACCGCGAGACGCACGCCGTGCTCGGTCACGGGCAGGGTCTCGGGATGCCGCTTCGCCAGCCACGGCGGCGGCGACGCGGTGGCCGTGGCGAGGTCGACCCGGATGCCGCCCGCGTGCAGCGTGTCGAGCACGTCGTCGAGCCACGCGAAATCGTACTCGCCCGGACGGGGCTCGAGGCGCGCCCACGAGAACACCGCCACCGTGGCGAGGTTGATCCCGCCGCGCTGCATGAGGCGCACGTCCTCGTCCCACACCTCCCGCGGCCACTGCTCGGGGTTGTAGTCGCCGCCGTACTTGAGGCTCATTCCTTCACGCTCCCGGTGGCCAGGCCCGACTGCCAGTAGCGCTGCAGGAAGAGGAACGCGAGCACCAGCGGGACGATCGACACGAGGGAGCCCGTGATGACCGTCGAGAACAGCGCCTGCGATCCGCCCCCCTGGCTCGCCGCCGCCTGCAGCTGCGCGAGGCCGACGGTGATCGGATACAGGTCCGAGCTGTTCAGCATGATCAGCGGCAGGAAGTAGTTGTTCCACGTCGCCACGAGCGAGAACAGGAACACGGTGACCAGGCCCGGCCCGAGCAGCCGGAGTCCCACCTGCCAGAAGATCCGGAACTCGCCGGCGCCGTCGACGCGCGCCGCCTCGATGAGGCCGTCGGGGATCGCGTCCGCGGCGTACACCCGCATGAGGTAGACCCCGAACGGGCTGACGAGCGACGGGACGATGACCGCCCACGGGGTGTCCGTCAATCCGGCAGACGAGAACAGCAGGTAGGTGGGCAGCGCCAGCGCCGTGAGCGGGATCATGATCGCGCCGAGCGTGGCGCTGAAGAGCGCCTTCTTGAAGGGGAACTCGTACTTCGCGAACGCGTAGCCCGCCATCGTGGAGAGCAGGGTCGCCCCCAACGCGGCGGTGATCGCGTACACGAAGGTGTTGACCAGCCATCGCGTGAAGATGCCGTCACGCACGCTGAACAGGGTCTGCAGGTTCTCCCAGAGCGAGAAGTCCCCGCCGAACCACAGGCCGAACGTCGAGAACAGCGCGGCGTTGTCCTTGGTCGAGGAGACGAGCAGCCACCACAGCGGGAGCACGAAGTAGGCGACGAGGAGCCAGAGCAGCACGGTGAGCAGCAGGCTCCGGCGCCGCTCGGGTGCGTAGTGGCGGCTCGAACGGCGCGAGCCGGTGGCGCCGCCGACGGTCACGGCTGCGCGGGTCTCGGTGGAGGTCATTGCAGTCTCCGTTCACGCCGCTCGCGACGTTGCGCGCCGAGCTGCACGATGTACGACAGCACGGCGATCACGATGCCGAGGAGGAACGCGATGGATGCCGCGTAGTTCAGCTCCTGGTTCACGAACGCGAGGTTGTAGGCGTAGAAGTTCGGCGTGTACGAGTTGATCACCACGTTCGGCGCGATGATGGAGAGCAGGCTCGGCTCGGTGAAGAGCTGGAACGATCCGATGACCGAGAAGATGACCGTCAGCAGGATCGCCGGCCGGATCGCGGGGATCTTGATGCTCCACGCGAGCCGGAACTGTCCAGCGCCGTCGATCTCGGCGGCCTCGTACAGTTCCCCCGGGATCGACCGCAGGGCCGCGTACATGATGATCATGTTGTAACCGACGAACTCCCACGTGACGATGTTCATCATCGAGCCGAGCACGTTCTCCGCCGAGAGGAACTCGGGGGTTCCGAACCCGAGGGCCCGCGCCATCTGCGCGAGCGGGCCGAAGTCGGGGCCGTAGAGGTAGCCCCACATGAGCGTCGCGACGACGGCGGGCACGGCGTACGGCATGTAGACGAGCAGGCGGATCGCCTTCGAACCCCTGGCCCGGAAGCTGTCCAGTGCGAGGGCGATGAAGAGGGCCAGGCCCAGCATGATGGGGACCTGGACGATGAAGAACAGGCCGACACGGCCGAGGCCGGCCAGGAACTCGGGATCGGTGAGCGCCCGCACGTAGTTGCCGAGTCCGGCGAACACCTCGCCGCCGATGAGCTTGCTCTCGAAGAGGCTCAGGTACCCCGAGTACACGAGCGGGATCACGAGCATCGTGATGAACACCACGAAGAACGGCAGGAGGAAGAGGTATGCGGCGCGGTACTGCTTGCGCTTCGCGGTGCTGGTGCGGTGCTTCGTCGGTGGTGACGCGGATGGGCGCTCGACGGTGAGCGCCTCGGAGTTCGACATGGCGGCTCCTTGCTTCGATGGGATGCGGCCCGGTGCACGTGGTCGACCGGTGCCCGGGGATGCGGGGCGGGGCGCCCGCCGACGACGGGCGCCCCGCTCGGACTCACTCGACGGTGAAGCCCTGGTCCTCCGCGTACTTGACCAGCTGGTCCTGCCAGGTGTCGAGGGCCGCGGCGATGTCACCCTTGTCGGCGATCACCTTGCCCATCGTCTCCTCGTAGGTGGAGTACACGTAGTCCATGAACGGCAGCCACTGGAAGTCCGTGTCGACGGTGGTCGAGATCTCGGCGAAGAGCTTGTTGACCTCCTGGCCGCCGTAGAACTCGGAGGCCTGGTCGACGAACTCCGGGTCCTCGAGCACGGAGACCTGCGGCGGGAAGAGGAACTGCTCGGTCGCGAGCCTCATCGCCGACTCCTGGTCGTTGTTGATGAACTTCGCGAGCTCGTAGGCTGCGATCGGGTTCTTGCTCGACGCGAGCACCGCGTCGGACGAGCCGCCCCAGTTGCCCGAGACCTCGGTGCCCGCCTCCCACTGCGGCAGCGGCGCGGCGCGCCAGAGCCCCGACGTGTCCTCGGCCGTGCCCTGCAGGAAGATCGGCCCCCACGCCGCGGTGAGCCAGCCGGCGTACTTGCCGCTCGCCAGGCCCTGGTACCACGTGTCGTTGAAGTCGACGTCGGTGGAGATGAGGTCCTGCTGGATCAGGTCGGTCCAGTACGACGCGACCTTCTTGGCCTCGTCGCTGTTCACGTCGATGGTGACCGTGTCCTTGCCGTCGTAGCCGAACGGCTTGACGCCCGCCTGCCAGAAGAAGCCGATCATCTGGCCGGCCTGCGTGGCGCCGAGGTTGGAGATGTAGGAGCCCGTGGCACCCTTCACAGCCTTGGCCGCGGTCGCATAGTCGTCCCAGGTCGCCGGCGGCTCGGTGATGCCCGCCTGGGTCAGGATGTCCTCGCGATAGAGGTTGCCCATCGGGCCGACGTCCTGCGGGATCGCCCACACCTCCTCGTCGGGTGAGACCTGGTTCCACGCCCAGTCGACGTAGTCGCCCGAGAGGTCGTCGGCGCCGTAGGGCGTCAGGTCCAGCAGGGACTCGGGCAGGACGAACGACGGGATGTACTGGTACTCGATCTGCGCGACATCCGGTGCGCCCTCGCCCGCCTCGATGGCGCTGCGGAGCTTCTGGTAGTGCGGCAGGCCCTGGCCGACGTTCTCGACCTTGACGTCGATCGCGGGGTACTTCTCCTCGAAGAGCTTCACCTCGTTCTCGATGTCGGGCACCCACGTCCAGAACGTGAGCTTGGTCGGGGTGGTCATCGCCTTGTCGATCTCGTCCTGGCTGACGGGCCCCTGGTCGGAGCCGCCGCCGCTGCTGGGGGTGCAGCCGGAGAGGACCAGTGCTGTGACGAAGGCGCCGGCGCCCAGCGCCAGTGCTGCCCTTGGTGTCTTCCTCATGACCTTCTTCTTTCCTCGTGTGACTGTGTTGGTGTTCCTGGGTGACCGGGTGCCCGGTCGCCTCACCCGTCGATGAGGGTCAGCGTCGACCATGCAGCGAGGGGGAGTTCGGCGCCGGCCGCGTGAGCGGCGGCGGTGACCGCGTCGGTGACGTCGCGGTCGAGGGTGACGGTCGTGTCGGTCCAGCTCCAGTTGAAGACGAACCAGGCGCGTCGGCCGTCGGGCAGTGAGCCGGATGCCACGGTGACCGGCAGCGCGCGGTCGGCGGCGAGCCCGTCGGCGATCGGCGACGGCACGGCCCACCGCACGAGGTCGGCCGCGAGCTCGGGCGAGGGCACGGTGCCGACCACGGTGATGCGGCCTGCCCCGTGCCCGTTCGTCGTGACTGCGGGGAAGTCGCCGAAGCGCGGGTGCTCGTAGCGCGCGAGCACGTCGGCCCCGTCGACGATGAGTCCGTCGGCCCAGAGCCGGGCGGTGGCGCCACCGGATGCCGCGAACGGCTCGGTCGCGGCGACCGCGACGTCGTGGCGCAGGTTCGAGAACTCGTCGTAGTGCACGCCCGCAGCGTCGGCGAGCCGCGCCGGGGCGACCTCGACACGGGCCCGCGCCTCCTCGTCGCCATAGCCCGTGCGGATCCCGACGACGAGGTGCCCGCCGGCGGCCGCGTAGTCGCGGAGCAGGTCGAGGTCGGCGTCGGATGCCGCGTACAGCGCCGGCGCCACGAGCACCGGGAACCGGCTCGCGAGCTCAGCGGCGCCCAGGTCGTGGGCCTGCGCGACGTGCAGGATGCGGGACTGCGCACCCGCGTCGACGACGCCGCGGTGGAACGCGTCGACGATCCGCTGGTACGACGTGCGGTCGGGCTGTCCGTCCGCCGTGGCGAGCGGGGGGAAGAACTCGAGCGCGAACCGGCTGTCGTTCGACCACAGGATCGCGACGTCGGCGTCGGGCTCGTACCCGTCGAGGGCGGCGCCGATGGCGCCGAGGGCGGCGCCCACGCCGGCGAGCTCGTGGTAGACGCGCCCGGGCTCCAGGCTGTGCGGCAGCACGCCGCCCCAGTACGTCTCGGTGCCGTAGGGCAGCGTGTGCCAGTGCCAGTACTCGATCATCGCCGCCCCGCGCGAGATGAACGCGAACGCCGCCTGCTCGAGCTGGCCCGGGTAGGGCGGGAGGTTGAACTCGGAGCCGCCGATCGACTGCGCGTCGGTCTCGGTCACGAGGAAGCGGGACTGCTTGGAGGAGTACATGCGGTCGGCCTGGCGGAGCAGCGCCGCGACGCCCGAGGTGGTCCACGGCGTGACGGGCTCGAGGTCGAGCGCGGCGTCGAGGTGGTCCTGCATGGCGTAGTACGGGTTGCCGGCGGTCAGGTCGAGCGTCTCGACGAGCTGGTCGTCGGCGAGCGCGGGGCGCGGATAGGCGATGCACGTGGTGACGAACTGCCCGGGGCGCGCGTACTCGCGCACGAGCTCGGCCTGCCACGCGATGAACTCGGTCGTGAGGTCGGCCTGGTAGCGCCGCCACGCGAGGTCGTACTGCGGGAGCGTGTTGCCGTCGGGCGTCCACAGGTCGGACCAGTCCGAGAGCCGGTGCGACCAGTAGGTGAGGCCCCACTCGCGGTTCAGCGTCTCGACGTCGCCGTACTGCGCCTTCAGCCGGCGCACGAAGCGCTGGAAGCTGCCGCGGTTGTGGAAGAGCAGCATGCCCGGCTCGTTGTCGACCTGGTAGCCGATCACCGCGGGGTGGTCGGCGTAGCGCGCGACGACGGCCCGGATGACGCGCTCGGCGTGGAACCGGAACGCCGGGTGCGAGTAGTCCACCTCCTGGCGGGCGCCCCACGGCATCGGCTCCCCCGTGCGGCGCTCGCCCGCGATCTCGGGATACGCCGTCTGCAGCCACGGCGGCACCGCATAGGTCGGGGTGCCGAGGATGACCGAGATGCCGCGTGCGTGCGCGCCGTCGAGCACCGGCACCAGCCAGTCGAGGTCGAACTCGCCGTCGCGCGGCTCCCACGTCGACCACACCGACTCGCCCACACGGATGACCGTGAAGCCCGCCTCCTTCATGAGGTCGAGGTCGGTCTCGGTGCGCTCGTCGCGGTGGTACTCGGCGTAGTAGGCGGCCCCGAAGAGGATGCCGCTCGGCGGTTGGACGGGCTGGGGGGAAGGCATCTGATGCGTACTCCGTTGTGGGCTGGCCGGATGCTCCGGACGTCTGCGAGATCAGAATGTTTTCGACAACATCTGACGGAAACCAGAATGTTGCCGATAACATCGGCTTGTCAAGCATCAATTCGGCATCGTGACGAATGTCCCCCGTTTCGGGGCGTCGTGACGCGGCACGCGCTTCGGGAAGGATCGGGGGGATGAGCGAGAGCACGACCTCGGTGGAGCGGTCATCGGGGACGCCGCAGCAGAAGCCGGCGACGATCTACGACGTCGCTCAGGCGGCCGGCGTCTCCCACCAGACGGTGAGCCGCTTCCTCAAGGGCTTCGAGGGCATCCGCCCCGAGACCCGCGAGAAGGTCGAGCGCGCGCTCGGCGAGCTCGACTACCGCCCCAACCTCACGGCCCGCAGCCTCAAGTCGGGCCGCTCGCACCGCATCGGCGCCCTCACCCACGACCTCTCGCAGGTGGGACCGAGCCGCGTGGCCGAGGGCGCGAGCGCCGCGGCGCGCGAGGCCGGCTACGTGCTCGACTTCATCTCCCTCGACGTGCGCAACCCGCGGGCGATCGAGGAGTCCGTCGAGATGCTCACCCAGCACGACCTCGCGGGCGTCCTGGCGCTCTCGAACACCGACGAGATGACGCGCGCGTTCGGGACGACGGTGTTCCGCGTGCCGGCGTTCATCCACACCGAGGCGGACGACGCCGTCACGGGGCATCCGACCGACCTGAACGGCGTCGGTATTCCCGCGCTCATCGACCACCTCGTCGGCCTCGGACACCGCACGCTGCTCCACATCGCGGGCCCCCGCAACTGGTCGGCGAGCCGCAACCGCATCCTCGCCTACGAGGCCGGCGTCGAGGCTGCCGGCGTAGCCTCCGCGGGCATCCTCGCCGGGGACTGGTCGGCGCGATCGGGCTACGAGGCCGTGCGCTCCCGCGCCGACCTCGACGCGACGGCGATCCTCGCGGCCAACGACCAGATGGCGCTCGGCGCGATGCTCGCCCTCAAGGAGCGCGGCCTCCGCGTGCCCGACGATGTGAGCGTGGTCGGCATCGACGACATCCCCGAGGCGGCGTACTACGACCCGCCGCTGACGACCGTGCGCATCGACTTCGACAGCCGCGGGCGCCAGACGCTGCTGACGCTCCTCGCGCAGATCGAGGGCACCGACGTGCGCCCGATCGACGTGCCCCCGCCCGAGCTCGTCGTGCGCAGGTCCTCCGGACCGGCGCCGACCCGGTAGGGGCCACCGCGGGTCCCGGCCGGCGCCTACCCGGTCGCGGGGGGGGGGGGGGGGGGGCGGGGGGGGGGGGGGGGGCGCGGGGGGGGGGGGGGGGGGGGCGC
>NZ_JBSHHC010000001.1:951815-1469896 GCF_053618135.1 Agromyces sp. NPDC055661
CGGCGCTGTGGGGGCGCGGCCCCCCCGCCGGGCCCCCCCCCGGGGGGGCCCCCCGGGGGGCCCCGCCGGCCCCCCCCGGGGGGGCGCCCCCGGGGGCCCCCCGCCGGGGGCCCCCGCCCGGAATCAGCCGAGCTGGTCGTTCATCCAGTCGAGGCGCGCGTCCAGCCACTGGCGCAGGTACGCGGTCTCGTTCGGCCAGCTGCCCTTGATGACCTGCACGTCCTCGAGGCGCTCCGTGACGCTCCACTTCTGGAAGTTCAGGTTCGCCGAGGCCTGCAGCAGCGGGAGCTGCCCGGCGATGAACTGGTCGCTCGTGCGCAGCTGCGGGTAGATCTGCTGCCAGCGGGCCTCCACCATCGCCTGGAACGCCGGGTCCTGGAACAGCCGGTTGAACCAGGTCTCCGTCGTCTGCTTCGCCTCGATGTCGAGTTCGTCGCGCAGGTACCAGCCGGTCGGGTCGCCCTGGTCGCCCGGGTACTCCGCATCGCCCATCGCCGTGTCGAAGTCCCACAGCGGTCCCATGTAGAGCTTGCCCGCGCCGGCTGCGGTGTCCCTCGTCTTGTACATGAACACGCTCGTGTACATGTTGCTGTCGAGGTTCTTCGTGAGCTCCTGGATGAGGTAGAAGTCCACGGTCGAGGCCGGGTCGAGGTACTTCCGCCAGCCGTTCACCGGGTCGGCGAAGCCGGGCGAGAAGATGACGTCGTCGACGTGGTCGAGGTAGCCGTCGATGTAGGCGACCTGCGCGGGCGTGATGCCCGAGCCGTCGTCCTCGTCCTCGGGCTCCTTGATCGCCACCCAGCCGGTGCTCTGGCCCACGTACACGTTGTGGTCGCCGCCCTCGCGGAAGTCCCACTCGAGCAGGTAGCCGCCGGTCACGTTGGGTGCGCTGTCGTTGACGCCGCCCGTGTTGCCCTCGAGCTTGTCGATGTTCACGCGGTTCTCGTTGACGCCGACGCGCTCCACGAGGTTGTACGCGCCCTGGTAGACGCCGTTCACGTACACGTCGACCGGGATCGACTGCGGCGTGTACGCGAGGTTCGTCATCAGGCCGCCCAGGTAGAGGGCCGTCGAGTTGCGCAGGAGCGAGCGGTCGTAGTGGTTCGCGAGGAGCGCCCACTTCTTGTCGCTGCCCATGCCGCACACGTTGGCCTTCTTGTCGAGCGAGAAGTTGTACGGCTTCTTGTCGAGGGTCCACGTGTAGTTGCCGCGGCCCTGGATCTTCATCAGCGCCGAGGAGACCGCGGTGCACTGCGGGAACGACGTGCTGCCGGTCATCGTGAACCGACCTTCGAGGTACGTCTCGGTGTCGTTGATGCCGCCGGCCTCGTTCGTGTCGACGTACACGGTCGGGAGCCCGGTGTTCGGCGAGACGCGAGCCGCCGCGTACTTCAGCTCGTTCGTCGCGAAGCCGTTGGACGTGCGGACCACCCGGTACGAGTGCTCGACCTCGAGCGGATCCGTGACCGTGAACGTGGTGTCGCCGCTCGCGTTCAGTGTCCGCGTCGCGCCGACGTTGACCCACGTGGCGGACGTGACCTGCGTCGTCATCGTGGTGACGATGCGCAGTCGCTGCAGCGCGACCGTCGCGTTCGCCTGGCTCGAGTCGTAGTTCGCGGTCCAGAGCGCGCTGGCACCGGAGTTCGCGACCGAGAGCACTGCCGGGGCCATCACCGTGATCGTGACGTCGTCGGTGGCGGTGAGCTGCCCGTCGGAGACGGTCAGTCGGAACGTCAGGCTGCCCGTGCCCGGCGGCACGAAGGTGGGCTTCGCGGTGGTCGCGCCGGTGAGCGTCACCGCGGTGCCGCCCGTCTGCGTCCACTGGTACGTGAGCGCCGCGCCCTCGGGGTCGGACGAGGTCGAGCCGTCGAGCGTCACCTGCGGGACGTTCGCGGCGACCGACTGGTCGGCGCCCGCCCTGGCGACCGGCGGCTGCGGGGGCACGGAACCCCACGCCTCGAACTCGGCCAGGCCGACGTTGTGCGTGGTCGTCGACACCGCCGAGATGTTGAAGCGCACGTTCGTCACGGTGCGTGCGGGGAACGTGACGGTGGTCGCGCCGCCGGCGTTGTTCAGCGAGCCGACCGCGACCGAGGTCCCGTTGGAGAACGCGAGCGCGCCCGCCGTGACGCGGTCGTCGGCGTTCGGACGGTCGTAGAGGACGACCCGGTCGATGGTCACCGGCACGGGCCACGTGAGCTGGATCCAGCTGCCCGCCTTGCCGCCGGCGGTCGCCCACTCCTTCGACGAGTCGGCGGGGTATCCGGATGCCACGCCGTCGACCGCCTTCGCAGGCGCCTGCGTCGACGACGCCTGCGAGGACGCGGTGACCGTGACGTTGCCCAGCCGTGCGACGTTCGTGGCGGACGAGGGCACCGTCACCGTCACGACGACGGTGTCGCTGGCGCTCAGCACGCCGTCGGAGACGGTCAGCTGGAACGTGTGCACGCCGGTGCCGGTCGGCGTGAAGGTCGGCTTCGCCGTCGTACCGCCGCTGATCGCGACGCCCGGACCCGTGGTCTGCACCCACTGATACGTCAGGGGGGTGCCGTCGGGGTCCGACGACAGCGACCCGTCGAGCGTCGTCAGCACGCCCGTCACGGCCCCCTGGTCGGGGCCGGCGTTCGCGACGGGGGCCCGGTTGCCCGGGGTGCCCGGCTCGCCCCACACCTCGAACTCGGCGAGGCCGACGTTGTGCGTGGTGGAGCTCACCTGCGTGATGTTGAGCCGGACGCTCGTCACCGTGCGCAGCGAGAACGTGAACTCGGTCGCGGTGCCGGCGTTGGCGAGGCTCGTGACCGCCACCTGGGCGCCCGACGAGAACACGAGGTTGCCGGCGGTGACCCGGTCGTCGGAGTTGGGCCGGTCGTAGAGCACGACCCGGTCGATGGTCACGGGTGACGACCAGTTCAGCTGGATCCAGCTGCCGGCCTTGCCACCGCTGGTCGCCCACTCGCGCGTCGAGTCACCCGGGTAGCCGGTCGCCGACCCGTCGACGGCCTTGACCGCGGTCTGGCCCGTCGACGAGTTCTGCGACGACGCGGTCACCGTCACGCCCGCCGATCGGGCGACGTTGATGGGCGCGGCCGACGCCGACACCGCCGGCATCACCGCGAGCACCGTGGCCGTCATCGCCATGGCCACCAGCCAGGCCAGCCATCGCATCCGGCGGCCCGACATCACGCCGATCGCACTCGAGGTCATGGCCTCGTCCTCCTGCATGTCCGTTCCGTTCCGTCCTCGTCGCGGCATCCGCCGGGGGTCATCCGAGCTCATCGTTCATCCACTCGATCCGGGTGTTCAGCCAGTTGCGCATGTAGTCGACCTGCTCCTGCCACTCAGCGCGCGACTGCGAGGGGGTGTGGCCCCACCAGGTCACGAAGTTCTGCGTGGCCGAGTTCGCGATCAGGTCCTCGTAGGAGCCGATGTAGCCATCGACGGAGCGGAGCTGCTGGACCACCTGCGCCCAGCGCTGCTCGACGAGCTGGCGGAACTCGGGGTCCTCGTTGAGGCGGTAGAACCACGACACCGTCTGCGACTGCGTCTTGGTCTCGAGGTTGTCGCGCAGGTACCAGCCCTCGGGGTTGATGAGGTCGCCGGGCTCGTAGGCGCCCTCCCACTCGAGGCTGTAGCCCATCGACGTGTCGTAGTCCCACATCGGTCCGAAGTAGAGCTTGCCCTGGTCGCCCGGGGCCGGGTCGGTGTCACGATCCTTGTACATGTTGACGCTGGCCCACATGTTGCCGTCGTCGATCTTCGTGAGCTCCATGACCAGGTAGTAGTCGACCGCCGAGGCGACGTCGATGTACTTCTTCCAGCCGGTCGTGTCGTCGGTGAAGTGGTCGCTGAACATCGCGTCGTCGACCTCGTCGAGGTACTGGTCGACGTAGGCGACCTGCGCGGGCGTGATGCCCGAGCCGTCGTCCTCGTCCTCGGGCGACTTGATCGCGACCCAGCCGCTGTCGTTCACCTCGACGTTGTGGTCGCCGCGTGCGCGGTGGTCCCACTCGAGCAGGTAACCACCGGTCACCTGCGGCGCGCTGTCGTTCACGCCGCCCTGGTTGTCCTTCAGCTCGTCGATGTCGACGCGGTTCGACGCGATCTCGACCCGCTCGATCAGCGTGTACGAGCCGAGGAACGTGCCGTTGATGAAGACGTCGACGGGTCGCGTCTCGGGCACCCAGGCCATGTTCGTGAGCTGCTCGCCGAGGTACATGGATGCCTCGGTCCGCATGAGCGCCGGATCGAAGTCGTTCGCCAGCAGCGCCCACTTCTTGTTCGAGCCCATGCCGCACAGGTCGGTCTTCTTGTCGAGGTTGATGTTGTACGGCTTCTTGTCGCGCAACCAGGTGGTGTTGCCGCGGCCGCGCACACGGGTCAGCGACGGGTTCACCGCCGTGCAGCCGGGGCCGCCGGTCATGCTGAACTGGGCCTCGAACCAGACGTCCTTCGAGTCGACCGTCGCGCCTTCGTTCGTGTTGATGTGCACGGTCGGCAAGCCGGTGCTGATCGTCTTCAGCGGCGCCGCGTACGTGACGAGGTTGGAGACGTGCGCACCCGAGATCGCGCGGTACGCGTGCGAGACCTCGAGCGGGTCGGTCACGGTGAACGTGCGGTCGCCGCTCGTGTTCGCGGCGCCCGACGCGATCGTCACCCAGGCGGCCTGCGGCACCTCGTCGGTGGTCGTGGTGACGATCGTCTGCTTCTGCAGGCTGATCGTCTGGCCCGAGAGCGTCGAGCTGAAGTTCGCGTTCCAGACGGCGCTCGTGCCGCTGTTCGACACCGAGAGCACCGCCGCCGAGACCACGGTGACCGTGATGTCGTCGGTCGCCGTGAGCGATCCGTCGGAGACCGTGAGCCGGAACGTGTACGTCCCGGTGCCCGCCGGCGGTGTGAACGTCGGCGTGGCGGTGGTCGGGCCGTTCAGCGTCACCGACGTGCCTGCGGTCTGCGTCCACGAGTACGTGAGCGCCGCGCCCTCGGGATCCGACGACGCCGAGCCGTCGAGCGTCACCGACGCGACGTTCGCCGGCACCGACTGGTCGGCGCCCGCGCGCGCCACCGGCGGCTGCGGCACCGGCGCACCCCAGACCTCGAACTCGGCGAGGCCGACGTTGTGGGTCGTCGATGAGACGGCGGTGATGTTGAACCGCACGTTGGAGATGGTGCGGCTCGGGAACGTGACGGTCGTCGCTCCGCCGGAGTTGCCGAGCGCGCCGACGGCGACGGACGAGCCGTCGCTGAACACGAGCGTGCCGGCGTTCACGCGGTCATCGGCGTTCGGGCGGTCGTAGAGCACCACCCGGTCGACCGTCACTGGAGCGGTCCACGCGAGCCGGATCCAGCTGCCGGCCTTGCCGCCTGCGGTCGCCCACTCCTTCGACGAGTCGCCGGGGTATCCGGATGCCACGCCGTCGATCGCCTTCGCCGGCGACTGGGTCGACGACGCCTGCGACGACGCGGTCGCGGTGACGCCCGAGATGCGTGCCAGGTTCGCCGACGGGGCCGCGTTCTGGGCTGTGACGCTCACCGAGTCCACGGCCGTCGCGGCGCCGTCGGACACCGTCAGCTGGAACGTGTAGGTGCCGGCGGACGGCGCGGTGAACGTCGGCTTCGCAACGCCCGGCGCCCCGAGGGCCACCGACGGACCTCCGGTCTGCGCCCACTGGTAGGTGAGCGGCGTGCCGTCGGGATCCGACGAGGCCGATCCGTCGAGCGTCACCGTCGATCCGGTCGCGACCGCCTGGTCGGGTCCGGCGTTCGCCACCGGCGGCCGGTTCGCGGGCGCGGCGGTCTCACCCCACACCTCGAGCTCGGCGAGGCCGACGTTGGACGTGGTCGACGACACCGACGTGATCGTGAACCGCAGCTGCGTCACCTGGCGCGCCGAGAACGTCACGGTCGTGGCCGCGCCCGAGTTGCCGAGCTGGCCCACGGCGACCGACGATCCCGACGAGAACGTCAGCGTTCCCGCGTTCACCCGGTCGTCGGCGTTCGGCCGGTCGTAGAGCACGACCCGGTCGATGGTCACCGGCGACGACCAGTTCAGCTGGATCCAGCTGTTCGCCTTGCCGCCCTGCGTCGCCCATTCGCGCGTGTGGTCGCCCGGGTAGCCCGTCGCCGATCCATCGACGGCCTTTGCCGCGGTCTGCCCCGTCGACGTGTTCTGCGACGACGCCGACACCGAGACCCCCGACACCCGCGCCACGTTCACGGGCGCGGCCGAGGCCGGCATCGCGGGCACGACCGTGAGGAGCGCCGCGACGAGCGCGGTGGACACCGCCCACGGCAGCCACCGCGTGGCGCGCAGGGACGAAGCCGGATCGGGCGGGATGGCGATCGCAGACACAGCGGAATCGTTTCGTGTGATCGCCATTGCTCCGACCCCATCGTCCGTGGCGAGAACGCGGACTAGGGCAGGTCGGCGTTCATGCGTGCGTTCCCATTCGTTTGCTGGGAATTCACCTTGAATCGGAGCCTAACGTCCGTCGGCGTCAGCCAGTACCCCCCGATTGAGTGACTGGGGGATGTTCGGCACGCCGATCGGGGGACGAGGTCGAGGCGCTCCGGCTCGACTTCCGACGGGGCATCCGGAACAGTGGAGCCGTCATTGCTCCGACAGAGACGAGGCACCGGATGGCCAGCGCGAACTACGACACCGAGATCACCATGGCACCCACGACGACGCCGCCGAGCGAACCGGTGATCGTCCCGGGCGACGCGCTCCGCATCGGCTCCGGACGGACGCGCCGGTTCGTCGGGCGCGATCACGGATCGGGCATCTCGTACTTCTACGTCGACAACGACCCCGGCGAGGGCCCCGGCCTGCACTGGCATCCCTACGCGGAGACGTGGGTCGTGATCGAGGGCACCGCGCGCATCACCATCGGCGACCGCGAACTCGTCGCGAACGCGGGCGACACCTCGACCGTGCCGGCGGGCATCTGGCACGGGTTCAAGAATGCGGGCACCGGCCCGCTCCGGGTGCTCTGCATCCACGCGTCCGACGTGATCGTGCAGACCTGGGCGGAGGAGTAGCCGGAGGATTCCCCCATCCGCGCGGCGGGCGAGCCCTGCGGCATGATGTTGGGCGAGGATCATCCTCATCGTCTGCTGGACGAGGCCGAGTGCGGCGAACACGCCCGCTCCGTCGACGGATGCCGCGACGACGGCGAGCTGACGACCACACCCCTTCGATCGCCGGTGTCGGCGGCCGCTGGCAGGGTGGCGGTATGGCGATCGAGGTGCGTCCGGCGACGAGGTTCGTCGACGTGCGCGCGGTGGTCGGGCCCAAGCGGCCCGATGCCAACGTGTGCTGGTGCCTCAGCTATCGGCTCACCTCGTCGAAGGAGAACCTGTCCCTGAAGGGCCCCGAGCGCGGCGAGCGGGTGAAGCGGCTCGTGCGGCAGGACCCGCCGCCGGGCGTGCTCGCGTACGACGGCGACGAGGTCGTCGGCTGGGCGGGCGTGCATCCGCGCGCCGACACGAGCTTCGCCACGAACCGCAAGATCCCGCACGTCGACGACGTCGAGGTCTGGTCGGTGTGGTGCATCCGGGTCCGGCCCGGACACCGCGGCGAGGGCATCTCCCATCACCTCCTCGAGGGGGCGGTGCGGTTCGCGCGCGAGCACGGCGCGCCGGCGATCGAGGGGTACCCCGTCGACAACCGCGGCGAGAAGGTCGACCTCACCATGGCCTACGTGGGCACCCGACGCCTGTTCGAGCGCGCCGGCTTCACCAAGGCGGCTGACACCGACTCGGTGCTCAACGGATTCCCCCGCGTGCTCATGCGGCTCGAACTGGGCTGACGCGCATGGCCGATCGCTTCCGCACCGTCGACGAGTTCCTCGCCGCCCAGGATCCCGCGCGCCGCGCACAGGTCGAGCTGCTGCGATCGCTCGTGCGCGAGGCGGAGCCGCGACTCGTCGAGACCGTGAAGTGGAACTCGCCCGACTTCGTGCTCGACGGCGTCGACCGGGTCACGGTGAACGCGGCCGGGCGCGGGCCCGTCCGGCTGATCCTGCACTTCGGCACCGCACGCGCCGAGCGCGCCGGCGTCGCGTCCCGGTTCGGCGGCGATCCCGACGGGCTGCTCACCTGGCACTCCGACATCCGGGCGAGCCTCACGGCACCGCCCGCCGACGACCCCGCGGCGCAGGCGGCGGTGGTTTCGCTCGTCCGCGCCTGGCTCGCGTTCGAGCCCGACGCGTGAGGTCGATGCGGCCCGACGCGTGAATGACGCGAGGGCTCAGACCCCGCCCTCGAATCGCGCCGCGCCCTGCCCGTCGACCGCCGCGGCGATGCGCCGATGCTGCTCCTCGCTCATCTCGGGCAGGTCGCCGAGCGGATGCCAGCCCACCTCCGTCATCTCGCCGTCGACCGGGAACGGCTCCCCCTCGAGCCACGTGCAGCGGAACGTCAGGTCGAGGTAGTCCGCCTGGTCGCCGTTCGCGTAGGTGATCCGCGGGATCTGGTGCACCCACGCGAGGTGGTCGACGCGGATGCGCACGCCCGCCTCCTCGAGCGCCTCGCGCTGCGCGGCATCCGCCGGCTCCTCCCCCGGATCGACGATGCCGGTGACCGGCGTGACGGCGCCGTTATCCGAGCGCCGGCCGAGCAGCACCTCGTCGCCGCGCAGGATGACCGCGGTCACGCCCACGAGCGAGAGCGGGAGGGTGCCGACGTGGCGGCGCAGTTCGAGCACGAAGTCGGGCGTGGGCATGCCTCGACCCTAGGCGACCGCACCGCGCCGAACCGGCCGGATGCCGCTCGTGACGACATCCGGCCGGTGCGGGCTCAGCGCTCGGCGCGCCGTCGGCGTCGGAACTCCGCGACCATCAGCAGGCCGCCGAGCACCACGACGATGCCGGCGAGCGCCACGGCGCCCGCGATGTCGGCCCCGGTGTGCGCCAGGCCCGATCCGCCCGCCGGCGGCTTCGTGCCGCCCGGGTGGTCGCCCGGGCCGCCGGGATGTCCGGGGCCTCCCGGGTCGCCGGGGTCGCCGGGGTCACCCGGGTCGCCGGGGTCGCCGGGGTCACCCGGGTCGCCGGGGTCGCCCGGATCACCGGGGTCACCGGGGTCGACGACCGGCGCGAGATCCTCGAGGGCCACCGGCGTCGTCAGGATCAGCCGGTGCGCGGACATCTGGTAGTCGTCGTGGATCACCTCGTACTTGGCGCGCACCCAGAACGCGGCATCCTCCTCGACCTGGATGGTGCGCGACTCGGTCGGCCCGGGCTCGGTGACGCGGTCGTGCGGCACCGACTCGAGGTAGAAGCGACCCGAGTAGATGGAGTCCCCGTAGCCGACCGAGAGGTCGAACCCGCTGCTGTAGGCCGGGTACCGGTTCGTCATCGTGAGCGTGATCGGCGTCTCGGCCGCGGCGGCGGCGTCCGCCCCGTGCTCGGCGTCGCCGTCGCCGGGGGCAACGTCCTCGAGCGAACCGTCGGAGAAGGTCGCCCAGAACTCGTTGGAGATCTCGGGCTCCTCGGCGCAGCGCTCCGAGCCCTCGTTCTCGTACGAGCCGATGAGGGCGCCATCGAGGATCACGTCGACGCCGGTGACACCCGTGACGTCGAACGTGCCCGAGACGACGGGCTTGTCGACCCACAGGGAAGCGAACACGAGCGGTCCCGTGCACAGCTTGTAGCGCATCGTGAGCTGCGACACCGCGCCGACGCTGTTGTCGTAGACGAGGTCCATCGCGTTCGGGTCGTCGGCGTTCGGTTCCAGCGTGAGCGCGTTCGGCGCGGTCGCCTCGACCGTGAACGGCCGATCGAGGACCTGCCGGTCGCTGCCGTCGGCCGCCACCGCCGAGACGGTCGCCACGTAGTCGCCCGGGGTCACCGGCACGCTCGAGGATCGGCGCGAGTCGACGTCCCACATCGGGTCGAGATCGAGCTCGATCCGATCGTCGAGCAGCACCGTGCCCGCCGCGCTGGTGATGACCACGTGCGACGTCCCGCGGCCGCCGTAGGTGACCTCCGCGGCCGCCGTCGCCGTCCCGTCGGCGAGGTAGTCCACGACCCCCCACGCGTCGTAAACGAGCAGCGACGCCGAGTCCACCACGCCCTCGGCCGATCGGTCGCCCGAGACGAACCGCAGTGCGTGCGGGCCCTCCGCGGCATCCGCCGGCATCGTGAACTGCCGGGCGGCGGTGCCGTCGTCGCCCACCACGCCGGTCGCGAAGGGGGCGCCGTCGAACGTCACGGTGTACGCGGCACGCGGCTCGAGCCCGACGGCGGTCACGGCGAACGGCTTGCCGGGTCGGACGAAGCCGGGAGCGACCGTCATCGAGGTCTCAGTGTCGTCGACGAGCGGCTCGCCGGGCGTCGTGACGACCACGTCGGTCACGGCGCGGGTGTCGACGAACCGCACCCGGCCGTAGTAACGGGAGCCGGGAGCCAGGCCCGACCACGACACGTCGACCGCGGCCGGCTCCCCGAGCTGCATCGAGAGCACCTCGGGGTCGGCGGTCGGCGCGCCCGCAGCCGGGTCGCCGCCGAGCAGGTACGCGGTCAGGTCGTAGTCGAGGTCGCCATCGCCCGAGAAGGCGTCCACCTCGAGCACGTAGCGTCCGGCGCCCGCGTCGGGAAGCACGATCTGCTCGTCCGCGTTCGGCGAGGTCGCCTCCCGCATCTGCCACGTCACGCCGTACGGATCGACCGTGTACAGCCGCAGGTCGAGGTCGGCCGCGTCGTCGGCGGCGTCGAGGTCGAACCGCGCGAGCGTGGTGCCCTCGGGGATGTCGATCACGTGGCGGTCGCGCACCCCGCCCGCCGTGATGGCGCCGTGGAAGACGCGACCGGCGACGAGTCCCTGCACGTCGATCGGGACCTCCGTGGTGTCGCCCGCCGAGACCGGGATCTCGACGGAGCCGGCGATGCCCTCGCCGTGGACCTCGCCCGGTACCGCGATGACGACGGGACGCACCGCGAGCGGCATGGTGATGGAGCCCTCGTCGCCGCTCCACCGGAGCACGCCCGTCGTGAAGGCGTCGAGCGCGGCATCCGTGCGCCGGAAGGTGATCGTGATCTGCTGCTCCTCGCCGGCCGCGCCGAACTCGAGCACCGACGGGCTGACGGTGACGTCGACGCCGGGCACGTCCACGGGCTGCGCCTCGTAGCGGCCGGCCGCGGTCGCGGTCGCCGTACGCGTCACGGCCTGCACGCCGGCGAGGCTGCCGATCGAGACCGACGCGAGGTTCAGGTCGGACGGATCGATCCCCGCCACGCCGAGGTCCGCGATCCCGAGCCCCTGCACGTAGCCGTACCAGTCGTCGAGGCCGTTGAGGAACAGGGCGCCGGGTTCGAGGAAGCGGGTGGGGTCGACGTGCCCCGCGCCCTGCGCGAACGGATCGGTCATCGGCGCGCCGTCGGGCCCGACGGTGTCGTACGCGGTGGTCATGAGCGCCGACTTGACCTCGGCCGGCCAGGCCTGCGGGTGCACGCCGAGGTAGAGCGCGGCCAGTCCCGCCACGTGCGGAGACGACATCGACGTGCCCGAGAGCAGTTCGAACGTGGGGTCCTCGCCCTCGGCGTTGCGACCGTCGGCGAGGATCGCGACGCCGGGTGCCGTGAGGTCGGGCTTCAGCACATCCCCGCCGTCGGCGAGGATCGGGCCCCGCGACGAGAAGCCGGCGATCTGCGGCGTCGCCGGTGACGGGCCACCGGTCGTGTTCCCGTCCTCGAGCACGGCCGAGGCGCCGGAGGTGGCGGCGTAGTCGTTGAGCGCCTCGTACCACTCGGCGTCGACGTGCACCGTCGGCACGACGTGCGCGTCGACGTCGATCGAGCTGGGTGTCGCGTTGACGAGCACCATGCCGATGCCGCCTGCGCGCGCCACCTCGGCCGACTTCGCCGTGCGGTCGATCACGCCGCGGTCGCAGAGCACGATCCGGCCGGCCGCGAGCGTCGGGTCGAGCGTGCCCGGGCCGCAGAGCCGCGGGTCGGCGGCACCGGCCGCAGCGATGGCGGATGCCGCGACGAGCGGACCGGCGAGGCCGCCGGCCGGAACGGTGATCGAGCCGCCGGGCAGGGCGCGCCCGTCACCGAGGCGCACGGTCGCCTCGTAGCTCGGGATGGTGGAGGCGGCCACGGTGGTGACCCACGGCGCCGCGTTGTCGGCCGTCGATGCCTCTGGTCCGTCGTTGCCGGCGGATGCCGCGACGAAGATGCCGGCGGCGGCGGCGCGCAGGAACGCCTGGTCGGTGAGCGACACCGTCGTGAGGGCTGCCCCTCCGCCGATCGAGTAATTGATCACGTCGACGCCGTCGTGCACCGCGGCGTCGATGGCGGCGAGGATGTCGCCGGTGGAGCATCCGTCGTCGGAGGGCGTCGGGCCGGCCCAGCAGACCTTGTAGGCGGCGACCTTGGCGGCGGGCGCGACGCCCGAGATCTCGCCGAACTCGCGTCCGCCCACGATCGCGGTCACGCCGAACTCGCCCGCGGCCGTGCTGGCGGTGTGCGAGCCGTGGCCGTTGCCGTCGCGTGGCGAGAGGACCTCGCCCCGCTCCCGGCCGATGTAGTCGCCGCCGTAGTTCTCGACGAAGTACCGGGCGCCGATGAGCTTGGTCGAGCAGTCCGCGGCGTCGAACTGCTCGCCGCCCACGCAGGCGCCGCGGAAGGTCCCGCCGTCGGCCTTCTCGAAGACGATGGCGTCCCCGTCGCGGTAGGGCGCCGAACCCGATGCGTCGCCGAGCTGGTCGCCGGCGAACGACGGGTTCTCCGGCGAGATCCCGGTGTCGATGACGCCGACGACGATGCCCTCGCCGGCGGCGTCGCTGCCGCCGAGGTCGTCCCAGACGCCGCCGTCGCCGCTGAGGCCGAGGAATTCGGTGGACGGCACGGCCTCCTGGATGTGGAGGAGTTCGTCGGCCACGACCGTCGCCACGCGCGGGTCGGCCGCGAGCGACGCGGCCTGCTCGGCGCTGAGCCGGCTGCTGAACCCGTTGGTCGCAAGCGTGTAGGAGCTGATGATCTCGGCGTCGACCGACTCGGCGACGGACTCCTGCGTGTCCGCCAGGTGCTCGGCGTAGGCGACGGCGCGCTTCGAGCGCGCGTTCAGGTCGTCGCCCTCCTGCGCCCGGGTGGCCGCGTAGGCGTCGACGCCGCCCGCGTAGGTCGCCACGGCCTCGTCACGGAGGGTCACGATGTAGCGTCCGTCGGCGAACTCGGAGGCGGGGTCGGCGCCGACGGGCGACGCGGCGGCCGGCGCCGTCGGCTCGGACGGCGGGGTCGGCTGCGCCGCCGCCACGGATGCGGGAGCGACGACGGTGACGGACGCGGCGAGCAGCGTCGCCACGACGGCGACGCCGAGGCGACGCCGCGAGGCATGGAAGGAGCGCGGAGGTGTGATCACGGGAGTCCTTGGAAACGAGGTGGGACCAGGCGACGGACCCGCGAGGGGCCGACGGTGGTCTCATTGTGCGCGAGCACCCCTCGGCCGCGATGTCCGGTTCAGGCCAACGACCGCTACCGGCCAGATCTTGAAACGCGGGCGTTACATGAGACGCTGCCGGCGCTCAGATCCAGCCCCGGCGAGCCGCCTCGACACCCGCCTGGAAGCGATTGCCCGCACCCAGCTCTGCGAGCAGCTCCTGGCTCCGGCGCCGGAGCGTGCGCGGCGACATCCCGAGCTGTCGCGCGATTGCTTCGTCCTTCATCCCCACGGCCATGAGCGCCAGGATCGACCGCTCCTCGACGGACGCCTGTCGGACCTGCGCACCGGGCAGCAGTCGCCCCTCGGATCCCGAGTCGCCGACCTGCGCGCGGGCGTCGGGCAGTGGCACGGCCCGCGACCAGTGGAACTCGAACAGCTCACGCAGTGCCTGGACGAGCGGCGGCGCGTGGGTGATGAGGGCGTCGACGCGTCCCGGCTCCAGCGTCAGCGAGATCAGGGCGATCTCGCCGTCGACGATCGCGAGCTTGACCGGTAGCTCCTCGGTGATGCGCGCCTGCTCACCCTGCTCGGCGAGTCCCTCGACTTCGTCCCAGGTCGAGCCCTCGTCGAAGCTCGCGAGCGTGTAGATCGCGCGCCAGTCCACCCCCCGGGCGAGCACTTCGGCCTCGAACGGATCGAACGAGGCCGAGACGTACGGCGGCCGGTCGAACGAGAGGAACTCGCGCGTCGCCTGGTGCTGCAGGCGCGCGTACCAGGCCGCGACCGTGTCGGGATCGGTCAGTACGACGGCCTGGTGGGACCCCGACTCGCTCGGCGATGCCGCATCGAAGTACTCGACGAGCATGGGGATCGCCTCGCGGATCCGCATCGCCTGGTCGCTCAGCCGATCGAGCACCGCCCGGAGGGCGAACCGCGGGTCCACCGCCGAGTACTGCGGCCGCCGGCCCTCGAGGCGCGTCACGAGCCCGAGCTGTCGCAGCCCCTCGAGCTGCCGGAGGGTGGTCTCCTCGGCCAGGTCGAACTGCGCGGCGACCTCGGCCGCACTCGACCGGCCGTGCATGAGCACGTGCACGTAGACGCGCTCACCGGTCGCGTCGAGCCCGGCCACGTCGAGCAGCGGAGGGTCTTCGGCCACGCGGCCAGCGTAATCGCCTCAGAGGAACAGCTTGAACCCCACGTGCGACGCCTCGAAGCCGAGGCGCTCGTAGAAGCGGCGGGCGTCGGTGCGCCGCGCGTCGGAGGTGAGCTGCACGAGCGCGGCGCCGCGCGCCCGGGCGTCGTCGATCGCCCACCGGATCATCGCGCTGCCGAGCCCCATGCCGCGCAGCCCGTCGGCGATGCGCACGGCCTCGACCTGCATGCGGCTCGCGCCGCCGCGCGAGAGTCCCGGGATCAGCGTGAGCTGCATCGTGCCGACCACCGAGCCGTCGGATGTCTCGACGGCCACGAGCGTCTGCGCCGGGTCCGCGTCGATCGCCGCGAACGCGCGCTCGTACCGCGCGAGGTGCTCGGGCGCCGAGCTGTCGTCGTTCGCACGGAGCGCGTCGGCGGCGATGAGCGCGACCAGTGCTTCGAGGTCGTCGCGCACGGCGCGGCGCAGGATGAAGGAGGTGTCGCCGATGGCGATCGTCGCGAGGGGCACGCTCCGAGCCTATGTTCGCCGACGGGGCCGGTCGCGGCCCGCGCCGCCGAGCCGTGCGTATCGGGCCGTACCCCGAATCGGTGCCTTGCGGCTGTCGCGTGCCCGGTCGTAGGTTGAGGGCACTGTCTGCCGGGCGGGACGGCAGCTGATCGGAACGGGTGACCATGTCCTCCGTGCTCTCCATGCTCGGCCGCTGGGCCTACCGGGCCCGCGTGCTCGTCGTGGTCTGCTGGGCGGTGGCGATCGCGGTGCTCTTCACCGTCGCGGCGCTCGTCGGCACGGGCACCGACAACACGTACCGCATCCCGGGCACGGAGTCGCAGGAGGCGCTCGACGCGCTCGCCCGCACGTTCCCGCAGGTCGCCGGCAGCTCGGCGCAGCTGATCGCGGTCGCGCCCGACGGCGGCGATGTCACCCAGTCGGACTTCGAGGCCGACGTCGCCGCGTCGATCGACGCGATCTCGGGCATCCCGCAGGTCTCGTCGGTCTCGAACCCCTACGACACCCCCGGCAGCGCGAACATCGCCGAGGACGACTCCGCGGTGCTCGTGCCGATCCAGCTCTCGGTCGGCACCACGGCGGTGGAGCCGTCGACGGCGCAGGCGCTGCAGGACGCGGGAGCCGCGCTCGAGGCATCCCTGCCCGACGGTTCGCAGGTGTCGGTGGGCGGCCAGCTCTTCTCGCAGACCTCGACCGGCATCAGCGCGACCGAGCTCGTCGGCCTCGCGGTCGCGTTCGTGGTGCTGCTCGTGACGTTCGCGTCGCTGGCGGCCGCGGGCATGCCGCTGCTCACCGCGCTGCTCGGAGCGAGCGCAGCGCTCGCCATCGTGTACGTCGGCACGCGGTTCCTGACGATCACGTCGACCACGCCACTGCTCGCGCTCATGCTCGGACTCGCGGTGGGCATCGACTACGCGCTGTTCATCATCTCCCGCCACCAGGACCAGCTGAAGCAGGGCATCGAACCCGAGGAGTCGACGTCGCGGGCGGTGGCGACCGCGGGCTCGGCGGTGGTGTTCGCCGCGACCACGGTCATCATCGCGCTGCTCGGCCTCGCCGTCGCGGGCATCCCGTTCCTCACCACCATGGGCGTCGCGGCGGCCCTCGCCGTCGCCATCGCGGTCCTCATCTCCACGACGCTCACGCCGGCGCTGCTCGGCTTCGCGAAGTGGCACGTCGTCGCGAGGCGGTTCCGGCCGGGCGGCGCGGCCGCGGCGGCAGCGGCGGTGACGGATGCCGCGAAGTCGACGGATGCCGCGAAGCCGACGGATGCCGCGAAGCCGACGGATGCCGCGAAGCCGACGGATGCCGCGAAGCCGACGCATCCCGATGAGGAGTCCGAGCCGGCGGCCCCGTCCGAGCGACCCGACCCGCATGCCGAGGAACCCCTCCCCGACGACGAGCCCGCGGCCCCGGTGCGGCGCGGGTTCTTCGCGGGGTGGGTCCGCGGCGTCATCCGCTGGCCCATCGTCACGGTCGCCCTCGTCGTGATCGGGCTGAGCCTGCTGGCCGTGCCCGCGGCGAGCCTCAGGCTCGCGCTGCCCGACGCCGGCTCGCTCGATGAGACCGAGCCTGCGCGCATCACGTACGACCTCATCGACGAGCACTTCGGTCCGGGGTACAACGGGCCGCTGCTCGTCACGGGCCAGGTCATCCAGAGCACGGACCCCGTCGGGCTCATGGACGACATCGGCGCAGAGATCGCGACCGTGCACGGCGTGGCATCCGTGCCCCTGTCGACGCCGAACGAGGCGGGCGACACGGGCATCGTGCAGGTGATCCCCGAAGGCGGCCCCGACTCCGAGGAGACGAAGGCGCTCGTCGCCGAGCTGCGCGGGATGCACGACCACTTCCAAGAGGAGTACGGCGTCGACCTCGCGGTCACCGGCTACACGGCCGCGGGCATCGACATCTCCATCCAGCTGACCGAGGCGCTGCTGCCGTTCGGCGTGCTCATCGTGGGGCTCTCGCTCGTGCTGCTCGCGATGGTGTTCCGCTCGATCGTCGTGCCCGTGACCGCCGCGCTCGGGTACGTGTTGTCGATCGCCGCGGCCCTCGGCCTCACGGCCCTCGTGTTCGTGCACGGCTTCCTCGCCGGCCCGATCGGCGTCGCGTCCGTCGGCACGGTGATCAGCTTCATGCCGATCATCCTCATGGGCGTGCTGTTCGGGCTCGCCATGGACTACGAGGTGTTCCTCGTCACGCGCATGCGCGAGGACTACGTGCACCACGGCACGCCGAGGCGCGCGATCATCGAGGGCTTCGTCGGCTCGGGCCGGGTCGTGACCGCCGCGGCGATCATCATGGTCGCCGTGTTCGCCGCGTTCGTGCCCGAGGGCGACGCGTCGATCCAGCCGATCGCCTTCGGCCTCGCCGTGGGCGTCGCGATCGACGCGTTCGTCGTGCGGATGACGCTCATCCCGGCGGTGCTCGCCCTGTTCGGGCACCGCGCCTGGTGGATCCCGGCCTGGCTCGACCGGCTGCTCCCCCGGTTCGACGTCGAGGGCGAGGGGCTCTCGCACGAGCTCGAGCTCGCGGACTGGCCGGAGCCCGGCGCCCAGCTCGCGCTCGTCGCGGAGGGACTCCGCACGTCCGACGCCGTGGGCGCACCCGTGGTGGACCTCTCGGTCGCACCGGGCGAGCTGCTGCTCGTGCGCGGCGGCACGGCATCGGCGCGCAGCGCGGTGCTGCTCGCGCTCGGCGGCCGATCACCGGTGCTCGGCGGGCGGGTCAAGGTCGACGGGCTGGTGCTCCCCACGCGTGCGGGCGCCGTGCGCCGGCGCACCGCGTACGTGCACGCGGACCGCACGGAGGACGTCGTCGGCGACCTGCGGAATGCGCTCGTCGGGGCATCCGTCGTCATGGTCGACGCGATCGACGCGGTGACCGACCCGGTGCTGCGGGCCCGGGTGCGCCACCTGATGACGGATGCCGCGACCGCCGACCGCCGACCGGACGGCGCTCCCCTCACCTTCGTCGTCGCGTGCCGGCCCGACGCCCGGCTCGACGACCTGCTCCCCCCGCGCGCGATCGTGCGCACCGTGACCCTCGCCTCGTCCGCGGCCGGCCCGACCCTGGCGACGGTGCGCTGAGATGGCCCGCCGCGCGTTCGCCGCCACCGCCGGACCCGAGCGGTTCGGCGTGCTCGGGAGCATCGGGCTGGTCGCGCTGCCGCTCGCCGTCGGGGGGCTGCTGACGTGGTCGCTGTCGACGCCGACCGAGGACCTCGACCGCGTCACGGCGGCCATCGTGAACGACGACGTGCCCGTGTCGCTGAACGGCCAGACCGTGCCCGTCGGGCGGCAGTTCGCGGCCGGGCTCATCGCGGGCTCCCCCGATGCCGGCGCGGGCTCGGACTTCGACTGGGTGCTCACGAACGACGACGACGCGGCATCCGGCCTCGCCGACGGCACCTACGTCGCGGTCGTCACGATCCCGCCCACCTTCTCGGCGTCTGCGACGTCGTTCTCGGGACCCGCGTCCGACGCGGTGCAGGCCGAGCTCGACGTCGAGACGGCCCCGACGTCGGCGCTGCTCGACCCGGCACTGAGCACCGCGATCACGTCCGCGGCCGTGTCCGCGCTCAACGCGCAGCTCATCTCGCAGTACCTCGGGCAGGTCTACGCGGGCTTCAACACGATCAACGAGCAGATCGGCCAGGCGTCCGACGGCGCGTCGCAGCTCGCCGACGGGGCATCCTCGGTCGCCGACGGCGCGTCGCAGCTCGCGACCGGTGCAGGCCAGCTCGCGGCCGGACTCGACCAGCTCGACGCCGGTGCCGACGCCCTCGCGAGCGGCCTCGCCGAGCTCGACGCGGGCGTCCAGTCGCTTCCGGGCCAGACGGCGCAGCTCGCGCAGGGCTCGGCCCAGATCGCGTCGGCGACGGATGCCGCGGCGAGCGCGATCTCGGGCGCCACCGACGAGTTCGCCGGGGTGGTCGACACCGTCTGCAAGACGATCGGACCGCTGTGCGACCGTGCCCGCGCGGCGCTCGCGCGACTGCAGCAGGCCGACTCGGACGTGGGCGCCCTCGCCGCCGGCGCGGACGCGGTCGCCTCGGGCAACCAGCAGCTCGCCGACGCGATGCCCGGCCTGGTCGGCGGCGTCGACGCCTCGGCGTCTGGCGCGGCCGAGGTCGCCTCGGGGGCGTCCTCGGCCGACGACGGCGCGGCGACGCTCGACACCGGTGCGCAGAACCTCGCCGCGGGTGCCGCGCAGGTCGACGCGGGCGCCGCGCAGCTCGCCGACGGGCTCGCGCAGGCGGTCGAGCAGATCCCGACCTACACCGACGACGACATCGCGATCCTCACCTCGGTCGTGTCGCAGCCCGTGCGCGCGGACCGGGTGACGCCGGCGCCCGGCATGCAGTCGGTGCCCTTCTTCGCGGTGATCGCGCTCTGGATCGGCGCGATCGCGCTCGCGCTCGCCCGGTCGGCGGTGCCGACCCGGCCCCTCCTCACGGCGGAGTCGTCGGGCTCGATCCTGCTGCGGACCGCGCTCCCGGGCGTCGCGCTCGGCGCCGCGCAGGGTCTCGTCGTCGGGATCGCGGTGCTCTTCGCCGTTCAGACGGACCCGTTCGGCTGGGTCAAGTTCATCGGCGCGTGCGCGTTCATCGGGATCGTGTTCGCCCTGGTCAACCAAGGCCTCGCCGCGGCGTTCGGCGGCCCCGGCCGGTTCCTCGCGGTGCTCGTGGCCGTGCTGGCGCTCGCGGTCGGCCTGTCGTCGACCGTCCCTCCGTTCGTCGAGTCCCTCGCCGGGGTGCTCCCCACGACGCCGGCGCTCGGCCTCCTGCTAGCGGCGCTCGCCAATGGCGACGGCTGGGCCGACCTCGTCGGCCTCCTCTGCTGGGCCGCGCTCGGCATCGGCCTCATGTTCGCGGGCATCGCCGCGCGTCGCCGGGTGCGCGTTGCGGAGGCGGCGGCGTAACGGCACGCGTCGGGTGATTCGTGGCATCTGCTCGCGGCCCGCCCGCGGTATCCGGACACCGCGACTGGGCGATCTTGGCGACCCCGCTCCCGCGCACCCAGCCAACATCGCCCACTCGCCAGATCGATCAGTCTCAGATGCACGGTCGAACCCTGCATCCGCGCCGGTTCGACGACCCCGAGGCATCCGGATGCCGCGAGTGGGCGATCTTGGCGACCCCGCCCCCGCGCGCCCAGCCAACATCGCCCACTCGACGCAGCAGCGAGCACCGACACACCCGCCCGCGGCATCCGCCCCCCGACCGCTCACCGCACGGACGCCTCCGCTCGTCGCATCCGAACTTCCGGAATGCGCCGTCCATGCGCTATGGTCGGACACCTGACCGAACGATCGGTCAGGAATTGCGGCGCACCACCCCAGTGCCGGTCCCCCTCACCCCGCACGCATCAGAACAACGGAGTTCGCATGTCGACATCTGTCCAGGAACAGGAACGCACCGGGAGCATCACCCGCGAGGAACGCAAGGTCCTCGCGGGCACGCTCGTGGGCACGTCCATCGAGTGGTACGACTTCTTCATCTACGCCCAGGCCGCCGGCCTCGTGCTCGCCCCGCTCTTCCTCGCCCCGGTCGCCGAGTCCAACCCCGGCCTCGCGCAGGTGCTGTCGTTCGCCACGATCGGCATCTCGTTCCTCTTCCGCCCGCTCGGCGCCGTCGTCGCCGGCTACCTCGGCGACAAGCTCGGCCGCAAGAAGATGCTCGTCTTCACGCTCGTCATGATGGGCATCTCGACCGCGCTCATCGGCTTCCTGCCGACGTATGCCGCGATCGGCATCGCCGCACCGATCCTGTTGATCCTGCTCCGCATCCTGCAGGGCTTCTCGGCGGGCGGCGAGTGGGGCGGTGCGGCGCTCATGGCCGTCGAGCACGCCCCCGACCGCAAGCGCGGCTTCTTCGGCGCGTTCCCGCAGATCGGCGTGCCGGTCGGCATGATCCTCGCGACCTCGACGCTGTTCATCCTCACCTCGTCCATGTCGCCCGAGGCATTCATGGAGTGGGGCTGGCGCATCCCCTTCCTGCTGTCGATCGTGCTCATCATCGTCGGCTACGTGATCCGCCGCGCGGTCGAGGAGAGCCCGATCTTCGAGGACCTCCTCCGTCGCCGCAAGGAATCGTCCGCTCCGCTCGGCCAGCTCTTCCGGCACAACAGCAAGAACGTCATCCTCACGGCGGTCATCTTCATCGGCAACAACGCCGCGGGCTACCTGCTCATCGCGTTCTTCGCGACCTACGCGGTCACGGTGCTCGGGATGGACCGGCCCACCGTCCTCCTCGCGACGGCGCTCGCCTCGTTCGGCTGGCTCATCTTCACCCTGTGGGGCGGAGCGGTCTCCGACCGGCTCGGCCGGGTGCGCACGTTCCAGATCGGCTACGCGTTCCTCGCGCTGTGGGCCGTGCCGATGTGGTTCCTCATCGACACCGGTGACATCGTCTGGTACTTCGTCGCCCTGTTCGTGATGACGTTCGGCCTCGGCCTCTCGTACGGCCCGCAGGCGTCGCTCTACGCCGAGATGTTCCCGGCGAACGTGCGATACTCGGGCGTCTCGATCGGCTACGCGCTCGGCGCGATCCTGGGCGGCGCGTTCGCCCCGATGATCGCCGAGGCCCTGATCGGCGCGACCGGCCAGTCGTGGACGATCGGCGTCTACATCGCGATCGCCGCGGTCGTCTCGCTCATCGGCGTCTCGCTCGTGAAGGAGCCGAAGGGCGTCGACCTGCACGCCTAGGTCGACCACAGACCGAAGAGCGGATGCCTCCCCTGCGGGGCATCCGCTCTTCGCATGTCAGGCCGTCGACGGCTGCGCGCGGTACAGCGGGTAGAGCAGCCGCAGCAGCTCGGCCGTCGCGTCGGCGGGATCGAGTCCGTCGAGGAGCCCGGGCGGCACCGCCATCGGCGGGTAGTGCGCCGGGATCGCCCGCGTGGCGTCGATCGACTCGTGCGTCGCGGTCTCGAGGTCGGTGTGCGCGATGATGCCCTGCCGGTCGAGCAGCAACCCGTCGTCGGGGTCCAGCTGGAGGATCGGCAGCGAACCGGATGCCTCGTGCATGGCCTCGGGCTGGAACAGCAGCGGCAGCCCGTGGCGCTCGGCGAAGTCCACCGCCTCCTCGAGGTCGACGATCTCGACCTGCCCGCTCTCGTTCATCGACGTCCCGGCGACCCAGTCGACGCCTCCGGCCCACATCGCCGCGATGAGATCGGATGCCCCGGGCATCCGCAGCGGGTCGAAGACCTGGACCCAGCGGTGTCCGTCCACCTCGGAGACGAGGTGCTCGGGGATGGCGACCTGCGGCGCCGCGGGAGCGCGTACGGCCACCATGCCGGCGAGCCGGTCCGCGAACCAGGGCTCCTCGGTGAGGCGGCGCACCTCGTGCGGCAGCGAGGCGACGTCGATGAGCTCGACGAGCCGTCGGGGCCGGGCGGCGACGGCGAGCGGCTTGTGCCCGCGCGCCGCGCCCTTGATCGACATGATCTCGTCGGCCACGCCGGCGTGGCTTCCGTCGACCAGGAGCCCGAACACCGTGCCGAAGTGCGTGCCGACCACTCCGCCGGCCCGGATCACGTCGACCGCCTCCGAGAGCGCCTCGGTGTCGTCGTACGAGCAGATCTCCATGCGTCCCACCCCCACGACGATCATGTCGGAGTCGGCCCGAGCGGGGAAGACGCACGAGACGGGGAAGACGCGGAAGAGCGGATGCCCCGTGCGAGGCATCCGCTCTTCCTGGTGTTCGACCGGACGGAGGACCCGGCCCGACGACGTCGGCTCAGAAGTCGAAGTCGCCGATGTTGTCGGCGTCGAAGACGTACGGGTCGCCGAGCAGGACGGTGCCGTCGGCGCCGACCTCGTAGTCGCCGAGCTTGCCGGCCTCGAACGAGTCGCCTTCCTCACCCGTGATCGTGCCCTCGATGAGCGCCTTCGCCGCGTACGCGGTCAGGTAGCCCAGGTCGGCCGGGTTCCACAGCGCGAACGCGGTGACCGTGCCGTCCTCGACGTACTCGCGCATCTGGTTCGGGGTGCCCAGGCCGGTCAGCGCGACCTTGCCCTTGTACTCCGAGGTCGACAGGTACCGGGCCGCGGCCGCGATGCCGACCGTGGTGGGCGAGATGATGCCCTTCAGGTTCGGGTGCGTCTGCAGCAGCGCCGCGGTCTTGTCGAACGAGGTCTGGTCGTCGTCGTCGCCGTAGACCGTGTCGACCAGGGTGATGTTCGGGTGGTTCTCCAGCTCCTTCTTCATGAGCTCGATCCACGCGTTCTGGTTCGTCGCGTTCGCCGACGCCGAGAGGATCGCGATCTCGCCCGCGTCGCCGATCTGGTCGGCGATCAGGTCGATCTGCACCTTCGCGATGCCCTCCGCGGTGGCCTGGTTGATGAACAGGTCACGGCACTCGGGGTTCGTGTCGGAGTCGAACGTGACCACCTTCACACCCGCGTCACGGGCCTCGTTCAGCGCGTCGCAGATCGCCTCGGGGTCGTTCGCGGACACCGCGATCGCGCCCACGCCCTGCTGGGTCAACGTGTTGATGTACGACACCTGCGAATCGGGGGTCGCCTCCGCGGGACCGACCTCGGCGAACGTGCCACCGAACTCGTCGATCGCCTCCTTCGCACCCGCCGACGACGTGTCGAAGTACGGGTTGCCCAGGTTCTTCGGCAGGAACGTGATCGCCAGGTTGTCGCTGCCGCCACCCTCCGTACCCCCGGTACCACCACTGCCCGAATCCACCGCGCAGCCGGCCAGGACCAGCGCCGCGGCCGCGGCGAGCGCCGTCAGTGCGCCCGCACGCCGCTTGTTGTGAAACATCGTTGTTCTTCCCTTCATCGGATGAGGGCGATGGTGATCGCCTCGACAGTCGCGCAGCCCGGTCACCCTGCTGTGGAGGCCTCGACGCGCGGTGTTCCCCCTGGTGCTCGCCGCCGCTTTCGCAGCCAGGCCAGGAAGCTGGAGGTCACCACCGAGAGCACGAGCAGCACGCCGGTGATGATGTTGATGACGTCGGAGGTGACGTTCGCGAGGCGCAGCGCGCTCGCGAGCACCCCGATGAGGAGCACGCCGGCGATCACGCCGTGGATCGCGCCACGGCCGCCGAAGATCGACACGCCGCCGAGCAGCACCGCGGCGATGACCTGCAGCTCGAGGCCGGTCGCGTTGTCGCCGCGCGCGCTGCCGTAGCGGAGCGTGTAGTAGATGCCCGCGAGCGCCGAGATGGTGCCCGAGAGCATGAACAGGATGAACTTCGTCCGCTCCACGCGCACGCCCGAGAACCGCGCCGCCTCGCTCGCGAGGCCGATGGCGTAGATGCCCCGGCCGAAGGGCGTGAAGTGCAGCAGCACCACGAACACCACGAGGAGCACGAGGAAGAGGAACAGCACGACCGGGATGTTCGAACCACCCACGCGCGCCTTGGCGAGGTCGGTCCAGAACTCGGGGAAGTCGGTGATCGCTGTGGTGCCGAGCAGGCCCACGGCGAGGCCGCGGTAGAGCGCCAGGGTACCGATCGTGACGGCCAGCGATGGCAGGCCGACCACGGTGATCAGGAAGCCGTTGATCGCGCCGCCGATCGCGCCGGCGACGATCGCCAGCACGGCGGCGAGCTCGAACGGCACGCCGGCCTGGGTCATCACGCCGGTCAGCACGCTGGCGAGGCCCGCGATGCTCGCGACGGAGAGGTCGATCTCGCCCGTGATGATGATGAGCGTCATCGGCAGTGCGATGAGCAGGATCGGCATCACGTCGAGGAGCAGGAACGTGAGCGTGATCGGCTGGCTGAACCCGCGCACCGTGGGGATCGCGATGAGCGCCACGATGAGTAGCAGCGCGATGATCGCCATCTCGCGGGTCAGCAGCACGCGCTGCCACAGGGGGCGGTCGTAGTCGCGGTAGGTGCGCACGGCCGCGTCGGTGGTGGTGGTCGCGGTCATTCGCCTTCCTCCCTGGCTTCGAGGAGCTTCCGTTTCTGCCGGATCGCGAGGACGCGGTCGAGCACGATGGCGCCGATGATCAGGGCGCCGACGACCGCGCGCTGCCAGAAGTCGGGGATGCCGAGGATCGGGAGGGCGCGGTTGATGGTGAGCAGCAGCACGGCGCCGATCGCGGCGCCCCACACGGTGCCGCTGCCGCCGAAGATCGCGACGCCGCCGATGACCGCGGCGCCGACCGCGTCGAGCTCCCAGCCCGATCCGGCCTGCGAGCTGATCGTGCCGTAGCGGGCGGCGTAGAGCACGCCGCCGAGTCCGGCGAGGGCGCCCGAGAGCACGAACGCGGTGAGCAGGCGCCGGGTGACGCGCAGGCCGTAGAGCTCGGCCGCCGACGGGTCGGATCCGATCGCGTAGAACTCGCGCCCGCCGCGGGTGTTCTTCATGAGCCAGCCCGCGACCGCGAGCACGACGAGGGCGATGATCGTGAGGATCGGGATGAACAGGATCTGCCCCGTGCCGAGCGCGAGGAAGTCGCGCGGCAGGTCGGACGCGTTGATGCGGTCACCGCCGGTCCAGAGCACGTTGATGCCGCGGTAGGCGTACAGCGTGCCGAGGGTGATGACGAGCGACGGCACCTTCGCGAAGGCGACGAGCGCCCCGTTCACGAGCCCGAGCAGTCCGCCGAAGACGATCACGATCACGAACACCGCGATGATCGGGATGCCCTCGAGGTCGATGAAGAGGCGGCCGCACAGGTAGGCCGACAGGCCGAGCACCGAGCCGACCGAGAGGTCGACGTTGCGGGTGATGATGACGATCGCCTGGCCGACCGCGAGGAGCACGAGGATCGACGGGGTCAGCAGCAGGTCGCGCCATCCGTCGGTGCTGAACAGGAAGTTCGGGTTCGCGATCGTCGCGGCGACGATGACGAGCAGCAGCGCGATGAGGATGCCGAACTCGCGGGCGGCGCCGACGGCGCGCAGGCGCTTCGTGACGTCGGACTTCTCGATCGTGGCGGTCACGAGTGGGCTCCCTGGGCGTGGGTCGCGGCGAACATCACGTTCTCGCTGGTGGCGTCGGCGCGATCGATCTCGGCGGTGATGCGGCCTTCGCGCATGACGAGCACGCGGTCGGCCATGCCGAGCACCTCGGGCAGCTCAGACGAGATCATGAGGATGCCGATGCCGCGTCCGGCGAGCTCCGAGAGCAGCCGGTGCACCTCGGCCTTCGTGCCGACGTCGATGCCGCGGGTCGGCTCGTCGACGATGAGCACGCGCGGCTCGGTCGCGAGCCACTTGCCGAGCACGACCTTCTGCTGGTTGCCGCCGGAGAGGGTCGCGGCGACCGTCGAGAGGGCGTTCGTCTTCACCTCGAGGCGGCTGGCCCACACCTTCGCGGCGCGGTTCTCGAAGCCCGACGTGATGATGCCGGCCTTCGCGAGCTGGTTGCGGATCGCGAGGGTGATGTTGCGAGCCACGGATGACTCGAGCACGAGTCCCTGCTTGCGGCGGTCCTCGGGCACCAGCGCGATGCCCTGCAGCATGGCGCGTGCCGGATCGCCCTTCTTCACCGGGCGCCCCTCGAGTGCGACCGAGCCGGAGTCGTACCCGTCGACGCCGAACACGGCCCGGGCGACCTCGCTGCGGCCGGCGCCGACGAGGCCCGCCAGGCCGACGATCTCGCCCGCGCGCACCGTGAACGAGATGTCGTGGAACACGCCGGCGCTCGACAGGCCCTCGACCTCGAGCAGCGGCTCGCCGATCTCGGCCTCGATCTTCGGGAACAGGTCGGTGACGTCGCGGCCGACCATCTGCCGCACGAGCTCGTCGGCGGTGGTCTCGGCGATCGGCGTCGTCGCGATGTAGGAGCCGTCGCGCATGACCGTGACGGTGTCGCAGAGGTCGAACACCTCGTCGAACCGGTGCGAGATGAACAGCAGCGCCCGGCCCTCGTCGCGCAGGCTGCGCGCGATCGCGAACAGCCGGTCGACCTCGACGCCCGACAGCGCCGCGGTCGGCTCGTCCATGATCAGCACGCGCGCGTCGAGCGACACGGCCTTCGCGATCTCGATGACCTGCTGGTCGGCGATCGACAGGCCCTCCGCCGGACGGTCGGGGTCGATCCGCACGCCGAGGCGCTGGAACAGCGACTCGACCTCGCGGCGCATCGCCTTGCGGTCGATGCGGCCGAACCGGCCGACGGGCTGGCGGCCCATGAAGACGTTCTCGGTGACCGACAGGTCGGGGAACAGCGTCGGCTCCTGGTAGATGACGGCGATGCCCGCGGCCTTCGACTGGGCGGTCGACGTGAAGTCGACCTCCTCGCCGTTCAGGCGGAACTCGCCCGCATCGCGGCGGTACAGCCCGGCCACGATCTTGACCAGCGTGGACTTGCCGGCGCCGTTCTCGCCGATGAGCGCGTGGATGGAGCCGGACTGCATGCGCAGGCTCCCGGAGCGAAGTGCGACGACGGCGCCGAACGACTTGACGACCCGGGAGAGCTCCAGCATGGGGGGCGCTGCGGCCGGCGGGATGTCCGTCTGCACGAGTTCCTCCTCGTCGAGGGTGAATTTGGATCTGAATCGATTCAGGGGCGATTCAGGGCTACTCTATGGACGGACGGGTGATCGGTCAAGTCACCCGTGACATCGGTGCAACATCGACGACGAGGAGCACGAATGCCACCGGCCAGCATCCGCGATGTGGCGCAGCACGCCGGGGTGTCGGTCGGCACGGTCTCCAACGTGCTGAATCGCCCCGACGAGGTGTCGGCGGAGTCGATCGCCCGCGTCAACCGCGCGATCGAGGCCCTCGGCTACGTGCGCAACGACGCGGCGCGCAAGCTCAGGGCGGGTGTCTCGACGACCGTCGGGTTCGTCGTGCTCAACGGCCAGAACCCGTTCTTCAACGACGTCGTGCGCGGCGCGGAGGACGAGGCGTCACGCCACAACATCGCGATCCTCTACGGCAACACCGACGAGGACGTCTCCCGCGAGAAGCTCTACCTCGACCTGTTCGAGGAGCAGCAGGTGCGTGGCGTGCTCATCTCGCCGTACGGCGACATCCTCCCCCGGCTCGAGCGGCTCCGGTCGCGGGGCATCGCGGCCGTGCTCGTCGACCGGTTCGGCGGCAGCAGCCGGTTCAGTTCGGTGTCGGTCGACTCGGTCGCGGGCGGTCGCATGGCCGTCGAGCACCTCATCGAGACCGGGCGTCGCCGCATCGCGTTCGTCGGCGGGCCCTTCGACATCCGCCAGGTCAACGACCGCCTGGCAGGCGCACGCGTCGCCGCCGAGAACGCGGAGCACGTCGAGCTCGAGGTCGTCGCGACCGCGGCCATGACGGTCGACGAGGGCGCGGCGGCGGGCGCCCGCATCGTCTCGCGTCCCCGCCACGAGTGGCCCGACGCGCTCTTCGCCGCGAACGACCTCATCGCGCTCGGCCTGCTGCAGTCGCTCGTCGTCGGCGGGCGGATGCTGGTGCCCGACGAGATCGCGATCATCGGGTTCGACGACATCGCGTTCGCGGGCGCGGCGGCCGTGCCGCTCTCGTCGATGCGCCAGCCGAGCGGCATGATCGGCCGCACCGCCCTGCGAATCCTCCTCGAGGAGACCGCCGACCCCGAGCACATCCCCCGTCAGACCGTGTTCCAGCCCGAGCTGGTGGTGCGCCGGTCGACCGACCCGGCACCGCGCCGCGTGCACTGAGCGGCGACGGATGCCGCGGGGCATCCGCGCCCGACGACGTTCACGAGCCAGGCTCGGCGAATGCCGAACGAGCGACGACGGATGCCCCGACGGCTCAGACGAGGATGACGAGCTTGCCGCGCACGTGCCCGGCCTCGCTGACGCGCTGCGCCTCCGCGGCCTCGTCGAGTCCGAACGTGCGGCTGACCTCGAGCTCGAACCGGCCCTCGGCGGCGAGCTGCGCGACGATGCCCGTCGCCTCGTCGCGCCAGCGCTGCTCCTCGGCGGTGAGCGGCACGGCGCTGCCGCCCGCGTAGGCATGGATGCCCCACTTCGGCGCGTCGGCGCCGCGCACGACGGTCGCGATGCGGCCGCGGTCGGAGACGAGCTCGACGGAGGCGTCGAGCGCCTCATCGGTGCCGGCCGCGTCGAGCGCGACCGTGACGCCCTCGGGCGCGACCGCCCGGACGCGGTCGACGAGCCCCGGGCCGTACGCCACCGGCACGGCGCCGAGCTCGCGCAGCCGATCGTGGTTCGCCTCGCTCGCGGTGGCGATGACGCGCGCGCCGTCGGCGACCGCGAACTGGATCGCCGCCTGGCCGACCCCGCCGGCGCCGCCGTGCAGGAGCAGCGTGTCGCCGTGGCCGACCCCGAGCGAGCGGATCGCCTGGTACGCCGTGCCCGCCGGGATGCCGATGCTCGCCGCCTCAGCCCAGCCGAGTCCGGCGGGCTTGGGCACGAGCCGCCCGGACGGGACCACGACCTGCGTGGCGTACGCGCCGCGCGCGCTGCGCACGATGACCTCGTCGCCCACCCGCACCCCGTCGACGCCCGCGCCGACGGCCTCGACGACGCCCGCGGCATCCGACCCCGGACGCACCGCGCGACCACCGGTGCCGTTGCCGCGGACCCCCGACCGGAGCTTCCAGTCGATGGGATTCACGCCCGCGGCGCGCACCGCGACGACGACCTCGCCCTCACCCGGCTCCGCGTCGGGCACCTCCTCGAGGTGCAGCACCTCGGGTCCGCCGATCTCGCGGTAGACGACTGCTCTGGCCATGGTGTCCTCTCGGGTCGGTCCCCCTCCAGCCTCTCGCATCCCGCGAGGCGCGACGGCCGATGTTGCGAAGGTGGTCGTGAGGGCCGAGCGGATGCCGCGACCGCACGTTCGGAACCCCGCGGTGCCTCATCGACGCTCCGACTGTCAAGTCCCTGCGCGCCATTCGTCCCGGTGCGTAGTCTTCCGGGACACCGGCGATGCATCCGCCGGAGCGCCTGCACGGAGGAGGGTCGACGTGGACCTGCTGTTCGACATGATGACGGGGGTCGGCCTCGCGGCGATCGCCGCCCTGCTGCTCGTCTTCTACCTCGCGCTGTCGCGTGAACCGCGGGACCGCCGGCGCGGACGCCATGCGGCGGGACCCGCGCACTGGGCTCAGCCCTGGAAGTCCTCGGGATCCACGTCGTCGAGGAACCGCTTGAACTCGTCGACCTTGGCGTCGTCGGTGCGCGGATCGGCCAGCTCCGCCGGAATCCCCGCCTCGTCGAGCACACGCTCGGCCACGTAGAGGGGGGCTTCGCTCCGCAGCGTCAGCGCGATGGCGTCCGACGGGCGGGCGTCGAGCACGAGCGTGCCCGACGGCGTCGTCAGCGTGATCTCGGCATAGAACGTGCCGTCCTCGATGCGGGTCACCTCGACGCGCTCGATGCGGGCGCCGAGCGTCTCGAGGAAGGTCGTCATGAGGTCGTGCGTCAGCGGCCGTGGCGCCTGCTCGCCCTCGAGCGCGAGCAGGATCGAGGTCGCCTCCTGGGAGCCGATCCAGATCGGGAGCACGCGGCGGGCGTTGGGGTCCTCGAGCAGCGGCTTCAGCAGCACGATGTGCTGGCGCGCGGCATCCAGCGCGACGCCGAGGACGCGGACCTGGACCATCGTGCCCCTCCCCTCGATGACCGGGGCGTGACACTGCCATCGTACGTCTCGCGACGGGCTCCCGGCGGGGACGAACGACCGCGGCCGCGGCATCCCGGGGGCATGCCGCGGCCGCAGCCGATTCACTGGCGGATCACTTCGGAGCGGTCACCGTCGTCTTGTTGAAGTTCTTGCCACTCCCGTCGGGGCGGTAGTTCTTCTCGACGTTCCCGGCGGAGTCCACCGAGAACCAGTTGACCGTGGTGCCCGCGGGCACCCTGACCACCTCGGCGCCCTCGCGGATGCCGGCCGTGCCGTAGAGCGTCGACTCGTAGGTCGGCTTCGAACCGTCGAGGGTGTAGAACACCGCCGCCGACTCGGAGACCTCGAACGTCAGGTCGACCATGCCGGCCTGGGCGCTCGCCGCGACCTTCACGGTGCTCGTCGGGCGCTGCGAGTCCTTGTCGAAGTCGTACGCCACGCGCATGAGCTCGATGAGCCCGTTGGCGAACTCCTGCGACTCGGCATGCGCCGAGGCACCGTTCGGGTCGTCGCTCTCGAACGGCGGCTGGAACTGCGTGCCGACCTCGAAGTTCCACGCGTAGATCCCGTACTTGTACCAGAGCATGTCACCGGAGTTGCCGGCCGCCGAGTACAGCACGTCGGAGATCGGGCCCGTGCGGGCCGGCGTCACCGACATGCCGCGGTACCGCTTGATCTCGGTCAGGATCCGCGACGAGGCGCCCCAGAAGTACGACTCCTCCTCGAGCGTCGGGCGCGGCGAGGAGCCGCGGTCCGGCGTCGTGTAGGCGCCCGGCGACCACATGAAGTAGTTGCCCGAGCTGTGCAGGTTCATCGCGAACTTGATGTTCGGGTTCGCGCCCGCGATCCAGTCGATGTTGGCGCTCTCGGGCTCGCTCAGCTCCGCCGGACCCGCGTACGTGCCGCTGGTGCACGACGAGGAGGCGCCGCTGTAGCCGTCGAACAGGCTGTAGGTGTCGTAGTTGCGGTTGTTGTCGACGCCCCAGCTCGTGCGGGAGAGGAAGTCGGCGCTGCCCGAGCGCTCGCAGTGGTTGGTCATGTTCTTGCGCTGCGACGCGAAGTCGTAGAACGAGTAGTGACCACCGTCGGGGTTGACGGACGGGACGATCCAGATGTCGAGGTTGTTCACCAGCTTCTTCGTCGACGCGTCCTGCGCGTAGTTGCGCAGCAGGCGCTCGGCGGACTCGACCGCGACCAGCGGCGGGACCCACTCGCGTGCGTGCTCCTGCGCGTAGGCGAGGACGCCCGGCTTCGAGCCGTCGCGCGTCTTGCCGATCCGAATCGCGTACACCGGCTGCGGGTCGCGCGACACCGAGGCGGGTGCCGAGAGTCCATCGGTGAGCGCGGCCGAGCCCGCGGCCACGACACCGGTGCCCGTGTTGCCACGGTAGGTGTAGGCGACCACCAGCGCGGATGCCGCGGGCGACGCGTTGATCGCCGCGACGACCTGCGCCGCGGTGCTCGTCGCGGTGCCACCGGCGTTCGTGCCCAGGGAGACCGCGATGGCGGACCCGTTGACCGAGACCGACAGGGGCGAGTTGGCGGTGCCCGGCGAGGTCAGCGCGAGGGTGATGTCGTTGCCGCCCTCGTGGCCCCAGGCCTTCGAATCGATCGCGACGCGGCTCGCGTTCGCGGTGCCGAGCACGGCCTGCGCGTGACGCCGGTAGCCGTTGGTCGGGTTCGGAAGCTCGACGATCTCGGAGATCTCGGGGAACTCCGCCGCCAGCGCCTTGACCCGGTCGTAGAGCTCGGTCGGCGTGAGGTACGAGGTGATGAAGTCGGTCTGGTAGTTCGGACCCCAGGCGGCCTCGCCCTCGATCGGGAGCCAGTCGTTCACCTTGGCGGTGGCGACGTCGCCGGTCGGGCTGGTGATGCTCACGGTGTCGGGCCGGGTGGTCACCGTCGACGCACCGCGGTGGTAGAGGTAGACGCCGGCGTCGACGAAGCGGCTGATGTTCTGCGTGCCGCCCGATCCCATCGGGGTGCCCGGGCCGCTGTCGCGCTGGACCGTCAGCTGGGCGGAGTTCGTCTGGCCGTCGGCCCACTTCGCCTCGACCGACAGGTAGCCGACGCCGAACTGCGTGTAGTAGTCGGCGCGGATGATCTTGACGTCCGCGGCGTCGGCGGCGGCCGCCGCGGCGAACTGCTGGTTCTCCGCGACGGCGGCGGCGATCGTCGCGTCGCGTTCGGCGAGCACGGCCTCGGTGTCGTCCTCGTCGTGCAGGGTGACGCCGACCGAGAAGCCCCGGGCGCGCAGGGCATCGGCCTCGCCGTCGCTGATCACCGCATGGGCAGTGATCGTCCCGTCGGGGTTCAGGTGCGCGGCGTGGTCGAGGTCGACGCCGGTGTCGACCAGGCGGTCGAGCTCGGTGTGGTCGGCCAGGGTGACCTCGACGACGCTGACCTCCTCGTCGGCGTCGCGCGTCAGTTCGGGCGGCGGCTCGGAACCGGCAGCCGCGCCGATCGGCGTCATCGTGGTGAGCGTGAGGCCGAGCAGTGCGGCGACGACCGCCGACCCCCCGATCGCTCTCTTCCTTCTCAACGTGTACATCAGGCATTCCCTCCTCGTTGCGGTGGCGCTGTCGTGCAGTCGAGCCGGAGTCGTACCGAGGGGGTGATGCAGGGGAGGCGTCACTCCGACGAGCACCGGCGCCTCTTCGGGTGAGTCGGGCCGTTGCTTGCGGTTCTGTCTAGCGGATCGCGACTTGGAGCGTCAATAGTTGCGGATCTGGCGGCTCGGATTGCGCAGTGTGCAATCTTGCGTCGGCGAATCGGCGGAAGACGCCCGTAGTCCCCCGAAAGGCGGACCCGGAATCGGAGATGCATCTCCGCTCTGCAAGCGCTGCCGGATGCCGCGGATTCCCGCGGTTTCCGGCCCCGACCGGGCCTCATCACGCACATTCCGAACCACGCATGCGTGCAACGTGACATGTCACCTGAAACCGGTTTCCAGTCGGAATGGACGCGCAAGAAATCGCCGCTGCGCGTCAGGGCCGGATCGGAGCGTCGGCGGTCAGTACTCCTCGCGTCGTCTCCGTGGCGATGACCACGCCGGCGTCGAGCACCAAGCTCACCTCGACCTCGTTCCCGTCGGTGGCTGCTGGCAGACTCGTTCCCATGGCCACGAGCATCGGCACTCCCGGCGGTTCGCCCGAACGACCCGCCGTGTTCTTCACCGGGCCCGAGGAGTTCCGTGCCTGGCTCGAGGCCAACCACGCCACCGAGACCGAACTGTGGATGGGCCTCAACAAGCGGCACGTGCCCGATCGCGGCCTCACCTGGGAGCAGGCCGTGCCCGAAGCGCTCTGCTTCGGTTGGATCGACTCGGTCTCGCAGCGCATCGACGACGACGCGCGGCGCCAGCGCTGGACCCCGCGCAAGACCGGCAGCAACTGGTCGGCGGTGAACATCGCGCTCGTCGAGCGGCTCACCGCCGAGGGTCGCATGCATCCCGCCGGCGTCGCGGCGTTCGAGCGTCGGCGCGACGACCGCTCTGGCGTGTACTCGTTCGAGAACCCCCCGCAAGACCTGCCGCCCGCGTTCGCCGAGCAGCTCGCAGCGGATGCCGCGGCATCGGCGTTCTGGGAGGCGGCGACGCCGACCTACCGCCGCCTGGTCGTGCACTGGATCCTCACCGCCAAGCAGGAGGCCACGCGCGAGCGACGGCTCGCGCAGCTCATCGACGACAGCGCCGCCGGGCGACTCGTGCCGTCGCAGCGCTACGGCGAGGTGCCGAAATGGGTCGAGCGGGCGGCCGAAGCGGCGCGCGCCGCGGCATCCGACGCCTGAACCGACCCGACGAGCGTCGATGACGCCGGCGCGTCATCCTGATCGAGGCGGCCGCGTGGCCGTACGAGGATGGCATGGTGCCCGCCTTCACCCCGCTCGAGTGGCTGCTGCTCGCGGTCGCCGCCCTCGCGGTCGGCGCCTCGAAGAGCGGCATGCCCGCGTTCGGGCCGATCCCGGCGGCACTGTTCGCGACCGTCCTGCCTGCGAAGGCCTCGACGGGTGCAGTGCTGGGCCTGCTCCTCGTGGGCGACCTCATCGCGGTCGGGATGTACCACGCCCACGCGGATTGGACGATCCTCCGCCGGCTCATCCCCACGGTCGTCGCGGGCGTGCTGCTCGGCGTCGTCGTGCTCTGGTACGCGGACGATGCGGCCGTGCGCCGGATCATCGGCGCGACGCTCGTCCTGCTCGTGGTGCTCCGCGTGTCGTTCCTGCTGCGCGATCGCCGCAGCGCGGCGGAGCCACGACCCGTGCCGTCGGGACTGGCCTACGTGTTCGGCCCGCTCGGCGGGTTCACGACGATGATCGCGAACGCCGCCGGACCCGTGATGACGCTCTACTTCGTGGCGTCGCGCCTCCCGGTGCAGGCCATCCTCGGCACCGCCGCCTGGTTCTTCCTGCTCGTGAACGCCTTCAAGGTGCCGTTCTCCGTCGGGCTCGGGCTGATGACCTGGCCGTCGCTCCTGCTGAACCTCGTCCTGGTGCCGGCCTTGATCCTGGGCGCGCTCGGCGGTCGAGCCGTCGCGCGCCGGATCTCCCCCGTCTGGTTCGAGCGCATCGTGCTGGTGCTCACACTGTCGTCGGGGATCTTCCTGCTCGTGCGCGCGTAGCCTCGGGTTGCTCAACGCCCGACCGGCCGCCCGGTTGGACACGGTGGCGGATCGTGGAGTTCGAGATCGCCGTCATGTACATGCCTCGAGCACGTCGGCTGGCGTAATGTCACCTCGCTCGACAATGGCGACGACAGGATCGACGATGACCACCACTACACGGACGGCCAACCCCACGAAGCTTCGGCGTTCCCTCGGCCTGTGGGCCATCGTGGCCCTCGGCCTCGGGTACATGACGCCCATGACGGTGTTCGACACGTTCGGCTACGTCTCGGAGGAGAGCGGCGGCGTCGTGCCGCTCGCCTACCTCTTCGCCCTGGTCGTGATGCTGTTCACGGCCATCAGCTACGGGCGGATGACGCGGGTCTACCCCTCGGCCGGATCGGCGTACACGTACGCCTCCGAGACCATCCACCCGAACGTCGGCTTCCTCGTCGGCTGGACGGCCCTCCTCGACTACCTCCTGCTGCCGCTCGTGAACGCACTGCTCGTGCGCCAGTACTTCGAGTCGTTCTTCCCCGACGTGCCCGGCTGGATCTGGGTCTTCGGCTACGTCGCCCTGATCACGCTGCTCAACCTCTGGAGCATCTCGTCGACCTCGCGCGTGAACGCGACGCTGCTCGTGTTCCAGGTCGTGCTCATCGCGGTCTTCGTGGTGCTCGCCTGGGGTGCGCTGTCGCAGGGCGCCGGCAACGGCACGGCGTTCAGCCTCGAGCCGCTGTACCACGCCAACACGCAGATCGCGACGGTCATCAGCGCGGCCACGATCGTGTGCTTCTCGTTCATCGGCTTCGACGCGATCACGATGTACACCGAGGAGGCGAAGGACGCGCACACCGTGCCGAAGGCGATCGTGCTCGCCCTGGTGCTCGGCGGCGTGATCTTCTTCACCGCGGCGTGGTTCGCGCAGTCGCTCTTCCCGTCGACCGAGGGCTTCACCGAGGGCACCGCGCTGCCCGAGATCGCGTACTCGGTCGGCGGCATGGTCTTCCAGATCTTCTTCGTCTCGGCGGCGGTCGCGGCTGCGGCGGCTTCGAGCCTCGCGTCGCACGCGAGCGTCTCGCGCATGATCTACGTGATGGGCCGCAACGGCACCGGCCCGATCGCGCGGCGCCTGTCGTACGTGCATCCGAAGTTCCGCACGCCGGCAGTCGCGGTGGTGCTCGTCGGCATCGTGTCGCTCGGCGCGGCCATCGCCGACCTCGACTTCGTGTTCTCGATGATCAACTTCGGCGCGCTGATCGCGTTCACCGTCGTCAACCTGTCGGTCATCCTCCACTTCGCGATCCGCCGTCGCGAGGTGAAGACGCTCTGGCAGGTCGTGCGCAACATCGTGCTGCCGGTGATCGGCGTCGTGCTCACGGTCGTGCTCTGGCTCAACGTGAGCAGCGAGGCCATGACCTACGGCCTGATCTGGCTCGCGATCGGCTTCGTCGCGCTGCTCGTGATGACCCGACTGTTCCGACGCCGCCTGCGCCTGTCGCTGCAGGAGGACGAGGTCATCGCCGAGGGCGACGAGGGCGAGGACGCGCTGCTCGACGCCGACCGGCAGCGCCTGGACGCCGAGAAGTAGCCCGCTCGCGGAGCGCACCGCCGGTGACACGGGACCCTCGACGGAGGAGGATGTCACGGGATGGACGCACTGCATGACGCGCTGTCGGGGGCGCAGGTCGAACCGGCCGTGTTCAGACTGCGCCCCGACTATCGGGCGCTCCTGATCGCCGTCGACGGACTCGTGCCGGGCTCGAGCGACGGCACGAGCGCCGCGCTCATCGAGGCCGCCGAGGCATCCGCTCGCGCCGCGCTGGCCGCCACCCCCGTCGAGGAGCTGCCCCACGTCGCTGCGTGGCGCGAGGCGTATCGCGCATTCGGCGCGAAGCCGCAGCGCACGCGCAACAGCCTCGAGGCGCTGCTTCGTCGAGCCGCGGGCGGCCTACCGCGGGTGAATCCGCTCACCGACCTCTACAACGCGGTGTCCGTGCTGCACCAGGTGCCGCTCGGCGGCGAGGACCTCTCGCGATACCGCGGCGCGCCGCGGCTGCTCCGGGCGACCGGCGCCGAGCCGTTCGACACGATCGCCGACGGGGCCGAGGTGGTCGAGCATCCCGAGGTCGGCGAGGTCGTCTGGTGCGACGATGCGGGCGTGACGTGCCGACGCTGGAACTGGCGTCAGGCCCGTCGAACGCAGCTCACCGAGCACACGACGGCCGCCGTGTTCATCCTCGACGCCTTGGACCCGACGTCCGACGACGAGCTGGCCGCCACGGCCGACGAGCTCGTCGCGCACCTGGCCCGACTCGGTCCGTCGGTGACGAGCGCGCGTCGGCTGCTCCGCGCCGGCGATGCGGAGCGCCACGGCTGAACATCCTCGCGCTGTCGATCCAGCCCCTTCCCCGTTCGACGCAGCAGTGAGCGAACGTTTCGAGAAAGGAGCTCATCATGGGGACGGTCATCTTCGATATCAGCATGTCGCTCGACGGATTCATCGCGGCGAGCGGCATGACGCCCGAGGTCGGCATGGGGGTCGACGGCGAGGTGCTGCACGACTGGGCGCTCGACGGCGGCGAGCGCGACCGCGAACTGCTCGAGCAGGCCGGCGAGCGGCTGGGCGCCGTCATCGCCGGCCGTCGCACGTACGACAACTCCATCAGGTGGTGGGGAGCCGACGGCCCGACCGGCCCGGCCCGGATCCCCCTGTTCGTCGTGAGCCACGACACGCCCGCCGACGTTCCCGAGGACGGCGTCTACACGTTCGCCGGCGACACCCGCTCGGCGCTCGAGGCAGCCCGTGCGACGGCCGGCGACCAGGACGTCGGCATCATGGGCGGCGCCGACATCGCCCGGCAGTACCTGGCCGAGGGCGTCGTCGACGAGATCTCGATCCACCTGGTGCCCGTGCTCTTCGGCAGCGGCACGCCCCTCTTCGGCGATGGCTGGCTCGAGCAGCACGTGCGGCTCGAGGGGCCCGTCGTGATCGACACGGATGCCGCGACGCACCTGCGCTACCGCGTCGTGAAGTAGCGTCGCGGCGCAGCGTGCCCGGCGGCCGCGACCCGCGGCCGTCGGCCGTCGGGTCGACGCCGTGTCAGCGCCGGGGCGTCCACCCGAACGGCGTCGGACCGTCGAGGTCGGCACGCTCGAGGTCCGCCTGCGTCGACCAGCCCTGCGCGGCATCCGTCGCGTCGTCGAAGCCGCCGCGCGCGACGCGGAACCCGACGTCCTCGTGGTGCATGCGCGGCGCTCCCCCGCGCCGGGTCGACGCCCGCACGCTCCACGCGTCGTCGGCGAACCCGCCGCCGCGGAACACGCGGTAGTCGTCGTACCGCGCGGGGTCGAGCAGGTCCCAGCACCACTCCCAGACGTTGCCGAGCGTGTCGAAGAGCCCGTTGAGGTTCGGATGCTTCCCGCCGACGTCCTGCGGCGATGTCACGCCGTCGGCGCTCGTCCACGCCACCTCGGCGAGCGGGCCGTAGTGCGGAGCCGTCGACCCGGCGCGGCACGCGAACTCCCACTCGGCCTCGGTCGGCAGGCGGTACCCGTCGGCGTCGACGTGCCAGGTCACGTCCTCGCCGTCGAATGCGTACACGGGGTCGAGCCCCTCCCACTCGGATGCCGCGTTGCAGAACCTGATCGCCCGCAGCCAGCTCACGTCGGTCGCGGGCCGCCGCGGATGCGATGCCGTCTCCCCCAGCAGCTCGCCGAGCTGCGCCTGCGTCACCGGATACACGCCGAGCTCGAACGGCTCGAGCTCGACGGTCCACCGCACCTTGCGGCGCGCGTCGTGGAGCCCCACGGTGCCGCCCGCGATGCGGGCGAGCTCGATGTCCATCACCGGTGCAGTCTCGCACGGCGCGCCGACGCGGCATCCGTTCGAGTCGGCGGACGCTCAGAGCAACGCGGCCGCCCGCCGCAGCATCGGATCGGGATCGGTCGTCCATCGCTCGATGATCCGGCGTGCGCGCTCCGCCTCCGCACCCTCGAGCCGATCGAGCAGCGGACGCACCACGTCGGCGGCGAGCGGATCCACGAGCTCGCCGATGCGGGCATCGCGCAGGAACTGCTCGATTCGCGTGAGGTCGTTGCCCCGCAGCATCCGCACCTGCCCCTGGAGCAGGACGATCGCGGCGAGCCGGCGCTCGTAGACCGGCTCCTCCCAGAGCTCCGCGGCGAGCGCCGTGACCTCGTCGTGCGTCAGGCCCGGATGCCGCCGGCCCGCGTCGCGCACCGTGCCGCGGATCGCCCCGACCGACGCCCCGTAGAACCGCAGCCCGCCGCCGATCCGCTCGGCGTCCGCCTCCGCCCGGAACTCCGAGCCCTCGAACCGGAGCGTGCGGTCGATGAACTCGGCGGCGGGAGAGGCCACGTGTCAGTCGAACTCGACGTCGGTGTCGCGCGGATACGCGCCGCCGGCGAGCTTCACCAGGTGGGCGTGGGCGTATTCGCACACCAGCGCGTGCCGGTAGACCATGCGCGGCACGTCGACGTTCGAGTCCATCCAGAGGCTCATGCCCGCGTTCTTCCAGTGCCGGAACGTGTCGTCGTCGGTGACCAGGGCGAGGATCTCGAGGAACGAGTCGTCGAACCGGATCGAGTGCACCGCGCGGCGGTACTCCTCGACCGTCAGCGCCATCGAGAACGGGATGTTCATGAAGCAGAGGGCGGTCTGGATGTCGAGGCGGAGGGTGCGTCGGCGCCAGCGCTCGGCGTCGAGCGGCGGGATGTCGAGCTGCGCGAAGTCGAGCGTCTCGGGCCGGGTCAGCGGCACGGCGTCGAGCGCGATGAGCACGTCGTAGACGTTGACGTCGTGTTCGACGACGGCCTGGTCGCCGAGCCCGGAGAGGGTCTCGGGACGCAGCGTCACCGGCTCCATCGCGACGGGCGTGTTGCGGATGATGAAGTTGACGAGGTTGGTCTCGACGACGAAGTGCCGGATGAGCAGCTCGACGGCGTCGGGCGAGACGAACCGCCGCAGGAACCACACGCACAGCACGTCCATCGTGTGCAGCGGCATCCACCGGAACGGCAGCACGCGCTTGACGATCGAGATGAGCGCGACGAGGATCCGCGACACGATGCGCGCGATCGGGTAGAGCCACCGCCGTGAGAGGCGCCGCTGGTCGTCGATGATGAGTCGCACGAGCGCGCGGTCGAGTGGCACCGAGGGGTCGGCGTACACCGCCTCCCACATGCTCGGATCGGAGCGGACGAACTCCGCCATGTCAGCGATCCAGTTCCTCGAGCTGGAGCGCATACAGCCGGGCGACCACCTGCGCGCACCGCACGATCTCGTCGGCGGCCGTGTCGTCGATGATGCCCGACGTGAGGATCGCCTCGAGATCGCCGGTGTGCGCGCCGTCCGCCTCCTGGTGGTACTGCATGAAGTGCACCTGGTTGTCGGCGAGGCCGAGCACCTCCTGGAACCGGGCGGCCCATCCCGCGGCGCACTTCGCGCCCAGTCCTTCGATGATGAACATCGCGCCGAGGAGCCCGACCGGGTTCGGCTGGTCGGCGTAGTGGAACATGTAGCCCGAGAGCGCCTCGGAGCCGAGGTTCTTGCGGCCGGTGCGCAGTTCGTCGAGGGAGCCGCCGATCGCGACGTAGTCGCGCTCGAGCATGAGGTAGTCGCGATGCTCCTCCTCCGCGTGCTTGATCGCCGCCGCACGCAGCGTGAAGTGCTCGATGTCGAAGTTGGATGCCGCGCGCGAGATCCACGGCGAGCCGTCGACGACCTGCTGGCGGAGGTTGAAGAGCAGCCGCTCGTAGTCGTGGATGGTCACCGTGCCCTCGGCGAGCCGCTGCAGGATCGGCACCCGGTCGAGGCGCTCCTCGAGCTCGATCCACACCTCGGCGAGGCGCTCGGCGAGCGTGCCGACGTCGGCGAGCGGCGCGGCGGCGCCGACGGTCGGGGCGGTCGTCGTGTCGGTCATGTCGATGCTCCTTGCTGTTCAGGTGGGGCGACCACGGTGAGGTGGGCGAAGGCGAACGAGAACCGGCCCGACTCGGGCACCGCGAGCAGCACCGTCTCGCCGGGGGCGAAGCGGCCCTCGTGCCACGCCTCCTCGAGGGCGATGAAGATGCTCGCCGAGCCGGTGTTGCCCCGCGTCTCGAGGTTCGAGTACCAGCGGTCGGTATCGAGCGTGGGGATGCGGCGCCGCAGCCCCTCGAACGCCAGGTCGCGGAAGACGTTGGTGCTGTAGTGGCAGACCACGTGGTCGAGGTGCGTGACATCGACGAGTCCGATGTCCACGAGCTCCTCGAACTGCTCGAGCCCAGCGTCGGCGAGGTCGTCGAGCATGCTCACGTCCTGCCTGATGACGAACATGCCGGATGCCTCGGCGTCGGCGAGGTCGACGTCCTGCCACGTGTGCCCGACGACGGGCTCGGCACCCTCCATGCCGGCGCGCATGCACACCTCGTGCTCGTGCGCGAGCGAGACGTGGCGCACCCAGTCGAGTCGCAGCGACGGCTTGGTCGGATGCGGCTGGAACTCGAGGACCACGGCACCGGCGCCGTCGGAGAGCATCCAGCGGAGGAAGTGCGAGTCCATGCCGGCGCGGATGCCGTCGAAGCGGCGCTGGCGCAGGCTGCGGCTCGCGAGCTCCGACCCGACGACCGCAGCGCGCGGATGGTCGCCGAGCCGGATCTTGCTCGCGGCGGCGTCGAGCGCGGCGAGGCTCGACGCGCAGACGCCGGATGCGGTGAGCAGCTGCATCGGCCCCCCGCCGAGACGGCCGTGCACCATCGACGCGAAGCCCGGCACGAGGACGTCGCCCATGGTCGTCGCGCACGCGAGCATTCGCAGGTCGGACGCGTCGATCCCCCGGTCGTCGAGCGCCGCACGCAGCGCCTTGACGGCGAGCTCCTCGTTGAGCTCGGTCGGCTCGCCCTGCTCGTCGAGGGCGTAGTGCCGCGTGCGGATGCCGTTGGCGTCGAGGATGCGACGGCGGATGCGCTCGGTGACCGCGTCGTCGCCGCCGAGGCGCGCGACGATCCCGTCGTTGTCGACCGGGTCGCCTGGCAGGTACCGGCCGAAGCCCGTGAGGTATGCGGTCGCCGTCGAGCCCATGGTGACGAGATTAAGCCACGACGCCGTCAGGAGCCGTCAGGTGTGCACAACACGGGTCCGTCGACCCGAGGCGCACCGGCCTCAGAGCCCGAGGCACGCGACCGACTCGGCGACGCCCGGCGAGTCGCTGGTCAGCTGGAAGTCGGACTCCTCGCCCCGCGGCCAGTCCGAGAACCGGTGCGCCGCCTCGCCGACGGCGATCGTGATGCCTTCCCCGCCGGGCACCGAGGGGTCGTCGTTCGTCGCGAACGTCGCGACCGCCTGCCCGGACTCCGCGCCGGCTCCGACGAGATCGAGCGTGACGTAGAAGACCCCGCTGTCGTCGGTCGCGAGGTGAGCGGCCGCCGTGTTCACCGTGACGCCGCTGAGCAATCCCTGCGCGATCACGTCGATGGCGGACTGGTCGACCGTGAGGCACTTCAGCTGCGCGGGATCCGGAGCCGCGCCGGGAGTGGTCTCGGTCGCGTCGGTCGCGCCAGGCGTCGCGGTCGCCGTCGCCGGAGCGCTCGCCTTCGGCGTCCGGCTCGACGAGGGCGTCCCGGGCGTGACGGTGTCGGAGCCGACGCATCCGGCGAGCGCAGTGATCAGCAGGGCGGCGGTGGCGGCGGCGGCGAGAGGCTTCACCCGCAGGAGCCTATCTGGCATCGAGGCGCCGGCGGCACCCCCGGACGAAAACGCTTACCCGCTCCACCACGGCCGCAGCGGCAGGTCGCCCGTGCCGCCGTGCCCGTCGTCCTTCACCGCGAGCACCTGGTGCAGCTGGATCCCGCCGCGCTCGAACTGGAGCCGCGACCCGGCCATGTAGAGGCCCCACACCTTGGCTCTCTCGAGGCCGACCTCCTCGACGGCATCGTCCCAGTGCGCGACGAGGTTGGCGCACCAGTCCCGCAGTGTCAGCGCGTAGTGCGGCCGCAGGTTCTCCTCGTGCAGCACCTCCAGCCCGGCATCCTGCGCCTCGGTGATGATGCGGCCGGAGCCGGTGAGCTCGCCGTCGGGGAAGACGTAGCGGTCGATGAACCCGTGCGTCGACGGCTCGGTCGTGTTCTCGGGGCGGGTGATGCAGTGGTTGAGCAGCAGCCCGCCCGGCCGCAGCCGTGACCGCAGGAAGCGGAAGTACCCCTTGTAGTTCCGCACGCCGATGTGCTCGAGCAGCCCGATCGACGACACCGCGTCGAAGTTCGACTCGCGGATGTCGCGGTAGTCGCCGTAGCGCACCTCCGCGAGGTCGGCGAGCCCCTCGTCGGCGATCGCTCGCTGCGCCCACATCGCCTGCTCCTGCGACAGGGTCACACCGAGCGCGCGCACGCCACGGCGCGCGGCGTAGCGCACCATGCCGCCCCAGCCGCATCCGACGTCGAGCAGTCGATCGCCCGGCTTCAGCCGCAGCTTCTCGAACACGAGCCGGTACTTGTTCTCCTGCGCTTCGTCGAGGGATGCCTCGGCGCTCGGGTAGCACGCGCAGGTGTACGTCATCGACGGCCCGAGTACCCACTCGTAGAAGGTGTTCGAGACGTCGTAGTGGTAGTGGATCACCTCGGCGTCGCGCGCCTTGCTGTGCCGGCGTCCGGTGCCGAGCCGTCGCCAGCGCGGCGGCACCTCCTGCGGCGGCGGGGCGATCGGGCGCAGGTGCTCGACGCCGATGGACCGCACGATCCTCGCCATGGTCTTCGGCGGCGGCATTCGGAACACCAGCTGGTCGGCGAGGGCCTTGAGCAACTCGTACGGGTCGCCCGGATGGACGCCGTGGACCTCGATGTCGCCGGCGATGTAGGCGCGGGCCAGGCCGAGATCGCCGCGCGCGGTGGCGAGGTACGTGGTGCCGCGCGGCGACGTCAGCTCGAGCCCGAACGGGGCGTCCTCGGGGCCGGCCGCGCTGCCGTCGTACGCGGTGAACCGCAGCGGCAGCCGCCCGCCGGCGAGCAGCTCGAGGATCTCGGCGAGGCTGAGCTTGCCGTCGTCGCCCGACGGTCCAGTCGCGGCATCCGTCTCGGCCGTCTCGGGCGCCTGGTCCTTGAACGTCGTCATCGTCGTTGCACCGCCTTCTCGTAGAGGTCGAGGAGTCGTCCGTCGGGGTCGTAGCGGCCCTTCACGGCGCGGTAGGCGTCGCCGCCGTACCGCGCGTCGAACTCCTCGCAGGGATAGTAGGCATCGGAGTAGAGCGACTTGTGCCCGTCGAGCTCGCCGACCTGCTGCTCGATGCGCCGATTCGTCTCGCCGGGGGTCGCCCCGACCGGCACCGTCGACCAGAAGCCGACGTTGACGTAGGTCTCGCGCGGCCGGAGCGGATAGAGCGACCAGCCGTCGTCGTCCCGCATCCGCACGGGGCAGAGCCAGATCGGCTCGATCGGCACGTTCTCGAGGAACCAGTCGAGGAACTCGACGGTGCGCCCGATCGGCACCTCGATGTCCTGGATGACCCATTCGCGCGGCGGGCGCCGCTTGAAGCGCTCGATCGCGTCGGCGATGCCGTACCGCCGCGCGATCCGCATCAGCTTCCAGTACGAGCGGCTGCGGCGATACCGTCGCGGCCAGAGCCGGCGAACGAGCGGATGCTGCGCGCCGAACCCCTCCGAGCACCAGAACCAGTCGGTGTCCCACCGCCACAGGTAGTCGTGGATCGTCAGGCGATCGTGGAGCTCCCCCTCGTCGTGCTGCATCGAGCGATAGAAGATCCGCTGCCGGGTGTAGTCGCTGACCGGGCCGGATGCCGCGGTCTGCGTGCCGAGGCAGAGGTAGCTCTCGTCGGCGCTGAACACGACGCCGTCGAGGTAGTCGACCCGTTCGCCGTCGTGCAGGCCGGTCTCGACGATCCGATCCATCTCTGCGACGAGTTCCGCGAGGGTGTGGAACCGCACGTGCGTGAGCGTCACGAACGGCTGCACGGGCTCGAGCTCGATGCGCAGGCGCACCGCGTAGCCGAGCGTGCCGTACGAGTTGGGGAACGCGCGGAACAGGTCGGCATGCTCGTCGGGCGACGCCGTCACGAGTTCGCCGGCCCCGGTGAGGATGTCGAGCTCGAGCACGGACTCGTGCGGCATCCCGTTGCGGAACGACGCCGACTCGATGCCGAGGCCCGTGACCGCGCCACCGAGCGTGATCGTCTTCAGCTGCGGCACGACGAGTGGCGTGAGCCCGTACGGGAGGGTCGCAGCCACGAGGTCCTCGTAGGTGCACATGCCCGCGACGTCGGCCGTGCGGGCCTCGGGGTCGACCGCCATGACGTGCGTCAGTCCCGACGTGTCGAGCCCCGCGGCATCCGCCGGCACGCGAGGCCGGAACAGGTTCGACGTGGGCTTCGCGAGCCGAACCGCGGATGCCTCGGGCAGCGCCCGGTAGCTTGCCAGGAGCCGCTCCACGCCGTCGGCGTGAGCGGTGCGTGCGTCGGCCTCGCGAACGGACACGCGCCCCACGCTAGTCCTCGGAGTCGGCGGACGCACTCCCCTGTCGAGCTAGATGAAGCCGTCGTAGGTGCGACGTACGACGCTCGAGTGGATCCAGTCGATGAGGGTGACGTAGTCCCACACGGGCAGGCCGGTCGCGTCCTGGATCTGCTTGGCGTACGGGGGCATGTCGCTGCACTCGAGCAGCAGGCCGCCGATCTCGGGATGATCGGCCACGAGCCGAACGGCCGCGCCGACGACCTCGTCCCGCACCTGGTCGACGTCCATCCAGCCCTGGTCCTCGAGGATCGCGCCGCGGAACCCGGGGCTGTGCTCCATTCCGGCCACGACGATGGGCGCGTCCTCGCGGATGCCCACCGCCGTCAGCATCCGCTGGTCGAGGCTGCTCTGCTTCGCGCAGAGGATGCCGAGCCGCTGCTCGGGCTGCAGTGCTCCGAGCAGCATCGGGACCTGGCACAGGCTCGACAGGAACACCGGGACCGGCAGCGCCTCGGCGAGCTCGCGCTGGAATCTGGCGAAGTAGCCGCATGCACCGACGATCGCGCGGCAGCCATCGCGGACCAGCTCTTGGGCGGCGGCGAGGATGGGCTCGAGCAGCGTCGGATCACCGCCGATCAGGCGGGGACTGTCGGCGCCCTCGACGACCGTGAACCTGACCGGGTAGTCGTAGGTCGACGCGTTCGCAACGTTGCCCGGGATGATCGGGTAACCGGTGTTCAGCAGCAGGATTCCGACGGCGTGCCCGGCCATCATCTGTGCAGCAGGCTGGTGGATGATCGTGCCCAAGGTGCCCCCCTCACTCCACGTCATCGTGGAGATTCGACCCTGCTCCACCGTACGCGGGCATGCGGGAGGTCGGCGACGTCGCTTGACCGCCGTGGCCGGCACTTCTACCGTGGGTCGCGCGGCCAGGGAGCCGCACCTGAACGATCGAGTCCGAAGCGAGGAGCGGGGCGGATGCGGCTCGAGTACCTCTACCGACTTCGATTCGTCTATCCGCAGGGTTGGGCGGTCGACCTCGAGGGCGGCTGGCAGCAGCACTTCTACCTGGCGGAGGGATCCTGCGAGGGCGCGCTCACCGGTCGCTTCCGGGCGGCGAATGCCCCGCTGCGGCGGACGGACGACGGCCCGTTCCAGCCCGACATGCGCGGGGTGATCGAGACGGACGACGCTGCCACGATCATGTTCGAATGCCACGGGTACGGGCGGGCTCACCCGGTCGGTTCGCGGCAGGTCGTCGGCACGGTGCTGCACCTGAGCGATCATCCCGACTACCGCAGGCTGAACGACGTCGTGTGCGTGTGCGTCGGCGAAGTGCGATCGTCCAGCGGTTCGGATGCCGGCCCCGCGCTCGTGCTGGATGTGGCCGAGCTGGTCTGGGAGCCCATCGGAGACTGAACGACGAGGAATCGGGTCACGGCGTCGCGCCGGCGAGCCGCATCGTCTCCCCCGCCCTGGCAGCGAATGCCGTCGCGCTGACGCTGATGGTGTGGCGCATGACCTCGACCGCCGCGGTCGGCGCGACGTCGGCCGGCCGAGCGACGCTGATCGTGCGCTCGAGCGTCGGCTCCTCGAGCCGAACCGATCGCAGGCCGGGGCGGTCGATGAGCACCATCGCGGGGACGATGGCGACCCCGAGCCCGCGCTCGACGAAGCGCAGGACCGCGTCCATCTCGGCGCCCTCGAGCACGACCTCGGGCATGAGCTCGGCCGCGCGGAATGCCGCATCGGTGGTCGCGCGCAGGTCGTAGGTCGAGCTGAAGACGATCTGCGGCAGCTCGGCGACATCCGCGAGCCTGATCGTGTCTGCGGTGGTCACCGGCGGGGCCGCAGCGGATGACACCACCACGAGCTCTTCGACGAGCAGTGGCGTCACCGTGAACCGTTCGGCCGCGCCGGCGGATGCCGCGTCGGAGGTCGTAATGAGCGCGAGGTCGAGTTCGCCGGCGCCGAGCTCGTCGAGCAGCCGGCGCGAGCCCTGTTCGGACAGGTGCAGGTCGATGCCGGGATGCTCCGCGTGGAACGCGCTGAACACCTCGGCGACGAGGCTGATGCAGAGCGTCGGCGTCGCGCCGAGGCGCACCCGCCCGCGCTCGAGGCCGGCGAGTTCGGCGAGCTCGCGCCGCACCGAATCGGCGTCGGCGAGCATTCTGCGCGCGAGCGGAAGCAGCGATTCGCCCGCGACCGTGAGCGTGCTGCCGCCTCGGGCGCGGTGGAACAGCTCGGCGCCGAGGTCCTGCTCGAGCGCGGCGATCTGGCGGCTCAGGGAGGGCTGGGCGAGGTAGAGCTCCTCGGCGGCCCGGGTGAAGTTGCCGAACTTCGCCACCTCGACGAAGCTGCGCAGTTGCTCGAGGTTCACATCAATAGCCTACGCGCATCGTTCGCACGCCGAATATGCATTGGAGTAATACGCGAGGGATGCTTAGCGTGGAGCGCATGACCACCAGTACCACGTCCGAGCGGCAGCTCTCCACGACCGTGCTCGTCATCGGCACCGGCGGATCGGGCCTGCGCGCCGCCATCGAACTCGCCGAGGCCGGCGTCGACGTGCTCGCGCTCGGCAAGCGACCGAAGTCCGACGCGCACACCTCGCTCGCCGCCGGCGGCATCAACGCCGCCCTCTCCACGATGGACCCCGACGACAGCTGGCAGCAGCACGCCGCCGACACGCTGAAGGAGAGCTACCTCCTCGCGAACCCGCACACCGTCGAGATCGTCACGAAGAACGCGGCCCGCGGCATCCAGGACCTCGAGCGCTACGGCATGCCGTTCGCCCGCGAGGACGACGGCCGCATCTCACAGCGCTTCTTCGGCGCCCACACCTACCGCCGCACGGCGTTCGCGGGCGACTACACCGGGCTCGAGATCCAGCGCACCCTCGTCAACCGGGCGGCGCAGCTCAACGTGCCGATCCTCGACACGGTGTACGTCACGCGCATCCTCGTGAACGACGACGGCGCGGTCTTCGGCGCCTACGGCTTCGACCTCGAGGACGGCACGCGGTACCTCATCCACGCCGACGCGGTCATCCTCGCCGCCGGCGGCCACAACCGCATCTGGCGTCGCACCTCGTCGCGCCGCGACGAGAACACGGGCGACTCGTGGCGCCTCGCCGTCGAGGCGGGCGGCCGCGTGCGCGACCCCGAGCTCGTGCAGTTCCACCCGTCGGGCATCATCGAGCCCGAGAGCGCGGCGGGCACCCTCATCTCCGAGGCGGCCCGCGGCGAAGGCGGCGTCCTCACCAACGGCCTCGGCGAGCGCTTCATGGCGAAGTACGACCCCGAGCGCATGGAGCTCTCGACGCGCGACCGCGTCGCGCTCGCGGCGTACACCGAGATCAAGGAGGGGCGCGGAACACCCAATGGCGGTGTCTGGCTGGATGTCTCGCACCTGCCCCGCGAGACGATCATGCAGCGCCTCCCCCGCGTCTACCAGACCATGCTCGAGCTGCAGATGCTCGACATCACGAAGGAGCCGATCGAGATCGCGCCCACCGCGCACTACTCGATGGGCGGCGTGTGGGTGCGCCCCGACGACCACGGCACGGATGTCCCCGGCCTCTACGCCATCGGCGAGGCATCCTCGGGCCTGCATGGCGCCAACCGCCTCGGCGGCAACTCGCTCATCGAGCTGCTCGTCTTCGGACGCATCGTGGGACAGGCGGCGGCGGCGTACTCTGCCGCGCTCCCTGCGCAGCAGCGCTCGGCGGCCGCGGTCGAGGCGGCACGCTCCGAGATCGCCGGGCTGCTGGCATCGGATGGCTCGGAGAACGTCCGCGCCCTGCAGCGCGCCATCCGCAACACCATGACCGAGCACGCCGGTGTGGTGCGCGACGACGCCGGCCTCCTCGCCGGACTCGCCGAGCTCGACGCGATCAAGGCGCGCATGGCCGACATCGGCGTGCACCCCGACATCGCCGGCTACCAGGACCTGGCGCACGCCTTCGACCTGAAGTCGGCCGCGCTCGCCGCTCGGGCGACCCTCGAGGCCGCGCTCGAACGGCGCGAGACCCGCGGATGCCACAACCGGAGCGACTACCCGTCGCTCGATCCGTCACTGCAGGTGAACCTGGTGTGGTCGCCGTCGACGGGCGTCACCCGCGAGGAGATCCCCGCGATCCCCGAGGAGATCGCAGCGCTCATGCGCGACGTGTCGACTGTGGGCAAGCTCGTCGAGTAGCCCGTTCGCACGTGCTGTGCCGCGCCGGGCCGCCCGTGCGCTCTGCGAGTTCCGGAGCGCGCGGGCGGTGTCGCACCTCGCCCCCATAGGATGTCCCGGTGCCTCTCTTCGATCACCTCGGCATCACCGTCGATGACCTGCCTCGTTCGGTCGCCCAGTTCGATCCGGTGATGACGGCACTCGGCTGCACGCGGCAGGACGCCGACAACGGCGTGTCGTGGTACCGGGGTGTGGAGGAGCTGATCCTCTTCCCCGCCCGCGAGCCGGGCAGCGGACCGCACCGCCACGGCCGGGTCGGCTGGCAGCACCTCGCCTTCGCCATCGACTCCCGCGAGGAGGTCGACCGCCTGCACGCGATCGCGCTCGACGCCGGCTGGACGGCCGTGCGCGAGCCGAAGCTCTACCCGCGGTTCAACGACCGCTACTACGCGTCCTTCGTCGAGGACGACAACGGCATCCGCCTCGAGTTCATGTACAACCCGCCGCGGGAGCCTGGCGCAGGCTGAGGCGCGTGGTCGTCTACGCCTCGGATTTCCAGAGGATCTCGCGAATCGGCCCCTCCTGCGACTTCGATTCGACGAACTCGTACGACGCTCGGACGATCCGCTCGAGCACGACCGGGTCGACGTCGCTGAGCCGCTTGATGTAGACGCAGTATCCCGTGGTGGAATGCACCCCCAGTTCGGCGAGGAGCGCCGAGTGGCGTGCCGTGCCATCCATCAGGTAGATGGTGAGCTTGCCTTTGCGCGGATAGAAGCCGATCGTGTGGCCGTCGCCCTCGCGGCCGCTCGCGTACTGGTAGTGGTACGTGCCGAATCCGATGGTGCCGACATTCCACAGCGTGGGTTCCTGCCCACTGATCCGCCGCATCATCCCGATCAGCGTCTCGCTGTCCGTGGCCGTCTGCTCATCGAGCGAGGCGAGGTACCCGTCGACCGAGCGGTCGTCCTGGTCTGCCATCCTCGTCCCCGCCCTTCACGTCGCATGAGGCATCCGATCACTGGACGCTACCCCGTCGCACGTGTGACCGCACGAGTACGCTGGGTCGGATGCCGCACACCACCTGCCACATGTCCATCTCGCTCGACGGCTTCGTCGCCGGGCCGGACCAGAGTCGCGAGAACCCGCTCGGCAAGCGCGGATTCGAACTGCACGGCTGGCATACCGGCGATCCGCGTGCCAACGGGGCCGACGAGATCGCGGCCGGCTGGCTGATGCGCCCGCGCGGCGCCTACGTCATGGGCCGCAACATGTTCGGGCCGATCCGCGGTGAGTGGGAGGACGACTGGCGCGGGTGGTGGGGAGCCGAGCCGCCGTATCACGCGCCGGTGTTCGTGCTCACCCATTACGCTCGCGAACCGATCGAGATGGAGGGCGGGACGACCTTCCACTTCGTCACCGACGGCTTCGACGTCGCGTATGCACGCGCACGTGAGGCGGCCGGCGACGGAGGGGTCGACATCGCGGGCGGCGCCTCCACCGTTCGGCAGGCGCTCGTCGCCGGGGTGATCGACGAGCTCACGCTCGACATCGCCCCGGTCCTGCTCGTGTCCGGCGAGCGGATCTTCGACGGCGTGGAATCCTTCGGGTTCGAGCCCGTCGAGGTGCTGCACTCGCCGCTGGCCACGCACATCCGCTACCGCCGGGCGAGCTGACCGGCCGAGGTTCAGAACGGCAGGCCGCCGATGCGCGGCCGCGACGCCTCCTGATGCGCGGCGTGTCGCTCGCGAGCCCGACCGATGCCGATGATGGCGGCCCCGAGCAGCAGGAACGCGAACAGGATGCCGCCGATGTACGTGAACGCCGACACGTACCCCGCCGTGTGCGGGTCGAGGAACCCGTACGGGTACCACCAGGGCGTGCTGCCGTCAGGATTGACCACGCGTTCCCCGCGGACCATCGTGTAGACGGTCCACGCGAGCGGGTAGCTGACGATGATGGCGAGCGACGACCATGGGAGCGCACGGCGCCTGCTCGCGAACAGCAGGTCGATCACGAAGTAGATCGGCAGGACGACGTGGAGCGTTTCCGTGGCCCACGAGTCCATGAACGAGACCCAGCCGGGGTCGGTAGCGGCGATCGGGGCTGGATTCCCGCGCAGGAGCACGTTGAACACGATGCCGAGCAGGATCACCGGCGCCGTGACCGCGGCGATCGCCATGGCGATGCCGACCGGCTCGGGTGAAGGCCCGGGGTGCCGCAACATCCATCGCGCCGCGATGGTCAGCACGACGGCGCTGAGGATCGACGACACGATCGTGAACAGGCTGAAGTAATTCGCCAGCACGTCGCCGCGAACCTGACCCTCGCGTGTGGCGCGATCGATGTTGACCAACAGTCCGGCGACGACGCCTGAACTCGCGACGATTGCGGCCGAGGCCCTGAACCATATCCAACGCATGAGATCCCCCCAGGTCGATCCGACTGCATTTCCGATTGGGGATGTTGTAGTCCTGACGGAAGTCGGCCACGGGAAGATTGGCGCGAGGATTGAGGAAACCTCGACACAAGAGCCCAGTGATTGTGAACAGGCTCCAACTACATGAGCGCAGGAGCATATGACTCGCCCGAACTGCTGGACCCCAAGAGGATGATGGGTGCATGGTCGCTGCCCACCGTCCCGGTCTTCGGGTCGACTCCCGACTCACGATCCCCGAGTCCGAGCTGTCCTGGCGCTTCTCGCGGTCATCAGGTCCCGGCGGGCAAGGTGTGAACACCGCCGACTCCCGAGCAGAGCTCGTGTGGGATGTCGCCGGCTCGACAGTGCTCACTCCGCACCAGCGGGAGCGGCTGCTCGACCGTCTGAGCAATCGCCTCGTCGACGGGGTACTGACGATCGCAGCATCCGAGCACCGCGCCCAATTGCGCAACCGAGATGCTGCGCGCGCTCGGCTCGCCGCGGTGGTCGCCGACGCGCTGCGGCCGCCGTCACCGCAACGACGACCGACGAAGCCGAGTCGCGGCGCCAAGGAACGGCGACTGGACGCGAAGAAGCGGCGCACCGACGTCAAGCGGCTGCGTCGTCCACCTCAGGATTGACCACGCCGCCACCAGCGAGTTCGTGGTGTCCGCTGCTCCTGCTCGAGCTGTGCGCGCTCCTCGGCCGCCTGGCGCTGTCGGGCTTCGCGGCGCTCGCGCCATGCACGAACCTCGTCGCCGGCATCCCGAGTCGGGGTCACGACGGGCGGCCCGCCGAGCAGCTGGCGGCGGGCCTCGATCACGCGCCGGTTGAAGTCCTCGACGGCCTCGCGCACCTCGGATTCGCGATGCATCCGATCCAGGTTGGCCTCGAGCTCAAGGCTCTCGACCCGCAGGGTGAGCGCCGGCGGACCCAATCCGCGCAGTTGCTCGCGTTCGATCTTGCGACGGATCCACCAGTCGGGGTCGTGCTGCCCGGTCAACCCCTCGAGGGGCTTTCCCGCGCCGGGGAGGTTGTCGAACTCACCGCGACGGATCGCCTGCTGGATCGCGTTCTCCACGTACGCCGACCGCTCGGCCTGCGTGGACGGTCGAGCCGGCTCGGAGGTCGCGGCGGCGACCTCGGGGTCCTCGCCACGGGCGATCGCCTCTTCACGGGCGAGGCGATCGATCCGGTACTGCCACGCCGCGCGCTGGGGATCCTCGCTCATCCTCGACCTCCCTCGCGGCGTCGGATATCCGTTTCCACGATACGACGCAGCGCCTCGGCCCGGCAGGCCCGTCAGTGCTGCTGGTTGATGCCGTACACGCGACCGTCGGGAGCGCGGAAGTGACGCCAGGAGTAGTCCAACTCCTCGATGAAGTTGACGTCACCGAGGAGCTCGCAGCCGCCTGCCTCCAGCTGCTGAGAGGCCTCATCGATGTCGTCCACCCGGAAGCCGAACACGACGCCGTCGTTGAGGCCCCAAGGACACATCTCCGACGCCGCCTCGGGAGCGAACAGGTCGATGATCGAGCCGTTCGGCATGCCGAACATCGACCATCCGTCCATCTCGAGCTTGGGCGACAGGCCCATGGTCTCCGTCAGCAGCTTCCGGGTCGCAGCGAACGTCCCATCCTCGAGCACGACCGCGTGCCAGGTGATGCCCTCCACCTTCATGACTACTCCTCACCTTGCGTTCAGGCGAAAGGGTAGTCCCGTCCAGTTGCCCGGACCAGAGCGTCCGTTTCAGAGCAGGGTCACGTCAGAGCTCTCGACGCGCCTCACAGGAGCGCTAGAAGTCCCAGTCCTCGTCCTCGGTGTTGACCGCCTTGCCGATGACGTACGACGAGCCCGACCCCGAGAAGAAGTCGTGGTTCTCGTCGGCGTTCGGCGAGAGCGCCGAGAGGATCGCCGGGTTCACGTCGGTGACCGTCTTCGGGAACATCGGCTCGTAGCCGAGGTTCATCAGCGCCTTGTTCGCGTTGTAGTGCAGGAACTTCTTCACGTCTTCGGTCAGGCCGACGCCGTCGTAGAGGTCCTGCGTGTACTGCACCTCGTTGTCGTAGAGCTCGTAGAGCAGCGAGAACGTGTAGTCCTTCAGGTCGTCGCGCTTGGCCTGGTCGACCAGCTCGAGCCCCTTCTGGAACTTGTAGCCGATGTAGTACCCGTGCACGGCCTCGTCGCGGATGATGAGGCGGATGAGGTCGGCCGTGTTGGTCAGCTTCGCCCGCGACGACCAGTACATCGGCAGGTAGAAGCCCGAGTAGAAGAGGAACGACTCGAGCAGCGTCGAGGCGACCTTGCGCTTCAGGGGCTCGTCGCCACGGTAGTACTCCATGACGATCGCAGCCTTCTTCTGCAGGTTCTCGTTCTCGACCGACCAGCGGAAGGCGTCGTCGATCTCCTTCGTCGAGCACAGCGTCGAGAAGATCGACGAGTAGCTCTTCGCGTGCACCGACTCCATGAACGCGATGTTGGTGTACACCGCCTCCTCGTGCGGGGTGAGCGAGTCGGGGATCAGCGACACCGCGCCGACCGTGCCCTGGATCGTGTCGAGCAGGGTGAGCCCCGTGAACACGCGCATCGTGAGCTGCTGCTCGTCGGCGGTGAGCGTGTTCCACGACTGCACGTCGTTCGACAGCGGCACCTTCTCGGGCAGCCAGAAGTTGTTGACGAGGCGGTTCCAGACCTCGACGTCCTTGTCGTCCTGGATCTTGTTCCAGTTGATCGCGTTGACGTGGTCGACGAGCTTCAGCTTTCCGCCGGTGTGTGCCGGGTCGTTGCTCGCCGAGTTCACCGGGTCTGTGAGGGTCATGTCGGTTCCTTCTGAACGGATGTCTCGAGCGGATGTCGCGGGGAGTGGGTCTCGATACGCGTCGTCTGCGGCGGCGCTACTCGACCACCGGAGCTACAGCATGCAGCTGACGCAGCCGTCCACTTCCGTGCCCTCCAGCGCGAGCTGGCGGAGGCGGATGTAGTAGATCGTCTTGATGCCCTTCTTCCACGCGTAGATCTGCGCCTTGTTGATGTCGCGGGTCGTCGCGGTGTCCTTGAAGAAGAGCGTGAGCGAGAGGCCCTGGTCGACGTGCTGCGTCGCCGCGGCGTAGGTGTCGATGACCTTCTCGTAGCCGATCTCGTACGCGTCCTGGTAGTACTCGAGGTTGTCGTTCGTCATGAACGCCGCCGGGTAGTAGACGCGACCGAGCTTGCCTTCCTTGCGGATCTCGATCTTCGACGCGATCGGGTGGATCGATGCCGTCGAGTTGTTGATGTACGAGATCGAGCCGGTGGGCGGCACGGCCTGCAGGTTCTGGTTGTAGATGCCGTGCTGCTTGACGGATGCCGCGAGCTCGCGCCAGTCCTCCTGCGTCGGGATGTGCACGCCGGCGTCGGCGAAGAGCTGCGTGACCTTCGCGGTCGCGGGCACCCACGCGGCATCCGTGTACTTCTCGAAGAACTCGCCCGACGCGTACTTGGACTCCCAGAACCCGTCGAAGACCTCTCCACGCTCGATGGAGATCGTGTTCGACGCGCGCAGCGCGTGGAACAGCACCGTGTAGAAGTAGATGTTCGTGAAGTCGATGCCCTCCTCGCTGCCGTAGAAGATGCGCTCGCGGGCGAGGTAGCCGTGCAGGTTCATCTGGCCGAGGCCGATGGCGTGCGACTTGTCGTTGCCGTCTTCGATCGACCGCACCGAGGAGATGTGGCTCTGGTTCGACACCGAGGTGAGGCCGCGGATGGCGGTCTCGACGGTCTTGCCGAAGTCGGGGCCGTCCATCGTGAGGGCGATGTTCAGCGAACCGAGGTTGCAGCTGATGTCCTTGCCGATGGCGTCGTAGCTCAGGTCCTCGTTGTACGTGGTCGGGGTGTTGACCTGAAGGATCTCGGAGCACAGGTTCGACATGTTGATGCGGCCCTTGATGGGGTTCGCCGCGTTCACCGTGTCCTCGAAGACGATGTAGGGGTATCCACTCTCGAACTGGATCTCGGCGAGGGTCTGGAAGAACTCGCGCGCGTTGATCTTCGTCTTCTTGATGCGCGGGTCGTCGACCATGGCGCGGTAGTGCTCGGTGATGGGCACGTCGCCGAACGGCTTGCCGTAGACGCGCTCGACGTCGTACGGGGAGAAGAGGTACATGTCCTCGTTGTTCTTCGCGAGCTCGAACGTGATGTCGGGCACGACGACGCCGAGCGACAGCGTCTTGATGCGGATCTTCTCGTCGGCGTTCTCGCGCTTGGTGTCGAGGAACCGCATGATGTCGGGGTGGTGCGCGCTGAGGTACACCGCGCCGGCGCCCTGGCGGGCACCCAGCTGGTTGGCGTAGCTGAACGAGTCCTCGAGCAGCTTCATCACAGGGATGATGCCTGACGACTGGTTCTCGATCTGCTTGATCGGCGCGCCCGACTCGCGGATGTTGCTGAGCAGCAGCGCCACGCCGCCGCCGCGCTTCGAGAGCTGCAGCGCCGAGTTGATGCCGCGCGCGATCGACTCCATGTTGTCCTCGATGCGGAGGAGGAAGCAGGAGACGAGCTCGCCGCGCTGCGCCTTGCCCGTGTTGAGGAAGGTGGGCGTGGCCGGCTGGAAGCGGCCGCCGATGATCTCTTCGACGAGGTCGGTCGCGAGCTGCTCGTCGCCCTGGGCGAGGCCGAGTGCGGTCATGACGACGCGGTCCTCGAAACGCTCGAGGTAGCGCTTGCCGTCGAACGTCTTCAGCGTGTAGCTCGTGTAGTACTTGAACGCGCCGAGGAAGGTCTCGAAGCGGAACTTCTTCGAGTACGCGAGGTCGTTGAGCTTCTGGATGAACTCGAACGGGTACTGGTCGAGCACCGCCTGCTCGTAGTACTGCTTCTCGACGAGGTAGTCGAGGCGCTCCTTGAGGGAGTGGAAGAAGACGGTGTTCTGGTTGACGTGCTGCAGGAAGTACTCCCGCGCCGCCTCACGGTCCTTCTCGAACTGGATCCGACCGTCGGCACCGTAGAGGTTGAGCATCGCGTTCAGCGAGTGGTAGTCCATCGCGACGGTGGTGCGCGGAGCGTCCATGAGGGCTACGCCGTCTGCTGCTGCCGAGTTCGCCGCTGTGCTTGTCGTGACCAAAATGCGTCCAATCCCTCGTCGACGGCGCGAACGTCGTCTGGTGTTCCGAATACTTCGAATCGATACAGATGGGGCACGCCCGTCTTCGCGGCGATGATGTCGCCGGCGAGGCCGTAGGCGTTGCCGAAGTTGGTGTTCCCGGCGCTGATGACGCCGCGCAGCAGTGCGCGGTTCTGCGGGTCGTTGAGGAACTTGATGACCTGCTTCGGCACAGCACCCTTGCCGTCCCCACCGCCATAGGTGGGGACGACGAGCACGAACGGCTCCTCAGCGTGCAGGGCGTCGTCGCGAACATGCAGCGGGATGCGGGCCGCAGGGCGGCCGAGCTTCTCGATGAAGCGCTTGGTGTTGCCCGAGACGCTGGAGAAGAAGACGAGATTCGTCATGATGCTTCCTTCGCCGCGTTCTTCCGGTGGTCGAGTAGCGCCCGACGAAGTCGGCCGCGTCTCGAGACCCGAGTCGAACCTGCCCGGTCGACCCAGTCGATCTACGCGAGGCGGGAGGCGAGTTCGGCGATCTTGTCGGGGCGGAAGCCCGACCAGTGGTCTTCGTCGGTGATGACGACCGGGGCCTGCAGGTAGCCGAGCTCCTTGACGTGGGCGAGCGCCTGCTCGTCTTCGGAGACGTCGAACACCTCGTACTCGATGCCCTTGCTGTCGAGGGCGCGGTAGGTGGCGTTGCACTGGACGCAGGAAGGCTTCGTGTAGACCGTGACCGTCATGGTTTCCCCTCGTTCTCTTCGTGTACTCGAGCTCCGGAGGAGCCCGCCCCCGTACTGCTGATTTCGCTTCTTCAATACTACATCTTGTGTCTGCGGAACTGAACCGCCACAACATGCTGTAGTTACATCCCTGTAGTTTTCCACCGCGTTATCCACTGTTCATCCCCAACCGGATGCCCCGGTGATCCGCGGATTCCCGCGGACTCGCTCCCGGTTATCCACAGCCTGTGGGGAGTTCGGATTTTCTCCTGTGGACGGAATCCCCGGCGTGTCGCCCTGTGCGCTCAATGAGCGCAGTGCGACATCTTGGGGCCATCGGATGCCACTACCCCTACATATGGTGTTGTGCCATTCATGCTGCCACCACCCACCGACATCGCCGCGGGAGCGGCGCGCGTGTCGCGCGGTCGCGGCATCCGTTCACCTGGGCCGGGCACCCCGACCACCTCGCAGCGAGCGAATGCAGGAGGAATCGACTCCGCCTCGGCGAGTCAGGCGGCCCCACACGGCGAGTCGGCCGATCCTTCCTGCATTCGGCTCGGCTCCCGTGCGCTCGACGGGCACCCGGATGCCACGGGGTGACGCCGCGGGCGCGCGCGGCTAGCCTGACGGGCACACGGAAGGATCAGCGATGACCGACTACGTGACCTCGGCCGACGGCACGCGCATCGGGTTCGACCGGGTGGGATCCGGCCCGCCGGTCGTGCTCGTCGGCGGCGCGATGCAGTTCCGCGCGTTCGACCCGGCGACGACCGAGATGGCCGGGCACCTGGCGAGCCACGGCTTCGAGGTCGTGAACTACGATCGGCGCGGCCGCGGCGACAGTCCGGCCGAGTCGCCGATCACGCTCGCGCAGACCCTCGAGGATCTCCGCGCCCTCATCGACGAGCTCACCGAGGGTGCCGACGACGCCGTCGCACTGTTCGGCAACTCGTCGGGCGCGACGATCGCCCTCGCCGCGGCGGCGGCCGGGCTGTCCGTGTCGAAGCTGGTGCTCTTCGAGGCGCCGCTCGACGTGGAGCTCGGCACCGAGGGCGCGGAGTACCTCGGTGCACTTCGGACGGCGCTGGCCGACGGCGGCAGCGAAGCCGGGATCGAGCTCTCCATGGCGGACATGCCGGCCGAGTGGCTCGAGGGCCTGAAGTCGAGCGGCGCCTGGCCGATGGTGCGCGGCATCGGCCCGAGCCTCGAGCCCGACGCCGAGTCGCTCGCGTGGACGCAGTCGGCGCCCCGCCGCGAGCTCTGGGCGGGCATCACGCAGCCGACCCTCGTGCTCGTCGGCACCGAGACGATGGACTTCATGGAGGCGGCGGCCGACTCGCTCGTCGCGAACCTCCCGCGCGCCGAGCAGCGCGCGATCGCGGCATCCGATCACCGCTGGGAGCCGCGGACGCTCGCACTCGTGATCGCGGAGTTCCTGGTCGGCTGAGCCGGTCGCGCGCCGAGCGCGCGGCGCTCAGGCGATCGGCCGCGATTCAGGCGGCGATCCGCGGAATCCGCCTGAATCGCGCGCGATCGCCTGCATCCGAGTCGACGGATGCCGCGTGGCACCCGAGATCCGAGTCGACGGATGCCGCGTGGCGCGTGATATCCGCGTCGGCGGATGCCGCGGCATCCGCCGCACGCACCGCGACGCCCTACGACCCGACCACGACCCGATCGTGGATCGGCGCCCCCGTGCTCGCCCGCACCACGAGCTCGGGGAGCGTCGGCGCCGGCATGAGCCGGTCGTCGTCGCCGAGCACGGCGAGCACGCCCGCCATCGCGTCGCGGCCGAGCGCGTCGAAGTCCTGGCGCACGGTCGTGAGCGGCGGCGCGAAGTACGCGGCCTCGGGGATGTCGTCGAAGCCGACCACGCTGACGTCGTGCGGCACCGAGCGTCCGGCCTCGGCGAGCGCGTGCATCACGCCGAGGGCCATCTGGTCGTTCGCGACGAACACCGCGGTCATCTCGGGGTCGCGCGCGAGCGCGCGGCCGTGCACGTAGCCGCTGCCGGGCGACCAGTCGCCGGCGAGGGGTTCGCGGGCGGGAAGCCCGTGCTCGCCGAGAGCCGCAGACCAACCGCGGATCCGTTCGGCGGCGTCCATGGCGGTCGTGGGTCCGCTGACGTGCCGGATCTCGCGGTGCCCGAGTCCGATGAGATGATCCACCGCGAGGCGCGCGCCACCGTACTGGTCGAGCCAGACGCGGTGCATGCCGCCGCGGTCCTCGGAGGCCACGGCGATGATCGGCACGCCGAGCTCGACTCCGTCGAGCGCGTCGAGCGCGGCTCGTTGCGCGGCGATGAGCACGATGGCCTCGACGTTCTGGCGCACCAGGAGCTCGGCCGCGGAGCGGAGGCTCGGGGCATCCGTCTCGAGCATGCTCGCCGTGATGACCGAATAGCGGGCGTCGCGCGCGGCCTCGTTGAAGTGCAACGCCGTCGACGACGGGCCGTAGTCGGGCGCGCCCGTGACGATGAGGCCCAGCGTGCGCGTGCGCCGGGTCACGAGCGCGCGGGCGGCGGGCGACGGCACGTACCGCAGCTGCTTGATCGCCTGCTCGACCCGGGCGCGCGTCGCCGGACGCACGTTGGGCAGGTCGTTCAGCACCCGCGAGACGGTCTGGTGGGACACGCCGGCCAGTCGCGCGACGTCGAAGATCGTCGCGACCCTCGCCTTGTCGTCCCGGTCGCTCACCCGCGCTGCGCTCCTGCCCCGCGCCTCCGCGCGATCCTTCTCGTCGATTATCCTGCCCGGGATGCCCCGGTCCGGCCCGGCCCCGCCGAGGCTCCGCGGCCCCGGCCCGCCGAAGCTCCGCACCGCCGGCCCAACCCCGCGCCCGCTAGCGCCGCCTGGCCGTGAGCACCTTCTGCAGGATGATGAACACGAGCAGCAGCAGGCCGATGAAGATCTTCGTCCACCACGACGAGAGCGTGCCCTCGAACGTGATGATCGTCTGGATGACCCCGAGCACGAGGACGCCGAGCACCGATCCGAGCACGAACCCGTAGCCGCCGGTGAGCAGCGTGCCGCCGATGACGACCGCGGCGATCGCGTCGAGCTCGGTGCCGATCGCGGTGAGCGGATACCCCGACAGCGTGTAGAAGGTGAACAGCACGCCGGCCAGGCCCGAGCAGAAGCCCGAGACGACGTAGACGAGCACCTTGGTGCGTGCCACGGGGAGGCCCATGAGGAGGCCGCTCTGCTCGCCGCCGCCGATCGCGTAGACCGTGCGGCCGAAGCGCGTGGCGTGCAGCACCCACACCGCGATCACCACGACGACGAGGGCGATGATGACGCTCGGCGTGATCGACATGTTGCCGCCGAGCGGGATGCGCGCGACCGCGAGCTGCACGAACGTCTCGTCGGTGATCGAGATCGAGCTCTGGCTGATCACGTAGCAGAGCCCGCGCGCCAGGAACATCGCCGCGAGTGTCGCGATGAACGGCTGCACCTTGAAGACGTGGATCATGAGCCCGACGAGCAGCCCCAGCACGCTCGTGAGCACGAGGATCAGCGGGATGACGGTCCACGGCGACCACCCGGTCTGCAGCAGGCTCGCGGCGATCATGCCGCTCAGCGCCACGACCGCGCCGACCGACAGGTCGATGCCGCCCGTGAGGATCACGAACGTCATGCCGACCGCGAGCACGATGAGGTACGCGTTGTCGACGAGGAGGTTGAGGAACACCTGCCCCGAGAAGAACCCGCGGTAGCGCACGCCGCCGATCACGAAGATCGCGAGGAACAACACGGCGGTCACGGTGACGGGTCCGTACTTCGGGCTGGTGAGCAGGGCACGGATGCTGCCGCCGATGCCGCGGCGCGAGGGGCCGGTCTGGCCGGGCCCGGCGGGTCGCTTGGCGCGGCCGGGGCGGGCGGGGGCGTCGAGGAGCTTCGTCATGATGCGACGGCCCCCTTTCCGGCGCGAACGGCCAGTCGTCGTCGGAACCCGCTCAGCGCCTCGGCGGTGGTGGGCGACTGCAGGAGGCAGACCACGGTCACGACCGCGGCCTTGAAGACCATGGTCGCGATCGGCGGGATGCCCACGGTGTACACCGTCGTCACGAGCGTCTGTATGACGAGCGCGCCCACGAGCGTGCCGAGGAGCGAAAACCGCCCGCCGGCGAGCGAGGTGCCGCCGATGACCACCGCGAGGATCGCGTCGAGCTCGATGAACAGGCCCGTGTTGTTCGCGTCGGCGGCGGCGGTGTTCGCAGTGAGGATGAGACCCGCGATCGCCGCGCAGAACGCGCAGAACGTGTAGACGGCGAACAGCAGCCCACGTGCGCGGACGCCCGCCTGGCGGCTCGCCTCGGGGTTGATGCCGACGGACTCGATGAACATGCCGAGCGCCGTGCGCCGCGTGATGAGCGCCGCCGCGCCGAACACGACGGCCGCGATGATCACCGCGATCGGGATGCCGAACCAGAAGCCCGACCCGAGCGCCTTGAACGGCGGGCTGTTCACCGTGATGATCTGGCCCTCGGTGATGAGCATCGCGACGCCGCGTCCGGCCGTCATGAGGATGAGCGTCGCGATGATCGGCTGGATGCCGAGCACCGCCACGAGGAAGCCGTTCCAGACGCCGAGCACGAGCGAGATGAGCAGCGCCACGGCCACGGCGACGGCGACGGTCGCGGGGCTCTCGGGCTCGGGCGAGCCGAGGATGATCGAGCAGGCGACCCCGCCCGAGATGGCGGCGACCGCGCCGACCGACAGGTCGATGCCGCGGGTGGCGATCACGAGGGTCATGCCGACCGCGATGATGAGCGTCGGCGCGCCGTTGCGCAGGATGTCGACGAGACTCCCGAACAGATGCCCGTCGCGCACGGTGACGGTGAAGAAGCCGGGGAACGCGATGAGGTTGATCGCGAACAGGACGAGCAGCATCACGATCGGCCAGAAGAGCCGATGCGCGACGAGCCGGGCGAGCAGGGCGCTCATCGGTCGCCTCCCTGGGCGGGGTCGCTGGTGGGGTCGGGTGCGGTGACGGATGCCACGGGCTCGAGCCGCGCGGCATCCGCGCCGCCCTCGCCCTCGTCGCCCTCTTCGGCGACCGAGCCGTCGGCGATGAGCGCGAGCAGCGAGTCGACCGTGAGGCCGTCGTTCTCGAGGTCGGCGACGACGTAGCGGTCGCGGAGCACGACGATGCGGTGGCTGAGGCGGAGCACCTCCTCGAGCTCGGCCGAGATGAACAGCACGCTCATGCCGTTCTCGGCGAGGTTGAACACGAGCTTCTGGATCTCGGCCTTCGCCCCGATGTCGATGCCGCGCGTGGGCTCGTCGAGGATGAGGAGGTGGGGCGCGATCGCGAGCCATCGGGCGAGCAGCACCTTCTGCTGGTTGCCGCCCGACAGGTTCCGCACGAGCGCGTCGGGGTTGCCGGGCCGGATGTTCAGCGCCTGGATGTAACTCTGCGTGAGCTCGTCCTGCCGCTTCTTCGGGATCGGGCGGAACCACCCGCGGTCCGCCTGCAGCGCGAGCACGATGTTGTCGCGCACCGTGAGGTCGCCGACGATCCCCTCGTCGCGACGGTTCTCGGAGGAGTACGCGATGCGGTGCGAGATCGCCTGGCGCGGCGTGCGGAGCTTCGTGGCCTTGCCGCGGATCTCGAGCTCGCCCTGGTCGGCGCGGTCGATGCCGCCGAGCAGGCGTGCGAACTCCGTGCGTCCGGAGCCGAGCAGGCCGGCGAGGCCGACGACCTCGCCTGCGGCGATCGGGAGGTCGGCCGGGTGGATGGCGCCGCGCCGGCCGAGGCCCTCGGCGCTCACGAAGGTCGTGGCATCCGAGTCGTCGGCGAAGGACGCCCGAGCGCGCTGCTCGAGGTCGTCGAGTGCCGTGAGCTCCTTGCCGATCATCTTCTGCACGAGGTCGATGCGCAGCAGCTCCTCGGTGAGGTACTCCCCCACGAGCTTGCCGTTGCGCAGCACCGTGAGGCGGTCGCAGATCTCGTAGACCTGGTCGAGGAAGTGCGAGACGAAGAGGATCGCGACGCCCTGCTCCTTCAGCGAGCGGATGACGCGGAAGAGCTCGGCGACCTCGTCGGCGTCGAGCGACGACGTGGGCTCGTCGAGGATGAGGACCTTCGCCTGCACGTCGATCGCGCGGGCGATCGCGACGAGCTGCTGCACGGCGAGCGAATGGTCGCCGAGCAGCGATCCGGGGTCGATCTCGAGGTTGAGGCTCTCGAGCAGCACCGCGGCCCGGCGCCGCATGGCGCGCCAGTCGATCGAGCCGAATCGGTGCGGCTCGCGGCCGAGCATGATGTTCTCCGCCACCGACAGGTTCGGCAGGAGGTTCACCTCCTGGTAGACGGTGGAGATGCCCGCGGCCTGCGCCTGCGCCGGCCCGCTGAACGACACCTCGTCGCCCGCGAGCGTGATGGTGCCGGCGTCGATGCCGTACACGCCGGTGAGCGCCTTGATGAGCGTCGACTTGCCGGCGCCGTTCTCGCCCATGAGCGAGTGCACCTCGCCCGGGAACATGCGGAAGTCGACGCCGTCGAGCGCCTTCACGCCGGGGAACGTGATCGAGATGTCGCGCATCTCGACGACCGGGGCGACAGCGGATGCCTGGGTCACGTGTCTCTCCATCGAGGGTGGTGGCGGCTTCCGCTCGTGCGTTGCCGTTGGTCGAGGGTAGGGCATGGCGGGTGTGCGGCTCGGTCGCCGCGCACCCGCCGGTCCGGGCGGGCGGATGCCGTGGCATCCGCCCGCCTCGGGCTCAGTACTGGCGGTCGGGCAGCGCCTCGATCGCCTGCTCCTGGTCGAACGTCGTCTCCTCGGTGATGATGCGCGGCTCCACCGAGCCCCCGTCGTTCAGGGTCTTGATGATGTCGACCAGCTGCTTGCCGAGCAGCGGCGAGCACTCGACGATGAAGTTGATCTTGCCGTCGGCGAGCGCCTGCATGCCGTCGTGCACCGCGTCGACCGTGACGATCTTGATGTCCTCGCCGGGCTTCAGGCCCGCCGCCTCGATCGCCTCGATCGCACCGAGGCCCATGTCGTCGTTGTGCGCGTAGACCAGGTCGATGTCGGGGTTCGACTTCAGCATGGCCTCCATGACCTGCTTGCCGCCGGCACGTGTGAAGTCGCCGGTCTGGCTCTCGACCACCTTCAGGTTCGGGTTCTGCCGGATCACGTCGGCGAAGCCCTCGGCCCGGTCGATCGCCGGCGCGGCGCCCGTGGTGCCCTCGAGCTGCACGATGTTCACGGGCTCGGTGGTGTCCTTGTACTCGTCGAGCACCCAGAGGCCGGCCTTCTTGCCCTCCTCGATGAAGTCGGAGCCGAGGAACGAGACGTAGAGCGACGTGTCCTTGCTGTCGACCGCACGGTCGGTGAGCACGACGGGGATGCCGGCGGCCTTGGCCTCGTTGAGCACGGCGTCCCAGCCGGTCTCGACGACGGGCGAGAACGCGATGTAGTCGACGCCCTGCTGGATGTAGGACCGGATCGCCTTGATCTGGTTCTCCTGCTTCTGCTGCGCGTCGGAGAACTTGAGCTCGATGCCGGCGTCCTCGAACGAGGCCTGGATGTCCTTCGTGTTGGCCGTGCGCCAACCGCTCTCGGCGCCGACCTGGGCGAATCCGACGACGAGCTCGTCGATGGGCTTGGGACCTTCGGCCGCGGCACCGCCGCCACCGCTCGCGCAGCCGGCCAGCGCGACGAGCATCGCGCCCGCTGCGGCGATTCCGATGAGCTTCTTCATCAGCGTGAACCTCCTTGTTCAGTGGTGCCGGCGAAGCCTGCGTTGCTGCGTTCCTGGTGCGCCGGGTCGCCAGTCCATTCTGGCGGCACTCGCGATGTTAGCGCTCACTTGTGAGCGCTCACAAGTATGAGTTTTGTAACGGATGCATCACGGTCGAAGCTCGGCAGCGTGAGCACGCTCTCTCGCGCTGATCACGGTGTTCTGCTGGCGTGCGGTTGAGGCTGGTGCTGCGCGCTGCCGCGTGATCATTTCAGGAATGTGAGCGCTCAACCTCGCCGACACCGCGCCGACTGGCGCTCCGGCCGCCGCGCACGCTCCGATCCGGTCCCGCGTCGGCCGTGCCTTCGCCCAGACCACCCCACCTCGGCCCCGCTACGCTCGGCCCCCCTCGCCCCCGCCGCGCCCCGCCCCGCTCCGGCGTCCCGCCCTTCGCCGCCCGCTCCGCCCCGCCCCGCTCCGCCCGGCCCCGCTTCGCCCCGATTCGCCCCTGCCCCGCTCCGCTCCGCTCCGCCCCGCTCCGCCCCGCTCCGCTCCACCCCACCCCGCCGCAGCGTCCCGGATTCAGGCGATCGGCGCCGATTCAGGCGGGAACCGCCGATTCCAGCCTGAATCCGACGCGACCGCCTGATTCGGAGCCGGTCGCGAGCGAGCGTCGCCCACGGACATGCGCGCCACGGTGCCAGGCGACGTCCGCGCCGCCGACCGCCGCCGGGCCCGGCTCGGGTGGAATCCCGGTCATGCGCTGGAATCCCGGTCGAGCGGGATTCCAACGCGCGAGCGGGATTCCGTCGCGGCCCCGGGGCCCGCGGTTCACGCGGGCGTAACCGGATCGGGGCAGACTCGGCGTATGAGCGAGCCGTTCCACCTCATCGTCGGCGCCGGACCCGTCGGCCGATCCCTGGCCGTGCAGCTGGCCGACGCCGGCACGCCGGTGCGCCTCGTCACGCGGTCGGGCGGTGGGCCGGAGCATCCGCGCATCGCACGCCTGGCCGTCGACGCGAGCGATCCCGACCGCCTCGAGGAGGCCGCCATCGGCGCGGAGGTCGTGTACAACTGCGCGAATCCGGGCGCCTATCCGCAGTGGGAACGCGTGTGGCCACCGCTCGCCGCGTCGATCCTGCATGCCGCCGAGGCATCCGGTGCCGTGCTGGTGACCATGGGCAACCTCTACGCGTACGGGCCCGTCGACGGCCCGATGCGGCGCGACACTCCCCTGCGGCCGACCGACCACAAGGGCGAGCTCCGCGCGCGGATGTGGCGCGACGCCCTCGCCGCGCACGAGGCGGGACGCGTCCGTGCCACCGAGGCCCGCGCCTCGGACTACCTCGGACCGACGGCGCCCGTCGCGAACGGACTCCTGCCGCGGTACGCCGACGCGACCCTCGCCGGGCGCCCGGCGACCGTGTTCGGCGACCCCGACGCGCCGCACAGCTGGACCGCCGTCGACGACATCGCGGCGACGCTCGCGGTGCTCGGCCGCGACGAGCGCGCGTGGGGCTCGCCGTGGCTCGTGCCCTCGAATCCGCCGCGCAGCGTGCGCGAGGTGCTGCGCGCCCTCGGCGAGCGCGCCGGCACGGGCGAGCCGAAGCTGCGACGGATGCCGCGCTGGGCCCTCTCATCGCTGGGACTCGTCGTGCCGATCCTCCGCGAGGTCGGCGGCGTGCTCTACCAGTTCGAGCGGCCGTTCGAGGTCGACGCCGCCGAGACGACCTCGACCTTCGGGATCGAGCCGACCGACTGGGACGCACTCCTCGACGCGACGACGACGGCGTGGCACGAGCGCGCGATGGCGCGCTGACGGCGACCCCGGCGCCCGGCCGTCCCGCCGGCCCGCGCCCGCTAGCCCTTCGCGGCCTTGGCTGCCGCCTTCGCCGCCTGCTTCGTCGCGCGCACCTTGGCGAGCGACTCGGCGCTCGTGATGTCGGCGACCGAGGCGAAGCCGTCCTCGGCGCCGTAGTGCGGTCCGGCGGCCTCGCGCCATCCAGCAGCCTGCACGCCGAGCTGCTTGCCGAGGAGCGCGAGGAAGATGTGCGCCTTCTGGTCGCCGAATCCGGGCAGCGCCTTCAACCGCTTGAGCACCTCGGCGCCGTCGGGGTCGCCCTGCGTCCAGATGGCGGATGCGTCGCCGCCCCAGTCGTCGACCACCGCCTTCGCAAGCGACTGGACGCGACCGGCCATCGAGCCCGGGTAGCGATGCACCGCCGGCGGCTGCTTGAACACCTCGACGAAGCGCTCGGGATCATAGGCCGCAACCGTCTCGGGATCGATCGACCCGACCCGCTGCGAGATCTTGAGCGGACCCGCGAAGGCGGTCTCCATCGCGACCTGCTGGTCGAGCAGCATGCCGACCAGGAGCGCGAACGCGTCGGTGCTGAGCAGCTCGTCGGCCGCGGAATCCCCGGTGATGTGCAGTGCCATGCGTCCTATCCTCGCATCGAGGGCAGTTCGCGGCATCCGTCGAATAGCGGTCAAGAACTGACCGGATGCCGCGCCAGACTGGACGTACCGAACACGCCAGAGGAGGCATCCCATGGACTGGAAGATCGAGCTCATCCACGTACCCGTCAGCGACGTCGATCGCGCGATCGAGTTCTACGTCGACAAGGTCGGCTTCAACCTCGATCATGACCAGCGCGTGAGCGACGAGCTGCGATTCGTGCAGCTGACCCCGCCGGGATCCGCGTGCTCGATCGCGTTCGGCGAGGGCCTCGGCGCCACGCTCGCGCCCGGTTCGCTCGACGTGATCCAGGTCGTCATCGACGACGCGGATGCCGCGCTCGAGCAGTTGCGGGAGAAGGGCGTCGACGCCGAGGGCGTCGACGAGCAGGCGTGGGGCCGGTTCGTGACGTTCCGGGACCCCGACGGGAACCGCTGGACCCTGCAGCAGCTTCCCGCCTGGCGCTGAGCGGAGGCGCTGCGCGGGAGGCGCTGCGCCGGGGGCCGAAACGCATGAGAATCCGGGGGAAGGGCGCCGTGACGGGCCCATCGCCCGGATTCTCATGCATTCGGCGACGAACCGACGAACGGTCGGTAGCGTGTCGGCGGGCGGCGCGATTCGTGCGTGAGCGGAGCTAGCCGCGCGGCGCCGCCGTGCTCTCGCGCACGATGAGCTCGGGCACGCGCGCCGTGCGGTCGGGCGCACTCGGCTCGTCCTGCAGCACGTCGAGCACCGTGGCCATGATGTCGCGGCCGAGGCCGTCGAAGTCCTGGCGCATGGTCGTGAGCGCGGGCGCGAAGTACGCCGCCTCGGGGATGTCGTCGAACCCGATGACGCTCACGTCCTCAGGCACGCGACGCTCGGCACGACGGAACGCCGCCAGCAGTCCGAGCGACATGTGGTCGTTCGCGACGAACACCCCGGTGACCGTCGGGTCGTCGAGGAGCCGCTCCCCCGCCACGTGCCCCGAGGCGGCGAGCCAGTCGCCGACGATGGGCTCGCGCGGGTCGAGGCCGTGCTCGCGCATCACGTCGACGAACCCGCGGCGGCGCTCCGTGGCATCCATCGAGTCGGCCGGGCCGGCGACGTGCCGGACCTCGCGGTGACCGAGCCCGATGAGGTGCTCGGTCGCGAGGCGCGCGCCCGTGTACTGGTCGAGCGAGACGCGGTGCAGGCCGGGCTCGACCTCGGATGCCACGGCGACCACGGGCACGCCGGCGTCGATGCCGTGCAGCACCTCGACGCCCTCGCGCTCGCCCGAGATCAGCACGATCACCTCGACGCGCTGGAGCGCGAGCCGGTGCACGGCCTGGGTGAGCGTGTCGGCGTCGAGCGTGCGCATGCTCGCCTGGCTCACGGTGTAGCCCGCGTCGCGCGCCGCCTCGTTGAAGCCGAGCGCCGCGCTCGACGGTCCGTAGTCGGGGCGTCCGGCCTGGATGAGCCCGATCGAGCCCGACCGCCGCTTCGCCATGGCCCGCGCGGCCGGCGACGGCGTGTAGTTCAGGTCGGCGATGGCCTGCTCGACGCGCAGCTTCGTCGATGCCGCGACCCCGCTGAGGTCGTTCAGCACGCGGGAGACCGTCTGGTGCGAGACGCCGGCGCGGCGCGCCACGTCGAACATGGTCGGCACGCCTGCGGGCTCGGCCGCGGCATCCGTCGCAGCCGACTCAGACGCAGCCGAGTCGGGCGAGCCCGCGGACTCGGGCGATGCCGCCACGGACGCCCCGCTCGCGGCATCCGCGTCGGTCGGGGCATCCGCGTCGGTCATGCGCTCGCCGCTCAGAAGCCCTGCGCCAGTCGGTAGTACGCCTGGTTCCAGCGCACCTCGTGCGTGAAACCGGGCAGGGTGGTGTCCTCGTCGATGACGAGCAGCTCGACCTCGGCCATCTCGGCGAAGTCGCGGAACACCTCGATGCCGACCGCGGTCGACATGACCGTGTGGTGGGCGGCGCCGGCGGTGAGCCACGCGGCGGCCGAGGTCCGGAAGTCGGGCGCCGGCTTCCAGACGGCGCGGCCGACGGGCAGCTTCGGCAGCGACTCGCGCGGCGCGACGTTCTCGACGACGTTCGCGGTGAGGCGGAAGCGGTCGCGCATGTCGCTCATCGCGACGACGACGGCGGGGCCGGGGTCGGCGGTGAAGACCAGGCGGACCGGGTCGTCCTTGCCGCCGATGCCGAGCGGATGCACTTCGAGCGTGGGCTTGGTCGAGCTGAGCGACGGCGAGACCTCGAGCATGTGCGCGCCGAGGATCAGCTCGTCGCCGGGGGTCATGTCGTAGGTGTAGTCCTCCATGAGGCTCGCGCCGCCCGGGAGGCCCGCGCCCATGACGTTCGCGATGCGCACGAGCACGGCGGTCTTCCAGTCGCCCTCCGCGCCGAAGCCGTAGCCCTCGGCCATGAGGCGCTGCACCGCGAGGCCCGGCAGCTGCTTGAGCTCGCCGAGGTCCTCGAACGAGGTGGTGAAGGCGCCGAAGCCGCCTTCCTCGAGGAACGAGCGCAGGCCGAGCTCGATCGCGGCGCCGTCGCGCAGCGACTGGTGGCGCGCGCCGCCCTTCCGGAGCTCGGGTACGACGTCGTACTCGTCCTCGTAGACCGCGACGAGCTGGTCGATCTCGGCCTCGGACGCTGCGGCGACCGCCTCGGCGAGCTCGTTCACGCCCCACGTGTTGACCTGCACGCCGAACCGCAGCTCGGCCTCGGTCTTGTCGCCCTCGGTGACGGCGACGAAGCGCATGTTGTCGCCGAAGCGGGCGAGCTTCAGGTCGCGCGCGGCGGCGAGGCCGGCGGCGGCGCGCTGCCAGGTGCCGAGCTGCTGCTGCACGACCGGGTCGGACGCGTGGCCGACGATCGTCTTGCGCGGCACGCCGAGGCGGGTCTGGATGTAGCCGAACTCGCGGTCGCCGTGGGCGGCCTGGTTCAGGTTCATGAAGTCGAAGTCGATGTCGGCCCAGGGCAGCTCGACGTTGGCCTGGGTGTGCAGGTGCGCGAGCGGCTTCTGCAGCGCGTCGAGGCCGGCGATCCACATCTTGGCGGGGCTGAACGTGTGCATCCAGGCGACGACGCCGATGACGTTCTTCGCCGCGTTCGCCTCGAGGGCGACCTGCTTGATCGCGGCCGAGTCGGTGAGCACGGGCAGCCAGACGATCTTCACGGGCACATCGGATGCCGCGTCGAGCGTCTCGGCGATGCGCTGCGACTGCTCGGCGACCTGCGCGAGCGTCTCGGGGCCGTAGAGGTGCTGGCTGCCGGTGAGGAACCACACCTCGTAGGCGTCGAGCGAGGTCTGGAGCGGGGTGCGGGTCATGCGATGTCCTTCCTTCTTCTGCGATGCGTTCATGTGGCGTGCCGCGCGGGTGCGGGTTCGCCGGTCGGTCTTGGCGAGTGGGCGATCTTGGCGAATCCGGCATTGATGTGTCCGCAAACTTCGCCCACTCGGGTCAGATGGCGTGCACGGCCGCGGCCTCGGCGGCGAGGCCGTCGCGGTAGCGGTCGAGGAAGGCGGCGAAGCCGGCGACATCCGCCGCATCGGGCTCGACGGTCTCGAACGCGGCATCCGCGAAGACCCGGTCGTTCAGGTAGGCACCGAGGTCGAGCTCGTCGGCCGAGCGGAGGTACGACGCGAGCACCGCGATGCCCCAGGCGCCGCCCTCCGAGGCGGTCTCGCCGACCGCGACGGGCGCGTCGAGCGCCCCCGCGAGGAAGCGCTGCGCGACGCCGGCCGTGCGGAAGATGCCGCCGTGGGCGAACATCCGGTCGAGCTCGACGCCCTCGCTCGCGAGCACGCGCATGCCGAGCGCGAGCGTGCCGTACACGCCGTAGAGCTGCGCCCGCATGAAGTTGGCGAGCGTGAGCCGGCTGTCGGGCGTGCGGACGACCATCGGCCGCCCCTCCTCGAGCCCGGCGATCGGCTCGCCCGCGAGCTGGTTGTAGGCGAGGAGGCCGCCGGCATCCGCGTCGCCCTCGAGCGCCTCGCGGAAGAGCACCTCGAACACGGCGTCGTTGTCGACGCGGGCACCGGATGCGGCCGCGAACCGCGCGAACAGTCCCGCCCAGGCGGCGAGTTCGCTCGCGCCGTTGTTGCAGTGCACCATCGCGACGGGATCGCCGGCGGGCGTCGTGACGAGGTCGAGCTCGTGGTGCGCGTGCGAGAGCGCGCGCTCGAGCACGACCATCGCGAAGATGCTCGTGCCGGCGCTGACGTTGCCCGTGCGCGGGGCGACCGAGTTCGTCGCGACCATGCCCGTGCCGGCGTCGCCCTCGGGCGGGCACAGCACGACGCCCGGACGAAGCGCGCCCGTCGGGTCGAGCAGGGCGGCGCCCTCGGGGGTGAGCTCTCCGGCCGGCGCGCCCGCGGGGAGCACTTGGGGCAGGAGCTCGGTGAGCCGCAGGCCGGGGGCGCGGTCGGCGACGAGGCCGTCGAAGACCTCCACCAGGCGGGCGTCGTAGTCGTTCGCATCCGAGTCGATCGGGAACATGCCCGACGCGTCGCCGACGCCGAGCACCTTGCGGCCCGTGAGCCTCCAGTGCACGTAACCGGCCAGCGTGGTGACGAACGCGACCTGCGGCACGTGCGGCTCCTCGTCGAGGACGGCCTGGTGCAGGTGGGCGATCGACCAGCGCAGCGGGATGTTGAGCCCGAACCGCTCGCTGAGCTCCGCCGCGGCCGGTCCCGTCGACGTGTTCCGCCACGTGCGGAACGGCACGAGCAGCTCGTCGGCGGCGTCGAACGCGAGGTAGCCGTGCATCATCGCCGAGACGCCGATCGCGCCGAACGTCTCGGGCTGCACGTCGAAGCGGCGGCGCACGTCGGCGACGAGGTCGGCGTAGGCCGCCTGCAGGCCCGACCAGACCGCCTCGAGCGAGTAGGTCCAGCGGCGGTCGACGAACTCGTTCTCCCATTCGTGGCTGCCGACCGCGAGCACCTGCGTCGGGTCCTCGCCGACGAGGCACGCCTTGATGCGGGTCGAGCCGAACTCGATCCCGAGCGACGTGCGTCCGTCGAGGATCGCGGCGCGCGCGGCATCCGTCGTGTGTTGGGTGTCGCTCATCGGCGTGCATCTCCACTCTGTCCGTAGACGTTCTGGTAGCGGTCGTAGAGGCGGTCGACCGCGTCCTGCGGGATCGGGACCAGGGGCCCGGCCTCGCGGGCGAAGTGCACGCTGCGCGCGACGTCCTCGACCATGACGGCGGCCTTCACCGCGTCCTTCGCGCTCGACCCGATCGTGAACGGGCCGTGGTTCCGCATCAGCACAGCACGCGATCGGTGGCCGCTCAGCGTCTCGACGATGCCCCGGCCGATCGAGTCGTCGCCGATGATCGCGAACGGACCGACCGGGATCGGTCCGCCGAACTCGTCGGCCATGGCCGTGATCACGCACGGGATCTCCTCGCCGCGCGCCGCCCACGCGACGGCGAAGGTGGAGTGCGTGTGCACGACGCCGCCGACCTCGGGCATGTTGCGGTAGACGTAGGCGTGCGCCGCCGTGTCGCTCGACGGGGCGCGCTCCGAACCGGGCGTGCCCGGGATCACGTTGCCGTCGAGGTCGCAGAGGATCATGTTCCCGGCCGCGAGGTCGTCATAGCTCACGCCCGAGGGCTTGATGACGAACAGGTCGGCGCCGGGCACGCGACCCGAGACGTTGCCGCCCGTCCAGACGACGAGCCCGTAGCGGGTCAGTTCGGCGTGCAGGCTCGCGACGTCCGCGCGCACCTGCGCGATCGCCGCCTCGACCTCGGGCGCGAAGGCGGATGCCGCGGGGCTCACGCCGCGGCCGCTCGACCGGATGCCTCGAACCAGCGGTCCATGCGCTCGGCCACCTCGGCGCCGTCCTCCGACGACTGCAGCCCCCGGACGAAGTCGGCGAACTCGTCGAGCGCGGTGCCCGTCACGTACTGCTGGTCGGACACGGGGACTCCTTCGTCGAGGGGTGGGTTCGTTAGCGCTAACGAAGGAAGATGTTAGCGCTAACGAAGCCGAGTCTCAACCCGTCCGGCTCGCCGTTCTTCACGGCCCGGTCCGAATGCAGGAAGATCCGCGCGACACGCCGCCCGACGCACTCCGACATGCCGCTCGACCAGCAGAAGTTCCTGCATTCCCGTCGGGAGTGGAGGCTGCTGCCGGGCGGCGGGGTGGGTGGAGTCGGGGGGTGGCTGCCGCCGGGCGACGGCGCTCGAGTGGGCCAGGGATGCCGCGGCATCCGCTCGCCCGGCGATGCAATTCAGGTTCGCGCCGGCGCGTCGCGCCGGTTCCGCGGCGTGTCGCGCCGACACGCCGAGCGGCGACCTGAATTGCGCACATCGCGCTGGCACCGAACGCGGCCACGGATGCCGCAGCATTCGAAGACGGCGAAGGGGGCGGATGCCGCAGCATCCGCCCCCTCGGGTCGACCGACGCGTCAGCTGCCGGAGCGGCGTCGGTTGTAGACGTCGAACGCGACCGCGAGCAGCAGCACCAGGCCCTTGACGACCTGCTGCCACTCGATGCCGATGCCGAGGATCGACATGCCGTTGTTGAGCACGCCGATGATCAGGCCACCGATGATGGCCCCTCCGATCGTTCCGACGCCGCCCTGCACCGCTGCTCCGCCGATGAACGCCGCCGAGATCGCCTCGAGCTCGAAGCCGTCACCGGCCTTCGGCCCCGCGAGGTTCAGTCGCGCGGTGAAGATGAGGCCGGCGAGCGCCGCGAGGGTGCCCATGTTCACGAACAGCCAGAAATCGACGCGGCGGGTCTTGATGCCCGAGAGCTCCGCAGCGTGGCGGTTGCCGCCGATCGCGTAGATGTGGCGGCCGAACACCGTGCGGTTCATCACGATGCCGTACACGAGCACGAGCACCGCGAGGAGGATCAGCGTGATCGGAATGCCCTTGTAGCCCGCGAGTGAATAGGCGAAGAAGCCGATCGCGGCCGACACGAGCACGAGCTTCGTGATGAACCACGCCATGGGCTCGACGTCCTGGCCGTACTTCTGGCGGCCGCGACGCGTGCGCACCTGCTGCACGATGATGGCGAGGATCGCGAGGGCGCCGACGCCGAGCGTGAGGGGATCGAGCTCGAACTCCCCGAACACGTCGGTGAGGAAGCCGTTGCCCAGTGCGCGGTACTCGGCCGGGAACGAGCCGATGTTCGCATTGCCCAGCACGACGAGGGCGAGCCCTCGGAAGATGAGCATGCCCGCCAGGGTCACGATGAACGCTGGAATGCCGACGAACGCGATCCAGAATCCCTGCCACACGCCCACGAGCGCGCCGATGCCGAGCGAGAGGAGGACCGAGAGCCACCACGGCAGGCCCCATTGCACGGCGAACACGCCGGAACAGGCACCGACGAAGGCCGCGACGGATCCGACCGACAGGTCGATGTGGCCGGCGATGATGACCATCACCATGCCGATCGCGAGCACGAGGATGTACCCGTTCTGCACGACCAGGTTGGAGATGTTCTGCGGGCGAAGCAGGATGCCGTTGGTCAGGATCGAGAACAGCACGACCACTGCGATGAGCGCGATGAAGATGCCGTTCCGGCCGAGGTCGGAGAGCACGTGGCTCAGCCGGTCGGTGAACTTGTTCTCGACGGGGTTGATGTTGCCGCCGCCGACGTGGGTTTCCTCGGTGGTCGGGGGGTTCGGATTCGACATGGTGTCTCCTGGTGTATCCGCCAGCGCCGGCTAGCGGGGCTTTTCCATGGTCATGAGCTTGAGCATCGCCTCGGGGGTGGCCTCCTCGACGGGGAGTTCACCGGTGATGCGGCCCTCCGAGAGGGCGTAGACGCGGTCGCAGATGCCGAGCAGCTCGGGCAGCTCCGACGAGATCACGATGATGCCCTTCCCGGCCGCGGCCAGGCGATTGATGATCGAGTAGATCTCGTACTTGGCGCCCACATCGATGCCGCGCGTCGGCTCGTCGAGGATCAGGACGTCGGGGTCCGAGTAGATCCACTTCGACAGCACGACCTTCTGCTGGTTGCCGCCCGAGAGCTTTCCGGTCTTCACCAGGACGCTCGGCGCCTTGATGTTCATCGACTTGCGGTACTCGTTCGCGACCGCGTACTCCTCGTTGTCGTGCACGAGGCCGTACTTCTCGAGCTTCTTCAGGGACGCCATCGAGATGTTGCGCTTGATGTCCTCGATGAGGTTGAGGCCGTACGTCTTGCGGTCCTCGGTGGCGTAGGCGATGCCCTGGTCGATCGCCTCGGCGACCGTGCGGGTCTTGATCTCCTTGCCGCGGAGGAACACCTTGCCAGTGATCTTCGACCCGTAGCTCTGGCCGAAGAGGCTCATCGCGAACTCGGTGCGCCCCGCGCCCATGAGGCCCGCGATGCCGACGATCTCGCCCGCTCGAACGTTCATGTTCACGTTGTCGACCATGACTCGCGAGGTGTCCTGCGGATGGTGCGCCGTCCAGTCCTCGACGCGCAGGAGCTCCTCGCCGATGTTCGGCGTGTGGTCGGGATACCGGTGCTCGAGGTCCCGGCCGACCATGTCCTTGATGATGCGGTCTTCGGTGACGTCCTGCTTGGCGATGGTCTCGATGGTCTTGCCGTCGCGGATGACCGTGACGGAGTCGGCGACCTTCTTGATCTCGTTCAGCTTGTGGCTGATGATGATCGACGTGATCCCCTGCCCCTTGAGGTGCAGGATCAGGTCGAGCAGGTGGTCGGAGTCCTCGTCGTTGAGCGCGGCGGTGGGCTCGTCGAGGATGAGCAGCTTGACTTCCTTCGAGAGCGCCTTCGCGATCTCGACGAGCTGCTGCTTGCCGACGCCGATGTCCATGATCTTCGTCGTGGGGTTCTCGCGCAGGCCGACCCGGGCGAGGAGCTTCGATGCCTCGAAGTTCGTCTTGTTCCAGTCGATGAGGCCGCCGCGGCCCTTCAGCTCGTTGTTGAGGAAGATGTTCTCGGCGATCGACAGGTAGGGGCTGAGCGCGAGCTCCTGGTGGATGATGACGATGCCCTTGGCCTCGCTGTCGGTGAGGTCCTTGAACGCAACCGTCTCGTTCTCGAAGACGATGTCGCCGTCGTAGCTGCCGTGCGGGTACACGCCCGACAGCACCTTCATGAGGGTCGACTTGCCGGCGCCGTTCTCGCCGCAGATCGCGTGCACCTCGCCGCGCTCGACCCCGAGGGTGACGTTCGACAGGGCCTTCACGCCCGGGAACGTCTTCGTGATGCCGCGCATCTCGAGAATGTTGGTGGTCATCCTTGCTCCTGCTTCATTGCCGGGTGGGGCCGGCCGGACGACGGATGCCCCTGCGGCCGGGACCTGAGGCGAGAGTACTCCCGCCCAGGCCCCGACACGCGGGACGAAGCGTCATCCGGCCGGCATGCTCCGGTGGTGACTAGCCGTTGATTTCCTCTTCGGTCCAGTAGCCGCTGTCGACCAGGACCTCGGTGATGTTGTCCTTGACGACGATCTGCGACTCGAGGAGGTAGGACGGCACGACCTTCACGCCGTTGTCGTAGTCCTCGGTGTTGTTCACCTCGGGCTCCTCGCCGTTCAGGATCGCCGACGCCATGTCGACGGCGACCTTCGCGAGCTCACGCGTGTCCTTGAAGATGGTCGCGAACTGCTCGCCCGAGTTGATCGCCTTGACCGAGTCGAGCTCGGCGTCCTGGCCGGAGATGATCGGCCAGCCCTCGCCGACGGAGTAGCCCGCGTCGGTGAGCGCCGAGATGATGCCGCGCGACAGGCCGTCGTACGGCGAGAGCACCGCGTTGACCGTCGAGCCGTCGGAGTAGGTCGAGGTGAGGATGTTCTCCATGCGCTCCTGCGCGACCTCGCCGTCCCAGCGGAGGATGGCTGCCTGCTCGAAGTCGGTCTGGCCCGACTTCACCACCAGGGTGCCGTCATCGATGAGCGGCTGGAGCGTGTCGATCGCACCGTTCCAGAAGAACGTGGCGTTGTTGTCGTCGGGCGAACCGGCGAACAGCTCGATGTTGAACGGGCCGGCCGGGGCGTCCGCAGCGGGCTCGCCCTCGAGGTCGGTGAGGCCGAGGCCGTTGAGGAGCGACGTCGCCTGCTGCACGCCGACCTTGTAGTTGTCGAACGACGCGTAGTAGTCGACGTTCTCCGAGTCGCGGATGAGGCGGTCGTAGGCGATGACGGGGATGTCGGCGTCGGCCGCGTCCTGCAGCACCTGCGACAGCGTGGTGCCGTCGATCGAGGCGATGATGAGCGCCTCGGCGCCCTTCGTGATCATGTTCTCGATCTGCGAGACCTGGGTGGGGATGTCGTCCTCGGCGTACTGCAGGTCGACGGTGAAGCCCTGCTCCTCGAGCTGCTCCTTGACGGCGTCGCCGTCCTGGATCCAGCGCTCCGAGCTCTTCGTCGGCATCGCGACGCCGATGAGGCCGCCGTCTCCGCCGCCGTCGCTGCTGCCACCGCCGCTGCCGCCCGAGCACGCGGCGAGAGCCAGCATCGAGCCGGCCGCGAGCGTGGCGAGAAGCACCTTCTTCGTGTTCTTCACGGTGTTTCCTTTCACTGTGTTGTCAGTCATGGACGTCGTTGTCTTGGTGACAGTCGGAGCCGGCTTCGTCCATGTCAGCCGCCTCCCTCGCGCCGGTCGTGCTGTGCCGACGGTCGCAAGCTCTCGGGGTCGCCGGATCATGATCCGACCTTGGTGGTGCGGCGGGTGGTCTTCGCCCGCGCGGGGGTCTTCGTGGTGCCGGCGCGGCGGGCGTCGCCCTGCTGCCCGTACACGTTCTGGTACCGGTCGTAGAGGCGGTCGACCGCGTCCTGCGGGATGGGGACGAGCGGGCCGGCCTCACGGGCGAGGTGCACGGTACGGGCGACGTCCTCGACCATGACGGCGGCCTTCACCGCGTCCTTCGCGCTCGACCCGATCGTGAACGGGCCGTGGTTCCGCATCAGCACGGCGCGCGAGCGGTGGCCGCTCAGCGTCTCGACGATGCCCCGGCCGATCGAGTCGTCGCCGATGATCGCGAACGGGCCGACCGGGATCGGCCCGCCGAACTCGTCGGCCATCGCCGTGATCACGCAGGGGATCTCCTCGCCGCGCGCGGCCCAGGCGGTGGCGTAGGTGGAGTGCGTGTGCACGACGCCGCCGACCTCGGGCATGTTGCGGTAGACGTAGGCGTGCGCTGCGGTGTCGCTCGAGGGGGCGCGGTCGGCGCCGGGCGTGCCCGGGATCACGTTGCCGTCGAGGTCGCAGAGGATCATGTTCTCGGGAGCCAACTCGTCGTACGAGACGCCCGACGGCTTGATCACGAACAGGTCGGCGCCGGGCACGCGGCCCGAGACGTTGCCCCCCGTCCAGACGACGAGGCCGTAGCGCGTGAGCTCGGCGTGGAGCTTGGCCACCTCGGCACGGACCCGGGCGATGGCGACCTCGACCTGCGGGCCGAACGAGCTCATCGCGCACCTCCGCGGGCACCGGCGAACGCGCTGCGGCCCTGGGCGGGCACGTGCGCAACCTCGGTGATCAGCACGCGGGACTCCTTCGTCGATCTGGATGGAACCGGTTCGTGTGACGTGATGTGACCGTTCACACGAACGTCACACATGCTAACCGCACCAGCGATCGTGCTGTCAACTCACGGAGGTCACGGATCGGTAACGGCGCGCGGGGGGTCTGCGACGAGCCGGGGACTCACCACGGCGGCGCCCCCGTCGACCCGCGGATGATCAGCTCGGGCACGATCGTCCCGTGGTAGTCGGCCGCGGCGGGGTCGAGGTCGCCGAGCAGGAGCGCCACGCAGCGGCGCCCGAGCTCGGCGAAGTCCTGCCGCACGGTCGTGAGCGGCGGCCAGAAGTGCGGCGCCTCGGGGATGTCGTCGAACCCGATGATCGAGATGTCGCGCGGGATCTCGAGACCCGAGTCGCGGACCGCGTGCATGAGGCCGAGCGCCATCTGGTCGTTCGAGGCGAAGATGGCCGTGAAGTCCCGCACGGTGAGCAGCTCGCGCCCGGCCCAGTAGCCGAAGTCGGCCGTCCAGTCGCCGAGGATCGGCGCGGTCGTCGGCACGTCCTGCGAGCTCATCTCGTCGAGGAACCCGCGCATCCTGGCCTCGGCCTCGATCCAGTCCTGCGGCCCCGCGAGGTGGTAGATCCCGCGGTGTCCCAGCTCGATCAGGTGCCGTGTGGCCATGCGGGCGCCGGCGATCTGGTCGACCGAGAGCGCGTGATCGGGGTCCCGTCCGGTCGACTGCAGCGACACGTAGGGCACGTCGATCGACAGCTTCGCGAGCGTGTCGAACACGCGCACCTGCGGCGCGATCACGACCAGGCCCTCGATGCCCTGCGCCGCGAGATGGGCGAGTCCGTCGGAGATCGAGCCGGGGTCCGCGGTGTCGATGTTCGCCGTGCTCACCCAGTAGCCGGCCGCGCGCGCGGCCTCCTCGATCGCGGCGATGCTCGACGCCGGGCCGTACTGCGTGCTGGACGCCGAGAGGATCCCGATGGTGCGCGATCGGCTCGTGACGAGCGCCCGCGCGGCGCGATTGGGCTTGTACTGCAGCTCGGCCATGACGTCGAGCACGCGCTGCTTCGTCTCGGGCCGGATGCTCGGGTGGTTGTTGAGCACGCGCGACACCGTCTGGTGCGAGACGCCCGCCAGGCGCGCGACATCGCGGATGCTCGGGGCTCTCCCCCGCTGCGGCTCCTCCGGCACGGCGTCCTCGATCGGGTTCCGGCATGTGCACGGTCACATGCTTCGTCGACTCCAATTATGCACAACTCTGCGGGAATGTGACGGTCACAGATGTGACGTCACATCCGCGAGGGCACGGGCCACGACCCGTATGCGTGTGCCGTCACACGACCGGCGCGGCCAACAGGCCGATTCGGATGCCGCGACACCGCTGTCACGGTGGATTCAGGCCGATTGGGATGCCGCGACGGCCCCTCGAGGCCGTACCCGGGGCGCCAGCACGACCGCGACCACCGCGATGGCCACGGTCACGGCGAAGTCCGCCGTGAACGCGCCCGCCGCGAGCGAGCTGGACACGAGCGCGGTGAGCGCGAGCGCGACCGCCGCGCCGAGCGACTCCCCGATCGAGAGCGCGGCGCTGTTGAAGCCCTGCGACGACACGGGCGACAGCTTGAGCACGGCGACCGAGAAGCGCGGGTACATGATGCCCATGGCGCCGCCCGCGATCGTCCATGCGATGAACGCGATGGCCGGCGCCAGCGTGAACGCCGACACGAGCAGCACCACGACGAGCGCCGCCGTGAGCACGCTCGCACCGAGCTGCACCGCCTGCGTGTTCGACATCCGGTCGCCGAGGCGACCCTGGAGCCAGGAGCCCGCCGCCCACGTCACGCCCGCGCCGGTGAGCACCGCGCCGGCGAGGCTCGGCGAGAACTCGTAGCGCTCGATGAGCAGGTAGGGCAGGTATATCTCGCTGCCGAAGAACGCGCCCGCCACGATGAGCCGGAGCAGGACGGTCGCGGGCATCCCCCGCGCGGCGCGCAGGGTGCCGGCCGGCATGAGCGGTCGGGCGGCGACGGCCACGAGCGCGATGGACGCGATCGCGACGACCCACTGCCACGGGTCGGGCAACTCCTTCGAGAGCGACAGCGTGAGCGCCGACGCCGCCGCGAGCACGGCCCACGCGACCCGCGCGACGCTCCAGCGCACCGCCGGATCGCCCTGCACCTGGTCGCGCACGCGCAGGATCGGCGGGAGCATCATGGCCGCGGCCGGCACGATGAGGGCGATCACGCCGAGGAACACCCAGTGCCAGCTCACGGTCTCGGCGACGAGGCCCGCGAGGGCCGGACCGACGATCGACGGGATCACCCAGGCCGCCGCGAAGCCGGCGAACACTCGGGCCCGCAGCGCCTCGGGATAGATGCGCGCGACGATGACGTAGAGCGGCACGATGACCGCGGCGCCCGAGATGCCGTGCACGAAGCGCCCGAGGATGAACATCGGCATGGTCACGGCCGTGCCGGCGATCAGCAGGCCGACGACGAACAGCACCGCCGACGTGATGAGCGAGGGCAGCGGGCCCGATCGGTCGGTCCAGTTGCCGGCGAGCACCATGCCGATGATGCCCGCGGCGAGCGGCACCGCGAACGCCAGCGCGAAGAACTCCACCCCGTCGAGGTCGCGCGCGACGAGCGGCATGATCGTGGTGACCGCCATGGCCTCGAACGCCGCCAGGAAGATGATCGAGTACATGCCGATCGAGAGCCACCGGTAGGGCAGCGAGAACGTGCTGCGCGCCGGCGGTGCGGCCGCGGCGGCGCCGGCCTCGGCCATGGCGCCGGTGTCGACACGACGGAGGGCGTCGGGCTCGGTGCTCGCCGCGGCATCCGACCCGACTCGAGCGGATGCCTCGGCCGACGCGACCGCCTCGACGCCCGGCTCCACCGAATGCTCGGAGGTGTCGGGCCCGGGGTTCGTCGTCGAGTCGCTCACTCGATTCAGCCTATCCCCGGCCACCGACGGACCGGCCCGCCACCGCTCGGCGGCGGGCCGGCGCTCGCTCAGCGGCCGAAGCGCGGGTCGTTGCGCTCCGCGGCGCTGGCCGTGAGGCCGAGCGCGTCGGCGACGTCGCCCCACTGCACGTACGAGAAGTTCGTCGCATCCCGCTCGTCGTCGACCTCGGGTCCGCTGTCGGGCTCGTCGTGCGTGACGAGCAGGCCCTGCCGGTACTCGCCGACGGGCCGGTTCGTCACGGCGAGCCCGTCGGAGCCGTTCACGTCGTCGACGCCCGCGACCCGGAAGGTGCCGACCAGGTCGTTGCGACCCTGCGTGCGGTAGACCGCGTAGGTGTCGCCGCCCTGGCTCGACACGATCACGTAGCCGGTGGCGCCGGGGCCGTGGTAGACGTCGACGCCCTCGGCGTCGGCTTCGAGGACGGTGCCGCCGAAGCCCGCGTCGGCGGGATCGATGGGCGCGCACTCCTCGGTCTCGGGGTCGTAGGCGTCGTGCACGCCGAAGTCGCGAACGCGGTCGACGAGCTTCGGCTCGCCGCGGCCGATCGGCAGCTGCAGGCGCCACAGGCCGACGTCCTCCTGCGCGGCATAGAGCACGCCGGTGCGCTGGTCGACGCTCACGCCCTCGAGCTGCGGCAGCACGCCGGGCTCCTCGCACGGGATCCACGTCGTGCCGTCGGGCAGCGGGAAGGTCGCGGGGAAGTCGATCGTCGCGGCATCCGCGTACCCGACGACGCCGTCGCCCGCGACGAGGCGCACGGTCGCGACCGTCGTCGCGCCCTCCTGCGTGACGACCGCCACGGCGTCGCCGCCCTTCGGCTGCCACACGGCGAGCCCGTAGGCGGTGTGCTCCTCGTCGACCTCGGCGCGGTCGGCGCTGAAGAGGAACGGCAGCTCGGGCGCGGTCACCTCGCGCAGCGGCTGCGTCGCCGACGAGCCGGCCGGGTCGATGGCGAAGAACCGGAGCTGGTCGTTGTACCGGTCGGACACCACCGCGATGTCGACAGGTCCGTCGCCCAGGTCGAGGCCGTAGGCGATGTCCACGTTGTTGTAGCGGCCGTCGGCACCGTCGGCGCGGGGAGCCGGCTCGGCCGCGAGCGACTGGAGCTCGTCCGCCGCGAGGTCGTAGACACGAAGGCCGCCCTCCTTGGCCGTCGTGATCACGATCGACTCGGCGGAGTGGGTGGGGTTCACCCAGATCGCGGGGTCGTCGCCCGAGGCGTTGCCGCCCTCGTCGTCGTCGTAGAGCACGGGCGTCTCGATGTCGGTGGTCACGACCGCGGGCGTCGAGGGGTCGACGCCGGGGCGAGCGGATGCCGCGACGGGCGCGGCCAGGGCGAGGGCGATCGCGGCGGACGCGGCGATCGCAAGACGTCGGGAGATGGCCATGCCGCGAGCCTGCCGACGCCCGATGAACGCGGCCCGTCGCCCCGGCGACCTCCCGGCGAACGAGCGCGGTCGCCCCGTCGGACCTCGGGCTAGAACTCCTCGTGCGTGTCGGGGTCGGCGCCCCAGAGGCGCCCGCGCGAGAGCGCCGAGATCGCCTCGACCTCCTCGGGCTCGAGGCTGAAGGAGAACACGTCGAGGTTCGCGCGGCGGCGCTCGGCATCCGCGGACTTCGGGATCGGCACGGCCTCGAGCTCGACGTGCCAGCGCAGCACGATCTGCGCGGGCGACACGCCCTTCTCCGCCGCGAGCCCGGTGATGACCGCCTCCTGCAGCAGCTCGGAGCGCTTCGCGAGCGGGCTCCAGCTCTCGGTGCGGATGTCGTGCTCGTCGTGGTAGGCGCGCAGCTCCTCCTGCGGGAAGTACGGGTGCAGCTCGACCTGGTTGACCGACGGCACGACCCCGGTCTCGCGGTCGAGGCGGTCGAGCATGTCGGCCGTGAAGTTCGAGACGCCGATCGAGCGCACGACTCCCCGCTCGCGCAGGCGGATCATCGCCCGCCAGCTGTCGATGAACTTGTCGATGCGCGGCAGCGGCCAGTGGATGAGGTAGAGGTCGACCCATTCGACGTCGAGGCGCCGGCGCGACTCCTCGAGGCTGGCGATCGTCTCGTCGTACCCGTGGTGGCGGCCGGGGAGCTTGGTCGTGATCACGAGGTCGCTGCGGTCGACGCCCGAGCGGCGCACGGCCTCGCCGACGACGTCCTCGTTGCCGTAGTTGTACGCGGTGTCGAGCAGGCGGTATCCGTCGGCGATGCCCGAGACGATCGCCTCGATGCCGGCCTGCTCGTTGAGTCCGTAGGTGCCGAGCCCGATCGCAGGGAGGGACGTGCCGTCGCGAAGCGAGTACTCGGGAGCGATCATTCCCTAATCCTCACCCACGAACTCGGCGGATGCCACCGCACGACGCCGTGGGTCGCCACGTGACCCATCGGGCACGCGTCGGCCGCCGCGACCGTCGGATCGGCGACGGCCGCGGTCGGATCGCCGACACCGGCTGTCGGCTCAGCCGACCGGCAGCTCCACGAACGCCCGCACCGGGAACGTGCCGAAGCCCTCGACCCGCGGCGGCACCGCCGTGAAGCGCGCGCCGTGCGCGGGCACGCGGTCGAGCGCCGTGAGGTGCTCGACGACGTGCACGCCGGCCGCGAGCAGGATCGAGTGCGCCGGGCGCGTGCCGCCCGACTCGGTGTCGTCGATGTTCAGCGAGTCGATGCCGACGATCGCGACACCCGCGTCGACGAGGTGCTGCGCACCGGCCTCGGTGAGGAACGGCGCTCCCTGCGCGTACTCGGGCGTGCCGAAGTGGCGGCTCCAGCCGGTGTGCAGCAGCACGGCGGTGCCGGCGAGGTCGCGGTCGAGCAGAGCCTCGGCGGGGATGCCGCGCGTCGTGGCATCCGTGAACCGGAAGGCCTCGGCGGGCACGCCCACGAGGGTCGCGAGATCGAGGCTCGCGAGGTCGCCGCCCTCCGCGTAGCGGTGGTACGGCGAGTCGAGGTAGGTGCCCGTGTTGCCGGCCATCGTGATGATGTCGATCGCGAACTCCGTGCCCGGCGCGTAGTGGTCGCGCGACGCCTCGCGGGTGAGGTGCGGGGTGATGGTCGGCGCCGGGATGCCCGGATACGTGACGAGGCCGGCCCGGATCGGGTGGCTCAGGTCGACGAGCTCGCCTCGGGTCGCTCCCGCTGTGCCGGTGCGGGCAGCGGATGCCGCGGCATCCGTCGCCGTCTCGGCCACGCCGCGCGACCCCTTGTGCGCCTCCTCGACGATCTCGAGGTTCGTCAGCTCGACGCGGCCGACCATGGCGAGGCCGAGGTGACGCACGAGGAGTTCGCCGATCTGCGCCCCGGTGAGGTCGGCCGACGGGAGGTCGAGCCGGAAGCCCTGGGCCTGCAGCCGACCCCCGTTCACGAAGTCGATGTCGGCGTCGAAGGCGGCACGGTACTCGGTCAACGGGGCTCCTGTCGGGCGGTGGCGGTGAGGACGGGTTCGGAGACGCCGGCGTCGGCGTCGGCATCATCGCCTGGGGCGTCGGCTGCATCCTCCTCGGCCCGTGCGACACGAGAGGCCCGCGCGGCGGCCCGCCTGCGCCGCACCCGGCGCACCAGGGTGACGAGCACCGCGGCGAGCGCGAGCACGAGCGGCACGATGAGGTTCGCCCACGCGAGCACCAGCAGGCCGGCCGTCATGACGGTCGCGACGACCGCGAGCCACCAGCCGAGGCTCCAACGCTCGAGCAGCAGGGTGGCGGCGAGCATGCCGGCCGCGTAGATGGCGACCATGTTGCTCGTGTGGATGAGGATGAAGCCGGTGAGGTCGAGCCGGTTCACGAGCATGAGCCCGAAGTAGACGACGATGAGCACGCCGGTGAGGGCCAGCGACCGGCGCGGGACCTCGCCATCGGCTGCGCCCTTGGCCAGCCACCGCGGCAGATCGCCGTCGCGACCGAGCGCCGCGCCGAGCTTGCCGAAGGCGGGCAGGTAGGCGTTGACGACGCCGAGCGTCACGACGGCCGCGACGATCGCCACCAGCACCGACCCGATGCCGGGCGCCGTCGACTCGACGAGATCGAGCAGGGGCACCTGGCCCTCGCCGGCGCGCGAGCCGAGCACCGCGACGGTCACGAACTGGAGCGCCAGGTAGCCGAGGCCCACGACGACGATCGCGATCGCCGTGGCGATGGGGATCGTGCGACGGGGGTTCTTGAACTCGCCGGCGATGTGGGTGCCGACCTCCCAGCCGGCGAACGCCCACACGAACAGGCTGATCGCGAGCCCGACGCCGGCCCACCCGTTGGGCAGGAACGGCGTGAAGTTCGACGCCTCGACCGCGGGGAACGTGACGGCGACGACGCCGACCACGACCGACAGCAGCAGGCCCGTGAGCACGAACTGCACCCAGCCCGCCACGCGCACGCCGAACCAGTTCGCGATGAACGGCGGCACGAAGACCGCGAAGCCGATGATCGGCACGGCGGCGCGGTCGACGCCGAGCACCGCGACGACGTACTCCCCGCCGAGGATCGCGACGACCGGGGCGCCCACGCAGACGCCGAAGTAGAACCAGTAGCCCGTCATGCGCGCGGCCGTGGCGCCGAGCGCACGGCGCACGTAGCTGGCGACGCCGCCCGGGTCGGGGTAGCGCGCGGCGAGCGCGGCGAAGGTGCCGGCGAGCGGGATCGAGAGCACGAGCACCGCGGCGACCGCGACGATGGACGCAGGCCCGGCAGCAGCGGCGGCCAGCCCGGGAAGCACGAGGATGCCGGTGCCGAGGACGCTCGCGATGTAGAGCGCCGTGCCCTGTACGAGCCCGAGGGTTCCGTGGTGCGCCTGCCCGCCGTCGGTCGCTGGAGCGTCCGCGGCGCCCGGCGAGGTCGCCGGTTGCGCGCCGATCGCGGCGCCCGCCTGATTCGATGTCACCCGCTCATTCTGGGGCATCCCACCGACACGTGCGATGGCAGGATCGACACACTTCATCGAATTCCTGCCACCGAGCGACAACGGGCACGACCCGAGCCGACGGCGGGGATCCCCCGGGCCGCGGCGGGCTGTCCCGGTCCGCCGCGGCGCTCCCCGGAGTCAGTGCCCGCGCACCTGCGACACCGCCGCCTCGCGGTCGATGAACGACGTGAGCTCGCCGATCGAGGTCATGAGCGGCGCCGGGAACACGACGAGCGTGTTCTTGTCGACGCCGACCTCCACGATGCTCTGCAGCGTCCGCAGCTGCAGTGCGAGTGGATGCGACATCATCGTGTCGGACGCGGCGCCGAGCTGGGCCGCGGCCATCGCCTCGCCCTCGGCGGCGATGATCTTCGCACGCTTCTCGCGCTCGGCCTCGGCCTGCCTGGCCATCGCCCGCTTCATCGAGTCGGGCAGCAGGATGTCCTTCAGCTCGACGAGCGTCACCTCGACGCCCCACTCCGCGGTCGTCACGTCGAGGATCTGCCGGATGTTGGCGTTCAGGGTCGCGGTGTCGGACAGCGCCTCATCGAGGTGGTGCTGCCCGACGACCTTGCGCAGCGTCGTCTGGGCGATCTGGTCGATCGCGGACTGCACGTTCTCGATCGCGATGACCGACTTCACGGCGTCGACGACGCGGTAGTAGGCGACCGCCGAGACGCCGACGCTCACGTTGTCGCGGGTGATGATGCCCTGCGACTGGATCGGCAGCGTGACGATGCGGAACGACACCTTCGTCATCACGTCGACGAACGGGATGATGAAGCGGATGCCGGGATCGCGCACGCGGTGCAGCCGTCCGAACCGGAGCACGACACCGCGCTCGTACTGCTTCACGATCTTCACCGACATGAAGAACAGCACGATGGCGATGATGGCGACGATGATGATGGTGACCCAGAGCCAGACCATGGCGCTCATCTCCTCGGCGCCGGTGACGTGCCGCGCGCCGTCACCTCAATTGTGACACCGCGATCCGGGCCGAAGCCCGGCGCTCAGCGTCCTCGAAGGCTGGCGGATGCCGCTACAGCCGCGCGAGCGCCCGGTCGATGTCCTCGAGCAGGTCCTCGACGTCCTCGATGCCCACCGAGAGGCGCACGATCGACTCGGGCACCTCCGCCTCGGTGCCGCGCACCGACGCGTGCGTCATCTCCGACGGGTAGTTCACGAGCGATTCGACGCCGCCGAGCGACTCCGCGAGCTGGAACAGCTCCGTCGACTCCGCGAACCGGCGCGCCGCGGCAGCGCCGCCCTCGAGGTCGATCGAGACCATGCCGCCGAACGCCGACATCTGCCGGGCCGCGAGCTCGTGCCCGGGGTGCGACTCGAGTCCCGGGTAGAGCACGCGGGCGATGCCGTCGTGCTGCTCGAGCCGCCGGGCGATCGCGAGGGCGTTCTCGCTGTGCCGCTGCATCCGGATGCCGAGCGTCTTGATCCCGCGCGTCGTGAGGAACGCGTCGAACGGCCCCGAGACCGCACCGGCCGCGAACTGCGTGAACGTCACCCGCTCGGCGAGCTCCTCCTGCCCGGACGCGAACACGAGCCCGCCGCCGACCACGTCGGAGTGGCCGCCGAGGTACTTCGTCGTCGAGTGGATCACGACGTCGGCGCCGAGCCCGATGGGCTGCTGCAGCGCGGGCGACGCGAACGTGTTGTCGACGACGACGAGCACGCCGGCCTCGTTGCCGAGTTCGGTGAGCGCGGCGATGTCCGAGATCTTCATGAGCGGGTTCGAGGGCGTCTCGACCCAGAGCACCTTGGTCGTGCCGAGCTCGACGGCGGCGCGCACCTGGTCGAGGTCGCTCGTGTCGACGGTGGTGTGCCGGATGCCCCACGCGCCGAAGATGCGACGCACGAGGCGGTGGGTGCCGCCGTAGACGTCGTTGCCGATCACGACGTGGTCGCCGGGCGCGAGCACCGTGCGCAGCAGCGCGTCCTCGGCCGCGAGGCCCGACGCGAACGAGAGGCCGCGGATGCCGCCCTCGAGCGCCGCGAGCTGCGTCTCGAGCGCCGTGCGGCTGGGGTTGCCGCCGCGCGAGTACTCGTAGCCGCCGCGGAGGCCGCCGATGCCGTCCTGCACGTAGGTCGAGGTCTGGTAGATCGGGGGGATGACCGCGCCGGTGGTCGGGTCGAACGCCTGTCCGGCGTGGATGGCACGGGTGTCGAAGCGCGCGTCGTCGTGCATGGTGCGTGGGCCTTTCATGACGGATGCCGCTGCGGCATCCGATGGATCAGGAGGAGAGGTACGAGAGCAGGTCGGTGCGGCTGATGACGCCGAGCGCCTTGCCGCCGTCGGTGACGAGCATCGCGGAGGCGTCGCCGAAGGCCGCTCGTGCCGTCGCGACGGGCTCGTTCACGCCGATGAGCGGAAGCGCGTCGCCGACCACGGTCGAGACGTCGTCGGTGAGTTTCGCCCGGCCCGAGAACACGAGGTCGAGCAGTTCCTCTTCATGCAGCGCGCCGAGGACCTCGCCGAGCACGACCGGCGGCTCGGCCGACAGCACGACGAGCTGCGAGACGCCCGTCGCGGCCATGCGGTCGATCGCGTCCTTCACGGTGTCGCTCGGGTGCACGTAGACGAGCGGGACGGTGCGGTCGGCCTTCGCGTCGAGCAGGTTGCGCACGGTGTGACCCGCGGGCGCATTGCCGAAGCCGTAGGCGCGCAGCCACTTGTCGTTGAAGATCTTGCCGAGGTAGCCGCGGCCCGAGTCGGGCAGCAGCACGACGAACACGTCGTCGGGTCCGGCGGATGCCGCGGCCTTGAGCGCCGCGACGACGGCCATGCCGCTCGACCCGCCGACGAGGATGCCCTCCTCGCGCGCGAGCCGGCGCGTCATCGCGAACGACTCCGCGTCGGAGACCGCGATGATCTCGTGCGGCACCTCGGGGTCGTAGGCCTTCGGCCAGAAGTCCTCGCCGACGCCCTCGACGAAGTACGGACGGCCTGTGCCGCCCGAGTAGACGGAGCCCTCGGGGTCGGCGCCGATGATGCGCACGGCGTCGCCCGACACCTCGCGCAGGTAGCGCCCGGTGCCCGTGATGGTGCCGCCGGTGCCGACGCCGGCCACGAAGTGCGTGACCTTTCCGTCGGTGTCGCGCCAGATCTCGGGACCCGTCGTCTCGTAGTGCGAGCGCGGACCGTTGGGGTTCGAGTACTGGTCGGGCTTGAAGGCGCCCGGGATCTCGCGGGCGAGGCGGTCGGAGACCCCGTAGTACGACTCGGGGCTGTCGGGCGCGACCGCGGTCGGCGTCACGACGACCTCGGCGCCGTAGGCCATGAGCACGTTGCGCTTGTCTTCGCTGACCTTGTCGGGGCAGACGAAGATGCACTTGTACCCGCGCTGCTGCGCGATCAGGGCGAGCCCCACCCCGGTGTTGCCCGAGGTCGGCTCCACGATGGTGCCGCCGGGCTTCAGCTTGCCCTCGCGCTCCGCGGCGTCGATGAGGCGGCTCGCGATGCGGTCCTTCACCGAACCGCCGGGGTTGAAGTACTCGAGCTTCACCAGCACCGTGGCATCCGTCACCCCCTCGGTGACGTGCTGGAGCTTGACGAGCGGGGTGTCGCCGACGAGGTCGACGATCGACTCTGCGTACTTCATGCCGTGTTCATTCCTCTGGTGGAGTGCGTCGAACAGCGAGCGGATGCTGCGCGGACGCGTCGGAAGGGGTCGCCTGTCTCAGCGACGACGACACAGCATGAGTGCGCTCACGCGCCCAGCCTAGCCGGACTGCACGGCCGGGCGCTTGGCCGATCCCTTGCGCGCGAAGACCACCTCGGACTCCTCGAGCGACATGCCGTTCGTCTCGGGAACCTTCCAGAAGACGAACAGGAACGAGAGCACCGCGAACGACGCGTACATGCCGTAGGTGAAGAAGAGGGACAGGTCGGCGAGCCACGGGAACGTGACCGTGATGAGGAAGTTCGCGATCCACTGGGCCGCCGCCGCGAGGCCGAGCGCACGCGCCCGGAACCGGTTCGGGAAGATCTCGCCGAGCAGCACCCAGACGAGCGGGCCCCACGAGAACCCGAAGAACACGACGAACAGGTTCGCGGCGACGAGGGCGATCGGGGCCCAGGCGCCGGGCAGCGTCACGGCGCCGTCGACCTCGACCGAGTTCGCGAACGCGAACGCCATGGTGCCGAGGCTCACGGCCATGCCCGCCGAGCCGATGAGCAGCAGCGGACGACGCCCGACGCGGTCGACGAGCGCGATCGCGATGAAGGTCACGGCGATGTTCGTGATCGACGTGATCACGCTGATCGTGAACGAGTCGGATTCGTCGAAGCCGACGGCCTGCCAGAGGGTCGTCGAGTAGTAGAAGATCACGTTGATGCCGACGAACTGCTGGAACACCGAGAGCAGGATGCCGATCCAGACGATGCCCTGGAGGCCGAACACGGGCCCACGCAGCGCGCCCTTCTTCTTGCCGAGCTCGTCCTGCTCCATCGACGCGTGGATGTCGCGGACCGCGCGGTCCTCCTCGCCGGGCTGGATGCGCGCCAGCACCGTACGCGCCTGGTCCTCCTTTCCGACCTTGACGAGGTAGCGCGGCGACTCGGGCAGCGTCAACGCGAGAACGCCGTACACGACCGACGGCACGACGCACGCGATGAACATCCAGCGCCAGGCGTCGAGGCCCAGCCAGAAGGGTTCGGCGGCGCCGCCCGCGGCGTTCGCGAACAACGCGTCCGACAGCAGGGCCGCGGAGATGCCGAAGACGATGGCGAGCTGCTGCAGCGACGCGAGTCGCCCGCGCATGAGCCGTGGCGAGATCTCGGCGATGTACGCGGGCGCGACCACCGAGGCGATGCCGATGCCGACGCCGCCGATGACGCGCCAGACGATGAGATCGACGACGCTGAACGCGAGGCCCGACCCGATCGACGAGATGAGGAAGAGGATCGCGCCGATGACCATGACGGGGATGCGCCCGAACCGGTCGGCGAGGCGGCCGGCGAGCTCCGCGCCGAGCGCGCAGCCGAGCAGGGCGCTCGCGACGGCGAAGCCGGTCACGACCGACGACAGCGCGAACTCCTGCTGGATCGCGTCGACCGCGCCGTTGATCACCGACGAGTCGAACCCGAAGAGGAAGCCGCCGACCGCGCCGGCCGCGGCGAGGCCGATCACGCGCCCGGTGACGTGCTTCGGCGGCGCCGGCGGCGGCCCGCCGTCGACCACTCCGCCCGCTTCGGTTCCGCCCGCCGGATCGCCTGCCGCGTTCGTCATCGCGCCCGCCCCCTCGCGCTGGACCGGGCCGCCCCCGTTGGCCCCCCGGCAACTGGTGCTCACTCTACTCACGCCCGCGTTCGCGCGGTCGAAGATTCCTCGGTACGGTGCTTTCACAGGTGCATGCGCTCGTATTGATGCTGCCCCTGCGCGCTCCCTGCGCACTCGACGCGACCGGAAGGCCCCCACGTGAGTTCTGGCAAGCCCACGATCAAGCAGCAGCGAGCGGCGGAGCGGGAGCGCAAGCTCGCCGAGTTCCGCAAGCAGGAGGCGCGCCGCAAGCGGAATCGCACGATCGCGATCGGGTCGGCGATCGTCGTCGGCGTGGTCGTCGTCGCGCTGCTCGTGGTGTCGTTCGTGCTCATCCCCCAGCCGGCGTCGTACTCGGCGGGCGGCTCGGGTGCCGACGTCGAGGGCGTCGAGACCTTCGAGAACACGTCGGCGCACGTCACGGGCGCGGTCGACTACGCGCAGACCCCTCCGGCCGGCGGCGAGCACAACCCCGCATGGCTGAACTGCGGCGTCTACACGGAGTCGGTGCCGAACGAGAACGCGGTGCACTCGCTCGAGCACGGCGCCCTCTGGGTCACGTACGACCCGTCGCTCTCGTCGTCCGACCTCGACGCGCTGAAGGCGAAGCTGCCCTCGACGTACGTCATCCTCTCGCCGTTCGACGGCCTCCCCTCGCCCATCGTGCTGAGCGGCTGGAACGTGCAGCTCCAGGTCGACGAGGCCGATGACCCCCGCATCTCCCAGTTCTTCGAGGAGTACTGGAAGAGCGACCTCGTGCCCGAGCCCGGCGCCCTGTGCACGGGCGGCGTGGACGCACCGGGCAAGGCGTGACCTCGGGGCATCCGACGCTCGACGCGGCCGACGCCGTGGAGCACGACGACGACCTGGAACGCACCGACTCCGACCCCGACGTCGCCGCTGAGCGCGCACCCTCGCGTGCCGGCCGGATCGCGGTGCTCGTGGCCGCCGGCCTCGCGATCGTCGTCGTCGCCGTCGTCGCGTTCTCGCTCGGACGCCTCTCGACGCTCGCGGAGCCGACCCCCGGCGACCACAGCGCCGAGGCGGGGTTCGCGCGCGACATGCAGGTGCACCACCTGCAGGGCGTGGAGCTCGCGATGATCGTGCGCGACCTCACCGACGATCCCGACGTGCGCCGCCTCGCCTACGACATCGCGACGACCCAGTCGCAGCAGGCCGGCCAGATGTACGGCTGGCTCGAGGAGTGGGACCTCTCGCAGGCGGGCTCCGAGCCGTCGATGACGTGGATGACCCGACCGCCGCTCGAGGGCGCCGACGAGCACGGCGGGCACGACGCGACGGGCACGGATGCCGCGGCATCCGCCCATGAGCCCGGAGCCCCGATGCCCGGCCTCGCGACGGCCGAGCAGATCGCCGCGCTGCAGGCGTCGACGGGCGTCGAGGCGGAGCGGCAGTTCCTCGAGCTCATGATCGCCCACCATCAGGGCGCCGTGGACATGGCGGACGCCGTGCTCGCGCGCGCCGAGTCGCGCGTGGTGCTGAGCCTCGCGCAGTCGATCGTGAACTCGCAGCAGGCGGAGATCGAGCTCATGGAGGGCATGCTCGCCGAGCGGAGCTGACGCCGAAGCGGCCCGCCGCGCCGACGCGCTCAGGCCTCGAGGACGGGCCGCTCCTCCTGCTGGCGGTAGAGCGAGGCGTAGACGCCGTCGGCGAGCACGAGCTCGGCGTGCGTGCCGCGCTCGACGATGCGCCCGGCGACGACCACGAAGATCACGTCGGCGGCGACGACCGTCGAGAGCCGGTGCGCGATCGCGATGGTCGTGCGGCCGCGCGCCGCGTCGTCGAGGGCCTGCTGCACGACGCGCTCCGAGATCGTGTCGAGGGCGCTCGTCGCCTCGTCGAGCACGAGCACGGGCGGGTCCTTGAGCAGCACCCGGGCGATCGCGATCCGCTGCTTCTCGCCGCCCGACAGGCGGTAGCCGCGCTCGCCCACGACCGTGTCGTAGCCCTCGGGGAAGGACATGATCGTCTCGTGGATGTTGGCCGCCCGCGCTGCGGCCACGAGCTCGTCGGGCGTCGCGTCGGGCTTGGCGTACCGCAGGTTGTCGCCGATCGACGCGTGGAAGAGGTACGTCTCCTGGCTGACGATGCCGATGTTCGAGATGAGCGACTCCTGGCGCAGGTCGCGCACGTCGTCGCCGGCGAACCGAACCGAGCCGTCGGATGCCTCGTACAGCCGCGGCACGAGGTAGGACACCGTCGTCTTGCCGGCGCCCGACGGGCCGACGAACGCCGCGTACTGGCCGGGCTCGATCGTGAAGCTCACGCCGTCGAGCGTGGGCGCGGACTCGCCGTCGGCGTCGGGGTAGCGGAACGTCACGTCGTCGAACTCGACGCGCCCGAGGGCTGCGCCGTCGCGCACGTCGCGGGCTCCGGGGGCATCCGTGATCGTGGGCTTCAGGTCGAGGTACTCGAAGATGCGCGCGAAGAGCGCGCCCGAGGTCTGCAGGTCGAGCGCCACGCGCATGAGCGCCATGAGCGGGAACAGCAGTCGCGCCTGCACCGTGGTGAACGCGACGATGGTGCCGGCCGTGATGTCGGTGGTGCCGCCCTCGATGAGCCAGCCCGAGACGAGGTAGACGATCGCGGGGATCGCCGACATGAAGATGCCGACCATCGCGAAGAACCACTGGCCGGTCATCTGCTGGCGCACCTGCAGGTTGATCTGGTTGGCGTTCTCGTCCGCGTAGCGGCCGATCTCGCTGCCCTGCCGCGTGAAGCTCTTCGACAGGAGGATGCCCGACACCGACAGGGTCTCCTGCGTGATCGCGGTCATCTCCGACAGCGACTCCTGCGTCTTCGCCGCGATGCGCGCGCGAACCTGGCCGACGCGGCGCTGCGCGATGACCATGACGGGCAGCAGGATGAGCGCGATGACCGTGAGCTGCCAGTTCAGGATGAGCATGGCGACGAACGCCGAGATGACCGTGACGGTGTTGCCGAGCACGCTCGAGACGGTGTTGGTGAGCACGGATGCCACGCCGCCCACGTCGTTCTGCAGGCGCGACTGGATGATGCCGGTCTTCGTGCGCGTGAAGAAGCTGAGCTCCATGCCCTGCAGGTGCGTGAACATGCGGACGCGGAGCGCGCCCATGACCTTGTTGCCCACGTTGGCGGTGAGCCACGTCTGCCAGACGCCGAGCAGCGACGACACGATGAACACCGCCATCATGGCGATCACGATCGAGGTCAGCACGGGCAGGTTCGGCGGTTCGAGCTCGCCGTTCGCCCCGACGGGGAACAGGCCGTCGTCGAAGGCCCGCTCCGTCAGCAGCGGCGGGATGACGCTGAGCGCCGCCCCCACGAGGACGAGGATCACCGTCGTCGTGAGCGCCGCCTTGTGCGGCGTGAAGAGCTCCGAGATGCGGCGCAGGAGGTGCGGGATCTTGGGCGCGTCGGCGTTCTCCGCGCGCTGCGCGTTCTCGTCGGCTCCGCTGATGCGCGTGCGCGGCTTGCCCATCCTGCCGGACTGTCCGCCCGGCGCGCTGGCGTGCATGGTCACGCGCTCAAGCCTAAGCCGGGGGTGCGACGGGGCGGCCGGATGCCCTGCCCCGAACGGGGGACGTTCGCGGAGGGCGTGACGACCGCTAGCTTGAGCATTGTTCGGCTTCCAACCCGAGGGAGTACCGCCATGCGACGATCCTGCGTGCCCGAGAACCGCGATCGTGATGGACAGTTGCGCGAGCTCCTCCGCAGGGTGGCGGCGGCGGCCGTCGCCGTCGTGCTCGCCGGCGGGCTCGCAGGGCTGACGGCCGGCCCCGCATCCGCCGAGGAGGACCCTGTCGAGGTCGCCGCGGTCGTGACATCCGACATCGGCGTCGAGGTGACGCCGCTGAGCTGCAGCACGAGCCGCGACGGCGTGACGTTCGTGTCGTTCACGAACCTCATCCCCGGCAACCAGTACCTGTTCGACGTCGAGGGACCCGACTTCAGCGTCGGCGGGCCCTTCGAGGCCGAGAGCGACGTCGAGGAGCGCGAGTTCGTCGGCATGCCGCCCGGCAACTACTACGTCATCGTCGAGGAGAGCTTCCCACCGGAGGAGGAGACGACGCCCAATTACGACTGGATCGCCTTCGCGGTCGAGCCGTGCCAGCCGGCGATCGAGGTCGCCGCGACGCAGTGCACCGCGGCGGGCGGCACCGGCGGGCTGAACGTCTCGCTGTCGCGCCTGGTCGCCGGTGTCGAGTACGCGGTCTGGGTGACCGACGTGGGCGACGCCGGCGGGGCGCCCTATGGCGATCCGCAGGTCGTGACCGGCGACGAGTTCGCCGAGGCCAGCGCGTCGTTCGCGTCGTTGCCGGGCGGGCGCAGCTACACGGTGTGGGTCGACGGCTCATGGACCGCGGAGCCCTACGAGGAGCCGCCCTTCATCGGCGGCGGGACGTTCGTGCCGCTCACGACGGTCGACCTGACGACGAGCGCTGACGTCTCGCTCGCTGCGTGCCCCGCTGCGCCCGTGACGCCCGCGTCGTCGACGACGACGCTCCCGGCGACGGGCCCCGACGGCGCCGGCCCGGCGCTCCTCGCCGGCCTGCTCCTCGGCGGATCGGGCGCGGCGCTGCTGGCGCTGTCGCTGCGCCGTCGTCGCGCCGCCGCCGTGCGGCGCTGACGCCGCGCCGCCACTCCTCCACGCTGACCGCCCGCAGCGCTGACCGCCCATTCTCGTCGGGCGCAGTCGCGTTCCTCGCGGTTGTGTGCAATTCAGGTGCGCACACGGCGTGTCGCACAGACACGCCGAGCGACCGCGGCGCGACACACCTCCGCACCTGAATTGCGAACCAGAACCGAGCCGAATCCGCCGAGATGTCGCCGCGCCGACGCCCGCGGCTGACCGCCGCGCATCCCCGCAGACAGGCGGATGCCGCGTGCCCCCCAGCACGCGGCATCCGTTCCCCCCGCCCCGTTCGGGCCGGTTGCAGCTACCCCTTCGTCGCCCCCGCCAGGAGACCGCGCACGAAGTAGCGCTGCAGGCTGAAGAACACGATCAGCGGGATGACGATCGAGATGAACGCCGAGGCCGTCAGGAGCTGCCAGTCCTGGCCTCTCGTGCCGACCAGCTCCGCCAATCGTTGGGTGAGTGGTGCCACGTCCTGCGTGCCGCCCGAGAAGATCAGGGCGACCAACAGGTCGTTCCACACCCAGATGAACTGGAAGATCGCGAACGACGCGAGCGCCGGGGTGGCGAGCGGCAGCACGATCCGGAAGAAGATCTGGCCGTGGGTCGCGCCGTCGACGCGGGCCGCCTCGATCACGTCGGCCGGGATCTCCGCGATGAAGTTGTGCAGCAGGAAGATCGCCAGCGGCAGGCCGAACATCGCGTGCGCGAGCCACACGGGTGCGTAGTTCTGCTCGGGGATGATCGGGACCACGTCGTGCAGCCAGGCCTGCAGCGGCCGGAGGAAGGTCGAGAAGACCTGCAGCAGCGGCACCAGGGCCATCTGCAGCGGCACGATCTGCAGCGCGAACACGAAGATGAACAGCCAGCTCACCCACTTGAACTTGATCCACGCGAACGCGTAGGCCGCCATCGACGCGAAGACGAGCGTGATGAGCGTGCCGAGCAGCGCGATGGCGATCGAGTTCACGATGTACGCGCCGAGCTGCGGTGACGACGACGAGGTCGAGAACAGCACGGACGAGTAGTTCTCGAGCGTGAGCCCGGGGTTCGCGAAGTACGTCCACCAGCCGGTCGTGCGGATGAGCTCGGCCGGCCGGAACGACGAGAGGAACAGTCCGAAGGTCGGGATCGTCCAGAGGACCGCGATGATGAGCGACACGATCGTCGCGGTGCGCGACGTGAGGCGCTTCTTGACTCGTCCGGCCTTGGTGTTGTCGCCGTACGTGACCCGCTCGGCCTGCTCGATCGAGCCGATGTCCTTGCCGACGGGAAGATCGGCCGGGGCGACGCTGCTCATCGGATCTCCCTCTGCTTCCGGAGGACGTTGACGTTGTAGATGACGATCGGCAGCACCAGCACGAACAGGATCAACGCGAGCGCCGACCCTCGTCCGATCTCGCTGGCGCGGAACGCCTGCGTGTACATCTCGTTCGCGATGGTGCTCGTGTTGAAGTTTCCGGCGGTCATCGTTCGGACGATGTCGAAGACCTTCAACGTGGCGATCGAGATCGTCGTGACCACGACCACGAGGGCGCCGCGGATGCCGGGAACCGTGACGTTCACGAACCGCTGCCACCCGTTGGTGCCGTCGAGCTGCGCCGCCTCGATCTGCTCCGTGGGAACGCCCTTGATCGCGGCGCTCAGCAGGACCATCGCGAAGCCGGTCTGGATCCAGATCATCACGATGATGAGCAATAACGTGTTGATCGGATCGGTCTGCATCCATTGCACGGGATCACCGCCGAACGCGACGATGATCGCGTTCAGGAGGCCGATCTGCTCGCGATCGCCGGAGCGGTACTCGTACACGAAGCGCCAGATCACGCCGGCGCCCACGAACGAGATCGCGATCGGCATGAAGAGCACGACCTTGTAGTACTTCTCCCCACGCGACCGGTCGATGAAGACCGCGTACGCCAGGCCGATGCCCGTCGCGATCGTCGGGACGAGCAGCACCCAGATGATCGTGTTGATCAGCGTGCGGATCGCCGCGGGCTGCGTGAACGTCCAGATGAAGTTGTCCATCGTCCAGTCGCCGCTGGAGGTCTGGAACGCGAGGATGCTCGTGCGGATCGCCGGGTAGACGAGTCCGACGAGTACGAAGAGCATCGCCGGCGCGAGGAAGCCGGCGAGCTGCCAGTAGTCTCGGCCCTTCTTCGGCGCCTTGTCGATGAAGAAGACGAGCAGGCCGACGACCGCCGCGAGGATCGCGAGGCCCATCACCACCTGCAGAAGTTTGCCGAGCAGATCGGCCGTGGTCATCGTGCCTCCCGGGTTCGTCGTTGAAGCTGGGGTGCCGAGGGGCGGGGTGTCGAACCCCGCCCCTCGATTGTGTCGCCCCGCCGGCTCACGCCGCGTGCGACGCGCGGACGGTCAGCTGGCGGGCCAGCTCGCCTCGATGGCGTCGAGGGTCTGCTCGGTGCTCTGACCGCCGACCCACGCCACGATGCCCTTCCAGAAGGAGTCGGCGCCGACGGCACCGGGCATCAGGTCGGATCCGTCGAAGCGGAACGTCGTCTCGGGATCCTGCAGGATCTCGATCGACTGCACGAGCAGCTCGCTCGAGCCGTTCTCGGGGTCGAGGCCCCGGTTGGCGCTGATCACGCCGCCCAGGCTCACCCGGTTGTTGGCCCAGGTGTCGCTCGACAGGTACGCGCGGAACGCCTCGACCTCGTCGGCCTCGCGGAAGGCCACGACGATCTCGCCGCCGCCCGTGACCGACAGCGGGTCATCCGCGTTGGCCGGCGGGAGCAGGAAGCCGAACACGTCGCCGTCGGAGGCGACCTTCACCTCGTCGCCGCCCTCGGGGTTCCAGAAGGTCTCGTAGAACGAGGCTTGGTGGTGCAGCGAGCACGCGCCGTCGAGGATCGGGAGACCGGCCGTCTGGAACGCCTCGGTGACCAGCGTCGAAACGTCGCCGATGCCGCCGTTCACCATGTCGGGGTTCTTCAGGTAGTCGCCCACCGCGTCGAACGCCTCGGCGACCTGCGGGTCGTTGAACGGGATGTCGTGGGTCACCCACTGGTCGTACACGTCGGCGCCGTGCAGGCGGAGCATGTAGTCCTCGACCCAGTCGGTGCCCGGCCAGCCGGTGGCGTCACCGGACTCGAGGCCGACGCACCACGGCTTGTGGTCGCCCTCGGCCGCGATCTTCTCGGAGAGCGTCTTCAGCTCGTCGAGGGTCTTGGGGATCTCGTAGCCCTTCTCCTCGAACTCGGACGGCGAGTACCAGACGTAGCCCTTGATGCTCGCCATGAGCGGGGCTCCGTAGAACGTGTCGTCGACCGTGCCGTACTTCTTCCAGTCCTCGGACCAGAACTCGTCGACGTTGGCCTCGACCGGCTCGGAGGCCGGGATGAGCCAGCCGCCGTCGGCGAGCCGCTGAACCAGGCCCGGCTGCGGGACGATGCCGACGTCGGGTGCGTTGCCGCCCTCGGCGAGGACCGCGATCTGCGCCTCGAACTCGCTCGAGCCCTGGTACTCCACCGAGATGCCGGTGCAGGTCTCGAAGTCGGCCCAGGACTCGTTCAGCCGGTCGGCCTCGAGGTCGAGGATCGTGCCGGCCACCGTGACCTCGGCGCCGTCGAAGGTGCCGTACTCCTCGTAGGGGCCGCAGTCGACGTCGGCCGCGGTCTCGTTCGCGATGTCGCCAGTACAGGCCGTGAGCGCCAGGCCGACCGCCGCGGCCGCCACGACGGGGACCGCCCAGCGGCGATGCCGTGTGAGTCTCATGTCTTCTCCTCATTGAGTGTGGTGCAGGCAGGGGACCGGGAACCGGTTCCAGCACCCACGGTATGACACCGGAGCGATTCCTCACAAGACACCCGAGGTCACGGTTCGGACACCGTGGCCGATCGCCGGGGCACCTGTGGGAGAGCGCTCCCACATCCGCATGCCGGGCGCCGCCGACACGCGAGGACCGCACAGGGAAACGGTTCCACATTCGCTCCCCCGAGCATTACACTCTGCATCGGAGCAGCCCGACGGAGGGAGGCGGTGATGGCAGCCATCGGCGACGTCGCACGGCTCGCGGGCGTCTCCAAGGCCACCGCGTCGCGGGCGCTCTCCGGCGGCGGCTACGTCGCCGACGACACGCGCCGCCGCGTCGAGGCCGCGGCCAAGGAGATCGGCTACATCGCCTCGCCGGATGCCGCGAGCCTCGTCACCGGTCGCACGAAGAACGTCGGCGTCATCATCCCGTTCGTGAACCGGTGGTTCTTCGGCGAGGTGCTCGAGGGCATCGAGCGCGCCCTCCTCTCCGCCGGATACGACCTCACGCTCTACAACCTGTCGGAGCCCGGTCCCGACCGGGCGAGGGTGTTCGACTTCTTCCTCGCCCGCAAGCGCGTCGACGCCGTCATCGCGGTCGGGGTCGACCTCGACGACCACGAGGTCGCGGCGCTCGAGAAGCGCGAGAAGCCCCTCGTGGCGCTCGGCGGCAGCGGCGGCGCCGACGCCCGGCTCTCGGTCGACGACCGCGCGGTGGGCCAGCTCGCGACCGAGCACCTGCTGCACCTCGGCCACACGCGCATCGCCCACCTCGCCGGCGTCGGCGCGGGCGACCTGCCGCTGAGCGTGCAGGGGCAGCGGCGCCAGGGGTTCCTCGACGCGCTCGCGGCCGCCGGGATCCCGCCCGAGGACCGCGCGGTCATCCTCGAGGCCGACGTGAGCCTGCCGGGCGGCTACACCGGCGCGCTGCAGCTGCTGGGGCATCCGGCCGCACGCCCGACCGCCCTGTTCGCGGCATCCGACGAGATGGCCATCGGCGCCATCCGCGCCGCCGAGAAGCTCGGCATCGACGTGCCCGGCGACCTCTCGATCATCGGCGTCGACGGGCACGAGTACGCCGAGATGTTCGAGCTCACGACCATCGAGCAGTACCCGGGCGAACAGGGCCGGCTCGCGGTCGACGTCGTCATGGCGCTGCTGCTCGACGAGGGCGCGGCCGATCCGCTGCCCGACTCGGGCGCTCCCCTGCCCACTCGGCTGGTGGTGCGAGCGACCACGAGCGCGCCGCGCTGAGCAGGCCGTCGCGCACCGCAGCGCACTCGAGCGGATGCCTCAGGCCGCGTCGCCGACCGCGATCGACTCCGCCTCGACGATGGCGGGCTCGGCCGGCCCGTCCACGCGCCGCAGCGCGCGGTGCCCGATCACGACGACCGCGAGCGCGACCACCACGGAGCCCGCCGCGGCGTAGTACGGCGCCTCGGGCGAGATGAGGCGGGCGAGCTCGGCGGCGGCGGGCGGCGCGATCGCACCGCCGAGGAACCGCACGGCGGAGTAGGCGCTCGACGCGACTGAGCGCTGCAGGTCGGTCGCCTCCATGACGCACTCCGTGAGCACCGTGTTCAGCACGCCGAGCACGAGTCCGCCGGCGACGATGCACGTGACGAGCAGCGCGGGGTCGTCGATCACGATCCCGGCGACGGCCGGGTCGACGGCCAGGAGCGGCAGCGCGATCCACAGGACACGCGTGCGCGGCATCCGTGCGGTGAGGAGCGGTGCGACGAACACCGAGGTGATCGCGAGTGCGACGCCCCACCCGAAGAAGGTCAGGCCGAGGCCCATCGCGTCGAACCCGAGCGGGAACGGCGAGTACGCGAGCAGCACGAAGAACCCGATGTTGTAGAACAGGGCGGCGGCGGCGAGCACGGCGAGCGCGGGCTGCCGCAGGGCGCGCAGCGGCGCGGAGAGCCGGGTGGGTTCCGGCCGGGTCGCGGCATCCGTCGTGGGATCGTCCTTCAGGAAGACGACGATCGCGATGAAGCCGATCGCCATGAGCGCGGCCGTGCCGAAGAACGGGCCGCGCCAGCTGAGGTGCCCGAGCAGGCCGCCGAGCAGCGGGCCGATGGCGATGCCGAGGCCGAGCGCCGCCTCGTAGAGGATGATCGCGGAGCCCGAGCCGCCGGCCGCGGCGCCGACGATCGTGGCGAGCGCGGTGGAGATGAAGAGGGCGTTGCCGAGGCCCCAGCCGGCGCGGAAGCCGATGACCGACTCGACGTTCTGCGAGAGGCCGGCCGCGGCCGCGAACACGACGATCAGGCCGAGGCCGATGAGCAACGTCTTCTTGGCGCCGATGCGGCTCGACACCCAGCTCGTGGCGAGCATCGCGAGCCCGGTGACGAGCAGGTAGCTCGTGAAGAGCAGCTCGGTCTCGGTGGGCGTGGCCTGCAGGCTCGCGGCGATCGCGGGCAGGATCGGGTCGACGAGCCCGATGCCCATGAAGGCGATGACGCACGAGAACGCGACGGCCCAGACGGCCTTCGGCTGCCGGAGGATCGAACCGGATGCGCCGTGGCCGGCGCTCACGCGACCGCTCCGGTCGAGGCGGCGCGCACCTGCTCGAGGCGGCCCCGCACGATGTCGACGGCGGCGGCCAGGGTGGCGAGCTCGTCGTCGGCGAGGCCGGCGAAGGTGGGCTCGAGCGCGGCCGCGAGCTCCTCGCGCCACGAGTCGAGCGCCGCGAGCCCCGACGGATCGGCCGAGATGAGCCAGGCGCGCGAGTCGCTGGCGTCGACGATGCGCCGGATCCACCCGCGCTCGTCGAGCGTGTGCACGAGCTTCGTCATCGTGGGCTGAGAGACGCGGCTGACCCGGGCGAGCTCGCCGAGGCGCATGGGGCCGAGGTCGCGCAGCACGGCGATCGTGCGCCAGACCGCGGGCGACTCGGTGCTGCCGGTGACGGATGCCGCGAGCCTCGTGAGCCGGTGGTTCACCGAGACGAGGTCGCCGAGGACGGAGTGGAGCTGGAGTTCGTCGTGCACAGGTCGATTATACATAGCTTGGCTATGTAACGAATCGGGAGCACTGCGGTCCATCGGCGCGCCGATCTGGCGCAGGCCGACCGATCAGCGCCATCATGACCCTGAGCTCCGCGCGCCACGTCGGGGCGCGTATCCACTCGATGCAAGGAGTCATCGTGACCGACGTCACCGCCGACAGCGCACAGGTGCCGCTGGACGCCCCGCTCCGCGGAGCGACCTTCGGACAGGCGTTCAGTCGATTCTTCAAGAAGTACGCGACCTTCCACGGCCGCGCGAGCCGCAGCGAGTTCTGGTGGTGGTTCCTGGCCAACGCCATCATCAGCGGCGTGCTCTCGGGCCTCACGTACACCATGGGCAATCCCATGATGGTCAACGAGAACGGCGTTCCCACGCCCGTCTGGAGCGTCGCGTACCTCCCGTCCGTGCTCTGGGGCCTCGCGACGTTCATCCCGTGGCTGGCCCTCTCGTGGCGCCGGCTCCACGACACCAACCGCTCGGGCGGCTGGTGGTTCATCGGATGGATCCCGATCGTCGGGCCCATCATCCTGCTCGTCTTCTTCCTGCTCGAGCCGAAGCCCGAGGGCGTGCGGTTCGATCGCTGAGGCGTGACGTTCAGCACCAGCGACGACGGATGCCCCGTCCCGACGACCGGCACGGGGCATCCGCGTGTGGGGGCGACTCAGTGCCAGCCCGGTGACCGTCGCTGGAGCGCCGTCGTAGCCTCCGCATCGGCGGCCCTCCGGCGCGGATGCCGATCGAGGGCGGCCCCGCATCGACGAAGGAGGACATCATGACCACCGAATCCGCCGCCGCCCCGAGCGCGGCGATCACCCCCGCCGACGGGATCACGCTGCAGCGGATCGCCCGCGGCGGCGGCTACCAGGGCCCCAACGACGGCGTCCCTGGCGTGAACACCTGGAAGGGCCTCCAGCAGCTCGTCACCGGCTACGGCTACACCGGCGCCATCGACGGCCTGCCCGGACCGATCACGTGGAAGGCCGTCCAGCGGCTCGCGTCCAAGGGCGGGTACACCGGGCCGATCGACGGCGTGATGACGGTCGCGTCGTGGAAGGGCGTGCAGCAGGTCCTCACTGGCTTCGGCTACGCCGGCGCCATCGACGGCATCCCGGGACCGCTCACGAACTCGGCGCTCCAGGTGCTCGCCCGGATCGGCGGGTACTTCGGCCCCTACGACGGCGTCCTCGGCCCGAAGTCCTGGAAGGGCGTGCAGACCGTGCTCGCCGGCGCCGGGTACACGGGCCCGATCGACGGCGTCCCGGGACCGAATACGTGGAAGGCCTTGCAGCGCATCGCCCAGCGAGGCGGCTACGCCGGGCCGGTCGACGGCGTCCCCGGCCCCAACACCTACGCCGGGCTCGCCGAGCTCCTCGTGCGCAGCGAGCACGACTGAGCCGCACCACGACCAGCTGCAGAACGACGGATGCCCCGTGCCGAACGAATCGGCACGGGGCATCCGTGTGTTCAGGGGACGCGGGTCACCTCAGGTGATGCGGCGCTCGAGCGAGCGCGCGACATTACGTGAGGGTGACGGTCGCACTCAGTGTGTGCTGCCCTCCTCGAGGGCGGCCACTACTTGAGGGTGACGGTCGCGCCGGCCTCCTCGAGGGCGGCCTTCGCCTTCTCGGCGGTCTCCTTGTTCGCGCCCTCGAGCACGGCCTTGGGAGCACCGTCGACGACGGCCTTGGCCTCGCCGAGGCCGAGCGAGGTGAGCTCGCGGACGACCTTGATGACCTGGATCTTCTTGTCGCCGGCAGCCTCGAGGACGACGTCGAAGGAGTCCTTCTCCTCGACCTCTTCAGCAGCAGCGCCAGCGCCACCGGCAGCCGGAGCGGCAACCGCGACGGGGGCGGCGGCGGTGACCTCGAAGGTCTCCTCGAACGCCTTGACGAACTCCGAGAGCTCGATGAGGGTCAGGCCCTTGAACTGCTCGAGCAGCTCCTCAGTGGACAGCTTCGCCATTATTTCTTCTCCTTGGTTTCTCGTTACTCACCGCTTGAATCCGGGCCCTTCGACGGGCTCAGGGACCGGATTACGCAGCGGACTCCTGCTTCTCACGCAGCGCGTCGACCGTGCGGACGGCCTTCGACAGCGGTGCGTTGAACAGATATGCGGCTCCGAACAGCGAGGCCTTGAAGGCACCGGCGAGCTTCGCCAGGAGCACTTCGCGGGACTCGAGGTCGGCGAGCTTGCCTACCTCTTCGGCGGTCAGGGGCTTGCCATCGAAATAGCCGCCCTTGACCACGAGGAGGGGGTTCGCCTTGGTGAAGTCACGCAGCGACTTCGCGACGGCGACCGGGTCGCCGTGCACGAACGCGATCGCCGACGGGCCCTTGAGCTCGTCGTCGAAGGCGGTGATCCCGGCGTTGTTCGCCGCGATCTTGGTCAGCGTGTTCTTCACCACGGCGTAGCTCGCGTCCCCACTGATCGACTTGCGCAGCTCCTTGAGCTTCGCAACAGTGAGGCCGCGGTATTCGGTCAGCAGAACGGCGGTCGAGCCCTCGAACTTCTCCGTGAGCTCGGCAACCGCGGCTTCCTTGTTCGCCATGGCCACTCCTTGTGTCTTCAACGTGCATCGCGGTGGCGGTGCACGGCCTCGGAGCGCTGGAAGAATTCGGAGGAAAGAAAAGAGCTCCGGCGCAGACGCGCGGAGCTCGGCCCGATTCGATCGGGAAGTCTTCGTCACACCTGCGTGGGCTCTTGCTTTCGCAAGACTTCGGTCGGCCCGAATCACTCCGGGCGCGACGACCAACGGTCTTCGGCTCCGACAAGGGTAGCGGATGCCGCGGGCCACACCAAATCGCGTCCGGACCGTCTCCGAATCGACGTGGTCGCGCACCCGTGAGAGCACTAATATGAGGTTGCCTCAGTGCAGCCCCCGATGCGTCGCGCTCCATCCAGATCGAGACTGTGGCCACTGCGGGCGACGTGTCCCGAGCCCCGGGCATCCCGTCGGCGCCCGTGATCAATCGAAGGATCCGATCATGAACACTGACAGCGCCGCCGGACGGGTTCCCGAGGGCCCGACCGGTCGGCAGATCATCACGTTCGCCCCGGTGGACGACGAGACGGCGACCCGCGAACTGCGGGACGTCGCCGGCTTCGACATCGGGACCCCGCGCGGGCTCGACGACCCCGCCGCGGTCGCGACGGGCGACGTCTACCTCGACAAGCTCGGCATCGCGATCGTCGACTCCGCCCCCGAGCAGCTCGGCGCGCTCTCGCGCGCGGTGGGCGACTCGGCCAGCCCGATCATCGCCGTCGAACCCGAGGTCTACGTGTACCCGTTCGACACGATCGACGCCATGGATGCGCCGCCGGCCACGGTGGCGGACGACTCCGACGCCGAGGCCGACGACGACGAGGTCGACGCGGCGGAGACCTACGTGGACACCGACACGTACGCGTGGGGCCTCAAGGCCGTGCGCGCGGTGCCGCCGATCCTCGCCACCGCCCCGTGGGCGGGCGCCGGCATCAGGATCGCGGTGCTCGACACTGGCATCGACCTGGGCCACCCCGACTTCGCCGGGCGAGTGATCGCGAGCCAGTCGTTCATCCCGGGCGCCGCGGTGCAGGACGGCCACTCGCACGGCACGCACTGCGCGGGGACGGCCGCCGGGCCGAAGAGCCCGCCGGGGACGCAGCGCCGCTACGGCGTCGCGCACGGCGCGCGGCTGCTGGTCGGCAAGGTGCTGAGCGACCAGGGCAGCGGGACGAGCGGCCAGATCCTGGCCGGCATCCAGTGGGCCGTCGAGCAGGGCGCGCACGTCATCTCGATGTCGCTCGGCTCGCGCGTCGCTGTGGGCCAGACGTACTTCACGTACTACGAGCAGGCGGCCACGGCCGCGCTGAACGCGGGTTCGCTCATCGTCGCCGCCGCCGGGAACGACGGGTGGGCCCCGGTCGGCGCACCCGCCAACAGCCCATCGGTGCTCGCCGTCGCGGCCCTCGACCAGGCGCTGCTGCGTGCCCCGTTCTCGTGCGTGGCGCTCAACGGCAACGGCGGCGAGATCAACATCGCGGCGCCGGGCGTCGCGACGTACTCGTCGGTCCCGGTCGCGAAGGGCTCGTACGGGTTCAAGAGCGGCACGAGCATGGCGACGCCGCACGTCGCAGGCGTCGCCGCGACGCTGGCCCGCAAGACCGGCCTCCGCAGCCGGGCGCTCTGGCAGGAGCTCGTGCGCACCGCCGTGCCGCTCCCGCAGTCCGCCCAGGAGGTGGGCGCGGGCCTCGCGGTCGTGCCGACACGGCGTCGTCCCATCTGGGACTACCAGCCGATCCCGTGGCGACCCGGTCCGATCGTGGACCCCGGTCCGCTCGAGCCGACACCACTCCCCTAGGGACGACCATGGCCGAATCGGATGCCGCGAGCGCCGACCGCGTCCACGTGACCGTGCAGGGTCGCGGCGTCGACGACGTGCTCCCCGACCTGCGGGACGCGGGACTCGAGGTCGACGAGGCGCTCGGCGGGCTCGGCATCGTGACCGGGCGCGCGGCGCCCGACGCGGTCGAGCGGCTGCGCGGCATCCCCGGTGTCACGGTCGAGCCCGAGCACGGCGTGCAGCTGCCGCCGCCGGATGCCCCGGTGCAGTAGCCGAGGCCAGCGGATGCCGCGGCGCGACGTCGCGGCATCCGTCATCAGGAGCCGGGCCACGATGGGCCCGGCTCCGCTTCGCGAGCGCCGGGTCGCGCTGGGCTCGGAATAGTTGACCGAGGTCGATGGTTGACAGAAAGCAACGATCTAGATATAGTTGACCTCTATCAACATTCTTGGAGCAGAACCAGACGTGACCGCAACCACTGAAACCCCCTCGCTCGAGGCCAAGCGCTCGCACCGTGAGGTGCTGACCGCGCTGTCCGGCCTCATCATGGGCATGTTCGTCGCCGTGCTCTCGGGCACGGTCGTCTCGACGTCGATGCCGATCATCATCGCCGACCTGGGCGGCGACCAGTCCGCCTACACCTGGGTCATCACCGCGAGCCTCCTCGCGACCGCCGTGTCCACCCCGATCTGGGGCAAGCTCGCCGACCTCCTCAATCGCAAGGTGCTGCTGCAGCTGGCGCTCGGCCTCTTCGTGTTCGGCACCGCCCTCGCCGGCTTCGCGCAGGACACGGGCATGCTCATCGGCTTCCGCGTCATCCAGGGCATCGGCGCCGGCGGCCTCATGTCGCTCGTCATGATCGCCGTGGCCCTCATCATCTCCCCGCGCGAGCGCGGCAAGTACATGGGCATCGTCGGCGGGGTCATGGCCATGGCCACCATCGGCGGCCCGCTGCTCGGCGGCGTCGTGACCGATGCGTTCGGCTGGCGCGCCAACTTCTTCCTCGGCATCCCCTTCGCGATCGTCGCGATCATCCTGATCCAGCGCACCCTGCACCTGCCGAAGAGCACCCGCACCAAGGTCAAGATCGACTACGTCGGCGCCGTGCTCCTCGCGGTCGGCGTGTCGCTGCTGCTGATCTGGGTCTCGATGGGCGGCAACCAGTTCGAGTGGAACTCCATGACGAGCTTCGTGCTGGTCGGCATCTCGGCCGCTGCGATCGTGGGCTTCGTCATCACCGAGTTCCTCGTCGAGGAGCCCATCGTGCCGATGAGCCTCTTCACGAACCGCACGTTCACGCTCGCCGTGATCGCGTCGATCTCGGTCGGCGTCGCGATGTTCGCGACCAGCGTGTTCCTCGCGCAGTACTTCCAGCTCGCCCGCGGCGCCACCCCGACCGAGTCGGGCCTCATGACCATCCCGATGGTCGTCGGCCAGATGGGCGCCTCGATCGGCATCGGCGCGCTCGTGAGCCGCTTCGGCAAGTGGAAGGGCTGGATGCTGCTCGGCTCGGCGCTCATCATCGCCGGCGTCAGCCTCATGGCCACGCTCCGCTACGACACCGACTTCCTGTGGGTCTCGGTCTACATGGTGGTGCTCGGCGCCGGCCTCGGCATGGTGATGCAGAACCTCACGCTCGTCGTGCAGAACGACACGCCGGCGTCGCAGCTCGGCGCGGCCAGCTCGAACGTGAACTTCTTCCGCTCGATCGCCGGCACCATCGGCGTCACGATCATGGGCTCGGTGCTGGCCACCCAGGTGACCACGCACGTGAAGGACGGCCTCGCGTCGTTCACGCCGACCTCGCCCGACGAGGTGTCGGCGCTGCAGGGCCTCGCCGGCGGCGCGGTGCCGAAGGTCTCCGAGCTGCCCGACGCGATCCGCGTGATCGTCGAGGGCGCCTACGGCCACGGCATCGCCGACGTCTTCATCATCGCGATCCCGCTCGCCGTGCTGAGCCTCATCGCGATCGCGTTCCTGCCGAACAAGCCGCTCTCGCGGCAGACCGCCTCCGAGAAGCTCGAGGAGGAGGCCGAGCAGGTCGCGATCGACCTCGCCGAGGCCGAGATCGGCGCCCCGGTCACCTCGTCGATCCGGCTCGTCGAGGGCACCGACGGCGACGCACCGGAGGAGCGCGAGCCGGCCGACCGCGACCGCGCGACCGCGTCGGGGAGTGCTCGGTAGCATGATCACCATGACCGCCGATCCTGCCCTCGACGAGGCGATCGCTCGCGTCGAGGAGCAGCTCGGCGTCGTGTTCAACCGGGCACGGCTCGTCTGGAAGCAGGCGGCGGAGCAGATCCACCCCGACCTGCAGCCCGCCGGCTACAAGGTGCTCTCGACGATCACCCGGCTCGGCTCGACCACCGCCCACGTGCTGGCGACCGAGCTCGACATGGACAAGAGCGTCGTCAGCCGCCAGGTGCGGGTGCTCGAGGAGGCGGGGCTCGTCGAGAGCCTGCCCGACGAGCGCGACGGCCGCATCCGGGTGCTCCAGCCGACGGCGACCGCCGTCGAGCGGGTCTCGGCGGTCCGGACGAGCAACCAGGCCCGCGTGCGTGCCGCGCTCGAGAACCGCTCGGTCGACGAGCTCCGCACGTTCGCCGAGATGCTTCGGGTGCTCGCCGAGGCCTGACCGACCATCGACACACGAAGGGCCCGTCCCGATCGGGGGCGGGCCCTTCGCCGTGCCCGCGTCGGTGGCCGGCGTCGGTGGCCGGTGCGAGACTCGGCCCATGGAACTCATCCACGTGAATCCACCGTCGCTGCACACGAGCCCCGCGTTCAGCCAGGGCGTGCTGGTGCGCGGCGACCACGACCTCCTGCAGGTCGGCGGTCAGAACGGCACGGATGCCTCGGGCGCGATCGTTCCCGGCGGCATCGGGCCGCAGACCGAGCAGGCCATGCGCAACGTGCTCGCCGTGCTCGAGGCGGCCGGCGCCGACCAGAGCAACGTGATCCGCATGTCGATCCTGCTCGTCGAGGGCCAGTCGTTCCAGGAGGGCTTCGCCGCCGCGATGCCGGTCTGGGGTCCCCACGTCACCGCGATCACCGGCGCGCACGTCGCCGGCCTCGGGCGCCCAGACGCGCTCGTCGAGATCGAGGCGACCGCCGCGATCCCGCGGGGCTGAGACGCGAGGAGGGCGGGGCCCTGCCGAAGCAGGACCCCGCCCTCGATGTCGATCAGCGTCGGCGGGCGCTCAGCGCCCGGCGCGCAGCGACGCCTGCAGGGCGTCCATGCCGCCGACGAGCGGCAGGTGCACGTCCGACGAGAACGGCTGCAGCTTGAGCACCGTGCCCGCGGCGGGACGCACCGTGTACTCGTAGTCCGACGACATCACGACCACGCCGATCTTCGACCCGGCGCTGAACACGTAGTCCTTCGGCTCGAAGTCGAAGTCGAACGTGTACGCCGTGCCGGGGACGATCGCCTCGGTCACCGCATCGCTCGAGCGGTTCTCGACGTCGGCCCAGCCGCGGGTGATGATCTTCGGCGCACCCGTGGCCGGGTACTCGACGAGCAGGGCCGTGAGGTTCGCCTTCGTGCGGTCGACCGCGAGCTTCAGCGACACCGACGGCGTGCCCGACAGCCGAACCGGGGTGCCGAGCGTCTCGGTGCGGTAGAGCAGCCGGTTCGGCGACGACTCCGCGGCGGCGAGCGTCGAGGCACGGAGGCTCGCGTCGTCGACGAGGTCCTCGAATGCCTTGTTCGGGTCGCGCGAGACCGCGAGGCCGCCGACGCCGTCGGCCTGGGCCGCCGGGCGGAACTTCAGCTTCACGTCGTCAGCGGCCGGGTCGGGCCACTCGGGGTACTCCGTGAGCGTCCGGTCCTCGCGGACCACGTACGCCTTCGGCAGCTGCTCGACGCCGTTCTGCACGTCGTAGAGGTAGCGCGTGAACCAGCGGTTGAGCAGCGTGTCGTTCGGGTTGCCGCCGTGGCCGCCCTGGTGCAGGTAGATCTGGTGCGGCACTCCGTTGGCCTTCAGCACCTCGTAGAGGTCGGAGGCGTTCTTCGTCATGACGTTCCAGTCGTTCAGGCCGTGCGCGACGAGCGTGGCGGCCGTGATCCGGTCGGCGTTCGCGAGGTAGTCGCGCTCCTCCCAGAACGCGCTGCGGTCGCCCGTCGCGCGGTCCTGATTCGCCCGCAGCTCGTCGATGATCGGCTGGCAGATCTGCTGGTCGAACCGCGTGTAGACGTAGTCGGCGAGCACGTCGAGGTCCTCGCCCTGGTAGCCGCCCGGCGCGCGCACGGCGCCGTTCGCGCGGTAGTAGTTGTACCAGTCGGAGATCGCCGAGACGGGGACGATGGCGTCGAGGCCCTCGACGCCGGTGCTCGCGACGCCGATCGGCAGCGTGCCGTTGTACGACGTGCCGATCATGCCGACCTTGCCGGTCGTCCAGTCGGCCGAGACCTCGGTCGTGCGGTCGGTGCTCGTGTACGCCGTCGCCCGGCCGTTCAGCCAGTCGATCACGGCCTTGCCCGCGAGCGACTCGTTCAGGCCGCCCGAGGTGGGGCATCCCTCCGACCAGCCGCTGCCGAAGCCCTCGGCGTGCACGACCGCGAACCCGCGGGGCACCCACGTGCTCTCGAGCGAGCGCGAGATGGTCGGGCTCGTGCGGTTCACGGGGTTGTACGCGGGCCACGGGTCCTTCTCGGACGGCGGGGCGCCGATCTCGTGGTCGACCGGCCAGTTGGTGACCTGGCTGCCGCCCGCGTAGTAGGGGCTCATCTCCATCAGCACGGGGACCTTGAGGCCGGCGGCCGTCTCGGGCACGCGGCTCACGTCGACGTGCACGAGGTCGAGCTTGCCGTCGCGGTCGGAGTCGACCTCGCTCTCGACCCAGGCCTCCTGGTTGATCCACTCGGTCGAGACGCGCGTGAAGACGGGCTGCGAGAGGCCGTCGACGAAGGTCGGCTCGGCGGGCTCGGGGGTCGGCGCGGCCTGGGCGGGAGTCGCCGCGACGACGAGTCCGCCGGCGAGGACCGTGGTGATCGCGACGGCGAGCGCGCGGCCGCGCCGCCTGTCGCCCGCGCGTGGGACCGCTGGTGTCATGGGGGATGCTCCTTCGCTCATGGTGGGACGGCACCCCACGCCCGCGACCGCGGACGAGGACCACCGCCCCGTGGCACATCACACGCTATGGATCTCCCATGCGAAGGGCACGCGTCAGATGTCGACGGCTCGTCCGCCCGCGCTCGACAGATGTCGAGTCGGCGCTCCAGCTTCAGCTGCCGGCGTCGGATGCGTCGCCCGCGCGGTCGGGCGACGCGGCCTCGCCCGCGCGCAGCAGCAGCGCGAGATGGAGGGCCAGGCGGTCGAGGCCGCTGCCGAGGTCGATGCCGAGGATCCGCTCGACGCGCGCGATCCGGTTGTACAGCGACGTGCGATGCACCTGCATCCGCGCGGCCGCCTGCTGCACATGGCCCGCGGCGTCGAGGTAGCACGCGATCGTCTCGAGCAGCACCTGGCCGTCGCGCTCGGCCGCCACGCGATCGAGGCCCGGCTGGACATCGCTCGAACGCAGGCCGCGAGTGGCTGCCGCATCGAGTCCGCGGTACACGCCGAGGCGGTCCCAGTGCACGACGGGGTCGGCGAGCCCGAAGGAGCGCGCGACGCCGAGCGCGCGCCGCGCTTCCCGGTAGCTGGTGCGCGCCGACGCGACCGGCGCCTCGCCACCCACGCCGACGCGCACGACGTCGTCCGGGGCATCCGGGCCGGCCAGCGCCTCGGTCGCGGACGACGCGATCATCGCGGCGATGCGGTCGGGGTCCGCGAAGCGTCCCGACGCCGGCGCGACGAGCGCGGCGTGGTCGCCGCGCGCGACCACGAGGACGCCGCGGCCCCCGAGCGCGCGACGGGCACGGCGCGCGGCGCGGTCGAGCTCGGCGTCGGAGGTGCCGCCCCCGGTGACCCGCTCCAGGACGTAGGTGCGGAGGCGTCCGCCCTCGAATCGTCCCGACTCGACGAGCGTGTCGGCGGCCCGCCGGCGCACCTCGGCTCGGCCGAGCACGAGGTCGCGGACGAGCTCGCGCTCGCGCGCGCCCTGATGGTCCTGCGACGACCGCGCGCTCGCCCACTCATCGGCGACCTCGACGGCCGACGCCCCCGCGCGCCCGAGGTCGAGCGGCGGCGTCCCGTCGTCGGGTTCGATGAACCAGAGGTGGCCGAACACCACGCCCGCGCGGATGATCGGCACGCACACGCGTGCGACCATGCCGAGCTCGGGGTTGCCGGGCACGCGGACGGGGTCGGTCGCGTCGTAGACGCCGAGCGCGGTGAGCCAGGCGTGGATCGCGGGGTTCGCCCGGTGCTCGAGGATGGAGCGGCGTCGGACGTCGTCGATCCCGTCGGGGTGCGGGCTGTGCGCGACGACCCGGCGGCGGCGATCCTCGAGCAACGCCGGGCGCTCGAGCTCGCCGGCGATGCGGGTGATCGTCTGCTGCAGGGTCATCGGGTCTCGGGTCGTTCCGGGGACAACGGGTGCCCCCAGCCTAGGCGCGAGCTAGACCGCGCGGCCGACCGGCGCCTCGACGGAGGCCGGCGGCTCGGCGTCGGCTCGCGTGCGGGCCGTCGCCGCGGGCAGCCGCACCGTGAAGCGCGTCGCGCCCGGTCCGCTCTCGACCGACACGTCGCCGTCGTGCGCCTCGACCACGGCGCGCACGATCGCGAGGCCCAGGCCCGTGCTGCCCGCACGGCGGGAGCGCGACGAGTCGCCGCGCGCGAAGCGCTCGAACAGGGTGTCGGCGAGCTGGGGCGGGATGCCGGGTCCGTCGTCCTCGACCGTGAGCACGACCTCGTCGCCGTCGCGTGCGAGCGAGGCCACGACGCTCGTGCCCTCGGGCGTGTGCACGCGCGCGTTGGCGAGCAGGTTCATGACGACCTGGCGCAGGCGCGGCTCATCGCCCATGACGACCGTCGGGGCATCCGGCAGCCGGACCTCCCAGTCGTGGTCGGGGCCGGCCGCCTGGGCGTCGCCGAGCGCCTCCACCACGACGCGGCCCATGTCGACCGGATCGGCGGCGAGCTCACGGCCCTCGTCGAGGCGCGCGAGCAGCAGCAGGTCCTCGACGAGCTCGGTCATCCGCACGGACTCCGACTCGATGCGCCCGACGGCGTGCACCACGTCGGGCGGCAGCTCGCCGCCGTGCAGGCGCGTGAGCTCGGCGTAGCCGCGGATCGATGCGAGCGGGGTGCGCAGCTCGTGGCTCGCGTCCGCGACGAAGCGGCGGACCTTCTGCTCGCTCTGCTCGCGCGCGGTGAGCGCGGAGGCCACGTGGCCGAGCATGCGGTTGAAGGCGGTGCCGAGGCGCCCGACCTCGGTGCCGTCGTCGTCGACCGGGACGCGCTCGGCGAGCGCGACGTCGCCGCGATCGAGCGGCAGTTCGGACACGCGCTGGGCCGTGGCGGTCACCTCGGCGAGCGGACTGAGCGCCCGCCGCACGACGGCGGAGCCGATCGCGAGCGCGAGCAGGAGTCCACCGGCGGCGACGATCGCGACCGTGATCGCGAGCTGGGTGGTCTGCGCGTTCACGTCGGCGAGCGGGAGGGCGAGCACGATCGAGACGCCGTTCCATTCGGGTCGCGTCGTGGCGATCGCGCGGTAGTCGCCGAACCGCGGCACCGTGATCGTGTGCGGATCGCCGTCGGCCGGCACCTCGCCGAGCACCGACGAGATCTCCTCGGGCAGGTCGAGCACGCGACCGCCCTCGGTGATGTACCCGGCGTGCACCTCCTCGCCCGCCCGCACGAGCGCCGCGAGCGTCCCGGCCTGCTGTCCCGGGATGTTCAGCACGAGCCCCGGAGCGTCGTCGGGGTCGCCCGGGAACCCGGGCGGCTGACCGCCGATCGCGATGTTGGCACGGGAGATGGCCTCCCCCAGGCTCGCGTCGAGGCGTCCGACCGACGAGGTGTGGAAGACCGCGACGCTGATGATCCCGATCACCGCGCTCACGGCGATGAGCAGCACCGCGACGATGGCGAGGAGCCGGCGGTGGAGGGTCCACGGCCGCCGGCGGCGGCGCGCGGCATCCGTCGTCGACCTCGTCGTGGTCGCCTGCGCCTCGGCACGCGACGCGGCGGCGAATCCGGGGTCGCCCGGGTGGGTCATCCCGCCGCCTTCAGCATGTAGCCGGCGCCGCGCACGGTGTGGATCATGGGCTCGCGGCCCGCATCGACCTTCTTGCGCAGGTAGGAGATGTAGAGCTCGACGACCGACTCCTTGCCGCCGAAGTCGTAGCTCCAGACGCGGTCGAGGATCTGCGCCTTCGAGAGCACGCGGCGCGGGTTGCGCATGAGGAAGCGGAGCAGCTCGAACTCGGTCGCGGTGAGCTCGATCGGCGCGCCGTCGCGGGCGACCTCGTACGAGTCCTCGTCGAGCGTGAGGTCGCCGACGACGAGCACCGGGTCCTTCGCCTGCGCGAGCGTGAGCGTCGAGCGGCGGATGAGCCCGCGCAGCCGGGCCACGACCTCCTCGAGGCTGAACGGCTTGGTGACGTAGTCGTCGCCGCCCGCCGTGAGGCCGGCGATGCGGTCGTCGAGCGAGTCCTTCGCGGTGAGGAAGAGCACGGGCGTCTCGGTGCCGTCGGAGCGCACCCGCTGCAGCACCTCGAGCCCGTCGATGTCGGGCAGCATGATGTCGAGCACGATCGCGTCGGGGCGGAACTCGCGCGCCACCTTCACCGCGCTGAAGCCGTCGGCGGCCGTGCGCACGTCCCAGCCCTCGTACCGCAGCGCCATCTTCAGCAGCTCGGTCAGCGAGTGCTCGTCGTCGACGACGAGGACGCGGACCATCGAGCCGTCGCCCTTCGTGATCTGCGGGGCGCGGTGGGTCGTTGGGGTGCTCATGACTCCAGTATCCGCGCGCCGCTATGCGTTCCCTATGACTTCCATGTGCGGATGCCGCAGCCGAAGCCATAGCGACCCCAGTGGCGGGCCATAGCCGGACCAAAGCCTCCGTTCCTAACGTCGCGATCGGCGCCCCGTCCGGTGCGCATCCCCACGACCCCGAGGATCCCCATGTTCTTCACCTACCTCCGACGCGAACTCGCGGGGCGCCGCAGGCAGACCGCGATCATCGCCATCGGGATGGCGCTCGCGATCGCCCTCGTCATGATCGTGAACGCCGTCTCGACCGGCGTGAAAGACGCCCAGGCGGCCGTACTCGAGTCCGTGTACGGCGTCGGCACCGACCTCACCGTCTCGCAGGAGCCCACGGCTCCCGGCGATGGCGACGCCGGGCAGGGTCCCGGCCGGTTCGAGTTCGGTGCCGACGACGGCACGACCGAGGGCGACTCCACCGAGCTCAGCCAGTCACGGCTCACGGCGGGCTTCGGCTCGACGACGTTCGACGCGTCGGCGCTCGACACGGTGACCGACGTCGACGGCGTCGCCGCGGCATCCGCTGCGCTGTCGCTCACCAACATGACGTTCTCGGGCGAGCTGCCGCCGCGAATGCAGCAGTCCGCCCCGAGCGCCGACGGCTCGGCGCCGAGCGAGGACCAGACGCAGCAGCAGCCCCCGACCGGCGGCTTCGACGGTGCGGGCGGCAGCGCGTTCGACGTCGACAGCTTCACGGTGCTCGGGCTCGACCCGTCGACCGCCGCCGTCGGACCCCTCTCGGCGGTGGAGCTCGCCGACGGACGCGGGCTCGAGGCATCCGACTCGGGCCAGGCCGTGGCCGTGCTCGACGCCGACTACGCCACGAGCGCCGAGCTCGCGGTCGGCGACACGATCGATGTCGGCGGCACCGACTTCGAGGTCGTCGGCACCGTGACCTCCACGTCGGCGGATGCCGCGACGGCGTCGAACGTCTACATCCCGCTCGACCTCGCACAGGAGCTGTCGGGCCTCGCCGACCAGGTGAGCGACATCTACGTGCAGGCGGAGTCGGCCGACCGGATCGCGGCCGTGCAGGCCGACATCGAGGAGGCGCTGCCGGATGCCACGGTGTCGACGCAGGCCGACCTCGCGGCATCGGTCTCGGGGTCGCTCTCGACCGCGTCGAGCCTCATCGCGAACCTCGGCCTCTGGCTGTCGATCGCCGTGCTGGCCGCGGCGTTCCTCATCGCGATCCTGTTCACCATCCAGGGCGTCACCCGCCGGACTCGCGAGTTCGGCACGCTGAAGGCGATCGGCTGGTCGAACCGCCGCATCACGGGCCAGGTCGCGGGCGAGTCGCTCGTGCAGGGCCTCATCGGCGGCGCCGCGGGCCTCGCACTCGGGCTCGTCGGCATCTGGATCGTCAACCTCGTCTCGCCCACGCTCGCGGGCAGCGCCGGCACGACCCTGCCCGACGGCGTCATGGCGGGCGGACCCGGCGGCGCGGCGGGCGGCGGACCGTTCGGCGCGGCGAACCAGGCGGCCTCCGCCACGACCGAGGTCGTGCTCAACGCCCCCGTCACGGTCAGCGTGATCGCCGTCGCGATCGGACTCGCGGTGCTCGGTGGGCTGCTCGCCGGCGCGATCGGCGGCTGGCGTGCCGCACGGCTCCGCCCGGCCGAGGCCCTGCGGAGCGTCGCATGACGCCCGCCCCCGATGTCGGGCGCCGCCCTGCGGCATCCGGCCACCACCGACCCACCGCGTCGCACCGACGACCGCGCTCGCGACCGAACGACTGAGAAGGACCGACCATGTACACGCTCGAGAACGTCTCGAAGACCTACGCGCAGTCGAAGCGCACCGTGACCGCGCTGCAGGACGTGACCCTCACGATCCCGTCGGGCCAGCTCGTCGCGATCCAGGGCCCGACCGGCGGCGGCAAGTCGACGCTGCTGCAGATGCTCGGCGCGCTCGACCGGCCGACGGCCGGCCGCATCAGCCTCGGCGACGCGGAGCTCTCGCACCTGCCCGACCGCAAGCTCGGCACCATCCGCGCGACGGAGATCGGCTTCGTGTTCCAGGGGTTCAACCTCATCCCCACGCTCACCGCGCAGGAGAACGTCGAGACGGCCCTCGAGCCGCTCGCCGTGAGCGCCGAGGAGCGGCGGCGCCGCGCCGTCGAGGCCCTCGCCTCGGTCGGGCTCGCCGACCGCGCCGGGCACGTGCCGGGCGAGCTGTCGGGCGGCCAGCAGCAGCGCGTCGCGATCGCGCGCGCGCTGGTGAAGGAGCCCGACGTGCTGCTGGCCGACGAGCCCACCGGCAACCTCGACGAGCAGACCCGCGACGAGATCATGAACCTGCTCGAGGGCCTCTGGCGCGAGCGCGGCCTCACGCTCGTGATCGTGACGCACGACTCCGCGGTGGCGAAGCGCGCCGAGCGGCGGCTGCACATCAAGAACGGCACCGTGACCGAGCAGGGGTGACAGCGGTCACGAGTCCGAGCGGATGCCGCGGCGGTGCCTGCCGCCGCGGCATCAGTCTGCGCGTGGTGCCCGCCCTGCTCGCTCAGCTGATGCGGTAGAACCGCCAGAACGGGTTCTCGATCGGCAGCACGTCGACCCGGCCGAAGCCGGCTGACGCGGCCCAGCGGCGCACGGTCGGTGGACGCAGCACAGTGCCGTTCGCCACGGCGTCGGACTCGGCGGTCGTCGCGGGCAGGCAGTGCAGCACGCTCATCGCGTAGAGCATGCGCTCCACGGCGTCGGCGTCGGCGTGGAACTCGTCGGCGACCCGCTCGTCGGCCACGAGGACCGCGCCGTTCGGGCGCAGCTGCGACCGGAACGCGGCGAGCGCGTCCACCGGTCGGCCCATGTCGTGCAGCGCCTCGAAGACCGTGACGAGGTCGAAGCCCGGCGACGCGGCATCCGTCTCGCGTGACTCGACGGGGCCCGTCGTGAACGCCCTGATCGCGGCGGCCGCGTCGCGGACGGCAGTCGCGTCGCCGGCGTTCCCGACGAGGAACACCACCCGGTCGGCGACGCCGGCCGCGACGGCGTGCTCGCGCGCCTCGTCGATCGAGGCGCCGTCGAGGTCGAGGCCGATGACGCGCGCAGACGGGAACGCCGTCGCGAGCGCGATCGTCGACCAGCCCGTGCCGCAGCCGGCGTCGAGGACGAGGCCGCCGGCATCGAGCGCCGCGGCGCGGTCGGGCAGGGTCTCGACCCAGGCCCGCATCTCGTGCGTGAAGCCCGGGCGGTTCAGCGCGCCGAGGCCCTGTCGGAGCTCGGCGCCGTACTCCTCGAACGCGACGCCGCGGCCCCGCCGGAAGTCGGCGACGACCTCGGGGAACGCCAGCGCCACGCCGGCGAGGAGCCCCGCGACGGGCGCGGCGTGCGCCGGGTGCGTCTCGTCGACGAGCACGGGCGCGTGGTGCGCGGGCAGCGAGAAGCGGCGGGCGTCGCGGGAAGCCGCTGCATCCTCGACGGCGAGGAGGCCGGCGGCGGCCTGCTGCTCGAGCCACTCGAGGGCGTAGCGCGGTGCGACGCCGGTCGTGCGCGAGAGGCGGTCCGCGGTCATCGGCCCGTGCTCGCGCAGTGCGCGGTAGAGCCCGAAGCGACGGCCGAGCTCCACGGTGAGGAGCGTCGTGGCCGACGCGAGCATGCCGACGAGCTGCTCGGCGAAGGCGCCGACGAGGGCGGCCTCCTGCTCCTCGGCCGAGGGGGCGATCGCGAGGCCGTCGACGCGGTCGACGTCGTCGACGTCGTCGATGACGAGGGAGGTGACACGTGCGTCCGCGGCGACTCCTGAAAACACGGACGCTGTGCGCATCGGTGTCTGCCCGTCCTTGTTTTCAGGAGTCGACGGATGGGCGCTCGCGTCCTCCGCGAGCAGATGGGGGTTCAAGGTGTCGGACATGGTGTGGCTTCCTTGCTTCGTCTCGCCGCCGCACCGGTGTGCGGCATGGGACGCCAGTCAACGCCGATGAGGCGCGCGGGGAATCGCCGGATCCGGCCAACCTCGCGTGGCCGGAACCGGCCAGCCCGCGGCATCCGCTCGGGCCGAGGGCCTGCCGGCCAGTCCCTGCGGACGGCCTCAGATCAGCTCGTTGCGCAACGCCCAGGCGGCGGCGGCCGTGCGTGACGGGACGCCGAGCTTCGTGCGGATGTTGGCGATGTGGCGGTGCACGGTGTGGGTGGAGAGCACGAGCTCGGCTGCGATCTCGGCGTCGGTCTGACCGCGCGCCACGAGTCGCAGCACCTCGCGTTCCCGCTCGGTGAGGCGGGCCGCGCCGGGTCCCGAGCGGGCGGGGGCGGCATCGACGGGCGCGCCGAGGAACGCGAGCGTCTCGCGCACGACGGCGTCGGCGTCGCCGCGCCACGGGAAGTGGTCGTCGCCCTCGAGCGCCGTGAAGCGGGCGTTGCGGATGCGGCGGGCGACGTCCTTGCCGAGCGCGAAGGGGATCGCCCGGTCGTTGCGGCGATGCAGCACGAGGGTCGGTGCGAGCACGTCGCCGAGGTGCCCCGTCGAGTCGAAGTCGTAGACGGCCTGCAGCGAGGCGAGGGCGACCTCGCGCGACGCGGAGCGGCGCTGGAACTCCACGAACTCGTCGCGCTCCTCGGCGGTGGCGTCGGGCAGGAAGAGGTCGGCGAGCACGCGCGAGCCGAGGCCCCAGTGCTGGTCGATGACCGCGAGCATCGCCTCCCGCGCAGCGGGCGGGGCGAGATCGACGCCGCGGGCGTACGAGCCGTAGAGCACGAGCCGGTCGACGCGGTCGGGATGCCGCGCAGCATAGAGGGACGCGACGCCCGAGCCCGAGGAGGCCCCGAACAGCGAGATCCGGCCGGGGGCGGCCTCGTCGACGAGCCTCTCGAGCGTGGTGAGCTCCTCCTCGAGGGTGCGCGGCGGCATGGCGCCGCGGTCGGAGATGCCGGCTCCCGGCCGGTCGTACCGGATGACCGTGCGGTGCTGCCCGAGCGCGCCCGTGAACCGGCGGAACCTCGCGTTGCGCCAGTCGAGCTCGAGGTGGCTCGACCACCAGCCGCCGATGACGAGCGGCCGCCCCTGGCCCACGGCCGACCACGCGATCGACGTGCCGTCGTGCTCGGCGTAGCGGATGACCTGGTCCTCGGGCTCCACGCCCCGAGTCTAGGAGGCGGGGACGGGTTCGCCGAGGACGGACGGCAGCTCGTCGCGGTGCTCGCCGAGCAGTGCGCGGGCGCCCGCGAGCTCGGGCTCGCCGTGGTCGCCGAGCAGGATCGGGACGAACTCGCCGGGCAGCAGCAGCTCCTCGTGGTCGGCGTCGGCACCGCGCACGGCGCGGAGCACGCCGGCGGCGACTTGCTGGGCGAGCCAGGCGCGGGCGTCGGCCTCGGTTGCGCCCGAGAGCTCCGCGAAGGTCGCGGCATCCACGGGCCCGGCCTCGAACAGCACGCGGTAGTAGCCGCGCGCGCGGCCGACCGCGATCGAGGCGCGTGCGGCGCGCGCAGCGTCGGCGACATCGGCCGTGGACGGGACGGCGGTGGCGGTGGCGGTGGTGGCGGTGGTGGCGGACATGACGACTCCAGCGATTCGGGCCGGCCGGCTGGCCGACATCCCGATTCCACGCCGCCCGCCGCATCGCGGCATCGCGCGTTCGGGCCACTCCGGCGTGGCCCGTTCGGGCCATCCACGCCGCGTGCAAAGGTGACGCACAGGACGACTGCATACGGTCGAATGGATGTCGAACCCGGACCAGCACCGCATCTTCCGCCGGCGACGAACCCTCGTCCTCGCCGCCGCCGTCATCGTCGCCCTCCTCGTCGGCGGCGCGACCGTCGGCCTGGGGTTCGCCGTCGGGCAGGGGGCGAGCACGTCGGACACCGCCGCCGCGGACACGACGACGGGCGTCGCCGGCGACGACGCCGACGAGACGTCGGACGACGGCCTCGACTGGTCGTCGCTCAGCCCCGCCGTCGCCGCCCAGCTCGAGTACGTGCGCGAGCACTGGGACGCCACCGAGAGCGACGAGTTCGGCTACCTCGACGAGAACGACTGCGTGAACTTCACGAGCCAGTCCTTGCTCGCCCGCGGCTGGGAGCCCGACGACGAGTGGTGGTACGACGAGGAGGACGGCGACCCGTACGCGAGCTCCGACGCGTGGCGCAGCTCGACCGCCCTCATGTGGTACCTCGAGGACCACCCCGAGCGCGCCACCGCCCTCAGCGACGACCAGCGCGACCAGGTGAAGGTGGGCGACATCGTGCAGTTCGACTGGGACGACTCGGGCGACCGCGACCACACCGGCATCGTCACGGCCGTGATCCACGAGGACGACGGCTCGATCAGCATCCACTACGCCGGCCACACGGATGCCACGTGGGACCGTTCGGTGGACTGGGCGATCACCGTCGACCACCCCGGTGGCGTCGCCTCGTACTGGAGCATCGCCGACTAGCGCTCCACAGGTCGCGGCACGGCGGAGATGTCCCCCGGACACGCCCGATCCGCCTGCGGACGGGGGTCCTCGGGGGTACCGTAAGGGGGTGACCGACATCCCGTTCGCGCTGTTCGACCTCGAGTCGGTCGCACCCCGCGTGTCGGAGGCGCTCCGCTCCGAGCCGCACCCGCACGAGCGACGCATCGTGGCCGACGCGAGCGATCGGGTGGCCTGGCTGCGGGCGCGCTCGCAGGGCGTGACGGCGACGGATGCCGCGAAGCTGGCGTCCCGCTCCTCCGTCCGCGGCGCGGCCTACGAGAAGCTGCACGGCTCGCCGCGCAGCTTCGGCGGGAGCCGGTTCACCGATCACGGCCGCACGCGCGAGCCCGTGATCGCCGAGTGGGTGCGGCGGGCGCACGGCATCGAGCCGTCCACGCTGCTCTTCCACGCGGCATCCGACCGACGGCACCTGGCGACGCCCGACGGCCTGCGCGTCGCGGTCGACGGCACGCCCGAGCTCTGCGAGATCAAGACGACGTCGCGCGCGTGGCGCGGCATCCCCCGCGGCTACCTGCGCCAGGTGTGGTGGCAGCAGTACGTGCTCGGGGCTGAGCGCACGCTGGTGGTGTGGGAGCAGCACGAGGACTTCGTGCCCGTGCACCCAGAGCCGCGATGCCGGTGGGTCGATCGCGACGACGACCAGATCGCCATCCTCGTGACGCTCGCGAACGAACTGCTCGCCGCACTGCGCCCCGACGACGCGGCGAGGGCGGTCTACCGCCCGGGTGTGCTGGCGTGACCACAGTCCTCCTGCACGGACTCGGCAACGACCGCCGGCAACCGCTCGGGCTGTTCGAGTCGGTCATCCAGGAGACGGCGGGCGCCGACGAGCTCATCGTCGCGCCCGACGTGCGGGCTCACGGGGGATTCCTCGCGGTCGGCGAACCGGCCGACTTCGCGATCGACCGCCTCGCCGCCGAGGTCTGCGAGCACGTGCCCGCGGCGCTCGCCGAGGCCGGGCGCGGGCACCCCGAGGCATCCGAGCCGGTCACGATCATCGGCATCTCGATGGGCGCCGCGATCGCGCTGCGCATCGTGCTCGACGACCTGCTGCCCGTGCGCCGGGTGGTGTTCGTTCGGCCGTCGTTCGACGACACTTCGCTGCCCGACAACCTGCGGGCGTTCCCGGTGATCGGCCAGATCCTCGCCGACGCGGGTCCGGCGGGCGCCGAGGAGTTCCGCGACCGCGAGATCTTCCACGAGGTCGCGTCGGTGTCGCCGGCCGGGGGTCGTGCGCTCCTCGCCCAGTTCCAGGCGCCCGATGCCGCTCGCCGGGCGATGCGGCTCGTCGAGATCCCGCGCAACCGCGCGTTCGAGCACGACGACGACCTGCGCGAGCTCTCGGCACGCGGCATCCGCTCGCTCGTCATCGGCGCGGCGCGCGACCCGGTGCATCCGTTCCCGATCGCCGAGCGATGGGCGGGCGGGCTGCGCTCGATGCTCGAGCTGCTGCCGCCGCGCGACGACGGCCAGGCCGAGCAGACCGAGGTGCTGCGCGAACGGGTCGCGCGCTGGCTCGTGCGCGACTAGGAGATCGGCCGCGCGTCCTCGAGCTCGGCGGCTCCGCTCGGCGGGGTCGGCTCGTCGGGCTCGTGCGGCCACGGCGTGCGGCTCAGCGCGATGATGCCCGCGCCGACGAGCAGGATGAAGGCGGCGATGGCGATGACGTACACCGCGACGCCGCCGTAGCCCGCCTCCTGCGCCGGGTTCAGGAACGGATACGGGTACCAGCCCACGATCGCGCCGCGGATCATCGAGTACGCGGCCCACGCCAGCGGGAAGATCGCGATCGTCCACAGGCGACGCCACTCCACGTGCCGTCGACCGGGTGCGAGCACCCAGTCGGCGACGAGGTAGAGCGGCGCCCAGACGTGCAGGATCTCGTTCGACCACGGCACGGTCGTCGCTTGATCCAGCGAGATCTCGCGCAGGAGCAGGTTGTAGACCACGAACGTCGTGGCCATGTAGGTGACGGCGCACGCGCGGACGAGGTTGTACCAGTCGGGGTCGACCGCGCGCGTGAAGGCGTAGCCCGCGCCGATGAGCAGCACGATCGCGGTGAGCGCGTTCGACAGGATCGTGAAGAAGCTGAAGAAGTTCACGACGAACGAGAGCCGGTCGGGCACCATCGACCAGCTCTGGACGAACTGGCCGACGATCGCGATGATGATCGCCGCGGCCGCGATGACCCGCAGCACCCCGAACAGCCGCCGCATCCGAACCCCCGTCCCGAAGCATCCGACGCGTCGGAGGCACCCCGGCGCGCTGTCTGCAGCATAGTGGTGCGTGGAGAGACGGGGACGGAAGGACGGCGCGATGGCGGAGACCATGCGGGCGCTCGTGATCGATCGCACCGGCGACGCCGACGAGCTGCATCTCGCCGACGTGCCGCAGCCGCGGCGGATCAGCGACGAGGTCCTCGTGCGCGTCGTGGCGGCGGGCGTGAACCCCATCGACGTGAAGACCCGCGGCGGTCGCGGCGTCTCCGCTGCCATCACGTCGTATCCCGCGGTGCTCGGCAACGACTTCGCGGGAGTCGTCGAGGCGGTGCCGTATGCCGCGCATCCGTTGCAGCCCGGCGACCGCGTGTACGGGATGGGGCGCGTACCGCGCACCGGCGGAAGCTACGCCGAATACCTCTCCGTCTCGTCGATGAGCCTCGCCCCGATGCCCGCGTCGCTCGGGTTCGTCGAGGCGGCCGGCGTGCCGCTCGCCGCGCTCACCGCGTGGGGCGCCGTCATCGACGTGGCCAGGGCGCACGACCGGCAGCGGATGCTGATCCATGCGGGCTCGGGCGGCGTCGGGCACTTCGCGGTGCAGTTCGCCGCCTACTTCGGAGCGGAGGTCACGGCGACGTGCTCCGGGCGCAACGTCGAGTTCGTGCGATCGCTCGGCGCCCGGCACGTGATCGACCACGGATCCGACCGGTTCGAGGACGTCGCGGGCGAGCAGGACGTCGTCATCGACCTCATCGGCAACGTCGCGGACGGCACGGGGTCGCGCTCGCTCGAGGTGCTCCGGCCCGGCGGGCTGGTCGTGAACGTGCCGACCGGGTCGTGGCCGACGATGGCCGAGGAGGCGGCGGCCCGCGGCATCCGTGCGACCGGCTACTCGGTGTCGCCCGACGCACGCACGCTCGCGGTGATCACGCGGCTCATCGACGACGGGTCGGTGCGCGTGCACGTCGAGCGGGAGCTGCCGGTCGCCGAGGGGGCGGAGGCGCATCGGATGCTCGAGGACGGGCACGTGCGCGGGAAGGTCGTGCTCCGGGTCGCGGACGACCCGGTCTAGACGTCGAACGCAGGAAGAATCGGCGGATCCGCGGCGCGTCACGCCCCGGCACGCCGAGAACGGGCTGGAAGTTCCTGCATTGAGGACTGTGCGCTCTCGCGCGGGTCGGAAGTGTGCGTCAGCCCGCGCGTGCCTCGAGCAGCGCCGAGCCGAGCTCGCTGCGGAGGTAGAGCACGCTGCGACCGTAGCGCGTGCTCACGAGCAGGCCCGCGTCGCGGAGCACGCGGAGGTGCTGGTTCACGGCCGACGCAGTCACGCCGAGGCGCACGCCGAGCTCGGTCGACGAGGCGGGGTCGCCGAGCGCGGCGAGCAGGCTCGCCCGGGTCTCGCCGAGCACGGCGACGACCGCGGCGGGGTTGGCGACGCGCTCCGTCTCCCAGAGCGCGCCCTGGCCGCGGGCCGAGTACATGATCATCGGCGGGCCGTCGCCGACGGGCGCGGAGGCCCGGCGCGTGAACATGGTCGGCACGAGGGTCAGCCCGTTGCCGTCGATCGCCTGCGTGCGGTCCTTCGGGTCGGCGAGCCGCACCGTCACGACCCCGTGGTCGTACTCGATGCGCGACGAGAGGCCGTTGAGCATCGCGGCGACGCCCGACTGCGCGATCTGGCGCCCTCGGTAGACGACGTCCGCCTCGAGCACCGCCCGCATGCGCGGCCAGTACGGCTCGAAGCAGGTGTCCCAGAGCTGCCGCAGGGCACGGATGACGCGCCGGAGCGCCGCGCTGGACGAGCCGGCGAGCACGTCGGGCACGTACCCGTGCACCGCCACGAGGTCGGCGCGGAACACATCCCCCGGGGTCGCCGCGAGCGCCTCGAGCTCGTCGTCGAGCCGGGTCAACGGCGAGGTCGGGCGCGGGTTGAGGAAGTCGGGCGTCCACATCCGCTCGTCGATGAGGGCCATGAGCGTCGGCATGTCCAGTCGAGCCCGAGCATCCTCGGTGCGCCGCAGCCAGCCGAGCTGCAGCGGGAACCGCGCGGGCTCCTTGATCGCCCGCAGCGACAGGCCCAGCTCGCACAGCGGCGACAGCCCGAAGCGAACGCTGCCCACGTCGTCCTCGGTCAGCAGGTACCTCAACATGAAGCACTACGCTACATCGATTTCGGCGCCCCTTCGGGTCTGGGAGAACTGGATCCGTGAGCCCTGCCCCCGCCCCCTCGTCGCCCTCCCCCGACACCGACGCCGTCCCCATCGTCGAGCCCGAGCTCCAGCTCGAGCCCGAGATCGATGCGGCGGTCACGGATGCCGCGTCGACCACAGCCACCCCGAGCGGCGAGCGACCCCGCCTCCTGCGGCGGCTCGCGGCATCCGTCGCCGACCCGGTGCTGCGCATCCTCGTCATCGCGACGCTCATCAGCCGCGTGGGCCGCGGGATCTTCCTCACCGTCACCGTGCTGTACTTCACGCTCATCGTCGGCCTCGCGCCGCACGAGGTCGCGATCGTGCTCGGCGCGGCGAGCGCCGCCGGCGTGCTCTCGTCGCTCGCGGGCGGCTGGCTCGCCGACCGCATCAGCGCCCGGCGACTGCTCGTGGTGCTCTCGATCATCGACGGCGTGGGCCTCATCTGCTACGTGTTCGCGCACGACTTCGCGAGCGCGCTCGTGATCGCCGTCATCGTCGGCGCGGTCGAGCAGGCGGCGAACTCGACGCGCATGGCGATCATCGCCCGGGCGTTCGACGGCGACCGGCGCGTGCACGCCCGCGCGGTGCTGCGCACCGTCACCAACATCGCGATCGCGGTCGGGTCGGGCATCGGCGCCCTCGCGCTGCTCGCCGGCACGGCTGACGCCTACCGCTGGATCATCGTCGGTGCCGGCGTCATGTACCTCGCCGGCGTGACCCAGCTCGTGAAGCTGCCCCGGTACGTCGACGCGCCGACCCCGGTGCCGAGCGCGTCGGCCGTCGCGTCGAGGGGCACGGATGCCGCGCCTCGTCGATCCCGCCTCGCCCACTCCCCCTGGCGCGACCCCCGCTACCTCGCCCTCACGGCGCTCAGCGCGATCTTCGGCATGCAGTTCGGCGTCGGCGAGGTCGGCGTGCCGCTCTGGATCGCGAACGACACCAACGCGCCCGAGGTACTCGTGGCCGTCGTGCTCATCCTCAACACGGTGATCGTCGTCCTGTTCCAGGTGCCGCTCTCGCGCGGCACGCACGACCTGCGCCGCGCGGGTCGCGTCTCGGCCATCGCGGCGTGGCTCATGGCGGCCGCGTGCCTCGTCTACGCGGCCGCCGCCGGACTCCCGGCCGGCTTCGCGATCGCCGTGATCGTGACCGCGGCGATCGCGCACGCGTTCGCCGAGGTGCTCTCGCAGGCCGGCGGCTGGGGACTCAGCTTCGAGCTGGCCGACCCGGTGCGCGCAGGCACGTACCAGGGCGTGTTCTCGATGGGCTACTCGCTCGGCGCCATGGTCTCCCCGCTGTTCGTGACGTCGACGGCGCTGACCTTCGGGCTCGGCGGGTGGGCGATCCTGGGGGCGGTGTTCCTCGCCTCAGGACTCGGCACCTGGGCGATCGCTCGGGTCGCGGCGCGCACGTCAACGCCTGCCGCCTGACGGCGGACTCGGCTAGGGTCGCCCGCATGAGCGACGCACCGTCGATCGTCTGGTTCCGCGACGACCTCCGGATCGCCGACCACCCGGCCCTGCACGCCGCGATCGAGCGCGGCGCGCCGATCGTGTGCGCGTACGTGCTCGACGAGGAGTCGCCCGGCGTCCGCCCGCTCGGCGGCGCCGCCCGCTGGTGGCTGCACGGCTCGCTCACCGCACTGGCCGACGACCTCGACCGGCACGGCGGGCGGCTCGTGCTGCGTCGCGGGCTGTCCGATCGCGTCATCCGTGCGCTCGTCGACGAGACCGGCGCGGACGCCGTCTTCTGGAACCGCCGCTACGGTGGCCCCGAACGCGACCTCGATGCGAACCTCAAGCAGGTGCTGCGCGACGACGGTCTCACCGTCGAGAGCTTCGCGGCGAACCTGCTGTTCGAGCCGTGGACCATCCGCACCGGGCAGGGCACGCCGTTCTCGGTGTTCACCCCGTTCTGGCGGGCGTGCCGGTCGGCGCCCGAGCCGCGGCATCCGCTGCCGGCACCCAGGGGCGTCGACGCGATCACCCCGGCGGATGCCGCGAGCGACGACCTCGACGACTGGGAGCTGCTGCCCGCCCACCCCGACTGGGCCGGCGGCCTCCGCGCCGCGTGGACGCCGGGCGCCGCGGCGGCGCACGCTCGCCTGCGCGAGTTCCTCGCCGAGGACCTCGGCGACTACGCCGACGGCCGCGACGTGCCGTCGGAGTCGGTCACCTCGCGGCTCTCGCCGCACATGCGCTGGGGCGAGCTGAGCCCCTACGAGGTGTGGCACGCGGTGCGCGAGCGCCGGTCCGGTGGCACGGGCGCCTCGCGGTTCCTCACCGAGCTCGGCTGGCGCGAGTTCGCCTGGCACGTGCTGTTCCACGCGCCCGACCTCGCCACGCGCAACTGGCGCGCCGAATTCGACGCGTTCCCGTGGCCGCGGCTGCATCCCACCACACTGCGCGCGTGGGAGGAGGGGCGGACCGGCGTGCCGCTCGTCGACGCGGGCATGCGCGAGCTCTGGGCGACCGGCACGATGCACAACCGCGTGCGCATGGTGACGGCGTCGTTCCTCACGAAGAACCTGCTCATCGACTGGCGCCGCGGCGAGCAGTGGTTCTGGGACACGCTCGTCGACGCCGACGCGGCCTCGAACCCGTTCAACTGGCAGTGGGTGGCTGGTTCGGGGGCGGACGCCGCGCCGTACTTCCGCGTCTTCAACCCCGAGCTGCAGGCGACGAAGTTCGACCCGCACGGCGTCTACGTGCAGCGCTGGGTGCCCGAGGCCGGCACCGACGACTACCCCGAGCCCATCGTGGACCTCAAGGAGACCCGCGAGGCGGCCCTCGCCGCCTACGAGCACGTGAAGGCGGCGCGCGGCCAGCTCGGCCGCTCGCCCACCCGAGATCCCGCCCGCTAGAGCTGCTTCTCGAACCAGTGGTCGGCGTAGACCTCGTCGTTGAACGGCTCGACCTCGACGTAGCCCGACGCGCGGTACATCGCGATCGCCTCGGTGAGGCTCGCGTTGGTCTCGAGCGTGACGGATGCCGCGCCGTGATCACGCGCCGCCTGCTCGAGCGCGCCGAGGATGCGTCGGCCCACGCCCATCCCGCGCACCTCGTCGTCGACCCACATGCGCTTGATGTAGGCGGGCGCACCGTCGTGGAACAGGACCGCGCCGCATCCGATCGCCCGCCCGTGGAGCCGCGCGAGCACGAAGCCGCCCGTGGGCTCCTGGAACTCGTGCGTGTCGGGGTGAAGGCTGCGGCCGGGCTCGAACCCGCCCGGGAAGCGCCGCGCGAGTTCGGCGTAGTAGGCGGCGAGGCACGCGCGGGCGTCGCCGGACGCGGCATCCGCCGGCTCGACCTCGACGAGGCCCGCGTCGAGCAGCCGTGTCACGGTGGCCATGGCCTCGACGAGCCGAGCGCGCTGGCCGCCGCCGAGCGGTGCGAGCAGCGACCCGGCGAGGTCGTCGCTGCGTCGCCCGAGCTCCGTGCGTTCGGCGCGACCCCGCGCGGTCGTGCGGACCGTGCGGACCCGCGAGTCGCCGGCCGAGCCCTCGACCGTGACGAGTCCCTCGCGTTCGAGGGAGCGCAGCAGCCGCGAGAGGTAGCCCGAGTCGAGGCCGAGCCGCTCGCGGATCGCTCGCACGTCGAGGCCGTCGTCGCCGGCCTCCCAGAGCACGCGCGACGCACCGAGCGACCGGTCACTGCCGAGGTAGTGGTCCTGCAGGGCGCCGATGCGCGTGGTGACCGTGCGGTTGAAGGCGCGCACGGTGCCGATCGCGTCGGGGTCGCGCTGGGGTTCGTGGCTGGTGACGGCCATATCTCTGACCTTAGTCAGTGATCAACTGCACATCAACGGCACCCGGCCGCACCGACGGCAACTCAGGCCAGCGGATGCTCCAGCACCCAGTCCTCCTCGATCCGGTCGCCCAGCCGGAAGCTCTTGCGCCCCACCTTGCCGAAGCCGTGCTTCTCGTAGAAGCGGATGGCCCGTGCGTTCTCCTCGTTCACGCCGAGCCAGACCGTCGAGGCCGCGGTGGCGCCCGCCGCGTCGATCGTCGCCGTCATGAGCGGGCCGGCGACCGTGCCCGAGCCGTGCGCGCCCGCCCGCGTGTAGAACTTGCTCAGCTCGATCGCCGGTCGCGCCGACACGGCGGCCGCGGCATCCGTGTCGCCCGGCTCGCCCGAGGCGCCGCCGACGAGCATGGAGTAGCCGACGAGGCGGCCGCCGGGCTCCTCCGCTACGAGCAGCGTGCGATCGGCATCCTCGAGCCAGTCCGCGAGCCGCTCCACCGTGAAGTGCTCGGCGATGAACGCGGCGATCGCGTCGGGCGTGGTCGACGGCGGGCACGCGAGCGGGAACGTGTCCGCGGCGAGCTCGGAGAGCGCCGCGGCATCCGCCCGCTCGGCGACGCGGATGGAGATGTCGGACATGGACACGGATTCTCGCAGAGGCCCTGGCGCATCGAGGACATGTGACGCAACGCAGACGAAGCGGATGCCGCGGGGTCCCCGCCCGCGGCATCCGCTCGCCGTGTCACGCGGTCACAGGAACCGCGCGTAGGCCCCCACCGTGAGGAACGTCGGGAACTCCGGCTCGAGCGCGACGCTGCGGAACACCGAGATGGCGTCGTCGAAGCGGTCGCCCTCGAAGCGCGGCAGCTCGGCGACGGCCGCCGCCATGATGCGCACGATCGAGGTCTGGTCGATGCGCGTGCCCTCGGCGGTGATGGTGTTGTCGTGCAGCCACTGCCAGACCTGCGAGCGCGAGATCTCGGCGGTCGCGGCGTCCTCCATGAGGTTGTCGATCGCCGCCGCGCCCGTGCCGCGCAGCCACGACTCGATGTAGCGGATGGCGATCGAGATGTTGTCGTGCACGCCGGCCTCGGTGACCTCGCCGCCGATCGACGGGATGTCGAGCAGCTGCGCCGCCGTCACCTCGACGTCGTCGCGCAGGCGGTCGACCTGGTTCGGCCGGTCGCCGAGCACCGCGTCGAACTCCGCGCGAGCCGTCGGGATGAGGTCGGGGTGCGCCACCCAGGTGCCGTCGAAGCCGTCGCCGGCCTCGCGCCGCTTGTCGGCGGCGACCGCGGCGAGCGCGCGCTCCGTCACCTCGGGGTCGCGGCGGTTCGGGATGAACGCGCTCATGCCGCCGATCGCGTGCGCGCCGCGCTTGTGGCACGTCTGCACGAGCAGCTCGGTGTACGCCCGCATGAACGGCACGGTCATCGTGATCGAGCGACGGTCGGGCATGACCCAGCGACGACCGCGCGAGCGGAACGTCTTCACGATCGAGAAGATGTAGTCCCAGCGGCCCGCGTTGAGGCCGGCGCAGTGGTCACGCAGTTCGTAGAGGATCTCGTCCATCTGGAACGCGGCCTGGATCGTCTCGATGAGCACCGTCGCGCGGATCGTGCCCTGCGGGATGCCGAGCGCGCCCTGCGCGAACACGAAGATGTCGTTCCAGAGCTTCGCCTCGCGGTGCGACTCGAGCTTCGGCAGGTAGAAGTAGGGCCCGCGACCGGCCGCGATGAGGGCCTGCGCGTTGTGGAAGAGATACAGCCCGAAGTCGACGAGCGAGCCCGACGCGTGCATTGCGCGCCCCGCGCGGTCGTGGAACTTCAGGTGCTTCTCGACGAGGTGCCAGCCGCGCGGCCGCATCACGATCGTCGGCGTCTCCCCCGCGGTGACGCGGTACTCCTTGCCCTCGGGACTCGTGTACTCGAGGTTCCCGCGCAGGAAGTCGAACAGGGTGAGTTGACCCTCGATGACGTTCCCCCAGGTGGGGCTCGTGGCATCCTCCTGGTCGGCGAGCCAGACCTTCGCGCCCGAGTTCAGCGCGTTGATCGCCATCTTCCGGTCGGTCGGACCGGTGATCTCGACGCGACGGTCCTCGAGGCCCGGGGCCGTGCCGGCGACGCGCCACGACGAGTCGTTGCGGATCCACGCGGTCTCGGGCAGGAACTTCGGGTCGCGACCGTTCGCCGCGTCCACGCGGGTCTGCAGGCGGACGGCGAGCAGGTCGTGCCGGGTGTGCGCGAACCGGTCGTGCAGCTCGGCGAGGAAGCGCAGCGCCTCGGGCGTGAGGATCTCCTCGTACCGCTCGCCGAGCGGAGCGGTGACCTCGATGCGGGGCTCGACGGTGCGGAAGCTTCCGGTGCCGGTGCCGTCGGGCTGCTGGCTCGCGAAGCGGGGGGCGGATGCCGCGGCATCCGTTCGCTCGCGCTCGAGCGTCATGGTGGGCGTGGTGTTCATGGTCTTCTCTCCTCCTCCGGTTCCTTCCGTTTCTCAGGAGATTTCTGGCGGTGACGTCACTGGACGCCCCGGATCTCCTGAGAAGCAGTCGTTGCGGGTTGGTCGGTCCTGAGAACGGCGGGTGCCGCTCAGTGGCTGAACTGTTCTTCCTCGGTCGATCCGACGAGGGCGAGGGTGGCGCTGGCGGGGTTCAGCGCCGTGGCGATCTGGTCGAAGTAGCCGGTGCCGACCTCGCGCTGGTGGCGCGTGGCGGTGTATCCGGATGCCTCCGAGGCGAATTCCGCCTCCTGGAGCTCGACGTATGCGCTCATGTGCCGCTCGTTGTAGTCCTTGGCGAGCGTGAACATGGAGTGGTTGAGGGCGTGGAAGCCCGCGAGGGTGATGAACTGGAACGCGTAGCCCATCGACGCGAGCTCGCGCTGGAACTTCGCGATCTGGTCGTCGTCGAGGTGGCGCTTCCAGTTGAACGACGGCGAGCAGTTGTAGCTCAGGCGCTTGCCGGGGAACTTCGCGTGCACGGCCTCGGCGAACCGACGCGCGAGGTCGAGGTCGGGCTCGGCCGACTCCACCCAGAGCAGGTCGGCGTACTCGGCGTACGCGAGGCCGCGGGCGATGACCGGCTCGATGCCGTTCCGCACCTCGTAGAAGCCCTCCGCGGTACGCTCGCCCGTCACGAACGGGCGGTCCCGCTCGTCGTGGTCGCTCGTGAGCAGGGTCGCGGCGAGCGCATCGGTGCGGGCGATGATGATCGACGGGACGCCCGCGACATCCGCCGCCAGCCGCGCCGCGTTGATCGTGCGGATGTGCTGCGACGTCGGGATGAGCACCTTGCCGCCCATGTGGCCGCATTTCTTCTCGCTCGCGAGCTGGTCCTCCCAGTGCACGCCCGCGGCACCCGCCTCGATCATCTGGTGCATGAGCTCGTAGGCGTTGAGCGGGCCGCCGAAGCCGGCCTCGGCGTCGGCGACGATGGGGGCCATCCAGTCCTTCTCGGTCCCTGAGCCCGTCTGCTCGGTCCCTGAGCCCGTCGAAGGGCCGGTCCCTGAGCCCGTCGAAGGGTGCTCGATCTGCCCCGCGCGTAGCAGTGCGTTGTTGATGCGGCGCACGACCGCCGGCACCGAGTTCGCGGGATAGAGGGACTGGTCGGGGTAGGTCTGCCCGCTGAGGTTCGCGTCGGCCGCGACCTGCCAGCCCGAGAGGTAGATCGCCTTGAGTCCCGCACGCACCTGCTGCACGGCCTGGTTGCCGGTGAGGGCGCCGAGCGCGGCCGACCACTGCGGGTCCTCCTGCGGCGCGAACGCCGTGCCCGTATTCCGCTGAAGGTCCTCCCACAGCTTCTCGGCCCCCCGCTTGGCGAGCGTGCGCTCCTCGCGCACCGGGCCGCGCAGGGCGATGACGTCCTCGGCCGTGTAGTCGCGGCGGACGCCCTCCCAGCGCGGGTCGGCGTCCCACTCGAGCTGCAGCTCGACCGCGGTCTGGGTCTGGTCGCCGGGGCGGTTCGTCGTGCTCATCGTGGTGCTCCTTCGGTGCAGCGTGCGGATGCTTCGGTGTTCCGTCGGGCGTCGTCTCCGGTGCCGTCCGGGGGTCTGTGCATCCATGCTGCTCCGGGCCGGAAGCGCTCGACCGACGATTCGGGGGGTGAACTTCCCGGGTTCTTCCGCGCGGCGGAAGAAGCGGCGCCCGGGCCGATAGCGTGAGCGGATGGCGCGCATGCACGACGACGAGGTGACGACGGATGCCGCGCTCGCCGCCCGCCTCGTGGCCGCGCAGTTCCCCGACTGGGCGGGACTTCCCGTGACGCCGGTCGAGTCGTACGGCACCGACAACGCGATCTACCGGCTCGGCGACGAGCTGTCGGTGCGGATGCCGCGCATCCACTGGGCGGTCGCGCCGCTCGAGCGCGAGTACGCGTGGCTCCCGCGCATCGCGCCGTCGCTCCCGGTCGAGGTGCCGGTCCCCCTGGCGCTCGGCGCGCCCGTGGAGGAGTGGGCGTGGCCGTGGACCGTGTGCCGCTGGGTGGAGGGGCGGCATCCGTCGACCGAGGGCGGCGCATACGACGACGATGCGCTCGCGCGCGATCTCGCCGGATTCGTGCGCGCGATGCGGGCGCTCGACCCGACCGACGCACCGACGACGGCGTGGCCGCGCCCGCTGCACGAGGAGGACGAGCTCGTGCGCACGAACCTCGAACTCGTCGCCGACGAGCTCGGTCCCGTCCGCGACGACGTGGTCGCGGTGTGGGACGAGGCGCTCGCCGCGCCGCGCCACGACGGCTCGCCGGTCTGGATCCACGGCGACCTGTCGCCGGGCAACCTCCTGCTGCGCGACGGACGCCTCACGGGCGTGCTCGACTTCAGCGCGATGGGGCTCGGTGATCCCGCGAGCGACCACCGCGTCGCGTGGAACCTGCTGCCGCCTGCGGCGCGTGCCGTGTTCCGGGACGAGGTCGGGGCCGACGACGCGACGTGGGCGCGCGCCCGCGGCTGGGTGCTGCTGCAGGCGCTGGCGCAGCTGCCGTACTACGCCGAGCGAAACCCGCCGCTCGCCGCGAACGCGCGCCACGTCATCGCGGAGCTCGTGGCCGAGCGCAGCTGACGTCGCGCCGCGCCGCTCGGCAGCCCGATCGGCCGACACCGCGGCATCCGACTCGCCCGCCGTACCTTGCAGTTCCACATACATTGCGGTTCTATGTACCTAGCACTGCAAGGTATCTCCGACTCGAGGCGGGAGCATCGGATGCGCATCGGCAAGGACCTCGTGGCGGCCGCCGCCACCCCCGTGGTGCTCGGCATCCTGGCGGACGGCGAGTCGTACGGGTACGCGATCCTGCAGCGGGTCGCCGAGCTCTCGGGCGGCGAGCTCGAATGGAGCGACGGGATGCTCTACCCGCTGCTGCACCGTCTCGAGCGGCTCGGCCATGTCGAGTCGGAGTGGCGCCACTCCTCGGTCGGACGACCGCGCAAGCACTACCGACTCAGCGCCCAGGGCGCCGCCGCCCTCGCCGAGCAGCGGAAGCAATGGTCGATCGTCGGCGGCGTGCTCGACAAGGTCTGGCCCGACGGCGCCGACGGCCACCGCCGACCCCGCCTCGCCCTGGGGACGGAGTGAGACGATGACCATCGAACAGGGCCCCGGGCTCGGCGACCTGATCGCCTCGTGGCGCGAGTGGATGGCGCGGCGCGACGTGCTGAGCTCGGCGGACATCGACGAGCTCGAGTCGCACCTGCGCGACCGGATCGACGGACTCGCCGAGGCCGGGCTGACCGAGGACGAGGCATTCCTCATCGCCGTGAAGCGCCTCGGCAGCATCGACGCGCTGTCGCACGAGTACGCCGCCGAGCACTCCGAGCGGCTCTGGAAGCAGCTCGTGCTTCACGACGCGCCGGGTGCCGACGGCACGGATGCCCCGGCCGCACCGATCCCGTTCCTCCGACGTGCGAACGGCCTCCCGGTCGCACTCGCGCTCGGCGTCGGGGCCGGCCTGGCCGTCAAGGTCGCCGACCTCCTGATCGACGATCCCGCCGTGGTCGCCCGCAACGCGGCGGTGCTCGTGCTGCCGTTCCTCGCGGCCTGGTTCGCCTGGCGTCGCCGACCGCCGGCCACCGCCGTCTGGGTCGTCGGCGGCGCCTTCGCGGTCGCGGCCATCGCCCTCAACGCGTACCCGTTCCTCCCGGGTGCGTCCACGGTGATGCTCGCCGCGGCGGGCTCGCTCCTCGCGCTCTGGCTCATGACGGGGATCGTGGAGGCGCGCGGCGCCTGGCGGAGCGACACCGCCCGCATGGACTTCCTGCGCTTCAGCGGCGAATGGGCGGTCTATTACCTCCTCATCGCGCTCGTCGGCGGTGCGCTCAGCGCACTCACCATCGCGGTGTTCGCCTCGATCCAGGTCGACGTGGTGTCGTTCGTCGAGGAGTGGGTGCTGCCGTGCGGCGCGGCGGGCGCGGTCCTCGTCGCGGCGTGGCTGGTCGGGGCGAAGCAGCGGGTCATCGAGAACATCGCGCCGGTGCTCACGAAGGTGTTCACCCCGCTCTTCACGCTCATGATGCTCGCGCTCATCGTCGCGGCGGTGCTGCAGTGGAACCTCGTCGACGCCAGCCGCGACCTCCTCATCGCCTTCGACCTCGTGCTCGTCGTCGTGGTCGCGCTGCTCGTCTACGCGATCTCGGCGCGCGACCCGGCGCTCCCGCCGGGGTGGTTCGACCGGCTGCAGGTGCTCATGCTCGCGAGCGCCCTCGTCGTGGACGTGATCGTGCTCATCGCGATGATCGCCCGGACCGGCGAGTTCGGCTTCACGGCGAACAAGACGGCGTCGCTCCTGCTGAACCTCATCCTCCTGGCGAACCTCGCGTGGGCTGCGTGGCTCCAGGTCGGATTCGTGCGGCGGACCGTCGCGTTCGGGCGGCTCGAACGCTGGCAGACGGGCTACCTGCCGATCTACCTGGCGTGGGCGGCGGTCATCCTGCTGGTGTTCCCGCCGGTGTTCGGGTTCGCCTGATCGGCCGGGTCAGAGCCGCCTCAGCGACGCTCCGCCTCCGCGACCTTGCGGATGAACAGCGTCTGCGCTGCGATCATCCGCTCGATCTCCTTCGGGTCGACCGACTCGTCGGAGGCGTGGATGCGGGACTTCGCGGTGTCCTCCGCGCCCCACAGCACGATCGCGGCATCCGGCGACACCTTCTTCAGCGAGGCGACGAGCGGGATCGATGCGCCGCTGCCGATCGACTCGACCGGCGCGTCGTAGGCCTCCTGCAGGGCGTCCTCGGCGGCCACGATGGCTGGGTTCGACTCGTCGACGGCGAACGGATGCCCCACCTTCACGCGCTTCACCTCGACCTCGCAGTTCCAGGGCCGCTGCGAGCGCAGGTGCTCCATGAGCGCCTCGAGCTGCGCCTCGCCGTCGGAGCCGGGGACGATGCGCATCGAGAGCTTCGCGGTGACCTCGGGCAGCAGCACGTTCGACGCCTCGGTCGTGTTGGGCAGGTCCATGCCGAGCACGGTGACCGACGGCTTCGCCCAGATCCGGTCGGACAGCGAACCGGTGCCGAGGAACGTCACGCCCGGCAGGATCGCCGACCCGCCGCGGTAGACCTCCTCGTCCATGGCGGCGCCGTGCCACCGCCCGCTGTCGACGCCGGGGATGACGGTGTCGCCGTGCTCGTCGTGCAGCGTGTCGAGGATGCGGATCATCGCCGTCATGGCGTCGGGGGCCGCGCCGCCGAACTCGCCCGAGTGCACCGGGTACGCCAGCGTGCGCACCGTGACCGTACACGCGACGTCGCCGCGGAGCGCCGTCGTGAGGCCGGGCCGACCGGCGGCCTGCCCGCCGATGTCGGCGATCACGTAGGCGTCGGCGGCGAACCGCTCGGGGTTCGCCTCGACGAACGGCTCGAGGTGCGAGATCGTCTCCTCCTCGCCCTCGACGAGGATCTTGATGCGGCACGGCCGGTCGGCCCCGAGCAGCTTCAGCGTCGCGTAGTGGATCACGAGTCCTGACTTGTCGTCGGCCGCGCCGCGCCCGTAGAAGCGGCCGTCGTCCTTCGTCACCGGCTCGAACGGCTCGCTCGACCAGCCCTGGCTCTTCGGCGCGGGCTGCACGTCGTAGTGCGCGTAGAGCATCACGGTCGGCGATCCCTCGGGGCCCGGCAGGTCGGCGTACACGCACGGGTAGCCGCCCGGCACGTCGAGGAGCGCGACGCCATCGGCGCCCGCCGCCTCGAACAGCTCAACCACGGCCTTCCCCATCTCGTGCACCGGCTCGGGGTCGAACCCCGGGAAGGCCACGGAGGGGATGCGGACCAGCTGCTCGAGGCGCTCGATCACCTCGGGCATGAGCTGCGAGGTCGCGGCGGACAGGTCATCGGCGTGGGTCATCGCGTGGGTCTCCTTCGAGTCGGGCGTCAAGCCGGGATGATCAGCTGGATGAGCAGGCCGGATGCGACGACGGCGACCCAGGACACGAGCATCGGGATCGTGAACGAGTGGTACACCGGCACCTGCGTGAGCTTCGTCGAACCGGTGAGGTCGGTCTCGACCGCGGCGATCTGCGAGCCGTTGGCCGGGAACAGCCAGACGCCGATGAGCGAGGGCCACATCGCCGTGATGATGCCGGGCGCGAGGCCCGCGGCCAGCGCGATCGGGATCATCGTGTTCGTCGTCGCCGACTGGCTCGTCGTGAGACCGCAGACGAGGAACAGGGCGACGGCGAGCAGCAGCGGGTTCGACTCGATCATCGCGCCGAGCGGCTCGATGATCGTCTCCTCGTTCGCCGAGATGAAGGTGTCGGCCATCCACGCGATGCCGAACAGGGCCACCGCCGCGACGAAACCCGCCTTGAGGAGCGGCTGCTCGACGACGACCGACGGATTGACCTTGCGCACCAGGATGATCACGAGCGCGACCGTGAACATGACCATCTCGATGATGGTCGCCATGGGGATCGGCTCGAGCTCGCCGTCCTCCCCGGTCGGGAACGCGGGCCGCAGGCCCGAGAACAGCCCGAAGAGGACGATGAGCAGCGTGCCCGCGACGAAGATCCACGCGGAGACCGCGCCGCCCGGCGGCACGGGGTGCTCGATGCGGGGCGGGGGCACGTCGGCCGGGGCATCCGGCACCGCGGTCGCCGTCGCCGTCGCGGCATCCGGGCCCTCGCCTGCCGCCCCGGTCGTCGTGCCGGCGGATGCCGCGGCCCCGCCGATCTCGGCGGCGTACCGGGACTTCAACGCGGCCGGCACCTCGACGGATCCCTGCTCGACGCGCTTGAGGAACACCGGGTCGTGGAGGAGCTCCTTGCCGATGCGCTGCTGCACGACCGACGTGGCGACGCAGGCGATGAGCGCAGCGGGGATGGTGATCGCGAGGATCTGCGGCAGTCCGTAGCCGGTGCCGTCCATGAGCACCAGGAACGCGGCCATCGCGGCGGAGACCGGACTCGCCGTGATGCCGAGGCCAGACGTGACCGTGGAGGCGGCGAGCGCCCGCTCGGGCCGCTGCCCGTTGCGGTAGGCCGTCTCGTAGATCACCGGAATGAGCGCGAAGAAGATGTTCGAAGTGCCCGACAGCACGGTGAAGGCGAACGCGACGACCGGGGCGACGTAGGTGAGCCGCTTCGGGTTCGCCTGGATGATCTTCGACGCGATCGCCACGAGGTAGTCGATTCCGCCCGCGGCCTGCATGGCCGACGACGCCGTGATCACCGCGATGATGATGAAGAACGCGTCGATGGGGATCGCACCCGGCTGCAGGTGGAACAGGAACACCAGGATCGCCGTGCCGACGACACCCCAGAGCCCCAGTCCGAGGCCGCCGGTGCGAACGCCCATGACGATCGCGCCGATGACGACGGCACCTTGGAGCACTACGAGCAGGATCTCCATCGCAACCCCCGGAACGTCGATGTCTGGGCTCACAGTAGCGCCGCCGCCGCCGCGGGGTCGAGAGGCGGATCGGGCGCGTTCCGGCCGTCGGCATCCCCCGCTCCGCGGTCGGGATCCGGTCCGTTCAGTGCTCGGGATCGAGCCGTTCGTGCAGGAATCCGGCGACCCGATCACGGGCCTCGGCGGCCCGGTTGGGCGGGTCGTCCCGTACCTCGATCGTGAGGACCGAGTGGGCGCGCCGGCCGAATCCGCCGGGGTTGCCGGGCCGCGAGTCGAGCTGGAAGACCTCGAACGCGGAGCCCAGACGGTCCTTCAGCGTGCCGAATCGGACCGCGGGCGACGTGGCGTCCTCGCTGAAGCGCAGGCCGAGCACGCACAGGCCCTCCTCGCGTGCGCGCCGTTGCACCTCGGCGAGCTCGGCCTCGCTCACTCCGGGGTCGCGCGACCACGGGCCGGGCAGCGGGAACGGCACCGCCGGCTCGCTCATGACCGGCGCCGCGACGCGCGGGTCCACCGCCGCCGCGAGCGCGAACCCGCCGGTGAAGCACATGCCGACCACGCCGACCTGCCCGCCGGTGCGCTCGGCCAGCGACGCGGCGAACGCACGCAGCTGGCGGGCGATCGGGCGATCGGATCCGAGCGCGAGCGCGCGGAACGTGAGGGAGACGCACATCCGCAGGGCCAGGCCGGCCGTGCGCGCGCCGCTCGCGCGCTCGCCGCGCACGCCGAAGAGGTGCGGGATCACGACGTGGAAACCGGTCCGGGCGAGGAAGTCCCCGAATCCGAGCACCTCGGGCGTGATGCCGTGCAGTTCGTGCAGCACGATGACCGCGGGCCCCTCGCCGCGTTCGTACCGCGACCACGGCGCCGCGTCGTCGTCGACCTCGGTCCAGTCCTCGAGCCGGCCGACCGGCGCGTGTCCGCTCATCGGCGCTCCTCCCCGGCCACACGCTACTCGCGGCGTCGCGTCGATGGGCGTTCTACCGAGTCGTGCGCGTCGTCCGGCGCAGAAACCCGCCCGTCGAGGTCACCCAAGCAGAAGTTTCGCGGTTGTTCCGTTTGCGGCATCCGTGCGCCCATGTGACCATCGATGCATGGTCACCGCCGATCGCACCGCTCGCACGACCCTCGAGGCCGCCTCGACCGAGCCCGCGAGCGAGGGCGACGAGGTCGACGCGCTGACCCTCGGCCGGCGCATCCGCGACCGTCGCACCGCCGTCGGCATGACGCTCGGCGAGCTCGCCCGGGCCATCGACCGCGCGCCGTCGCAGGTGTCCGCGATCGAGAACGGCAAGCGCGAGCCGCGGCTCTCGATGCTGCGCACGATCGCGTTCGCGCTCGGCACGACGGCCGACGAACTGCTGAAGCCCGACGCACCGTCGGAGCGCGCCGCGCTCGAGATCGCGGTCGAGCGGGCGCAGCGCGGTCCCGTGTTCCAGGCGCTCGGCCTCGAGCCGTTCCGCGTGGCCAAGACGATGAGCGACCAGACGCTGCAGACGATCCTCGCGCTGCACCACGAGATCGACCGGCTGCACCGCGAGCGGGCGGCGACTCCTGAAGAGGCCCGTCGGGCGAACGCCGAGCTGCGCGCCGAGATGCGCGCCCGCGACAACTTCTATCCCGAGCTCGAGTCGAAGGCCGCCGAGCTCCTCGAGGCGGTCGGGCACACCGGCGGCCCGGTGTCGCACCAGCTCGTCGCCGACATGGCGTCGCACCTCGGCTACTCGCTGCACTACGTCGGCGACCTCCCGCACTCGACGCGCTCGGTGACCGACAAGCACAACGGCCGCATCTACCTGCCCACGCAGCAGTCGCCCTCGCGCGACTCCCGCTCCCCCATCCTGCAGGCGCTCGCGAGCCATCTGCTCGGTCACGAGGAACCGCGAAACTACGGCGAATTTCTGCGCCAGCGCATCGAGACGAACTACCTCACGGCGGCGATCCTGCTGCCCGAGCAGGCGGCGGTGCGCTTCCTCACCGAGGCCAAGAACCTCCGCCGCATCTCGATGGAGGAGCTCCGCGACGCCTTCGCCGTGTCGTACGAGACCGCCGCGCACCGGTTCACGAACCTCGCGACGGCGCGCCTCGGCATCCCGGTGCACTTCATGAAGGTGCACGAGTCGGGCACCATCATCAAGGCGTACGAGAACGACAAGGTGCGGTTCCCGTCCGACGCGCTCGGCGCGGTCGAGGGCACGACGGTCTGCCGCAACTGGACCGCCCGCACGGTGTTCGACGTCGAGGACCGGTTCAGCCCCTGGTACCAGTACACCGACACGTCGTCGGGCACGTTCTGGTGCACCTCGCGCATCGAGAAGGCCAAGGAGGGCGAGTACTCGGTGTCGGTCGGCGTGCCGTTCGAACACGTGAAATGGTTCCGCGGACGCGAGACGCCGCACCGCGCGGTCTCGACCTGCCCCGACGAGTCGTGCTGCCGGCGCCCGCCGTCGACGCTGTCCGACCGGTGGGCGGATGCCTCGTGGCCGGCCGCGCGCACGCCCACGTCGCTGCTCGCGGCGCTGCCCACCGGCACCTTCCCCGGGGTCGACCAGACCGAGGTGTTCCAGTTCCTCGAGGCGCACGCGCCGCGGGGCTGAGCCACCGTCTCGACTCGCACTCCTCGGAGTGTGTGCGCAATTCAGGTCGGCGCCCCGCGTGTCGCCTGGACACGCCGTGCCGCAGCCGCGCGACACACCTCCCGACCTGAATTGCGCACACGGCTCCGCCGCGGAGCTGACCAGCTGCCCCAGGGAGCTAATTGTCCATCCGGCCAATCCGTCCGGCGGGCGCGGGCATTCACGACACCGCGCGGTGGCGCCGCGCTCGTGATGGAGGGGAGGATGGGAGCACCGACCGCCTTGGAGAGAACCCCGTGGGAACGACCGTATTCGAACGCCGCCGACCGGCGGCATCCGTCGTCGAGCACTCGCTCGCCCGGAGCGAGCACCGCGTGTTCTGGCTCGACGACCTCGGCGCGGAGGCTCGGAAGCGCCGCCCGGCGCTGACGGGCGAGCACGTCGCGCAGCTCGTCATCGTCGGCGGCGGCTACACCGGGCTCTGGACGGCGGTGCTCGCCAAGCGCCGCAACCCCGACGCGCACGTCGTGCTCATCGAGGCGAAGACGATCGGCTGGGCGGCATCCGGTCGCAATGGCGGCTTCTGCGAGGCGAGCCTCACGCACGGCCACGAGAACGGGATGTCGCGCTGGCCCGACGAGATGCCGACGCTCGACCGGCTCGGCATCGAGAACCTCGATGCGATCGAGGCGTCCGAGGCCGAGCTCGGCATGGACTTCGAGTTCGAGCGCAACGGGGCACTCGCCCTCGCCGTCGAGCCGCACCAGGTGGACTGGCTCGAGGAGGAGGCCGCCGAGGCGGCCGCCCGCGGCGACGACACCGTGCGGTTCCTCGACCAGGAGCAGGTGCGGGCCGAGGTCGACTCCCCCACGTACCTCGCCGCCGTCTGGGACACGCGCGGCAGCGCCATCCTGCACCCGGCGAAGCTCGCGGCCGAGCTCGCCCGCGTCGCCGAGGAGCTCGGCGTCGAGATCTTCGAGCAGTCGCGCGTGCGCCGCATCGAGACGCCGGGCTCGACGGGCGCGGTGACGGTCGTGACCGACGCCGGCCGCGTGATCGCGCAGCGCGCGGTGCTCGCGACGAACGTGTTCCCGAGCCTGCTGAAGCGCAACCGGCTCATGACCGTGCCGGTCTACGACTACGTGCTCATGACCGAGCCGCTCAGCGCCGAGCAGCAGACGTCGATCGGCTGGAAGCACCGGCAGGGCCTCGGCGACCTCGCCAACCAGTTCCACTACTACCGGCCGACGCGCGATGGGCGCATCCTGTTCGGCGGCTACGACGCGGTCTACCACTACGGCCGTCGCATCCTCGAGCGGTACGAGGATCGCGCCGAGACCTACGAGCGGCTCGCCGGCCACTTCTTCACGACGTTCCCGCAGCTCGAGGGCCTCCGGTTCACGCACCGGTGGGGCGGCGTGATCGACACGAGCACGCGGTTCGCCGCGTTCTACGGGACCGCCCGTGACAACCGGGTCGCCTACGCCGCCGGGTTCACGGGCCTCGGCGTGGCCGCCGCGCGCTTCGCCGGCGAGGTCGTGCTCGACCTCCTCGAGCGACGCGACAACGAGCGCACGCGGCTGCGGATGGTGCGCGAACGGCCGCTGCCGTTCCCGCCCGAGCCCATCGCCGCCATGGGCATCAACGCGACGCGCTGGTCGCTCGACCGCGCCGACCACACGAGAGGCAGGCGCAACATGCTGCTGAAGACACTCGACGCCCTCGGCCTGGGGTTCGACTCATGAGCGACGCACCCCGCCTGCATCCGGGCGTCATCGCGGATGCCGCGACGGTCGTGCTCGCGCACGTGCCGGTCGAGGCGGACCAGGTCGTCGCCGGCTCGCCGACCACGGGTCACCTCGTGCTCGACGACGACGGCGGCCGCACGGTCGGCGTCTGGGAGATGTCGGTCGGCGCGATGCGCGACGTCGAGGCCGACGAGGTGTTCGTCGTGCTCGCCGGCGCGGCGACCGTGGAGTTCGAGCACCCGCACGCGTCGCCGATCGTGCTGCGGCCGGGCTCCGTCGTGCGCCTCGAGTCGGGCATGCGCACGATCTGGTCGGTGCGGCAGACGCTGCGCAAGGTGTACGTGTCGCCGTGAGCGACGAAGCTCGAGCGGCATCCGTGCTCGCGGTCGCCCGCGACGACGCGCACCGGTTCACGAAGCCCGTGCGCGACGAGATCACGCTCATCGCGGGGCACGGCATCGAAGGCGACGCCCATGCCGGCGCAACGGTGCGGCGTCGCTCGCGATTCCGCGGCACGTGGACCGAGCCGAACGTGCGCCAGGTGCACCTGCTGCAGCGCGAGCTCTTCGACGAGCTCGCCGTGGAGGGTCACGAGGTCGGGCCGGGCGAGCTCGGCGAGAACGTCACGACGCTCGGGATCGACCTGCTGTCGCTGCCGCTCGGGACGCGGCTGCGGCTCGGCGACGCCGCGGAGGTCGAGCTCACGGGGCTGCGGAATCCCTGCGTGCAGATCGATCGATTCCAGCCGGGGCTGATGCGCCGGATGATCCGCCGCGACGCCGAGGGCACCCACCGTCGCGCCGGCGTGATGGCCGTCGTCGTCGAGGACGGCGTCGTGCGCGCGGGCGACCCGATCCTCGTCGTGCTGCCGGCGCGGCCGCACGAACCGCTGCCCGTGGTCTGAGGGGCGCGGCAGGCCGCCGGCTCAGGCGACGGATGCCGCGTCGCCGGCCTCGCTCGCCGCGCCGGTCGGCGGCGCGATCGGGTCGATGCGGAACGTCAGCCGGAAGCGCTCGAGCAGCGCGCTCCCCCCGTCGAGGATGGCGACGCCCGATGGCGGCCCCTTGACGGCGACGGCCCCGCGGACGCCCGAGACGAGGTCGCGGAACCCCGTCGGCTCGACCGCGAGCTCGAGCACGTCCTCGGGTGCGACGTCGGGAATCGCTCGGCGCGGCTGCGGGAGCGCGCTCGGGCCGACGGGAGCGACGTCGAGGTGACGGCCCGTCACGATCGCCGAGATCGAGACGTCGCCGACGTGCAGCACGTACTCGGTGGGCGGCAGCGACGCCGCGGCATCCGGCTTGAACGCGGCGCCGAGCGCCGTCACGAGTGCGTCGGCCGTGACCAGCTCGCCCTCGGCGGGCTCGCCCAGCGTCGACCAGCCCCACCGTTCGAGCGCGACGACGACGGGCTCGAGCGCACGGCCGAGCTCGGTGAGCTCGTACCCGCCGCGCACCGTGGGCACGCGGCGGACGACGCCCGCCTCCTGCAGCTCCTTCAGCCGGTCGGCCAGGATGTTCGTCGGGATGCGCGGCAGGCCGGCCTTCAGGTCGCCGTACCGGCGCGCGCCGACGAGCAGGTCGCGGACGATGAGCAGTGCCCATCGCTCCCCGACCCGCTCGACTGCGCGTGCGACGCCGCTGTACTGGCCGAAGCCGCGAGTGGCGCGTGTGGCCATCCGGGGTGCCCGGTCAGGCGGACGGCGCCTCGGCGCCGGCGCCCTGCTGCGCCATGTACGCCTCGGGGCCCATCTCGGCGGCGGCCGGCTCCATGAACAGGAACGAGAGGTTGTTGCCGTCGGGGTCGTCGAGGTCGCGCGAGTACATGAACCCGTAGTCCTGCACGGGTCGCGGCTCGCTGCCGCCGGCGGCGAGGCCCTTGGCGAGCACCGCGTCGACGTCCTCACGGGAGTCGCGGGTGAGCGCGATGGCGACCTGCGCCTGCGTCTTCGGGTCGATGATCTGCTTGTCGGTGAACGTGCCGAGGTACTCGCGCGTCAGCACCATGAAGTAGATGGTGTCGCTGAGCACGACGCAGGCGGCGTTCTCGTCGGTGAAGTTCGGGTTGATCGTGAACCCGAGCGCCTCGTAGAACGCCTTGGCGCGGTCGAGGTCGGTGGTCGGGATGTTCACGAAGATGCTCGTGGCGGTCATGGTGTCCTCCGTGGATCGTCGTCGGTTGGTTCCGGTGTGATCCATAGCTTGCTCTTTGCAAGTGAACTTGTCAATAGCAAGTAAAAAGTTCGCTCAGCTCGCCGCGCTGCGCCGTACGAGCAGCGCGAGGTGCAGGCCCGTGAGCGTCTCGCCGTCGTCGAGGTCTGCTCCGAGCAGGTCGCCGATGAGGGCGAGCCGCTGGTAGAAGACCGAGCGCGAGAGGTGGCTCGCCGCGGCGGCCGCCGTGCGGTTGCCCGGATGTGCGACCACCGCCCCGAGCACGTGCAGCAGGTCGCCGTCGCGGGCGAGGTCGTACTCGATGAGCGGCTGCAGCATCCGCTCGCTGTGCCGGAGCAGCCGGTGGTCGTCGCGCAGCGAGGTCACGAGCCGCATGAGCGGCCGCTCGTCGGCGCGCCGCAGCACCGCGGCACGCACCCCGCGCGGGCGCGCCCCACGCGAGAGGTCGGTCGCCTCCTGCACCGAGCCGAGCAAGCCGTCGAGCCCGTCGGCGACCGAGCCGATCGACACGACGAGCCGGTCGGCGGATGCCGCGTCGCCGCCGACGAGGTCCGACGCGAAGCGGCTCGCGGCCGCATCCGTGAGCGGCGCCGGCAGCGACAGGAGCACGACGCGCGCCGACCGTGTGACCGTGGCGCCGGGCCCCACGCCATCGATGGCCCGGCCGCCGCGGGCGCGCGCCGCGGCATCCGCTGCGCCGTCGGGGATCGCAGGACCCGTCGCGACGATGCCGTACAGCCGCGCACCCGAGACCGGGAGCCCGGCTGCCTCGAGCCGGGCGGCCGCCCCCGCGATGCCCGCGAACCGCCCCTCGAGCAGCGCGTCGACGAGCCGCTGCCGGCCGATGCGCGTCCACTCGTCGGCGCCGCCGTCGGCGAGCCGTCCGAGCGCCAGCGCGATCGCACCCTGCTCCAGCACGCTCACCCGACCGGCGGGGTGCGCGGGGCCGGGCAGCGCGATGAGGTGCCCCCAGCGGATGCCGCGGGCCTCGACGGGCACGATGAGCCACTCGTCGGCGCCGGCGGGCCGGCCGTCGCGGCGCCGCTGCTCGTCGTCGCGATGCGCCGCGCGCGAGCGTGCCTCCCACCCCGCGAAGAGCCCCTCCTCGGCGGCGGGCGGCACCTCGGCCGCGACGACCTCGTGCGCCAGGTTCTCGAGCACCACGGCGGCGCCGAGCGTCTGCGCGAGCTGGTGCACGATGAAGTCCGCGGGCGAGCCGCGCAGGCTCAGCGCCGTGAACCGCTCACGCACCTCGTCGCGCGCCCGGAGGGCCTCGGTCTGCTCGGAGATGATGCGGCTGTGCACCGCCTCGGTGAGCGTCACGAACTTCACCTCGCGGTGCAGCGCGACGAGGGCCAGGCCGTGCTCGCGGGCCGCCTGTTCGACGATCGCGGGCACGTAGCGGTAGTGCACCCCGAGTTCGAGCACCAGGCCCGCGACGCCCGCGTCGACGAGCCCCGCGATGAACGCCTCGAGGTCGGCCGGCTCGGTCGGCCAGCCCGATCCGGTCGAGAGCAGCAGCTCGCCGCCGTCGAGCAGTCGGGCCACGCCGGCGCTGTCGGATGCGTGCACCCAGCGCACGCGAGCGTCGAGCGCGTCGTCGCCCGCGAGCACCTCGGGCACGCCCTGCGCGACGGCCTCGAGGGTCAGGATCTCGCGCACGGTGGGCAGTCCGGCGTCGCCGCCGCGCTCTCCTGGGCCGTTCGGACGATCCGTATGGTTCGGCTCGTCTTCGCGACGGTCTGCCATCAGTTCGGCCTCTCTGGCTCTGCAAGACTGGGAAAACGCCAGCTTAGACGAACTCGGTCGATCTGTCCGACATGACGTCCGGCGGCACGCACATCCGTTGACGCGGTGCCGAGGCATCCGTCGTCACGAACCAACCGAAGGAGCGCCATGAGCCTCGTCCAGGACACCGTCGACCGCGAGGTCGCCGACGACCGCGAGACCGCCCTCGTCCGTCACTTCGTCGCCGGCCGCGAGGTCGGCGGCGACGACCGCACCGGTCCCGTCTTCAACCCCGCCACCGGCGAGGTGTCGCGACGCGTCGCGTTCGCCTCGACCGCCGAGGTCGACGAGGCGATCGCCGCCGCGAAGGCCGCACTGCCCGGGTGGCGCGCCACGGGCCTCATCAAGCGGGCGGACGTGTTCTTCAAGCTCCGGCACCTCCTCGTCGAGCGCCAGGACGAGCTCGCCGCGATCCTCACCGACGAGCATGGCAAGGTGCTCTCCGACGCGAAGGGCGAGATCAGCCGGGGCATCGAGAACGTCGAGTTCGCCGCCGGGCTCGTGCACCTGCTGAAGGGCGAGCGCTCCGAGCAGGTCGCGCGCGGCGTCGACGTTCACCAGGCCAAGCAGCCCGTGGGCGTGGTCGGGGCCATCACGCCGTTCAACTTCCCGGTCATGGTGCCGCTCTGGATGGTCGCCTCGGCGATCGCGTGCGGCAACACCGTCGTGCTGAAGCCGTCGGAGAAGGACCCCAGCGCTTCCCTCTTCCTGGCGAAGCTGTTCCAGGAGGCCGGCCTGCCCGACGGCGTGCTCAACGTCGTCCACGGCGACAAGGTCGCGGTCGACGCGATCCTCGACTCGCCCGACGTGCGTGCGGTCTCGTTCGTCGGCTCGACGCCGATCGCCCGCTCGATCTACCGCCGCGCGTCCGAGAACGGCAAGCGCGTGCAGGCGCTCGGCGGCGCGAAGAACCACATGGTCGTCATGCCCGACGCCGACCTCGATGCCGCGGCGGACGCCGCCGTCTCGGCCGCGTACGGCTCGGCCGGGGAGCGCTGCATGGCGGTCTCCGTACTCGTCGCGGTGGGCGACGAGGTCGCCGACGCGATCGTCGCGAAGGTGGCCGAGCGCATGGCGACGCTGCGGATCGGCGACGGCACCGACCCGGCCAGCGAGATGGGCCCGCTCATCACCCGTGAGCACCGCGACAAGGTCGCCTCGTACGTCACGGGCGCCGCCGCAGAGGGCGCCACCGTCGTGGTCGACGGCACGCAGCAGGCGTTCGAGGGCGACGGCTTCTTCGTCGGCACCTCGCTCGTCGACCACGTGAGGCCCGGCATGAAGGTCTACGACGACGAGATCTTCGGCCCGGTGCTCTCGGTCGTGCGCGTCGCGTCGTACGAGGACGCCGTCGACCTGATCAACGCGAACGACTTCGCGAACGGCGTCGCGGTGTTCACGCGCGACGGCGGCACCGCGCGCCAGTTCGAGTTCGACATCGAGGTCGGGATGGTCGGCGTGAACGTGCCGATCCCCGTGCCCATCGGCGCCTACTCGTTCGGCGGCTGGAAGAACTCGCTCTTCGGCGACTCGCACATCTACGGCCCCGAGTCGGTGCACTTCTACACCCGTTCGAAGGTCGTCACGACGCGCTGGCCCGACCCGTCGGAGTCGCAGGTGAACCTCGGCTTCCCGAGCAACCACTGAGGACCCCGACATGACCGACACCCTCATCGACACGGCGACGTACGTCGACCGCAGTGGCACGCGGCATCCGCTGCCCGACCCCGCGGCCGACGCGCAGGTGCGCGCCGACGACCGCGGCCACGTGTTCCACTCGTGGAGCGCGCAGGCCCTCATCGACCCGCTGCCCATCGCCGCGAGCGAGGGCTCGACGTTCTGGGACTACGCGGGCAACGCGTACCTCGACTTCTCGAGCCAGCTGGTGAACCTCAACCTCGGGCACCAGCACCCCGACCTCGTCGCGGCGATCCAGCAGCAGGCCGGCCGCCTCGCCACGATCCAGCCGTCCATGGCGTCGGACGTGCGCGGCGAGCTCGCCCGGCGCATCGCGGAGGTCGCGCCCGGCGACCTCGACAAGGTGTTCTTCACGAACGGCGGCGCCGACGCCAACGAGTACGCCGTGCGCATGGCGCGCGCGGTCACCGGCCGGCGCAAGGTGCTCTCGATGTACCGCAGCTACCATGGCGGCACCGCGACCGCGATCTCGCTCACGGGCGACCCGCGCCGCTGGGCGAACGAGCCGAGCGACGGCAGCGTCGCGCACTTCCTCGGGCCGTACCCGTACCGGTCGTCGTTCCACGCCGCGACGCCCGAGCAGGAGACCGAGCGCGCGCTCGCGCACCTCGAGCAGGTCATCACGCTCGAGGGCGCGTCGACGATCGCCGCGATCATCCTCGAGACGGTCGTCGGCACCAACGGCGTCCTCGTGCCGCCGCCGGGCTACCTGCAGGGCGTGCGGGCACTCGCCGACAAGTACGGCATCGTCTACATCGCCGACGAGGTCATGGTCGGCTTCGGCCGCGTCGGCGAGTGGTTCGCCGTGAACCACTTCGGCGTGACCCCCGACCTCATCACCTTCGCCAAGGGCGTGAACTCGGGGTACGTGCCGCTCGGCGGCGTGGTCATCTCGCAGCGCATCGCGGCGCACTTCGACACGGTGTCGTTCCAGGGCGGCCTCACGTACTCGGGCCACCCGCTCGCGTGCGCGGCGGGCGTCGCGACGTTCGAGGTGTTCGAGCGCGACGGGATCCTCGAGCGCGTGCGCGACCTCGGCACGCGCGTCGTCGAGCCGCGCCTGCAGGCGATGGCCGAGCGGCATCCGTCGGTCGGCGAGGTGCGCGGCCTCGGCCTGTTCTGGGCGATAGAGCTGGTGTCGGATGCCGCGACGCGCGCGCCGCTCGTGCCGTTCAACGCGTCGGGTGCGGATGCCGCGCCGATGGCGGCCGTGGCGGCCGCGTGCAAGCGGGCCGGCCTCTGGCCGTTCATCCACTTCAACCGGATGCACGTCGCGCCGCCGCTCGTCATCACCGAGGACGAGCTCGTGCGCGGCCTCGACGTGATCGACGAGGCGCTCTCGGTCGCTGACGGGTTCGTCGCGGCGGGGTAACGAACACCCGGCGCACCGGAAACGCATGAGAATCCGCGCGATGGGTCTCCGCGAGGGGGCGAAGCGAGGATTCTCATGCATTTCGGGGTCGTCGGGCATGTCCGCGGGTTGAGGAGCGCCCTCCCCAACGCGCGGGCCGGACGAGCGCTGCGCGCCCTCCTCAACCCGCGCAGAGGCCGTCGACTAGCCTGAACCACATGGAGTCTCGGGCGGGGTCCGGCGGCATGGCCCGGCGAACCTTCCTCGCCGCGTCGCTCTCGGGGATCGCCGCCGTCGCCCTCTCGAGCTGCACCTGGGGGCAGCCGAACCCGACGACCACCCCCACGGCCAGCCCGACCCCGTCGCCCACGCCGACGCCGACACCGGCGGTGCCCGACGGCGTCCCCCTGCCGACCGCGATGCGGCGCTCGAGCTGGAGCTCCGACCCGTTCGCACGCGGCGCGTTCTCGTTCGACGGCGTCGGCACGACCCCCGAGCTGCGCTCCTCGCTCGCCGACCCCGTCGAGGATCGCCTCTGGATCGCCGGCGAGGCGTGCTCCCCCGACGCCCCGGGCACCATCACCGGCGCACGCGACTCCGGACTCGCCGCGGCCGAGCACGTCGCCCGCGTCGCCGAGTCCGGCGAGCGCATCGCCGTGATCGGCGCGGGCATGGCCGGGCTCACGGCGGCGGTGCACCTCCTCGAGCAGGGCTTCGAGGTCGTCGTCGTCGAGGCGCGCGACCGGGCGGGCGGGCGCGTGTGGTCGGTCGACGTCGACGGCTTCGACCGGCCGGTCGAGCTCGGCCCCGTGCTGGTGCCCGACGACGAGCCGCTCGCCGAGGCGCTCGGCGCGGCATCCGTCGACACCCTGACGTTCGACGGCGTGGTCGAGGCGCGCACCGTCGACGGCGCCGTGGTCGCGATCCCGCCGACGGGCGACGAGGCCGTCGACACCGCCCGCGCCTGGGCGGAGGCCGCGCCCCGCGACGTCTCGCTCGCGGACGCGCTCGTGCAGTCGGGCGTCGTCCCACTCTCGCAGGCCCCCGGCGACGACGGCGTCAGCCCGGCGTCGTGGCTCGCGCACACCATCACGAGCGACGTGCAGCCGGCGACGGGCGCGCCGCCGAGCCGCGTGTCCGCGCGCACGGCACCGACCACCGCGTTCCCGCCCGGGTCCCGCCTCGTGACCGGGCGCCTCTCCGACCTCCTCGACGGGCTCGCCGACCAGGTCGACATCGCCGTGTCGAGCGTGGTGACGCGCATCGCCTACAACGACACCCGGGTGAGCCTGCGCCTCGACTCGGGCGAGTCCCTCACCGTCGACCGCGCGATCGTGACGGTCCCGCTCGGGGTGCTGAAGTCCGACACGCTGCGCTTCTCCCCCGCGCTGCCGTACGCGCACCAGCACGCGATCGCCGTGCTCGAGACCGGCGCGATCGACGTGGTGTGGCTGCGATTCGACGAGGCGTTCTGGCGCGAGGGCGGCACCGCCGCGGGCGGCGACGGCGAGGCGGATGCCTCGGGCGACGCGGCATCCGTCGAGCCCGTGGCATCCGTGCCCGACGTGCTCACGCTCGTGGGCACGCCCTCGCCCGTCGCCGCCTGGCTCGACGTCGGCCGGGAGACCGGCGAGCCGATCCTCGTCGGCGTCATCGCGGCGGGGCAGGCACCTCGTCTGGAAGCGCTCGACGATCGGGAGTTCCTCGAGGCGATCCTCGTCGGGCTCGCGCCCTACGCCACAACGCCCGGTTGATGGCGACGAGCAGGGCCGTGACCGCGACGAAGATCAGGAGCACGAGCGCGCAGTAGAGCGCGACCCCGAGTGCCCCGCCGACCTGCGCCTCGTCGAGGAAGAAGTACGGGTACCAGCCCACGTCAGCGCCGCGCCAGAGCGTGTAGGGCAGCCACAGCGACGGATAGACGAGCACCCAGCCGACCGTCGACCACGGCACGGGCGGGTTCACCGCCATGATGCTGTCGGTCGTCCACGCGATCACGGCGAGCGCCGGCACGACCCAGTGCAGCAGCGTGTCCGACCAGGGCACGTCGACGCGGTAGTCGCGCGTCGACGCCTGGCTCACGATGAGCGCGAACACGATCCCCGAGACGAGCAGGTAGGCCGTCACCATGGTGCGCAGCACGCCGAGCCACGGCGGATCGCTCGGCGCGAGCAGCGCGTAGGCGGCGGCGATGCCGAGCGTCGCGACGGCGAGCATCGCCGACTGGATCGTGAAGTAACTGAAGAAGTTCGCGGTGGCGAAGAAGCGGAATCCGAGCACGTACTCGTAGTTGCCGATGAGCGCGACGACCTCGATCGCGGCGATGAGCACGCGGAAGATGCCGAGGGCGCGACGCTGCCGCATGTCCGGAATCCGGGCGTCGAGGGTCGGCTCCACCTGGGCCCGCGCGGCCGGAGCGGTGACTCCGGGGGTGCGGGCGGCCATGCGTCAACGCTACGCCCCGCGCCTCCGAGGAGTCGGAACCGGTAGTGTCGCCATGAGCGTGAAGGGATATCGAGATGCGGCGAGCGCGGGTAACCGAAGTTCGAATGAATTCGTTCAAGAGCTTCGAAGATGCCGAACTGCGCATTGAACCGCTATGTATCTTGGTCGGTCCCAACGCGAGCGGAAAATCGAACGCGCTTGACGCACTTTCGCTCCTCGCGCTCTTGGCTGAAGAGCGCGGGGTTGCTGACCTCGAGCGGGACGAACTGGAGGTTGCCGGTCTTCGCGGCGGCATTAAGAATGCTGCACCATTCGGCACGACAGAGGTGCGCGTCGGATGCACCGTCGAAGACGACAGCACTCGCTACGACCTGGACATCGTTATTGACGTGGCGGCGGAGCCCGAAGTTACTCAAGAAATCCTCACGGAACGAGCAAAGGGTAAGACCAAGGTTCTCATTAGGTCACACCACCGTCACCCAGGGAGCGGTATCTCCGACGCTGAGGTGTACTCGGGATCGCAGCCAAAGGTCTTTCAGTTCTTGTCGTCACGGTTGGCCGTGGTACAAGCACTGACCAAGATTCCAGCCGACACTCAAGCGCGAACGCGCGTAATCAGTGCATGTGAAGTCGTCACAGATGCCCTTCGCGGTGTGTTTGTGTTGGATCCCGTACCCGGACTAATGCGCGGATATCCTCGCGTCGGCGCGCTCCCCGACCGTTCCGGTACGACAACGTCCGCGGTCGTCTACTCCCTGCGACATGACGGCGAGGCTTGGGACAAGCTAAACAAACTCCTAAAGAACCTCATCGGCGACCGAATGGCTGAGATTACGTTCGCAGAAGCGACCTTGCCAAGCCGCGGACTCATCGATGTGATGGTCGCATTAGCCGAGAGCTTCGCTGGCGACCAACAGGTTGTACCCGCTTCGGTAATGAGCGATGGCACGCTTCGGTATCTGTCAATCTTTTCCACCCTTCTCGCTCTAGGCAGATTGCGGAACACATCGTCGAGTCAGCTCGACCAGAGTTCGACACGAACTCTGGTCGTCGAGGAGATTGAGAACGGGTTGTATCCCTCTCAGGCAGCGGGTGTGCTTCAGCTGCTCAAGTCTGAGGCTGACGAGCGTGCCGTTACCCTGGTTGTTACAACGCATAGCCCGGCGCTCCTCGATGCGTTGACTCCTGACGATCACGGCGGAGTAGTGGTTTGCGGGCGATCCGAGGACGGGCATTCGACCTTGACACCGCTAACGGATCATGCCAACTACCTCCGACTAGCTGGTAGCGGGAGGCTTGGATCGGCCTTGATGCAGGGAGAACTAACGCGCACACCTCGACCCACAAGCACCTTCTTGAACCTGGAGAATTCATGAAGCGGGTGGAAGTCGTTGACGCGTCCATTCTGATCAATGTGGTTGACATACCAAACGAGGCGAACGACCGCAACGACGTCCTAGCCGGGCTCGAGCAACGTCGAACAGACGGAATCTCTCTGGTGCTGCCGATTGCTGCAGTCATCGAGACATCTCAACATGTCCAGCGGATTGCTTCGGGCCACCACCGCCGTCGATGCGCTCAGCTACTGGACGAGTGCATCGATCAAACCATTCGAGACGAATTGCCATGGACATTCATTCCGGCAAACTGGGATCAGGATTTCGTTCGCGAGTTCTTCGCTCAGACACAGCCTTGTGTCGCGAACTTCGTCGATAATCTAGCTACCGAAACCCTTGAGGCCGGGGACATGCTGCTCATAACCGAGTATCGACGCCTTCGCGCGAGCCTGAACCGAAAAACCCACGTCGTGGACGTCTGGACCTTGGATGGCGGACTGCGGGCGGCCATTGATTGTCTGCTCGGACCATAAGCCAATCACGCAGATTGGCCGATGGGGTCTCAGTCGAACGGGCGCAGGATCCGCTCGAGGAACCGGCGCGTGCGCTCCTCGCGGGGCGCGGTGAAGAGCTGCGACGGCGGGCCCTGCTCGACGACGACTCCGCCGTCGAGGAACAGCACCTCGTCGGCCACCTGGCGTGCGAACCCGAGCTCGTGCGTCACGATGACCATCGTCCAGCCCTCCTCGGCGAGCTCCTTGATGACGGCGAGCACCTCGCCGACGAGCTCGGGGTCGAGGGCGCTGGTCGGCTCGTCGAACAGCAGGAGCATGGGCTTCAGCGCGAGGGCGCGCACGATGCCGACGCGCTGCTGCTGCCCGCCCGACAGCTCGAACGGGTAGGCGTCGCGCTTCTCCGACAGTCCGACGCGCGCGAGCAGCGCCTCGGCCTCCGCGATCGCCCTGGCCTTCGGCACGCGCTGCACCTGCGTCGGCCCCTCGATGACGTTCTGCAGCACGGTCATGTGCGGGAACAGGTTGTGGTGCTGGAACACCATCGCCGAGCGGTCGCGCAGCGCGAACCGGTCGGCCTTCGGCACGGGCGCGCCGAACGTGATCGACGGACCCCCGTCGACCGCGATCGTGCCCGCGTCGGGCGTCTCGAGTCCGTTCAGCGAGCGCAGCACGGTGGTCTTGCCCGAGCCGCTCGGCCCGATGAGGGCGACCACCTCGCCACGGCGCACCTCGAGGTCGACGCCGCGCAAGACCTCGTTCTGCCCGAACGACTTGCGGATGCCGCGCGCGGTGAGCACCATCGTGTGGTCGGCGGGCGTCTCGGGCGCGAGGGCGTCGCCGCCCGCGGCATCCGTGCCGTCGCCGTCGCCGTCGCGCTCGTCGTCGCGACCCGGCGGATCAGTGTGCGACATGTCGGTCGAGCCTCCTCTCGAGGGCGTTCTGCCCCGACGACAGTGCCAGGCAGAACAGCCAGTAGATGAGCGCCGCCTCGAGGTAGAGCAGCATGAACTGCTGGCTGAACGCTGCGATCTGCTGCGCCACCCGGAAGAGCTCGGTCACGAGGATGAGCGAGGCGAGCGACGTGTCCTTCACGAGCGAGATGAACGTGTTCGAGAGCGGCGGCACCGAGACGCGCGCGGCCTGCGGCAGGATGATGCGCCGCAGCGTCTTCGCGTTCGACATCCCGATCGTGTAGCCCGCCTCCCACTGGCCCTTCGGCACCGAGAGGATGGCGGCGCGGATGACCTCGGCGGCGTAGCCGCCGACGTTCAGCGAGAAGGCCGCGATGGCGCTCGGCCACGGGTCGATGACGATCCCGATCGCCGGCAGTCCGTAGAAGATCACGAACAGCTGCACGAGCAGCGGCGTGCCGCGGATGACCGAGACGTAGAACCGGGCGATGCCGGAGACCACGCGGTTCCGCGACAGCCGCATGAGCGCGACGCCGAGGGCGAGCACGAGCCCGATCGCGAACGAGATGAGCGCGAGGGGGATGGTTCCCGTGATGCCGCCCCAGACGATGGGCCAGAACGACTCCAGGAAGAGCTGCAGGTCCTCGTTCACCGGGAGCCTCCCTCCGGCGGCATCCGCCGCGCCGCCACCCTACCCGGTGACGGGCTCACCTACTGCGAGACGTCGGCGCCGAAGTACTTCTCGCCGAGCTCGGCGAGCACGCCCTCGTCGCGCAGCTCCGCGAGCGCGCCGTTCACGGCGTCGACGAGCGCCTGCTTGTCCTTCGTGAAGGCGAGGGCGCTGAGCGACGGGTCGTCGGTCTCGGCGGCGACCTCGATCGCCGCGTCGGGCGTCGTGTTCACGTAGTCGAGGAAGGTGAGCTTGTCGTTGATCGTCGCGTCGACGCGGCCCTGCTGCAGGAGCGAGACGGCCTGCGCCCAGCCCTCGACGGCCTCGACGTTCGCGCCGGACTCCTGGGCGAGCTCGTACCAGTTGCTCGTGAGCGACTGCGCGGTCGTCTTGCCGGCGAGGTCGTCGAAGCTCGAGATCGACGAGTCGCCCTCGTTCACGACGATGACGCCGGGCGAGACGGTGTAGGGCTCGCTGAAGAGGTACTGCTCCTCGCGCTCGGGGTTGATCGAGACCTGGTTCGCGATCACGTCGAACCGGCCCGCGTCGAGGCCCGCGAAGATCGCGTCCCACTGCGTCTCCTGGAACTCCACCTTCAGGCCCAGCTTGTCGGCGACGGCCTCGGCGAGCTCGACGTCGTAGCCGACCAGGTCGCCCGAGCCGTCCTCGTGGAAGCTGAAGGGACGGTACGTGCCCTCGGTCGCGACGGTGAGCGTGCCCGCCTTCAGCAGGCCGAACTCGTCGCCGCCCTCCGCGCTGTCGCTCGCCGCGGGTGCGCCGCTCGAGCAGGCGGCGAGGGCGATGAGTGCGGCGGATGCTGCGGCGAGGCCGAGCAGGGTGCGGGCGCGGCGAGCGCGGGTCATGTGGTGCTCCTTCGTGGGGAATGTCGAGGCCCGGCGGGCGTTCGTTCGTCGCCCGGGCGGAACCAGTCCAGCACGCGGGCGACCCGTGGTGAAACCGCATGACTCCGCATTGCATTCCGGATGCCGCGAGATCGGGACGTATGGCCGGCCCCGCGGCGCATACGGGCGGCGGCATACACGGCCCGGCGTGTCGCGTGCAAGCCCTGCCGCGCCGCAACCGCCCGTCACTACGCTGGCCGCGTCGTGGGAGTCCCCTCCCGCGTCGCGGTGACCCCCACACCAACCCGAAGGGACCCCATGATCACGCTGTCCTGGCTCCTCGTCATCGCCCTCATCGGCGGCGCGCTCGCGCTCGTCGACGGCATCCTGCGCCTGCGGGCGCGCCGCGGCTCGACGATCGTCGGCATCATCGAGATCGTCGTCGCAGGCCTGTTCCTGCTCGCGCTGTTCATCCCCGGCATCCCGTTCGGCGCCATCGTGCTCGCCGTCGCCACGCTCGTCGTGCTGGCCGTGGCGCTCTTCGCCGGCGGCCGCACCGGACGCACGATCACGATCATCGCCCTCGTCGCGATCGCGCTCTACCTGATCCTCGCGAACCGCTGGCTGGTGATCCCCGGCGTCAACTGACTCGGGCACGCGACGAGGCGGCCGTCCCCGGTGGGGGCGGGGCCGCCTCGCGTCATGCGCGCCGGTCAGCCGCGGTCGTACGCGGCGCTCCAGGCGAGCGCGTCGACGGCGTCGCCGCCGAGCTCGGGATGCCGCAGCCGAAACTCCGAGGAGGACGCGGCGTAGTCGGCCTCGAGGGTGCGGGCCGCCTTGGCGAGTGCCGGTCCGGCGACCCCGCCGAACCGTGCGATGACCCGCGCGTCGTCGCGGACGGGACTGGGCGTGCTGCCCCAGCCGGTCCACTCCACGACGGCACGGGTGAGACGAGGCTCCATTGCCTTCATCGGTGCTCCTTGCTTCGTTGCATCAACGATGTTATGCCTACGCGGGCGACGTGTCGTCACGGTTGACGGCCGGTATCGGGATGCCGTCCTCGCGACGCGGAATCCCCAGCGGATTCCCGTCGCGGAGCTCGACCGGAAGCACCGCGGCGGGGGCGTCCTGGTACGCCACGGGCGTCAGGAACCGCCGGATCGCGGTCGCGCCGACCGAGGTGTGCACCGATGCCGTGGTGGCGGGCCAGCCGGCGCCGTGGTGCTGCGCCCACGCGATCGCGACGCCCGTCGGCCAGCCGTTGAACACGAGCCGTCCGGCGACGCGCTCGAGCTTCCCGGCGAGCGCCGTCACGTCCTCGCCGCGCGCGTGGTGGATCGAGGCGGTGAGGCTGCCCTCGAGGGCGGCGAGCGCGGTGTCGAGCTCGTCGTCGTCGCGGTAGCGCACGAGCACCGTCAGCGGGCCGAAGCACTCCTGCAGCCACGCGTCGGATGCGGCGGCGAACGTGGTCGCATCGGTCGCGACGACGGTGGCCGGGGCATCCGCACCCTCGGCCGCGCCCCGCCAGACGAGCTCGGCGCCGTCGAGGCCGGCCAGCCGCTCCGCCCCCTCGGTGAAGGCGGTCGCCATGCCGTCGGTGAGCAGGCGCTGCGCGCCGACCGTGCCGAGCGCGTCGCAGAGCGCCTCCTCGAAGCCCGTGCCCTCGGGCACGAACACGAGTCCGGGCTTCGTGCAGTACTGGCCGCCGTCGCGGGTGAACGAACCGGACAGCCCGGTCGCGATCGCCTCGAGGTCGGCGTCGGCCGCCGCGCGCGTGACGACGACGGGGTTCAGCGAGCCGAGCTCACCGTAGAACGGGATCGGCGCGGGCCGGGCCGCGGCGAGGTCGAACAGTGCGCGTCCGCCACGCAGCGACCCGGTGAACCCGACCGCGGCGACGAGCGGATGCCCCACGAGCTCCACGCCCGCGTCGAGTCCCTCGACCGACGAGAGCGCATCGGCCGGCGCACCCGCGTCGGCGAGCGCGACCCGGCCGACCTCGACCACGCGGTGCGAGAGCCGCGGATGCCCCGGGTGCGCCTTCACGACGACCGGGCATCCGGCGGCCAGCGCCGACGCGGTGTCGTTGCCGAGCACCGAGAACGCGAACGGGAAGTTCGACGCGGCGAACACCGCGACGGGGCCGATCGGCCGCAGCATCCGCCGCAGGTCGGGACGCGGCGGCACGAGCCGCGCGTCGGGCGGGTCGATGGTCGCCTCGAGGTAGGAGCCCTCCTCCACGACCCCGGCGAAGAAGCGCAGCTGGGTGGCCGTGCGCACGACCTCGCCGCCGAGCCGCGCCTCGCTCAGGTGGGTCTCGTCGTGCGCGATCGCGACGAGCTCGTCGCGGTGGTGTTCGACCGCGTCCGCGAGCGCCCGCAGCCAGGTCGCGCGCTCGGCACGGGTCGTACGGTCGACGCCGGATGCCGCGGCGGCGCGCACGGTCGCGTCGACCTCGGCCGAGGCCTCGGTGCTGCCGTCGGCGACGACGGTGTGGCGGCCGCTCATCAGAACGCCGCCAGGCCCGTGAGGGCGCGGCCGAGGATGAGCTGGTGGATCTCGTCGGTGCCCTCGTAGGTGCGCACGGACTCGAGGTTCGCCGCGTGGCGCATGACCGGGTACGCGTCGGTGATGCCGTCGCCGCCCAGGATCGTGCGCGCCTGGTGCGCGATCTCGAGCGCCTCGCGCACGCTGTTGAGCTTGCCGACCGAGATCTGCGCGGGCGTGAGGCGCCCCTGCTCCTTGAGGCGTCCGAGGTGGAGGGCGAGCAGGATCCCCTTCTCGAGCTCGAGCAGCATGTCGGCGAGCTTCGCCTGGGTGAGTTGGTTCGCACCGATCGGCCTGCCGAACACCTCGCGCTCCCGCGAGCGCTCGAGCGCGGCCTCGAAGCACGACCGGGCGGCGCCCATGGCCCCCCAGACGATGCCGTACCGCGCCTCATTGAGGCAGCCGAAGGGGCCGGAGAGCCCGGATGCCCCGGGCAGGATCGCGTCGGCCGGCACGCGCACCCCGTCGAGGTCGATGTCGCACTGCACCGACGCGCGCATCGAGAGCTTGCCCTCGATGGGGTTCGCCGTGAACCCCGGCGTCGTGGTGGGCACGAGGAAGCCGCGCACGGCCGCGCCGCCCGTTCCGAAGGACGGGTCCTCGACCCGCGCCCACACGACGGCGACATCCGCGAGCGACGCGAGCCCGATCCAGCGCTTGGCGCCGTCGATGACCCACTCGTCGCCGTCGCGGCGGGCGACCGTGGTCATCGCCGCCGGGTCGGAGCCGCCCTGGGGCTCGGTGAGCGCGAAGCATCCGATGAGCTCGCCCTTCGCCATGCCCGGCAGCCACTGCTGCTTCTGCTCCTCGGAGCCGTAGCGGCGGATCGCGCTCATCGCGAGCGAGCCCTGGACCGAGACGAACGTGCGCCAGCCCGAGTCGGCGGCCTCGAGCTCGAGGCAGACGAGGCCGTAGCTCACGGCACCGGCGCCCGCGCAGCCGTAGCCCTCGAGGTGCATGCCGAGGAAGCCCTGCTCGCCGAGCTCGCGCACGAGCTCACGGCGGAAGTGCCGGTTCTCGAAGTCCTCCTCGATGATCGGGAGGATGCGCTCCTGCGCGAACGCGCGAGCGCGTTGCTGCCAGTCGCGCTCCTCGTCGGTGAGCAGGCCGTCGAGGTCGAACACCTCGTCGAGGCGTGGGGCCGTGGTCATGCGATGGGTCCTTTCTCACGGACATCGCGCGGATCGCGCGGAAGCCAGTCGGCGCCGGCGTGCTCGTCGAGCCGCGGCGGGGGCGTGCGGTAGTCGGGGACGGCCTCCGAGAGGCCGATGGGGTTCGCGACGGTGCGTGTCGCGCCCAACTCGACGACGGGCTCGAGGCCGAGCGACTCCGCGAACGCGATGGCCTCGGCGACGTCGTTCACGAGCCCAGCGGGCACGCCGGCGTCCGTCAGGGTGCGCACCCAGTGGTCGGCGGATGCCGCGGCGAGCGCGCCCTCGAGCTCGGCGTGCAGCAGGTCGCGGTGCGCGACGCGCGCCTCGTTCGTGGCGTAGCGGGGGTCGTCGGCGAGGGCCGGGACGCCGAGCAGCCCGGCGAGCGCGCGGAACTGCCGGTCGTTGCCCACGGCGATGACGAGGTCGCGGTCGGCGGCGGGGAACACGGCGTAGGGCGCAATGCTCGGATGCCGATTGCCGAGCCGTCGCGGCGCACGCCCGGTCGCGAGGGTGGAGGCGGCCTGGTTCGTGAGCGCCGAGAGCAGGCTCTGCAGCAGGTTCACCTCGACGCGTTGGCCGAGGCCGGTGCGGTCGCGGTCGCGCAGCGCGAGCAGGATGCCGGCGACGGCGTTCTGCCCGCAGAGCACGTCGACGAGCGCGACCCCCGCCTTCGACGGCTCGCCCTCGGGCTCGCCGGTGATCGACATGAGCCCGCCGACCGCCTGCACGAGGAGGTCGTAGCCCGCGAGGGTCGCCCCCTCACCCGTGCCGAAGCCCGTGATCGAGCAGTACACGACGCCGGGGTTGGCGGCCCGCACCTCGTCGTACGACAGGCCGAACCGGTCCATCACGCCGGGGCGGAAGTTCTCGACCACGACGTCGGCGGATGCCGCGAGCCGCCGCGCCTCGGCGAGTCCCGCCTTCGTCGCGAGGTCGAGCGCGACCGACCGCTTGTTGCGATTCACGCTGCCGAAGTACGTGGCCTCCCCCGCCGCGTCGACGGGCGGCTTCCAGTGCCGCGTGTCGTCGCCCGCCGGCGGCTCGACCTTGATCACGTCGGCGCCGAAGTCGGCGAGCGTCATGGTGGCGTAGGGCCCCGCGAGCACGCGGGAGAAGTCCGCGACGCGCACGCCGGCGAGCGCGCCGCGCGGCGTCGCACGGGTCGACTCGGTCATGGATCATCCGCCTTCGCATGATGCGGCCCGGCGGGGCACGCGGGATTCATCCTATATCGAATCTTTTTTCCGCGCGGCGCCCGCCGTGGGCGCACCCCTCGGCTAACGTGGTCCCATGGAGACGAGGGTCGGTCCCGGCGCGCGCGAAGCCGTGTTCGCCCAGCTCGCCGACGCCGGCCGCGCGGAGCAGGTCGCCCAGCGCCTCACCGACGGCATCGTGCTCGGGGTGCTCGACCCCGGCGAGCGCCTCCCCAGCGAGCCCGAGCTCGCCCGCCGCTTCGGCGTCGCGCTCATCACCGTGCGGGAGGGCCTCGGCATCCTGCGCGACGCCGGCCTCGTCGAGACCCGTCGTGGCCGCGAGGGCGGCAGCTTCGTGGTGCACGACGACGCCGAGCACCGCGCGATCATCACGGCGCGGCTGCGGGGGCTCGCGCAGGTCGAGCTCAGCGACATGGCCGTGTACTTCGGCGCGATCCTCGCGGGCGCCGCCGAGCGCGCCGCGGAGCGCGCGTCCGACGAGGACGCCGCGAACCTGGCGGGCTGGCTGCGCAACGCCGACTTCTCGACCGCCGCGGCGGCGCGCACCAACCAGGGCGGGTTCCTGCTCGAGCTGGCGGTGCTCAGCCAGTCGGCGCGGCTCGTCCGCGAGCAGATCCGGCTGCAGGCCGAGTTCGGCCCGCTGCTCCTGCTCGGGTTCGCCGACGAGGTCGCGCGGGCCGAGGCCGCCGACCTGGACCAGCGCATCGTGCGCGCCGTCGCACGGCACCGGGCGTCCAGGGCCCGCGAGGCCGCGGGCGAGCTCGTCGTGATGCTCGCCCGGCGACTGCTCGCCGCGAAGGCGCGCGTCGAACGAGGGGGTGCGCTCGATGAGCCGCACGCCGACTGAGGTCGCCGACGCCGTCAGCGAGGTGTTCCGCGGGGTGTTCGACCAGCTCGCCGCGTGGCGCACGCCGATCGAGCAACTGCTCGCGGCCAGCGCGGGCGGAGTGGGCGCCGCTGCGGGCGGCATCGGCGCAGGCGCGTCGAGCGGCGAGGTCCGCCCGGTCACGCTCGACACGACGGTCGCCGACCTCGTGCTCCCGCGGCTCGAGGAGGACGACCCGATGCTCGTGGGCGCCGGGTTCATCGCCGACGGCGAGGTCGTGCGCGGCAAGGGCGTGCACTTCGCGTGGTGGCTCGGGCCCCTCGACGACAACCCCGTGCTCGGCTCCACCGACGGACCGACGCGACTCGACCTGTCGACGCGCGGCTACACCGAGTACCTCCGCGACTTCCGCGCCCTCGAGTGGTATCGCATCCCCGCCACCACGCGGCACGCGCACGTCACCGGCCCCTACGTCGACCACCTCTGCACGTGCGACTACATCCTCACGCTCACGATGCCCGTGCACGACGCCGACGGCGAGCGCATGGTCGGCGTCGTCGGCGCGGACGTCGCCGTGCGCACGCTCGAGCGCGCGCTGCTCGCCGCGTTCCTCGACGTCGAGGAGCCGCTGGCGCTCGTGAACGAGCACGGCCGCGTCGTGCTCTCCACCGAGCCGGCGCTGCAGGTCGGCCAGCTTGCGGGCCCCGGAAGCCGGACCGTACCGTGCGCCGGCACGCCGTTCGCCGTGCGCGTACAGCCCGCGGCATCCGGTTCCTGATCAATCATTCAGTGGTATATCTTTGACGGACGAGCGACTGCACCGCGGCAGACGGCCCTTCGACCGGCTCAGGGACCGAGGCGTGCGTGCACCTGAGAAGGAGAGAACTCCCATGAGCTATGCCGTGACCAACCCCGCCACCGGCGAGACGGTCAAGACGTACCCGACCATCACCGACGCCGAGCTCGAGGCCGCCATCGCCGCCGCCGCCGAGGCGCACCGCACCTGGTCGAAGTCGACCACGGTCGAGGAGCGCGCAGCGCTCGTCCGCCGCGTGGGCGAGCTGCACGTCGAGCGCCGCCAGGAGCTGGCGGAGATCATCGTGCGCGAGATGGGCAAGCCCATCGAGCAGGCCCTCGCCGAGGCCGACTTCGCCGGCGACATCTACGGCTACTACGCCGACAACGCGGCCGAATTCCTGAAGGACGAGCCGGTGTCGCTGCTCGCGGGCGAAGGCTCGGCGGTCATCCGCCGCTCCTCGCTGGGCGTCCTGCTCGGCGTCATGCCGTGGAACTTCCCGTACTACCAGGTGGCCCGCTTCGCCGGACCCAACCTCATCATCGGCAACACGATCCTGCTCAAGCACGCCGAGCAGTGCCCCGAGTCGGCCGCGGCCATCGCGCAGATCTTCGCCGACGCAGGCTTCCCCGAGGGCGCGTACGTCAACATCTACGCGTCGCACGACCAGATCGAGACCGTCATCGCCGACCCGCGCGTGCAGGGCGTCTCCCTCACGGGCTCCGAGCGCGCCGGCGCCGCGGTCGCCGAGATCGCCGGCCGTCACCTCAAGAAGGTCGTGCTCGAGCTCGGCGGCTCCGACCCGTTCATCCTGCTGTCGACCGACGACCTCGACTCGGCCGTGCAGAACGCGGTCGACGCGCGCCTCGACAACAGCGGCCAGTCGTGCAACGCGGCCAAGCGCTTCATCGTGATCGACGACCTCTACGAGCCGTTCCTCGAGAAGTTCACCGCGAAGATCGCCGAGGTCGAGGCGACCGACCCGACCTCGTCGGACTCGGCGCTCGGCCCGCTGTCGTCGCTGAAGGCGGCCGAGGGCCTCGACGAGCAGGTCAAGCGCGCGGTCGAGCACGGCGCGACGCTCGTGCACGGCGGCTCGCGCGACGGCGCGTTCTTCCAGACGACGGTGCTGACGGATGTCTCGTCCGACAACCCCGCGTCCAAGGAGGAGTTCTTCGGCCCGGTCGCGCAGGTGTACCGCGCGGCCGACGAGGGCGACGCCGTCCGCATCGCCAACGACATCCCGTTCGGCCTCGGCTCGTACGTCTACACGACCGACGCCGCGCAGGCCGACCGCGTCGCAGACGCGATCGAGGCCGGCATGGTGTTCGTCAACCTCGTGCTCGCCGACGGCGCCGAGCTGCCCTTCGGTGGCGTCAAGCGCTCGGGCTCGGGCCGCGAGCTCGGCCGCTTCGGCGCCGACGAGTTCGTCAACAAGAAGATGATCCGCGTCGGCTGACGCCACCATCCGCTGATCGAGGAGCGCCCGCCGGAGGCGGACGCGTATCGAGATCCGCGCACTCGAGCCCCCGGTCCGCGTGGCCGGGGGCTCACCGCGTCAGGCGGCGTTCGCCGTCGCCGGTTCGCCGTCGACCGTCGACCGCACCCGGCGAGGAGCGCGCAGCTGCCGTGCGAGGTACGCCGCGTCGCGGACGATGCCGGGCAGGCTCTCGGAATTGATCGAGTACATGGCGTCCAGGCCGAGCGCGTAGAGCCCGGGTACCGACTCCACGACCCCTCGCCACTGCCGGAACCGGCCCGTCTCGTCGAACGCGGGGACCTGCAGCCATCCGAAGTCGCTGCGGAATCCGGTGCACCAGATCACGTTCGCCACGGCGTGCACGCGTCCGTCCGCGGTGACGGGGAGCCCATCGCTGACACCCGTCACCCGTCCGACCGCCTCCACTCCGGCCGCGGCGAGCTCCTTCCTCCGGGTGCGGATCAGCGGTGCGGCATGCGAGGTGAGCTTCGGCAGCACCCGCCGCCCGACGGCCGTGCCGAGCGAGAGCACGTGCAGGCCCGCGAACCGCACGAGCGGGAAGACGAACCGCGCCGCCATTCGCCCGTGCCGCACGGGCAGCTCGCCGCCCGGCGTCCCCGAGACGCTCGTGGCGTGCGTGCGACTGAGCTCCCGGGCGATCTCGGCGCCCGAGTTGCCGAGCCCGACGACGAGCACGGGTCCGGGCTGCAGCTGCCCGGGGTTGCGGTACTCGGCGGAGTGCAGCTGGACGATGGATGCCCGGAGTCCGCGTGCGAAGTCCGGCACCCTCGGCTCATGGAACGCACCGGTCGTGATGATCACGCGCTGCGCTCTCCACCGGCGATCGCCGGCGCTGATCGTGAACACGTCGCCATCGCGACGAACGCCGTCGACGTGCACGCCGAGCAGGATCGGGAGCGCATTCCGGGTCGCATACGCCTCCAGGTAGTCGGCGAGCTCGTCCTTGGTGGGGAACGCCAGCCCGTCGCCGGGGAACCTCATGCCGGGCAGCCCGTCGTATCGCGCCGGGGTGAACAGGCGCAGGGAATCCCAGCGCGTGCGCCACGCATCGCCGACGCGCCGCCGGTCGTCGAGGATCACGAACTCGCGATCCTGCCGTCGCAGGTGGTAGCCGATCGCGAGCCCGGCCTGCCCGCCGCCGATGACGACGGCGTCGAGCTCCCGATCGGTCTCGTCCATGTGGTCGGTTGTCTCGTTCATGGGCGACACGGTACGGATGCCGCAGGGGCCGCCGCGTCGGGAGAATCCCCCATTCGCCACGAGCGCCTGCTGCGGGGCATCCGCCGCATGCCGATCAGTCGGCCACCCCCTGCCGGAACGCCCAGGCCGTCGCGGCCGACCGCGACGACACGCCGAGCTTGCCGAAGATGTTGCTGAGGTGCCGCTCGACGGTCTTCTCGCTGAGGAAGAGATCGCTCGCGATCTCGCGATTGGTCTCGCCCGCCGCAACGAGCCGCAACACCTCGGCTTCCCGGTCGGACAGCCCGCCCGGCTGCGGCGTCGACGCGGTCGACCACTCGGCCTCCGCCGCAGCGAGCGCCTGACCGGCGCCGAGATCCGCGAACACCACGCGCGCCGCGTCGAGCTCCATCGCGGCGGACGCCTCGTCGTCGAGGGCTCGGCAGGCCCTGGCCGCGGTCAGCCGGCACCGCGCCGCCTCGTAGGGCACATCCAGGTCACGCCAGCGGGCCCATGCCCGCCGCGACGCCGTCAGCGCGCCACGCGCGTCGCCCTCGGCGAGCCGCACCGCCGCGTCGGCCTGCTCGACGACCGCCAGCAGCATCGGCATCGGGCTCGACCGGCTGAGCTCCCGCAGCTCGTCGGCCACCGCACGCGCGGCGGCGACGTCGCCGGCGGCGAGCTGGATCTCGACGGTCGCGGGCAGCAGCCAGCGGCGCTCCGCCGGGTCCAGTCGCTCTGCCGCGGCGAGGACCATGGCGCGCGCCACGTCGACCTCCGCCTGTGCCAGCCTCAGCAGGGCGAGGCCGGGCTGGGGTTCGAAGCCCGTGCGTGCGGCCTGCTCGAAAGACGACGCCGCGGCATCCGGCTCACCGCGCAGCCGATGCACCTCCCCGATCTGGTAGCACGCTCCGAACATGCCGTTGGGATCCCCGAGCTCCGACCGCTGCCGCGCCTCCTCCGCCGCTGCGAGCGCGTCCGCCCAAGCACCGTGCAGGAGGAAGAGCTCCGCACGGTGCGCGTGACACTGGCCGCTGAACGCGACCATGTCGGGCTGTTCGGCGCACCAGCGATCGAGCGCCCTCGTCCACTCATGCGCACGCCGCACGTCGAAGGTCCGGCGGCAGCACTGCAGGACCTCGCAGTACACGATGCCGGAGGGAATGGGCGAGAGCTCGCCCGCCGTGACGGCGACCATCACCTCATCGAGCCGCGCGAGACCCTCCGCCGCACGGCCGAGCATGATCTCCGACTCGCCGAGGCCCATCTGCCCGAGGGCGAGGAGGTCGGCATCCTGCGCGACGCGCGCGAGCTCGGACGTGCGCGCGAACAATGCCGCGGCGTCCTCGGCGTCGCCGCGGTACAGGGAGGCCAGGGCCTCCGGGATGAAGAGGAACCCGTGGTCGGGGCGGCCGTCGGGGTGCTCGTCGAGGAGTCGCTGCGCCCGCGCGAACCAGCCGCCGGCCTGCGCCAGGTTCCCGACGTACATGAACTCCATGCCGAGCCACACCGCACTCCGGATCGCGCCGTCGAGGTCCCGCTCGGCGATGAACGCCTCGTGTGCCCGGGTTCGCCACGCGACGCTCTCCTCGAACCGCCCCACCAGCAGGGCCGCGGTGGCGAGCTGCTCGAGGTCGAGTGCAGTGGCCGCCGTCGCACGATCGGCCGCATCCAAGTCGTCGATGGCCTCGGTCCAGCGATGTTCCGAATATGCGGTGCGGCCTCGGTCGAGGGCGGTCGGCGCGTCCATGACGCCTCCAAGTGGGGCTGTCGGCGTCGACCGTGCGCGAGTCGGGAGACCGGCGGATCCGACCGGCGCCCAGCCTCAGGCTAGACCCGCGTGCCGGAGCCCGGCAACGGCGGGATCGGAAAATCATTTGGTGCTATAGCTTTAGCGCCAAAGGTATGGCAAGCTGTCGCAATCGACTGGCGTCCGGGGTGGGCGGACGCGATCAATGACGATCACGAAAGGTCACGATGTCAGAACCCGCGAAGCCCGCCGACCTCGGCGACGGCGAGCACCTCCAGGTCCTCGGCTACGAGGACGAGTTCAACCGTTCCATGAGCCTCTGGGCGAACTTCGCCCTCGGCTTCACCTACCTGTCGCCGCTCGTCGGCGTCTACTCGCTCTTCGCGCTGGCACTCACCGTCGGCGGCCCGCCCTCGATCTGGTGGATCGTCATCGTCGGCGCCGGGCAGCTGCTCGTCTCGCTCGTGTTCGGCGAGGTCGTGTCCCAGTACCCGATCCACGGCGGCATCTATCCATGGGCTCGCCGCCTGTGGGGTCGCCGCTACGCGTGGATGGCCGCGTGGGTCTACATCTGGGCCATGATCGTGACGATCACCGCCGTCGCCGAGTACGGGTCGGGCTTCGCCGCGAGCCTGTTCGGCGTCGAGGCGACTCCGACCACGGGGCTCGTGCTCACCCTCGCCCTGCTGCTCATCGCGCTCGCGATCAACTTCACCGGCACGAAGTGGCTGGCCCGCGTCGCCCGCATCGGCCTCGCGGCCGAGCTCATCGGCGTCATCGGACTGGGCCTGTACCTGCTGATCTTCCAGCGCAAGCAGGAGTTCAGCATCTTCTTCGACACGATGGGCGTGCAGGGGGACGGCAGCTACCTGCCGGCGTTCATCGGTGCCGCGCTCGCCGGCCTGTTCCTCTTCTACGGCTTCGAGGCGTGCGGCGACGTCGCCGAGGAGGTCGAGAACCCGGCACGACGCATCCCGAAGGCGATGATCCTGACCATCCTCGTCGGCGGCGTCTCCGCCCTGTTCTCCTTCGGCGGCTACGTGCTCGCCGCGCCCGACCTGCAGGCCATCGTCTCCGGCGAGGACGCCGACCCGATCCCCGCGATCCTCGAGTCGACGCTCGGCCCGGTCGGGGCGAAGCTCTTCCTCGTCGTCGCCATCACGGCGTTCCTGTCCTGCGTGCTCAGCCTGCAGGCCGCAGCGAGCCGCCTCCTGTTCTCCTTCGCACGCGACGGGATGCTCCCCGGTCACCGCTGGCTGTCGAAGGTGTCGGAGCGCAGCAAGGTCCCGACGAACGCGCTCATCGTGGCCTGCACGGTGCCCGCGCTGATCGCGATCCTCGTCTGGCTCAACGCCGACCTGCTCTACCCCGTCACGGCGTTCGCGGTGCTCGGCATCTACGTCGCGTTCCAGATGGTCGTGCTCGGCTCCCTGCGCCAGCGGCTCCGCGGCTGGAAGCCGGCAGGTCCGTTCTCCCTCGGCCGCTGGGGCATCGTGGTCAACGTCCTCGCGCTCGCGTACGGGATCTTCGCGATGTACCTGCTCGCGGCTCCCGGCGCATCGGGTGACTTCTTCACCGACTGGGTGGTCCTCCTCGGCCTCGGCGTCGTGCTCGCGACGGGCCTCGTGTACCTCTTCCTGGCGCGACCCGACCGCAAGTCGGATGCCCCGGCCGGCGACGCCATCGAGGTGGCGGCGCGCCTGCGGGCCCGCCGCGGCGAGTTCACGGAGGAGCCCTCGACCGTGAACTGACGCGGGACGGGGACGAGCGGTCGCGGCCTGGGGAACGTCGCGACCGCTCGTCCGCCGTTCGTCGCCGCGGTCTTCGGCACAGGACTACCGTGACGGCATGGGGACCGTGCGGGTCGACGGCCTCGACCTCGCCTATCGTCGGAGCGGACGCGGCATCCCGCTCCTGTTCCTGCATGGCGCCTTCGGCGACTCCCGCGACTGGACCGCCGAGTCCGAGCGCCTCGCCGATCGCGCCGACGTCGTCGCATGGGATGCGCCCGGCTGCGGCGGCTCGTCGGACGTCCCCGTGGGCTGGACGGACGAGGACTGGGCCGACGCCATCGCCGGCTTCGTCGAGGCGCTCGGGCTGGACCGACCCGTGATCTGCGGGCTCTCGCTCGGATCCGTGCTCGCCCTGCTCGCGGTGCGCGACCACCCCGGCCTGGCCAGGGGTCTCGTGCTCGCCGGGCCGTACGCGGGCTGGGCGGGGTCGCTGCCGCCCACCGAGGTGGAGCGACGCATCCGCGACTTCGAGGCCACCGTCGACGTGCCGCCCGCCGAGTGGGCGGAGGAGTTCCTGCGTGACGCCTTCCCGACCGGCGCCGCACCCGAGCGCCTCGCCTCGGCCCGGGCGGCCCTGCTGGAGTGGCGGCCGCAGACGACCGCGGCGATGCTCGAGGCGCTCGGGCAGCTCGACCTTCGCTCGAGCCTCCCCCGCATCGACGTTCCCACCCTGGTCGTGCACGGCGGCGCCGACCGGCGCAGCCCGTTCACCGCGGCGCTCGCGATCGCGCAGGCGATCCCGCATGCGCGACTCGTGGAGCTCGCCGGCCTCGGCCACGACTGCTGCGGCGAGGCCGAGTTCATCCGCGCGGTCGAGCGGTTCCTCGACGACCTGGGCGACGAGGCCGCGGCGTAGACGCGGTCAGCGCTTCTTCGCGGCGTCGATCTGGTCGCGGCGCAGCAGGATGATGCGGTCGACGAGCGACTCGGGCAGCGGATGCTCGGACGAGAACCGGATCGTGCCCTTCGACCACGACCAGCCGTCGAGCTCGCCCTGCACCGACGAGACGACCTCTGGGCTGAACGGGTAGAGCCCGATGTGGTCTTTCGTCGACATCAGGCTGAGCAGCGGCGAATCGCGGTACCGCAGTGCCGGCATGCCGTAGCTCACGCCCTCGACCGCCTCGGGCACGAGCGACACGGCCCTCGCCCGGATGCGCTCGATCAGGTCGCGCTCGGGCTCTTCGAGCCCGGCGATGTAGTCGCTCATCTCCCCCATGACGTCACATGGTACGCCCGAGGTGCGACGCGACGAGGTGAGGCAGAGCAGCAGCATGATGCCGCACGAGACGAGGTAGAACGTGTGCAGCGCCCAGATCGGGCCGAGCGGCAGGCTGAACACGTAGAGCGAGTACACGGCGTTCGCCGCGTTGATGATCGCCATGCTCGTCAGGCTGTACGACGAGACATCCCGCGTGCGCAGCGCCTTGCGCAGCATCGGCAGGTTGCTGACCGCGAAGGCCACGGTCGAGACCGTGCCGGCGATCAACGGGATGTCCATGGCCGCAACGGTAGGCCGGGGCATCCGGATGCCGCGTCGGCCGAAGCGCCCAATTCCGCCGGCCGGCGGGCATGGGTCATCCTGTGCACGGCGACCGCCGGCCGCGACGCTCGCAGCGTGTCAGACGAGCCCGTTCTCGTAGGCGTAGGCGGTCGCGCCGGAGCGCGACGACAGCCCGAGCTTGCCGAAGATGTTGCTGAGGTGGCGGGCGACGGTCTTCTCGCTCAGCGAGAGGCGTTCGCCGATCGCGCGGTTGGTGAGGCCCGTCGAGACCAGGCGGAGCACCTCGATCTCCCGGGCAGTGAGCGACCCGGTCGGCCGATCCCCCGTGAGCCCGGCGAGCTCGGCGAGCGCCGGGTCGGCGTCGAGCGCGCGGAACACCTCGCGGGCGCCGCGGAACTCGGCCTCGGCGCCGACCCGATCGCCGAGCTCGGCCAGCGCGCGTCCCGCCACCACCCGGCTGCGCGCCAGCTCGTACGACGCACCGGTGGCACGCCACGCGTCCACGGCGACCCGCGCCGCTTCGAGCGCCGCCGCCGCGTCGCCCTCGGCCAGCAGCATGCGGGCCTCCGCCGACGCGATCACCGCCTGCAGCGTCGGCGTGGTCATCTGCTCGCCCGACTCGCGGAGCTCGGCGATGGCGCGGCGGGCCGCCTCGACCTCGCCGCCGGCGAGCTCGATCTCGACGACGGCGGGCAGCAGGTACCGCCGGGTGAACCGATCGGCCCCTGCGGCGCTGCGCCGGATCGCGTCCTGCGCCTGCCGCGTGCGCCCGGCGGCGAGGTGGAGGAGGGCAAGGCCCGGCTGCGGCTCCCACCCCGACTCGCCCGCCCGTCGGTAGGAGGCCTCGGCGGAGTGGAACGCGCCGCGCAGGCGCGCGAGCTCGGCGAGCTGGTACGGCGCGCCGTGGATCGCCCGGTAGTCGCCCGCGCGGAACCGGGCGAGCGCCAGCTCCGCCGCCGTCGCCGCCTCGTCCCACGCGCCACGCGCGATCAGGAGCGCTGCCTGAAGTGCGTGGCGCTGCCCGCTGAAGGTGACGAGCTCGGGCTGCCCGCGGCACCACTCGTCGAGCACCGCCGTCCAGGCGGCGGCGCGCTCGAGGTCGGACGCCATGAGCGCGTCGGAGATCACGGCGCACACGATCACCCCGACGGGCACGGGCGCGACGTCGCCGGCCGTGACCGCCGCCATCGCGCGATCGAAGCTGCGGAATCCCTCGTCGATCTCGCCGAGCTCGATGAGCGACTTGCCGCGGCACAGCAGCGCGTTCGCGGCGAGCTCCCGGTCGTCGTGGAGTTCGGCGATCGCGAGGACCTCCTCGCACTGCCGCCGCGCCTCGACGGGATCACCGCTGCCGAGCTGCCCGACCGCCGGCGCCAGTCGGACGAAGCCGGCGACCGAGCCCGGGTCGGCCATGGCGTGCACGAGGTGCATCCCGCGCGAGGCCCAGACGACGCTGCGCGAGAAGTCGCCGAGCTCGATGAACCACAGCGCCAGCCAGCCCGCCGCGCGCGCGGCCCCTGCGGTGTCGCCGACGCCGAGGTGCCCGTCGTAGGCGCGCGACAGCAGGTCGACCGAGCCCTGCGGCTCGCCGCGCAGGAGCGCGACGTTCGCGAGCAGCTCGAGGTCGGTCGCGCCGAGGCCGTCGACGGCGTCCGCGACCGAGAGGCGCTCGTACGCCTCGGCCCAGCGCCGCTCGGCCGCGGCCGCGCGGCCCGCCTCGAGTGCGCTCGACGAGGTCATCTCGCTCCCAGCCGGGCGCGGTCCGCCGTGGCCCGACGCCGGCACTCGTCATCGTACGCTGGAGGGGTGATCCGCAGGCGGGTGATCGTGCACGGCGGGGTCCAGGGCGTGGGCTTCCGCTACTCCGCGCGGATGCAGGCCGAGCGACTCGGGGTCGCCGGTTGGGTGCGCAACCGCGCCGACGGCACGGTCGAGGCCGAGGTCGAGGGCGACGCGGCATCCGTGCAGGCCATGCTCGACTGGCTCGCCGAAGGGCCGCCCGGAGCCCTCGTGCAGGGCACCGAGGTCGCCGAGGTCGAGCCCGCGGGCGAGCGAGGGTTCCGCATCGGCTTCTGAGCGGATGCCGCGCGCCCCACTCCCCTCGCGGCGAGCCGGATTCCCTGATCAGCAGCGATTGCCGCGCGACTCAGGCGGTCGTACCGTTAAGTCGACCCCCGCTTTGGGAGCCACCGACCGTGAGGAGGCTGGTTTCTATGAAGAAGTGGACGCGATGGGAGGACTGGGTGGCCATCGCCGCCGGTCTCGCCGTGGCACTGTCGACCACGTTCGTGCCGCCGATGGGCGCATCGGTCGCGATCATGCTGACGCTCGGCGTGCTGCTCATCGTCTCGGGGCTCGTCAACCTGGCGATGCCGGGCCTCGTCGCGATGGAGTACGTGCAGGGCGCCCTCGGCGTGCTGCTCATCATCTCGCCGTGGATCGGCGGCTACGCCGATCCGATGACCTTCGGTGCGGCGTGGATGTCCTGGATCGGCGGTGCGGTCGTCGTGATCGTCGCCGCGCTCGCCATCCGCCCGAGCATGCGGGCGCACCAGGACGCGATCACCCACTGACGATCGGGAAGGACGAAGGGCCCGCCGGCGAACCGGCGGGCCCTTCAGGTCTCGATGCGCGCTTCGCGCGCTCGATCAGCGAGGTCAGATCGCGTTGACGTCCAGCGGGATGCCGGGGCCGAACGTGGTCGACACGGCGCCCTTCTGGATGTAGCGGCCCTTGGCGCTCGACGGCTTGAGGCGCACGACCTCCTCGAGGGCTGCCCTGAGGTTGTCGTTGAGCTGGTCGTGCGAGAACGAGGCCTTGCCGACGACGAAGTGCACGTTGGCGTGCTTGTCGACGCGGAACTCGATCTTGCCGCCCTTGATGTCCTCGACGGCCTTGGCCGGGTTCGGGGTCACGGTGCCGGTCTTGGGGTTCGGCATGAGGCCGCGGGGACCGAGGACCTTGCCGAGACGGCCGACCTGGCCCATGAGCTCGGGGGTGGCGACGGCCGCGTCGAACGCGGTGTAGCCGCCGGCGACCTTCTCGATGAGCTCGGCGCCGCCGACCTCGTCGGCGCCGGCCGCGATCGCAGCCTCGGCGGCGGGACCGGTCGCGAACACGATGACGCGAGCGGTCTTGCCGGTGCCGTGCGGGAGGATGACGGTGCCGCGCACCATCTGGTCGGCCTTGCGGGGGTCGACGCCGAGCTTCAGCGCGACCTCGACGGTCGAGTCGAACTTCGCCGAACCGGTCTCCTTCGCCAGGGCGACGGCGTCGGTCGGGGTGTAGTACTTGCCGGCCTCGATCTTCTCGGCCGCGGCCCGGTAGGCCTTGGACTTCTGTGCCATGTTGCTTCTCCTTGAGAGAGTGTGGTCATCGCGCCTGGCGGGCGCTGCCACGAATGAGAGTTCTGTGCTCTTCGGCCCCTGAGCCTGTCGAAGGGGCGGAAGCGAGCGGTGGCGTTCCCTTCGACGAGCTCAGGGAACGGGGGGATTACTCGACCGTGATGCCCATCGAGCGGGCGGTGCCGGCGATGATCTTCGAGGCGGCGTCGAGGTCGTTCGCGTTGAGGTCGACCATCTTCTGCTCGGCGATCGCGCGGACCTGGTCCTGCGTGAGCTTGCCGACCTTGGTGGTGTGCGGGACGCCCGAGCCCTTGGGCACGCCTGCTGCCTTCTTGATGAGCTCGGCGGCGGGCGGGGTCTTCAGGATGAAGGTGAACGAGCGGTCCTCGTAGACGGTGATCTCGACGGGGATCACGTTGCCGCGCTGCGACTCGGTGGCCGCGTTGTAGGCCTTGCAGAACTCCATGATGTTCACGCCGTGCTGACCCAGGGCCGGGCCGATGGGCGGGGCCGGGTTGGCGGCGCCGGCGTTGATCTGAAGCTTGATCAGACCAGTGACCTTCTTCTTCGGTGCCATGATTTCTCTCTTTCTGTTCGAACGCCCCGATCGGGGCACTCTCCCGCAGGTTCCGGCGGATCCGGGCTGCGGTGGTCTCTGTGCTGGACGCAGCACAACCCTCCGAGTATACCGGAGGGTCGCTGCGTGGGTTCTGTGAGCTCCTAGAGCTTGGTGACCTGGTCGAAGCTGAGCTCGACCGGCGTCTCGCGCTCGAAGAGGGAGACGAGCACCGTGAGCTTGCCGCTCTCGGGCTTGATCTCGCTGATCGTGCCGGGCAGGCCCGCGAACGAGCCGTCCTTGATGGTGATGGTCTCACCGATCTCGAAGTCGACCTCGGCCGGGATGGCGCGGGCGGCGCCTGCGGCGGCACCGGCCTTCGCACCGCGGGCAGGGGCGACGTCCTTGATCTCGACGAGGCTCTTCAGCATGCCGAAGGCCTCCTCGAAGCGGAGGGGCGTGGGGTTGTGCGCATTGCCGACGAAGCCGGTGACACCCGGCGTGTGGCGGATGACCGACCAGCTCTCCTCGTTGAGGTCCATGCGCACGAGCACGTAGCCCGGGATGCGCACGCGGGTGACCATCTTGCGCTGGCCGTTCTTGATCTCGACCACGTCCTCCATCGGCACCTCGACCTGGAAGATGTAGTCGGCCATCGCCATCGACTCGCGGCGCTGCTCGATGTTGGCCTTCACGCGGCGCTCGAAGCCCGCGTAGGAGTGGATGACGTACCACTTGCCCGGGAGGAAGCGCAGCTCGGCGCGGAACTCCTCGTACGGGTCGTTGACGTCCTCGGCCTCCTCGGCGGTCGCCTCGGCGGCCGCGAGCACTTCGTCTTCGGAGTCGATCTCGAGGGCGTCGTCGACGACCGCGTCGGCCTCGGGGTCGGCGGCCTCGGCCATGGCGTCGAGCACCGCATCGAGGTCGATGTCGTTGCCCTCGTCGTCGACGATGTGCACGGCGCGGTGCTCGGCCGCCTCGACCGCATCCTCGTCGCGCTCGTTGGGCGAACCCTCCTGCGCCTCGTCCTCCTCGGACGACTGCTCTGCAGCGGTCGCCCAGTCGACGTCGTCCCGCTCAGTCCTAGCCACTTGTCTCAATCCTTCTCTTCAGTGCGCCGTCGGCGCTCCGGTCACCGGGGTCGCGCCCCACTAGGTCGCGGGAGTACCGAAGACCCAGAGGACGAGCCAGCCGAAGACCTGGTCGAGGCCCCACACGAGCGCCATCATGATGATGACGAACACGAGCACGACGACCGTGAAGCTGATCAGCTCCCGCCGCGTGGGGGTGACGACCTTGCGCAGTTCGGCGAAGACCTGCCGGATGAACAGCGCGATCCGCGCGAAGGGGTTGCGCCGCGCCGCGCGATCGCGCTTCGCGTTGGCGACGACATCCTCGCTGGGCTCGTCGATGATCTTCCGTGCCACCTCGTACACCTTTCGTGGGCCGGCAATCACTGCCGGCTCGCAGGGCGGACAGGACTCGAACCTGCAACCTGCGGTTTTGGAGACCGCTGCTCTACCAATTGAGCCACCGCCCTTCGGAGGACGTGGCCTCCGCGGCTGCCGCACTCCCGCTCGCTCCTCCTGCCCGAAAACGGGCAGGGGAAAGCTTGCGTGGGAACCGCAACCTCAGCAAGTTTAGGCGACGGATGCCGCGCCACCAAACCGCGCCCGGATCGCGGACCCGTCGGCGGCTCCCGAGGCGCCGCCGACGCCCGTAGATTGGGAATCGCAGCGCCGGGATCGGAGCATCATCGCCCGGCCGAGAGGGGAGCCGCCCGATGCCGTCAGCACGCGCCGCCCGACGGTTCGCCGAGCCGCGATCGAGCGTCGAGGTGATCGGCGAGCACTCCGAGTTCCGGCTCGACCTCGAGCGCATCCGCTTCTCGCCGTACTTCTCGCGGCTCTCCGCCGTGACGCAGGTGATCGCGCAGCCCGGCGCCGGCCCGCTCATCCACAACCGCCTGACGCACTCGATCAAGGTGACGGCGGTCGCACGTGCGATCGCCGTCGGGATCACCGACCCGTCGTCGCCGGCCCGCGAGCTCGCGCTCCAGCACGGCTGCGACGCCGTCGTGGTGCAGGCTGCGGCGAGCGCCCACGACCTCGGGCACCCGCCGTTCGGCCACCTCGGCGAGCGCGTGCTCGACCGGCTCGCACGCGAGAGCCTCGGCCTCGCCGACGGGTTCGAGGGCAACGCGCAGACCTACCGCATCATCACGGCGCTCGACGTGTGCGAGGCCGCGCCGCAGGGGCTGAACCTCACGGCGGCGGTGCGCACGGCCGTCGCGAAGTACCCGTGGACGCGGTTCGTCGACGTCGGCGCATCCGACGACCCGCTGCCGCGGGGGCTCCGCCGCGTGTCCGGCGGGGTCGAGGTCGTGAAGTTCTCGGCCTACGACCTCGACGCCGACGACCTGTTCGCCGCACGACGCGGGATGCCGCCGCTGCAGCAGTCGCTCGAGTGCTCGATCATGGACATCGCCGACGACATCGCCTACTCGATCCACGACGTCGACGACTTCTACCGGGCGGGGCTGCTCAGCCAGGGCGCGGTGGCGCGGGAGTTCCGCGGGTGGATCGCGGGGGCGACCGAGCTGCGGCCGCTCGACGACGACGCGCTCACGACCCGCGGCGCGCCGCCCGGCTCGGCGCTCGAGGGCCTGCGGCGCAAGCTCCGCCGCAGCGACCCCTGGATCGCCGACGACGACGCGTTCGCCGACGCCGTCGACGTCGTGGCCGACGACCTCGTCGACGGCCTGCTCGCAACGCCGTTCGACGGCTCGATCGCGTCGGAGCGCGCCCTGTCGTCGTTCACGAACCGCTGGATCGGGCACCTGCGGGCCTCAGTCGTCCCGGCGCCGCCCGACGTCGCTCGCTCGGGCCTCGTGACCCTCGACCGCAGGGCGTGGCACGAGGTGGAGATCCTGAAGTTCGTGCACCGGCACTTCATCCTCGATCGCGCCGACATCGTCATGTACCAGCGCGGACTCAGCCGCGCGCTGACGCGCACGGTCCGCGGCCTCACGGCCTGGGTCACGGACGACTTCGACCGGCACCGCGTGCCCGAACGGCTCCGGGAGCTCGTCGACCTCGCGACCGAGGGGTACGCGAGGCTGCGCGCGGCGCAGCCGGTGGGGATCCCGGTGCCCGAGGCATCCGAGGTGCACACCCTGGGCGTCGCGCGCGGCGTGGTGGACTACGTCGCCTCGCTGTCGGACGACCAGGCCCTCGCCGTGTCGGAGGCGATCGACGGCCGCCCCGACCGGCTGTGGGACATCGGCCAGAGCCTCTGAGCGCCGGGCGCGACACGTCGTCCGTGGATCTTGTCGTGCGACGGCGGCAGCGCTAGCGTCACGCTCAGCACCACCCCGCGCCGCGCGCCCCCGCCCGGCGCCTCGTCCGAGTTCGAGGGAGTGTTCCGCCATGAGTGACAACACCGTGACCAAGTGGGTCGGCTGGGTCTGGTTCGCCGCGATCGTCATGCTCATCGCCGGCGTCTTCGACGCCCTGCACGGGCTCGCGGCGATCTTCGCGCCGGGCAGCGCCTACTTCGTGAGGACCGAGGGCGCGCTGCTGCTCTTCGACGTGCAGGGGTGGGGCTGGTGGCACCTCATCATCGGCATCGCGCTCATCATCGGCGCCGCGGGGCTCTTCCGCGGCGCGACCTGGGCGCGCGTGGTGGCGGTGATCCTCGTCTCCATCAGCGGCGTCAGCCAGCTGTTCCTGCTGCCGACGCAGCCGTGGCTGTCGATCATCGTGATCGCGCTCGACGTGCTCGTGATCTACGCGATCATCGTGCACGGACGCGAGATGGCGGCGCGGACGGACTGAGCGTCCGGCGCCGTCCCGGCAGCGCGAGGAGCGCACCGATCACGACGAGCACCCCGCCGGCCGCCGCGGCCCACCATGCGGTGTCGGCGGGGATGTCGAGGTAGACGCTGATGCCGAGGATGCGCGAGAGGCCCCACGGCAGCAGTGCCATCTCGTCGTTCCAGAGCGTGAGCGCCGCCTCGAGGCCGATGGCGCCGATGAGCGTGCCGACGACGGCGAGCACGGCGCCGACCGCCGCGACCACCGCGCCGGTCGCACGGCGCGCGCCGACCTGTCCGGCGAGCGCCCACGCACCGGCCACGACGACCCAGCCGAACGCGGCGAACGCGAGGGTGACGTAGGCCGAGCGCGCGAGCGGGTCGGTCCAGAAGTGGAACCAGTAGCCGCCGGGGCCCGTCGGCGCGAGCACCACAAGCAGGAGCAGCACGCGCAGCATCGCCGCGCCGCCGACGGCGGCGATGACCGGCGCCGCCGGCCGCCGTCGGATCGCGAGCAGCAGCACCAGCAGGAACACCACCCACGCGCCGAGCGTGACCATCAGGTGCGATGGCGCGAGGAACCAGGTCTGGATGCCCCGACTCGCGACGAGCGCGATCGCGGGAACGACGATGAGGAGCCCCCGGTCGAGCCGGCCGAGTCCCGCCGTCACCTCGGCGGCCCGCCATGGACGGGTGGCCGCGACCCACAGCGCGCGTGCGGCGCGGGCACCGGGCCAGCCGGCTCGCGCGGCGCCGGCGGCGATCCCGTAGGCGAGCCAGATCGCGACGAGCACGAGCGCGATGCGGGCCGCCCACGCCATCGGCAGGTCGCGCTCGGCGCGGTCCACGCCGAGCTGCGCCGCGGTGAGGTTGTAGGCGGGGTAGTACGGGTCGCCCGCGTAGGCCGCCTCGTGCGCGGCGGCGGATGCCTCGAACGCTCGCCGCGCGGCATCCCACTGCTCGTAGGCCGCCTGCTCGCCGGTGTCGTGCCACTGCGCCTGGCGCAGGAACATCTCGCGGTAGTCGCCGAGCATCGCGTAGGTCGACGCCTGGTAGTCGAGCGTGTCGAGGAATGCCGTGCGCAGGGCCGGATCACGCCACGTCGCGGCATCCGTCGCGGCCACCGCCTCGTGCATGCGCTCGACGGCCGCGCTCGCCCGGTCGCCACCCGCGATGGCCTCGTCGAGCTCGTCGCGGCTGACGTCGTAGATGACGTCGAGCACGGCGCTGTCGCCCGTGAGGATGTCCCATTCGAAGATCCACATCATGGGCGGCGGCTCGAGCCCGATCGCGAAGACGCGGCGATCGGCGAACGGGCCGATGTACAGGCCCTCGGTGATCGCCTCGCGCGACTGCGCCATCGCCTCGCCGATCGCCTGCACGGTGGCCGGGTCGTCGGAGAACCAGCGCCGCGCCCAGTCCGCGGTGAGCTGCGCCGGGTCGGCGCCGGGATCCCGCGCGAGCCGCACGGCGAGCTCCGTGTTGAGCTCGTAGAGCTGCCAGAAGCCGGCCTTCAGCTCGAGCGAGAGCGGACCGGCACGCCACGGGCCGCCGTCCTGCGTCCAGGTCCAGATGCCCTCCACGTTCGGGTTCGTGGCGATGAAGCGCTGCAGCGCCTCCTGGTAGAGCACGCCGAGGTCGTTGGGGAACGCGCCGAAGTTCTCGAACTCGCGACGGCTCTGGAACTCGACGATGCGGCGGTGGTCGCCCACCTCGAGCGTGTGGTTGAGCGGCAGGTGGCTGTAGAAGTCGCCGAGCGTGTACTTCGTCGACACGATCAGGCGGTCCGAGGTGACGCCGTCGAGCACGGCCGCGTAGGAGTCGTCGTTCGTGTGCATGTCGCCGACGGCGCCGACGCCCACGCTCCACGTGCGGAAGATCACTTCGCGGTCGGCCCGCTCCGCCTGCTCGGTGAACGCCGTGAGCATCGCACGCACCGAGTCGACCGTCGTGACCGCGAGCTCGGAGTAGTAGTCCCAGCCGGGCAGGTCGTAGACACGGCCAGCCTCGCCGATGCGCACCAGCAGGCCGTCGACGTACGGCATCTCGGCGTAGAGCTCGTCGAGTCCGGCCGAGTAGACGTCCCAGAACGCGGGATCCTCGGTCGCGAGCCCGCCGAAGCGGTCGGTGAGGTACGCCTCGAGCGGCGTCGTCAGCGTGAGCATGTCGGTGCGGAAGTAGACGCGCAGGCCCGCGTCGTGCGCGAACTCCCACATCGGCCCGAACGCCTCCCGCATGGCCAGCGCGCGGGCGACGTGGTCGTCGCCGGAACCGTACACGTCGTCGCCGTCGCCGACCTCCGAGAACGTGAGGTACTCGATGAACCCCGGGATCGCGATCGCGTTGTAGCCCTCGGCGAGCGCGTGGCGCACGTACGTCTCGAAGTCGGCGCGAGCGACCTCGAGCGCCGCCTCGTCGATGTACGGCGCCTCGGGCAGGATCACATCGGCGAACGCCTTGGAGTTGTGCGAGTAGTCGTCGCCCGCCGCCCACTCCGACTCGTCGACGGTCACGCCCACGGCGCCGAGGTCGACCATGCGGAAGCCCAGCTCGGACTCGACGACGTCGCCGAGGCGCTCGTCGACGGGCCGGCCGTCGCGCACCGCCGCGGCGAGGTCGTAGACCCCCAGGGCGGCCCCGGCCTCGGTGGCCGCGACCACGCGCAGCGCCTCGGGCGTCCCCTCGAGCCGGTACGTGTCGTCGGCATCGGATGCCGCGGCCGCGCCGCTCCCCTCGACGACCACGTCGAGTGTCGCCGTGCCGTCGGTGGCGCCCGCATCGGCGACCGCGTCCTGCAGCTCCTCGACCGCCATCCCCACGCGCATGGAGTCGGGCGCCGTCACCGCCGTGAACGCCGGCGGTACCGCGACGGGCGCCTCGGGCGCGGCCACGAGCGTCTCGGCGGGGACGTCGGACGGCTCCGATCGGATGCCGAGCGCATCGGTGAGCACGACGGCGATGCCCACCCCGAGGGCGAGCAGGACCAGGATCGCGGCCCCGGCGCGCAGGGCTCGTCGGGGGCGCGTCATCACTCGGCGCAGCGTAGCAGAAGTGGGACAGATGTCCCAGTCGAGGATCGATCCGCCATGCGGCATCCGCTCGCCCTAGGCTGTGAGGGTGACCGAACACGCCCGCCTCTCCGCCCGAATCGCCGCCATCGCCGAGTCCGCCACGCTGAAGGTCGATGCGAAGGCGAAGGCCCTCCAGGCCGAGGGTCGGCCGGTCATCTCGTACGCCGCGGGCGAGCCCGACTTCCCGACGCCCGAGCACATCGTCGAGGCGGCCCTCGCCGCCGTGCGCGACCCGCGCAACCACCGCTACACGCCCGCCGCCGGCCTGCCCGACCTGCGCGAGGCGATCGCGCAGAAGACGCTGCGCGACTCGGGCCTCGAGGTCGGCGCCGGCCAGGTCGTCGTCACCAACGGCGGCAAGCAGGCCGTGTACCAGGCCTTCCAGGTGCTGCTCGACGACGGCGACGAGGTGCTCGTGCCGACGCCGTACTGGACGACGTATCCCGAGGCGATCAAGCTCGCGGGCGGCCGCCAGGTCGACGTGTTCGCGGGCGCCGACCAGGGCTACCTCGTCACGGTCGACCAGCTCGAGGCCGCACGCACCGACCGCACGAAGGTGCTGCTCTTCGTCTCGCCCTCGAACCCGACCGGCGCGGTGTACTCCGCCGACCAGGTGCGCGAGATCGGCGAATGGGCGCTCGAGCACGGCATCTGGATCGTGGCCGACGAGATCTACCAGAACCTCACCTACGCCGACGACCCCGACGGCGTGCCCCCGCGCGCAGTCTCGGTCGTCGAGGCGGTGCCCGAGCTCGCGAACCAGACGATCCTCGTCAACGGCGTCGCGAAGACCTATGCGATGACCGGCTGGCGCCTCGGCTGGATGGTCGGCCCCTCGGACGTGATCAAGGGCGCCGCCAACCTGCAGTCGCACCTGTCGTCGAACGTCTCGAACATCTCGCAGCGCGCGGCCATCGCCGCCCTCACCGGCCCACAGGACGCGGTCGAGGAGATGCGCCGCGCGTTCGACCGCCGTCGCCGCACGATCGTGGCGGAGCTCTCGAAGATCGAGGGCGTGCACGTGCCGGTGCCGCAGGGCGCGTTCTACGTCTACCCCGACGTCACGGGACTGCTCGGCCGCGAGTGGGGCGGCGACACGCCCACCACGTCGCTCGAGCTCGCCGACCTCATGCTCGAGCAGGCCGAGGTCGCGGCCGTCCCGGGCGAGGCCTTCGGCCCCAGCGGCTTCCTGCGCTTCAGCTACGCGCTGGGCGACGCGCCGCTCCTCGAAGGCGTGCAGCGCCTCCAGAAGCTGTTCGCCTGATCGGCTCCTGACACACGGCGGGCCGCCGGGATCATCCCCGGCGGCCCGTCATCGTCGATGACTCAGCGGTCGTCGTCGCGGAAGGCGTCCTTCACGTCTTCGACCGTGTTCTTCATGTCCGCCTTGGCCTGGTCCATCTTGCCCTCGGCCTCGAGGCGCTCGTTGTCCGTGACCTTTCCGGCGGCCTCCTTGACCTTGCCCTTCAGGTCTTCGCCAGTGTTCTCCATACGGTCGTCAACGCCCATGATGGGCTCCTTTCCCGGCGGGATCGCCGCCTGCATTCCACTCAACGCGGGCTCGGCCGACCCGACAAGGGACTTGATTCGGGCGGCCCGACGCGCTACCGGCCGGCGACGAGCGCGCGCCGGGACTCGGCCACGACCTCCTCGGCGATCGCGTCGAGGAGGGGCGAGCGGAGGTTCCACTGCTGCCAGTGGTGCGGCACGTCGAGCGGCGGCCCGCCGAGCGGCACGAGCGCTCCGCGGTCGAGCTCGTCGTCGCACTGGAACCCGGGCAGCAGACCCCAGCCGAGGCCGAGCTTGACGGCCTCGGCGAAGTCGTTCGACGCGGGCACGTAATGCCGGGGCGAGCGCGCGGCATCCACCCCGAGCTCCTCGAGCCAGGCGGACTGCAGGTCGTCGCGCCGGTCGAAGTCGACGCGCGGCGCTGCCTGGATCGCCTCCCGCGTCGCACCGCCCGGGAGCCATCGGGCGACGTAGCCCGGCGTGGCGACCGCGCGGTAGCGCATGATGCCCAGCGGCCGCACGACGCACCCCGCGACCGGCTCGGCCTGCGAGGTGACGGCGGCCATGACGGTGCCCGATTCGAGCAGTCCGGCCGTGAAGTCCTGGTCGTCGCGGTGCAGGTCGAAGACCACCGGATGCCGCTGCACCACGCGTGCCAGCGCCGGGAGGAACCACGTGGCGAGCGAGTCCGCGTTGACGGCGAGCGGCACCGAGACGGGCCGGTCGGGCGCGGCGTCGTCGCCGAACGCGGCGAGCGCGTCGTGCTCGAGCAGCGCGAGCTGGCGGGCGAGCCGCACGATGGGCGCGCCGGCCTCCGTGGGGCGGGCCGGCTTGGAGCGCACCACGAGCACGCGACCGAGCTGCTGCTCGAGGCTCTTCACGCGCTGGGACACGGCGGACGGCGTGATCCGGAGCCGCTTCGCCGCCGCGTCGAACGTGCCCTCGTCGATGACGGCGGCGAGCGTGCGCGCGAGGTCGAGTGGGATCTCCATCTGAAGCAATGCTAATGCCGATGAAGAATCATGAGCTGGATTGCCGACCGCGGCCGCCGTAGCCTCGAACGCATGCTCACCCCCCTGCTCGCCGGCATCGGCCTCGGCCTGTCGCTCATCGTCGCCATCGGCGCGCAGAACCTCTTCGTGCTGCGGCAGGGCATCCGTCGCCAGCACGTGCTCGCGGTCGCCGCGATCTGCGCCCTCTCCGACCTCGCGCTCATCGTGGTCGGCGTCTCGGGCGTCGGCGCCGTGATGCAGGCCGTGCCGTGGCTGGTCGACGTGATCCGGTGGGCGGGGGCGGCGTTCCTCGTGGCCTACGGGCTGCTCGCCGCGCGACGGGCGATCCGTCCGAGCGGGGTCGCACTCGACGCGAGCGGGGGTGCGGATGCCCCGGGGCGGTCGGATGCCGGGGCCGGGACACCCGCGGCATCCGACGACCCGGGGGCATCCGGTGGGCTCGCGGCACCCGGTGGGCTCGCGGCATCCGGCACCGCGACGGCGACCGTGACCCGCACGGCGACCGCACGCTCGGGACTGCTCGCGGCCGTGCTCACCTGCCTCGCGCTCACGTGGCTCAACCCGCACGTGTACCTCGACACGGTGTTCCTGCTCGGCTCGGTCGCGAACACGCACGGCGACGGTCGCTGGGCGTTCGCGGCGGGCGCCGGCCTCGCGAGCATCGCCTGGTTCTTCGGGCTGGCCTACGGCGCGCGGCTCCTCGGCGGCGTGCTCGCCAGCCCGCGCGCCTGGCGCGTGCTCGACGCGGTGATCGCGGTCGTCATGATCGTGCTCGGCGTCTCGCTCGTGCTGCCGCACTGACGATTTCGGATCGAAGGGCCGATTCTCCGGATCGAAGTGTCGATTCGGCCTCCCCTCGTTCGTCGTACCTGCGTAGCGTGACCGAGAGAGAGGAATCCGCCATGCAGTACGCACTGTTCTATGCCGAGGGCCCTGACGCCCTGCCGTACGTTCCCGCCGACGACAATGTCGGCGAGTGGGTCGACGAGGTCGTCGCGCGCGGGGTCTCCGAGTACGGGGAACGCCTGCGGCCCGGGCACGACGCGACGACCGTCCGCGTGCGCGGCGGCGAGGTGCTCGTCGTCGACGGGCCGTTCTCCGAGGCCAAGGAGGCGATCGGCGGGTTCGACGTCATCGACGTGCGCGACTTGGACGAGGCGATCGAGATCGCGTCGAATCATCCGGTGGCGTCGTTCGGGCGCGTGGAGATCCGGCCGTTCGTGCAATGGCCCGGCGCCGAGCCCGGGGCGAGGATCGTGCCCGAGGGGTTCGCCGAACGGGCGCCGCAAGGGCGCCGGTACCTCATGCTCGTCGTCGTGGATCCCACCGGCGAGCGAAGCGACGCCGACGGGGACGCCGACGCGACCGACGACGACCCCGAGGCGTGGGTGCGCGAGATGGACGGCCGCGGCGTCCGCCAGTTCGGCGAGGTGCTGCGACCGCCGTCGGATGCCACGTTCGTGCGCCGGCGTCACGACGAGGTGCTCGTGACCGACGGCGGCTTCGCGGAGTCGAAGGAGTGGGTCGCAGGATTCGACCTCCTCGACGTGCAGGACCTGGCCGAGGCGATCGAGGTCGCCGCGAAGCATCCGATGGCGCGAGGTGGCGCGATCGAGCTGCGGCCGACGTGGCCGTTCGACGTGCACGGCGACCAGGTCGCCCGCGCCGAGAGCGAGGCCGACGCGTGGGCACGCCGGCACGAGCCCGCCGCGGCGGAGGCCCTCCAGGGAGTGTCCCGCTGACGCCCACGGGCGAGGACGAGCCGGGTGCGGGCGCGGGCGACGCGCTCGCACCCGGCGTCGCGGGCGCGCTGCGCGAGGCGTATCGCAGCGAGTGGGCGCGCGTCGTCGCGACGCTGATCCGCGTGACAGGCGACTGGGACGTGGCGGAGGAGGCCGCGTCGGGCGCATTCGAGCGCGCGGCGACCACGTGGGCCCGGGACGGCGTCCCGCGGAACGCCGGCGCGTGGCTCACGACGGCAGCGCGCAACCTCGCGCTCGACCGTCTGCGACGCCGTGGCGTCGAGGCGGAGAAGGTCAGGGAGTGGATGGCGATGGAGGAGTTCTCGGGCCGGGCCGACGGCCCGCGCGACCCCGCCGACGTCGTCGCCGACGACCAGCCCGCCTGGGACGACCGGCTGCGGCTCGTCTTCACCTGCGCCCACCCCGCACTGGCGATGGACGCCCGCGTGGCGCTGACCCTCCGCACCGTCGGAGGCCTCGACACGGGCGAGATCGCGCGCGCGTTCCACGTGCCCGAGGCCACGATGGCCCAGCGCATCGTACGTGCGAAGCGCCGGATCCGGAACACCGGCATCCCCTATCGCGTGCCGACCGCCGACCTGCTCCCCGAACGCCTCGGCGGCGTGCTCGCGGTGCTCTACCTCGTGGCCAACGAGGGCTACCTCGCGTCGCACGGCGACGAGCTCCAGCGCCTCGACCTCACCGCGGAGGCGATCCGCCTGACGCGCATGGTCGTCGCGCTGCTCCCCGACGCCGACGAGGCCCGGGCCCTGCTCGCGCTCGTGCTGCTCCAGCACGCCAGGTCGGCCGCGCGCGTGGACGCCGACGGCGAGCTCGTGCCGCTGCCCGAGCAGGATCGCTCGACGTGGGACGCGGACGAGCTCGCCGAGGGGCTCGAACTGCTGGCCCACGCCGGAGGCCCCGACCGCGCCGACTCGCCCGGCCCGTACCGCCTCCAGGCGGAGATCCAGGCCGTGCACGCGCGCGCCCGCACGGCCGACGACACCGACTGGCCCGCGATCGTCGACCGATACGACGCCCTCGCGGGGTTCGCCGACTCGCCCTTCGTCGCGCTCAACCGGGCGATCGCGCGAGGCATGGCGTTCGGGCCCGAACAGGGGCTCGACGACCTCGCGCTGCTCGAGGCATCCGGCCGGCTCGACGGCTACCACCTGCTGCCCGCCGCCCAGGCCGACCTGCTGCGCCGGCTCGGGCGCACGGAGGCCGCGGCCGCGCGCTACCGCGACGCGATCGCCCTCGCCCGCACGGCGCCCGAGCGGCGCTTCCTCGAGCGTCGGCTCGCCGAGCTCGACTGACGCCATCCACCGATCGGTGGAGGAGGAAATCGACCGCACGGTCGCTGCCGCACGGCAGCCGCAACCGGCAGGGTCGATGGCATGGACATCTCAGCGCCCGGTACGGGCACCATCCCGAGCGATGCGGACGCCGCCGTGCGCATCCGCGGACTCCGCAAGGACTACGGGCGGCTCGCCGCCGTCGACGGCATCGACCTCGACATCGCGCACGGCGAGACCTTCGCCCTGCTCGGCCCGAACGGCGCGGGCAAGTCGACCACGGTCGAGATCCTCGAGGGCTACCGGCTCCGCTCCAGCGGCGAGGTCAGCGTGCTCGGCGTGGACCCGGCTCACGGCAACCTGGCGTGGAAGGCGCGGATCGGCATCGTGCTGCAGTCGGCGACCGAGCCAGGGACCGCGACCGTGCGTGAGCAGCTCGCGCACTTCGCCGGCTTCTACCCGGATCCGCTCGACGTCGACGAGGTCATCGCCGCGGTCGGCCTCGAGGAGAAGGCGCGCACGCGGGTGTCGAAGCTCTCGGGCGGCCAGCGCCGCCGCGTCGACGTCGCGCTCGGCATCATCGGGCGCCCCGAGCTGCTGTTCCTCGACGAGCCGACCACCGGCTTCGACCCCGAGGCGCGGCGCGAGTTCTGGCAGCTCATCCGAGCGCTGAAGGCCGAGGGCACGACGATCCTGCTCACGACGCACTACCTCGACGAGGCCGCACAGCTCGGCGACCGGGCGGGCGTCATCCTAGACGGCCGGCTCGTCGACGTCGGCGCGATCGACGAGCTCGGCGGCGCCGAGGCGCGCGTCCCGATCGTCCGGTGGCGCGAGGCCGGCGGCGCGCTGCGCGAGGTGCGCACCGACCGGCCGGCCGAGCTCGTGGCATCCGTCGTCACCCGGCTCGGCGGCGAACCCGAGGGGCTCGAGGTCATCCGACCGAGCCTCGAGGACATCTACCTGCAACTGGTGCACTCGGCCGGAGCCGAGGCCCACGATCACGAGGAGGCGCTCGCATGAGCACGACCTTGAGCACGACCACGGTCGGCGCATCGCGCATCGGCTATGAGACGCGGAGCTACTTCCGCTCGCCCGACGCCGTGTTCTTCACGTTCCTGTTCCCCGTCATCATGCTCGGCATCTTCACGGCTGCGTTCAGCTCGTCCGGCGAGATCCAGCCGGGCCCGGGCGCCGAGGGCGTCTCGGTCGGCGCCTACTACCTGCCGGGCATGCTCGCCGCGGGCCTGCTGCTCTCGGGGGTGCAGAACCTCGCCGTCGAGATCGCCGGCGAGAAGAGCAACGGCACGCTGAAGCGGCTCGGCGGCACGCCGCTGTCGCCCGTCTCGTACTTCATGGGCAAGATCGGCCAGGTCTTCGTGACCGGCGCGCTGCAGGCCGGGCTGCTGCTGCTCGTGGCGGCGACCGTGCTCGGCATCGCGCTGCCCACGACCCTCGACGCGTGGCTCACGTTCGCGTGGGTGTTCGTGCTCGGCATCACCACGTCGGCGCTGCTCGGCATCGCACTGTCGGCGCTGCCGCGCAGCGGCAAGAGCGCCACCGCGGTCGTCATCCCGATCGTGCTGATCCTCCAGTTCATCTCGGGCGTCTACCTGCAGTTCTCGCAGCTGCCCGAGTGGATGCAGAACATCGCGAGCATCTTCCCGCTCAAGTGGATGGCCCAGGGCATGCGCGCCGTGTTCCTGCCCGACGACTTCAAGGTGATGGAGCAGAACGGCGAGTGGGACCTCGGGCTCGTCGCGATCGTGCTGGTGGCCTGGCTCGTCGTGGGGCTTATCGTCAGCCGCATCACGTTCCGGTGGATCCGGCGCGACGCGTGACCGGACGGGCGCCGGCAGCCAAGCGCTGCCGGCGCCGTCCCGCTCGTGAGAAGGTGGCGTCATGCTGAGCGCGCGCTGGTGGGACCTCGCGGCGATCGTCGCCGCGAGCGTCATCGTCGTGCTGACGATCATCGACCCGCCCTACGGGCCCAGCGAGTGGGGCGCGTGGGCGGCCGCCGCCGCGTTCCTCGTCGTGTACTTCGCCGGCGGCCGCCGACTGCTCCCCGTGGGCGAGCTGCGGCCGTACCTCGTGGTCGCGATCCTCTTCGCGGCCGTCCTCGCGGTCGGCACCACGTTCGAGCCGGCGTTCGCGATCGTGCAGGCCTTCATCTACCCGTTCGTGTGGACCACGGCGCCGAGCACGAGGAGCGCCATCACGGCCAACATCCTCGTCGCCGTCGCGATCGTCGTCGGCTACGTCGCGCGGTCCGGCGCCGCGGGCCTCCTCACGGGCCTCGGGGTGGCCGTGCTCACGGTCGGCTTCAGCATCGCGCTCGGCCTCTGGATCACCCGCATCGCCCAGTACGGGGAGGAGCGCGCTCGCCTGCTCGACGACCTGCAGGCCGCGCAGGGCCAGCTCGCCGCGATGCACCGCGACGCCGGCGTCACCGAGGAGCGCGGGCGGCTCGCCCGCGAGATCCACGACACCATCGCGCAGAGCCTCACCGGTCTGGTGATGGTGGCCCAGCGCGCGGGCAACCGGCTCGAGGCCGTCGACGGCGAGGCCGCGGCATCCGCTCGCGGCGACATCGAGCTCATGGAGCAGATGGCCCGCGAGGCGCTCACCGAGGCGCGCGGACTCGTCGCGTCGTTGACGCCCGTCGAGGCCGAGGCGGGCCTCGCCGAGGCCCTGCGTCGACTGGCCGTCTCGTTCGAGCGCGAGACCGGCGTGGCCGTGTCGGTGTCAGCGGAGGTCACGGGACTCGACCGGGAACTCGAGGTCGTGCTGCTGCGCTCGGCGCAGGAGGCCATCGCGAACGTGCGCAAGCACGCCCGTGCGTCGACGGCGACCATCGCGGTGACGGCGGACGACGCCGACGTGGTGCTCACCGTGACCGACGACGGCGTCGGCCCCGGCGAGGCGCAGCCCGGCGAGCACGGCTTCGGCCTCGCGGGCATCCGCGACCGTGCGGCGCTCGCGGGCGGCACGTTCGAGTTCGGGCCAGGTGCCTCGGGCGGCACCCGCCTGCGGGTCGTCGTGCCCCGAGCGGATGCCGCGAGCTCGACGGGAGGCGCCGCATGACCCCTCGAGCGCCGCAGGACGGCCCCGACCCCATCCGCATCGTCGTCGCCGACGACCACCCGATCGTGCGCGCCGGCATCGTCGGGCTGCTCGAGACCGCGCCCGGCATCGAGGTGGTGGGCGAGGCGGCCGACGGCGCCGAGGCGGTGGCGCTCGCGGCATCCGAGCGCCCCGACCTCGTGCTCATGGACCTGCGGATGCCCGGCGTCGACGGCGCGAGCGCGACCGCCAGCATCGTCGCGGCGGGCGGCGGCACCCGCGTGCTCGTGCTCACCACGTACGAGACCGACGACCACATCCTCGCCGCGATCGAGGCGGGAGCGAGCGGCTACCTGCTGAAGGCCGCGCCGCAGGCCGAGATCCTCGCGGGCATCCGCGCGGTCGCCGCGGGCGAGACGGTGCTCGCGCCGTCGATCGCGGCGAAGCTCGTCTCGCGGGTGCGGGCCGACGCGGCATCCGTCGCCCCGCCCGCGCTCTCGCCGCGGGAGCGCGAGGTGCTCGTGCTCGTCGCCGAGGGACGCTCGAACCCCGAGATCGCGAAGGCGCTCTACATCGGCGAGGCGACGGTGAAGACGCACCTGCTGCACGCGTTCGAGAAGCTCGGCGTGAACGACCGCACCCGCGCGGTCACCCGGGCGATGGAGCTCGGACTCCTCTGACCGGCGCCGGCCGTCCGGTCGGCGCATAGCGTGGCCGCGCGCACGCCGCAACGCCGTGACGACGGGCGACGCCCGCCCTACGCTGTGCGCGTGACCGCATCATCGAGCGTCCGTGTCGCCATCCAGCGCACGAAGGTCCTCCCCCGATGGGTGCGCCGGGCGGATGCCGCGGCCGGCCGCGCCGTGAACCGGCGCCACGCGCATCCGCTCGCCGACCGGTTCTGGTCGCGCCTGACCGGCTTCGCCGATCGCGGCGTGCTCTGGTGGACGCTCGCGGGCGTGCTCGCCGTGACCCGCCGTCGTCGCGCCGCCGCGCGCGGCCTGCTGTCGCTGCTCGCGGCGAGCGCGCTCACGAACCTCATCGCGAAGGAGGTGTTCGGCGGCGACCGTCCGCTGCTCGCGGATGTGCCGATCGCCCGGCGACTTCCGAAGCCGCCGATCACCCCGTCGTTCCCGTCGGGCCACTCGGCGAGCGCGGCGGCCTTCGCGGCGGGCGTCGCGATCGAGCGGCCCGTGATCGGCGCAGCGATCGCGCCGCTCGCGCTCGGGGTCGGCTACTCGCGCCTGCACACGGGCGCGCACTGGCTGTCGGACGTCGTGGGCGGCCTGGCGATCGGCGTCGGCGTCGCCGGCCTCGGCGCGCTCGTCGCGCCACGGCGCGGCGATCCCGTGCCGGAGCCGCCGAGCGGGGTCGACCGGGCGCTGCCCGCGTCGCCCGACGGCGAGGGCGTGTTCCTCGTCGCGAACCGCTCGTCGGGCACCGCAGTCGTGCGGGCCGACCCGCTGCGCGTCGTCGCCGAGCGGCTCCCCGCCGCCCGGGTGCACGTGCTGCAGGACGACGAGGAGCCCGGCGCGGTCGTGCGCGCGGCGCTCCGGCGCCGCCGCGGGCGGCCGCGCATCCTCGGGGTCTGCGGCGGCGACGGCACGGTCGCCGCGGTGGCCCACGAGGCCCGCGCCGCCGGGCTGCCGCTGCTCGTGGTGCCGGGCGGCACGTTCAACCACTTCGCGCGCACGGCGGGCGCGGCATCCGCCGAGCTGGCCGTGAGCGCGCTGCAGCGCGGCGAGGGCGTGCGGGCGGATGTCGCGGAGCTGTCGTTCGGCGACCGGCCGCCGGTCACGGTGCTGAACACCGCGTCGGTCGGCATCTACCCCGACTTCGTGACCGTGCGCGAGGAGCTGCGCGACCGCTGGGGCAAGTGGCCCGCCGCCCTCATCGCGGCCGCCCGCGTGCTGAGGCGGTCGGAGCCCGTGGAGGTCGTGGTCGCCGGGCGTCGGGCGCGGGTCTGGACGCTCTTCGCGGGCGTGGGCGCGAACGATCCGGGCACCGCGGCGCCGCTCCAGCGCCGGAGCCTCGACGGCGGCGTGCTCGACGTGCGGATCCTGCACGCAGGGTCGCGCGTGCGCGCCGCCGCGTCGCTCGCGTTCGGACGTCGGGTGAGTCGCCTGCTGCGCGGGCTCCGGCTCCTGCCCGAGCGCATCGAGGCGTTCACGTCGGCCTCGCTGGACGTCGTGGTGCGGCCGAGGCAGGGACAGCCGCCCGGGTTCGCCCACGACGGCGAGGTGGCGCTCGAAGCACCCGCCGCGGCGCAGGCGGCCTACGCGGGCTCGGGCTATCGCACGCTGCTGCGGATCGTGCCGCAGGCCCTCGACGTCTATCGTCCGTCGAGCGCGCGGCAGGATTCGCGGCTGCCGGCGCGGCCGCACGAGGCCTAGACTCCCCGACTATGGACATGCTGAGGGGCCCGCAGATCGCCGCAGCCGACCTGACCGACTGGCGGAAGCTCGCCCAGGGGCTGCACGCCCGGTACCTGGTCGACGACTTCGCCGCCGGCGCACGGTTCGTCGTCGCGGTCGGCGAGGCGGGTGACGCGATCGGCCACCACCCGCGGGTGTCGATCGGCACCGGGTACGTCGACCTCGAGCTGGTCAGCGACGACGCGATCTACCGCGACGACGAGGGCACCGAGTACGTCGTCGAGTGGGTGACCCAGCAGGACGTCGACCTCGCGCGACGGATCAGCGGGATCGCCGCGGACCACGGGCTCACCGCCGACCCGACCTCGGTCAGCGAGATCGAGCTCGGCCTCGATACGGCCCGCTCAGCGACGATCGCCCCGGTGTGGGCCGCGCTCCTGACCGGGAGTGCCGAGTCCCAGGGCCGCGGCTCCCCCAGCGACGAGGTCCGGGACGCCACGGGACGGGTGCCGAACCTGTGGTTCGGGGATGACGACGAGCACGGCGCCGAGCAGGCGACCCCGCGTCAGCGGTTCCACCTCGAGGTCTACGTGGCGCCCGAGGTGGCCGAGCAGCGGATCGCGGCCGCTCTCGCCGCTGGCGGGACCGTCGTCGACGACAGCGAGGCGCCCGGGCTCACGGTGATCGCCGACCAGGACGGCAACACGGGAGTCGTCTGCGTCGACGTGTCCGCGGCGAAGCAGGGCTGATCGACCGACTCAGGACGCCGCTCTAGAGGCGGAGACCGACGAGCACCGGCTCGGGGTGCAGCAGGATGCCGAACTCCCCCTGGACCCGGCTCTGCACGTAGCGGGCGAGCTGGGCGACCTCCTCGGCGGTGGCGCCGCCGCGGTTCGTCAGCGCGAGCGTGTGCTTCGAGGAGATCGCCGCGCGCGAACCGGGGAGGGCGAAGCCGCGGTGGATGCCCGAGCGCTCGATGAGCCACGCGGCCGAGAGCTTGACGAGCGGCTCGGCCGGCGCGGCATCCGCCTCGGACTCGGCGGGCTCGAGCGACGCCTGGTGCGCGAGGAACTGGTCGAGCGGCGACTCGTCGAGGCCCGACGTGATCGGCGTGACCTGGTCGGGCGACTCGTCGTCGAGGTACCAGCGGGGCGCGTCGCCCGGCAGGGTGCGGGCGGTGCGCTCCGTGACGATCGGGTTCGTGAAGAACGAGCCGGCGCTCACCGAGTCGGGGTCGTCGGGGTCGAGCACCATGCCCTTCGAGGCGCGCAGGCGCAGCACGGCCTCGCGCACGCGCGCGACCGGCACGCGGTCGCCGAGGTTCACGTGCAGCGCGTCGGCGAGCTGGGCGTAGGCGACCGGCTGGCCGAGCGGCTCGCCGAGCACCGCCCGCTCGACCGACGTGTCGTGCAGGTCGAACTCCGCCGAGACGACGATCCCGCGCAGGCCGCGCTTCAGCACCGACGTGCGGTAGCCGAGTCCGAGGTCCGCGGCGGTCATGCGGTGCGGCTCGTCTGCGCCCTCCTCGAGGAACTCCACCGCGACGAGCGTCGACTCGAGCTCCTGCCCGTAGGCGCCGATGTTCTGCACGGGCGCGGCGCCGACCGAGCCGGGGATGCCCGAGAGCGCCTCGAATCCCGAGTAGCCCTCGTGGACGGCCCAGGCCACGACATCGTCCCAGGTCTCGCCGGCCTGCACGCGGATGCGCACGGAGGCCACCCCGTCGGCGGCGACCGCGTCGCCGACCAGCGACGGATCGGCTGCGTCGCCCCGGCCGAGCACCTCGATGCCCTTCGTGGCGACGCGGATCACGGTGCCGTCGAAGCCCTCGTCGCCGACGAGCAGGTTCGAGCCGCCGCCGAGCGCGAGCCACGGCACGCCGTGCTCCCACGCCTCGGTCGCGAGGTCGACGAGGTCGCGCTGCGTCGTCGCGGTGACGAGCCGGCCGGCCGGGCCGCCGACGCGCAGCGTGGTGAGCTCGGAGAACGGGATGTCGCGAGCCATCAGCCGAGCGAGACCCGCACCTGCGCCTTGCCGAGCACGGTCTCCTCGCCGACCTTCACGGTGAGGTCGACGCGTGCCACGCGCGCCTCGGCGTCGAGCTGGCCGACCTTCGCGACCACCGACACGACGGCGCCGAGCTCGGGGTCGACGACGACGGGACGCGTGAAGCGCACCTGGTAGTCGACGACGCGACCGGGGTCGCCGGCCCAGTCGACGACCGGCTGCACGGCGAAGCCCATGGTGAGCATTCCGTGGGCGAGCACGCCCGGCAGGCCCACCGAGCGGGCGACGTCGTCGCGGTAGTGGATGGGGTTGAAGTCGCCGGAGGCGCCGGCGTAGCGCACGAGCGAGTCGCGGGTGAGCGGGAACGACGCCTCGGCGACGATGTCGCCGACCGTCAGGCCGTCGAAGGCGGGCATCAGTCGTCCTCTCCGCGCACGACGAGCGCCGAGATCGTGGTCACGACGTGGGCGCCGGAGGCATCCGTGATCGAGGTCTCGGCCGTGACGATCGAGTGCCCGCCGAGCGTCTTCACGCTCGGCACGCTCAGGGTCGCGGTGAGCAGGTCGCCGGCGACGATCGGGCGGGTGAACGTGAAGCGCTGGTCGCCGTGCACGACGCGCGAGAAGTCGATGCCCGCGTCGGGCTCGGCCAGGAGCTGGGCGAGCGTCTGCTCCTGCACGACGACGGCGAAGGTGGGCGGCGCGACGACGTCGTCGTAGCCGGCGGCCCGCGCGGCCTCGGGGTCGAGGTTGATCGGATCGGTCGCGAAGACCGCGCGCGAGAACTCGCGCACCTTCTCGCGACCGACCAGGTAGGGCTCGGCGGGCGGGAACTCGCGCCCCTGCAGCTCTGGGTTCACTGGCACCCCGACAGTCTATGCGGCGGGGTCTGCGCGATCCCTACCGCTTGCCGCCGCCCAGGAGGCCCCCGAGCAGGTCGCCGAGCCCGCCGCCCGAGCCGCCGGAGCCGCCGCCGCCGAGGAGGCCGCCGAGCACGTCGCCCAGCCCGCCTCCCGAGCCACCGGCACCTCCGGCACCACCCCCGCCGCCGAGCAGGCCGCCCAGGATGTCGCCGATGCCGCCGCCCGCGCCTGCGCCGTCGTCACCGGATGCCGCGGGTTCCTGCTTCTTCGTGAACTGCTTCGCGAGCCACGCCATCACGATCGGCGCGAGGATGGGCAGCAGCTTCCCGATGAGGTTGCCGCCGCCGCCGTCCTTGGTGTCGAGCGCCGTCACCACCTGGTCGGTGTTGGTGCCGAACACGTTCTTCACGATCTTGCGACCGTCGTCCTCGTCGACGTCGGCGAGGTTCACGCCGCCCTCGACGAGCTTCGGGTCGTGGTGCACGACCGCGCGCTCGAGCGAGGCGGCACCGGCCGGGTCGGTCGCGTTCGCGCCCATGCCCGCGAGCAGCGCCGGAAGCGCGTCGTCGACGGCCTTTCGCGCGGTGGCCTCGTCGACCCCGAGCTTCGCGGCGATGTCGCCGATCGGAAGGTCGGCGATGATGTCGTCGTATCCGGCCATGTGGAACTCCCCCGTCCCCGCGCCCGCCCTCGGACGCGACGGTCTCACCGTAGCCGGGCGGATGCCGCGCGGGGAAGCGCGGAACCGCGGGTTGAGGTGCGCCGTGCGCTCCTCAACCCGCGAGTACTCAATCCAGCTCGTAGCGGGCGAGCCGCAGTCGGAGTCCGTCGAGCAGCAGCTCGAGGCCCGACTCGAACGCCCGATCGCTGCGCGCCGCGCCGCGAGGCCCGACCGCCACGAGCCGCCCGAGCGTCTCGGTCGGGGTCTCGGGCGCCCACACCTCGTCGGGCGACGCGAGGTCGAGGCCCATGCCGATCGAGAAGGCGTCGATGATCGCGACGACGTCGAGCACGTCGTCCTCGGGGAACCCGGCCGCGACGAGCGTGGTCGCCAGGTGGTCGTACGAGGCGATGACGGTCGGGTCGGTGATGGTCTGCTCCACGATGAGCGGGATGAGGAACGGATGCTCCGCGTACATCCGGCGCTGGGCGCGCAGGCTCCCCTCGACCACCTCGTCCCACGTTCCGCCGATCGGCCGCGGGAGGTACCGCTCCCCGAGCCGCCCGCGCATGAGCTCGACGATCTCGTCGCGGCCTCGCACGTGGTTGTAGAGCGACGAGGGCGTCACGCCGAGTCGTCGGGCGATGGCGTTGACGCCGAACGGGGCACCGTCGTCGACCAGTTCCATCGCGGCATCCGCGATGCGATCGGTCGACAGCAGCGGGGTCCTCGGCCTCGGCATCGGCGCCTCCCTCGTGCACGTGCATGTGTCGTCAGCCTACGGGTCGCGAAATCCGCACTTCCCGAATCGGCCTCACGTATGCATAATAAACGAATACCATTCGTTTATCTCGTGCACATCGTCGTGCCGAACCCCGGAGGTCCCCCGTGTCCCACTCCCTCCCATCCGCCAGGATCCCCCTGCGGCTGCCCAGCGCGGTCGCCACGTTCGGGATCGGCATCGCCGGCTACCTCGGCGTGAACCTCTCGCCGTACATGATCGCGGCCGTGCAGTCGGCCCTCGGCGCCGACGTGCTCGCGGCGAGCTGGATCGTCACCGGCGCACTGCTGCTCACCGCGGTCACCGGACTCGCGACGGCGAAGCTCAGCGCGGGCCCCCGCCGCCTGCTCGTGGCGCGCCTCGGCCTCGTGCTGGCCGTGGTGGGCTTCGGCGCGGCCGCGCTCGTGGCGGCGCCCGCGGTCGTCGTGGCCGGCCTCCTGATCGGCGGCATCGGCGCCGGCGGTGCGGTCTCCTCGTCGGGCGCCGCGCTCGCGGCATTCGTGAACCCCGACCGCGTCGCCGGGTTCAGCGGGCTCGCGAACCGCGCGATCGTGACGGTGATCCTCGCGCTCATCCCGCTCCTGCCGCTCGTGCCGATCAGCGTGTTCGGCACGCTGGCGCTGTTCGCCCTGCTCGTGCTGTTCGCGTCGGCCTGGCTGCCGACCGCCCCGGTCGTCGAGCACGTGGCCGTTCCCACGGCCGCCGCGGCATCCGACGCCGTCGCCCGCCGCCCGCGCCGCGCCGAGACGATCGCGGGCTTCGTGCTGCTCGTCACGTTCGCCCTCTGGGCGGCGAGCGAAGACTCGCTCTGGGCGATGGCCGGCGTCATGGGCGCCGACCAGGCCGGCCTCACGCCCGAGGGCCTCGGCATCGCGCTGAGCGGCGCGACCGCCGGCGGCATCGTCGGCGCCATCCTGCTGATGATCGTCGGCAACCGCCTCGGGCGCGCCGTGCCGCTCGCGATCCTGCTCGTGGCCGGCGGCCTCCTGAAGATCGCCGAGGGCTTCGTCAACGACTCGACGATGTTCATCGTCGTCTTCATCGCGTGGAACACCATCTACGCCATCGCCTTCCTCTACTTCGTCGCCACCGCCGCCGCACTCGACGCCGACGGCCGCTGGTCGGGCCCGCTGCTCGCGGTGTACCTCGTCGGCTCGGCGCTGACGCCGGTCATCGGCGCCGCGCTCGTCGAGTCGTTCGGCTACCAGGGCTTCGTCACCGTGCTCGGCGTCGCGAGCTTCGTCCTCGCGGTGCCCGCGTTCCTCGTCGCGCGCGTCTCGTCGCGACTGCAGCGCACCGAGGAACCGGCGTCCGCCGTCGCCGAGGAGGTCGCCGCATGACCCGGGTGCTGCACCACGGCGGTCGCGTGTTCACCGCCGACGAGCCCGCATGGGCTCAGGCGATCGTCACCGACGGCGGCCGCATCGCGTTCGTCGGGTCCGACGCCGAGGCCGCAGACTTCGCCGGCACGGATGCCGCGACGGTCGACCTCGAGGGCCGCGTCGTCGTCCCCGGCTTCATCGACGCCCACACGCACCTGGTCATGATGGGCGAGGCACTCGGCAAGGTCGGACTGACCGACGCGCGCACGCTCGCCGAGATCCAGCAGCGGCTGCGCACGGCCCGCGACGCCGACCCGGATGCCCCGCGGCTGCTCGGCCGCGGCTGGCTCTTCGACTCCGTGCCGGGCGGCGCCCCGACCGCCGCGATGCTCGACGAGGTCGTCGCCGACGTGCCCGTCTACCTCGACGCGAACGACTACCACTCGGTGTGGGTCAACACGGCCGCCCTGCGCGAGCTCGGCATCGACCGCGACACCCCCGACCCGATCGGCGGGCGCGTCGGCCGCGACGCCGACGGCGAGCCCGACGGCATGCTGTTCGAGACCGCCGCCCAGCAGCACGTCTGGACGCTGCTCGCCGAGGTCGCGACCGACGCAGATCGCGACGCCGCCGTCGAGCGCACCATCGCCGCGTACCTCGCGACCGGCGTGACCGGCGTGGTCGACATGGCCTTCGACGAGCTCGGGCTCGCGGCGTTCGATCGCGCGGCGGAGCGGCGCGGCGGCACGCTGCCGATCCGCGTGCTGGCGCACTGGTTCATCGGCAACACGGGCGACGACGGCGAGAACCTCGCGCAGGTGTCCCGCGCGATCGAGCTCGCGGGCCAGCAGCGCGCCTGGCTCAAGATCGCGGGCATCAAGCTCGTGCTCGACGGCGTGATCGACGCGTGCACGGCCGCGATGCGGCATCCGTACGCCGACGGCTCGAACGCCGAGCCGATCTGGCCGCTCGAGCGCCTGCGCCCGGTCGTGGCCGCAGCGGATGCCGCGGGCCTCCAGGTCGCGATGCACGCGATCGGCGATCTCGCGAGCGACGTCGCGCTCGACGCGCTCGAGCACGCGCACGCCGTGAACGGCGACCGCCCCCGGCGCCACCGGATCGAGCACCTCGAGTACGCCGCCCCCGAGACGGCCGGCCGCATGGCCGCGCTCGGCGTCACCGCGTCGATGCAGCCCGTGCACGCCGACCCCGCGATCTGGGCGAACTGGGCCGCGATGCTCGGCGACGAGCGCGCCGACCGCGGCTTCGCCTGGACCGAGTTCACCGAGGCGGGCGCGCTGCTGGCGTTCTCGACGGATGCCCCGACCGCTCCGCACGAGGCGCTGCCGAACCTCTACATCGCGGCGACGCGCCGATCGGCGCTCGACGACTCGTTCCCGGCGAACCACCCCGAGTACGCACTGCCCCTCGCCGACGCCCTCGCGCACGCCACGCGCGACGCCGCCGCGAGCTGCCTCGAGGAGCACGAGCGCGGTCGGATCGCGCCGGGACTCGCCGCCGACTTCGCGGTGCTCGACCGGGATCCGTTCGCCGAGGGCGCCGACGTGCTGCTCGAGGCGCGCGTGGTGCGCACGGTGGTGGCGGGCGCTGTCGTGTACGACGCCGGCGCGCTCGACGCGGGCGCCGAGGCATCCGCCGCCTGACTCGACACCACGACGGATGCCGGTCACACGACTCCTGAAAACAAGGACGTTCGAGCGACAGGTCGTCGTGTCCTCGTTTTCAGGAGTCGCGGAAGGGTTCTCACGTGTCGCGCGGACGGCGTTGGGACGTTCATTCAGGGTTGACTTATATAAGTTGCGAGTGAAGAATAGGTCCCGTGCACGCGCTCGACATCCTCGGCGATCCGGTGCGGCGACGCATCGTCGAACTGCTGGCCGACGGCGAACTCGCCGCCGGCGAGGTCGGGCGCGCCGTGCAGCGCGAGTTCGGCATCTCGCAGCCCGCGGTCTCCCAGCACCTGAAGGTGCTGCGCGAGTCGGGGTTCGCGTCGGTGCGCTCCGAGGGCACGCGGCGCCTGTACGCGCTCGAGCCCGAGCCGATCGCCGAGGCCGCCGAGTGGTTCACGCCGTTCGAGCGCTTCTGGCGCCCGCGGCTCGACGCCCTCGGGACGGAGCTCGCGCGCTCGGCACGTGCACGACGCATCGCCGCAGCCGGACCGACACGACCCGGCTCGGCGGCATCCGATTCGGCAGCACCCCAGACGAACGCCTCGAACAAGGAGACCTGAGATGGACATCGACACCCAGCTCGACGCCGTGGACCGCGGCCTGACCACCGGCACGCGCGACGGCGCCGACACGTTCGTGCAGACGCTCGCCCAGACGTACGCCGCACCCATCGACGACGTGTGGGACGCCCTCACCTCGGCCGAGCGCATCCCGCGCTGGTTCCTGCCGGTGAGCGGCGACCTGCGGCTCGGCGGCCGCTACCAGCTCGTCGGGAACGCCGGCGGCACGGTCGAGTCGTGCGACGCGCCCAACTCGTACGGCGTCACCTGGGAGTACGGCGGCGGCGTCACGTGGGTCACCGTGCGCCTCACCGAGGTCGAGGCGGGCCGCACCCGGGTCGAGCTCCAGCACGTCGCGCCCTCGGCCGACCTCGGCGCCGAGATGTGGGAGCAGTTCGGCCCGTCGGCCACCGGCATCGGCTGGGACCAGACGCTGCTCGGCCTCGCGCAGCACCTCTCGACCGGCGAGGTGCGGCCCGACAACGCGCAGGAGTGGCTCGTGAGCGACGAGGGCATCGGCTTCATGCGCGGCAGCGCCGACCGGTGGGCGTCCGCGCACGTCGCGTTCGGCGCCGACGCCGACGTCGCCCGCGCGGCGGCCGACACCACGTTCGCGGCGTACACCGGCGCAGCTCCCGCCTCGATGGACTGACGTCCGGTCAGAGCAGGCGGCGGGCCGTCGCCCAGGCGGTGAGCTCGTGCCGCGACGAGAGCTGCAGCTTGCGCAGCACGCTCGACACGTGCGACTCGACGGTCTTCGCCGAGATGAACAGCGTCGCCGCGACCTCCTTGTAGGCGTAGCCGCGTGCGATGAGCCGCATGACCTCCTGCTCGCGCGTCGAGAGCCGGTCGAGCTCGTCGTCGGCCGCGGCCGTCTCCCCTACGGCAGCGCCGAACGCGTCGAGGACGAACCCCGCGAGGCGCGCCGAGAACACCGCGTCGCCGCCGGCGACGGCCTGCACCGCGCGACTCACCTCGGCGCCCGACGCGCCCTTCGTGATGTAGCCGCGGGCGCCCGCGCGGATGACGCCGACGACGTCCTCGGCCTTGTCGGAGACGCTCAGCGCGAGGAACCGCGTCGACGGCACCTCGGATGCCACGCGCCGCAGCACCTCGGCACCGCCCGAGATCGTGGCGTCCGAGCCCCCGGGCAGGTGCACGTCCAGCAGCACCACGTCGGGACGCGTCTCGGCGATCACCGCGACCGCGGACGGGACGTCCGCCGCCTCGCCCACGACCTCGATCGAACGGTCGAGGTCGGCGCGCAGGCCCGACCGGAAGATCGAGTGGTCGTCGACCACGACCACGGTGAGCGTGTCAGCCATGCTCCGCCCTCGTCTCGAATCGCAGGTGCACCTCGGTGCCCGTGCCGCCCGCGCCGGGTCGCGCGGTGGCGCTGCCGCCTGCGCGCCGCATCCGCCCGACGATCGACTCGCGCACGCCGAGCCGACCCGGCGCGACCTTCGCCGGGTCGAACCCGGGTCCGCGGTCGCGCACGTACACGTCGACCGCGTCGGGCGAACCCTCGAGGTACACCGACACCTCACCGCCCGCGTGCCGGGCGGCGTTGAACATCGCCTCGCGCGCGGCCGCGGCGAGCTCGCCGCTCGCCCGCTCGTCCGACATGCCGACGGCGACCACGTCGACCCGCACCGCGTAGTCGAGCTCGAGGGCGGCCGCGAAGTCCCGCAGGTCGGTCGCGAGGTCGCTGTCGGCCGGGGCATCGCCCTCGTACAGCCAGCTGCGCAGCTCGCGCTCCTGGGCGCGCGCGAGCCGCCCCGCCTCGCTCGACGCGCCGGCCCGGTTCTGGATCAGCGCGAGCGTCTGCAGCACCGAGTCGTGCAGGTGCGCGGCCATCGCGCTGCGCTGCTCGTCGCGGATGCGCCGTACGCGCTCGCCCTCGAGGTCGCGCCAGAGCTTCACGAGCGCGGGGAGGTACACCAGCCCGATGCCGAGCAGAGCGCCGAACGCGGCCAGCACCGCGGCGACCGGCCACGCGCGCGCGGCAGGTCCCAGCACCAGCACGACCGCCAGCAGCGCGAGCGCCGCGGTGAGCGCAGCGCGAACCCCGACCTCGAGGCGCCGGCCGCGCGCTGGATCGGGCCGGTCGATGAAGCTCACCCAGGCCCCGGCGCCTGCGGCGAGCAGCACGGCCAGGACCGCGGGCACGAGCCAGTCGGGCGCGCTGCCGTCGGGCAGGCCGTCGTCGAGGATCGCGAGCAGGATGGCCAGGACCGCTGCGCCGAGCGCGCCGGCCGTCGCCAGGATCGCCACCGGCGCGCGTCGCTCGACCCGGTCGTCGGGGCCGGATGCCTCCGCCCACGGCGCGAACGCCCACAGCCACGCGTAGAGCAGCGCGCCCGCGCCGGCGAGGAGCGCGGTCGCTGCGAACGCGATGCGAACGACCCTGACGGGCCATCCGAGGTGGTCGGCGAGCCCGCCCGCGACGCCCGCGACGAGGCAGTCGCGTCGGCGCGCGAGCGCAGGGGTCGCCGATGCGGTGCTCATGCTCCGATCAAAGCAGACCCGCGGATGCCCCGACACGGCCCTGCTCGGAAATCAGGGTCGCGTCAGGGAGATGCCGGATGGCCGGCCGGGAGGCCGACGCGGGACGATCGACCCATGACCTCCACGACGACCCCGCCCACCGCGGGCGACCCCGGCGGCGCCCCCGGCGCCACTGCCCCGCCGCCATCCGACGATCGCTTCTTCGCCTGGCTCCGCTCGCTCGGCGTGCCGCGCCGGCCCGGCTGGATCGGCGGCGTCGCCTCGGGCATCGGCGCCAGGCTCGGCATCGACCCGATCATCGTGCGGGGCATCCTCGTCGTCGTCGCGCTGTTCCTCCCCGTGGCGTTCCTGGCCTACGGCGCCGCCTGGCTGCTGCTGCCCGACAACACCGGACGGATCCACCTCGAGTCGATGCTGCGCGGCCTGTACGACAGCGCGCTCGTCGGCGTCGCGGCCTTCGCGCTCGTCGGCCTGCTCGGCCTGGGCGGCCCGTGGTGGTTCGGCGGCTGGAACTGGGCCGTCGACGAATGGGTCGGGCCGTTCCGGTGGCTCGGCGTGCTCTGGGTGCTGCTCGCGATCGCCGGCGTGACCGCGCTCATCGTCTGGCTCGCGCGGCACGCTTCGTCCGCACCGCCCGTTCCGGCATCGGATGCCGCGGCGGCGACCACCGCGACCGCGGCGACCATCCCGCTGCCGACTGCCGCCGGGGCCACCGAGCCCGTCGCACCACCTCAGCCGACGTCGGCGTCCTACGGCACCGACGAGTACCAGGCGTGGAAGGCGCAGCATGACGCGTGGCGCACGGAGCACGACGCATGGCGGCGCAGCCAGGACGAGGCGAACCGCGCGGCTCGCGCGCAGCTCGCCGCCGAGAACCGGGCCCGCGCGATCGAGTTCCAGGTGCAGGCCGAGGAGGCCCGGCGCATCCGGCGGCTCACCCGGCCGCGCACGAGCTTCGCCTACGTGGTCGCCACGCTCGGCGCCTCCCTCGTCGCCGGGGCGATCGCGGCGATGGTCGCGCTCGAGTCGGCCGACCTCGCGGCGCAGTCCGTGACGATCGGGCTCGCGATCGGGACGATCGTGACGGCGCTCGCGATGGTGCTCGCCGGCGCCCTCCGGCGCCGCAGCGGCTTCCTCGCGTTCGTGACGGTCACGCTGCTGCTCGCGACGCTCGTCACGGCCGTCGTGCCACGGGACCCGCGGCTCGTGCTGGGAGGGATCGCCGAGTCCGCGAGCACGACGAGCGTCGTGCAGCCGATCGGCGCGGTCAGCCTCACAGTCGACGAGCAGGTCGCCGACCAGGCCGCGCCCGTCGAGTGGAAGCTCGTGCAGGGCGTCGGGTCGGTGTCGATCGACGTCCGCGACGGTGCCCGGATCGCGCTGGCGGTGGAGTGCGCCGACTGCACGGTCACCCACGCCCGCTTCGACGCGGACGGCGACTGGTCGCTCGTCGACGAGGTCGACCTCGGGCCCGGCCGCTCGGTCGCCGGATGGAGCGACGAGATCGGACCGGGCCTGCAGGCCGGCGAGGTCGACGTCGAGATCCACATCCAGGCGATCGCCACCGCGATCCACGTCACCGAGTTCGAGCCCGAGGGGAACCGATCATGACCGACGACGACACCACGATGGCGCTCGGATTCGACGAGACGCTGCGGCCGCCCACGGCACCCAGCGCGCCGGGCACGCGCGAGCCCGAGGACCTCCGGCCGCGCATCCGCTGGGCTGGGATCGTCTGGGGCCTGGTCTTCGCGGGGCTCGCCGCGACGGTGCTCTGGATCGTACTCGATCCCGCCCGCATGGAGCTCGTCGCGGACTGGTGGGCGACGCTCACGCCCGGCGGCCTGATCCTCACGGTCCTGGTCGCGCTCGGCGCCCTGCTGCTCGTCGCGGGACTCTCGAGCCTCGGCCGGCGATCTGAGCACCGCGGGGGTTGATCGCCCGCGGCATCCGCCGCCACGCGGCATCCGCTCGCCCGCACCGCACTGCACGCATGACAGGACCGCCCCCGGTGTCGCGGGGGCGGTCCTGCGGTGCTCTCGGAAGCGGAGGCCGGATCGGCGGGACCTCAGTCCTCGGCGACCGCCCGCGAGAGGGTCTGGCCGCGGAAGAACGCGGGACGCTTGCGCCACTGCCACAGCATGATCACGACGCCCGAGAGCAGCACGACCATGCCGAGCACGAACACCAGGCCGAGGCCGAAGACGTGCGAGCCGCTGCCGTACTCGGGGTCCATGCTGTCGATCAGCGTCGTGAAGAACAGCACGGCGAGGATCACACCGCCCACGAGCGGGAACAGCAGCGTGAAGAAGAAGTCGTGCACCGAGCGCCACCACAGCTTCCGGAAGAACCACACGCACGCGAACGCCGTGATGCCGTAGTAGAAGCAGATCATCATGCCGAGCGCGGTGATGGTGTCCCAGAGCACGTTCTCGCTCACGAACCGCATCACGGCGTAGAACACGGATGCCACGACGGCCGACACGATCGTCGCGTACCCGGGCGTGAAGAACCGCGGGCTGACCTTCGCGAACTGCTCGGGCAGGGCACCGTAGTGGCCCATCGCGAGGAGCGTGCGCGCCGGAGACACGAACGTGGACTGCAGCGACGAGGCCGAGCTCGTGAGCACCGCGAGCGACACGAGCACCGCGAGCGGGCCGAGGATCGGACCGGCGAGGTGGAAGAACACGTTGTCCTGGATCTCGGGATTGCCGAGCCCGTACTCGCCGTCGCCGACGCCGGCGTAGGCGATGAGCGACACCGAGATGAGCAGGTAGAGCACCACGATCGTGACGACCGTGATGGTCGCCGCGCGACCGGGCGTCTTCGCCGAGCCCTTCGTCTCCTCGTTCATCGTGAGGGTGACGTCCCAGCCCCAGAAGATGAAGATCGAGAGCGAGAGGCCGGCGGCGAACGCCGAGAACGAGTCCACCGCGAACGGGTTGAACCAGCTCAGCTCGACGGGCGTGGCGTCGAAGGCGTTGCCGTTCGCGACCTCCACCAGCGCGGCGACCGAGAACAGCACGAGCACGGCCACCTGGAAGCCGACGAGCCAGTACTGCAGCTTCTGCGTCGTCTGCATGTCGCGGTACGAGACCAGCGTGGCGCCGAGCACGAAGAGCAGGCAGACGCCGACGTTGACGAACGGGTTCGCCGCGAGGTCGGCGATCTCGGGGTTCCCCGACGCCTGCGAAATGAGCAGGAACAGGAAGTCGACGGCGATGCCCGCGAGGTTCGAGAGCACGAGGATGGTCGCGGCGACGAGGCCCCAGCCCGCCATCCAACCGATCCACGGTCCGAACGCGCGGGTCGCCCACGTGAACGAGGTGCCCGAGTCGGGCATCCGTTTGTTGAGCTCGCGGTAGCCGAACGCGACGAGCAGCATCGGGATGAACCCGACGAGGATGATCGCCGGCACCTGCTCGCCCACCTCCGACACCGTCGGCCCGAGGGCCGCGGTGAGCGTGTAGGCGGGCGCGATGCACGAGATGCCGATGACGATCGCGCCGATGAGGCCGACGGATCCGGCCGAGAGGCCCTTCTTCGAGATGCCGTGCTCGGCGCCGTCGACGGCGGAGGTCGCCTCGGTGAGCGGAGGCTGGTTCGGTTGGTGCGTCATCAGGATGTCTTTCAGGTGGTGGTGCGCGGCACCACGATCATGGGCACCGGCAGTTCGCGCAGCATCTTCGCCGCCGTCGAGCCGAGGAAGAGGTGCCGCGGGGCGGCGAGGCGGCTCGAGCCGACGAGCACGAGCTCGCCGTCGCGCCAGTCGAGGCCCCGGACGGCCTCCTCGATGGTGGCGCCGGTGGCGGCGATGGCCGTGGCGTCGATGCCGGCGGGCAGCTCGCGGCGCGCGGTGTGCAGCACCTCGTCGGCGTGCACCGTGCCGGTGAGCTCGACGAGTCCCTCGTCGAGGCCCGCGGGCAGGTCGATGGGCACGAGCGACACGAGCCGCAGCGGCGCGTGCGTGGTGCGGGCGAGGCGCACGGATGCCTCGAGCAGCGCGTCCGCGCCGGGACGCGTGCCGATCGCGGCGGTCACGCGCGTGACACCCTGGGCCACGGGCACGTCGCGCGAGCCGACGGGCGCGAGCGCCACCGGGACATCCGAGGAGTGCAGGAGCTCGTTCGCGACGGAGCCGATGCGCGACCGGCCGAGCAGTCCGCCGCGGGCCGCGCCGACGACGATGAGCGACGCGCCGAACTCGTGCGCCGCGGCGATGAGGCCCTCGGCGAACGACTCCGCGTAGCGCACGTGCAACGACTGCACGACGTCCTCGTCGTCGAGCGATTCGGATGCCTCGGCCAGCCACTCCCGCGACTGCCCCTTGAGGTACCGCTCGTACCCGGTGTCGGTGGGCACCGTGCTGTTGTGCGCCTCGCTGGGCAGCACCATCACGACGTCGAGGATCGCCTCGCTCGCCCGCGCGATCCGGGTGCCGAGCGCGAGCGCGTCGGCGCCGGAGTCGTCAGCGGTGTAGCCGACGACGATCCGTCCGTTCACGAGACCGCGCGCAACTCGTCGGCTGCGAGGATCTCGTCGGCGACCTCGCGGCCGACCCGGATCGCACCGTCGACGTGCTGGTACCCCTTGCCCGCCATGTCGCTGCACGAGAAGTGGATGGGCCCGACGGGCGTACGCAGGTCGGCGCCGTAGCGCGCGAGGCCGCCCATGTCGAAGCTGGCGGCGTAGGCGCCGCGCGTCCACTCCTCCGAGCCCCAGTCGCTCTCGTAGTAGACGACCGGATGCTTCGCCTGCTCGCCGTAGTAGTGCGACAGCGACTCGAGGATCCGGGCCTTGCGCTCCTCGGCGCTCAGCGAGAAGACGCCGTCGGCCTCCTCGTCGGCCACGAAGCCGACGAGCGTGCCGCGGGGGTCCTCGTGGTTCGTGTTGTCGTACGCCTCGTGCACGAGCTCGTACGGGCTGAACGCGGTGCCGCTCAGGCCGTCGGCGCGCCAGAACGGCGTCTCGTAGACGGCGTGCACCTTGATGACGAAGCCCATCGAGAGGTGCTGGTGCAGCTGCTGCTGCCGGCGCGGCAGGGGCGGCTCGTACGAGATGCGCGAGATGAGGATCGGCGGGATCGCGAGGATGACGTGCGCGGCGTGCACCTCGAGCTGGTCGGTGACGGCGACGACGCCGCGCTCCGGGGCATCCGGGTGCCAGCGGAGCGTGCGCACCGCTTGGCCGAGGCGCACCGCGCCGCCGAGCCGCTCGGCGAGCAGGAGCGGGACCTGCTGCAGGCCGCCCACGACGCGGCGGTCGAGGATGAAGTCGGCGTCGACCAGGTTCGAGAACGAGCCCGCCGAGGCGGCCATGAGCAGCGCCTGCAGCGCCGAGAACGCGTGCGCGGGCTTGGTGAGCATCGCACCGGCGATGAACATGCCGATGTTCTCGCGCGCCTCCTCGTCGTCGGTCTGCGTCTCGAGCCAGCGCGAGAATGAGATCTCGTCGAGGTCCTTCGCCTGCGGGTGGTCCCACGGGCGCTCGGGGTCGATCTGCGCGACGAGCGCGTCGAGCTCGTCGATGAGCGAGACGATCTCCTGCTCCGTCGCCGGCGGGACCGGGAAGATCTCGCCCTCGAACTTGCGCAGCTCGCCCTGGGGGCCGATGTAGACGTTCACGCCCTCGCGGTAGCGGGGGTACGTCTCGAGCCCGAGCTCGTCGAGCGTCTCGATGAGCGCGTCCTGGTCGGGCGAGACCCACTGCCCGCCGATCTCGAGCATGGCCCCGTCGACTTCGTCGGTCCAGAGGCGGCCTCCGGCGCGGTCGCGGGCCTCCAGCACGACGACCCGGCGGCCGGCGTCCTTCAGGCGGTTTGCCGCGGTGAGCCCGGATGCCCCGGCGCCCACGACGACGACGTCGCAGTCGATGCGTTCCATAATTCCTGTGCTTTCTGGTGGAGGTGAGCCGACGTTTCTCAGGAGATTCCGGGCGGCATCACAACCTGGCACGGCGTGTCGTCCTGAGAAGCGGATGAATCGGGGGCCGACTCCTGAAAAAAGTGGGGTGGGGCGGGGTGAACGGATGCCGCGGCGCGCGGCTGCGGCATCCGCTCGGCCTCAGCTCACCGGGATGAGCGTGTACTTGGTGTCGAGGTACTCGTGGATGCCCTCGAGGCCGCCCTCGCGACCGATGCCCGACTGCTTCACGCCGCCGAACGGCGCGGCCGCGTTCGAGACGAGGCCCGTGTTGAGGCCCATCATGCCCGTGGCGAGGCGGTCGATCAGGCGGTGGCCGCGCGCGAGGTCCTGCGTGAACACGTACGACACGAGGCCGTACTCGGTGCCGTTCGCGAGGCGCACGGCCTCATCCTCGTCGGCGAACGTGGTGATGCCGAGCACCGGCCCGAAGATCTCCTCCTTGAGGAGGCGGCTGCCCGCCGCGACGCCCGCGAGCACGGTCGGCGCATAGAACGTGCCGTCGCCGTCGATCCGGGTGCCGCCCGTGAGCACGGTCGCGCCGCGCCCGACCGCGTCCTGCACGAGCGCGTCGGTCGAGTCGACCGCGTCCTGGTCGATGAGCGGGCCGATGTTCACGCCGTCCTCGGTGCCGCGGCCGACCTTCATGGCACGAACGCGGTCGGCGACGCGCTTCGCGAACTCGTCGGCGACCGACTCGTGCACGAGGAAGCGGTTCGCGGCGGTGCAGGCCTGGCCGATGTTGCGGAACTTCGCGATCATCGCGCCGTCGACCGCCTTGTCGAGGTCGGCGTCCTCGAAGATCACGAACGGCGCGTTGCCGCCGAGCTCCATCGAGGTGCGCAGGATGCCGAGGGCCGACTGCTCGAGGAGCTTGCGACCGACCTCGGTCGAGCCCGTGAACGACAGCTTGCGCAGGCGCGGGTCGGCGATGATCGGGGCCGACAGCGCCGACGACTTGGAGGTCGTGACGACGTTGACGACGCCCTTGGGCAGTCCGACCTCCTCGAGCAGCTGCACGAACGCGATGGTCGTGAGCGGCGTGAGGGCCGGCGGCTTGATGACGACCGTGCAGCCCGCGGCGAGTGCCGGCGCGATCTTGCGGGTGGCCATCGCGAGCGGGAAGTTCCACGGCGTGATGAAGAACGACGGGCCGACCGGGCGCTGCGACACGATCATGCGGCCGGTGCCCTCGGGGTTGAGTCCGTAGCGACCCGAGATGCGCACGGCCTCCTCGCTGAACCAGCGGAGGAACTCGCCGCCGTAGGCGACCTCGCCGCGCGCCTCGGCGAGCGGCTTGCCCATCTCGAGCGTCATGAGGAGGGCGAAGTCCTCCTTGCGCGCCATGAGCGTGTCGAAGGCGCGGCGCAGCAGCTCGCCGCGCTCGCGCGGCGCGGTCGCGGCCCACGCGTCCTGCGCGGCCACGGCGGCGTCGAGCGCACGGATGCCGTCGGCCGGCGAGGCGTCGGCGATCTCCCTGATCGTGTCGCCGGTCGACGGGTCGGTGACGGCGAGCGTGCGCCCGCCCTCCGCCTCGACCCACTCGCCGCCGATGAAGAGGCGGTCGGCGACCCGGTCGAGGATCGTCGTCTCAAGCATGGTGTCGGTCATTCTGGTTCCGTTTCGTGTCGGCCGGGAGGGTGAGTCGTGATGGCGGTTTCGGCGTCGTGCCCGATCAGGGGTAGAGGCCGCGGAGGCGGTGGGCCTCGGCGACGCGCTCGACGGCGAGCGCGGTGGCCGCGGTGCGGAGCGAGAGGTCGCGGGCCCGGGCGTAGCCGAGCACGTGCTGCCAGGCGCTGAGCATCCGCTCCTCCAGTCTGGACTCGACCTCGTCCGCGCGCCACCAGTAGGCCTGGTTGGCCTGCACCCACTCGAAGTACGAGACGATGACGCCGCCCGCGTTGGCGAGGATGTCGGGCACGACGAGCACGCCGCGCTCGCGGAGGACGCGGTCGGCCGCCGGGGTGGTCGGGCCGTTCGCGCCCTCGACGATGACCTTCGCCAGCACGTCGCCGGCGTTGCCGTCGTGCAGCACGCCCTCGACCGCGGCCGGGACGAGCAGGTCCACGTCCTGGGTGAGCAGGTCGGCGCCCTCGAGCGGCTCGCCGCCCGCGAACCCGATGACCGAGCCCGTCGCGCGCACGTGGTCCGACAGCGCCTCGATGTCGAGGCCGCCGGCGTTCACCACCGCGCCGTACTGGTCGCTGACCGCGGTGACGCGGACGCCGGCCTCGGACAGGAACCGCGCGGCATCCGCGCCGACCTTGCCGAAGCCCTGCACGGCGGCGGTCGACCGCGCCGGATCGAGGCCCACGTGGCGCAGCGCGGCGAGCGCGATGTGCGTCACGCCGCGGCTCGTCGCGCTCGCGCGGCCCTGCGAGCCGCCGAGCGAGATGGGCTTGCCGGTCACGATGCCGGGCACGGTGTAGCCGCTGTTGACGGAGTAGGTGTCCATGATCCAGGCCATGGTCTGCTCGTCGGTGCCGATGTCGGGCGCGGGGATGTCGCGCTCCGGGCCGATGATCGGGAGGATCTCGCTCGTGTAGCGGCGGGTCACGCGCTCGAGCTCGGCCATGGAGTGCTCGCGGGGGTCGATCGCGAGGCCGCCCTTCGCGCCGCCGTACGGCACGTCGAGCAGGGCGCACTTCCAGGTCATCCACATCGCGAGCGCCCGCACCTCGTCGAGGTTCACGTTGGGTGCGTAGCGCAGGCCGCCCTTGGCCGGTCCGCGGGAGAAGTTGTGCTGCACGCGGTGCCCGACGTAGAGCCGGCTCTCGCCCGAGTCGAGCCGCAGCGGCACGGCGACCGTGAGCTCGCGGCGGGGGGTTGCGAGCATCTGGTGCAGGCCGTCGGCGTAGCCGAGCAGCGAGATGGCCTCGGCGAGCTGCGAGCGCGCGTCGGCGAGGGGCGTCGCCTCGACGAGTGCTGTCACCGGATTCGGTGTTCCGGCTGCCGCGCCGCGTGTCGCGTCCGGATGCCCCGGCGTGTCTCCGGAGACACCGAATCGGGTGACGGGGGCGACGCCGTTGTCGACCAGGGAGGTCATGCGTTCTTCAGTCCTTCCGCGACGACCGAGAGGCCGTCGATGAGCAGTTCGTCGGAGATGGTGAGCGGGGGCAGGAAGCGGATCACGTTGCCGTGGGTGCCGCAGGTCAGGACGATGACGCCGTGGGCGTGGGCGTACGCGGCGACCTTCGAGGTCAGCGCCGCGTCGGGCTCGCCCGTGGCGGGGTCGACGAGCTCGATGGCGACCATGGCACCGCGGCCGCGGACGTCCCCGATGCGCGGGTCGGCCGTGCGCAGCGCGTTGAGGCGGCCGAGGAGCACGGCGCCGATCTCGCGAGCGCGCTCGATGAGCCCGTCCTCCTCGTACGATTCGATCGTGGCGAGCGCCGCGGCGCAGGCGAGCGGGTTGCCGCCGTAGGTGCCGCCGAGGCCGCCGGCCATCGCGGAGTCCATGATCTCGGCGCGGCCCGTGACCGCCGAGAGCGGCAGGCCGCCCGCGATGCCCTTCGCCGTGACGACGAGGTCGGGGACGATGCCCTCGTGGTCGCTCGCGAACCAGGCGCCCGTGCGGCCGAAACCGGTCTGCACCTCGTCGGCGATGAACACGACGTCGTTCTCGTTCGCCCACTTCACGAGCGCGGGCAGGAAGCCCTGGGCCGGCACGATGAAGCCGCCCTCGCCCTGGATGGGCTCGATGATGATCGCCGCGAGGTTCTCGACGCCGACCTGCTTCTCGATCTGCGTGATGGCGCGGGCCGCAGCCTCCGCGCCCGAGAGGCCGCCGTCGCGGAACGGGTACGAGAGGGGGGCGCGGTAGACCTCCGACGCGAACGGCCCGAAGCCGCTCTTGTACGGGATGTTCTTCGCGGTGAGGCCCATCGTGAGGTTGGTGCGGCCGTGGTAGGCGTGGTCGAAGGCGACGACGGCCTGGCGCTTCGTGTGGTGGCGCGCGATCTTCACGGCGTTCTCGACGGCCTCGGCGCCCGAGTTGAACAGGGCGGAGCGCTTGACGAAGTCGCCCGGGGTGAGCTCGTTGAGCTTCTCGGCGACGGCGACGTAGCCCTCGTAGGGCGCGACGGTGAAGCAGGTGTGCGTGAAGGCCTCGAGCTGCGCGGTGACGGCCTCGACCACGCGCGGGTTCGAGTTGCCGACGCCGGTGACGGCGATGCCCGAGCCGAGGTCGATGAGCGAGTTGCCGTCGGCGTCGACGACGACCCCGCCGCCCGCGGCGACGACCGAGACGGGGATGGTGGTGCCGACGCCCTTGGCGACGGCCTCCGCCTTGCGGGCCATGAGCTCCTGCGAGCGGGGGCCGGGGATGGCGGTGACGAGGCGGCGCTCCTGCGCGAGGGCCGGTCCTCCGGCGACGGTGGTGGCCGGGGTGTCGACGAGGGTCATGGTCTGCTCCGATGCAAGGTGACGACTGTGGCGATGCGGCCCATGCTAGGTCGGCGGCGACGGATGCCTCAGCGCCCGCGTGTACACTCAGGTGCACGTTGTTCGACACGACGTACAGTGCCCGGTGATCGAGTAGCGCTCGACCACCGAGAGGAGGAGCCCCGGATGCAGCCGACCGTGCGCACCCTGCTCGACCGGCCCGAGCTCGGGCTGAAGCTGCTCACCCCGCCCGACGCGCTGCCGCCCGAGGCGCTCGACGCGACCATCGCGTGGGCGCACTCGTCCGACCTCGTCGACCCGGCGCCGTTCCTCGACGCGGGCCACGTGCTGCTCACCACCGGCACGCAGTTCGAGCGCGCCGAGGCCGACGAGCCCGACTTCGCCGACGCCTACGTGCGACGCCTCCTCGAGACCGGCATCGCCGCGCTCGGATTCGGCACCGAGGTCATCCGCGCCGGCACGCCCGACGCGCTCGTCGACGCCTGCGCCGTGCAGGGGCTCCCGCTCTTCGAGGTCCCGTATCGCACGCCGTTCATCGCCATCGCGCGGCTCGTCGCCGACCTCCTCGCCGAGGACGCCTACGCCCGACAGGCGTGGGCGCTCGCCGCGCAACGGGCGATCTCGCTCGCGGCGCTCAGGCCCGACGGCCTCTCGGCCACCCTCGGCGAGCTCTCGCACCGCCTCGACGCCTGGGTCGGCCTCATCGACGCCGCCGGCACGCTCGACCGCGAGGCGCCCGACGGCGGGCTCGCGCAGCCCGCGCTCGGCGAGGTCGTAGGCGAGGCGCGCTCCATGCTGCGCCGCGGACAGCGGGCGAGCCGCACGCTCGTGGCCGGCGAGTCCGTCGACGCTCCGCAGCGCATCACGCTCCAGACGCTGGGCGGCGGAGGGGCGCTGCGCGGCGTGCTCGCCATCGGCGACTCGGCCGAGCTCGACCAGGCCGGACGAGAGGTCGTCACGTCGGTGATCGCGCTCGCCGGCCTCGCGCTCGAGCAGAACCGCGACCTCGACCGGGCCAGGGGGCACCTCCGCACGGGCCTCCTCCGCGGCATCCTCGCGGGCGACACCGACCTCGCCGAGCGCGTGGCGAGCGAGATGTGGGGCCCGCTGCCCGCCGCCCCGTTCCGGGTCGCGATCGCGGATGCCCCCGCCCAGCACGTCGACCGACTGATCGAGCTGCTCGAGCTGCGCGTCGAGGAGCGCGGCGGACGCCTCTTCTTCGGACGCGACGAGGACACCGTCGTGATCCTGCTCGAGGACGCCGACGCCGCCCTCGCCGAGGAGGTCGCGGCCGAGTTCGAGGTGCCCGTCGGCCTCTCGGACGCGGTCGCCGCCGACGCCGTGGCGCTCGCCCACGAGCAGGCGCTGCGCGCGCTCGAGCGCGCCCGAGAGACGAAGGCCGGCGTCGTCGCCTTCGACGAGATCAGCCGTCAAGGGGTGCTCGCGTTCCTCGCCCGCACCGACGCCCGGGCCGTCGCCCTCGCGACGCTCGCCCCGCTCACCGAGTACGACGAGGCGCACGGCACGTCGCTCCTCGAGACGACGCGCTCCTGGCTCGAGCACGGCGGACAGTTCGACGCCACCGCGCAGGCGCTCGGCGTCCACCGCCACACCGTGCGCAGCCGGGTCGCGCTCGCCGAGAAGCTGCTCGGCCGCGACCTCTCGGGGTTCCACGCGCGCGCCGACCTCTGGGCGGCGCTCCTCGCCGTCGACTGAGCGGATGCCGCGGGCACGCGTCGACCGCGGCATCAGGTGCCCGCGACATCCGTCGCCCGCGGCATGCGGGTCGCCCGCGGCATCCGGCACCCGCGACATCCGGTGCCCGCGGCATCCGGTACTCGCGGCATCCGTCACCCCTCGCTCGGAATTCAGGCGATCGCGAGCTGGTCAGGCCGGAATCGGCGAGAACGTCCTGACGGGCGGGTCATTGCCTGAATCCGGCGCGAGCGAGGGAAGGGCGGGGCGCCCGCGTCAGCGGCGCTGCGCCGCCAGCAGCTCCCGGTACCAGCCGAACGAGTCCTTGCGGGTGCGGTCGCCGGTCTCGAGGTCGAGGTGCACGAGCCCGAAGCGCTGCGTGTACCCGTCGGCCCACTCGAAGTTGTCGATGAGCGACCACACGAGATAGCCGCGCACGTCGACGCCGCGCCCGATCGCCGCGTGCACAGCCCGGATGTGCCCGTCGAGGTAGGCGATCCGCTCGTCGTCGTGCACCCGCCCGTCGACGACCTCGTCGGGATACGACGCGCCGTTCTCGGTGATCACGACGGGCGGCAGGGCGTCGCCGTGGTCGGTGCGCAGCGACACGAGCAGCTCGGTGAGCGCCTCGGGCACGACCGGCCAGCCGAAGCCGGTCACGGGCACGCCCTCGAACTCCACGGGCTCGAACGGCAGCCCGGCGGCGGCGAAGTCCGAGTCGGCGGATGCCCCGGCGACCCGCGTCGGGTTGTAGAAGTTCACGCCGTAGAAGTCGAGCGGCTGCGCGATCACGTCGAGGTCGCCGTCCTCGAGTCCCGGCATCCGCTCGAGGCCGAGCGCCGAGAGGTCGGGGTAGCGCCCCGCGAGCACCGGGTCGACGAAGATGCGGTTGTAGACCGCGTCGAACGCGGCGGCGGCGAACCCGTCGACGGGGTCCTCGCTCGCCGGGACGACGAGCGTGTGGTTGTTCACGATGCCGACCTCGGCGTCGCCCGCCGCACGGATCGCCCGCACGGCGAGCCCGTGCGCGAGCAGCTGGTGGTGCGCGGTCGACAGCGCGTCCGCCATGAGCACGTGGCCCGGCGCGAGCGTGCCGAGCGCATAGCCCTGCAGCGTCGTCATGGCGGGCTCGTTGAGGGTGATCCAACGGTCGACGCGGTCGCCGAGGCCCGCGAGCACGAGCCCGACGTAGTCGGCGAAGCGGGCGGCGGTGTCGCGGGCGAGCCAGCCGCCGGCGTCCTCGAGGGGCTGCGGAAGGTCCCAGTGGTAGAGCGTCGGCAGCGGGCGGATGCCGGCCTCGAGCAGTCCGTCGACGATGCGGGCGTAGTGGTCGAGCCCGACCGGGTTCGGCCCGCCCGAGCCGTCGGGCTGCACGCGCGGCCACGCGATCGAGAAGCGGTAGTCGTCGACGCCGAGCTCCGCGAGCAGGGCGATGTCGTCGCGCCAGCGTCGGTAGCTGTCGGCGGCGACGTCGGCGTTCGAGCCGTCGAGGATGCGCCCCGGCGTACGCGCGAACACGTCCCAGATGGAATCCCCGCGCCCGTCGGCCCGCGTCGAGCCCTCGACCTGGAACGCCGCGGTGGCCGCGCCCCATCGGAAGCCGTCGGGGAACGAGAGCGTGCGCGCGTCGACCATGGGAACCTCGCCGTCGTGGAACCGTGAAAGTGGGACGATCGTCCCACTTCGCCCACCCTAGCCGCCCGGTGCGCTGCGCGGGAGGGGGATTCCGTTCTTCCGCGCCGACGGACCCCGGCGTACGCTGGAACGACCGGAGGGAGCAACGATGCACGCAGCGGTCGGCGAACGCCTCGTCATCCACGGCAAGCAGGTCGGCCAGTCCGATCGCCACGGCGAGATCCTGGAGGTCCGCGGCGCGGACGGCGGTCCGCCCTACATGGTCCGCTTCGACGACGGGCACGAGACGCTGCTCTACCCCGGCGCGGACTGCGAGCTCGAGCACGAGCACCAGGCGCACGGCTGACGGGCGCGCGACGCGAGGTCGTCGGCCACGAGCGGATGCCGCGGCATCCGTCGATTAGCGTTGAGCCCATGTTCCACTCCTACGCCGCGATCGGCGACAGCTTCACCGAGGGGGTCGGCGACGAGCTGCCCGACGGCAGCGTGCGCGGATGGGCCGACTTCGTCGCCATGGGGCTCGCGATCGCCGCGCGCGAGCCGATCGGCTACGCCAACCTGGCGATCCGCGGCCGCAAGCTCGGCCCGATCGTCGACGAGCAGCTCGAGGCGGCCATCGCGCTGCACCCCGAGGTCATCAGCTTCAACGGCGGCGGCAACGACATGCTGCGACCGCGCATGCCCGAGGAGCGCGTCGCCGACCGCTTCCGCCAGGCGGTGCACCGGATCCGCGAGGAGGGTATCCACGTGCTCATGCTGAGCGGCGCGAATCCCACCGACCACCTCCCGATGGGCCGTGTGTTCGATTCCCGCGGCGTGCGGCTCACGGCGGCGCTCGGCGACCTGGCCGAGCTCGACGGCGTGACGTTCGTCGACAACTTCAACGACCGCGGGCTCCGCGACATCCGCTACTGGTCGCCCGACAAGCTGCACCTCAACTCGCTCGGGCACGCCCGCGTCGCGAGCAATGTACTCACGGCCATCGGCGTCGCGACGCCCGAGGAGTGGGGCGTCGCCGAGGTCGCCGCCGCGCCGGCCGGCCCGCGCAGCCGCAACACGGCGGCGTACTATCGCGAGTTCGTCCTCCCGTGGATCGGGCGTCGCCTCACGGGGCGGTCGTCGGGCGACGGGCGCACGGCGAAGCGGCCCACGCTCGCGCCCTTGGCGCCGGATGCCGCGCACTGACGTGCGCTGACACGCACTCGAACGACGAGCGCCCGCGGCATCCGCTCGCTCAGGCGGCGCCGAGCACGTCGGCGACGAACGCGCGCGTGCGGCGGGCGAGGCCGTCGATGCGCTCGATCTCGCGCACGCTCGGCATCACCTCGGACGGCGCCGGCGGACGGCCGAGCCGTACGGTCTCCTGGCAGGCCAGGTCGCTGCACATGTAGGTGCCGATCGTGTCGCCCCGCTCCCCCGCGGCCCCGGCCTTGCGCGCCGAGAACAGCTCCACCTGGTCGCCGGGCTGCGCCGTGTGGCAGAGGTTGCAGATCGCGGCGCGGTGGCGCGAGCCGTTCGCGCCGGCCGCACGCAGCACGACGCCGACCGGCTCGCCGTCGAGCTCGGTGACGAGGTAGCCGCGGCCGGTGATCCGCGGATCGCGCCACGCGAACGCGTCGAGGTGCGCCCATTCGGTGAGGGGGAAGTCGTGCGGCAGGGACAGCTGCGCGAGTTCCGTGTCGCTGGCGTTGCCGAACGTCTCACGGATCTCGTTCTCGATCAGCGGCTGCATGCATCCCCTCCCGTGCGCCCCTCCCAGTGTACGAACCCCGCGCGCAGTGGTCAGGGCTCCACCGTCCACTCGATGTCGGTGGAGTCGGGGCCCCAGGTCACCACGACCTCGTCGCCCGGGCCGACCCGGCGCGGCCGCGCGCCGTCGCGGATGTCGTCGGCAGCGATGCGGCGGATGAGCCCGTTCGCCTGGAACTCGTCCAGCGTCGCGCACGACCGCTCCCAGTCGAAGAAGTACAGCCGCCGCGACAGCATGCACACGCCGTCGCCCTCGCGGAACACCCAGAACTCGTAGCCGAACGCCCGCCCGAGCGAGCGCAGCGTGGCCGCCTCGTCGGGTTGGAGCCGGGCCCCGGTGGCGACCTGGTCGACGACGTCGAGGTCGTCGGGCAGCAGCTCGTGCTCGAACACGCCGAGCCCGCGCGGCGGCGAGAGCGCGTCGCGCGCCGGGCCGACGAGCGCGATGGCCGTCGCGATGACGAGGACCGCCACGATCGCCGCGACGATGGCCTGGGTGCGGGTGGGCCGCCAGCGCGGCGGGGGCTCCTCGACGACGGGCGACGCGGTGGCCGTCGTGGTGGGGACCTCCCTGGACTCCGATGCGTCCTCGTCCGCGGCATCCGCTGCGAACGCATCGGCGGCTTCCCGACCGGCGGCGCCGGTCGTTCGAGTCGGGTCAGGCCGACGCTGCGCAGCGGGCGACGGGGTCGGAACGGATGCCGCGGGTTCCGGCGGCGCGGCGGCGCGCGCCCGTGCGGCGAGCTCGGCCTCGATCTCGGCGAGCTCCACCGCGGCGTCGCTCTGGGCTCCGTCGCGCGTGCCGTACACGATCCGCCGAAGCTCGTCGCGTCGGCGGTCAAGCGGATCCTCGTGCTCGATTCCCATGTCGTGTCCCGGCCTCCCCGCCGGGGGCGGCGCCCGTGCGCCGCAGGTCAGCGTTCGGGCGGCGTCACCCCCGCGGCATCCGTCGCCGGCTCGGCGGCGACCTCGACCGGCCTCGACCGCCCCTCGCCGTCGCGGCCGTCGCCGTCGCGACCGCGGATGAGGAAGCCGAAGCCGAGCGCCACGAAGAACATGAGCACCCCGTAGACCGCGGCCGGCAGGCTCATCTCGACGCTGCCGATCACGGTCTGCGCGATCACGATCGCGAGCGTGGCGTTGTGGATGCCGATCTCGAACGAGCTCGCGATCGACTGCGGGCGGTCGACCCGCAGCATCCGCGGCACGACGAAGCCGATTGTGAGGCTCAGCACGCAGAACAGCACCGTGATGCCCGCGAGCCGGCCGAAGTTCTCGAGGAGCAGCTCGAGGTTCGACACGATCGCCCCGGCGATGACGACGACGAGGATCACGATCGACGCGATGCGCACGGGCCGGTCCATGCGGTCGGCGAACGTCGGCTTCCACCAGCGGACGAGCATGCCCAGCACCACCGGGCCGAGCACGATCGCGAAGACCTCGATCGCCTTCGCGGGCTGAAGCCCGAGCGCCTCGTCGCCCGGCAGGAAGTAGGCGATCGCGAGGTTCGTGATGAGCGGCAGCGTGACGACGGCGATGACCGAGTTCAGCGCGGTGAGCGAGATGTTGAGCGCGACGTCGCCGCGGAACAGGTGGCTGTAGAGGTTGGCGGTGGTGCCGCCCGGCGATGCGGCGAGCAGCAGCATGCCGACCGCGAGCACGGGCGGCAGCTGGAACCACAGCACGAGGCCGAAGCAGAGCGCGGGCAGCACGAGCAGCTGGCAGAGCAGCGCGACGATGACCGCCTTCGGATGCCGGCCCACGCGCGCGAAGTCGCGCGGCGTCAGGGCGAGGCCCAGGCCGAACATGATGATGCCGAGGGCGACGGGCAATCCGATGGTGGTCAACGCTGATCCCATGCGGACAGTGTCGCTCATGCCGGGCCCGCGAGGGAATGGGCCCGTTCAGGGGGCAGCGCTCAGTCGAACGCGAGCCGCGGGCGGTCGTCGACCGCCGGACACCATCCGGCGGGCGTGCGCTCGTAGGCGTGCGCGGGGCCGTCGGCGACGAGGCGCGCGAGCGCGTCGAGGAACCGGTCGACGTCGTCGGCCGAGGAGCCTGCGCCGAGGCTGGCGCGCAGGCCGTTGGAGCGACGGGCGACCCGGTCGAAGAACGGGTGCGCGCAGAAGCGGCCCGCGCGCACCGAGATCCCGTGCTCCGCCGCGAGCGCTGCGGCGACGAGCCCCACCGAGCCGTCCACGACCTCGATGGTCGCGATGCCGAGGCGGTCGTCGGCGTCGGCGAAGCCGCGGATGACCCGGATGCCGCGCTGCCGGTCGAGGCCCTCGTGCAGGCGCGCCGTGAGCGCCTCCTCGTGGGCGCGCCGGGCCTCGTCGCCGAGCCGGTCGAGCTCGTCGAGCGCGCGGGCGATCGCGGCGATGCCGAGCACGTTGGGCGTGCCCGCCTCGTGCCTCTCGGGCCCGCGCTTCCACTCGGTCGCGTCGAGCCGCACGGACTCGACCGCGCCGCCGCCCGCGAGGTGGGCGGGTGCCGCGTCGAGCCAGTCGGCGCGTCCGACGAGCGCGCCCGAGCCGTAGGGCGCGTACGCCTTGTGCCCCGAGAAGGCGAGGTAGTCGATTCCGGATGCCGCGAGGTCGACCCTGCGGTGCGGCAGGAGCTGCGCGGCGTCGACCGCGAGCCGGGCGCCGTGCGCGTGCGCGAGGGCGGCGATCGCTTCGACGGGCAGGACCTCGCCCGTCACGTTCGAGGCGCCGGTGACCGAGACCAGCGCCGCCGGACGGGTCGCGAGCTCCGCGTCGAGCGCCTCGAGCGTCCCGGCGATCGTCGCGCGGCCGACCACGACCCGGCGCCCGCGCCAGGGCAGCAGGTTGGCGTGGTGCTCGATGTCGAGCACCACGGTCTCGCCGGGCACGGCGCCCGCGAGCAGGTTGAGCGCGTCGGTCGTGTTGCGCGTGAACACGACGAGGTCGTCGTCGCGGGCGCCGACGTGGCGCGCGACCGTGACGCGGGCGTCCTCGACGAGGGCGGTCGTGGCCTGCGACGGATAGCCGCTGCCGCGGTGCACGCTCGCGTAGTACGGCAGGACGCGCGCGACGTGCGCGGCGACCGCGTCGAATGCGGGCGCGGATGCCGCGACGTCGAGGTTCACGTGGCGCACCGTGCGTCCGCCGAGCACGGGCACCTCGAGGCCGGCGTCGGCCAGCGCGGCGAGCGGGCCGACCGCGGGGCGGGACGCGGCATCCGCCGGCCCCGCGGACGCAGCCGCGTGCGCGGGCGTGCGCACTTCGGTCGCGATCACGGCGGACTCCTCGGGGTGGGTTGGCGTCGAACGTACGGCCGGCGGTGGCGGCCCGCAACGGTGGGCGTCGCACGGTGTCATGCCGCGCAACATCCGGTAACGGAGCCGCCGCCCGTCAGCCCCCGACCTCGTCGGCCCGCGGCTGCTCGGGCTCGCCGAGCGACAGCATCAGCCGGTTCGCCCAGTTGAAGAACGCCGCCGAGTGGATCACGTCGGACACGGCCTGCTCGTCGAGCCCGGCCGCCCGCAGCGCGTCGAGGTGCTCGGGCGCGAGCCGCGAGGGCGTGGCCGCGAGCGCCACCGCCGCGTCGATGACGGCGCGCCAGACGGCGTCCTGCTCGGCGTCGACCCCGAGGTCGAGCAGCCGCTGCACGTCGTCGTGGCGCTTCGAGTGGTGCGTCGCGAACCGCGCGTGCACTGAGGCGCAGAAGATGCAGCCGTTGAAGCGGCTCGTCGCCGCGGCGGCGAGCTCGCGCTCAGCGCGCCCGAGTCCGTCGGCGGCGTTGTAGAAGATGTCCTTGTCGGTGAGCGTGCGCGCCCGCAGGATGTCGGGGTCGCGTACGAGCAGCCGGAAGTAGTCGCTCTTCGCGCGCGGGCGGTCGACGAGTCCGGCGTACTGGCGCTCGGTGAGCGTCGCCTCGTCGGCGGGCTCGAGCCAGGGCAGCCAGCCGAGGTCGTCCTGCGTGAAGGCGAGGGGCACGGCGCCGTCCTGAGCTCGTCGAAGGGATGCCCCGGGGTGCTCGAGGATGCGCACGGGCGCGTCGCCCGCGGCATCCGTCGTCGTGGTCGTGGCGGCGTCGTTCGTGGTCGTGCTCGTGTCGGTCATGCGGCGTCCTTCGTGGTGAGCAGGCGGAGCCCGGCCGCGACCCGCAGCTGGAACGCGAGGAACGAGACGAGCTGGGAGAGGGTGACGATGCCGGCGGTCGACCAGCCGGCGTCGGCGAGGGTCGCGAGGGCGACGGCCGACGACTCCCGCGGGCGGAAGACGAGCAGGTGGGCGTGCTCGAGCGCCGTTGAGAGGCGCTCGCCGAGCGCGGCGCGCTCCGCGTCGTCGAGCTCGAGGCGGAGGCCGGTCACGCTCTCGACGGCGAGCGGACCTTCCGCCGGGTACTCGCCGTACGGGCCGTCGGTGCGGGATGCCGCCGCGGCGTCCGCGACGGCGTCCGCGAGCGCGTCCCCGCCGGCGGAGCGGGTGAGCGCGCCGTAGTGGGCGGCGGCCACCTCGTCGTCGTGCAGGATCGCGACGAACTGCGCGACGGCCGCGCGCTCGGCGAAGCTCGCGTGCGCCTCGTCGATGTCGGTGAACAGGGCATCGTAGCTCGCCTGGGCGTTGTCGCGCGTGACGGGACGGTGGCGGCGCAGGGCGTCGACACTCCCGCCGGGTCGAACGCCGGCGAGCCGGTCGATGATGTCGGTCATCGGGGTTCCTTTCTATCGGTTCGTGGGGGTGGGTTTCGAGACGCGTCCGGCTCCGCCGGGCGCTCCTCAACCCACGGCGGCGGCGGTGGAGAGCGCCCGGCTCCCCCAGCCGAGCGCAGGGGCGACCTCCGTCGCGATGAGCTCGATCGACCGCAGCACGAGCTCGTGCGGCGGATCGACGGAGTGCACCTGGAACGCCACCTCGGTCGCCTCGGCGGCGGCGGAGTCGCGGGCGAGCGACTCGATCACCTCGACGGGGGTGCCGACGTGCGTGTCGTAGGTGGCGATGAGCTCGTCGAGCGTGTCGCCGATCGGCGGCTGCCCGGTACGCGCGAAGCCGACGGCCGCGCGGCAGAGTCCGAGCTCGGCCCAGTGGCGGGCCTCCTCGCGGGAGTCCGCCACGAACAGGGTGCGGGACGCGAGGATGCGCGGCGGCACGCCGGTCGGCAGCGCCTCCCGGTAGGCGTCGATGATGGGCAGCTGCAACTCCGAGAGCGTGCGGCGCGGGGCATCCCCCGGCCTCGGCTGGGTACGGGAGAGCAGGAGCCCGTGGCCGGCGCGCCCCGCGCGGGTGCCGCCGAACGACGAGAAGGTCGCCTGCCAGACCCGGCCGAGCAGGTCGCGGCCCGGCGGCTGCAGGTGGTTGGCGGGGTCCCCGAGCTCGCCGCCGGCGAGGGCGGCGACGAGCGCGTCGACCTTCTCGCCGAACACCCGCCCGCGGTCCTCCGAGCGCTCGCCGAACGCGAGGAACGACGCGGGCGTGGATCCAGAGCCGAGCCCGAGCTCGACGCGTCCGCCTGAGAGCAGGTCGAGCACGACCGCGTCCTCGGCGACGCGCACCGGATCCTCGAGCGGCAACGTCACGACGCCCGTGCCGAGCCGGATGCGGCTGGTCTGCGCCGCCGCGTGCGCCAGGAACACGAATGGCGACGGCAGCCCGCCCTCGGCCGCATGGAAGTGGTGCTGCGCCACCCACGCCGAGTCGAAGCCGTGCCGCTCGGCGTGCACGATCTGCTCGGTCGCGATGCGGTAGCGCTCGGCCGCCGGGGCGTCGTCGAGGAGCCGGGTGAAGAATCCGATGCGCGTCATGCCGTGACCTTCCGTCGGGGAACCGCGTCGAGCAGCTCCCGGGTGTACTCGTGCTTGGGCGACCGGAACACCTGCTCGGTCGGCCCCGACTCCACCACGCGGCCGCGACGCATCACCGACACCGAGTGGCTGATGCGGGCGACGACCGCGAGGTCGTGGGAGATGAAGAGGTAGCTGAGCCCGAGCTCGCCCTGCAGCTGCTCCAGCAGCTCGAGGATGCGGGCCTGCACCGTGACGTCGAGCGCCGAGACCGCCTCGTCGAGCACGACCAGCTCGGGTTCGAGCGCGAGCGCCCGGGCGATCGCGACCCGCTGCCGTTGGCCGCCCGAGAGCTCGCGCGGGCGGTGCCCGGCCAGGTGCGACGGCAGCGCGACCCGATCGATGAGCCGTCGCGCGGTCTCGGCCCGCGAGCGCCGGTCGCCGATCCCGAAGTTGCGCAGCGGCTCGGCCACGAGGTCGGCCACGGTGTGCCGTGGGTCCAGCGACGCGAACGGGTTCTGGTAGACGAGCTGCACACGGCGGCGGAACTCGCGCCGAGCGGCCCCGGTCAGCGCCGTGACGTCGGTGTCGCCCAGACGCACCGTCCCGGCATCCGGCGACACGAATCGTGTGACGATGCGCGCCGTGGTCGTCTTGCCCGACCCCGACTCGCCCACGATCGCGTGCGTCGTGCCGCGCACCACGTTGAACGACACGTCGTCGACGGCGCGGAACGGCTCGGCCCCGCGCTTCGTCGCGTAGGCCTTCACGAGCCCGGATGCCTCGAGCACGAACGGGTTCTCGGCCGCCGCCACGCTCGCGTCGCGCAGGTAGACGGGCGGTCGCGGACGACGGAACTCGGGCTCCTCGAGGCCGGGCGCATCGGCGAGCAGGCGGCGCGTGTACGCCTCGCGCGGGTCGTCGAGGAGCGCGCCGGTCGCGCCCTGCTCCACGATGCGGCCGTGCTGCATGACGACCACGCGCTCGGCACGTTCGGCGGCGACGCCGAGGTCATGGGTCACGAGCAGCACCGCGGTGCCGTGCTCGCGGCGCAGCTCGTCGATGAGGTCGAGGATGCGGCGCTGCACCGTCACGTCGAGCGCGCTCGTGGGCTCGTCGGCGATCACGAGCTCGGGCTCCAGCGCGACGGCCGAAGCGATGAGCACGCGCTGGCGCATGCCGCCCGAGAGCTCGTGCGGGTACTGCCGGGCCCGCAGCGCCGGATCGTCGATGCCGACCCGGTCGAGCAGCTCGAGCACGCGGCGGCGCACGTCGCGCCCGTCGCCCCGACGGTGGATGCGGAACGCCTCGCCGAGCTGCACGCCGATCGGGCGCACGGGATTCAACGACGAGACCGGGTCCTGCGGGATGTACCCGATGCGCACGCCGCGCACCGCCTGCAGGCGGCGGTCGCTCCAGCCCGAGATGTCGGTCCCCGAGAGCCGGATGCCGCCGCCCTCGACGGCCCCGCCTGCGGGGAGCAGCCCGAGCACCGCGCTCGCGGTCGTGGTCTTGCCCGACCCCGACTCGCCGACGAGCGCGACGACCTCGCCGCGGGCGACGTCGAACGACACGTCATGCACGACGCGGCTCGGGCCGGCCGACGTGCGGTACGCGACGTCGAGGTGCTCGAGCTCCAGGAGCGCGGTCATCGGTTCCTCCCCAGGGCGTGGCTGATGCGGTTGGCGGCGAGCACGACGACGACCACGACGAGGCCGGGCAGCACCGTGAGCCACCACGAGGTCGCGACGTAGTTGCGTCCCTCGGCGATGAGCAGGCCCCACTCCGGCGTCGGCGGCGGGGCGCCGTAGCCGAGGAAGCCGAGCGTCGAGATGGCGAGGATCGCCGTGCCGAACTGCAGCGCCGCGAGCGCGATCACCGCCGTGAGCGAGTTCGGCAGCACGTGCCGGAACAGCACCGCGGGCAGCCGCGCGCCCGAGCCGAACGCGGCCTCGACGAAGTCGGCCTGGCGAACGCGCACGACCTCCGATCGGGAGAGCCGCGCGAATGCGGCGATCGAGCCGATGCCGACCGCGATCGCGGCGTTCACCGTGCCGAAGCCGAGCAGGATGATGATGCTCAGCGAGAGCAGCAGCGCCGGGATCGCCAGGAGCACGTCGACGACGCGACCGATCACGGCGTCGACCGCGCCGCCGAGCGATCCGGCGAGCACGCCGAGCAGCGTGCCCCCGACGAGGCCCACTGTCACCGCGACGAACGCGCCCGAGAGCGAGTGCACCGCACCGTACACGACTCGCGCGTACAGATCGCGGCCGATCGCGTCGGTGCCGAACGGATGCGCCGCGCTCGGCGCCTGCAGCTTCTCGGCCGGCACGCCGGCGAGCGGGTCGGCGCCCGTGAACAGCCAGGGCACTACCGCCCACGCGATCGCGAGCACGATGACGGCCCACGCGAGCACGAGGTCAGGGCGGATGCCGCTGAGTCGCTGGCGCCACACCGCTGGTCGAGGAGCGGCGTCGGGGAGCGGCGACACGTCTCGAGACCCGGTGACCCGAGGCTGGGAGTCCGGTCTCGATATGCGTCCGCCTTCGGCGGGCGCTCCTCGACCACCGGGGACAGCCGGCTCCTCGACCAGGGGAGTGTCCACCGGCGCGCTCATGCCGCCACCGCCTTCCGCTTCAGCCGAGGATCGAGGGCCGGGTAGACGAGGTCGACCACAAGGTTCACCGCCACGAACACGAGCGCGGCGAGTACGACCACCGCCTGGAGCACGGCGACGTCCTGGTTGCGCACGGCCTCCTCGGTGAGGCGGCCGATGCCGGCGCGTCCGAACACGGTCTCGGTCACCACGGCGCCGCCGATGAGCTCGCCGATGAGCACGCCGGCGATCGTGATCGTCGGCAGCACCGCGTTGCGCGCGACATCCCGCCACAGCACCCAGCGTGGGCTCGCGCCCTTGGCGCGCACGACGGCGACGAACGGCGAGAGCTGCACGTCGTCGATCGAACGCACGAGCACCTGCGCGAGCGGGGCGGAGATCGGGATCGCCAGCGTGAGCACGGGGAGGATGAGCCCCTGCACCGGGTCGGCGCCGATCACGGGCACGAGCCGGAGCTGGAACGAGAACACCTGGATGAGCACGATGCCGAGCCAGAACACCGGCACCGACACGAACAGGCCGGGCAGGCTGCGCAGAAACGAACGCAGCCACGCGAACGGCGCGAGCGTCGAGAGCACCGCCAGCCCCACGGCGATCACGACCGCGACGAGGAACCCGAACCCGGCGAGCGCGAGCGTGCCCGGCAGGGCCGCGCCGATGAGGTCGTGCACCGCGGTGCCGTACTGCACGGAGTAGCCGAAGTCGCCGACGACGAATCCCGACAGGGTGTGCAGGAACTGCTCGATCACCGTGTTGTCGGCGCCGTACGAGGCCCGGATGTCCGCGATCTGCTCGGGGCTCAGGCCCAGCTCGGGGCTCTCGAACTTGATGAGGATCGCGTCGCCGGGCAGCGCCTGCAGCAGCACGAACGTCGCCGTGAACGCGACGGCGAGCACGATGAGCGCCTGGCCGGTGCGGCGGGCGAGGTACGTCATGGGGGTGCTCCTTCCTTGTGCGGGGCGGGTCGGTGATCGAGTAGCGCCGCCGCAGGCGACGCGTATCGAGATCCAGTCACCCGATCTCGATACGCGTCCGGCTCCGCCGGGCGCTACTCGATCACCGAGAGGTACCAGCTACTGCTGCTTCTCCACCCAGGTGTCGTAGAACAGCGGCCGCGCGACCGACTCCGTGCGGAACCCGTGCACGTACGACGCCGCGCCGTAGACCTGCGGCTCCTCGAAGAGCGGGATCACGTACGCCTGCTCGGTGAGGTAGTCCTGCACGGCGGCCGAGGCCTCGTCGCGCTTGGCGGGGTCGGGCTCCGAGGCCACGGCCTCGAGCAGGCGGTCGAGCTCGGCGTCGTCCGAGAGCAGCGTGTTGCGGTTCTTCGTGTGGTACTGGCTCTTGATCACGTCGTTGTCGGCGCGTCCGACCATCGAGTGGTAGAGCGGGGTCTTCAGCGGGTCGAGGATGTCCTCGGCGTAGCTGCCCGAGTCGGCGGCCTTCACGTTGAGCTCGACGCCGATCTCCTTGAGCTGCTGCGCCACGAGCTCGAGCGTCTGCTTCGAGAGCGGCTGCGGCTTCGCCTCGTAGACGGTGAGCGACAGGCGCTGCCCGTCCTTCGCGCGGATGCCGTCGGCGCCCTCGGTCCAGCCGGCCTCGTCGAGGAGCTCGGCCGACAGCTCGGGGTCGTACTCGAGCCCCTCGGACTCATCGACGTAGCCCTTCGCGGTGGCGGCGAGCTCCGAGGTGGCGACCGGGTAGTTCTCGGTGAAGATCGTGTCGACGACCTCCTGCGCGTCGACCCCGTGAACGAGCGCCTGGCGCACGCGGAGGTCGCTGAGCAGCGGGTTCGTGAACCGCAGGCCGAGCGAGTTGTTCACGCCGCGGGTCGGCGCGGCGATCACCTCGAAGCCGGCCCCCTCGACCTGCGCCTCGTCGAACGCCTGCACGTAGCGGATGACGTCGGCCTGGCCCGCGAGCAGCGACCCGATGCGGACGCTGTCCTCGGGCGTCACGACGACGTCGATCGCGTCCAGGTAGGCACGACCCTGGTGCTCGAACGACGGTGGAGCCCAGTCGTATTCCTCGCGCGCCTCGAGGTGGAGCGTCGTGCCGATCTCCTCCTCCGTCGCGACGAACGCGCCGCTGCCGACGATCGCCGCGGCGTTGCCCGCACCCCAGTCCTCGAGCTTGCGGTCGAGGGTGGCCGGCGAGACGAGCCCCGAGTTGATCGTCGAGGTGGCCTGCAGGAAGCCGGGTGCCGGCGCCGAGAACCGGAACGTGACGGTGTCGGCGTCGACGACCTCGCTCGAGGCGTAGTTGTTGATCGCCTCCGAGATGGTGAGGCCGAGGTCCTTGTTCCCCAGGCCGTAGGTGTCGAAGTTCTTCGCGACGGCGGCGGCGTCGAGCGGGGTGCCGTCGGAGAAGGTCACGTCGTCGCGCAGGTCGAACGTGTACTCCGTGGCATCCGCGTTGACCGTCCACTCGGTGGCGACCCAGGGCTCGATCTCGAGCGAGTCGGGGTCCTGCCACGTGAGGCGGGCGGTGAGGTTGTTGACGAGTCCGCCGTTCGGGTAGAAGCCGGCCTGCGGCGGGTAGAGCGTGGTGTAGGCCTGGTGCTCGAGGTAGGTGAGCGTGCCGCCCTCGACGGGGTCGCCGGCTGCGGCATCCGTCGACTGGGCCTGGCCGGCGCACGAGGCGAGCAGGGCCGCCGCGGCGAGCGCGGCCGTGCTCGCGAGGGCGAGGCGGGTGATGCGTGGCGTGGACATCTCGGTGATCTTTTCCTTCGGTCGGGAACGGTGCGGGGATGGCCCCGGGTGGGGGTTGGTCGTCGAAGCTACGGATGCCGCGCGGTGCGCTCAACCGCCCGATGACCCGCGCCGTCACGGCCGGTCACGGGCTGCAACCGCACGTCACCGTGGGCAACATGCACGTTGTCGGGACGGGTCAGTCCGAGGTGCTCACGCAGGGTCGAGCCCTCGTACTCGGTCGGGAACACGCCGCGTCGCTGCAGCTCGGGCACGACCCCGAGCGCGAACGCCTCGAACTGCGCGGGCTGCACGGCCGACAGCACGTTGAACCCGTCGACGGCGCCGGCCTCGGCCCACGTCTGGAACTCCTCGGCGATCTCGGCGGCCGTGCCGACGACCATCGACGCGTTGACGGATGCCGCGACGACGAGGTGCCGCAGGGTCGGCGGCCGCTCCCCCGAGGGGCTGCGCCCCGTGCGCTCGGCGACGATCTCGACCAGCTCCTGTCCGGCGGCGCTGAACTGCGCGACGAGCGCCGGGGTCACCGCGCGGTCGGGCGAGAGGCCCGACACGTCGACGCCGAGGAGGACCGAGAGCTGCGCGAGCGAGCGGTTCGCGGGGAACGCCTCGGGCGGCCCGTCGGGCCAGTCCTCGGCGATCTGCAGCAGCTCGCTGAGCTCGTCCGCGATGGCCTGCGCGTGCTCGCGTGTCTCGCCGACGATCGGCAGCACGGGTGCGATGACCTTGAGCGTGCGGTCGTCGCGCCCCGACTCGAAGGCGAGCGCACGCAGTTCCTCGCGGATGGCGATGCCGTGCTCGAGCCCCGAGACCGCGACGAGCGCGAGGTCGGCGTTCTGCGCGGCGAACAGGCGGGAGCGCGGCGAGGTGCCCGCGTGCACGATCGGGAGGTGTCCCTGCACCGGACGGGCGACGTTGAGCGGCCCGGTCACGCTGAGGTGCGCACCGTGGAAGTCGGTGGCGTGCAGGCGCGACGGATCGAGGTAGACGCCCGACGCGGCATCCGCCACGATCGCATCGTCCTCGAACGAGTCCCACAGGCGGCGCAGCACGAACTCGAACTCGACGGCGCGGTCGTACCGCGTGTCGTTCGCCTGGTGGTGGTCGCGCCCGTGATTGCCGGCGGCGCGAGGCTCCGCGCCCGTGACGAGGTTGAGGCCGGCGCGCCCGCCCGAGAGCAGGTCGATCGACGCCGTGGCGCGCGCGAGCGTGTAGGGGTCGGCGTAGGTCGTGTTGGCGGTGGCGATGAGCCCGATGCGGCTCGTGACGCCGGCCAGGTACGTGACCGCCGAGATCGGGTCGATCCGCGCGACGAGGTAGGGGTCGCGGAACTCCAGGTCGTGCCCGGTCGCGAGCCAGTCGCCGAAGAACAGGTAGTCGAGCCGCGCCGCCTCAGCGACTTCGGCCGCGCGTCGCAGCACCGCGGCGTCGCCGCGCGGGTCGCGGTGCGCACCGGGGTAGCGCCAGCCCGAGGGGTACGCGCCGATCGCGCGGACCATCGCGCCGATGATGAGTCGAGTCATGTGAGGACCTCCGATGGCCGACGCTAGGGAGGGTCGACGGATGCCGCGAGGGCACCCGTCACACGACGGAACCGGGTGCCACACGCCGACACCCTGCGTCACCGGGCGTCACCGCACAGGTCGCGGACGCCGTCACGGAACGACGCGATACACGTCCGGCTCCGCCTCGCTCCACTCGACGACCGCCTTGTCAAGCCGTCGCCGCCGGCGGCCTGCTCGATAGGATGGAAGTTCTCCCCCGCACGATTCCGTGCGATCAGCCGACCCCTGGAGGCCACCCGTCCGTGACGAGTCCCGACCGCGATCGATCCGCCGACCACCTCGACCACCCGGGCAGCTCGTTCGCGCGACGCGAGCCGACCTCGCCGCAGGTCCGGCTGGCGGATGCCTCGGAGCTCGTGCTCGTGGCCTCCTCGCCGCGCATCGCGCGGTTCGACCGCGACGACCTGGTGCTGCGCAAGGGCCAGTACGCGCTGCGCAACGGGCACATGACGCCCAGGCAGTCGATGGTCGAGGACCTGCGCGCGGTCGGTGACGCGCTCGACGCCGCAGGCATCGGCTACCTGCTCGTGCGCGGCAACGACGAGCGGCTCGTGATCGCGGTCGACCGGGCCGACCGCAAGGCCGTCGCGCGTGCGTTCGCCGAGGCATTCGCGAACGAGCCGTTCTACGCCGCGACGATCGCCCCCGAGCGCATCGCCGACGCCGACCCCGTGCTGCTCGCCGATGGAAAGCTCTCGGCGCACCGCAAGGCGAGCATCCTGCGCCTGTACCGGCCGCGCGTGGAGCCCGTCGGCCGCCTGCGCTACGGCCGCGAGACCGCCGTGCAGCTCGAGCTCTGGCGCTTCGGCGAGGACACCATCGAGGCGCCCGTCGAGAACGCGATCATGCGCCGCACCATGCCCCGCTCGGAGGCGGTGGACGACACCGTGCACCTGCACGGGCGCGACTGGCCGACGCTCGAGCACATGTTCGCGCCCCTCGCGAGCGACGTGGACTTCGACATCGACATGGTCTTCTCCTGGGTCGACGGCTCGAGCGACGAGTTCATCCGCGAGCGCGCGAAGCGCATGCAGAGCTACGTCGTCGGCGAGGGCGACGACTCCGAGGCGCGCTACCGCCAGATCGACGAGCTCAAGTACGCGCTGCGGTCGGTGCACCTGTTCGCCCCGTGGGTGCGACGCATCTTCATCGCGACCGACTCCCCCGCCCCGAGCTGGCTGGCGCGGCATCCGAAGGTCACCATCGTGCGCAGCGAGGAGATGTTCGGCGACACGTCGGTGCTGCCGACGCACAACTCGCACGCGGTCGAGAGCCAGCTGCACCGCATCGAGGGGCTCGCCGAGCACTTCCTGTACTCGAACGACGACATGTTCTTCGGGCGCCCGGTGTCGCCCGACCTGTTCTTCTCGCCCGGCGGCATCACGAAGTTCGTCGAGGCCACTACGCGCATCGGGCTCGGCGAGACGAACCCGACGCGCAGCGGGTTCGAGAACGCCGCGCGCGTGAACCGGGCGCTGCTGCGCGAGCGGTTCGGCAAGGTCACGACCCGGCACCTCGAGCACTGCGCGGCGCCGCTGCGCCGCAGCGTCATGGCCGACCTCGAGGCGACCTTCCCCGAGGACTTCCGGCGCACAGCCTCGAGCCGGTTCCGCGCGGCGACCGACATCTCGGTCACGAACTCGCTGTACCACTACTTCGCGCTGCTCACGGGTCGCGCGGTGGTGCAGACGGACGCGCGCGTGAAGTACGTCGAGACGACGCTGAAGCGCGCGCTGCCCGCGATGCGACGACTCCTCAAGCGCCGCGACATGGACATGTTCTGCCTCAACGACGGGAGCTTCCCCGAGATCTCGGTCGAGGAGCGCACGGCGGCGGTCATCGACTTCCTCGACCGCTACTTCCCGTTCCCGGCGCCGTGGGAGAAGGCGGCGGATGCCACGCCCGACGTCTCCGCCCCGGCCAGGCCGCTCCCGGAGCTCACGGCGTAGCACCCACCGGCCGCCGCCGCCCCGACCCCGTCTCGTCGAAGCCTGCGGACATACGATCGGGCGCGCCGCGCATGGGCACCGCTCGGCGGCGCGTCGGATCGTATATCCGCCACGTTCGACGTGACGAGACCGGCCGGGCAGCAGGACGACCGCGAGATTCGGTCGGAGGGATCAGCCCGCCATCACCGGGATCGGCATCGTGAACGGCGGCTCCTTCGGGGCCGCGGGCGTCGCGGCATCCGGGATCACGATGCCGTCGGCGGCCAGGCGCCGCGCGCTCTCGGCGGCGTCGATCCAGTCGAGCGCGGGGAACGACCCGAGCGGCACGACCGAGTGCAGCACCGTCGACGGGTACACGTGCACGAGGTTGAACGCCCGCGCGCCGTCGCGTCCGCGCGTGCCGCCGACGGGCACGTTGAGGTCCTGCGTGTAGCAGCTCGCCGACGCGACGGACACGGGCACGCCCGCGAACGTCGCGGTCGACGAGTAGTGCAAGTGCCCGGCGATGATCGAGCGGATGTCGCTGCCCTCGACGACCTCGGCGAGGCCGGCCTGGTCGCGCAGCTCCACCGAGACCGCGAGGTCGAGCACGCTCGGCACGGGCGGGTGGTGCATCGCGAGGATCGTGCCGTGCGGCGCCGGGATCGAGAGCTCCTCGGCGAGCCAGTCGAGCTGGGCGGGCGTCACGTCGCCGTGGTGGTGTCCGGGCACCGTCGAGTCGAGCGTGATGACCCGCAGCCCGTTCACGTCGTCGACCCGATCGACAGGTCGTGAACCGCCGAGGTCGTCGTCGAGCAGGCCGCGACGGAACGCCGTGCGGTCGTCGTGGTTGCCCATCACCCAGATCACTCGGGCCCCGAGCCGCTCGGCGACGGGCTCGACGACGCGGCGCAGCCGGGCGTACGCGTCTGGCTCGCCGAGGTCGGCGAGGTCGCCCGTGAACACGATCGCCTCGGGCCGGCCGCCGGATGCCTCGAACTCCGCGAAGAGGGTCTGCAGGTGCTGCTCGCTCGCGACCCGGTCGTAGAGGCGGCCTCCGCCGGCGAGCAGGTGCGTGTCGCTGATGTGGAGGAGGAAATGGTCCGGCCGGGGGTACTCGGCCGTGCGAATGGTCACTGGGGTTCCCATCGTTCGGTGGTGACGCGCAGCGCTGGACGTCGCGCTCAACCTACCCGAACACGGGAATCTGAACGCCCCATGAACGGGGAGTGTGATGAAGCCGAAACCGGAGGCGCGGGCGCGCGACCGGCGTCAGGGCTTGACGGGCTTCTTCGTCTGACCGGGCGCGGTCGCCTTGCCGCGCGGCTCGTCAGGCTCGGGCTCCGCGGTCGGCTCGACCGGGTCCTCGACGGGCGGTTCATCCGCGGCGGGCTCGTCCCCGACGCCCGGCTCAGGTCCGACGGTCGGCCCCGGCGTCGCCGGGACGAGGTGCTGCTCGGGCCCGGGGCTCGGCAGGATCGGCGCGTAGGTGCCCGGCTCCCCCGTCTGCGTCGAGGTGGGGCGGACGCCCTCGACCACGCTCGCCACCTCGTCGTCGGGCGAGACGCCGCCGCGCGCGATGGAGATGAGCGCCACCGCGCCGCCGATCATGATGACGGTCGCCGCCGTCGCGGAGATGACGAGCACGTGCAGGCGCCGCTCGAACAGCCACTCCGCCGCCGCGGCGATGCGGGGTTCAGCGGATGCCACGAGGGGCGCAGCGACCGCCGCGACCTTCGCGCGCCAGCCGTCGCCGGCCACCGGCGCAGGCCGCCGCGCGTGCCGACCGCGGGGTCGGCGCATCGGCTCCTCGGGTTGCTGCTGCTCACCGTCGGTCATGCGTCACCTCCCCTCATGCGCACGGCGCGCCTCCCCATTCGGGGGGCGTCGCCCATACGAGGATAGGCGGACGCCACAGGCGACTCCACCCGGTACGGACGGCTGGCCGGACCGTCGTCCCCCACCCTCACGCCCGCGCCTGGGTGTTGCCGGATTCGGTGTTCCGCCGGGACACGCCCACTCCGACGGCACGACGCGCCGCCCCGCGCCGGAAACACCGAATCCGGCAACAGGGCAGGGCGAGCACGACGGGAGCGAGCTGGGCCACCGGTGGACGCGTCAGGAGCGGTGCCGGGGCTTCCGGAACGGCTTGTCCGACGGCGCGTCGTCGCCGTCGCGACGACGGCGGTCCGACGGTCCTCCGTCCGCGTCACGGCGGCGGGTGCCGCGCGCGGGTCCGCCGTCTCCGTCGCGACGTCGGCGCGGCCCACCGGTGTCGAGGCGGAGCTCGATCAGCCGGCCGGAGATCCGGGTGCCGTCGAGCCGTTCGAGGGTCTCACGCGGCAGGTCGGCCGGGAGCTCGACGAGCGAGAACTCGGGACGGATCTGGATCGCGCCGAAGTCCTCGCGACTGAGGCCGCCCTCGTTCGCGAGCGCGCCGACGATCTGGCGGGGCTCGACCTTGTGGCGGCGACCCACGGCGATGCGGTACGTCGCCATTCCCGTGTCGCCACGGCGCCCGCGCGGACCGCGACTGCCGTCGTCCTCCCGCCCGTCGCGGTCGTCCCGATCCCATCGCCCGGCCCGACCGTCGCGGTCGTCTCGTTCCCGGCGGGGGGCCCGCTCGGCGCGGGCCGGACGCTCGGGCTCGGGCTCCATGAGCAGCGGCGTCTCGCCCTGTGCGACCACGGCGAGCGCGGCGGCCACGTCGACCTCCGGCACGTCGTGGTGCCGCACGTAGTGGGCGATGATGTCGCGGAACCCCTCGATGCGCTCGGATGCCTCGAGCGCCTCCGTGATCCGGTCGTCGAACCGGGCGAGCCGCGTGACGTTGACCTCGTCGACGCTCGGCAGCTGCATCTGCACGAGCGGCTGGCGCGTGGCCTTCTCGATGCGGGCGAGCAGGCCACGCTCGCGCGGGGTCACGAAGCTGATCGCGTCGCCGGTGCGTCCGGCGCGTCCGGTGCGGCCGATGCGGTGCACGTACGGCTCGCTGTCGGTGGGGATGTCGAAGTTCACCACGTGGCTGATGCGCTCGACGTCGAGGCCGCGCGCCGCGACATCCGTGGCCACCAGGATGTCGAGCTTGCCCGACTTCAGCTGGTTGACCGTGCGCTCGCGCTGCACCTGGTTGATGTCGCCGTTGATCGCGGCGGCCGAGAAGCCTCGGGCGCGCAGCCGCTCGGCCAGCTCCTCGGTGACGTTCTTCGTGCGGACGAACACGATCATGCCCTCGAAGTTCTCGGTCTCGAGGAGGCGGGTGAGCGCGTCGACCTTCTGCGCGTACGAGACGACGAGGTAGCGCTGGGTGATGTTCGCCGACGTCTGCGTCTTGGTCTTGACGGTGATCTCGGCGGGGTCGTGCAGGTACTGCTTCGACATGCGGCGGATGGCGGCCGGCATCGTGGCGGAGAACAGCGCGACCTGCTTGTCGTCGGGCGTGTCGGCGAGGATCGTCTCGACGTCCTCCGCGAAGCCCATCTTCAGCATCTCGTCGGCCTCGTCGAGCACGAGGTACTTCAGCTCCGACAGGTCGAGCGTGCCCTTGTCGAGGTGGTCCATGATGCGGCCCGGAGTGCCGACGACGATGTGCACGCCGCGGCGCAACGCGGAGAGCTGCACGCCGTAGCCCTGCCCGCCGTAGACGGGCAGGATGTGCACGTCGCGCAGGTGCGCGGCGTACCGCTCGAACGCCTCGCAGACCTGCAGGGCGAGCTCGCGGGTCGGCGCGAGCACGAGCGCCTGGGGCGTCTTCTGCGACAGGTCGAGGCGCGCGAGGATCGGCAACGCGAACGCGGCCGTCTTGCCCGTGCCGGTCTGCGCGAGGCCCACGACGTCGCGCCCGTCGAGCAGCGTCGGGATCGTCGCGGCCTGGATCGCAGAGGGCGTCTCGTAGCCGACGTCGTCGAGCGCCTTGAGCACCGGGCCCTCGAGTCCGAGGTCGGAGAACGTCGTGGCGGGCTCCTCCGGAGCCTCGACCTCGACCGGGGCGTCGCCTGAAGTCACGCTTCAGGGTAGTCCGCGCGGCTGGGAGGCGTCACGGGTCCGACGTTCGGTCGCGCGCCGAGGGAGCACCCGGACGGGCGCGGTGGACGGTCGAGGGGCGCCCAGTGTGCGGCATCCGCTCATGGATCGCAAGGGGTCGCGGGTGGCCGCGGCATCCGGAATGGTGGACGGTTCGTGATCGAAGGAGGAACGATGCTCACCCTGACCGACACCGCCACCACCGTCGTCGAGGAGATCGTGCGCCGCAACGATGAGACCGAGCGGGCCGGACTGCGGATCGAGGCCGAGAACCCGGATGCCACGGACTTCGGCGTGTCGATCGTGCCGCTGCCGAAGCCGCGCGACGCCATCGTCGAGCAGGGCGGCGCCCGCGTCTACCTCGACGAGAGCGCCACCGCGGCGCTCGGCGACAAGACGCTCGACGCCCGGGTGGATGAGGACGGCCGCGTGGCCTTCGACATCCTGCCGCAGGTGTGACCCGACCGGTCCGGCGCCCTGCCGCAGATCGGACCGTGCCACGGCGACGGCGCTCCGCTTCGGCGGAGCGCCGTCGTCGCGTTCGCGCCCGTCGTCGCGTCCGCCGTCACGTCCAGGCGCGGGCGCTGCGGGCGGCCCAGTAGGCGGCCGGATCTTCGGCGAGTGCCGCGAGCTCCGCGGCATCCGTCGTCGCCCCGACCGGCGCTCGCGAGGCGAGGTTCGAGGCGAGCTGCTGCTCGGTGACCGCGCCCGAGAGCACGACGTCGCTCCACGGCTGCGCGCGGGCGATGCCGATCGCGAAGGCGTCGAGCGCCTGCCCGTCGGCGTCAGCGAGGGCGGCGGCGCGAGGCTCGACACCCGCTGACGTGAGCCGGCCGTTCGCGACGGCCTCCTTCACGACGACCAGCCAGCCGGCGCCGTGCGCCCGCGCGAGCGCCGGCGCGGCCGAGGGCTCGAGCAGGTTCCAGGTGGCCTGCACGGCCGAGAACGGCGAGTCGGGAAGCGCCCGCGCCGCGTCGAGTGCGGCGCCCTGTCCGGGTCCGCTCGTCGAGACGCCGATGCGCACGCCGGATGCCGCGAGCTCGCGCAGGCGGTCGAGCAGCGGGTCATCGGCGAGCGCCGGGCTGTCGGGCGTGAGCGAGTGCACGAGGTACACGTCGGGCGGCCCGCCGAGCGCCGCGAGCGTCTCGGGCCACTGCCGCTCGAGCATCCCGAGCGAGTGCTCCTTCCGCTCGTGCACCTCGGCGTCCATGCGCCAGCCGCCGACGTAGGCGTAGCCCCACTTCGACTCGATCGTCAGCTCCGCGCGACGCTCCGGATGTGCCGCGAGCCACGACCCCAGGAACTTCTCGGCACGCCCGTACGATCGCGCCGCATCGAAGAAGCGGATGCCGCGCGCCCACGCCGCGTCGAGCAGGTCGTGCGCGCGCCCGCGCATCGCGTCGACGCTGCGGTCGTCGTCGAGGTCGGCGTTGCGCCCCGTCGTGATGTAGGCGGGGCGGCCGATCGCGGCCAGGCCGAGACCGAGCGGCGCGAGGGTGAGGTCGTGGTCGGGACCGAACTCGATCCCCGGCTCGCTCGCCGGCTCGGTCGGAGGTCGGTCGTCCACGAGACGTCAGCCTACGCGCGCGGCGGAACCGCCCGTCATCCGGCCGTGAGCGCGTACTCGCCGTCCACGCACCCGGTGACCGTCCAACCGCCGGGCACCTCGGTCAGCTCGACCTCCGTGATGCCCTCGGCCCGCAGGTCGGGCTTCACCGAGCCGGGCACCCACACCCGGAGCCCGCAGCCCTCGCCGTCGGCCGTGCCCGCGAGCGCGAACTCCGCGCCGTCGGCGGTGAGCGCGGTGAGCTCGCCCGGCGCGGACTGCGGGTAGGCGCGGCTCAGGATCTCGAGGAGGTCGGCGCGCGGCGCGGCATCCTCGCCCGTCTCGCAGTCCTGGCGCATGAGCCCGTCGCCGATCGGCCCGATGCCGTTCTGCGGGTCGCCGCAGGCCTGCTTCCACACCCAGTAGGCGCTGCCGAGGCCGTAGGCGTCCTCGGTCGCCGCGTAGCGCTCGAGCCGTGCGACGCGGTCGGCGTCATCGCCCCAGTAGCCGTACTCCCCCGACCACAGCGGGGCGCCGTACGAGTCCGCCACGCGCTGCGCGAGCTCGAACTGGCGCTCCATGCCCACGATCGGCGGCAGCCCGAGCGAGCGGTCCATCGTGATCGACTCGGCGTAGAGGTGCGGCGAGAACACGATGTTGTCGTCGTCGGTGAAGCCGGGCGGCGGACCGCTGTCGAAGCCGAGCCCCGACCAGAGGATGCTCGGCTCCACGAACACGATCTGCGGCGCCCCGGCCGCACGGATCGCCTCGATCGCCCGGTCGTAGAACCGCCCGAGCTGGTACGACGTGGTGACGGGGGCGGTCTCGCCGAAGCCGGGCTCGTTGAGCAGGTCGAAGCCCGCCACCGTCGGGTCGTCGCGGAACTCCGCAGCGAGCCGTCCCCACGTCTCGACGAGTGCTGCCTGCACGCCGTCGGTGTCGAAGTAGAAGTTCTGGAAGGCGCGGTTGCCGGCCGGCGAGATGTCGCGTCCCTCGAACTGGCATCGCGGCGCGGCATCCGTGATCGTCGCCCACTCGGGCGCACCGTCGTAGCCCCACATCGGGCTCGTGCCCGCGCGGCACTCGGCACCCTCGGGGGTCGCGCCGTTCCACCAGCCGTCCTGGTGCATGTCGAGCACGACGTACACGCCGTGGTCATCCGCCCACTCGACGGCTTCGTGGATCCGGTCGAGGTAGGCCTCGTCGAGCTCGCCGCGCTCGGGCTCGAGCGCCGACCACGACACGTTGAGGCGGATCACGTCGAACCCCTGCGCGGCGATGCCCGCGACGTCGTCCCCCGTGAACGGCCGCGTCGCCGGCACGTCGGGCTGCGGCTGGTAGAAGTCCACCAGCTGGTTGACGTTGACGCCGCGCAGCAGCACCTGGTTGCCCTCGCCGTCGGTGATGCGGCGGCCCTCGGCGCGGAGGAAGGCGTCGGGCACGGCGCCGGCGTCGGCAGGGGCTGCGGCCGCTGCGTCTCCCTCGGATGCGACCGCGGCGCTGAGCGACGGCATGGCGATCGCAGCGACGAGCGCAACCACGGCGGCCGCGGCAGCGGCGATCTTCGGCACGCGCGCGGCGCGACCCTCAGCGAGCCGGTCGGCGACGACGGCCGCGACGCCGACCGTCCACCCGAGGCACGCACCGAACGAGAGTCCGTCGGCGACGGTGACGTAGGCCGACATCAGCGGCCAGAGGTCGCCGCGCACGCCCCCCTCGACCGCGAACGCGACGACGGCCTGCACGAGGCCCACCAGTCCGCCCGCGACGATCGCGGCGAGCCATCCGCCGAGGACTCCACGGACGCGCGGGCGCATCCAGCGCAGGCAGAGCCAGGCGGCGCCGGCGAGCAGCAGCATCCCGAGGATCACCGAGACGGCGCCGCGGTCGGGGCGCGCGGCCGGCACGCCCGGTGCGTACACGGCCCCGGTCCACCACACGCCGGCGACGAACGGCGCGATGGCCGCGAACAGGACCGCCGGCACCCAGACCGAGCCCCGCGCCTCGACGCGTCGCTCGACGGGTCCGCCGAACCAGCGCGCCACGGCGGCGACGACGAGCGCGACCGGCACGGCCTTCGCCGTGACGTACCCCGCCGCCCAGGCTGCGGTCGCGGCATCCCACGTCATCGCCAGGCAGGCGGCGGCCTGCGCCAGCATCACCGCGAGCACGATGCCAGGGACGAGCGTCCAGTACCGATCGCCCGCACACGCGGCCACCCACCAGGTGACGGCGAGCAGCACCGGCACGAACACCGCGATCGTGGCGAACGGCCAGAGCCCGGCCTCGAGGCGCGGCAGCGCGCCCGACCAGCCGACGAGCGCGAGCAGCCCCGTCGGGTCGAGGAAGGCCTGGACGACGACGAGGACGAGCATGGTGCAGAGCGCGACGAGGGGGCGTCGAACGCGGGTCATCGGCACTCCATCGTGTCAACGGGCGGTGCTGGGGGCCAGCACAGCATCCGCGATCGCCCACTGCTTGTCAATTCGCGCATTCGGGGGTGCACCAGGCCTCCGAGCCGGCGGATGCCGCGGCGCCGCGGACACCCGAGAGGGCCGGTCCGATTGGACCGGCCCTCCCTGGCCTCTCCGTTGAGCCTGCGCCCGGCTAGCGGACCAGCGTGAAGGTCACGGTCGTGACGTTGCCCGCCACGTCGTACACCTTCAGCTCGTTGCTGCCGAGCTGCGCGCCGGAGGCGCCCGGCCGGATGTTGTTGAGGTTGGCGTTCTTCCGATCGGCCAGGTCCTGCTCCACGCCGTTCAGCGTGACCCTGGCGATCTTGCCGTCGTCGTAGACCCGGAACGACACCTTCGTGTAGACCCCATCGGCGCCCTTCGAGTCCGGCTTCACCGAGACCTCAGGCGACGTGGTGTCGGCCTTGACGACGACGATGTCGGTCCGCTTCGCCGGCAGCTCCGCCTCGTCGCCGAGGTAGAAGCTGGCGAACCCGACCTGGTCGTACCCGGTGTTCTTGTTCGCCACGCCGTCGCGGTACATCGGGTCGTGCATCAGCGTGCGGATGCCGTACTCGGTCGGCGCCAGCGTGGTGACGATGCCGAGGCGGTTTCCGCTCGCCCGGAGGATGAGCTCCTCGCGCCAGTCGCCGAACATGTCGGCCTTCAGCGTCGGCGTGCTCTTGTTGCCGGTCGAGGTCATGCCCGTCGCGAGGTACGACGAGGCCGCGAAGGTCTGGTCGTTCACCGTGCTGATCGTGGCACCGTTGACGGCCATGTGCGTGAGGCCGCCGCCGAACCAGATGGCGTTGAGGCCCTGCGCGATGCCGCGAGCGCTGTTGGTGGTCGCGAGGATCTCGCCCGTGACCATGCTCCTGACCTCGCGCGTCGCGCCTGCCGATCCGGCCTGTGCGCCGGGCCAGCGGTTGGAGTAGTTGCCCGCCACGCTGCCCTCGTCGTCACTGCCCGAGTAGGTGCCGTAGATGAGCGAGTTCTCGTAGATGACCTCCCCCTGCTCGTTCAGGCGCTTGCCCTTCATGGGGTCGTAGCCCGCCGGGCCGGGGATCCAGCCGCTGTGCACACCGGTGCGGAGGTCGTCCAGGAGGTGCTCCTCCATGCCCGACCACTCGCGGATGTTGTTCTCCTTGTCGACCGGCAGCAGGGCGCTGCGGTCGCCGTGGCGGAGCGGAGCCCACACGTTCTTCGGGTTGTTCCGCACCTCGTCGGTGGCGAACTGGAACTCGCCGGCGACCGGCGGCACGCCGTCCTGCCCCTCGATCGTGGGCATGACGTCACCGTTGAGGACCTTCGGCAGGATCTTGGTCTTGTCGGCGTTCAGGCCGAGGACCATCGCCTTGAGCACCACCTCTTCCCATCCGTCGCCATCGAGGTCGGCGGACGCGGTGAAGTGGTTCCCGCGGTTCTGGTAGTCGTAGGCGCTGCCGCCGAGCGACCAGTACTGCGAATCCGCCGAGTCGAAGCTCGCCTGCAGGTTGACCTGGCCGTCCACGATGTTGAAGGCGGCGAGGGTCGTGCGGTGGTAGTACCCGCGTTGGGAGACGGCGTACTTGTTGACGCCGTCGAGCGCGGCCACCACGCCGACGTAGCGGTTCGGGCGGTTGCCCTGGGCGTCGCCCCACGAGGCGGCCTTCCAGGGGTGCTCCAGCCAGTAGACCTCCGACTGGGCGAGGATCTGCGCCTTGTAGTCGCTCGTCGACGTGCCCGCACCGGGGCCGGGGAAGGCCAGGTACGAGTAGTTGCCGCGCTGCGACGCGGGCGTCATGGCCCAGTTCTCACCGTCGACGCTGGCCCGGTACGGGAAGGGGTACTTCTCGCTGTCGACCAGCACGCCCTTGGCGGCTCCCGGGTCCCACTCGAACGCCGAGAAGAACTCCTGGTCGTCCTTGGCGGGGCCGATCGGGCCGACGTGGTACGTCTTGATCCAGCGCTTCAGGGCCGGGTCGTTGGGCCCGTCGTTGCCGCCGCCCGAGGTTGGGCTGCGGTAGGCGATGCTGAAGCTGTTCAGGAGCGACCAGTAGGTGTCGAGCGCCTGGTCGTTGCCGGTGGCGAAGTACTCCTTGAACTTCTCCGTGGTGGTGGCGAGCCCGTCATCGCCGCCGACGACGGTCTGCAGCGTGTCGGGGTAGACGACCGACTGCGACGCCTCGTCCCAGTTGCCGATCCGGGTGCCGAGGGCGGTCTTGAGCATCAGCTCCGACTTCCCGTCACCGTCGAAGTCCTCGGCGAACAGCGTGGTCTCGTGGTCGTTGGCCGCGCGCACGTTGTAGCCCATGTCGACGCGGAACAGCAGGGTGCCGTCCTGCTTGTACACGTCCACGTACTCGGGCGCGGTCGTGGTGCTGCCGCCGCCGAAGATCGGCTCCGAGTACATCGGGTCGACCTGGGTGCTGCGCCACTTCACGACGATCTCGTACTCGCCGTCGCCGTCGAAGTCGCCGACCGTCATGTCGTGCGTCGAGTACGTGCCGCTCTGCGCCGTGGAGATCGCGCCCGAGCTGGTCTTCGCGTACGGGAGCTTCGTGCCCGAGTCGAGGTTCTCGACGTACTTGATGAACTCGGCCTCGAGCTCGTCGTAGAGCGCCTTCGTGATCTTGCCGTCGACGAGCCCGTTCACCAGCGGCCGCGCCGATGCGTAGGTGGCGACACCGAGGGCGTTGGGGGTCGTGTTCTTCTGGTTGAGCGCGGCGACCCAGCCCTCGAGCTGCCCCTGCGTGACCGACGCCTGCTGCTCGTATGCCGACCGGAAGCCCTTGAGCAGGTCCATGTCGACGACGTACCAGTTCTGGCCGCCCGTGCCCGGGATGACCATGCTGGCCGCGTTGAGGTTGCGGTTCGGGCCGCCGAACTCGTTGGCCGTGCCGCGGTAGGTGAAGTGCGCGAGCGGTACGGGGGCCGGCGCCGGCTTCAGCGGGATGTAGTGCACGGCACCGCGGTTGGCCTGGCCGGCGCTCCCAACGAGGGACGAGAGCATCGGCACGCTCATGCCCTGGCGCTCGCCCTCGACGCCGTCGACGACCGGGGCGACCTCGTAGACGGAGGTGAGCACGCCGTCGGCGTCCGTGTAGTTCGACGGGGTGCTGTCCTCCTTCACGACACCGGGGTTCGTGTCGTAGTCGCTCTCGGGCTGCACGTCGCGAGGGGCGATGGTGGCGATCTTCTGGAAGGCCGCGTCACCGTCCTTGCGGTAGACGTTCCACGAGAGGCCGTCGGGCTCGTCGCCGAGGAAGCGCCAGCTCAGGAAGATGCCGTCCGCGGACTGCGCCGCGACGAGGCCTCGAGTGAGGTACTCCACGGGGCGCAGGTCGGACTTGGGAGCGGCGAGGGCGGGAACGCTCGCGCCGAACAGCGAGAGCCCGACAGCCACCGAGACCGTGAGTGGGAGGGCCTTGCGCCATGGATTTCGTCTGGTGGATCCGGGTGATGAGGTGGTGACCATGCCTGCCTTCTTCGTCGAAAGTGACTGGGTTTCCGTGCCCAGCGTCATTCCGGGCATGGCGGATCGCCCGTCGAGCAGGTCGTGGTGGCCATCGCTCGCCGTCGAGGGACATGGCAGGAATACGCTTTCCAATCACGAAACTATGCCTCGTCCATGAAGGGTGTCAAGAGCGAATCGAAACGATTCAGGCACTCGGTTTTGGCATGCCGCGGCATCCGTCGTCAAGGCCTCGTGACGCCGGAAGTGCGCCCGTAGGCTCAGCCCATGCCCTCTCGCTCCCGTGCTGCCGTGGTGTACAACCCCGTGAAGGTCGACGGCGACGAGCTCCGTCGCGCGATCGCCGCCGAGCCCGCCGCGGCCGACTGGGACGAGACGGTCTGGTTCGAGACGTCCGTCGAGGACCCGGGCGGCGGCCAGGCGAAGGCGGCGCTGGATGCCGGTGCCGACATGGTCATCGCGGCCGGTGGTGATGGCACGATCCGCGCGGTCGCCGAGGTGCTCGGGGGCACCTCGACGTCGCTCGCCCTCCTGCCCTCGGGGACGGGCAACCTGCTCGCCCGCAACCTCGACCTGACGCTCGACGACCTCGCGAACTCCATCAACGTCGCCTTCGCCGGCGCCGATCGACGCATCGACCTCGCCTGGGCGGAGCTGCGCAGGGAGGACGGCTCGACCGACCGCGCGGCGTACCTCGTCATGGCGGGCTTCGGGCTCGATGCGAAGATGCTCTCCAACACCGACGAGGAGCTGAAGGCGAAGGTGGGCTGGCTCGCCTACGTGGCCGCCATCCGCACCGCGCTGCGCGACGAGAACCGCATGCGCATGCGGTACCGGCTCGACAGGCACCGGATCCGGGACCTGTCGGCGCACACGCTCATCATCGGCAACTGCGGATCACTGCCGGCCAACATCCTCCTGCTCCCGACCGCGGCGATCGACGACGGGCGATTCGAGGCGGTGTTCCTCCGCCCCGAGAGCGCCTGGGGCTGGACGCAGATCATGGGCAAGGTGATCTGGGAGAACGGCGTGCTCCGCCGCACGCGGTGGGGCCGCAAGTTCGTCGGCCGCGACGTCGACGCGCTCCGCTACGTGAAGGGCCGACGTCTCGAGGTCGTGCTGAGCCGCCCCGAGGAGATCGAGCTCGACGGCGACGGCTTCGGCCGGGCGAGCGCCCTGCGCACGTGGATCGACGCCGGCGGACTCACCGTCCGCGTGCCGCCGGGCGAGCACCACCCGAGCGTGGAGCGTGCGGACCCCCAGCAGCGTCGCGAGACGCAGCCCGAGGGGCCGCCGCCCGCCGAGGCGCTGCCCGGCGAGGCCGAGGACGCGGAGCTGCCCGGCGAGATCACCGGCGACGACGATCTGGCCGAGGATACGACTTCGGAGGGCGCCAGGATCTCCGCAGCGACCTCGTGATCGCGGGCGCGCAGGCACCCGGCACCGACTGGGCGCACTACGCCTACATCGCAGCGGATGCCGCGCTCCTCGTGCTCCTCGTCGCGCTGGCCGCCGACACGGTCCGACGCCTGCTGCCGGCGACGGCCGCGGCCCCGCGTCAGCCCGTCGACGCCTGACACATCCGGGCCGTCGACGACTGCACACTGCGGCGCCGCGAGTCAAGACCCGTGGTGAGGATTTCTCGAATCACTCGCTCATCAGTGAGAATCAGTGCGGCGAAACGATGACAGGGGAGATTTTCGTCTCGCCACCTTGGCGGGCCGGGCGCCCCCACCTGAGGATCTGGGGAGATCCGGGGCGGCCCGACCCGCCACTTCGCGTCCGCGGCACCTGGGTCGCCGATACCGCTAGCCCGTGGCATCCGCCCGACCGAGGTCGGCGTCGTCGTCGCCCGGAACCCACTCGAGCAGGTCGCCCGGCTGGCAGTCGAGCACGCGGCACATCGCTTCGAGCGTGCTGAACCGCACCGCCTTGGCGCGCCCGTTCTTCAGGACGGCGACGTTGGCGGGCGTGAGTCCCACCTGCTCGGCGAAGTCGCCGACGCTCAGCTTGCGCTTCGCGAGCTGGACGTCGATGCGCACGATGATCGGCATCAGATCACGTCCGCGAGGTCGGCGCGGATCGTCGCGGCCTGCCCGAGGAGCGCGCGCATCACGATCATGAGCAGGAGCACGACGCTCGTGGCGAGGCCGATGCCGAACAGCACGACCGGGATGCCCGGGTCGCGGAGCTCGGGCGTGAAGAAGTTGAAGCCGGCGACGTAGCCGAACACGACGAGCATCAGCAGCCACACGGCGGCGATCGTCCAGACGATGGCGTCGACCCAGGCGAACGCCTGCTCGCTGAAGATGCGTTCGCCCCGCACCAGGTCGAGCAGCCGCCAGATGCACACGATGATCACCTGCACCGCGACCAGGACGAGGAGCGAGAACCCCAGCACCAGCCACGGGATGTGCGCGAACTCGGGCCGCACCTCGCGCGCCGACTCCATGAACTGGCCAGGCACGCTCAGCACCTCGGCGACGATCAAGCCGAGGAACAGGAGGACGAGCAGCACCTTGAGCGGGACGATGACGCGATCGAGCTTCAGCATGCATCGATGCTCGCGCCATTCCTATCGTTTGTCAATAGTTTTCGATCGTTCCGTTCTCCACCGATGGGCGATCAGCGGATGCCGCAGGACGAGCGTGGTGGCGCCGGCCATCTCCTCCGACGCGGCCGATTGGGAGAACCAGGCGCTCGTGCATGCAACCGCCTGGTCAGGGCGGCGGCTGCCCTTCGCCCCCGCGGCCCGTTCCGCCCTCCGATCGATTCAGCAGCACTCGGATCGAGTCGAGGTGCTCCTCCGAACGGGTGAGCAGCGCGCGGACATCCTCGAGCGTGGCGTCCGTTTCGAGCTGCCGTGATCCGGATGCGTGGGCCTCGACGGGCGCGTCCTCGGCCGGCTCGACCGCGGGCGAGAGTTCGGCAGCAGCATCCGAGGAAGCGGATGCCTCGTCCTCGTCCTCCTTCCTCGGCGACAGAAAGAGGTTGGCGAGATATCCGGTGAAGGTGCCGAAGATGCCGACGCCCACCACGATGATGACGGCCCCGGTGATCCGGCCGGGGTTGGTGACCGGGTAGCGATCGCCGTAGCCGACGGTCGAGATCGTGACGATCGTGTACCAGAGGGCGTCCGATGCCGTGGTGATGTTCGCCCCCGGCGCCGACTCCTCCAGGTAGAGGATGGTGAGGCTTCCGAACTGCATCACCAGCACACCCATGAGCAGCAGTGCGTACAGGGCACTCCCCGCCCGGTCCCTGACCAGGGTGCGCCAGATCTTCCGTGGTCCGACTTCGCGCATCAGACGGATGACCCGGACGACGCGGAAGAGCCTCAGGACCTTGAACTGGGGGAACGGCAGGCTCGCCAGGAGGTCCGCCCACCCGAAGTGCCGGAAGAAGTAGGCGCCACGGTGCGGGGCGGTCGCCAGTCGGTACCCGAAGTCGGCGAGGAAGATGGCGCTGAACACGACGTTCATGACCAAGAGCACTGTGTCCAGTGCCGCGTCGTGGATCACGTACATCAGGACGAGATTGACGATCGACAGCAGCGACAGCACGCCGACGAAGATCTCGTAGCCCGTGCCCTTGAGTTCGCTGCGCGCCCTCGCCATGCGCAGATTGTGGCACGCGCACTGCGTGCGGCCCTGCCGCCACACTGGACGCATCGGCGCCCTTGCGCGTTCCAGCCTCGTGATTCGTTCCGGCCGCGAGACGAGTCAGGCGGGCGGCATCCGTTCCCCTCGGCGCAGGATCGCCGCGCACACCACGCTGACGGTCGCGGCGACCAGCGAGGCGGCGAAGATCCGCAGGAGCGACGGCCAGGTCGTGGTCACGAATCCGTCGCCCGCCGGAGCGATGCGGAAGACGACGATCCACCACAGCGCGAGCACCGACACGGCGATCCAGGCGATCGCCGACCGTGGCCGTTCGCTCACGTGGGCCGTCCACCACCAGAGCGCGGGCAGCGCGAGGATCACGTAGAAGTAGTGCGAGACGGGCAGAAGCAGGATCACCAGGAACGTCACGTTGAACAGCGAGATCACGGGCGGCCCCGGCCGGACGAGCGCGATCACCCCGAGCGCGGCGACCCAGGCGACCAGGATCACGGTCGTCGCGATGCGCAGGGCGGATGACTCGGTGAGCGGTTCTGCCATCGGCGTGTCGCTGAACAGCATCCGCGGCAGCCCCCACACCGAGTTCGCGGCCAGCAGCGGCTGTTCCGCGCCCGCGAACGGCGCACGGATCATGTCGACGACCGCGCCGGGTCCCCCGGTGAGCAGTGCGAGCGCGACCGCGATGAGCGCGGCGACCGCCACACCCATCCACTGCCGGGCTCGTGACGCCCAGCCCGAGCGCAGCAGCCAGGCTGCGATCAGCACCGGCCACGTCTTGATCACCGCACCCAAGCCGAGCATCAGCCCCGACGTGAACCTCCACCCGCGCGTCTCGGCGAGCGCCGCAGTGACGAGGGTGAGCAGCACGAGCAGCTCGACCTGGCCGGCCCACAGGTCCAGGCTCGTCGGGACGCTCCACAGCAGGGTGACCATCGCGAGCAGCCCCACCGCGCCGGCGCGCAGGAGGTCGCCCCGCGGCGCGCATGCGAAGGCCCCGATCACGCAGGCGGCGATGCCGGCGACGATCCGCATCGCGGTCCACGCGGGGATCGCGGCATCCGTCGAGGCGAACGGGGCGAGCAGCAGTGCGACCAGCGGCGAGTAGAAGTAGCCGGAGACGGAGTAGGGACTCTCGCCGGCCAGGATCGCCTGCGCGGCGGGAAGGAAGAAGCCGCCGAGGTCGGGCTGCTGGTCGCCCGCCGCGGCGGCGAAGCGCTGCACGCCGAACGCGACGGCGGCGATCGCCGCGGCCACCCAGACGCCGGCCGTCAGCCAGGTGCGCGCGCGCGGGGTCACGTCACGCGCTGAGGCCTTCACGCTCACGCGATGCCCGCGACGAGGTTGATGATGCTCGCCAGGATGACCGACCCGAACACGTAGGCGAGCAGGGTCTGCGCGATGACGATCCGGCGGATCTCATTGGTGCGCACGTTCGTGTCGGCGACCTGGTAGGTCATGCCGAGTCCCACCGCGAAGTACGCGAAGTCGGTGTACTCGGGATCCTCATCCTGGTTGAAGTTGATCCCACCGACCGGCTCGGCGTACCACCGGGCGGCGTAGCGCAGCATGTAGTCCACCTGCACGAGTGCCCATGAGGAGACGACGCTCACGAGGGCGATCCCCGCGAGCAGCAGCGCCTCGGCCTGCGACCGCTCCCGCGTCTGGATGAGCACGATGCCGACCGCGCCGAGGCTGACGAGCGAGCCGATGAGGGCGATGAGCCGCGCGAGCTGGCGCCCCGGGTCCTCCCCCGTGGCATGGGCGCGGGTCTGCGCCGCATCCATGGGCCACACCGTCAGGAGCACCCAGATCACGCTGGTCAGCGCGAGCACCGCCCACCCGACGAGCAGCGCGGCCGCGAAGCCGAGGAAGGGGATGGTCACTGCGGCGGCCACGACGCCGGCGACGACCGCGACGACCGCGCGGACGAGCGTCGACGGCGGCGACGGGTTGCGGCTCACGGGGCCATGCTTCCACGACCGGGTGGTGTGTGCCTCGAACCGGGCCGAACCGATGAGTTCCCGATGACGCGATGATTCACCAGCCGGACCACCCGATTGCCGGATGCCACAACCGCGCCGCCGTCTCGGCGGACACGCATCGTCGATCGCGACAGAGTACGCCACCCCACCGGATGCCCCGGTCTACAGTCCGAACATGAATGATTTCCGTCCGCCCGTTGCCGACCTCGCCTATGCGCTCAAGCACGTCGTGGGCTACGACCAGGTCGAGCAGCTCCCGGGCTTCGAGCACGCCGACTTCGAAACGGTCTCCGAGATCCTCGATCAGTACGGCGACTTCTCCGCCGAGGTCATCGCCCCCACGCTCCGTGCCGGCGACATCGAGGGCGCTCAGCTGAATGCCGACGGCACCGTGACCACGGCCACCGGCTTCAAGGAGGCCTACGCCGCCTACGTCGACGCGGGCTGGGGTTCGGTTCCCCTGCCCGAGGAGTTCGGCGGCGGCGGGTTCCCGCGGACCGTCGGCCTCGCCATCCAGGAGCTGACCACGACCGCGAACATCGCGTTCGCGCTCGGGCCGCTGCTCACGCAGGGCGCGATCGAGGCGCTCCTGCACTACGGCAGCGACGAGCAGAAGCAGGCCTGGCTGCCCAAGATGGTCAGCGGCGAGTGGGCCGGCACGATGAACCTCACCGAGCCCCACGCCGGCTCCGACGTGGGCGCGCTCACCACGAAGGCCGTGAAGCGCGCCGACGGCACCTACGGCATCACCGGTCAGAAGATCTTCATCTCGTTCGGCGACCACGACCTCAGCGACCAGATCGTGCACCTCGTGCTCGCCCGCACGCCCGACGCGCCCGCCGGCACGAAGGGCATCTCGTGCTTCATCGTCCCGAAGCGCCTCGTGAACGGGGACGGCTCGCTGGGCGAGCGCAACAGCGTGCACACCGTCGGCCTCGAGCACAAGATGGGCATCCACGGCTCGCCCACCTGCGTGCTGTCGTACGAGGACGCGACCGGCTACCTCATCGGCGAGGAGAACTTCGGCATGCGCATCATGTTCGTCATGATGAACAGCGCCCGCCTGTCCGTGGGCATGCAGGGCCTCGCCGTCGCCGAGCGCGCGTACCAGCAGTCGCTCGACTACGCGAAGGAGCGCATCCAGGGCCGCGCGATCGGCGCCACGCAGGACTCGCCCATCATCGACTTCCCCGACGTGCGCCGCATGCTCATGACGCAGAAGTCCTACATCAACGCGCTCCGCCGAATGATGCTGCTGAACGCGGTCTACGTCGACCTCTCGACGAACCACCCGGATGCCGCGACCCGCGCCCGCGCCGACGAGATCGTCGGCCTGCTCACCCCGATCTGCAAGGCCTTCGGCACCGACCTCGGCAACGAGCTCACGTCGCTCGCGCTGCAGATCCACGGCGGCATGGGCTTCATCGAGGAGACCGGAGCCGCCCAGCACTACCGCGACGTGCGCATCACCGCGATCTACGAAGGCACGAACGGCATCCAGGCCGCCGACCTCGTCGGCCGCAAGCTCGGCATGCGCAACGGTGCCTCGTTCCTCGAGTTCATCGCCACGATGCGCGAACTCGACGGCGAATTGTCGGCCGCCGGCGACGACTTCGCGTCCATCCGCGCTCAGTTGAACACGGGTCTCGACGTGCTCGAGCAGACGACCGGGTGGATGCTGCGGACCGGCGTCTCCGACCCGAACTCCGTGCTCGCGGGGTCCAGCCCCTACCTCCGCATCTGGGGGCTCGTGGTCGGCGGCTGGCTGCTCGCGAAGTCCGCGCTCGCCGCCCGCGGGCTCAACGGCGACACCGTGGCGGCGGCCCAGTTGCCGCTCGCCCGGTTCTACGCCGAGCAGCTGCTGCCCGCGGCATCCGGGCTCGTCGGCGCCGCCACGGCCGGATCGCGCGACCTGTTCGCGCTCGACGCCGACACGCTCGCCGACGTGGTGCGGCGCCCGGCACGCGTCTGACGCGTCGCACGACCGACACCCTCGGGGGTCGCACCTTTCGGTGCGACCCCCGCTGTCGTCGGCGTCGGGCGCAGAGGCGGAAGATTCTGGATTGCGTCGGTGTTGACGGCTGTATGGGTTGGAATGACGACGTCGTGGAGACGTTCCGCAGGAGCAATGGCACCGAGAACTACTGGGGTCCGAAGCTGATCGTCCTGCACTCGATCGGAGCGAAGTCGGGTCGCACACACCTGAATCCCGTCGTCGGTTTCCGCGACGAGCTCGGGTGGCGAGTCGTCGCGTCGAAGGGTGGCGCTCCGGAGCATCCCGCGTGGTACTACAACCTTCGGGCGAACCCGTCGTTCGAGATCGAGGCGCTCGTGGACGGCGAGGTCGTGACGGTCCCGGTGACCGCGACCGAGATCGTGGGCGACGCGTGGCAGGAGGCGTACGGCGCGATCGCCGCCGAGGAGCCGCAGTTCGGGGGCTACCTCCAGAAGACCGATCGCCGAATCCCGGTCTTCCAGCTCACTCCTCGCGAGGCCTGAACCGCGTCGACGGCGCCAGACCGCGCAGGCGAACGAGCGCTACAGTTCCCACATGAGGCTTGCGGGGGTTCTCGTCCTGGGTGCGCTGCTCCTCGTCGGCTGCACGGCCGGTCCGACACCGACGCCGACGCCGAGTTCGACGCCGGTCCCAGAAGCGTCCGGATGCCCCGGCGGAACGAGCTCGCGCGAGGACCTCTGCCTCGCCGACACGACGATCGCTGACGAGCTCAGCGGCATCCTGCACTCGCAGTTCACCGACGCCCAGCTGAACGCCGTCATCGCGGGCGTCTGGCACGACGGCGAGCCTGTCCTCGTCGGCGCGCTCGGCGAGTCGATGACCGGCGTGCCGGCGACGGCCGACATGCACCACCTCCTCGGCAACCTCTCGACGCCGATGTTCACGACCGTCGTGCTGCAGCAGGTCGAGGCCGGGGAATTGTCGCTCGACGACCCGCTCTCCACCTGGTTCCCGGACCTGCCGGCGGCCGACCAGGTCACGATCGACATGCTGCTGCACCATACGAGCGGCTACCCGCACTACACGGAGATCCAGTCGTTCCTCGATCGGCTGTGGGCCAACCCGTTCCAGCACTGGGAGATCCAGGACCTCGTGGACATCGGCGTCGCCGGCGGACCGGTGTTCACCCCCGGCACCGACTGGCTGTTCTCGGACACGAACACGCTGATCCTCCAGCAGGTGATCGAGAAGGTGACCGGGCGTCCCGCCGGCGAACTGCTCCAGGAGGACATCTTCGACGCACTCGGCATGGACGACTCGACCGCTGCCTTCGACGCGAACTGGCCGTCACCCGTGCTCCACGGGTACAGCGACGAGCGCGGCGTCTGGGAGGACGTCACCAACTGGAGCCCGACGTGGACGTACACGGCGGGCGGAGTCGGCGCCGACCAGGAGGACGTGCGCGTATTCCTCGACGCGCTCGGCGACGGCTCGCTGCTGAGCCCCGAGCTTCATGACCAGCAGTTCGCACCGACGACCGCGGGCCTCGGGCCATGGACGGATCAGCAGTACTGGGCGATGGGCTTCCTCCAGCTCGATGGCTGGGTCTTCCTCAACCCGGGCCTGTCCGGGTACTACGGCGCCGGCGGCACCATCCCGGAGGAGGGCTGGACGATGGTCGTCTACACGACCCCGAGCCAGGGCGGCGACCAGTCCGCGCCGACGGCGACCGACATCTTCCGTCAGTTCACCGCCCTCGTCACGCCGGAGCACTCGCTCGAGCAGTAGGAGGCGTCCCGGACGGGATCGAGGCGTCCGGAGGTCGGACGGGACACCGGGCTCGACATCGAGCCTCCCGAGCGAGAAACTCGGACAAGAGCGTTCAAGGGGGAGCGTCCATGTCCGATCAACGTCTCGGGCTCGGTGCCCAGCTGCTGCGACGCAAGCCGATCATCTTCCAGCATCATTTCCATCCCGGTACGGAGCTCCCGCGAAAGCTCGGCACGTTCCAGCTGATGATGTTCGGCGTCGGTGCCACCGTCGGAACCGGCATCTTCTTCGTGCTGAGTGAAGCGATCCCAGTGGCCGGGCCGGCGGTGATCATCTCGTTCCTGCTCGCGGGCCTCGCGGCCGGCTTGTCGGCTCTGTGCTACGCAGAGCTCTCCTCCTCGATTCCGGTGAGCGGATCGACATACTCCTTCTCGTACCACGCACTCGGCGAAGGTGTCGCGGTCCTCGTCGGCGGGTGCGTGCTGCTCGAATACGGTCTGGCCGTCTCGGCGGTCGCAGTGGGCTGGAGCGGCTACTTCAACGAGCTGCTGCGCCTCTTGTTCGGGTTCCAGCTGCCGACGGAGCTCTCGATCTCGTTCATCCCCGGCGACGACGGCGGGGCCACCGGCGGCATGGTCAACCTGCCGGCCATCGTGCTGGTGGCCCTGTGCATGCTGCTGCTCATCCGCGGTGCTTCGGAGTCCGCGACGATCAACGCGATCATGGTGTGCATCAAGCTCGGCGTGCTGGCGCTGTTCATCGTGATCGGACTCTCCGCCTTCAACGCCGACCACTTCGACAACTTCTTCGGCCAGGCCGCCGGCATCAGTGGAGCGGCCGGAGTGATCTTCTTCTCCTTCATCGGACTAGATGCGGTCGCGACCGCCGGAGAGGAAGTGCGCAATCCGCAGAAGGCGATCCCCCGCGCCATCATCGGCGCCCTGTTGATCGTCACCACGGTGTACGTCCTGGTGTGCATCGCGGGGCTCGCCGCGATGCCGGTGGAGTGGTTCGCGACCCCGGAGGCCGGCGAAGCCGGACTCGCGAAGATCATGGAGCTGGTCACGGGCACGCCGATCTGGGCGACGATCCTCTCGGCCGGCGCGGTGATCTCGGTGTTCTCGGTCACGCTGGTGACCCTGTACGGCCAGACGCGCATCCTGTTCTCGATCTCTCGCGACGGCATGGTCTCCAGGAAGTTCCTCGCTGTCAGCCCCAAGCACGGCACGCCGGTCTACAACACGGTCGTCGTGTCGATCCTGGTGGCGCTCGTGGCAGGATTCGTGCCCTCCGACTACCTCTGGGACAGCGTCTCGTTCGGCACCCTGGTCGCGTTCAGCGCCGTCGCGATCTCGCTCATCGTGCTGCGGCGCCGGCATCCTGAGCTCGAGCGCCCCTTCAAGGTGCCGCTGTACCCGGTGGTGCCCATCCTCACGGTGGCCGTGTGCATCTACGTGCTCGTGAGTCTCCGCCCGATCACCTGGGTCATCTGCCTCACGTGGCTCGCCGTGGTGTTCGTCTTCTACCTCGCGTACGGCCGGCGCCACGCCGTGCTGAACGACTACACCTCCGAAGAGGAGATCTCGGAGCCGATCCATCCCGAGCTGGAGGAGCGGTGACCTACGTCGTCGGGTACGGCCCGCACAACAACGATCGCAGCGCGATCGAGCTCGCGTGCCAGCTCGCCCGCTCAGTTCCGGGCGACGTGCGCGCGGTCTCCGTGGTTCCACAGGGATGGGGAACACCGGCGGCGGGTGGGACCGACCGCGAGTTCGAGGCGTGGGCCGCAGGTGAGGGCGAGCTCAGCGCCGCCGAGGCGCGCCACGATCTGGCCGAACACCCGACCATCGAAGGATCCGCCGCCTGGGTGAGCGACCGTTCGGTGCCTCACGCCCTCCTGGACGAGGCAGCCCGATCCGACGCCTGGATGCTCGTCGTCGGTTCCAGCGGCGATGCCGAGCCGGGCCGCATCCGACTCAGCTCCAAGACCGACCGTCTGGTGCATTCGTCACCCGTCCCCGTGGCGATCGCTCCTCGCGGCTATCGCACCGATCACCCCGTGACACGGGTGACCGTGGGATTCCGCGACGATGACGCGAGCTGGTCCCTGCTGGCGCGCGTCGCCGAGATCTGCCACCGGGCTTCGGCGCACCTTCGCGTGGCCACCTTCGTCGTCGCACCACCGCGCCGACCGGTCACGGCCCGCTCGAGTCACACCGAGACCCAGGTGATCGACCTCTGGAAGGCCCAGGCCGCGAATGCCCAGCGCGAGGCGAAGACCTACCTCGACTCGCAGGGGTTCGACGAGACCTCGCTCGAGTTCGCGATCGCACAAGGTCCCGACTGGGGGCGGGCGATCAGGAAGCTCGACTGGGAGGATGGCGACATCCTGGCCGTCGGCTCGTCAGCGACGCATCCGGTGGCTCGCGTGTTCCTCGGATCGAGCGCGACCAAGATCATCCGGTATGCGCCCGTCCCTGTGGTCGCGGTCCCCGGCACCGCGACAGAAGGCCGAGCATGACCGCGCCGGTGCTGGCCGAGGAGCTTCGTCGCGCGCTCCCATCGGACGGCTTCGAGGGTCGGGAGCCACGCGACGTCACAGGGGCGCTCACCGCGCTGACGGCACTCGCCGACGACCGTCGTCCCGGCGAGGCTCGCGTGGCCGTGTACACGCCGACACTCATGGAGAACGGGTGGACGTCGCGCCGCACGATCGTGCAGATCTGCACCGACGACTCACCCTTCCTCGTCGACTCGGTCACCGCGGCCATCGCCGACGCGGGCCTCACCGTCCACCTGCTGCTGCATCCGATCCTCTCGGCCGGCCGGGACGCCGACGGGCGCCTCCTGGCGATCGGCACCGACGACGGCTTGCGCGAGTCGTGGATGCACATCGAGACGGACCGCATCCCCACGGACGAGCAGCGCGGGGCGCTGCAGGCGCGCCTCGGGTCCGTACTCGCCGACGTCCGCGCAGCGGTGGACGGCTGGAGCGCCATGCGGCGCACCTGTCTCGGCATCGTCGCCGAACTGCGCACCTCCCCTCCGATCGGGGTGGCCGCGGAAGCCGTCGCCAGCACCGTCGAGTTCCTCACCTGGCTCGCCGACGACCACTTCACCTTCCTCGGCTATCGCGAGTACGCGCTCGACGTGGTCGACGGCGAGGACGTGCTGCGTCCCATTCCGGACAGCGGTCTCGGCATCCTCCGCGATGCGCCCACCCGGGTCGCGCATCTCCGCCCGGAAGCCCGGGCGACCGCGCGAGCCCCTCGGCTCCTCACCATCACGAAGGCGAACTCCCGCTCGACGGTGCATCGGGCGGTGTACCTCGACTATGTGGGAGTGCGCACATTCGACGAGGTGGGAAACGTCACCGGCGAGCGTCGCCTCATCGGGTTGTTCACCTCGACGGCCTACGCGTCGTCCGTGCTGATGCTCCCTGTCATCTCGGCCAAGGTGAGCGCCGTGCTGGAGGCGTCCGGACACGCGCGCGGTTCCCACTCCGCGAAGAACCTGCTGCAGATCCTCGAGGACTACCCGCGTGACGAGCTGTTCCAGGACTCGCCGGAACACCTGCTCGACGTCACGACGCAGGTCAGCAAGCTCCAGGAGCGGCGGGGTTCACAGGTGTTCGTCCGCAGTGACGAGTTCGGCCGCTTCGTTTCGGCGCTCGTGTACTTGCCGCGCGATCGGTACAACACGCCCGTCCGACTGCGCGTGGAGTCCATGCTCACCGAGGCCTACGGCGCCGAGTTCATCGAGCACACCGCGAAGGTCGGGGATTCGCCACTGGCCCAGCTGCACTGCACACTGCGGATGCCGCGAGGCGTCGACATCCCGTCGGTCGATGTCGCGGAGCTCAACGCCGGCCTCGAAGCCGCCATCCGCACATGGGACTCCGAGTTCGTCGACGCCCTGCACCGCGTGCACGACGAAGAGGTGGCTGCCGGGCTGTTCACCCGATACGGCGCCGCCTTCCCGGAGTCGTACAAGGACTCCACGACGCCTGACGAGGCAGTCGCGGATGTCGGGCGCATCGAGCGGCTGGACGACTCCGGCGGAATCGCGGTGCACCTGTACGCCGCGGGCGACGATCCCCGCCTGCGGTTCCTCAGGGTCGTGAGCACCGCCTCGCGGCCGCTCACCGAGGTGCTGCCCATGCTCACCGCGCTCGGCGTCCAGGTGCTCGACGACCGCCCCCAGGATGTGACCCTCATGGACGGCTCGACGAGGCACATCTCCGACTTCGCCCTGAGCCTGCATGACGCCGAGATGTGGGACGACGACGCCCGTGCAGCGGCGTTCGAGCAGGCGTTCCTCGCGATCTGGTCGGGCGCCGCCGAGGGTGACAGCCTCAACTCGCTCGTCCTCCGGGCGGGCGTGGACTGGCGTGACGTCGTCATCCTGCGTGCGATCGGCGCCTACCTGCGACAGATCGGCTCCGCCTTCTCGATGGAGTACACCGACCAGGCGCTCACCGCGAACCCAACGCTCGCGGCGGGCCTCGTCCGCGTGTTCCGGGCCAGGTTCGACCCCGACACGGCCGACGGCGGCACCGGCTACGAGCAGGTCCGCGACGAGCTGCTGCGCGCGCTGGACGATGTCCCCAGCCTCGACCACGACCGCATCCTCCGCGCCTTCGTCGGCACGATCGACGCGACGGTGCGCACGAACTTCTACCAGCGCGACGTCGAAGGCCTCCCCAAGTCGTGGGTGTCGATGAAGCTCGAGAGCAAGCGCGTCCCGAACCTGCCCAAGCCGCAGCCCATGGCCGAGATCTGGGTCTACTCGCCCGAGGTCGAGGGTGTGCATCTGCGCTTCGGGAGGGTCGCCCGCGGGGGCCTACGGTGGAGCGACCGACGCGAGGACTTTCGCACCGAAGTGCTCGGGCTCGTCAAGGCGCAGATGGTGAAGAACGCCGTGATCGTGCCGACGGGCTCGAAGGGCGGGTTCGTCGGCAAGCGGCTGCCCGACCCCGCGGTCGACCGGAGCGCCTGGTTCGAAGCCGGCACGTCCGCGTACCGCCTGTTCATCCGCGGGCTCCTCGACATCACCGACAACCGCACTGCCGCGGGGATCGTCCCGCCGCAGCGAGTCGTGCGCCACGACGGCGACGACCCGTACCTCGTGGTGGCCGCCGACAAGGGGACCGCGACGTTCTCCGACATCGCGAACGGCGTGTCGCAGGAGTACGGCTTCTGGCTCGACGACGCGTTCGCCTCGGGCGGGTCGGCCGGCTACGACCACAAGGCGATGGGGATCACCGCACGCGGAGCGTGGGAGTCGGTGAAGCGGCACTTCCGCGAACTCGGCCTCGACACGCAGGCCGAGGACTTCACCGTTGTCGGCATCGGCGACATGTCGGGCGACGTGTTCGGGAACGGGATGCTGCTCTCGGAGCACATCCGACTCGTCGCCGCCTTCGACCACCGTCATGTGTTCGTCGACCCGGAACCGGACTCCGCAGCCTCCTTCGGAGAGCGCACGCGCCTGTTCCACCTGCCGGGGTCGTCGTGGGCGGACTACGACGCCTCGCTCATCTCCACGGGGGGTGGAGTGTTCCCGCTCAGCGCGAAGTCGATCCCGGTGTCGCCGCAGATGCGCGCGGCGCTCGGACTCGACGACGGGGTGGCGGCGCTCACGCCGAGCGAGCTGAAGCGGGCCGTGCTCCTGGCCCCGGTCGACCTGCTGTGGAACGGCGGCATCGGCACGTACGTCAAGGCCTCGACCGAGACGAATGCCGAGATCGGCGACCGGGCGAACGACGCGATCAGGGTCGACGGCGTCCAGTTGCGCGCCCGCGTGGTCGGCGAGGGCGGCAACCTCGGGGTGAGTCAGCGCGGACGCATCGAAGCGGCGCGCGCCGGCAGGCAGATCAACACCGATGCCATCGACAACTCCGCCGGCGTGGGCATCTCGGACCGCGAGGTGAACATCAAGATCCTCCTCGGCGAGGCCATCCGCGCGGGTGACCTGACGATCGACGACCGCAACGCCCTGCTGGCGTCGATGACCGACGAGGTGGCAGCGCAGGTGCTGCGCGACAACTACGAGCAGAACGTGCTGCTCGGAAACTCCCGTGCGAACGCGGCCGTCATGCTGCCCGTGCACGAACGGCTGATGGAGGCCCTGGAGGCGCGTGGGGAGTTGGATCGCGAGATCGAGTTCCTGCCCGACCGCACCGACGTCGCCGAGCGCATCCAGCGGGGCGACGGGCTGAGCCGCCCGGAGTTCGCGGTCATGGTCGCGTATGCGAAGCTCGCGCTCAAGTCCGACCTCGCCGCGACCGACCTCGCCGACGATCCATGGTTCGGCGGGACCCTCGCCGAGTACTTCCCGACCGAGCTGCGGGAGCGCTTCTCGGCGTACCTCGACGAGCATCCGCTGCGCCGGGAGATCATCGTCAACGCGGTCGCGAACTCGATGGTCAACCGTGGCGGGATCACGTTCGCCGACCGCGCCGCCGCCGAGACGGGAGCCACCACCGAGCAGATCGCCCGGGCGTACGTCGCCGCGCGCGAGATCTTCGATCTGCGCGGATTCGTGATCGCGGTCGAGGCCAGCGACACCCTGGTCGACACGAGCACGCAGAGCGTGCTGTACCTCGACTTCCGGCGACTGCTCGATCGGGCCGCCCGGTGGTTCGTGCAGCGCCGGTCCGACCGGGTGGACATCGGGGCTGAGATCAGGAGGTTCGAGGGTCCGGTCGCGATCCTCTCGGACCGGCTCGCCGAGTTCTTCCGTGGTGAGGAGGCGGACCAATTCGCGAACCGCAAGGCCGCGCTGCACGCCGCGGGAGTTCCCGAGGATCTGGCGCACCGCGGAGCCCGCCTGCTCGAGGCCCTCCGCCTGCTCGATGTCGTCGAGCTCGCGCAGGCTCGCGGGTGGGACCTGGACGAGGTCGCCCGCACCTACTTCCAGCTCTCGGGCGAGATCCGGTTCGACGACCTGCTGACCAGCGTCTCGGGGCTCCCGCAGGAGGGCCGCTGGCAGTCGATGGCGCGCGCTTCGCTGCGCGACGACCTGTACGCCGTGCTCGTCGAGCTCACCGCCTCGGTGCAGTCGCATGCGGGTGACGTCGAGCTCGAGCAGCGGTTCGCACGGTGGCTCGAGGGGGGTGGCATCCCCGCGAAGCGCGCGGTCGATGCCCTCGCCGCGGCGAGCGCCGTGACGGACCCCGACATCGCCGTGCTGTCGGTCGCCCTCCGGCAGTTGCGGTCGCTGGTCCGTTAGCGGTGCAGTTGTCCGTGACACCCGACCGACCATCATGAGCTCGAGAAGGGTTCCTGCATGAGTGTCGATCCCGAACCGTTCACGATCGCCATCGAGGACGACGTCCTGAGCGATCTGCGCGCCCGACTGCGCAGCACCCGTTGGCCGGATGACGCGCCGGGGGCACCGTGGAGCCAAGGCACCGATCTGGCGTACTTGCGGCGGCTCACCGACGACTGGGCGGACGGATTCGATTGGCGCCGGCAGGAGCATCGCCTCAATGCGTACCCGCAATTCACCGCCGACATCGCGGGCGCTCGTGTGCATTTCGTCCACCGACGAAGCGGAAGACCTCCGCTGCTGCTGACGCATGGGTGGCCGAGCTGCTTCGTGGAGATGCTTCCGCTCGTGGACCGATTGTCCGATGAGTTCGATCTGATCGTTCCGTCGATGCCGGGTTACGGCTTCTCGTCCCGTCCGGCGGAGGTCGGCATCGATGCGGTGCACACCGCGGGCCTGTGGATGGAGCTGATGAACCGTCTGGGCTACGAACGCTTCGGCGCGATCGGGGGCGACTTCGGCGCGGCCGTCACGACGCATCTGGCCCTGTCGGCCCCCGAACGCCTGACGGGGATCCTGCTCACGACACCTGAGATGAGGCCGGCGCTCGGGCCGGACGCTCCGCCGCTCACCGACGCCGAGCGGGCGTACCTCCAGCACGTCGAGCACTGGGATGCCACCGAGCGCGGGTACAGCAGCATCCAATCCACCCGCCCGCAGACGCTCGGGTACGGCCTCTCGGACTCACCCACGGGTTTGGCGGCCTGGTTGATCGAGAAGTGGCGCAGCTGGAGCGACAGCGACGGCGACGTCGACCGGCACTTCGGGACCGATTTCCTGCTGACCGTGCTCACGCTCTACTGGTCCACGAACTCGATCACCTCGTCGATGCGGGACTACTACGATTCGCGGTGGCACAGCACGCCGCTGACGAGCACTGACTACGTGACCGTGCCAACGGCGGTATCTGTGTTCGCCCACGAGTTCGTACCCGAAGGCGAGCCACCTCGCGAGTGGTACGCGCGGCTCTACAACATCCAGCAGTGGACGGTGGCACGGCACGGCGGGCACTTTGCTGCAGTAGAGGAACCCGACATCCTCGCGGGGGACATTCGAAACCACTTCAACCGAAACGCCTCGCCTGCGAAGGGCAGTTGACGCCCGGCGAAGGTGCCTCAACCGCCACCGGATCGACTCGAACGAACGACGGTCGGGGCCCAGCGGCCAGAGATCCGCGAGAATCTGCTGTTGTAGCGAGGGCGGGACTCGAACCCGCGACACCACGATTATGAGCCGTGTGCTCTAACCACCTGAGCTACCCCGCCGGGAGGTTTCGCCGGCGATGCCGGGAGAACCAGAGCCCCGAGTCAGGATTGAACTGACGACCCCTTCCTTACCATGGAAGTGCTCTACCACTGAGCTATCGGGGCGTGTGCCGAACTCGGCAACCGTACGAGGATATCACCTCGCGGGGCCTGCTCCGAATCGGCGGCCGGATGCCGCGGGGCCCGTCTTCGATCGCGCGAAGGGCCGCCCGCGGCATCCGCTCGGCTACTTCACGGCGCCCGCCGTGAGGCCGCCGACGATGTACTTCTGCAACCAGAGGAACAGCACGACGACGGGCAGCGCGGCGAGCACCGCACCGGCCGAGAACGCGCTCCAGTCGGCGTAGCGCGGGTTCGACACGAGCTTCGTGAGGCCCACCGCGAGCGTCTGCTTCTCGGTGTCGATGAGCATCACGGATGCCACGGCGAACTCGTTCACCGAGAAGATGAACGACAGCAGCGCCACGACCGCGAGGATCGGCGCCACGAGGCGCAGGATGATCGTGAAGAAGATGCGAGCGTGGCCCGCGCCGTCGATCTTCGCGGCCTCGTCGATCGACGCCGGGATGGTGTTGAAGAAGCCGTACATGAGGAACGTGTTCACGCCGAGCGCGCCGCCGAGGTACACCATGATGAGGCCGACGTGCGTGTTCAGGCCGATCGCCGGGAACCAGTCGCTGACCGCGCTCATGAGGAGGAAGATCGCCACCACGGCGAGCATCTGCGGGAACATCTGCACGACCACGATCGAGATGAGTCCGAACCGGCGGCCCGTGAAGCGCATGCGCGAGAACGAGTACGCGGCGAGCGCGCCGAGGAACACGGTGCCGACGGCGGTGATGCCGGCGATGATCAGCGTGTTCGCGAACCACGTCGGGAACGGCACCTGCGGGTCGGAGAGGATCCGCACGTAGCTGTCGAGGCCGAGCTGCGAGAACAGCGCGTTCGATCCGGTGAGCGTGCCGTGCGGGTTCAGCGACGACGAGATGACGAACACGATCGGGAAGAGCGCGAACAGCAGCATGACGACGCCGACGACGTGGCGCCATCCGGTCGCCGTGAACCACCTGCCGAAGTTGAACGGGCGCTTCGGGGCGACGTAGCCGCCGCCCGACTTCTGCGCATCCTTGATCGCGCGCTCGCGAGCGTCGGCGTCGATTCCCGCGGCCAGGATCTCGCCTTCGACGGCGAGGTTGTCCGCCCATGCGCCGCGCTGGGTCTCCTTGGCCATCAGTTCAGCTCCTCGAGGCTCTTGGTGCGACGGAAGGCGATGATCGAGATCACCGCGACGATGATGAAGATGATGATCGAGTAGGCGCTCGCGAGGCCGTAGTCACGCGACTGGCCGGTGAAGGCCACCTTGTAGACCATCGTGATGAGGATGTCGGTGAACCCGACCGGGATCGGCGCGTTCGAGTCGCGCGGGCCGCCGTCGGTCAACATGTAGATGGTGTTGAAGTTGTTGAAGTTGAACGCGAACGACGCGATGAGCAGCGGCGCCACGGTCACGAGCAGCAGCGGGAGCTTGATGAGCCGGAACACCGCCCACGGCCGCGCGCCGTCGACCGTCGCCGCCTCCTGCAGCTCGTCGGGGATCGACTGCAGCGCGCCCATGCAGACGAGGAACATGTAGGGGAAGCCCAGCCACAGGTTCACGATGAGCACCGAGAGCTTGGCCATCCACGGGTCGGTGAGCCAGGGCACGGATGCCCCGCCGAGCAGTACCTGGTTGATGAACCCGAAGCTCTCGTTCATCATGCCCGCCCAGATCAGGGCCGACAGGAACGACGGGATCGCGTACGGCAGGATCATCAGCACTCGGTAGTACTTGCGTCCGCGCATCCGCATGTCGTTGAACACGATCGCGAGGAAGAGGCCGAGGAAGAACGTCGACGCGACCGAGATGAGGGCGAAGGCGAACGTCCAGAGCGTGACGTAGACCAGCGGCTGCGCGAGGCGGGGATCCGAGACCGCGCGCACGAAGTTGTCGAAGCCGACGGTGATCTGCCAGCCGGGCAGCAGCTCGTCGCCGTCGGCGGAGGTGAAGGCGCCCGTGCCGATGTCGGAGTAGACCGTGCCCGTCGTGACATCCGTCATCGTGCCGGCGGCCTCGTCGTACTCCAGCGTCGAGACGTACTGGTAGGCATTGGACCCGTCGGGGGTGCGAAGCGCGCCGTCGTTCGGGTCGTCGGAGAACGGCACCGCGAGCTCGGTGATCTCGTCGGTGCGGGCGAGCACGTCGGCGAACTGGAGCGACGTCCAGCCGTCGACCGCGACGGCCTTGTCGCCGTCGAACTCGGCGTCGACGGGCTCGAGCGGCTGGTCGTTCGTGCCGACGTAGGCGTCGCCGTCGGGGTCGGTCACGAGCAGGCCGAGCGTGCCGAGCTGGTCGACGACGGTCACGGGGTAGGTCGGCGAGTCCTCGACGCGCTGCAGCGACGAGGCCATGAGCGACGAGACCGCCTGCTCCTTCGAGCCGTTGTGGCCCGTGCCGTAGTTGGTGAAGGCGATGTAGCCCGTGTAGACGAGCACGAAGACCTGGAAGAGGACCAGGAAGATGATGCCCGGCGTGAGGTACTTCGCCGGGAGCTTGCGTCGGGAGAAGTAGATCCAGTTGACGAGCGCGGCGACCGCGGCGACCACGATCGCGATGAGCCACTGGCCGAAGCCCGCGAGCACGAGCACGGCGTACACCGCGATCGCATCGAGGATGCCGAGGAGCACGAGCTTGAGCAGCAGCATCTTGATGCCGCCGGATGCCGCGTCGGCGATGTTCGCCGCCTGACGCTGGCGCTTGGTGGGCTTCGGCGGTGTCTCCGTGGTGACGTCGTCGTCGATCGTCGTGCTCATCTGGTGCTCGCTTCCTCGTCGAACGTGAGTGCTCCGGGCCGGGTGCCGCTGCGGCATCCGACCCGGAGACGACTCGTCGTTACTTGGCGTCGATCGCGGCCTGCACGTCGCTGGTCAGCTTCTGCCAGGTCGCGGTCGGGTCGGCACCGTTGATGATGTCGGCCTCGGCGATGCCCCAGTACTGCCACACCGAGCCCATGGCCGGGATCGCCGGCATCGGGACGGCCTCGGCGCCGACGGCGGCGAAGCCCTCGATGATCGGGTCGCTCGACGCGGTCTCGGCCGCGGCCGAGAGCGCCGGGAGGACGTTGCCCGCCTTGAAGAGCTCGAGCTGCACGTCCTCGGTGCCGAGGTAGTTCACGAGGAAGTCGTTCGCGGCGACCTTGTTCTTCGACTCGGAGGAGATGAAGAAGCCCTTCACGCCGGCGAACGGCGCGGCGGCCTCACCGGTCGGGCTGGGCACGGTGTCGATCGCGACGTTGATGCCGCCGTCGATCGCGGCGCCCACGTTCCACGGGCCGGTGAGCCAGAAGGCCGCGGTGCCGTCGAGGAAGGCCTGCTTCGCGATGTCACCGTCGATGTCGGTGTTGAAGTTGCCGGTGCCGTTCTTGCCCTGCGACGAGAGCCAGGCGGCGAACTGCTGGCCGCCCTCGTTGCCGAGCTGGAGGTCGGTCGAGTCGTAGCCCTGGTCGTTCGTGCCGAAGACGGGAGCGCCGAACGCGGTCTGGAACGGGTAGAGGTGGTAGGGGTTGCCCTCGGCGCCCTGCTCGACCACGAACGGGTGCGCGAGGCCGGCGGCCTGGCCCTTGGCGATCATGTCGTCGAAGCTCGTCGCGGCCTCGGGGATGAGGTCGGCGTTGCGGAGCACCGCGATGTTCTCGACCGCGTAGGGGAGCATGTAGGTCGTGCCCTCGTAGGTCGACGCGTCGATCGCGACCGGGAGGTAGTCGGCGGCGGAGTCGCCGAGCTCGATCGGAGCCACGACGCCGTTGGTCGAGAGCTCGCCCAGCCAGTCGTGCGCACCCATGGTGATGTCGGGGCCCTTGCCGGTCGGAACCTGCTGGATGAAGTCGTCCTTGATGTCGGCGTTGTCCTTGCCGACGAGCTCGACCTCGACGCCGGTCTTCTCGGTGTACGCCTCGGCCGCGCCCTTCAGCGCGTCCACGCGCTCGGCGTCGACCCAGACCGTGAGCGTGCCGCTCGACGACGCCTCGGCGTCCGATCCGGCGTCGCCGCCGGCGCAGCCCGCGAGGCCCAGCGTCACGACGACCGCGACGGCGCCTGCAGCGAGGAGGCCCTTCTTGTTCACCCTCATTGGTGTGCCCTTCTCAGTGTGCGTGAGGAATCGGCGCCTTCGCCTGGTGTGGGGTTGGGATCCCCGTTCCGCCCGTTTCCGAGCGGAATCGCGCACCGTGCCGAAAGGCCGTTCTTCCGTGTGGAGTACTCGCAGATGTGCAAGCGATTACAGGTATACCTTGCGTGACGTTCATTACCAAACCGGACGCCCAGCATTGATACCGGTTCGTAATCTCCGCATGACGCTTCGATGTTGCAAGCGTTTCCATGCTGTAACGAGATGTCGTACAGTTCTCGTCATGACTTCCGAGTGGTGGCGCACCGCCGCGATCTACCAGATCTACCCCCGGTCCTTCGCCGACGCGAACGGCGACGGCATGGGCGACCTCGCCGGCATCACGAGCCGACTGGGCGACCTGCAGGACCTCGGCATCGACGCCATCTGGCTCTCCCCCTTCTACACGTCGCCGCAGCGCGACGCCGGCTACGACGTCGCCGACTACTGCGACGTCGACCCGCGCTTCGGCACGCTCGCCGACTTCGACGCGATGCTCGCCGAGGCGCACGCCCGCGGCATCCGCGTGATCATCGACCTCGTGCCGAACCACTCGTCAGATGAGCACGCATGGTTCCGGGCCGCCCTCGCGGCGCCGGCCGGCAGCGCCGAGCGCGCCCGGTACCTGTTCCGCGACGGCCGCGGTCCGGCCGGCGACGAGCCGCCGAACAACTGGGAGTCCGTCTTCGGCGGCCCCGCGTGGACCCGCGTCGTCGAGCCCGACGGCACCCCCGGCCAGTGGTACCTGCACCTGTTCGACAGCTCGCAGCCCGACTTCGACTGGACGAACGAGGAGGTGCGCGAGGAGTTCCGGCGCATCCTGCGGTTCTGGCTCGATCGCGGCGTCGACGGGTTCCGCGTCGACGTGGCGCACGGCATGGTGAAGGCCGACGGCCTCCCCGACTACACGCCTCCCGCCGAGGGCGGCAGCATGGGCGGCGCCGGTGGCGTCCCTGGCTCGGTTCCGCCCGACGAGGCGGGCGTGCCCCTCGAGCCCGAGATCAGCGACGAGGGCGACGGCGCGCCGTACTGGGGCCAGGACGGCGTGCACGAGATTTACCGCGACTGGCGCGCGCTGCTCGACGAGTACCCCGGCGAGCGCATCCTCGCCGCCGAGGCCTGGGTCGACCCGCTCCCCCGGGTCGCCAAGTGGGTGCGCTCCGACGAGATGCACCAGGCGTTCAACTTCGCCTACCTCGAGACACCGTGGGATGCCGCGGCGCTCCGCCGCGTGATCGACGCGTCGCTCGACGCGTTCGGCGCCGTCGGCGCGCCCTCGACCTGGGTGCTCTCGAACCACGACGTGGTGCGCCACGCCACGCGCCTCTCGGTGACCGAGGCAAACCCGCAGGGCCACGGCCTCGGCCCGCGCTCGAAGGGACTCCCCGAGTACGAGTCCGGCCTGCGCCGCGCGCGCGCCGCGACCGCGCTCATGCTCGCGCTGCCCGGCTCGTCGTACCTCTACCAGGGCGAGGAGCTCGGCCTGCCCGAGGTCATCCACCTCCCCGACGACGCCCGCCAGGACCCGACCTGGTTCCGCACCGCCGGCGAGCGATACGGCCGCGACGGATGCCGCGTGCCCATCCCGTGGGAGGGCACCGCGCCGTCCTACGGCTTCGGGCCGACGGATGCCTCGTGGCTGCCGCAGCCCGCGCAGTGGGCGTCGCTCGCGCGCGACGCGCAGCGCGGCATCCCCGGATCGACGCTCTCGCTCTACCGCGACACGCTGCGCCTGCGGCGCGAGCACGCCCTGGGCGCCGGCACGCTCGAGTGGCTGCCCGGGTTCCCCGAGTCGGTCGTCGCGCTCCGGAACGGGCCCGTCGTGGTCGTCGCGAACACGGGCACCGTGCCCGTGGAGCTGCCTGGCGGCGAGGTGCTGCTCGCGAGCGGACCGCTCGACGGGCGCACGCTCCCCTACGACACCACGGCCTGGCTGCGCGCGTAGCCGGGCGGCGCGCGCGGCACCGCCGCCACTGCCTGGCGGTTCCGCTTTGCGGCGCGGTCCGCACTGCTCGCGCTACTGGGCTGCCCACGCGAAACGCATGAGAATCGGTCGGACAGGTCCCTCAGGCAACCCATCCGGCGGATTCTCATGCATTTCGCGTGGGCAGCGGGCGTAAGGACGCCGGAATCGGCGCGAACGGTCCTGCGCCACGCCAACGGTGCTCGCCGCGCGCGACGAGCGCCAGGATCCCGGACCGCGTCCGATCCCAGTCGTGCACGACCTGCCGGTAACTGAGCCGAAGCACCACGTATCCGCGGGTGACGAGCTCGAAGTCGCGCGCGCGATCCTCGTCGAACGCGGATCCGGTGTGGAACGCCCGCCCGTCGAGCTCGATGACGAGCCGCTCGCCAACGAGGAGATCGACGCGTCCGACCCCTGAAATGGCGACCTGGACGCGAAACGGGATCCGCCGCGATCGCAGGAACAGCCGAACCTTGGTCTCGATTCCCGATTGTGCATCGGGCTCGGACAGGTCGAGCAGGGCGCGCTTCGAGGGCGGCATCCACGACCGGATGAGGTCGAGATGAGCGAGATGCAACGCGCCCGTCTCGAGGGCGGAGTCGACCGTCGCGATCGCACCTCCGACGTCACCGCAGGCGAACATCTCGGCGAGCGACCTGGTCAACGGGTCAGCTGCACGATCGAACGGGCCGGGTCGACCGTAGTGGACGCAGACCCGGTGACGTACCCTGTCGAGCGGTTGTCGACGATCATGCGGCGCCGACAGCCTGCCGGTCGAGTAGCGGACGCGGACGTGCAGTTGCGAGTCGTCGGCCACCCACAGTCCTCGCATCTTCGCGACGGTCGCAGCCGTCGCAGTCCCGCCGACTCGGACGGCCCTGACGACCTCGCGATGCGCGTCGGGGAGTGCGAACCACCCGCTCCGCACTCGAACGATCCTCCCCGCATGGAGCTCACGTCCGACGTCGCGCCGCTCGCACCCCGCGGCATCCAGCGCCGAGTACGGCAGCACGCCTTGGTTCAGCTGCAGATGCCGGATCACCGATTCCACGTGTCGAGTTTGGCAATCGGGCGAGTCCGCGAACGCGGGTCAGATCATTCTGTGGAAAGCCGTGCCGAACTGCATGAGAATCGGGCGGATATGCCGCTGACGGCGCGCATGATGGCGATTCTCATGCATTTCGCCAGGGAACAGAACCGCGAACGTCGCCGACCGCAGGTGAGCGCGCAGTTGCAGGGGTATGCAGCTGCCGGCTGGATCGCGTAGAGGCGACTAGTTCGTGTTGGCGTAGAGCCAGTCGAGCGGGTCGACCTTTGTGCCGTTGACGCCCCCGAGGCGGATCTCGAAGTGCAGGTGCGGACCTGTCGACATGCCCGTGTTGCCCGTCTGGCCGATGACGTCCGCGACGTGCACGGTGTCGCCGACCTCGAAGCGCCGCGAACCCTCGATCATGTGCGCGTACACGCTCGTGACGAGCTCGCCGTCGATCTGGTGGTCGATCATCATGACGACGCCGAGCGAGCCGCCCGAGTCGGTCGAGACGGCCACGGTGCCGTCGGCGATCGCCTGGATCTCGGCGCCGAGGCCGGGGTTGAAGTCCTGGCCGCCGTGGTCGCTCGAGCAGCCGGCGCAGTCGCGGTAGCCGAAGTGGTCGCCGATGTGCACGCCGACCGCGAAGGGCCACTGGATCGTGCCCGCCGGGTTGTTGACGAAGTCCGCCTCGGCGCGGATGCCCGCCGCCTCCGCGACCTCCGACATCGACATGTGCTCGTAACCCTCGCGCTGCACGCCCTGCGCCGCGACGACGTCGCCGTTGATCGTCACGCGCTGGCCGTCGCGACCGAAGCCCGACGTGTCCGACAGCGCGAGCGCCTGCACGTCCTCAGGCGTGAGCAGCGAGAGCGACGGGATCGTCGTGGCCACCGCGAGGAGCGCCGCGAAGCTCATCGCGACGAGGCTGGCCAGCTGTCGGGTTCCACGGCGACGGCGGGGGGCGGATGCCGCGGGCCGGGCGGCCGGGCGCGACGCCGCCTGCGGTGCCCAGCGTCGCGCCGGCCCTGCGGAACGAGGCGTCTCGCGCGTGGGCTCGGAACGCTGCGCCGAACGTCGCGTCGCAGTCGGAGCGGCGGCCGGGGCCGCATCGGACGACGAGCCGAAGTCGAGCAGGTCGGACACGCCGGTGATGTCGGCGTCGACGGGCGCGGCGTCAGCACGGCCTGCCGGCCGGTCGAGGTTCAGGGGTGCTCGCGCTGGCACGGCCGGGTCGGGACCCGGTCGGGCACCCGCCGCGGCGGAGATGGCCGACGCGAATCCGGCGGGGGCGCCGGCGGGCGGCGCGATGACGGATGCCGCGTCGGACCGGACCGGCGTCGTGGCTGCGAGGTGCGGGGCGGGCGTCGCCGCCGAGCCGAAGAGACCGGGGGTGACCCCGGATGCGGCGGCCGGAGTGGAACCCGAGGCGGCCGAGGCGGAACCCGAGGCGGCCGATGCACCGACCGAGGCAGCCCCGGCCGCGGCGACGCCGAGCGCACCCGCGACGGACGCGCCGCCGCCCGCGACGAGCGACGCGAGGTCGACGTCGCCCACGGGGCGAGGCGCCGAGGGCACGGACGATCCGCGACGAGGCCCAGCGCCCTTCGCCGATGCTTCTCGCTTCGCGGCGGCCTTCTCGGCCCGCGACGGCTTCTTGGGCTTCTCGGCCTTGCGCGGCGAACGGCCGCGAGTACCACTGACGGGCTCGTCGGACTCGTCGTCATCGCCCAGGCCCGCGAACAGTGCGTCGAACCCGCCCGCGTCTGCGCCTGCGGGCCGACGCTCTGCGCCACGGCCGCGCGCACTCGGCGCATCGGCGGGTCGGGACATGGAAGAGGCCGAGCCTCGACCGGTGGGACGGTCGGCCTGCTCGGCCTCGGGGTTGGGAATCGTCTCGGCGACGCGGCGCCGGACGGGCGCCTCGATGGTCTCGTGAGGTGCGGTGCCGAGGCCTCCGAAGAGGTCGTCGAAGCCGGGTCGCACGGGCTGCGCCGCGGCCGGCGCTGCGGGCGCCACGGGCTGCGCTGCAGGCTGCACCATCGGCGCGGGCTGCGCCGCGGTCGGATGCTGCGCGGCCGGCGCTGCGGGTGCCGTGGGCTGCGCCGGGGGCGGCAGGACCGGCGCTGCCTGAGGCTGCGGGGCGTGCGTCGCCGGCGGATACGCGGCGGGCTGCCACGCCTGCGGCTGCGAAGTCGCCTGCGGCGAAACCTGCGCAGGCTGCGTGAACACCGGCGCCGCGGACTGCGGCTGCGACACGACCGGCGCAGCCACCTGCTGCGGGAACACCAGCTCCGCCGGCTGCTGCGGGAACACCGGCGCCGAAGACTGCGACGGATACACCGGCGCCGCGGCCTGCTGCGACGGATACACCGGCGCGGCGGCCTGCGGATACCCCGACGACGCGGCCTGCTGCCCGAACCCCTGCCCCGACTGCGCGGGCGCCTGCCCCGGCTCGACCGGCCCGGCCGCAGCCGCGGCGCGCGCGGCATCCGCTGCTTCACGCTCGCGGAGCTCGCGGCGCGTCAGGGGTCGCTCAGACCGCAACGGAGACTGAGTGCCTGGCGCAGAACCGTCGGGCACGAGGTGGGGCTCGAGCACGTGGGGGGACCTTCGGCGTATCGGGGAGGTACGAACGGGGAGGTGTGCGATCACGACCTGTGTCGAGATAACGGGTTGGTAAAGACTATCCGTTCTCATATGTCTTCGCCACGCGGCGCGGAGATATCCGTCGGTCGCGACGCACGTTCGTTGCGGCATCCGCAGCAGGGCGCGCGAGGGCTCGCGGATTCGCGCGCACGCGATCGCGAACACGCACGGAATCGGCGTCTGTGGAAAACGCCGTCACGGCGCGTCTCAGGCGTCGACGCCGGCCGTCCGCAGCGCCGCGGTGAGCTCCTCGTAGAGTTCCGGCGCGGCCGCGACGAGCAGCTCGCGGTTCTCGCGTCCGCCGTGCGGGCCGCCGATCCGCGCGCCGGCCTCACGCGCGACGAGCGCACCGGCGGAGTGGTCCCACGCGTTGAGACCGCGCTCGTAGTAGCCGTCCAGGCGGCCGGCGGCGAGGGCGCACAGGTCGAGCGCAGCCGAGCCGATGCGCCGGATGTCGCGCACCTTCGTGATGAGCTCGAGCAGCACGGCGGCCTGCTCGTGCCGCCGCTCGGCGGCGTAGGAGAAGCCGGTGCCGATGAGCGCCGACGCGAGCGGCACGTCGGTGTTCACGGCGAGCTCGCGCCCCGACAGCCGGGCGCCTCCGCCCGCGGATGCCTCGAACACCTCGCCGGTCACCGGGTTGATCACGACGCCGGCGAGCGTGGTGCCGCCGACGTCGCCGCCGCCCGCGCCCTCCACCACGGCGATGCTGACCGCCCACGCCGGGATGCCGTAGAGGAAGTTGACCGTGCCGTCGATCGGGTCGACGACCCAGTCGATGCCGCTCGTGCCGATGTGCGCGGCGTCCTCCTCGCCGACGATGCCGTCGTCGGGACGCACGTCGAGGATGAACGACCGGATGAGCGCCTCGGTGTCGCGGTCGGCGGCGGTGACCACGTCGGTCGGGGTCGACTTCGTGGCTGCGACGCTCACGCCGGCCCGGCGCGCGTCGAGCGCGAACTCCGCGGCCCGTACGGCGATGTCGCGGGCGAGGTCGAGCAGGCCGTCGGATGCCCCGTGGGCGTCGAGCTGGGTCATGCCCCTCACGCTACGCCCCGGGCAGGCGCATCGCGTCGCGTCGACCTCGCGCGCCGCGCCGCGAAGGGGTCGCGCGCGTGCCGCGCTATCGTGGCGCTCGTGGCATCCTGACCACGGCGCACCGGCTGAGCGGGGGAGGCGCGGATGGGCGAGGGCACCCCCGCGGTCGTACCAGCGAGGCGGGGCGCCATCGTGGGCGCGGTCGTCGCCGTCGCTCTCGTCGCGCTCACCGTGCGGATCGCCGTGTTCGTTGCTCCCGACGCCCTGCTCTGGATGCGGGAGAACGACGACGGGATCATGTTCGCCGGTTCCGTGGCGCTGCTGCACGGCCGGTTGCCCTACGTCGACTTCGACTTCGTGCATCCCCCGGGATCCTTGCTCGCGCTCACGCCCTTCGCCCTTCTCGGCGGGGGTACCACCGAAGCGGTGGGACTTGCCGGTGCGCGGCTGTTCACGGTTGGGGTCGGTGTCGCGAACACCACCATCATCGCGCTCCTGCTCCGCCGGTTCGGGGTGGCCGCGATCCTGGTCGGCGGCGGTCTCTACGCGGTCTGGGGCGCGGCGGTCGCGACCGAGCAGACGTACCTCCTCGAGCCGTACCTCAACCTCGCGTTGCTGGTGGCCCTCCTCGCTGTCGCATCGCGACACCGGTCAGCGCCGATCGTGGCGGGCATCGCCCTCGGGCTCGCCCTCGTCACCAAGTATTGGGCGATTATCGACGTGGCGCTCGTCGCCTGGATGGTCGTCGCGATGCTCGGTCGGCGGGCGGTCGCTCGGTACTTGGTCTCTGGAGCGATCTCTGCAGGCGTCGCGGCGCTGCCGTTCTTCTTCACCGATCCCGTCGCGATGTGGTCACTGACGGTGAGCGCGCAACTGGGGCGCGGCGGCAACGATGTCCCGCTCGTGGAGCGGGCCGACGTGTTCTCGCCGTACGTGTCGTTCGAGGCCCTCCGCGAGCTCATCCCCACTGCGGCATCCGGTCTGGGGATGGCCCTTCTGCTCGCCTTCGCCGCACTCCCGGCGGTCGAGATGCTACGGGCTCGGCGCCCTCCCTCCACGTGGCCCGACGAGGCATGGTGGGTGATCATCGCGCTCGCCCACGCCTTGGTGCTGGCCGTCAGCGCCATGTTCTTCTACCACTACGCCGCCTGGCTGATGGCGCCGCTGGCGCTCTCCCTGGGCGCGGCCGTCGGGCGACTTCGGCACGTTGTGGTTCGTCGAGCCGTGCTCGCCCTGTCCCTGGTCGTGCTCGCCGTCATGGCGGCGGGCGAACTCGTCCCGGCCGAGACGACGCCGTCCGCGCGCGTGCTCCAGGCATGGGCAGCGGATCGCTCGTGCGTGGCGGGCATGACCTCGACGCTCGTAGCTGCCGATCGGGTCGCCACCAACCTCGACAACGACTGCCCGATGGACATCGACCCGCTGAGCCTGGGCATGACATTGCCGAATGCCGCGTCCCTCTCGCATCGCGACCTCGTCGAGTCCGAAGCCTGGCATGCGCGTTGGTGGTCGTACGTCGAGGGGGCGGATGCCGCCGTCATGCTGCCCAGCGAGAGGGCGTGGCTCTCCGAGGATCGGCTCGCGCACTTCGAACGGCAGTTCGTTCTGGATGACCGGATTGGGCCATACGAGCTCTGGATCCGTCAGGGCCGGTGAACCGCGGCATCCGCCCGACGACGTGGCGTCCGCCCGACGACGGTCGCCGGCCGCACCGCGGTGAAGACCACGAAAGCCCCGGCGGACCGGGGCTTCTGGGGTGGCGAGTGAGGGATTCGAACCCCCGAAGTCGTAGACAGCTGATTTACAGTCAGATCCCTTTGGCCGCTTGGGTAACTCGCCAGTCGCACCCGACCGCGTTCTGCACACAACCGGGGGCCTGTCAAGGATACCCGCGGAGTGCCGTCGTGAGAAATCGGGGCGGGCAGCTGATGCCGCGACCGCCGCTCCGGCCTACGAAGGCCTGATCGGGGCCGATTCGGCGTCAGTTCGCGGCCCTCCACCAGGGGATCTCGGCGGTGTCGTTCGGCGAATCGGGGTGGTCGGGATCGTACGGCATCGCACCGGGGTCGCCGGGCACGGTGGGGATCGGGCCCGTCGGCGCGCTGGAGGACGTGACCGGCGCGACCGTCACGGCGGGGACCGGCGGCGGCGGCACGTTCCGAGGTGGCGGCGGGGCGGCGGGGGTGTCGGGTCGCGGGACGGGTCCGCGCAGGCCCGAGCGGGCGATGACGCGCTGGATGGTGAGGCCGCGCTCGTTCGGGCGGCCGACGAAGCGGATCTCGCGCAGCCCCTGCTCCTGGGCGGCGGACTCGAACACGAAGTGCCCATAGCCGAGGATGCGGCCGATGACCGGCCGGTGCACCGAGATGTCGAGGATTCGGGCGAGCGGCATCGTGGCCTGCGATTGCGACAGGATGCCGTGCACGCGGAACACGCGCATGTTCGTGATGACGAAGCGGTCCATCTGCGCCTGGAGGATGCGCCAGCCCCCGTGGAGCGCCAGCGCGAGCGAGAGGAAGATCGGCACCCAGTACAGCGTCGACGGGAACACGCCGAGCAGCAGCAGCACCGGAATCGCGAGGATGATCTCGAGGATCGGGCCGATCACCACCGCCCAGTGCTTGCGCACCTCGTCGACGATGACCTCGCCCTCGTCGGCGATGAGGTACTTCTGGACCTTGGGGTCGAAGAGCACGCCGGCCTCAGGTGGCGAGCGAGGTGAAGAACTGGCCGATGGCCGCGCCGGCGTTCCAGACGGCGCCGACCGCGCCCTCGACGGCGTTGGCGGCGTCCTGCGGGCGCGTCACCACGTAGAAGACCGCGAAGATGACGACCGCTGCGATGAGTATGCGCTTGACCCACTTCACGCGAGCTCTCCTTCCGGCCTCAGAGGAGGCTTGGTCCGCCCCCAGGTGCATGCATCGACCCGGCCTTTTCTACCGCACGAGCGCGCCGCCGGCAACGCGCCACGCAGGCGGGGCGGCAAACGGTGTCCCGTCGATGGGGGTCACGACGGGGTCTCGGGCAGGGCCAGACGATAGGATGCCTCGTGACTCGGCCAGGCCTGGGATGACGCGCCGAGGCCCGGGATCGGTCGTCGCGCCGGCATCGGCGTGGCCGGGAATGAGGAGCCATGGCCGGGATCGAAGAGGTCGCGAAGCTCGCGGGGGTCTCCACCGCGACCGTCTCGCGTGCACTCAGCGGCCGCGGCCACGTCTCGCCGTCGTCGAAGCAGAAGGTGCTCGAGGCGGCCGCCCGGCTCGGCTACGTGGTGTCGTCGAATGCGTCGAGCCTCGCCTCGGGCCGCACGCGCAACATCGGCGTCGTGATCCCGTTCCTCAACCGGTGGTTCTTCTCCTCGGTGCTCGAGGGCGCCCAGCAGGCGCTGCTGCGGCACGGCTACGACCTCACGCTCTACAACCTGTCGGGCGACGGCCGTGAGCGCGCGAGCGTGTTCGAGCACTTCCTGCTGCGGCAGCGCGTCGACGCGGTCATCGCCGTCTCGCTCGAGCTCGCGGAGCCCGAAGTCGCGCGACTTCATGACCTCGGCAAGCCGCTCGTGGGCGTCGGTGGCCCGATCCCCGGCGTGCGCACGCTGACGATCGACGACGTCGCGGTGGCGCGCCTCGCGACCGAGCACCTGATCGGGCTCGGCCACCGCCGCATCGCGCACATCGGGGGCGACATCGAGTTCGACCTGGACTTCCACCTGCCCACGAACCGGCGCATCGGCTACGAGGGCGCGCTCCGCGATGCCGGCATCGACATCGACCCGCGCCTGTTCGCGCCCGCGGACTTCACCATCAAGGGCGGTTACCACGCGGCGAAGCAGCTGCTGGGCGTGCCGCACGACCGCCCGACCGCGATCTTCGCGGCATCCGACGAGATGGCCATCGGGTCGATCCTCGCGGCCCGCGACCTCGGGCTCGTGGTGCCTCGCGACGTGTCGATCGTGGGCATCGACGACCACGACCTGTCCGACTTCTTCGGGCTCTCGACGGTCGCGCAGTTCCCCCGGCTGCAGGGCGAGAAGGCGGTCGAGATCCTCATGGAGCAGCTCGAGCCCGACGCGGATGCCGCGCCTCCCGCCGCGACGCCCCTCCCCTACGAGCTCCGCGTGCGCTCCTCCTCGGCCCGTCCCCTGGAGCAGTAACCCCCTCAGCCGGAACCGGCGCTACTCGACCGCCGGGAGCCGTAGCCGGCCGAGCGCCGCCTGGATCGCCACGGCCGCCGCGCCCCGAGCCCACGACGCGAACCCGGCGTCGTCGACGAAGAGCTCGACGGGCGACGCCTCGGGGTCGCGGTCGGCGGCGAGCGCGGCGATCGCCACGTCGCCCACGACGTCCCAGAGCGCCATGCCCTCGCCGGCGAGCACGATCGCGTCGACCATGGCGAGGTTCGCGATGAGCGCCATCATGCGGCCGAGGGCGCGGCCCGCGGCATCCGTGATCGAGACGGCGAGCGGATGCCCCGCCGCGGCGAGCGCGAGCACCTCGTCGTAGTCGACCTCGCGCCCGAGGGCGATGCCCAGCTGCGCGGTGATGCTCGGGATGGAGAGCATGGCGCTGGAGCATCCGCGGTGCCCCTCCGGACACAGCGGGCCGTTCGGGTCGAGCGGCAGGTGCCCGCCGAGGCCGAGGCCGGAGTCGGGCGTGGTCACGACGCGGTCGTGCATCACGAGCCCGTAGCCGACGCCGGCCCCGATGGTCACGACGGCGAACGAGTCGCGGCCGCGCACGTCGCCGAACCACTGCTCGGCGGTCGTGAGCGCGGTCACGTCGTTCTCGACCGTGACGGGCACGCCGACGCGCGACTCGAGGAGGTCGGCGAGGGGCACGTCGCGCCAGCCGAGGAAGGGCGCCCGGGTGATGACGCGTCCGCCCGCGACGTTGCCGCCGACGCTCACGCCGATGCCGGCGAGGTCGGCGCCGCCCGCGTCGCGCAGCTCGTCCACGAGGCCTGCGAGCGTCGCGACGACCCCCTCGATGTCGTGGTCGTCGAGCACGCGCTCGGCCGTCGCCACGGCGCCCGCACGCAGGTCGGTGACGGCCCCGAAGGCGGTCTCCCCGGTCACCTTCATGCCGACGAACCGGCCCGCGTCCACGGGCACGTCGAGCGGCCGCGCAGGTCGACCGGTCGATCCCTGCAGGGTCTCGGATGCCTCGACGAGGAGTCCGCGATCGAGGAACGGCTTGCTCAGTCGGGTCAGGCTCGCGGGCGACAGCCCCAGCCGGCGACCGAGTTCGGCGCGCGAGATGGGTCCGTGGATGAGCACCTCACGCGCGAGGTCGCGCGCGGTGTCGCTCACCTCGGTCTCGTGCGACGTCATCGGTCGACCTCCCAGGACGGTGGATTCGTTCCATCTTGACATGAACATCGCCCGCTGAACCGAGCCCTACCCGGTTTTCACCCTCGAACGGGGGTGGATTGACAGCATGTTATTTCTGTCGTAGAAATAACTCATGCAGCGCCGCTCCGAGCTCCTCCACCTCCGCAACGGGGGGACCAGCGTCATCCTCGACGCCCGCCACGCCCCGCTGCCGGCGATGGTGTTCTGGGGCGCCGACCAGGGCGACCTCGGCGAGGCGGAGCTCGCGGCGATGGGCACGGCGGCACTCCCCCAGCGCGTCTCGGGCGGGCTCGACCAGCCCGCACCGCTCACCCTCATCCCGCAGGAGTCCTCGGGCTGGCTCGGCACGCCGGGACTCGCCGGGCACCGCGAGGGTCGCTCGTTCTCGACGAAGCTCGTCACCGAGTCGATCGAGGTCGACGCGGCATCCACCCGGGCCGTGATCGGCGCAGCGGATGCCGCGGCCGGCCTCGCGGCGACGATCACGCTCGAGGTCACCGCGTCGGGCCTCCTCCGCCAGCGCATCGCACTCGAGAACCGCGCGGCCGACCCGTACTCGGTCGCCGCGCTCGCCCCGACGTTCCCCGTGCCGGGCGACCTCGGCGAGCTCCTCGACACGACCGGACGCCACCTGCGCGAGCGGTCCCCGCAGCGCCACGCGTTCACCATCGGCACCCACCTGCGCGAGAGCCGGCGCGGACGCCCAGGCGCCGACGCGAGCCTCGTGCTCGCCGCCGGGCGCAATGGCTTCGGCTTCGAGCGCGGTCTCGTGTACGCGGTGCACGTCGCCTGGAGCGGCAACCATCGCCTCGCGGCGGAGCGCACGCCCACGGCGGAGTCGTTCCTCTCGGCGGGCGAGTTGCTCGGCGCGGGCGAGATCGTGCTCGGCGAGGGCGAGACCTACACGACGCCCTGGGCCATCGGATCGTGGGGCGACGGACTCAACGAGGTCGCGCGGCGCTTCCACGACGAGCTGCGCGCCCGCCCGCAGCATCCGCGGCGCCCCCGGCCGGTGACCCTGAACACGTGGGAGGCCGTGTACTTCGACCACGACCTCGAGACCCTCGCCACGCTCGCCGAGCGCGCCGCGGCCGCGGGCGTGGAGCGGTTCGTGCTCGACGACGGCTGGTTCCGCGGACGCCGCGACGACACCGCCGGCCTCGGCGACTGGGAGGTCGACGACACCGTGTGGCCGTCGGGCCTCGGTCCGCTCATCGAGCGCGTCCGCGGGCTCGGCATGGAGTTCGGCCTCTGGGTCGAGCCCGAGATGGTGAACCTCGACAGCGAGCTCGCCCGCGCGCACCCCGACTGGATCCTGCGCGGCCGCGACGAGCTGCCGGTGCCCGCGCGCCAGCAGTACGTGCTCGACCTCGCGAACGAGGGCGCGTGGGCGCACCTCCTCGAGCGACTCGACGCACTGCTCGCCGAACATGACATCGCGTACCTCAAGTGGGACCACAACCGCGACCTCCTCGAGGCCGGCGCGGCCGACTCGGGCCGCGCTCGCGTGCACGACAACGTCGAGGCGCTCTATCGCCTGCTCGCGGAGCTGAAGCGGCGGCATCCGGCGCTCGAGATCGAGTCGTGCGCGTCGGGCGGCGCCCGCGTCGACCTCGGCATCCTCGAGCACACCGACCGCGTCTGGACGAGCGACACCCTCGACCCCGTCGAGCGCCTGCAGATCCAGCGCTACACGAGCCTCGTCGTGCCGCCCGAGATGATGGGCGCGCACCTCACGAGCCCGACCGTGCACTCCACGGGACGCCGCGTCTCGCTCGACCTCAGCGCCGGCGTCGCGATGCTCGGCCACCTCGGCATCGAGTGGGACCTCACGGCCCTCGACGACGACGGGCTCGCCGCGGTCGCCCGCTGGGTCGACCTGCATAAGCAGTACCGTGCGCTCATCCATTCGGGCGTGCTCGTGCATGGCGACACGGCGGATGCCACGACCGACGTCCGCGGCGTCGTCGCACGCGACGGGGCATCCGCCCTCTTCACCTTCACGCAGGTCGCGACCAGCGTGACGTACCCGCCCGGACGCTTCACGCTGCCGGGCCTCGACGCCGACCGCCGGTACGCCGTGCGGATCGCAGCGGGGAGCGTGGCCGATGGACCCGGCCAGTCCCCCCTCCCCTGGGCCGAGCAGCCGATCACGCTCACCGGCCGGCTACTCGGCACGGCGGGCCTGCAGGCTCCCGTGCTCTTCCCCGCGCAGCTCGTGCTCCTCGAGCTGACTCCTCCCGACTGATCACCGCACCACCGCAATCCACAGCGCAAGGAGGCGCACACCATGACCGACCAGCCCATCCGCCCGGCGCGAGCGCACCGGCGACGAGCACGGCGCCGCCGCACGCTCGCCGTCGCGGCATCCGCAGCGCTCGGCGCCCTGCTGCTCGCGGGCTGCTCGTCGCCCGGCGACGGACGCGTGCAGCTCGATTTCTTCCAGTTCAAGGGCGAGGCGCTCGAGGACTTCGAGCAGATCATCGCCGACTTCGAGGCCGAGAACCCCGACATCGACGTGGTGCAGAACCAGGTCGCCGACGCCGACACGATCATCCGCACGCTGCTCGTGAAGGACAAGGCGCCCGACGTCATCACGCTCAACGCCAACGGCAACTTCGGCCGCCTCGCGCAGGCCGGCGTCTTCTACGACTTCTCCGACGAGCCGGTGCTGCAGACCATCAACCCGGCGGTGCAGGACATCCTCGCCGACCTGGGCAACGCCGAGGGCGAGGTCAACGGCCTCGGCTACGTCAACAACGCCAACGGCATCATCTACAACGAGGACATCTTCGAGGAGCAGGGACTCGAGGTGCCCGAGACGTGGGACGAGCTGATCGACGTGTGCGACCAGCTGCAGGCCGCCGGCATCACGCCGTTCTACGGGACGCTCGGCGACTCGTGGACCGGGCTGCCCTCGTTCAACGCGCTCGGCGCCTACCCGGCGCAGGACGACTTCTTCGAGCAGATGCGCGAGGAGGGCGAGGACGTCGGTCCCGACTCCGAGGTGTCGTTCCAGAAGGACTTCGCCGAGGCGCTCGACCAGCAGTACGAGCTGTTCTCGTACACGCAGGACGGCTACCGCGGCAAGACGTACGACGACGGCAACGCCGCGTTCGCCAATGGGGACGTCGCGATGCTCATGCAGGGCATCTGGGCGGTCAGCCCGATCAAGGACGTGAACCCCGACATCCGGGCCGGCATCTTCCCGTACCCGGCGACCGACGACCCCGCCGACCGGCTGCTCGTCTCCGGCGTCGACGTCGTGGTGACGATGGGCAAGGACACGCCGCATCGCGAGGAGGCGATGCGCTTCATCGACTACCTCTTCGAGCAGGACGTCATCGAGGAGTTCGCCGCGTCGCAGAACATGGTGCCCTCCGTCGAGGGCGCGCAGCTCAGCGACGACCCCGCCATCCAGTCGGTCGCGCCCTGGTTCGACGAGGGCCGCATCACGGGCTTCATCGACCACCAGGTCCCGCCGAGCATCCCGCTCGCCGCGATCGACCAGGAGTTCCTCTTCACCGGCGACGCGGATGCCGCGCTCGCCACCCTCGACCGCGAGTGGAGCAAGGTCGCCGCTCGCACGATCCCCGTGACGGGAGACTGACATGACCACGCTGACCCAAGCGGTGCGCAGCTCGTCCACGGCCGGCGAGACGCCCGCCCGTGCCAAGCGCGTCAAGCTCGAGAGCCGCCGGGCCCTGCCCGCCTTCTACTGGATGGTGTGGCCCGCGGTCATCGCGTTCGCGCTGTTCCACACCCTGCCGGTGCTCGTGGGCATCTTCTTCAGCTTCACGAACTACGCCGGCTACGGCGAGTGGAACTTCGTCGGGCTGTCGAACTACCTCAACCTGTTCCGGGACGACCGAGTCCTCGCGGCCTACGGGTTCTCGTTCCTGTTCGCGATCGTCGCGACGATCCTCACGAACGTGATCTCGCTCGCGATCGCGCTCGGCCTGCACGCGAAGATCAAGGCCCGCAACTTCTGGCGCGGCGTCTACTTCGTGCCGTACGTGCTCTCGATCCTGGTGATCGGCTACGTGTTCCAGTTCTTCTTCTCGAACTCGCTGCCGAAGATCCTGTCGGGCATCCCGCTCTTCGCCGACAACATCCTCACCAACCCCGACTGGGCATGGACCGCGATCGTCGTGCTGGGCGTCTGGCAGTCGTGCGCGTTCGCGATCATCATCTACCTGTCGGGCCTGCAGACCATCCCGGGCGAGCTCTACGAGGCGGCGTCCCTCGACGGGGCCTCCGCCTGGCGCCAGTTCCGGTCGATCACGTTCCCGCTGATCGGCGCGTTCTTCACCATCAACGTGGTGCTGAGCCTGAAGAGCTACCTGCAGGTCTTCGACCAGATCGTCGCCCTGACGAACGGCGGACCCGGCACCTCGACCGAATCGGTGACCCTGCTCATCTTCCGCGGCGGGTTCTCGGGCGGCGAGTTCGCCTACCAGACGGCCAACGCGGTGATCTTCTTCATCGTGATCACGGTCGTCTCGCTCTTCCAATTCCGGGTCCTTCAGCGCAGAGAGGCCGATTTCTGATGACGACCGCAACCACCACACTGGCGCAGGCCGAGGAGGCCCTGCCCGACGTCCCGCGGCGACGCCGCGCCCGCAGCGACGACGACGACACCCGTCGGGTCAACTGGTGGGCCACCGCCCTCATCGCGGTCTGCTCGCTCACGATCCTGATCCCGCTCTACCTCGCGGTGGTCGTCGCGCTGAAGACACCCGACCAGCTGGTTTCGGGCACGGGCTTCGAGTGGCCCGACCCCGTGAACTGGGCGAACTTCCCCGAGGCCTGGGAGCGCACCAACTTCCCGCAGGCGCTCATGAACACCGCCCTCATCACCGTCGGGTCGGTGGTGTTCACGCTCCTGACGAGCTCGATCGTCGCGTACGCCCTCGCCCGCAACATCCACCGACCGTTCTTCAAGGGCGTGTTCTTCTACCTGCTGGCGGCGCTGTTCATCCCGTTCCCGATCATCATGCTGCCGCTCGTGAAGCAGACCGCGATCCTCGGGCTCGACAACCAGGCGGGCATGATCGTGCTCTACACGATCTACGGCCTCTCGCTGAACGTCTTCATCTACACGGCGTACATCCGCTCGATCCCGATCGAGCTCGAGGAGGCGGCGCGCGTCGACGGCGCGTCGACGTGGCGGGTGTTCTGGCAGGTGATCTTCCCGCTGCTCGCGCCGATGAACGCCACGGTGGGCATCCTCACCTGCGTGTGGGCGTGGAACGACTTCATCATGCCGCTCGTCGTGCTGAGCGATCCCGCTGCACGCACGCTGCCGCTCGCGCAGTACGTGTTCCAGGGGCAGTTCAATACCGACTACACGGTGGCGTTCGCGTCCTACCTCATGGCGATGGCGCCGCTGCTCATCGTCTACGTGTTCTCGCAGCGCTGGGTCATCTCCGGCGTGACGCGGGGCTCGATCAAGTGACCGCCCGACCGGCCGTGGTGGGGGCCCGCGAGGGGTGACCTCCATGGCCGGTTCCATGTAACCCTCGAAACAGGCGACGGATGCCTCGAGCCCGCGATCGGCGTATCGTGCGGCCCGAGGCATCCGCTCGGAAAGGAAGGCCCGACCGATGACCGACACGACCCCCACGACCCTCGCGCAGGACACGACGGCCGTCATCGCGAACGACCCCACGTGGTGGCGCCAGGCCGCCGTCTACCAGATCTACCCGCGCAGCTTCGCCGACGCGAACGGCGACGGCATCGGCGACGTGCGCGGCATCACGAGCCGCATCCCGTACCTCGCCGAGCTCGGCGTCGACGCGGTGTGGCTGTCGCCGTTCTACCCCTCGGCACTCGCCGACGGCGGGTACGACGTCGACGACTACCGCGACGTCGACCCGAAGCTCGGCACGCTCGCCGACTTCGACGAGATGGTCGCGTCGCTGCATGCCGCCGGCATCCGCCTGATCGTCGACATCGTGCCGAACCACTCGTCGAACCGCCACAGGTGGTTCCAGGAGGCGCTCGCCTCGCCGAAGGGCTCGGCGGCGCGCGAGCGCTACATCTTCCGCGATGGCGAGGGTCCCGACGGCACCGAGCCGCCGAGCGACTGGCAGGCGATGTTCGGCGGGTCGGCGTGGGAGCCGGTCGGCGACGGGCAGTTCTACCTGCACCTGTTCGCACCGGAGCAGCCCGACTTCAACTGGGCGAACCGCGAGGTGCGCGACGACTTCCTCACGACCCTGCGGTTCTGGGCCGACCGAGGGGTCGACGGCTTCCGGGTCGACGTCGCGCACGCGCTCGCGAAGGACCTCACGTATCCGCTCCGCTCGCACGCCGAGCTCGAGGAGCTGCGGCTCGTGACCGACGGCTCGCACCCGCTGTGGGACCGCGAGGAGCTCGACGAGATCTACGCCGAGTGGCGCGCCGTGTTCGACGAGTACGACCCGCCGCGGATCGCGGTCGCCGAGGCGTGGGTGGAGCCCGAGCGGCGCTACCGCTACGCCCTCCCGACGAGCCTCGGCCAGGCGTTCAACTTCGACCTGCTGCGCGCGAACTTCGAGGCCGCCGAGTTCCGGGCGATCATCGACCACAACCTCGAGTCCGTCACCGTGACCGGCTCGTCGAACACGTGGGTGTTCTCGAACCACGACGTGGTGCGCCACGCCACCCGCTACGGCCTGGCCGACGATCCCGGCGACGAGGGCGTGGTCGGCAAGGAGTGGCTGCTGCACGGCGGACCCGCATCGGAGCTCGACGCCGCCCGCGGCCTGCGCCGCGCGCGTGCCGCGACGCTGCTCATGCTCGCCCTGCCCGGCAGCGCCTACCTCTACCAGGGCGAGGAGCTCGGCCTCCCCGAGGTCGCCGACATCCCCGACGCCGACCGGCAGGACCCGACGTTCTTCCGCAGCCCGGGCATCGAGGTCGGCCGGGACGGATGCCGCGTGCCGCTCCCCTGGGCGTCGACGGGCTCGTCGTTCGGGTTCGGCGACGACGGCGCGCACTTGCCGCAGCCCGGTTGGTGGGGCGAGTTCTCGGTGGAGGCCGAGAGCGCCGACCCCGACTCGACGCTGAGCATGTACCGGCGCGCCCTCGCCCTGCGGCACGAGCTGCAGGACGCCGAGGGGCTGCTCTGGCGGGACCACCCCGCCGGTGCGGAGGTGCTCTGGTTCGCACGCCCCGGCGGCTGGCAGTCGGTCACGAACTTCGGCTCGGAGCCGGTCGACCTGCCCGAGGGCGAGGTCCTCGTCACGAGCGCGTCGCTCGTCGACGGCCGTCTGCCGGGCGCGACGACCGCCTGGCTGCGCTGACGCGTCGCGCTTCGCCGTTCGGTGTGTTGCCGGATTCGGTGTCTCGGCCCGACACGCCGCGCGCGGCGCGCGCTGGTGCGGCGTGTCGGGGCAGAACACCGAATCCGGCAACATGAACATGAAGCGGCACGGATGCCGCGGCCGGCCTCCGCTCGACCGAGGCGCGGCATCCGGTGCGGGCTCAGGAGAGCGCGACCGCCTTGGCCGCGCGCTCGCCCGAGGCGACGGCCCCGTTGAGGAAGCCGAAGTACTCGACGCTCGTGTGCTCGCCCGCGAAGTGCACGTTGCCCTCTGACGTCGTGCCCACGCCGAAGAGCTGCGTGTACTGGCCCGGGCGCTGGCACGTGTACGCGCCGCGCGACCAGCGGTTCGCCCACCAGAAATCGCGGTACGCCTTGCCCGAGTAGGCCGCGGTCACGCCGGGGAAGATCGGCTCGAGCTGTGCGAGCAGTCCCGACACCTGGGCCGCAGGTGCCGGACCGAACGGCGCGCCCGACCACCCCATGACCTGGTCGCCCGAGGGGAAGAAGTTGTAGACGCCCGTCGGCAGCGGATGCGCCGCGGTGTCGTCCCAGCCGCACTGGAAGCCGGTCCGGTTCGTGTACGCGGCCCCGCCGTAGCCTTGCTCGACCCAAGGTCGGCGGTCGAGCTGCACGTGCACCTTCGCGTTCGCGCCCAGGCCGAGCTCGCCGATCGCGCGCCGGGTGAGCGCCGAGAACCCCGACTGCCCGAGATCGCACTCCCGCAGCGTCGTGAAGGGCAGCGCGAGGATGACGCGATCGAACGTGCGGTCGATCGTCGAGCCGCCCGTGCGGAAGCTCAGCCGCACCGTGCCGTCGGCGTTGCGCTTCACCGCGACGAGCTCGTGGCCGTAGCGCACGGTGCCGGCCGGGAGCTGCTCGATCATGCGCGTGACGAGCTGGTCGTTGCCGCCGCGCACCACGTACTTCTCGTCGGCGCCGTTGAGGGGCGCGAGGCTGTTCTGGGCGTTCCAGCCCAGCAGGTAGACGAGGTTGAGCGCCGACTGCCGGCTCGTCTCGAGCCCGTACTCGGCCATGGCGTTCGACTGCATCAGCTTCGCGAACCGGCTCGAGAGCCCGCCGGGCACCTTCGTCGCGAGCCAGTCGTCGACGGTCATCTCGTCGAGCGCGATCCCCGCGGTCGTGTGGCTGTCGTACGTCTGGCAGTACGGGGCGGCGGCGAGGTCGGCCTTCATGGCGGCATAGACCGCGCCCCAGTCGTCGTTGGCGTCGTCGTACGGGTAGTCGCGCCCGTCGATCCAGTACCGGTCGACCCAGCGCGAGTAGCTGCCGCCGTGCGCGACGTCGAGGCTCAGCCCGAGGTTCGAGGCGAGGCTGCGGATCGCGTTGTGGTCCGTGTTGATCAGGGCGCCGCCGTGCTCGACGACGATCCCGTCGTCGAAGTAGCCCCGCAGGCTGTAGCAGCGCCCACCGGCGCGGTCGCTGCCCTCGAACACCGTGCTCGCGATGCCCTTGGTGCGCCAGAGCCAGTGCGCGGCCCGCGTCCCGGCGAGCCCCGCGCCGACGACGGCCACGCTCGGGGCGGGCTTCGCCGCCGCGGCGGACAACGGTGCGGCCATGGCGAACGCCGCGCTCGCCCCCGCGGCGCCGACGACCCGGATCGCGTCGCGGCGCGTGAGGCCGCCTGACAGTGGCGCGTCGGCGGCGCCATCGAGCACCTCGTCGACCGGGATGCCGGTGCGCTCGGCCGCGGCGTGCGCACGGATGATCCGACCGATGCGCGTGGAGAGCGCCGTCGTGCCTCGTGAAGCTGACATCATGAAGAACCTCGCTGTCGGTGTCGTGAAGCGGTGCTTAACATGTTGCTTAGTGAACGCAAGCACGAAGTGAGGTCGGGGGTCAACTCTTCGGCCACGGACAGCCTGTACGAACCTTGCTGCGGACGGAGACGCGATGACCGATGAGGGCGCCCCGATCCCGGGCGCGGGCCACGCGACCGCCGACGGCCGGACGCCCGGTGACGACCTCGGCGAGCAGGTGCGCCGCTACCGCTCCGCACGGCGGATGTCGCAGCGCGCGCTCGCCCAGGTCGCCGGCGTGAGCCCGGGGTTCGTGAGCCAGCTCGAGAACGGACGGGCCGGGGCGAGCATCGCGACGCTGCGCCGGATCGCCGACGCGCTCGGCGTCGGGCTCGCCGACCTCGTCGAACCGGGCCCGGTCCCGGCGGCGCGCGTCGTGCGCGCGGACGCCCGGCGCACGTTCTCGGCGACGCACGGCATGACGAAGTGGTTCCTCACCGAGCCGCCGTTCGGCCACGTCGAGATGTACGCCGTGCGCATCGAGCCCGGCGGCTCGACCGGGCCCGAGCGGTACCACCACGGCGAGGCCGAGGAGGTGCTGCTCGTGCAGCGCGGCGAGGTGGTCGTCGAACTCGGCGACGAGCGCTACGACCTCGCGGCGGGCGACACGATCGTGTACTCGAGCAGCACCCCGCACCGCGTCGCGAACCCCGGTCGCGAGGCGGCCGAGCTCGTCTGGCTCAACAGCCCGCCGACCCCCGACGGCTGAGCGGATGCCGCGGCATCCGCGGCCTCAGTGCAGCAGCCGCTCGGCGACGAGCTCGCCCACGAGCGTCTCGCTGAGCACCGCCACGCGCTCGTCGTCGTCGCCGTCGTACCGCAGCACCAGCTCCGCACCGGGCAGCTCGCCCCCGAGCGCCGCGTAGCGCGAGCCGCGCGACCGCATCCACTCGAGCGCCGGCGCATCCCAGCGCGAGCCGGCGCACACCAGCGCTCGATAGTCGGTGGTCTTCGTGAGGTAGACGTCGACGTGCGACCAGTCGCCGCTCTCCGAGGCGAACGCGATGCGGCGCGGCACCTCGCGCAGCATGAGCGCGGACTGCTGCGCGCTCGACAGTCGCTCGGCCGGCGCCAGGATCCACGTGCCCGTCGGCCCGGCGAGCAGGCCCGTCATGGGCTCGAGCCATTCGCCGGCGCCGTCGAGCAGCTGCGCGTTGGCGTTCGCGGCCCGGCGGAGCGTCGGCCCATCGAAGCGGTCGACGGGCACGATGCCCGTGAGCGCACCGAGCACCTCGTCGAGCACGGGGAACGTCGCCCGGAACGTGCGGCACGCGACCCCGGATGCCTCGACGCCCGCGAGCAGCGGCACGACCGCGTCCGCCATGCGTCCGAGCGCCGATTCGGGCCGGTTCGTGACCGCGACGAGCCGCCCGGTGCCGCGGAACCGCTCGACCGCGTGCAGCACCTCGGCACTCCCGCCCGTCGCCGACACCGCCACGACCGCGAGGTCGGGCGTGACCGGCGGCAGCAGCTCCGAGCTGGCGAGCTCCACGACGACGTCGGCGCCGGCGGCCCGGTAGCGGCGGCCGACCACCTCGGCGGCGTATCGGCTCGAGCCCATGCCGAGCACGAGCACGCGCCTGGCCTCGAGCCACGGCAGGCCCTCGAGCCCGGGCAGGCCGGCGTCGACGGCGACGGCGAGCGCGTCGAGCGTCTCGGGGATCAGGCCGAGGTCGGCTCGAAAGGCGGCGGTGTCCACGGGTCCTCCGGGTGGTCGTTCGTCGAGGGGTAGCGGTGCGTGATCGCGGCGTCGGGGGCGTAGCGCCAGGCGGGCAGGAAGCGGTCGGCGTAGTGCAGCTCGGCGGCGAGCTGCTCCGCCTCGAAGCCGGGCAGCAGCGTCGGGTCGAAGAGCTCCGACCGCACGAGCTCGGCACGGTAGGCGTCGAGCAGGCCGCGTCGGGCGCGGTCGGCCCACGCCCACGCCGCAGGCTCGGCCCGCCGCAGGCGCTTCTGCGCGACGGCGGCGACGAGGTCGAGCGACACGAGCAGGTGCGCGACGTCGCGCGCCGCGGCATCCGCACGTTCGCGATCGGCCGCGTCGAGCTGCGGGTCGCCGTCGAAGTCGATGACCGTGTACCGGCGACCGCCCGGCGCCGTGGCGTCGGGCGAGGCGAGCACCTGCCCCACGTGCAGGTCGCCGTGGATCGGGAACTCGAGCCCGGACGCGGTGTCGTCGAGCGAACGGATGCCGCGCTCGAGCGCCGCGCGCCGATTCCGCAGCCGGACGCCCGTCGACCCCTCGGTCGCGGCGACGGCGCCGGCCAGGGCGGCGTCCGCACGCGCGCGGCGCGCAGCCGGGGCATCCGGACCCGACGGCACGGCGTCGGCGCCGAGCACGTCGTGGATGCGGGCGACCCGGGCTCCGAGCAGCGCCGGCCAACCGGGATCGGGTGCGCCCCGCAACGCGCTCACGACATCGTCGACCGCCCAGGTCCAGCCGTCCTCGGCGCCGGGGAGGTACTCGGTGACGATGGCGAGCGTGCCGTCGCCGAGCAGCGGATGCCGCCACCCGACTCGCCCGTGCAGGCGGGCCACGTCGCCGGACCCCGCGGCCTCGAGCCGCTCGAGCAGGTCCCCGGCGCGATCGGCGGCGGCCCAGCGACCGACGAGCTTGACCACGAGACGGCCGTCGACGATGACCGAGGTGTTGGTCTGGTCGACGGCGATGCCGCGCTCGGGCGCGTCGGCGGCGACGTCGCCGACCACGAGCCGGGCGATCGCGCGGGCGACCCCGTCACCGGCCTCGGGGCGCCGGCCCTCGACGAGCACACGGCCGTCGTCGGCGACGGACAGCACCCTGCCGCCGACGACGGGCGCTGCGCCATCGAGCGAGTTCATTGAATCCGGATTGTAACAATTACGAAAACCAGCCGCCAGCATGTCCCTCGATCCATTGCGGTTCCTTCACTCGCGGTGCAACAATCGCTCAACCTTTCCGACGTCCCAGGAGGTACCACATGCCCACCACGCGACGCATCGCCGCCGCAGCGGCCGGCACCATCGCCCTCGCGTTCGCCGTCACGTCGTGCTCCAGCGGCGGCGGAGGCAGCGAGACGCTCGACCCCGCCGCCGACCTCAGCGAGCAGACGCTCACCGTCTCGATCTGGGCGGACTACTACCCGGAGGACCTCGCGGAGCAGTTCGAGGAGGCCACCGGCGTCAAGACGACCATCGTCAACCACACGACCAACGAGGACATCGTCGCGAAGCTCACCGCGAGCGCCGACCCCGGCATCGACGTCGCCTTCGTCTCGGGCCAGTACGCGCAGGCGCTGGCGGAGCAGGGACTCCTCGCGAAGCTCGACAAGTCGCTCATCCCGAACGAGGAGAACCTCTACCCCGAGGCCCTCGAGCTGCCCTACGACGAGGGCAACGTCTACTCCGAGCCGTACGCGTGGGGCACCACCGGACTCTGCTACCGGCCCGACCTCACGGGGTACGACCCGACGTCGTGGAACGACCTGCTGACCCCCAAGCCCGAGCTCGTGGGCAAGACCACGATGCTGTCGACCGACCGCTGGCTCGCGATGCCCGCCCTGAAGGCCGCGGGCAACTCGCTCAACACGACCGACGACGCCGAGCTCGACGCCGCGAAGGCGCAGCTCATCGAGACGAAGCCGACGCTGCTCGCCTACGACGACACGACCTTCTACACGAAGCTCGTGTCGGGCGAGGCCGCCATGGTCGAGGCGTGGGACGGCTGGTGCAACTACGGCATCGCCGACAACCCCGACATCGCGTTCGTCATCCCCGAGGAGGGCGCCGACCTCTGGGTCGACACCATGACCGTGCTCGAGTCGTCGAAGAACAAGGAGGCCGCGATGGCCTTCATCGACTACATCCTCGACCCCGAGGTGCAGAGCTGGGTCGCCGAGAACATCCTCTACAAGGTGCCGAACCAGGCCGCGATGGAGGCCCTCGACCCGGCGCTCATCGAGAGCTACCCGACGCTCGGCATCACGGTCGACGAGCTCTTCGAGCAGGAGGTCATCGTCGACCTCGGCGAGGATGCGCTGAAGTACGTCGACCTCAACGCCGAAGTCCTCGCGACGAACTGAACCGTCCCGCCGCAGTGACCTCGACGCTCCAAGGGACGACCCCCGCCGCGCGTGCTCCCCGCGCGCGGCGGGGGATCGCCTCGCTGCCGTTCCTCGCCCCGGGCACGATCTTCCTCATCGTCTTCATGGCGATCCCGGTCGGGCTCCTCTTCTTCTACACGTTCTTCAAGCGCGGCCGCTTCGGCGGGCTCGTGTTCGAGTTCACGCTCGACAACTGGATCAAGCTCGCCGAGCCGCTCTACCTCGGCGTGATCCTGCAGTCGATCGTGCTCGCGCTCATCGTCACGGTGCTCGCGCTCCTCATCGGGTACCCGATGGCGTACGCGATCGCCGGCCTGTCGCCGACCTGGCGCACGGTCGCCCTCATCGCGATCGTGCTGCCGTTCTGGACGAACTTCCTCATCCGCACCTATGCGTGGATCCTGCTGCTCAACAACGCCGGCTGGGTCAACCAGTGGCTGCAGGGACTCGGCCTGACCGACGAGCCCATCAGCATGCTCTACACGCCGCAGGCGATCGTGGTCGGACTCCTCTACATGTACCTGCCGCTCATGGTGCTGCCGCTCTACGCGTCGCTGCAGCAGCTCGACCCGTCGCTGCGGGAGGCGGCCACCAACCTCGGCGCGAGCCCGTGGCGGGCGTTCCGCACCGTGACCCTGCCGCTCTCGATTCCGGGCGCGCTCACCGGATGCATCTTCGTGTTCGTGCCCGCGATGTCGAACTTCGTGATCCCCGAGCTCATCGGCGGCGGCAAGACGATCATGGTCGGCAACCTGGTGCGCGACCAGTTCTTCGAGGCGCGCGACTGGCCGTTCGGCGCGACGCTCGCGCTGCTGCTCACGATCCTGCTGGTGCTCGTGATCCTCGTGCAGACCGCCGTCTCCCGCCGGCTCACGGAAGGACCACGCCGTGGCTGACGCGACCGTGAACCCCTCGACCACGGCGATGCGCGAGCTCGAGCCCGCGGCCCGGCCGCGCGCGGTGCGCAAGCCCCGCGGCATCCTCGTGCCCCTCTGGCTCGGCTACGCGTTCCTCTACCTGCCGATCCTCGTGGTCGTCATCATGAGCTTCAACGACTCCGAGAACCTGTTCGTGTGGCGCGGCTTCTCGCTTCGCTGGTATCCCGAGCTGTTCCAGAACGAGCAGATGATGCAGGGACTCGTGAACACGCTCATCGTTGCGACCGGCGCGACCGCGATCGCCACCGTGCTCGGCACGCTGCTCGCATACGGCATCCAGCACTACACGCGCGGCGGCTTCGTGCGGGCGTTCGCGATCGCCCCGGCGATCCTGCCCGACCTGCTGCTGGGCATCGGCCTGCTCACGCTGTTCTCGCTGCTGTCGATCTCGCTGGGCCTGCACTCGGTGATCCTCGCGCACGCCGTGTTCGCGACCGCGTTCGTCACCGCGATCGTGCTCGCGCGCATGGCGACCCTCGATCCGAGCCTCGAGGAGGCGTCGCGCGACCTCGGCGCCGGTCCCGTCCGCACGTTCATGCGCGTGACGCTGCCGCAGCTCGCACCGGGCATCGTGGCGGGCGCGCTCCTCGCCTTCACGCTGTCGCTCGACGAGTTCGTGATCGCGTTCTTCACGACCGCGCCGACGCAGCCCACGCTGCCCATCGTCATCTACTCGATGGTGCGCTTCGGGGTGACGCCCGAGGTCAACGCCCTCGCCAGCCTCCTCCTGCTCGTGAGCATCGTCACGGTGATCGCGGCGCAACGACTGACCCGACTGACAGGAACCCCGAAGTGACCACCGCTCCCCTCCTCCGCGTCGAGGGCGTCCGCGCCGTCTACGGCGACACCGTCGCGCTGCACGACATCTCACTCGACATCGCCGACAACGAGTTCTTCGCGCTGCTCGGCCCGTCGGGCTGCGGCAAGACCACGCTGCTGCGCTCCATCGCGGGCTTCGAGACGCCCGAGTCGGGTCGCATCGAGGTCGATGGCCGAGACCTGCTCCGGATGCCGCCGCACAAGCGACCCGTGAACATGATGTTCCAGAGCTACGCGCTCTTCCCGCACATGAGCGTCGAGCGCAACGTCGGCTACGGCCTCGAGGCGGAGGGCGTCGGCAGGTCCGAGCTCCGGAGCCGCGTGCAGGAGGTCATGGCGGTCGTCGGGCTCGAGCACCTCGCGAAGCGGCGTCCGTCGCAGCTCTCGGGCGGCCAGCGCCAGCGCGTCGCCCTGGCCCGCGCGATCGTCAAGCGCCCGCGGCTGCTGCTGCTCGACGAGCCGCTCTCGGCGCTCGACCGCCAGGTGCGCGCCTCGATGCAGCTCGAGCTCAAGCGCCTGCAGCACGAGGTCGGCCTCACGTTCGTCGTCGTGACGCACGACCAGGAGGAGGCCATGTCGATGGCCGACCGCATCGCGGTGCTGCGCGACGGTCGCCTCGAGCAGCTCGCGAGCCCGCAGGAGCTCTACGCCGACCCGGCGTCGCGGTTCGTGGCCTCGTTCATCGGCACGGCGAACCTGTTCGACGGCACGGCGACCACGACGGGGGTCGACGTGCCCGGGATCGGCGGGGTCGCGGCGACGCACGCGCTCGCGGCGGGCGTACCGGCCACCGCGGTCGTGCGACCCGAAGACATCGAGCTGGCGGATGCCGCGACGTCGAGCCTGCGCGGCACGGTCGTCGACACCTACTTCCTCGGCGGCGCCTCCACGATCTCGATCGAGGTGCCTGGGCTCGCGGCGCCGGTCCTCGCGACCGTGCACGGCGCGACCCGGATCGCCCGCGGCGATGCGGTGGGCGTGCGGTTCGGGCGGGCGTCGGTCGTGGCGCGGGAGGCGGCGGCGGCATCCGTCCACGATGACGCCGACGCGGATGCGCCTGCCGCGGCATCCGATGTCGAATCGGGCGACCGGTCGCCCGCCGGCGACGCGCCCGCGCCTCAGGAGGAGGTCAGCGCGTGACCCGTCGCCAGCCGCGCATAGGCCACGATGAGCTCGAGGGCGGCGTCGTGGTCGATCGTCGGATGCTGCGCGATGATGCGGTAGCCGTAGGCGTCTTCGAGGGCGACGAGATTGCGCGCGATCACGACCGATGGCTGGGCGAGCGCGAAGATGCCGCGGGCGGCTCCCTGCTCGAGCACGACCTGGTACATGCCGACCTGGCGGTCGTAGAGGGTCGTGAGCAGCGACGCCATGAGCGGGTTGCGTCCGGCCGACCCGCCGAGCTCGCAGAGCAGGCGCACCTCGGTGTCGCCCGAGCCGCTCGGCAGGCCCGACTTCGCGAGTGCGAGCAGGCGCATCACGGGGTCGTCGGGGAGCTGCTCGAGCATCCGCACGCGGCCCTCGTAGAAGCGCTCCATGCCGGCGCGGTTGGCCTCGAACATGAGCTCGTCGATGTCGGGGTAGTAGTAGAGCACCGCGCCCGACGTGAGTCCGGCTTCTTCGGCCACCCGGTTCAGCCGTGCGCCGTCGGGCCCGTGCGCCGCGATCGCCCGCTGGGCCGCCGCCACGAGCTGGCTGCGACGCTCCTCCTGCCGCTTCGGCCTGGCCATGCCACCTCCCCTGGATCAGACAGATTGTCTGCATCGTCGGTCAATCGTAGGCCGAACTGACCTGATTCTACAGAGGTCTTGACCCAATCAATTCTCTCCAGCAACATTCAAAGAACACAGACGAACGGAGCCCACATGTCCGACGAGCGCCGCACCTTCCTGTTCATGCCCGAGAGCGCCTACGGCCCCACGAACAACTGCATCGGCATCGGAAACGAGCTGCTCAAGCGCGGGCACCGCGTCGTGTTCGCGGCGGAGCGCTCCTGGCAGGGCAAGCTCGCCGCGCTCGGCTTCGAGGAGGACCTCGTCGACCTCGCGCCGGCGCCCGAGGGCGACGACGACGAGGAGGGCGACGAGGAGCAGGACGCCGGTCAGTTCTGGAAGGACTACATCAAGGCGGTCGCGCCGGAGTTCCGCAAGACGACCGCCGAGCAGCTCGAGACCGTGACCCTGCCGATCTGGGAGGAGCTCGCCAACGGCGCCAAGTTCTGCGAGCCGCAGCTCCAGGCCATCATCGATCGCGTCCGGCCCGACGTGATCATCGAGGACAACGTCATCGCGTTCCCCGCGCTCGTCACCGCGGGCGTGCCCTTCGTGCGGATCATGAGCTGCAACCCGCTCGAGGTGCCGGGTGACGACATCGCGCCGGTGTTCTCGGGGCTCGCGGAGGACGACCGCGAGGGCTGGGCCGCCTTCCGCGCGGAGTACGAGCGCACCCACCGGCCGCTCTGGACGTCGTACGACGCGTGGGTGCAGGAGCAGGGCGCCCCGCCGCTGCCCGACCTCGAGTTCATCCACCGCGGCCACGAGAACCTCTACGTCTACCCCGAGGTGCTCGACTACACCGACGCGCGCCCCCTCGACGAGACCTGGCACCGCCTCGACTCCTCGGTGCGCGAGACCGAACAGGCGCCCGCCGACCTGCCCGCGTCGTTCACCGACGGCAGCCGCCCGCTCGTCTACTTCAGCCTCGGCTCGCTCGGCTCGGCCGACGTCGAGCTCATGCAGCGCGTCATCGCCGCCCTCGCCGACCAGCCGGTGAACGTCATCGTGTCGAAGGGTCCCCTGCACGACGAGTTCGAGCTCGCCGACAACATGTGGGGCGCCGAGTTCCTGCCGCAGACGAGGATCCTGCCGCTCGTCGATCTCGTGATCACGCACGGCGGCAACAACACGACGACCGAGGCGCTGCACTTCGGCAAGCCGATGGTGCTGCTGCCCCTGTTCTGGGACCAGTACGACAACGCGCAGCGCGTGCACGAGCGGGGCTTCGGCATCCGCCTCGACACCTACGGCTTCACGCCGGACGAGCTGCAGGACGCGGTGCGCTCGCTGATCGAGGACGCGGCACTCCGCGAGCGCGTGGCCGCCGTCGGCGCCGACATCCGCTCGCGCGCCGGCGTCTCGGCCGCGGCCGACGTGATCGAACGCGTCGGTGCGCGGGAGCGCGTGTGAGCGCGGGCACTTCGATGACGGATGCCGCGGTCGACGCGCTCCGCGACGCGGCCCCGACGCCGTACTGGATGGACCGCGCCGACGCGCCGGGTCCTCGTCCGCGTGCCGAGGGCGCCCTCGAGGCCGACCTCGTCGTCGTGGGCGCGGGCTTCACGGGGTTGTGGACCGCGTGGCGAGCCGTGGAGCGCGACCCCGGTCGCTCGGTGGTCGTGCTCGAGGCCGAGCGCGTGGCGCACGGGGCGACGGGCCGCAACGGCGGGTTCGTCGCGAGCTCGCTCACGCACGGCCTGACCCACGGCACGGCGATCTGGCCCGACCAGGTCGGGGCGCTGCACGAGGAGGGCGAGCGCAACCTCGCCGACCTCGTCGCCACGATCGAGGCGGCGGGCATCGACTGCGACCTGCGCCGCTCCGGCAAGACCACGGTCGCGGTCGAGGAGTGGCAGGTCGCCGGCCTCCGAGAGGCCCAGGAGCTCGGCGAGCGGCACGGCGTCGCGCTCGAGCTGCAGACCCGCGACGAGGTGCGGGCCGACGTGCACTCCCCCACGTACCTCGGCGGCCTCCGCGATCGCACGGGCACCGTGCTCGTCGACCCGGCGCGGCTCGCCTGGGGCATGGCCGCGGAGCTCGAGCGGCGCGGGGTGCGCATCCTCGAGGCATCCGCCGCCACCGGCCTTTCACGAGAAGGCGCCGGCGTTCGCGTCTCGACGGAGCACGGCCACGTCGACGCTCGCGAGGTCGTGATCGCCACGGCCGCCTACCCCTCGCCGCTCAAGCGGCTCGGCAACTGGATCATGCCGCTCTACGACCACGTGCTCATGACCGAGCCGCTCAGCGAGGCGCAGCAGGCGGCGATCGGCTGGGCCGAGGGCCAGGGGCTGACCGACGCGGGCAACCAGTTCCACTACTACCGGCCCACGACCGACGGACGGATCCTCTTCGGCGGGTGGGATGCCGTCTACTACTTCGGCGGCCGCGTCGATGCCAGCCTCGAGCAGCGCGACAGCTCGCACGAACTGCTCGCCCGGCACTTCCTCGAGACGTTCCCGAAGCTCGAGGGCGTGCGCTTCACGCACCGCTGGGCGGGACCGATCGACTCGACGACGCGTTTCACGGCCGCCTACGGCACGGCGCTGGGCGGTCGCGTGGCGTACGCCGTCGGCCACACCGGTCTCGGCGTCGGCGCGTCGAGGTTCTCGGCGGATGTCGCGCTCGACCTGCTCGCGGGCGAGCCGACGTCGCGGCTCCGCTACGACATCGTGCGGCGCCGGCCGTTCCCCATCCCGCCCGAGCCCTTCCGCAACCCCATCGTCCAGTTCACCCGACGCTCGATCCTCGCCGCCGACGCGCACGAGGGCCGGCGCAACCTCTGGCTGCGCACCCTCGACCGCTTCGGCCTCGGCTTCAACTCCTGACCACCCGCTCGCTGAGCACGTCGAAGCGAGCCGCACGACCGACAGTTCGCTTCGACCCTTCGACAGGCTCAGGGCACCGCAGGCCCAGCGAACGCGACGAGAGGACCACATCATGACCACCGGAACCTTCATCGGCGAGTATCGCGCCGGCACGGGCGGCGACGCCGTCATCACCAACCCGGCGACGGAGGAGGACGTCGCCGCGTTCACGTCGTCGGGCGTCGCCGACGTCGACGAGGCGGCCGCGGCGGCGCGCGCCGCGCAGCCCGAGTGGGCGGCGAAGACGCCGGGCGAGCGGTCGCTCGCGCTGCTGCGCCTCGCCGACGCGCTCGAGGCCGACGCCGAGCACCTCGCGAAGCTCGAGGTCGAGGACTCGGGCAAGCCGTGGACCACCGCGTTCGACGGCGAGCTTCCGTTCGGCATCGACAACCTCCGCTTCTTCGCCGGCGCCGCGCGGTCGCTCGACGGCACCGGTGCGGGGTCGTTCTCGAACGGCTACACGTCGATCCTCACCCGCCGACCGGTCGGCGTGGTCGCGGGCATCACGCCGTGGAACTTCCCGCTCATCATGGCGATCTGGAAGGCCGGTCCCGCGCTGGCCGCGGGCAACGCCGTCATCGTGAAGCCGGCGCCCGCCACGCCGCGCACGACCCTGCGGTTCGCCGAGCTCGCCGTCGCGGCCGGCCTGCCCGCCGGGCTCTTCAACGTCGTGACGGGCGACGCCGAGGTGGGACAGGCGCTCGTGACCCACCGCGAGGTCGACATGGTGAGTGTCACGGGATCGACGCAGACCGGCAAGGCGGTCATGCGCGGCGCCGTCGAGGGCGTGAAGCGCGTGCACCTCGAGCTCGGCGGCAAGGCGCCGGTCATCGTGTTCCGCGACGCCGACCTGGGCGCCATGGCGCACGCTGTCGCGCTCGGCGCGACCTACAACACGGGCCAGGACTGCACGGCCGCGACCCGCGTCTACCTCGAGCGCTCGGTGTACGACGCGGGCGTCGATGCGCTGCGCGACGCACTCGCGCATATCGTGGCCGGGGACCCGATGGACCCCGAGACGCACATCGGCCCGCTCGTGTCGAAGGCGCACCGGTCGCGCGTCGAGGGATTCGTCTCGCGGGCGGTGGCCGAGGGCGCCGAGGCGCTCGTCGGCGGCCACGCCATCGACCGCACCGGCTCGTACTTCGCGCCGACCCTCCTCGTCGGCGCATCCCAGTCGTCGGAGATCGTGCAGGGCGAGGTGTTCGGTCCCGTGCTCGTGGTGCTGCCGTTCGACGGCGAGGCCGAGGGCATCGCGCTCGCGAACGACAGCGCCTACGGGCTCGCGTCGTCGGTCTGGACGTCGGATGTCGCGCGCGCCCTGCGCGTGAGCCAGTCGCTCGACGTCGGCGTGACGTGGGTCAACGACCACCTGCCGATCGCCTCCGAGGCGCCGCACGGCGGCGTGAAGGGCTCGGGCTTCGGCAAGGACATGTCGATCGAGCCGCTGCTCGACTACTCGGTGACGCGACACCTCATGATCCGCCACGCGGCGCCGCCGGAGACGACGGGCTTCCGGCCGGCCTGAGCCGGCCGGCCCCAGCGCCAGGCGCCGGCCCCCGACGCCCGGCCCGGGCGACGATCACGACCACCACGACCACGCGAACGAGAGCGAGCGAACGGCCATGCACGAGCGGATCACGAAGGCGGTCATCCCCGCCGCCGGCCTTGGTACGCGCTTCCTGCCCGCGACCAAGGCCATGCCCAAGGAGATGCTGCCCGTCGTCGACAAGCCGGCGATCCAGTACGTCGTCGAGGAGGCGGTCTCGGCCGGGCTCGTCGACGTGCTCATGGTGACCGGCCGCAACAAGAACGCCCTCGAGAACCACTTCGACCGGGTGGCCGAGCTCGAGGCGACCCTGAAGGCCAAGGGCGACGACGCGAAGCTCATGCAGGTGAACGCGTCGACGGGCCTCGCCGCGATGCACTACGTGCGGCAGGGCGACCCGATGGGACTCGGCCACGCCGTGCACCGGGCGCGGATGCACGTCGGGAACGAGCCGTTCGCGGTCCTGCTCGGCGACGACCTCATCGACGAGCGGGACCCCCTCCTCCAGCGCATGCTCGACGAGCAGGTCGCACGCGACGCCTCGATCGTCGCGCTGCTCGAGGTCGACCCCGACCAGATCCACCTCTACGGTGCGGCCGCGGTCGAGCCGACCGGCGACCCCGACGTCGTGCGCGTCACGGGGCTCGTCGAGAAGCCCGCCCGGGAGGCGGCGCCCTCGAACTACGCGGTCATCGGCCGCTACGTCCTCAAGCCCGAGGTCTTCGACGTGCTCGAGCGCACCGCGCCCGGCCGCGGCGGCGAGATCCAGCTCACCGACGCGCTCATGACGATGGCCGAGGACGTGTCGGGCACGGGCGGCGTCTACGGCGTCGTCTTCCGCGGCCGCCGCTACGACACCGGCGACAAGCTCGAGTACATCAAGGCCGTCGTGCAGCTCGCCGCGGACCGCGACGACCTCGGTCCCGACCTGCGCAGCTGGCTCGTCGAGTACGCCGTCGGCCTCTGAGCGCACGGATGCCACGGGGCGACACGAGCCCGCGGCATCCGCGCATTCGCGGCCAGCGCGGTTTCCGGATTCGGTGTCTCGCCACGACACTCCGGGCGCCGCGCGGAGTCACCCGGCGTGTCGACTCGGAACACCGAATCCGGTGACATGGGAGGGCCGCCCGCCCCTCGATAGACTGGCCCGCATGGCAGATTCGACGTTCGACATCGTGAGCAAGGTCGACAAGATGGAGGCCGACAACGCGGTCAACCAGGCCCGCAAGGAGATCGAGCAGCGCTACGACTTCAAGGGCGTGGGCGCGTCGGTCGAGTGGTCGGGCGAGAAGATCCTGCTGAAGGCCTCGTCGGAGGAGCGCGTGAAGGCGGTCCTCGACGTCGTGCAGTCGAAGTTCATCAAGCGCGGCATCACCCTGAAGAGCCTCGACGCCGGCGAGCCGTACGCCTCCGGCAAGGAGTTCCGCATCGAGATCGCGCTCAAGCAGGGCATCGACCAGAAGGCCGCCAAGGAGATCGGCAAGATCATCCGCGAAGAGGGCCCCAAGTCGGTGAAGTCGCAGATCCAGGGCGACGAGCTGCGCGTCTCCTCGAAGAGCCGCGACGACCTGCAGGAGGTCATCCGCCTGCTGAAGGCTGCCGACCTCGAGGTCGACCTCCAGTTCGTCAACTTCCGCTGACCGAGGCTCGCTTGGGCGACGGCGAGCGGATGCCGCAGCCGGGCGTCGACGTGCCCGACCGCCGTGGGCGCACGGGCCTCGACCGCACCGGGCGCGACCTCGCTCGCAACCCGCGCGTCCGGGTGCGCGACGTGCGCGTGCTCGCGTCCAACTGGTACGTCACCCGCACGACGGCGTTCGACTTCCAGCACGCCGACGGCACGTGGACCGTCGAGGAGCGCGAGACGTACGACCGGGGCGACGGCGCGACCATCCTGCTCTACGAGCCCGATGCCCGCACCGTGCTGCTCACCCGGCAGTTCCGCTTCCCCGTGTACGTGAACGGGCATCCCGACGGCATGCTCGTCGAGACCGCGGCGGGCCTGCTCGACGAGGACGACCCCGAGACGGCGATCCGCCGCGAGGCCGAGGAGGAGACCGGCCACGTGGTCGGCGACGTCGAGCACGTGTTCGACGTGTTCATGAGCCCCGGCTCGGTGACCGAGCGGCTGCACTTCTTCGCCGCGCCCTATCGACGCGGCGACGTGGTCCCCGGCGCGCGCACCGGCCTCGCCGACGAGGGCGAGGACATCGAGGTGCTCGAGCTCCCGTTCGAGGATGCGCTCGACCGCATCGGTCGCGACATCGTGGATGCGAAGACGGTGATGCTGCTGCAGTGGGCGGCGCTGCGCGGGCCGTTCTCGACGGGTCGCGCCGCCGGCGAGCGCCACCCTCCACCCCCGGAATGGGGCGCTGAGGGCGGGCGCGAGCGGGCGTAGTATTCTCGCTAAGTATTGAGTAATTCTCACTTACCCTTGTGGACCCCTTATCCACGCACGGTGGGAACGTCTCGATGCCGACCCCTGTGAAATCGAAGATTCCTGTGCAACAGAAAGCGCTGCACCCGCGACCCGAGAGCGGTGGAGTAACGTGAGCGAGCTTTCGAACATCCCCTATCCGAGACCCTCGACCAGAGGGACACCCGGTCCGAGCATCATGCTCGACCGTGCGCATCCGTAGACGCGCGAGCCCGGAAGTGTCCGAGATGCCGAGCCGGCATCTGCCCGCGGCGAGCCCGCGCGGGCTTCGATTGGTGCCGTCAGCGGCCGCCCAGAGCGCGGCCGCCAGTGATCCGAGCGCGTGCGGCGCGCGCTGGGCCCGCAAGGTCCGCGTGCGACTGCAACTGTCGGACACGCTGATCGTCGCGCTTGTCGTGCTCGCGTCGCTCGCGGTCGGCATGCCGTGGAACTCCCCCGAGCTGGCCCGTGCCACCCCGTTCGACGCCGCCGTCGTGCCGGCGCTCGTCGGGGCGGGGTGGCTCGTCGCGCTCGCCGCGTACCATACCCGCGACGCGCGGGTGCTGGGGCTCGGGGTCGGCGAGTACAAGCTCGTGGTGCACGCGAGCGCCCTGGCGTTCGGGATGCTCGCCATCCTCTTCCTCGTGCTCCGGGTGGACTTCGCCGCCGAGTACTTCCTCCTCGCGCTCCCGGTCGGACTCGGCGCGCTCGTGCTCGACCGCTGGCTCTGGCGCAAGTGGCTGCTGCGCCAGCGCGCCTTCGGCCACTACCTCGCCCGCGCCATCGTCGTGGGCCGCCGCGAGGACGTCGAGTACGTCATCGCGCAGATCGCGGCGAACTCGGGCGCGGCATATCGCGTGGTCGGTGCCGCGGTCGACACTGCGCCGGGCGCTCAACTCACCGTCGGGGAGCAGCGGATCCCGGTCGTCGCGAAGCGCGACGGCGTCGCCGCGGCGGCGGCCTCCGTGAGCGCCGACGCCGTCATCGTGGCGGGGCAGCCCGATGAGGGCGGCGAGTTCGTGCGCCAGCTCGGGTGGGACCTCGAGGGCACCCCGGCCGAGCTCGTGCTCTCGTCGCGGCTCACCGACGTCGCCGGGCCGCGCATCCACTTCCGGCCGGTCGACGGACTCCCCCTCATCCACGTCGAGACGCCGACGTTCGAGGGCGGCAAGCACATCCTCAAGCGGTCGGTCGACATCGCGCTCTCCGTGCTCGCGCTCGTGGTGCTCCTGCCGTTCATGCTCGTCATCGGCCTCATGATCCGGTTCGACAGCCCGGGTCCGGCGCTCTTCCGCCAGCGCCGCTGCGGACGCAACGGCGACACGTTCGAGATGCTGAAGTTCCGCTCGATGGTCGAGACCGCCGAGGACGACCTCGCGGGCCTCCTCGACCGGAACGAGGGGCACGGCGCGCTGTTCAAGCTGCGGAACGACCCCCGCGTGACCCGCTTCGGACGCTGGCTGCGCAAGTACTCGCTCGACGAGCTGCCCCAGCTGTGGAACGTGCTCGTCGGCGACATGAGCATCGTCGGCCCGCGCCCGCCCCTCGTCACCGAGGTCGCGGAGTACGAGGGCAGCGTGCACCGCCGGCTCTTCATCAAGCCCGGCATGACCGGACTCTGGCAGATCAGCGGCCGCTCCGACCTCAGCTGGGAGGAGAGCGTGCGGCTCGACCTCTACTACGTCGAGAACTGGTCGCTCACCGGCGACCTCATGATCATGTGGCGGACCGCGAAGGCGGTCGTGAACCCGAAGGGGGCGTACTGATGGTCGAGTACGAACCGGCGATGGCGCCGATGCACCTCGCCATGATCGGCACGCGCGGCGTGCCCGCCGCGTACGGCGGGTTCGAGACGGCGGTCGAGGAGATCGGCTCCCGCCTCGCCGGCCGCGGTCATGACGTCACCGTGTACTGCCGACATGCCGAGGACGCTCCCGAGCACGACTACGCCGGCATGCACCTGGTGCACCTGCCCTCGCTGCACCTGAAGGCCGCCGAGACGCTGTCGCACACCGCCCTCTCGGTCGCGCACGTCACGCTGCACCGCCACCGGCCGGATGCCGCGTTCGTGTTCAATGCCGCGAACGCGCCGTTCGTGCCCGTGCTGCACGCCTGCGGCGTGCCGGTCGCGGTGCACGTCGACGGGCTCGAGTGGCAGCGCGACAAGTGGCACGGCGCCGGACGCGCGTACTACCGGTGGGCCGAGCAGTCAGCGGTGCGGAACGCCGACGCGCTCATCGCCGACGCGAAGGGCATCTCCGACTACTACGCGTCGGAGTTCGGCGCGCCGACGCGGCAGATCGCCTACGGGGCTCCCGTGCAGCTGCGCCCGGTCTCCGACCGCCTCGACGAACTCGGGCTGGTCTGGAAGGGCTACCACCTCGTGGTCGCGCGCTTCGAGCCCGAGAACCACGTCGACCTCATCGTCGCCGGGTACGAGCGCTCCGCGGCGCGGCATCCGCTCGTCGTCGTCGGCGCCGCGCCGTACGCGGCCGAGTACACCGAGCGGGTGCGGACCGAGGCGCACGACGACCCGCGCGTCCGCCTGCTCGGCGCGGTGTACGACCAGGACCTGCTCGACCAGCTCTACGCGGGCGCGCTGAGCTACGAGCACGGGCACTCGGTCGGCGGCACCAATCCGTCGCTGCTGCGCGCCATGGGCGCCGGCACGGCCGTGCTCGCCTGGGACGTGCCGTTCAACCGCGAGGTCGCGGGCGAGCGCGGCCGCTACTTCGGCGACGCCGGAGCGCTCGCGGAGCTCTTCGAGGCCGCCGAGCGCGAGCCCGACCGCGCCGTGCTCGACGGCGACGCGCTGCGCGACGTCGTGCGCCGCAGGTACCGCTGGGACGACGTCGCGGCCGCCTACGAGGCGCTCGCGATGGAGCTGGTGGCCGGCTCGAGCACCCGTGCACGCAAGCGTCGGCGCGCGGGCGAGCATGCGCCCGGCGCAACGGATGCCGCGTCGCACACGGGCATCGAGGGAAGCCTGCGATGACGGCGTTGATGGGCTACGCCGGCGGGGCGTTCGACCTCTTCCACATCGGACACCTCAACCTCCTGCGGCACGCCAGGGCGAACTGCGACTTCCTGATCGCCGGCGTCCTGACGGACGAGATGCTCGAGCTCACGAAGGGCAAGCCGCCGATCGTGCCGTTCGCCGAGCGCTTCGAGATCGTGCGCCACATCTCCTACGTCGACGACGTGCACGCCGAGTCGGTGCCCGACAAGCTCGACACCTGGCGCGAGGTCGGGTTCGACCGGTACTTCAAGGGCGACGACTGGCGCACCACCGAGCGCGGCCGACGGCTCGAGGCGGCGTTCGCGGAGGTCGGGGTGGAGGTCGTGTACTTCCCGTACACGGTGCACACCTCCAGCACGGTGCTGCGCCTCGCGTTGGAGTCGCTGAGTCACGGAGCCGTCGCACCCGAGCGGGCGGAGGCGCAATGAGCCGAAACGCGTCCGTGCCGGCGAAGGAGGACTTCGCCGGCGTCGTCGCGCGGCTCGCCGCCGCGCAGAAGCGCCGGGCCCCCGGGTCGCCGGCGTACTCCATCTACGTCAACCGACCGGTGGGACGGCGCTTCGCGGCCGCCGCCTACCTCGCTGGACTCACCCCGAACGCGGTCACGGCGATCAGCGCTGCGTTCACGTTCGCCGCGATCGCCGTGATCGCCCTGGCGCCGCCGACGCCGCTCGTCGGCATCGGCATCGGGCTCCTCCTCATGACCGGCTACGCGCTCGACGCGGCCGACGGCCAGCTCGCACGCCTCCGCGGGGGCGGCTCCCCCGCCGGCGAGTGGCTCGACCACGTCGTCGACGCGGCCAAGCTCTCGACCCTGCACCTGGCCGTGCTGGTCGGGTGGTTCCGGTTCGTCGACCTCCCGAGCCCGGCGCTCCTGCTGGTGCCGCTCGGATTCGCGATCGTCGCGGCCGTGCTGTTCTTCGCGATGATCCTCAACGACTTCCTGCGCCGTCGCGACGGCGGCACCCGCGCCAGGACGGAGGGCGGCGGCATCCGCTCGCTGCTCGCGCTGCCGACCGACTACGGCGTGCTCTGCATCGCCTTCCTCGCGTTCGGCGTGCCGATCGTGTTCGTGCCGCTCTACGGGCTGCTGTTCGCGGCGAACGCCGCATTCGCAGCGCTCGCACTGCCCAAGTGGTTCCGGGAGATGAGTCGGATCGCCCCGTGACCGGTCCGTCGCGCCAACGTTCCGTCCACGAGCCGTCGCCCGAACCGTCGGAGCCGACCCGGGCGATCGGCGGCGGCCTCTCGGGCGTGCGGGTACTCGTGGCGCATCCCGGCGCCGAGCTCTACGGCTCGGACCGCGTGGTGCTCGAGAGCGTCGTCGCGATGACGGTGGCGGGAGCGACGGTCGATGTCACCCTTCCCGAGCGCGGCCCCCTGGTCGCGCGGCTCGAGCGCACCGGCGCAACCGTGCTGCTCGAGCCCGACCTGGTGCTCCGCAAGCGGGTGCTGCGCCCGCGCAACTGGCCATCCACGACTGCCGACGCGTTCCGCACCATCGGTGCCTCGCAACGCCTCCTCCGCCGGCGACCCGACCTCGTGTACGTGAACACCATCACCCTCCCGCTCTGGCCGCTGCTCGCGCGCACGCGCGGGATCCCCGTGCTCACCCACATCCACGAGGCGGAGGCCGGCGCGTCGCCCTCCATGCTGCGGGTGCTCTACGCGCCCCACCTGCCGGCGACGGCGATCATCGCGAACAGCGAGTTCAGCCGCTCGATCGTGGCGCGGGCATCGGTCTCGCTCGCGCGACGCACGCGCGTGATCTACAACGGCGTCGCCGGTCCCGTGACGGCGGCGCCCGCCCGCGCATCGCTCGAGGGCCGGCCCGTGCGCCTCACCTACATCGGGCGGCTGTCGCCGCGGAAGGGGACCGATCTCGTCATCACCGCGGCCGCCGAGCTCGTCGACGACGGCGTCGACGTGGAAGTGGACATCCTCGGCGAGGTGTTCGAGGGATACGAGTGGTACGCCGAGGCGCTGCGGAACACCGTCGCCGAGCGCGGACTGGGCTCGCGCGTGCGGTTCCTCGGCTTCCGCGACGACGTGTGGATCGCGCTCCAGCTCGCGGACATCGTGGTGATCCCCTCGCCCGTCGGCGAGCCGTTCGGCAACACCGCGGTCGAAGCGGCGCTCGCCGCGCGCCCGCTCGTCGTGAGCGAGTCGAGCGGCCTGCTCGAGGCCACCGACGGGCTGCCCGGCGTGCACCGCGTGCCGCCGGGCGACGCCTCGGCGATCGCGGACGCGGTGCGCGACATCATCGCGCACTGGCCCGATCACCGCGCCAGGGCGGAGGCGTCGGCCCGGGTCGCTGCGATGCGGTTCGACCCCGAGCGGTACCGCGGCGCGATCGTCGACCTCGTCGCGGCGCTCGTCCACCGTTCGGCGCCGCGACCCGACCGGACCGGCTCGGATGGCGCGGCGCATGCCTGAACGGAGCGGCTCGCTGTCCGTTGTCACCGTGGTCTTCGAGGCCGAGGTGCCGCTCCTCGAGCTGCAGGCCTGCTCGATCGCGCGGCACGTGCCCGACGGCGTGTTCGACGAGATCCTCGTCATCGACAACTCGCGGCGCGGCCTCCCGGAGCACGCCCGACGCCGCATCCGCGACGAGCTCGGCGACCATGCCGATCGCCTCGCCTTCGCCTCGCGCGCCGACCTCGGACCGACCGCCGCCGACGCGTCAGGCTGGCGCACCCAGCAGAGCCTGAAGCTCATGGCCGCACGGCGCCTCGCCGCCGACCACTACGTCGTGCTCGACGCGAAGAACCACTTCATCCGGTCCACGACGCGCACGGACTTCCTCGACCCGGTGACCGGGCTCCCCCACGGCGGCCTCCACTCCTTCGTCGAGCATCCCCTTCGGCCGCAGCTCGAGCTCGTGGCCTACGGCCTGGGACTCGACCCCGCGGCCACCGTCGAGCGCTTCACCGCGACCGTGCCACCCATCGTCCTCGACCGTCGCGTGGTCGACGACCTCGTCACCGACGTCGGCCGGGGGGACGCCGACCGGTTCCCCGGCGAGTTCGAGCGGTCGGGCTACACCGAGTTCTTCCTCTACTCGGCGTGGCAGGTCGCGCGCGGGTCCACCCTCGACGAGCTGGTGTCGGGGCAGTCGCTCGTGAGTCCGACGGTGTGGGCGGGCGCGTGCAGCGCGAGCGACGTGCGCGAGGTGCTCGAACGCGCCGACGCCGGTCCCACCACCACGCTCGCGATCCACCGGCGTGCGCTCGCGAAGCTCGATCACGAGGCCGTCGACGAGCTCACGGCGTTCTGGGCGGCGCACGGCCTCTTCCCGTCGAGCGCCGACGCCGAGCGGTTCATCCGTCGCTTCCGGGTCGTGTACCTGCGGGCGATGGGCGCGCGGCGCCTCCGCGAACGGCTCGCGCGGTGAGCGGATGCCGCGGGCATCTGGTGAGCGGATGCCGCGGGCCGGCCACGGCCGACCGGTCGTCGCGATCCGGCTCACGCCTCCCGCTGCCGGCGCTCGCGCCGCAGCAGCCGGAGCATGGTGCGCAGCTCCGAGAGGTCGCGCCGCACGACGGGGAGGAGCGCCGCCACCGCGTACGCCGCGACCGTGGCGGCGGCCGCGGTCGGCACCTGCACCCACGGGCCCCACTCGGCCGTGAGGATCGAGGCGGTGAACGCCCACAGAGCGCCCCACCCGGCGAGCAGCGCCATCCGCACGATCCCCCACGCGAGCGTGCGCACGGGGATGTCGTGCACGACCCGCGAGATCCAGAACAGCGAGATCGGCCACGAGAGCATCGGGGCGATCGCGTAGCCGATCGCGACGCCGATCATGCCCCACAGCGAGCCGATGAGGAGGCAGGCGACCTTGATCGACACGCTCACGAGGTTGTAGCGGAACAGCGGGCCGGTGATGCCCTTCGACACGTACACCCAGTAGCTCGCCGAGTTGAGGGTCTGGAATACCGCCGCGGTGGCGAGCAGGCTCAGCACGGGCGCGGCCTCGGCCCAGCGCGAGCCGAGCAGCAGCGCCGTGAGCGGCACGGCGGCGCCGATCGCGAAGCCCAGCACGACGACGATCGTGTAGCCCAGCCCAACCTGCCCGACGCGCACGAAGTCCCAGTACCGCGCACCCTCCCCCTGCAGTCGCGAGAGCACCGGCACCGCGACGCTCGTGATCGGCGCACGCAGCTGGTTCGCCGTGTTCATGACGAGCTGGTACGCCCGGTTGTAGATGCCGAGCTGGGAGGCGCCGAAGCGCGTGCCGATGATGACCGAGTCGACGTTGTTGCCGACGTAGGTGACCATCTGCATCGACACCATGTTCCAGCCGAAGCGGATGAACCCGCCGACCGGCGCGTCGCGCTTGGGCAGGCCCGGCAGCCACCGCGCGAACGCGACGACGAGCACGAGCGTGGCGAAGCTGGTGCCCACGAACTGCCAGATCAGCGCCCACGGTCCGACGCCGGTCAGCGCGACGACGATGCCGAGCCCCAGGCCGGCGATCGCCGCGATCACGTCGGTCTCGGCGAGGGCGCCGAAGCGCAGCATCCGGTTGAGGCTCGCACGGAACTGCGTGGCCAGGCCGTTGAGCAGGAACGCGACCGAGGCGAGCTGCGCGAGCGGTGCGAGCTCCGCACGGTCGTAGAGGGCGGCGATCCCCCACGACGAGAGGAAGACCAGCACGGCCAGGGCGGCGCCGGTGGCCGTGTTGATCCAGAACAGGTTGTCGCGCTGCTCCTTCGTGAGCACGGGCGCCTGCACGGCCGCCTGCGAGAGCCCGAAGTCGCGGAACACCTCGGCGATGCCGGCGATCGACATGACCATCGCGAAGAGGCCGAAGTCGGCGGGCGAGAGCAGCCGGGCCATGATGACGACCGACGCCAGCTGGATGGCGATGCGCAGGCCCTGCCCGGCGCTCGTGACGGCGGCTCCGCGGACCGCTCGCCGGCCGAGCCCCTCGCTTCCCGCGGACGGCACGCTCATGGTCCCGTGCGAGGTGCGAGCGACCACGGACCGGACGTCGAGGAGTGGTCGCCGCGCATGCCCCCTCCGCCGGTGAAACAGGTGACAGCCGCAGTCTATTGCGGCTGTCGCGTCGCCGATCGGCCCCGAAGCGGGGGCATGCACCGCCGCCGGGGGGCGTCCTACGATGAGGGTGGATGCCGGGCGACACGGGGCACGGCGCGATCCGCGGTCGAACGCCCGGCCCGGAGGTGGTGCCGGTGACACCCGAGCGCGAGCGCCGGGAGCTCGACGCCGCGATCCGCCGCGTGGTGCAGCGGAACGCGTGCATCGGCTGCGGGCTCTGCACCCAGCTCGACACCTCGCTGCGGCTCGAGCTGGACGCCGACGGATTCCTCCGGCCGCATCGCTCGGACGCGCCGGGCGTCGTCGCGCCCGACGCCCGTCGGCAGTTCGAGCGGTCGTGCCCCGGATGCCGCGTGGACGCCGCCCGTCCGCCCGGGAGCCGCCGCCACGCCACCATGGGATCCTCCTTCGGGGTGTGGGAGGCGTGGGCCTCGGACGAGGTCGTTCGCCGGCGCGGCAGCAGCGGCGGAGCCCTCACCGCGCTGCACGGCTGGCTGCTGGAGCAGGGTCGCGCGAGCGCGATCGCCGGGGCATCCGTCGGCCGTGAGCCGCGACGCACGGTGCCCGTGACGATCCTCTCGAAGGAGGATGCCCTCGCGGCAGCGGGCTCCCGCTATGCGCCTGTCGGGGTGCTCGCCGACCCGGCACTCGCGTCGTGCGACGCGATCACCGGCAAGCCGTGCGAGATCTCGGCGATCCGCTTGCTCGGCTCGACCCCGCGGTCCGACGGCGCTGCGCACTCCGGCGACGCCGGAGGCCCGCTCCTGCTCTCGTTCTTCTGCGCCGGGACGCCGTCGCAGCGGGCGACCGACGAGCTCCTCGCCCGCCTGGGCTTCGGCGCCGACGAGGCCGTCGACGACCTCTGGTACCGCGGCCACGGCTGGCCCGGCCGGTTCACGGTGCGCGCCGACGGGCGCGACGGGTCGCTCAGCTACGAGGAGTCGTGGGGCGAGGTCCTCGGCCGGGCCACCAACTGGCGGTGCAAGGTGTGCGCCGACGGCGTGGGCGAGTCGGCCGACGTCGTCGCCGCGGACTTCTGGCGCATCGACGACCGCGGCTACCCGGTGTTCACCGAGGGTCCCGGATCCAGCGCGCTCATCGCCCGTACGCGCCGCGGCCTCGAGGCCGTGCTGGCGGCGCAGGCGGCCGGCGCCATCGTGCTGCGCCCGATCACGATGTCGGCGCTGGCGAACGTGCAGCCGCTGCAGCGGAACCGTCGGACCACGCTCTTCGGACGGCTCATGGGCAGCCGGCTGGCAGGCGTACCGGGCCCGCGGTACCGCGGCTTCCGGCTCTGGGCGCTGGCGCTGCGGCATCCGCGGCAGAACCTCCGGGCGGCGCGCGGCACACGAGCCCGGCTGCGACGCGCCACCGCACCCACGACGGGGTCCGCACCGTGAACTCCGCTCCCGACGACGATGGGGCCGACCGGGTCGCGCTCGTCGTCGTGAACTACGCCTCGTCGTCGCTGCTCGCGGAGCACCTCGCGGGCGCCGATGCCGCCGCCGCGGTCGACGACGTCGTCGTGGTCGACAACCCGAGCACGGACGACGAGCGCCGCAGCATCCGCGACCTCTGCTCGGTGAACGGCTGGGAGCTCGTGGCGCTTCCGTGGAACGCGGGCTTCGGCGCCGGCATGAACGCGGGCATCGGACGTGCCCGCGACCTCGGCTGCGCGCGGGTCCTCGCCCTCAATCCCGACGCGACCATCGACGCCGACTCGCTCGCCGCGCTCCTCGCCGCGAGCCGAGCGGATGCCGCGGCGCTCGTCGGCCCGCGCATCCTCCGGAGCGACGGCACCACGTGGTTCGCGGGCGCCGTGCTCGACCCCGAGACCGGCACGACGCGACGGGCGCGACCCGAGGAGCTCGGGGGCGCGCGAACGTGGCAGACCGGCGCGTGCTTCGTCGCGACGATCGCGGAGTGGGACGCCGTCGGCGGGTTCGACGACGACTACTTCATGTACTGGGAGGACATCGACCTCTCGTGGCGCTGGCACGAGGCCGGCGGACAGGTCGCGCTCGTCGAGGCCGCGACCGCGGTGCACGACGCGGGCGGCACGCAGGCGGGCGGGGGCAAGTCGCCGCTCTACGTGTACTTCAACTGCCGGAACCGGCTACTGTTCGCGCGCAAGCGGCTCGGGTCCAGGAACGGCCGGCGATGGTGGCGTGGGAGCCTCGCGTACGCCTGGGGCGTCGCGACGCGTGGCAGCCGGCGCATGCTGGCACGGCATCCGCTGCTGCTCTGGTCCGCACTGCGCGGAACGCTCGCGGGGGCCTTCGGACCCCTCGCGCCGAAGCGCGGCCGGCCTCGGATCGCGACCGGCGACCGGGCGCCGGCGGTCGCCGATACCGCACCCTGAACCGTTTCACAAGTGCGGAGTGCCAGACCTCCCGAAAAGCTGAGCCAAGTTCGTTATCTTCAGATTCCCCGTGTACTATCCCTCGGGACCTCCCCCCGCTCGGGGGCCAGCAGTCGGCGACGAGCGACGGCCATCCCCAGCCGTCGCTCGCCGACACGATCGCAGAAACCACGGAATGAAGATCACGAAGAAGAAGCTCCTACTCGCAACCGTCATCACCGCCTCACTCGCGATCGCCCCGATCGCCGCCCTGACCGCCGTCGCCCCCGCGACGGCGTCGACCATCTCCTCCGTCTCCACGTCGCTCAAGCCCGGTTCGTCGTACCTCACGCGCGCCGGCGGCTCGTGGACCGACGGCACCGCGACCCTCACGACGAAGTTCGCCGCGCTGCCTTCGAACGGCGGCCTGTACACCGGCGTCCGCGTGCGCGAGGCCGAAGGCACGTACTACCTCGCCCACACCCACACCTACGCGGACGGCAGCGTTCAGGCGACGATCCGCAAGGTCGTCACGGCCAACGGCAAGTCGACCGAGACCGTCCTGACCTCGCGCAAGACCGTCTCGACGAAGGCCACGAAGGGCGCGGCGTTCTCGATCAAGCTCCAGGCCACCGGCACCACGAGCGTGAACCTGCGCGCGACGGTCTCGGTCGGCATCGGCACCCCGCTCGTGCTCACGGCCACCGACTCGACCTCGTCGGCCGTCAAGCGCGCCGGCACCGCGGCCGGATGGGGCTACCTCTCGACGTCGTCCAAGGAGCTCGCCATCGCACCCGCGAAGGTCGAGTCGGTCGCCGCCGCGACGACGAACCCGACGCCGACTCCCACGCCGACGCCGACCCCCACGCCCACCCCGACGCCGACTCCCACGCCCACCCCGACCCCGACGCCCGCGCCGACCCCGGAGCCGACTCCGGCGCCCGCGCCGTCCAACCCGGCACCGGCACCCGGCGAGTTCCCGAGCGCCGAGACGACGGGTGTCCCCGCGGGCACCAAGCTCACGGTGCACGAGGGCGACCTCAACGTGACCACGCCCGGCGCGGTCATCGACGGCCTCGAGATCCGCGGCCTGCTCATCATCAGCGCGCCCGACGTCGTGATCAAGAACTCGCGCATCGTCGGCCGGGCGGTCACCGGCAGCACCGGCCTCGTCTCGAACATCCGCTCGGGCCTGCCGTTCACGATCCAGGACTCGGAGATCGACGCGGCCGTGAAGTCGCCGTACCTCAACGGCATCTTCGGCAGCGCGTTCACGGCGCTGCGCGTCGACATCTCGAACGTCATCGACCCGATCCACGTGACCGGCGGCGACGTCGAGATCCGCGACTCGTGGCTGCACGACAACGACCACTACGAGCAGGACCCGCTGTGGAACGGCACGCCGAGCCACAGCGACTCGCTGCAGATCGAGGCGGGCAACGACATCACGGTCGTCGGAAACCGAATGGAGGGCGCGCACAACGCCGCCATCCAGATCACGCAGAACACGAGCAAGGCCGCGCTCGGCAACGTGCGCATCTCCGGGAACTACTTCAACAACGGTGGCTGCACCGTGAACATCGCCCGGACGCCCGCTCCGATCGGCGGCTTCTCGGTGACGGACAACACGTTCGGCCCCGACCGGGTGTTCGGCGGCTGCGGCATCCTCGCACCCGACATGAACACGCCCCAGCAGTCGGGCAACGTCTGGGAGGCGACCGGCAAGGCCGTCGTGCAGACGCTCCTGAAGTAGGGGTTCTCCCCTCCGACACTGCGGCCCGGGCGCTCAAGCCCGGGCCGCAGTGTCGTCTCCCGGCGCCGGCCCGGAGCTGAGCCCCTGCGCCTCGAACCGCGTCTCGGGCGCCGAGGTCGACGTCTCGAGCGCGATCGCGTCGTCGGAGAGGTGCCGGGCGAGCTCGGGGAAGCTCGAGTAGTGCGGCCCGAGGATGTGGCACGAACCGGCGAGCAGGTAGAGGTCGGCCACCGCGGCCTGCAAGGCCGACCGACTGTTGTAGGGGCCCTTGCCCGTCTGCCCCGCGCAGTCGGGGAACCGCTCGGCGACGCGCTCGAACGCGGCATCCGTGTCGGCGGCCACGTAGAGCCCGAGGTCGGGCCGCGCGGCGCGGATCTCGGCGATGCGATCGAGGTACCACTCGACGGGCGACTCGCGCAGCGTCGCATCGTGCGCGATCGTGTGCGCGCGGATCATGACGCCGAGGTAGGGCCGGCTGTCGGATGCCGCGGCGAGCGCCGCGATCCGCTCCCGGACCTCCGGCACCGGCGCGAGCTCGCGCAGTGCCGCGGTCCAGTCGGCCGCCCCCGCCGGCAGCGCCAGCGCGTGGGGCGTGCGGATCTGCCAGACCCCTTCGCGCAGCGCCTCGTCGTCGAGCCAGACCAGGCTCCCGTCGCGGTACGGGGAGACGGCCGCGAGCGCACGGGAGCGTGCCTCCGACCACCGCGGGGCGTCGAACTCCCACAGCTCGTCGAGCCGCGCGCCGAACTCGTGCCCCGTCGGCCAGACGTACGCGAACGACCGCCCCTCGTACTCGGCGAGCGACCGCGCGCCGAGCACCACCCGCATGCGGTTCCCGAGCCCGTGGTAGCGGCCCGTGACGGCGACCAGCACGGGATCACTTCGGCTCAACGGGCTCCGCCTCGTGGGCCGGCGGGCTCGTCGCCCGGCTCCGGTGCCGCACGATCGTGGGCGCCTTCGGCTCCTCGTCGTCGCTGACGTAGTAGTAGTCGTGGCGCGGCCGCGGCTTGACCCGGTTCAGCACGACGCCCGAGATGTGCGCGTCGGTGCGCTCGAGCACGGCGATCGTCGCGGCGAGCTGAGCGCGCCGCACCTTCGTGGTGTCGGCGACGATGAGCACGGCGTCCACCTGCTGCGAGATCATCGTGGCGTCGGCGACCACCTGCACCGGGGCCGTGTCGATGACGACGAGCTCGTACTCGTCGACGAGCTCCCCGATGAGCTCCTTCATGCGATCCGACGCGAGCAGCTCGGCGGGGTTCGGCGGCACGGCGCCCGACGGCAGGATCTCGAGCGACGACCGCGGCCACTGCTGCACGGCGCTCCGCAGCGGGATCGCGTCGATGAGCACCGTCGTGAGCCCGACCGACCCGACGATCCCGAAGGAGTCGGCGACGCGGGGCTTGCGGAGATCGGCGTCGATGAGCAGCACGCGCCGCCCGGTCTCGGCGAGCACGTAGGCGAGGTTCGCCGAGAGCCAGGTCTTGCCCTCTCCGGGCACCGACGAGGTGATCGCGAGGCTGCGCGTCTCGTGGCTCGCCGACGCGAACCGCAGGCCCGAGCGCACCTGCCGGAACGCCTCGGCGGCGCTCCCGTTCGGCTGCCGGATGGAGATCGGCCTCGGGTCGGACGACGCCGGCGTCTGCTCGATCGAGCCGAGGACGGGCAGGTCGGTGATGTCCTTCAGCGTCGCCTCCGAGCGCACGCGCGTGTCGAGCGCGCTCATGAGCACGATGGCGACCGACGAGAGGAGGAACCCGACGATCGCGCCGAGCACCGCGTCCTGCTGCTTGTTCGGCGAGCTCTGGAACGCGGCGGGCGTCGCGGGGTCGATGGCCGTCGCCGTCACGGTCGTCGCGCCGTCGGATGCCTCGGGTGCGACCTCGTCGACGGCGTCGATGAGCGAGTCCGAAACCGCGTTCGCGATGCGCGCGGCGCGTTCGGGATCGGTGGAGCCGACCCGCACGTCGAGGATCACCGTGTTCTGCGGGATCGTCACGGTCATCATGCGGCGCAGCTGCGCCGTCGTGAGGTCGCCGTCGAGTTCCCGGGCGACCGGCTGGAGGACTTCGGCCGAGGTCGCGAGCCGCGCGAACGAGAGCATCTGCGCCTGCGTGTACGCCGACCCCTGGTTGATGTCCGAGCCGCTCGAGGCCGTCGTCAGCGAGAAGTACAGCGACGCGGTCGAGTGGAAGATGGGCGTCACGGTGCTGGATGCCGCGAAGGCCGCGGCCCCGCCGACGAGCGTCGCGGCGAGCACGAGGTACCACCGCTTGCGCAGCACGCCGATCGCGCGCGCCACGGTCATGGTGCTCGTGGTGCTCGTCGTGCTGCTCACGGCCTTCACACTCGCTCTCTTCGGACTCCGCTGGGGGCGGAGCTCACGTTGCCCGGCTGAGAGATGCTGTCGGCTGCCTCGAGTGTATCCGAGGCATCCTCATTATCCGAGGGTTCCTCGGCTTCGTAGGCGGCCACCGCCAGGCCGGCGACGAACCACACGAGGAAGCCGTACTGCGTGATGAGCGCGACGGTGGCGAACGCCGGAACCTGTGCGGCGACGGCCACCGACGCGGGCGTGGCCCGGCCGCGGAGCAGGCTGACGACGCACACGAGGATCGCGGCGACGAGCACGAGCAGCGGAAGCAGGCCGAAGCGCAGGCCCGTCAGCACCAGCTCGCTGTCGATCGACTGGAACGAGCCGTAATAGGTCTCGCCCGACGGGAGCACCGTCCAGCCGTCGGTGATGCCCAGCGGCCGCATGTCGCCGATGAGGCTCGCGAGGTCCGAGCGGTACTCCGCACTGCCGCCGGCCTCCTCCCCCGCCGCCGTGAAGACGTCGCCGATGAGGGGTCCGATGATGGCCGCCGCGGCGACGAGGAGCGCGACGACGCTGAGCCGCAGGGTGCGACCGACCCAGCGCCCGAGCAGCAGCACCGCGAGCACGAGGGTGATCGTGAGGGTGATGAGCCCGATGCGGCTGAAGCTCATGCCGACGGCGGTGATGATCGCCGCGAGTCCGGCGATCCGCGCCCAGACCGGCCACCTGGCCACGAGCACGAAGACCGAGCTCATCGCCAGTGCGCTCGAGAACGCGATCGAGTGTCCGAACGCGCCCTCAGCGCGGATGAACCCGCCCCTGGGCTGCAGCTCGTGCCAGGTGCGCCATGCGCCGTTCGGCATGGAGATGCCGACGAACGGGTTGAAGCCCGTGGCGAACTCGACGATGCCGAGCACGGCGGCGACGATGGCGGCGGCCGCGAGGCATCCGTACAGCCACGAGGCGTCGACCCGTGCGAGCACGACGCGACCCCAGGCGTAGGGCACGAGCCAGCCGAAGAGCACGATCAGCACGTGTCCCCAGGTGGACCCGCCGACGACGTACGCCGCGATCACGAGCACCACGAACCCGACCACGAGCACGTCCATGTAGGAGAACCTGAGCGTGGCGGTCGTCCACGCGGCGAGCGCGATGATGGTGCCCGCGGTGACGGCCGACCAGTACACCCCGGCCTGCACGCCGACCCAGATCGGCACGAGGAAGCACACGGCGGCCCACGCGGCGACGACGAGCCGCGGCGCCGAGCGCGCGACGTACCACGCCGTTGCGAGTGCGCCGAGGGCCGCGAATCCCAGGAGCACCGTGCGCAGGTCGATTCCGTCGGCGAGGTTCACCACGCCACCGCCCCTCGACGCGGCCCGGCCGCGGACGTCGACGCGGGGCCTAGGATCGGAGGCAGCGCCGGCGCCGTGCCGACGGGAGATCGATGCGTGTACTCGTGTTGTGGGCCGACGAGCGGTCCCCGAACCTCGGGGTCCGGGCCCTGGCACGCGGCAGCCGCGACCTCATCCGCACCGTCTGGCCCGGGGCGAAGTTCGAGTTCGCCGACTTCACGTCGCGCCCGCCCCAGGTTCCGTGGGGCCAGGTCCGCTCGCTCGTGCGCGAGCGCGTCACCGGGCGCCTGGGCATGAAGTGTTGGCTCGAGGGGTTCGACCTGGTCTGGGACACCCGCTCGGGCGACAGCTTCTCGGACCTCTACGGCGCCCATCGCCACTCGGTGATGTCGGCGGTGCACGAGTTCGCGGTGCAGGCGCGGCGTCCCGTCGTCATGGCGCCGCAGACGATCGGCCCGTTCTCGACGACGCGGGGCCGGGCGCTCGCCCGGCGCTCGCTGCGACGATCGGCGCTCGTGTTCGCCCGCGACCCGGTCAGCGCCGCTGCGGCCGCGACCCTCGGGCGGCCCGTGGATGCGACGACGAGCGACCTGGCCTTCGCCATCGCGCCGCCCGAGCGCATCGGGCCGCCGCGCGACGTGATCCTCAACGTCTCGGGGCTCCTCTGGCAGGAGAACCCGCACGTCGACGCGGGGGCGTACCGCGAGGCGGTGCAGGCGATCGTGCGGATGCTGCTGTCCCGATCGCGCTCGGTCGCGGTGCTGCCGCACGTGCTCGACTCGCATGATCGCGACAACGACGCTCCCGCCGTCGACGCCCTCGCCGCGGAGTTCGGCAGCGACCTCGAGCTCCTCGTGCCGGCCGACCTCGACGACGCCCGGTCGATCATCGCCGGTTCGAGCGTCCTCATCGGCGCGCGCATGCACGCCTGCCTCAACGCCCTGTCGACGGGCGTGCCCGCGATCGCGATGTCGTACTCGCGCAAGTTCGCGCCGCTCCTCGACGCGATCGGCTGGCCGTTCTCGGTGCCGGCGGAGGACACCGGCACCGAGACGGCGGCGCGGGTGATCGAGCTGCTGGCCGACCCTTCACTCCCCGAGTCGGCTCGTCGCTCCCAGGCGCTGGGGCGGGCATCCATGTCCCCGGTCCGCCCCGCGCTGGCTTGGCTCTCCTTCCCGCGCTGATCGGCCACCTGGTGGTCTCACCTCAGTTCGGTGCCACCACGCTGAGGTGGTCGAACGCGATCCCGATGGGCCCGTTCGTCGCGGTGCCCGAGACGTACGACGTGATCGCCAGCTGGCCCGTGCCCTGCAGGCCCGCCTCGCTGTCGGTCGCGCTCACGTACCAGTCGACCGGCTCCGGCTGGCCTTGGGGCCAGACCTTCACCTGCACCGTCGTCGAGGGCCCCGTGCTCACGGTGCGCACCCGCACCTCGAGCGTGGCGCCCGCGGTGTGCGTGTAGCCCGTCAGCACCCGGTTGGCGACCAGGGTCTCGGTCGTGCCGACCAGCTTCGCGACGCCGACGTTCACGACGCCCGTCGACGAGATCCGCAGCTTCGCCCGGTACTCGCCACCTGCGGTCTTACGGGGTGCGACGTTCACGTGCGCGCCGCCGCCGTTGGCGACCTTGTCGGTCGAGACGCTCACCCGTACGTCCGTGCCCGACGGCAGGCTGCCCGAGAGGATCGTGGCCCTCGTCTGGCTGTTCATGAGGCTCATCAGCCCCATGCCGCCGCTCACCGAGGAGCCGGCCACGTTGCTCCAGGTGCCGCCGACGTCGGCCGTTCCCCAGCCGCTGGCCGAGGTGCGCTCGAACTCGTCGCCGGCGAGCACCGTCGCGACCGAGACGGTGACGGGCTGCGTCACGGTGCCGGATGCCCCGAGGCTGTCGACCACGGTCAGCGTCACGTTGTACGTGCCTGCGGCGCCGTAGACGTGGTTCGGCTGCGACGCGGTGGACGTGCCGGTGTCACCGAAGTCCCAGGCCCACGACGTGATGGTCGCGCCATCCGCCGCCGTCGACTGCATGCCGTCGAAGTCGACGGACAGCCCGTTGATCAGCGTGCCGAACGCGGCCGTCGGATCGGCGTGCGGAGGCGCCACCGTGACCTGCTTCGACGTGGAGTTCGTCAGGCCGAGGCTGTCGGTCACCGTGAGGGTCACGGTGTACGTGCCGCCGTTCGCGTACGGATGCGACGCCGTGACACCGGTGTCGGCCGGGGTGTTGTCGCCCCAGTTCCAGCTGTAGCCGGTGATGGTGCGTCCGGGCGGCGCCGACGAGGTGGAGCCGTTCACCGAGACGTTCAGGTCATCGGTGAGGAACGTGAACGCCGCCGTCGGCGCGGCGACGCCCGTGCCCTTCAGGTAGTGCTCCGAGACCTCCGCCGAGGTGAGCACGCGGTTGTACACCGCGACCTCGTCGATCTGGCCGGTGAAGTAGTCCCGCGACGGCCGGTTCGGCCAGCTCGCGAGGTTGTCGCCGCCGACCCGCCAGAACCCGATGTAGTCCTGCGAGGTGTTCTCGGGAGCGGTGCCCACGAGCTGGCCGTCGACGAAGAGCTTCATGCCGTCCCAGCCCTGCGACGCCACGACGTGGTGCCAGGCGTTGTCGCGGTACGCGTTGGCGCTGGTGATCGTCTTGGTGATGCCCGGGTACGTGCCGTACACCAGTCGTCCGTCGTTCCGCATGTAGACGTGCCGGTCGTACGAGCTCGAGTTGCCGGAGGACGAGTTGCCGAATCCGATCAGCTTGCCGCCCGTCGTGGTGTTGGTGCGGAACCAGAGCTCGGTCGAGTACTGCTGCCCCATCTTCATGTTGTTCGTGGAGTTGAGGAAGCTGGACGAGGTGCCGTTGAAGTTGTACGACGGACCCGGCTCCGAGGACAGCGCGCCCGCGGAGTTCGAGGTCACGCCCGACCGCACGACGGCGTCGTTGTTCCCGACGAGGTCGTTCCCGCCCTGCGCCGCGGTGCCACCGAGGCGCCAGTACAGCAGGGCGCCGTCGTCCATCACGGTCTCGGCGTAGTCCGACCCGGCCGTGCCGGACACGGCCGTCGAGGCGGTGTCGCTGGTCGCGGTGTTCCCGTCGCCGTCGACGGCCACGACCTGGTAGCTCGGGTTCGTCCCGGCGGGTTGGGTGTCCGTCAGCACGACCTGCGGCTGGCTCCAGTAGGTCGACTGCACGGTGGTGGTCGCCACCGGCTGTCCACCGCCGTTGCGGATCAGCTGGTACGTGATGTTCAGGTCGTCACGATCCCAGTTCGCCGGGATCGACACGCGCACCTTGCCGCTCGTCGTCGACGACACGGCCGGCACCCAGTCCGTGCCCGAGAGCATCGGCCCGGAGTTCTTGCCGGTCGACGGGTTGCGCGAGAACCGCGAGATGCCCTGCGACCGCTGGCCGTTCACGTAGGCCTGCTCGCCGCCGATGAGGAGGTAGTCGCCGGCTCCGGTGGCCGTCCAACCGGCCTGCCCGCCGTCGGTTCCGCCGGTGATCCAGTCGGGGTACCAGTTCACGAACGCCGGGGCGGGGTACCCGCTCCAGTCGGCGTAGATGCTGCTCACGTTGAAGGTGCGCAGGAGCGTGCCCTTCGGAGCCGCCGTCATGACGGAGGCGTTGCGCATGTTGCCCGGGGCGGGCTGCCCCTGGATCATGCCGTTCGCCGTCTCGCAGGCATGCTCGTGCCCGGTCGAGTAGACGTTGGTTCCGTCGGAGTACACGCCGTAGTGGTCGCCGTGGCAATCGGCGATCCAGCGGATCGCGCCGTCGCCGGGCGCTGCCGAGAACAGGCCCTCGAGGTTGCCGACGGTCTTGTTCGAGTAGACCCAGCCGGTGCCGTAGATCGCGTTCGCGTCTGCCTCGAGCTCCCAGATCCCGGCCTTGCCGGCGCCCGAGACGCCGACGGCGACGCCGTTCTGCACGACCGAGGGGGCGATCCAGGGCAGGATCGCGCCCGAGCTGAGGTCGAGTGCGGCGAGTCCGCGCTGCGCGACGTTGTTGACCGTCCCGAACCGCCCCGCGACGATCAGCTTGTCGTCGTTCGGGGTGAGCACCATCGTGTCGACCTGCAGGTCGGTCGTGGGAGCCCATCCGAGCAGGGCTCCGGCGGTGTTGAACGCCACGAGGTTCTTTCGGGTGACGCCGGCGCCGGCGCCGATGAGCCCGCCTGCGTACACGGCGGTGCTCGTGACCTCGATGGAGTTGACGTACGAGCCGCCGACGGCCGGCTTGAACGTGGTGCTCAGGTTGCCGGTCGCGACGTCGAACGCGGCGATGTTGAACCGAGTCTGCCCGTTCACGTTGTTGAAGCTGCCGCCCACGTAGATGCGACTGCCGTCGGGCGAGGCCTTGATGGTCTTCACCTCGCCGTTGATCTGCGGCGCGAACGAGGTGATCACGCCGGTGGTGAGGTTGTACGCGAGGATGTTGCTGCGCGGGATGAGGTTGGTCCCCTGCGCGGCGCCGGCCGGGCGCGCGTTCGTGAAGCTTCCGCCCGCGTACACCGTGTTGCCGACGACCTCCTGCGTCCAGACGACGCCCGAGTCGATCTGCACCGTGGGCAGCGGGTCGGCCGTGACCGTGTTGGCGTTGCGCTGCTCGATGGGTGCGGGTCCGCCCGGAATGGCGGTGGCGGAACTCGCGAAGCCGAGCAGCACCCCTCCCGTCACGACGACCGCCGTCGTGAACATGGCCAGTACGCTCCGGTGCCAGGACGCCCCTTGCATGGTGCCTCTCCTCGTATCCCTCGGCGCGTTACGACACCGAACCGTGGAAGACCACGATCGGCGCACCCGCCGCGTAGTCGACCGTCAATGTGATCGTGTCCCGGGTGCCCTGCGGCATCCGGAACACGTAGACGCCTTCGGCGGTGCCGCCGTCGTCGAGCGTCCCGCTCGTCGGTGCCGCGGGGGAAGACGTCGTGGGGGTCGCGACGTTTCCTGCGGCATCGACGAGCGAGATCATCGCCCCGCCGAGGTCGAGCGGCTTGCCCGACGCGTTCTCGAACCGGATGGTCGCAGCGACCGCGGGCCCGGCGATCTCGCCGGGCGTCTCGGCCTCGACCGTGATGCCCGAGATCTCGGTGACCGAGACCCGGACTCCGGTGTCGAGCGTGACGGTGTCGTCCAGCTCTGCCTCTTCTACCGGTGCCGGGGGCGCCTCCTCGATGACATCGTCGATCGTGGTGTCGTCAGGCGCGGGAACGGCTGTGGTGCGGGGCGGCTCGGTCGCGAGCGGGACGGACGGTGAACCCGACACCGTGCATCCTGCGAGCGTCGCGACGAGGAGGAAGGAGGACGCCACCGCAGCGATCGCCATGCTCAGCGACGATCGCACATCGGTTGATCCGCGATGGATCGGGTTCCTCTTCACGAGTTCCTCGCGCACTACTCGATCGACCCGATGATTTGCACTCGCGACCGCAACCGCTGACCGGGTCGTCGATGATCGACGTCGGGTCGCCCGGTCCGGTCCTTTTGAGCGAAGCTACGCCTGCGTACTCGCCCCGAGTAGTCCCCAGTTCGGGTGAGGATTCCTCAGATATGCCTCGTCTCGCCCGTGACTCCGGGGCTCGTCAGTTGCGCGGCGCATACCCCTCGAGCCAGCGGGTGATCGCGGCGTAGGCGGCCGCGCGAGCCGGCTCGCGCGACAGGAACACGTCGTGCATGGCCCCGTCGATCCGCGCGACGGTCACCTCGGGGCCGAGCCTCAGCGTGCGATCGGCGATGTCGTCGACCACGAGCACGATGTCGGTCGTGAGCATCGCTTCATCCCACTTCGCCTGGATCGTCGACCGGGCCGACAGCAGCGTCAGCACGGGCGCTCCGACGTCGATGCCCGCCGCGACGGTCGCATGCCCCGCGAGGATCGCGGTGAGCCAGGCCGGATGCGTCGTGAACCCGCGGTCGGGCCGCCAGGCGTGGTCGTACTCCCACTCGCCGTCGAGCTCCTTCGCCACCGTCCGCGTGTAGAACCCGAGGTCGACGTTCGGCATCGGACCCATCGGGTTCAGGCGTGCACCCCACGCGATCATCGGCGTGATCGCCTCGCGCCCGGCACGGCTCAGCTGGAACTCGAGCCACGGGCTGTTCAGCACCAGGGCCGCCGCCCGCCCGGGACGCCGGGACGCCCACAGGCTCAGGGTGAGCCCGCCGGTCGAGTGGCCCAGCAGAATCAGACGGCGAGCGGATGCCGCGGCATCCGTGCCGTGGCCCATCGCCGTGAGCGCCGCCTCGAGGTCGTCGTCGTACGCGGCCAGGTCGGTGATGAAGCCCGGCGTCTGCCCGGGCCGGAGGCTGCGCCCGTACTTGCGCAGGTCGAGCGCGAAGAACCGCGCACCCGCCGACGACCAGAACGCGGCGAGCTCGCGGTTGAAGAAGTAGTCGCTCCAGCCGTGCACGTAGAGCACGTCGCAGCCGGATGCCGCGCCCCGCCGCTCCCACGGCCACGCGAACCGCCGGGCCGGCCGATGCCGCACGAGCGTCGCGACGACCTCGCCCTCGTCGTCGCTGCCGAGCGGCAGCGTGAGCTGCTCGAACCCGTCGCCCAGGATGTCGGGGCGCCAGAGCTCGGGGTCCGCGCGCTCTTGGGACGCGCTCGGCACGGCTGCGCTCGGCGCTGGCGCGTTCAGACCGGCGTGCTCCTGCTCGGCCACGGCACCTCCCCCAAGGTCGTGCTTCCAGCCTAGAGAACGCGGATGCCGCGGCGCCGGTGGAGGGTCAGAACCCGCTGAAGGTGTTGATCATGTTGATCGCCGCGGGCGTCAGCAGCACGATGAACAGCACGGGCAGGAGGCAGAAGACCAGCGGGAAGATGATCTTCACTGCGACCTTCATCGCCTGCTCCTCAGCGCGCTGGCGCCGCTTGAGCCGCATCTCGCCGGCCTGCACGCGCAGCACGTCACCGATGGCGACACCGTACTGGTCGGCCTGGATCACCGCGCGGATGAAGCGGCGGAGGTCCTCGACGTTCGTGCGATGCTCGAGCTCGGTGAATGAGTCGCGTCGCGTTCGTCCGATGCTCATGTCCTGCAACACGCGGATGAGCTCCTCCGCGAGGGGGCCCTTCCCATTCCGCGCGGCCTTCGCCATTGCTGCGTCGAACCCCAGACCAGCTTCGACGGCGATCGTCATCTGGTCGAGCGTGTCGGGCAACGCCAACTTGATCGCCTGCTGGCGATCGTGCGCGCGGCTGTTGATGAGCACGTCGGGCAGGAAGAAGAGGAGCGTCGTCCCGCCGATGGCCAGCAGGATCTTCAGAGGCTGAGGTCCGCCGGCGAAGACGAACAGCAGCCCGACGATCGTTCCGAAGACGACGAGGACGACCTTCCACGTGACGATCTTCGAGACCGTCCACCCGACCGGCCGGCCGGCGAAGATCACCTGCTTCTCGAGCCAGCCGATGTAGCCGCGTGGTGCCGCGGCGAGGATCGAAGTCCCGAAGCTGGCGCTCTGCACGCGGCCGAGCGTCGGATGCACCTCGCCGGCCACCTCGGGCTCCGAGGCGGCGCGGGGGCCGGGGAACAGCAGGAAGACGAACACGCCGATCCCGAGCGCAGTCAGGCCGATGGCGACGTAGATGACCCAGGCGAGATCCATCAGAACTTCACCCGCACCGTGAACGACACCCAGATCGTGCCGATGATGAGGAGGATGACCGCGACCACCAGAGCGACGATTCCGAGCGGATGCGTGAAGAAGACGCTGAAGTACGTCGGCTGCACGATCAGGAGGAACAGGAAGACCACGATCGGGAGAGCCACGAGCACGATGGCCGAGAGCCGACCCTCCGCGCTGAGCGCCTTCACCTGCCGGCGGATCTCGTTGCGTTCGCGAATCGTCTTGCCGACCTGGTCGAGCACCTCCGCGAGGTTGCCGCCAGTCTCCTGATTGATCGCGACGGCCTGCGCGACCCATTCGAAGTCGTCACTCTGCATGCGCTGCGCTGTCACCGCAAGTGACTCGGCGAGATTGCGGCCCAGGCGGGTCTCGTTGACGACGCGGGCGAGCTCCTCACTGGTCGGGCTCTCGGCGTCGTTCGCGACGGCGCCGACAGTACGTGAGAGCCCGTGGCCTGCACGAAGCCCACCGGCCATCAGCTGCACGGTGTCATCGACCTGGTCGGCGAACCTCGCGCGTCGCCGCGAGGTTCGCATGTTGAGGATCACCTTTGCGCCGATGGGCGTGAGCACTGCGAAGAGCACGCCCCAGAGCAGCGAGGTTCCGTTCGCGAAACCCAGCAGCACGCCGATGAGCGCGAGGACGCTCGCCGCGGAGGCGACCATGACGACGAAGCCGCCCGGCTCGGACTTGATCCCGGCCATCTCGAGCGCCTCGGGTCCGAACATGCGCCCCGACCGCTTCGAGACGGCACTGTCGACGGCGGCGGTGGTCCGTTGGGTCACCTTGGAGAGCGCAGAGACGTGCTCTACTCCGGGCGCACGTCGACGATCTGCCGCGACCCGCGGGCCGGGCGGCGCGACGATGAAGAAGACGATCACCAGGCCCGCGAGCAGGCAGACCATGAGCCCACTGATCAGGATGACGGGATTCATCGGATCTCCCCGAGCAGTCCGTTGAGATCGGGCTGGAACAGCGCGACCGGCAGCGGGATGCCGTGATCCGCGATCCGTTCGGCGAATCGCGGACGCACGCCGGTCGGCTGGATCGTGCCGCGCAGGCGGCCGTCCTCGTCGTATCCGGGCGAGTAGTCGAACGTGAACGCGTCCTGCAGGGTGATGATCTCACCCTCCATGCCGTGCACCTCGGTGATGTGCGTGACGCGGCGGACGCCGTCCTTGTGGCGGGTGATCTGCACGATGATGTCGATGGCCGACGAGATCTGCTCTCGGATCGCGCGCAGCGGCAGGTCCATCCCGGCCATGAGCACGAGCGTCTCCATGCGGCTCACCGCGTCGCGCGGCGAGTTCGCGTGCAGCGTCGAGATCGATCCCTCATGGCCGGTGTTCATCGCCTGGAGCATGTCGAGGCTCTCCGCACCACGGACCTCGCCGACGACGATGCGGTCGGGTCGCATGCGCAGCGAGTTGCGGACCAGGTCGCGGATCGTGATCTCGCCTCGGCCTTCGATGTTCGCCGGGCGCGACTCGAGGCGCACGACGTGCTCCTGCTGCAGCTGCAGTTCGACCGCGTCCTCGATCGTGATGATGCGCTCGTCGCTCGGGATGAAGGCGGAGAGCACATTGAGGAGCGTGGTCTTACCGGTGCCGGTACCGCCGGAGACCAGGATGTTCATCTTCGCCCGAACAGCGGCGTCGAGCACCGTGGCGACCTCGCGCGTGAGCGTTCCGAACCCGATGAGGTCTTCGACCGTGTACGGGGTGCCGGCGAACTTCCGGATGGTGAGAGATGAGCCGTTGACCGCGAGCGGGGGGATGATCGCGTTCACACGCGATCCGTCTTCGAGGCGCGCGTCGACGAGCGGCGACGACTCGTCGATGCGCCGGCCCACGCGCGAGACGATTCGCTCGATGACCCGACGCAACTGGGCCTCTCCGGTGAATCGGTGCGGCGTCTCGACCAGGCGGCCGTATCGCTCCACGTAGATCTGGTCGTACCGGTTCACCATGATCTCGCTGACCGAGTCGTCCTCGAGCAGTGGCTCCAAGGGACCGTATCCGAGCACATCGGCGCCGATGTCGTCGATGAGCCGGTTGCGTTCGGCGGTGGAGAGGGCGAGCTGCTCGGCAGCCACGATCTCGGCGAGCTCCGCCCGGGCGAGCAGGTGGAGCTGCTCCTCGGTCAGTGTCGCATCGTTCAGCCTCGTACCGATGCGCACGAAGAGTTCCTGGGCGGCCTTCTCCTTGACTGAGGCGAGCGGGTCCACGGCGGCGGAATGCCTGACCAACGGCTGAGCCACCGGCGCGATGGGAGCGACCACGGGCACCGTGGGCGGAGCGTGGAAGAGCGCTTCGGCGGACATTTCCACGTCGACGGTCTCCGGCTCGACCGGAGCGATGTCCGCGAGCGTCGCGACGGGCGGTTCGACCGCGGTCGGTGCAGCCTGCGGGTTGCGGAGCGCATTCAATCGGTCATTCAGGTTCATTCGAGCGCTTCCTTCTGTGGATCTTGGTGCGCTTGGGGTAGGCGTCCGGCGCGATGCGCATGACGATCGTTCGGATGGCTTTGGCTGCAGGGTCGCGGACATCGTCGTGAATCAGCGGGACACCCCGGTTGCTCGCCAGCAGTACTGCCGACGACTTCGGCACCTCTACGTCGACCGGCGAACCGATGATGTTCTCCGCGTCGCGCACGGTGAGCCCGCTCTGCCGGTCGGTCTGGTTGAGCACGACGTGGCGATTGGCGGGCATGAGCTGGAGGGTTCGCAGCAGCTCGAACTCGGTGCGCATCGCCCGCAAAGCCGGCACGCCCATGTTCGTCACGAAGATCGCATCGGTGACGTGCTCGAGCAGAGCGAGTGTGTGCTCGGGAAGACCGGGCGTGGTGTCGACGATGACGTACCGGAAGGTCGTGCGCAGGCGCTCGACGAGTACCCCCAGCGCTGAAGCCGCGATGGCATCCCCCATCTCGGGGGACGGCGCGCTCGCCACCACGAAGAAGCCGTCCTCGTGATGGGTGAGCGCGGTCTTCAGGACGAGCTCGTCGGCGGCGGCGTCGCTCGCCGCCTCGACGATAGTGCTCTCGGGAGTGAGGCCGAGCGCCGCCGTGATGTCGCCGAACTGCAGGTCCGCATCGACCAGCACGACTGAGTTCGGCGCCACCTCGGCGAGTCCCGTCGCCAGGTTGATCGCAATGGTGGTCTTGCCCTGGCCACCTTTGGGAGCGACCACGGCGATGGCCTCGCTCGGCACGCCTGATTCGAGCGGCGGGAACTCCCACTCCTGAGCGGGCGGCGCCTGCGTGAGCTGGTCGAATGGAACCTCCCGCTCGAGGAGTTCGGCCGATTCCGTGTCGGCCGGCGCATCTTCGACGACATCATCGCCAGTCGGCACGAACGGCGCCGACACCAGCGCTGCCAGGACTTCGTCGGGGGTCTCGACGGATTCGTCGTCAGCGACCTCGAAGTCCTGCTCGTCCGCGCGGCCGTTGGCGACCAACCAGGTCGACAGCCGATCGATGAGCTCAATAGTCGTCTCGTCGGTCGCGAGTGGGCTCAGCACGGCGTGGAGCGCCAGCTCGTCGACCCAGTCCTCGAGATCAGAGCGCTGTTCACGGACGACGACGAGCCCGATGTCGGGATGACGGTGCGTGAGCTCACGCGCGAGCCCGCGGGTCTCCTCGAAGTTCAGGACGGGGCCGAGCAGGGCGATGCGAGGTGAATCGTCGATGCGGTCGATGACCGCCCCCACGCCGAAGGTGAGGAACTCGCCCGCGACGACGGCAAGCCGATCGCCGAGCAGGCCCCGCATCCGGGACTCGTACTCGGCCGATCGGCTGACGAGCAGGAAGGGGGTCACTGCCAGGCGTTGTTTCCGTCGACGGGTCGGGTCCCGCTGTTGTCGGTCTGGTCGTTCTCGAGCGTGAGCCACATCTGCGCGTAGTCGGCCGACTCGCCCTCGGCGAACCACACCCAACGCTCGATGTCCGGGGCAGACAACGCGATCGTGACCATGATGGCGTCCTGGGAACTCTGTTCCTCGGTCTCACCCGAATCCGGATCGGCAACGACGACGCCCTGCACCTTCGTGACGAGCACGCCATGGAATGCGAAGCTCGTCACCGGGTTGATCACGTCCTCGGCATCGCCGATCTCATCGGGGTCCACCGTGCCGACCAGCCCGATGTAGTCGCCTGCCCGTACCTGACCCCCGACGACGCGGTCGGCCGGAAGGGTGAACGAGACGAGTTGCATTCCCGGCGGGATGGTCACGTCGCCGCGGGCCGCCAGTTCAGCGGGGTCGACGAAACGCGCCGAGAGCAGCTGTTCTCCGGGAAGGACGTCGGCATCGGCGACGAGGCCGGTGAGTTCCTCGAGGCCAGCGGGATCCGTGATCGCGCCATCGACGAGGTTCCGAGCCTGGACGCTGTCGAGGCGAACGTAGTCCTGGACGGCGTCCCCGGCAGTGCCCTTGGGAATGACGTCCTGGACGATGTACACGTCCGTCAGCTCGACGCCTTCGGCGGCACGCGCATCGGAACCTCGAACGTACGTGACGAGCACGAATGCGCCGACCGCGGCGAGGATGAGGGCGACGATCGCCCCGATGATTCGGGTCTTCATTTCAGGTCCTTGGGTGGTGCGACGCGATGACTCGCGTGGGGTAGGGACTGGCGGACGTCAGCCGATCAGGCGGATGGTGGGTTTCGGAGGCGCGAGCACCCACGAGTCATCCGCGGTGATGTACTTGATGAAGCGACCCTCGAACCCGAGGGAGCCCCAGTCCTTCGGCATCGTGCATTTGTAGCCCGACTTGCATTCGTCGATCTGGTTGCCGCCGGTGTTCTTGACGTGCACGCCCATGATCTCGAACGCGGCGAACTTCGAGATGCAGTACGCCTTGCCGGCCGGCGCTGGGCCCGGGCAGACACTCGCGAGCGAGTACACCGGGACGAGGAGCGTGCGACCGACGAAGCAATAGAAGAGCTTCTCGAAGTTCGTCTTGTACTTGTTCGGGATCGTCGAGAGGTTGCACCCGATCTGGGTGGCCGCAGCCGCCAACTCTTCGTTCGTGATCGTGCACTTGCCGGTGTTGCCGGTCGTGATGGTCGTGAACTCCAGGAGCGTCACGTCCTTGATGCAGGACGGCTTCCCATCGTCGAGCCAGCCGAATCCTCCGGGAACCGACCCTGGACACGGCTCGTTGTCGATCGGGATCCACTTGATCGGGCCGGTGCCCGTCGGCACTGCGCACTCGCCGATCGCGAACGGAACGACGGTGGCAGCGGTTCCCATCTCCCATTCGGCCGTCGCGCCCGCCCGCACCGTCGTCGAATCGTCGCCGTTGATGATGGACTGGAGGAAGTGTGGGAACTCGGCGGTCGCAGAGACCGTCACCCGGTTGTTCGCAAGATCGAGGTTGTCGATAGCCGCAGCACCCGAGACCGGGATTCCGGCATTGCCCGAGACGAACGAGGACGCGGTCGCGGGTGCGGAGGCATTGCAGGTGCTCTCGTTGGTGCCACACGACTGCGCAACCGCAAGCGCTGCGGCGTCGGCTGCGTTCTGCAGCTGCGTCCGCTCTGCGTGCTGGGCGGAGATATCGAGCGCCAACGCCCCGAACCCCATCATCGGAACGAGCAAGAACACGATGAGCACGGCGTTCGCGCCACGCTCATCCCGGGCGAGTGCCCGCAACCGTTCAGCTATCCCTCGCATGGCATCTTCCCTGTGGCGCTCAATTCGATGGGGCTGTTCAGGACCGACCCGAACCATTCCGTGATGGACCCAGGCGAGACGCTGATGTCCGAGGTCACGTAGCCTCCGGTGCCGCAGTTCACCACCACGTCGATGCTCGCCGCCGACCAGTCGACCATGCCGGGGATCGCCGTTGCCTGCGCCTTCGCCTGCGTCACCACGTCGGCATCCTTGTGATGCACAGCCGCGTAGCGCGCCGAAATCCGTGCTCCGTCGGCCAACGTCGCCTGAATGTTCCACAGTCGAGAGAACTCGATCACCGTGATCAACAGCATGATCACGAGCGGGAAGACCAGGGCGAACTCGACCGCGGCGGCACCCCGCTCGCGTTCTCGTCTAAGCAAGATTCACCCCTTACGGCCGATGGGGGTTCGGGATGCCAATGCTTCCCGAACCCCGCGAACCGCAGTTATGCGATGACTCAGCCGACCGTCCGGCCGTTCATCCACGTACCGATCTTCGCGACGAAGGTGTCGAGGATCGGGGTGAGGGCGACGGCGGCGACGACGAGCGCGATGGCGACGAGGCCGAGCACGAGGGCGTACTCGGTCGCGGTCGCGCCCTCGTCTTCGCTGCGGAGGGAGTTGATGCGCGCCTGCAGGCGCGAGTATGCCTTGAGCATTGCAGGATCCTTCGGGTTTAAGGGTGGTGCTGTGCCTCAGCGGGTACTGAAGGCTGATTGAAGGTAACCGTGCGTATGCATGGTGAGCCATGCCCCCGTTTGGGGGTGTGAGAGCGTTTGCAGCACACGGACCTATCAGGAAGCCCGGAAAATCAGGGGTTCATCGTTTGTCGGTCCCCCGCTCTGGGGGTACGTTCGTGTACCCCAAGGGGGTTGACACGACGAATCTGCAAGCGGGTTCAAGGGCCGACGAACAACAGCGCGATCAGGGCGCCGGCGAGCATCGAGGGCCCGAACGGGATCGATCCACGCAGCGTCACACGCCGCAAGATCAGCGCGACGATGGCTACCAGCCCGCCGACCACGAATGCGGCGAGCAATCCGATCAACCACGCGTTCAGCCCGAACCACCCGAGCAGCAGCCCGATCACGAGGGCGAGCTTCACGTCCCCCATGCCCATCGACGAGGGCGAGATGAGCGCGAGCACGAAGTAGACGACGAACATCCCAGCCGACCCGGCAACCGCCCAGAGCAGCGGGATCCACTCCCCCGACACCCAAGTAGGCGGCACGAGCATGACCCCGACGACCCCGAGCGTCGGGAAGATGACCGCATTCGGGAGCCGCTTCTCGGCGAGGTCGACGAGGGCGAGCACCGTGGATGCGGCGGCGAACACGAGCAGAGCAGGCAGGATCCACGCGAGCCCGAACCGCAGCGCGAGCGCACCGAACGTGACGGCGGTGATCACGGCGCCGGCGATGCGGACGGTGCGCAGCGGCATCGGCTCGCCCTGGGTCGAACGCTGGGTCCAGGCAGCGAGCGGCCACCATCCGAGGGCGGCCCCCACGATGGCCGCGACCACGGCGATGGTCACGGTCTCGAGCGGCATGATGTGCAGCGTAGCGGCTCGACGCATCGACAGCGGGCGCGTGGGCTGACACAGTGGGGTGACGACGCGAAGGGGGCGAGATGGCCAGCGAGGTTGAGCTCACGTACGAAGCGGTCACGCGCGAGCTGCTCATGGACGAGGACTACGACGTCGACCTGACGCCCGACGGGCTGCTCGTGAAGGGCCGGCTGTTCGCGTTCCTCGACGGCGAGGACCTCGTGGTCGAGCTGCCCGAGTCACGCTCGACCGACCTGCAGAAGCGCGGGATCGCCATGGCGTTCCATTCGACGAAGGGTGGCGACAGCCGCAACTGGGTGCGGGTCGCCGACCTGCAGCTCTGGTCGGAGCTGGCCCGGGAGGCGCACCAGTTCGTCGGCGAGCCGCCGGTCGGGCATCAGTCGTAGGTCCCGGGGGCGCGGTTTCGAGACGCGTCCGGCTGCGCCGGGCGCTCCTCAACCAGCGGGGGTCCGGCTGCGCCGGGCGCTCCTCAACCCGCGAACGCGGCTAGCTCGCGAGCTCGTCGCGCGAGATCGTGACCATCTCGTCGCGGGGCACGACCTTCACGCGCGCCCGACCCTCTGCTGCGCCGAGCGCGAGCTCGTGCTCGTCGAGGCGGTGCCAGCCGTCGAGGTCGGTCCACTCGATGCCGCGCGACTCGAGGAGCTCGATCACCGACTCCTCCGAGGGCGACTCGGGCCGCCACCAGTTGCCGAGGTCATTGATGACGTGCTTGATGGTCTCCATCGCGTCGGACTTCGTGTGCCCGATGAGGCCGACCGGTCCGCGCTTGATCCACCCGGTGGCGTAGACGCCGTACATCTGGCGGGCCTCGCCCGTCTCCTTGTCGCGCATCAGCACTTGGCCCTCGTGGTTCGGGATGACCCCGAACCGCTTGTCGAAGGGGATGCCGGGCAGCGGCGAGCCGAAGTAGCCGACCGCGCGGTACACCGCCTGCACGGGCAGCTCGCGGACCTCACCGGTTCCGACGACGCCGCCCGCGCCGTCGGGAGCGGTGCGCTCCCAGCGGATGCCGCCGACGCCACCGTCGCCGTTGCCGAGGATCTCGAGCGGCTTCGCGAAGAAGTGCAGGTGCAGCCGGCGCGACGCCTGGCCGACCTCGCGCTGGCGCCACTGGTTGAGCACCTTGTCGATGACGAAGACCTGCTTGTTGCCCGAGACGGCGGCACGGGCCGCGTCGTCGTAGTCGAAGTCCTCGTCGTAGAGGATCATGTCGACGTCGCGCAGCTCACCGAGCTCGCGAAGTTCGAGCGGGGTGAACTTCACCGACGTCGGGCCGCGGCGGCCGAAGATGTGCACGTCGGTCACGGGCGACGCGGCGAGGCCGGCCGCGACGTTCGCGGGGATCTCGGTGGGCATGAGGTCCTCGACGTGCTTGGCGAGCACGCGGGCGACGTCGAGCGCGACGTTGCCGTTCCCGATGACCGCGACCTCCTTCGCCTCGAGCGGCCACGTGCGCGGGAAGTCGGGGTGCCCGTCGTACCAGGCGACGAAGTCCGCGGCGCCGTACGATCCGTCGAGCTCGTGGCCCGGCACGTTCAGCGACGCGTCGCGCACGGCGCCGGTCGCGAAGATCACCGCGTTGTAGTGGTGCTTGAGGTCGTCGAGCGTGATGTCGGTGCCGAACCGCACGTTGCCGAAGATGCGGATGTCGCCGCGGTCGAGCACCTCCCGCAGGGCGGTGATGATGCCCTTGATGCGGGGGTGGTCGGGCGCGACCCCGTAGCGCACGAGTCCGTAGGGCGCGGGCAGATGGTCGAAGAGGTCGATCGAGACGTCGAAGTTCCGCTCGGCCTTCAGCAGGATGTCGGCGGCGTAGATGCCGGCGGGGCCGGCTCCGACGATCGCGAGTCGCAGCTTGTTCCTCGTCACGGGCGTGGTCTCTCCATCAGGTCTGGCTGTCGATCAGCTCTGTCGCTCCACGATCGTCTCGGCGAATCGCGTGAGCGCCTTCTTCACGCTGCCCTCGGGCAGCGGCGCGAGCGCATCCACGGCCTCGCGCGCCCACCGGTGGGCCTCAGCGAGCGTAGCGCGCGTGGCCTCGTGCTCGCGCAGCTCGGCCACGATCGCGTCCACGGATCGACGGGACGGCACGATGCGCGCGGCCTGCGTGTTCGTGTCGTGCGGGTCGAACGCGGTGGCGGGCTCGGCGACGGTCACCACGTCGCGCTTGATGCGGCGCAGCAGGTCGGCGGATGCGGCATCCGTGCGTGCGAGCTCATCGAGACGCAGCAGCGGCAGCGTGACCACCCCGGCGCGCAGGTCGGTGCCCGGAACCTTGCCGGTCTCCTCGGGCTGCGGCGAGAGGTCGATGACATCGTCGATGAGCTGGAACGCCACGCCGATCTTCTCGCCGAACTCGACGATCGGCTTCTCGAAGGCGGGGTCGGCGCCGGAGAACACGACCCCCGACTGCGCAGCCGCCGCGATGAGGGAGCCGGTCTTGTCGGCGAGCACCTGGATGTAGTGCGCGATCGGGTCGTCGCCGTTGGTGGGCCCGACCGTCTCGTGCAGCTGGCCGAGCACGAGCCGCTCGAACGTGTCGGCCTGCATGCGGATCGCCCGCTCGCCGAGGCTCGCCATGAGCTGGCTCGCGCGGGCGAACAGCAGGTCGCCCGTGAGGATCGCGACCGAGTTGCCCCACACCGTCTGCGCGCTCGGCACGCCGCGGCGGCGCTCCGAGTCGTCCATGACGTCGTCGTGGTACAGCGAGCCGAGGTGCGTGATCTCGATGGCCTCGGCCGCGGTGACGACGTCGTCGGTGACGCCCGCCCCGAGCTGCGCCGTGAGCAGCGTCAGCATCGGACGTACGCGCTTGCCGCCCGCCTCGAGCAGGTAGCGCGTCGAGACGTCCGCGATCGAGTCGGCGAAGCTCACCTCGCGCAGGAGGCCGGCCTCGACGCGCTCGATGCCGTCGTCGATCGCACGCGCCATGGCCCGGTCGGCGGATGACGCGAAGACCCGCTCGCTCAAGCCGAGATTCGCGGCGAGCGCGGAGCCGCGTCGGGCGACCGGACTGCTCGGTTTCACGTTCCCCAGCCTACCGGTGCGGTTCCTGTGAGCCGTGTCGATGACGGCGAGCGGATGCCCCGCGACTCGCCGTTCGGGCGATGGCGCCGGCGCTACTCAAGCGAACGGCTTGCGTGCCCGGTGCAGCGCGACGATGCCCATCGAGAGGTTGCGCCACTCGACGTCGACCCATCCCGCGTCGCGGATCCAGCCGGCGAGCGTGCGCTGGTCGGGCCACGCGTTGATCGACTCGTTGAGGTACTCGTAGGCGGTGTCGTTCGAGCTCGACAGCTTCACGAGCGACGGCATCACGTAGCGCTGGTACGCGTGGTACCCGGTCTTCACGACCCCTGCGGGCGGGTGCGAGAACTCGCAGATGACCAGGCGTCCGCCGGGCTTCGCGACGCGGAAGAACTCCGCGAGCGCCTGCTTCGGCTCGTTCACGTTGCGCAGGCCGAACGAGATCGTGACGGCGTCGAACTCCTCGTCGCCGAAGGGGAGCTTCGTGGCATCCGCCTCGACGAAGACGATGTTCGGCATGCCCGCCTGACGACGGCGCCCGACCTCGATCATGCCGGGCGAGAAGTCGGCGGCCACGACGGATGCCCCGGACTTCGCGAGGCTGGCGCTCGACGTGCCGGTGCCCGCCGCGACGTCGAGGATGCGCTCCCCCGCCTTCGGCGCGACGGCCTTCGTCGTGGCGACGCGCCACAGCGGCGCATTGCCCACCGAGAGCACGTTGTTCGTGCGGTCGTAGCGGGCCGCGACCCGGTCGAACATGGCCGAGACCTGGTCGGGATCCTTGCCGAGGTCCGCGCGTGTCATCCCTCGAGTCTACGGCGCGCACGCCCGCCGTTCAGGCGCGGTCGGCCCGCCTGCGAAGGTCCTGAGTGCGCTGCATGCATCGGAATGCAATCGGATGCCGCGGCGTTCCAACACCCGGAAGCTATGCGGGCGGACGCCCGCGGGGAGGAATCCATGAAGGCCATCTGGAACGGCGCGGTGATCGCGGAGTCCGACGACACGATCGTGGTCGAGGGCAACCACTACTTCCCGCGCGAGTCGCTCGTCGACCAGCACTTCTCGTCGAGCGGCAACCGGAGCGTCTGCCACTGGAAGGGCACCGCCAGCTACTACCACGTCGAGGTCGATGGCCAGCGCAACCCGAACGCAGCCTGGTTCTACCCGACGCCCTCCGAGGCGGCTACCGAGATCGCCGGCCACGTCGCCTTCTGGCACGGCGTGGAGGTCGTCGCCGCCTAGCTCCGACGTAGGCTGGTGCGGTGACTCACCCGGATGCCTCGGCGTCGCACGCCGCGCGACCGCGTCTCGTCGTCCGCACCGAGCCCGTCGACGAGCTCGCCCCCCTGATCCAGCGGGCCGACCCGCGGCATCCGCTGCTCTGGATGCGACGCGGTGAGGGCATCGTCGGCCTCGGCGAGACCCTGCGGATCGAGACGAGCGGGAGCGACCGGGTGGTCGACGCCGCGGCCGCGTGGACGTCGCTCGCCGCCGACGCCGACATCGACGACCGCGTCGGCCTGCCCGGCACGGGACTCGTCGCGTTCGGCGCGTTCGCGTTCGCCGACGAGTCCGAGTCGACGAGCGTGCTCGTCGTGCCCGAGCTCGTGCTCGGCATCCGCGAGGGGCGCGCGTGGGTCACCCGCATCGCGCTCGCGACGGGCGATGACGAGGCCGCGGATGCCGCGGCGTCCGACGTGCTCCAGATCCCCGAGCCGGCGCCGAGGCGTCGCGTTCCCCGGGTGACGTTCTCACCGGGCGCGGTGCCGCCCGAGCAGTACCAGGCCGCCGTGGCCGAGGCCGTGCGCCGCATCGACGCGGGCGACCTCGAGAAGGTCGTGCTCGCCCGCCAACTCCTCGGCGAGCTGCAGGAGGAGGACGGCCTGCGCGCGACCATCAACCGCCTCGCCGAGGACTACCCCGACACGTGGGTGTACGCGGTCGACGGCCTCATCGGCGCGAGCCCCGAGACGCTCGTGCGCGTCGACCACGGCACGGTCTCGGCGCGCGTACTGGCCGGCACGACCGCGCGCGGCGCAGGCGAGGCATCCGATCGCGAACGCGCCGCTGCGCTCGCCTCGTCGGCCAAAGACCTCGCCGAGCACGCCCTCGCCGTCGCGAGCGCCGTGAAGCGCCTCGAGCCGCACACCGCCCGCCTCGACACCAGCCCCGAGCCGTTCACGCTCCAGCTGCCGAACCTCTGGCACCTCGCCACCGACCTCAAGGGCACGCTGGGCGACGGATCGAGCTCGCTCGACCTCGTGCAGGCGGTGCATCCGACCGCTGCGGTCGCCGGAACGCCGCGACGCGTCGCGCTGCAGGTGCTCGCGGAGCTCGAGGGGTTCGACCGGGGCCGCTACGCCGGCCCGGTCGGCTGGATCGACGGCGGCGGCGACGGCGAGTGGGCGATCGCGCTGCGCTGCGCCCAGGTCGCGCCCGACGGCACCGTGGCCGCCTACGCGGGCTGCGGCATCGTGCACGACTCCGTGCCGGCCGACGAGCTCGCCGAGACGGTCATGAAGTTCCGCCCGATCGTGGAGGCGTTCGGCGGCTGACGATCCCGGGCGTCACGTCGCCGCCAGCAGCCGCGCCTTCTCCGCCTCGACGTCGTACTCGACGCCCGGCCACTGCAGGTCCATCGCCTCCAGCGCGTCGATGATCAGGTGCTGCACCGCGAGCCGCGCGTACCACTTGCGGTCGGCGGGCACGACGTACCACGGCGCGATCGGCGTCGACGTGCGGTCGAACAGCACCTGGTATGCATCCTGGTACTTCGGCCAGAGCATGCGCTCCTCGATGTCGCCCGGGTTGAACTTCCACTGCTTCTCGGGGCGGTCGAGCCGATCGAGCAGGCGCACCTTCTGCTCGGCCGCCGAGATGTGCAGCATGACCTTAACGATCGTCGTGCCCTCGTCGACGAGCTCGGCTTCGAACTCGTTGATCGCGCCGTAGCGCCGCTCGATCTCCTCGGGCGGCGCGAGCTCGCGCACCCGCCCGATGAGCACGTCCTCGTAGTGCGAACGGTCGAAGACGCCGATCTTGCCCGCCTGCGGCGCCTCCTTGCGGATGCGCCAGAGGAAGTCGTGCGCGAGCTCCTCCTCGGTCGGCTTCTTGAACGCCGCGAGCTGCACGCCCTGCGGGTCGACCGAGCCCATCACGTGCTTGATGATGCCGCCCTTGCCGGCGGTGTCCATCGCCTGCAGCACGAGCAGCACCCGGCGACCGTCATCGGTGGCCTGGTGGTTCGCGTAGAGGCGCTCCTGGAGGTCGGCGAGCACGAGCGCGCCCTCGGCGAGGGCGGTGACGCCGCCCGCCTTCCTGCCCTCGAAGCCCGGATGCGTGTCCGTCGGGGCGGTGATCAGCTGGAACCCCGGCTCCACGCGCAGGAGCAGCTTCGGGTCCTCGGTCCAGAACGACTCGCGGCTCATGTCACGCTCCCTTCGCGCGACGCGGCGACGCGCAGGTCCATCCTGTCGAGCGGGCGGATGCCGCGGCAAGGGGGTGCGCGGAACGTCAGCGGTCGAGCGGCACCTCCCCGGCGAGCACGCCGCGCGAATGCGCGACGTCTCGTGCGGTCTGCTCGATGAGCTCGGCGAGGGAGCCGTACCGGGTCATCGAACGGAGTCTCCGGACGATCCAGACATCGACCCGCCGGCCGTAGAGGTCGGCCTCCAGGTCGTGCACGAAGGCCTCAACCCGGCGATCGACGACATCGTCGAACGTCGGATTGTCGCCGATGCTGATGGTCGCTCCATAGACGGTGGTGTCGGGCAGGAGCCGGATCCAGCAGGAGTAGACGCCGTCGGCGACCTCTCGGCCGACCCCGTCCTCGGCGATGTTCGCCGTCGGGAACCCCAGGCTCCTCCCCCGCCCGTGCCCGCTGACGATGCGGCCGACCAGGTCGGGCGCACGACGCCGGGGGCCGGGCGCTGCCGCGGACCGAGCGTCGTCGCCGTCAGCGACCACCGCTCAGCTCGTGGTATCGGCTCTGGTGGAAGACGAGCGGCGGCACGTCGGCGAAGAACTCCGACTCGTGCACCTCCAGGAGCACGATCTCGTGATCGCCCCCGTCGTACACGGAGTGCACCGAGCATTCGAGCCACAGCGCCGCGCCCTCGATGAGGATCGCGCCTTCCGAGCCCGCTCGCCACTGGGTGCCTTCGAAGCGATCGACGTCCCGCGCCGAGAGTCGTCGGGACAGCACCTCGTGGCCCGCACCGAGGACGCTCATGCCGAGTCGTCGAGTGGTTGCGAGGGTCGGCCACGTCGTCGAGGAACGAGCCACGCTGACCGCGACCAGCGGCGGCTCGAGGGAGATCGACGTGAAGGAGTTCACGGCCATTCCGACCGGACGCCCATCGGAAAGGGCGCAGACGGCGACGACGCCCGTCGGGAACGCCGAGAATGCGCGGCGCAGTTCGAAGTGCGGGGGTGCGACGTTCACGCTCTGTTGGCTGCTCATCTCCGCTTCCTTCCGTTATAGTCAAATTTGGCTATTTGTGTTTAGTCTATGCGGCTTTGATCATGCAAACAAGATCCTCAACCGCCGGTTGGGCCCTACGATGAATGGCATGGCGTCACTCACCCGATTGGTCGTGCTCGGCGCCGTGCACCAGTTCCAGCCGGTGCACGGATACTTCCTCCGTCGCGAGCTGCTCACCTGGCACGTGGACGAGTGGGCGAACATCCAGCCCGGGTCGATCTACAACGCGTTGCGTTCGCTGGAGCAGGACGGCTACGTCGCCGAGAGCGGCACCGAGGCGACCGGCAAGCGGCCCGCGCGCACGACCTACCGCATGACGCCCGAGGGCGAGGTCGAGCTCGTGCGGATGCTGCGCGACACCCTCTGGGACGTCGAGGCATTCGACACGACGGCGGTCATGGTGATCGCCTCGTTCATGTTCATCCTGAGCCGTCAGGAGGTCATCGCCGGCCTCGAGCACCGCATCAACAAGGCGGATGCGATCATCGTGACGAACGGCTTCCACATCGAGGACACCGCCCGATCCGAGACGACTCCGAAGTACGTCCGAGAGATCTTCGAGCTCTCGACGGCGCACCTGCGCGGCGAGCAGGCCTGGGCTCGAGGGCTCGTCGAACGGCTCCGAGCCGGCGAGTACCGATTCACGGGCGAGCCCGCCCCGGCCGACTCGGCGGAAGCGGCGCCGGCTTGATGCACCCGGCGTAGCCTTCCGCCACCGTTCGCCCGCACGCCGGGACCGAGTCAGGCGACCCCGATCATCCGGTCGATCTCCCGGGGCGAGAGCCGCTCGGTCTGGGCACCGACCGCCGTCGCGACGATGGCGCCGGCCGCCGAGGCACGTCGCACGGCGTCGACGAGATCGAGCCCCGCGTCGAGGCTCGCGGCGAGCGCACCGCAGAATGCATCGCCTGCACCCGTGGTGTCCACCGCCCGAACGGCGAATGCCGAGACCTCGCGTGGCTCGTCACCGGCCCGATGGATGACCGATCCCGCTTCGCCGAGCGTGACCACGACCGCCCTCACGCCCTGCGACAGCAGGTCCGCGGCGCCGCCGAGGCTGCGCTCCTCGGTCTCGTTGACGACGAGGATGTCCACGTCGTCGAGCAGCGCCCCCACCTCCCGAGACGCAGGAGCCGCGTTCAGGATCGTGACGGCCCCCGACCGTCGCCCGGCGGCGAGCGCCGCTGCCGCGACGTCGGAGGGGATCTCGAGTTGCACCAGCACCACGTCCGCGCCTTCGGCCGCGGAGGCCGCATCATGATGGCCCAGGAGCCCGTTGGCCCCCGGGGACACGACGATGCTGTTGCCGCCGAGCGGCAGCGCGAACACCTGGGCGAGGCCCGAGGGCGCCTCGGGGGCGACGGCGAGGTGGTGCACGTCGATCCCCGCGGCCAGGGCGACGTCCCGCAGCCACCGACCGTCCGCGTCATCGCCGACGGCGCCGCAGAACCGCGTCCGGGCGCCGGCCCGGCGAGCGGCGATCGCCTGATTGAAGCCCTTGCCGCCGGGGAACCGGCCGAGCGGCTCCCCGAGCAGGGTCTCCCCCGGCTCGGGGAGCCGCTCGACGCGCACCATCACGTCGAGGTTGACGCTTCCGACCACGCAGACGGTCACGCTGGGTACCTGTTCACGCCGCGCGCTCGTCGGCGCCCGCGCCGGCCCGGTGAGCCGCAGCCGGATGGTCCTCGGGAAGCGTCGCGTCCTCGGATCCGAGGAGTCGCTGGCGCAGCGTCGGTGCGTCGTACCGATCGGTGGCGACGCCGCGCTCCCGCAGGATCGGCAGGACGCGCTCGACGAAGTCGATCGTCGAGCCGGGCTGGATCACGGGTGACAGCAGGAACCCGTCGAGGTCGGCGCCCTCGGCCAGATCGCAGATCCGGTCGGCGATCTCCTCGGGGGTGCCCACGACCGGCCGTGCGCCGACGCCGTGCGCGTGCCAGTCCTTCAGCACATCGCCGACGGTCTTCCCGGCGAAGCGCGCGACCTGGGTCTGCGAGAGCTCGGTGTGGAGCTCGGTCATCGGCGTGTCCGGTGCGTACGACGACAGGTCGAGCCCGGTGAACCAGGCGTAGGACGCCACGGCGACCTCGGGGTCCTGCGAGTCGAGCACCCGCTCGTACTTGCGCCGAGCATCTTCCTGCGTGCTTCCGATCACGCAGGCGAACGCCGACATGACCTTGACCGCGTCGGGGCGACGACCCGATGCCACCGCCTCCGCTCGGATCGCCCTGGTGTGCTCGGCGAGCTGCTCGACGGGACCGCTGCCGATGAAGATCGCCTCGCCGTGGCGGCCGCCGAACCTGCGCCCGGCGGGCGACGCGCCTGCTTGGAACAGTACGGGCGTGCCCTGCGGCGAGTACGCCGTGTTGCCGTAGCCGTGCGAACGGAAGTAGGGGCCCTCGTGGGCGATGCGGTGCACCTTCGACGGGTCGGCGAATGCGCCGGCCTTGTCCTTCTGGAGCGCGTCGGGCTCCCAGGCGCCCTCCCAGAGCTTGTAGACGACGTCCATGAAGTCGTCGGCCATGCGGTACCGCTCGTCGTGGGCCACCATGGGGATGCCGAAGGCCGCGACGGCGGTCTCGGCTGTGCCGGTCGTGACGACGTTCCAGCCGATCCGGCCTCCCGAGAGCTGATCCAGGCTCGCCATCCGGCGAGCGAAGGCGTACGGCTGCTCGGTGAGGATCGAGCCCGTCATCACGAGGCCGAGGTGCTCGGTCTGCGGCAGCAGCGAGGCAGCCACGACCGCCGGGTCGAGTCGAGGGAGGTCGAGTCCTTCGAGCGAGCAGATCTCGGGCCGGCTGCCGTTCACGTCGGCCCAGCCCCACGCGTCGGCGAGGAAGAGGAAGTCGAGCTTCGCCTCCTCGCAGATCGCCGCGATGTCACGCCAGTACCCGAGCGTGTCGAACAGGTGGCGGGAGTTGTCGGGGTGGCGCCAGGTCGCCGTTCCGGAGTCGTTCGCCTGTGCGTTCTCGAACAGGCCGAACCGGAGTTGCTTCATTTCTTCATGCCTTTCAGCTGCAGTCACTGCTTCGTACCCGGATGCTCAGCGCGCCACGACCTCGCCGTCGCTCCACCAGAGGACGCGCTTGCGCACGACCGCGAGGAGCGCGACGAGCAGGACGCCGAGCACGCAGAGGAGCGAGATGCTCGCCCACGTCACCGGGAGGTTCGCCTGTGCGGCCGACGTCGTGACGAGCGACCCGAGTCCTGCCTGCTGGCCCGCGGCGACGAACTCGGCGACCGCCGCGCCGACGACGGCGAGCGGGAGCGCGATCCGAAGACCGGCGAACACGTACGGCATGCAACCCGGGAACCGGAGGTCACGGAAGATCTCCCACTTGCTCGCGTGCAGCGTCCGCAGCACGTCGAGCGCCTTGACGTCGACGTCTCGCAGGCCTGCGAGGGAGTTCACGAGCATCGGGAAGAAGACGACGAGTGCCGTGACGATGTACTTCGGCAGCATGCCGAAGCCGAAGGCCACCACGAGCGCCGGCGCGATCGCGACGATGGGCGTCACCATCACGACCACGACGAGCGGCATCAGCGCCCGCTCGATCAGGCGGAACTCGGCCATGACCACCGCGAGCAGGAATCCAGCCAGGATGCCGCTCGCCGCCCCGATCACCACCTCCTGCAGGGTCACGAGGAAGTTCGTCCAGTACATCTCGGGGTCGGACGCGAGGCTCCCCCAGATCGCGTCGAGCGTCGGGATCACGTACGGGTTCGTGATCGCGACGAACTGCCAGAGGAGGGCGGCGATCGCGAAGGTCACGGCGGTCGGCAGCCAGACGCGCCAGTCCGCCCACTTCGGCAGCCGTCGGCCGGCATGCCTGCTGCCCGACTCCGCCAGTTCGACCGCTGCGACCGTCGCGGTCGCGCCCATCAGGTTCGCCTCAGCCATTCGCCTGCTCCATCACTGCGTGCAGCGCCGATCGCACGACGCCTTCGAGATCGCGGAACTCGTCGGTCGCATATGCCTCCTCGGTCCGCGGCCTCGGGAGGTTCACGTCGATCACTCGCGCGATCCGACCCGGATGCGCCGCCATGACGACGATCCGGTCGGACAGCATGATCGCTTCGGGCACCGAGTGCGTGACGAACAGCACGGCCTTGCGATTCGACTGCCAGAACTCGAGCAGGCCCAGGCGCTGCTGGTCGCGATTCATCTCGTCGAGCGCCGAGAACGGCTCGTCCATGAGCATGATGCTCGGGTCGAACACGAACGCACGTGCGATGGCCGCTCGCTGCTGCATGCCGCCCGAAAGCTGGCCGGGGTACTTGTCGAGCGCGTGCCCGAGGCCGAACGACGTGAGCAGTTCCTTCGCGTCGCGAATCGATCGCCCGCGGTTCGCGCCGCGGTTCACGGTGAGCGGCAGCCGAACGTTGTCGAGCACGGTGCGCCAGGGCAGGAGCGCCGGCGATTGCGGTACGAGGCCGATGAGCTTGTCGCTCGCGGCGGACTGCACCGTCGCGCCGTCGACCGTCACCCTGCCTGCGTCCGCCTCGACGAGCCCGGCGACGACCTTGAGCAGCGTGGACTTGCCGCAGCCGCTCGGACCGATGACCGAGACGAACTCGCCCATGCCGATCGTGAGGCTCACGTCGTCGAGCACCTTCACTCGACCGGCGTCGGTACCGAAGGACTTCGACACGTTCGCGACCCGCACGCCCGCGTGCGCAGGCGCGTCCCGCGTGATCATGGCTGCAGTGCTCATTCGCCGGGCCAGATCAGGGCGTCGCCGTCGTACAGTGCCAGGACGAGTTCGGTGTCCATCATGCTCGCGAGCTCGGGCAGGTCGTCGATGCCGCCATACTCCTTCACGAGGTCGTACTCGGACTGCCAGGCGTCGACCGATTGCACGCCGGGGCTCCCGGTGGCGCTGTCGCGGACCCAGTTCGACTCGACGGCCCAGGTTCGGGCCTGCTGGTCCTTCGGGAACGCGGAGCCCTGGTTGTTCCGCTCGGCGAGTTCGCTGATCAGGTCGACGCACTCGGCTTCCTCGGCGAGGCAGTACTCGAGCGCCTTCAGGCTCGCGCGCATGAAGTCGGACGCGACCTCGCGGTGCTCTTCGAGGAACGCGGAGTTGACCTCCATGACGTTGTAGGTGCCGCCGACGTCGTACTCGGCCGGGAGGAACTCGTTGAACGGCAGGCCGAGCGACTTCAGCTTCTCGGGCTGGTTCGAGGCGTATCCGACGATCGCGTCGACTTGGCCCCGCGTGACGACGGTGGGGTCGTAGTTCGTCATCTTGACGAGCTCGACCTTCGAGACATCGACCCCTGCCGCATCGAGCATCGCCGAGGCCACCGGCGTGAGGTTGATGAAGTACCCGAGCTTCTTGCCTTCGAGGTCCTTGAGGCTCGAGATGCTCTCGTTCGCGAAGATCGAGAACGGCGAGGTCGTGCCGTACGTCGCGATGGCCGTGAGGTTCTTGCTGTTCGCCGCGGCGAGCATCACGTCGGAGGCGGAGCCGAGCGCGGTGAACTGCGCCTGGCCCGAGGCGACGAGCTGCTGGCCGTTGGCACCGGAGGCGTTGATCTCGACGTCGAGGCACAGCGCGTCGAAGTAGCCGAGCTCATCGGCGAGGAAGACATCGAGCTGCCCGGCGCTCGCCGAGTAGCCGTAGCCGGAGATGTACGTGATGGTTCCGACGTCGCGGTTGCGCTCGCAGGTCGCGTCGTCGACCAGGACGTCCGCGTCGGCGGCGACGTCGGATGCGTCGGCCGAAGCCGCACAACCGCCCAGCGCCACGATCGCGGCGAGTGCAGCGGCCGCGCCGGCGAACCGCCGCGACGTGATTCCAAGGATGACTGCCATGTCGATCTGGTCCCTTCGTGCCGTTCGTCGTTGATGGCTAGTGCAAATTAGCATGATCAAACTTGACTGCGCAAACTTGTCTAAACGTAGGACCGCGTCCGTTTCGGGGTCCGATGACGCGCGCAGGTGCTGCGGCGGCACGGGTCGATCGCGCGCAACGTCAGCGCTCGAGCGGCACCTCGACGAGCTGCGGCCCGTCGATCCGACCCGTGAGCGCCTCGTCGAGCTCACCGCGCGTCGTGACGCGGACGTAGCCCCAGCCGTAGGCCGCGGCGAGCGCGGAGAAGTCGACCTGCTGCGGCGTGAACTGCACCCGGTCGAACGCCTCGGGCGGGGCCGAACCGGCGACCTCGAGCGCGTCGAAGATCGTGCCGCCGCCGTCGTTGCCCACGATCACCTGGATGCGCGGACGCTGCTCGCCCTGCCCGAGCAGCAGCGACCCGACATCGTGCAGCAGCGTGAGGTCGCCGATGAGGGCGCGCGTGACCCCTGTTCCGCTCGTTGAGGAGCCCGGGTTCGGCGTCTGGCTCGCGATCGCGATGCCGAGCGCCGTGGCCACCGTGCCGTCGATGCCCGCGAGGCCGCGGTTCGCATGCACCGTGATGCGCCGGCCGGGCACAGCTCGGTCGGCGTCGCGGATGAGCCTGGACGCCCCGAACACGAGCCGGTCGTGGGGCCACGTCGCAGCCCACAGCGCATCGACGAGCATCCGCCGGGTCACCGGGGCACGCACGACCGCGAGCTGCGCGCGCATGTACTCGCGCTGCGCGGCGAAGTCCGACACGTGCCCGGTCTCGTCGATGCCGTCGCGCACGGATGCCACGGCCGGCATCCCCTCGTCGACGAGCATGCGGCTCGCCCGCACCCAGCGGCCGGTCCACGCGCGCTCCTCGGGCGTCTGGGCGTGATCGGCCGCGCGCACCGCGCGCTCGAAGCGGCGCACCTTGTGCCCGGGGTTGTACCACTCGCTCCCCCACGGCGCCACGACGATCGCCTCGACGCCGTCGCGCTGCACGAGCGCCGGCACCTCGCGGGAGAGCGTCGGATGCCCGAACACCACGACGCGCTCGACGGCGTCGCCGAATCCGGGCTCGTGCAGCAGCTCGCGGTAGGCGACGACGAGGTTCGGACCGAAGTGCGCACCGCTCGTGACCTCGGCGACGAGCGGCCAGCCGCCCGCGCGCGCGAACTCCTCGGCGATCGGGCCGGCGTCCGCGCCGGCGACGACGAGCGTGCGCGGTCCGGCCTCGATGACGGTCGCGTCGGCGGATGCCGCCCCGCTCGCGCCCTCGGCGTCGAGCACCGCCCGCTCGCCCCGCGCACTCGCCCGCGGCGGTTCGTCGAGGCCGACCACGGCCGACAGCGGCTCCCGGTACTGGAGGTTGAGGTGCACCGGACCCGGGCCGGGGTGCGGCACGGGATCGCCAGAGGCGTCGCGACCGAGCGCCGCGTCGACGGCCTCGCGGGCGAGGCGCGACGCGGCATCCGCTTCGCCGGCACCGCCGTCGGGCGCGGCGACGTCGCGCTCGAGCCGCACGGCGCCGGCGAAGATGCCCGGCTGCACGGTCGTCTGGTTCGAGCGGATGCCGCGGAGCTCCACCGGGCGGTCGGCGGAGCACACGATGAGGGGCACGCCGGCGTGGTGCGCCTCGAGCACGGCGGGGTGCAGGTTCGCGACGGCGGTGCCCGACGTGGTCACGACCACCGCCGGACGGCCGGACTCGACGGCCGTGCCGAGCGCCAGGAAGCCCGCGCCCCGCTCGTCGATGCGCACGTGCAGGCGGATCGCGCCGACGCGTTCGAGCTCCGCCGCCGCGAGGGCGAGCGCCTGCGAGCGGGAGCCCGGCGCCACGACCACGTCGCGAACGCCCTCGCGCACGAGCGCGCCGAGGAGCGCCGTCGCGGCATCGCTCGCGGGGCTCCGCCGGGTCACGACCGGTCGGGGCTCCGCATCACCCATTCGGGCGCCCGGAGGGGCCTGCCTCGCCGGGCGCGTCAGGGGCGTCGGGTCGCTTGCGCTCGGTGCCGAGGGTGTCGCCACCCGTGTCGAACCCGTCGGACGAGACCTCGCCGGCGGCACGACCCTGCGAGCGGCCGGGCTTGGACGGTTTCGCGGGGTCGTCGTCGTCGAGGTCGGCGAGCTCCTGCTCGAGGCGGCGGATGCGCTCGTCCTGCGCGGCGTCGGCGCGGAGCTGACGGAGGAACTCGGCGTCGTCGTCGGGCGCCAGCGTGCGACCCCGTGCGGAGCCGACGCGGTTGGCCCGCCCGCGGCCGATGATGAACCACAGCAGCGGCCCGATGATGGGCACGAAGAGGATCACGACGATCCACCATCCGCGGCGCAGTCCGCGGATGCGCGTCCGGTCGAAGAACGCGCAGTCGGCGACGGCGTAGATCGTGAAGATCACGGCGGCGACGCCGAGTCCGAAGAGCAGCCGGGCCATTCTCACAGTCTAGGCGCGTCGCGGCCCGTTAGGGCTGTGAGAGCGCTCAGGGAGCGTCGACCTACACTGTCATGGTGAAATCCGTGCCCACCTGGATCTGGTACACCGCGCTGCGCGTCCTGCTCTTCGCGGTCCCGCTCGCCGTGCTGCTCATCGCCGGCGTGAATCCGTGGGTGTCCGCGGCCGTCGCCGCCCTGTTCGGGCTCAGCGCCTCGCTCCTCTTCCTGCGCCGCCAGCGCGAGGAGATCGCGGGCGACCTCTACGCCGCCCGCCATCGCGAGAAGCCCGCGGTGCGCGTCGACGACGAGGAGGAGGACGCAGCGGTCGACGCCGCCGAGTCAACCCCCAGCGACGAGGAGCGTCCGGCCGCCTCCGCGGGTTGAGGAGCGCCCGCTCAGAACGCGAACGCCAGCCCCAGCCCCACGCCGTACGCGAGCGCGGTGAAGCTCGCGAGCTGCAGCGCCAGCAGCAGCTCGCGGGTCGTCTTCGACCAGAGCACGATGATGCACGCGGGGATCGCGAGCAGCAGCGCGAACATCACGAGCCACGCCGTCGGGTAGAGCAGCGCGAAGAACACGACGAACGCGAACGGCACGAGCATGAACACGGCGAACAGGATCCGGCCGGCGCTCGGCCCCACGAGGACCGCGAGCGTGCGCTTGCGGGCGGCCTTGTCCTGCGCCACGTCGCGGAGGTTGTTGGCCATGAGCACCGCGCAGGCGAGCAGCCCCGCGCCGACGCCGCCGAGCCATGCCTCGAGGTTGACCGTGAGCGCCTGCACGTAGGCCGACCCGGCGGTGGCGACGAGGCCGAAGAACACGAAGACGAACAGCTCGCCGAGGCCGTAGTAGCCGTACGGATGCTTCCCACCCGTGTAGAACCACGCGGCGACGATCGCGACGGCACCGACCGCGAGCAGCCACCACTGCTGCGTCACGATCACGAGCGCGAGGCCCGCCAGCGCCGCGAGCGCGAAGAAGCTCAGCGACACGGCGAGCACCTGCTTGGGCTTCGCCGCGCCCGAGCCCGTGAGTCGCGCGGGTCCGACGCGGTGGTCGTCGGTGCCGCGGATGCCGTCGGAGTAGTCGTTGGCGAAGTTCACCGCGATCTGCAGGGCCAGAGCGACGACGAGCGCGAGCAGGGCGCGGGCCGGATGCCACGGGCCGTCGGCGATGGCCACGACACCGGCTCCGGTGCCAAGCGCGACCGGCGCGATCGCGAGCGGCAGCGTGCGCAGGCGTGCGCCGGCCGCCCAGTCGGCGGCGGTCGCGGGGCCGCGCGGGGCGCGCGGGCCGGAGCCCGCTCTCGCCGGATTGCCCGACTTCCCGTAGCTGCGGGCGCGGACGTCGTCGGGGTTCACTCGCTGGGGTTTCGGGCGTGCCACACCGCCATGCTAGTTCGCGACGCTCTGTCTTCGCCGCTCGTCGCGGAGCGCCCGCCGGAAGGCGGATCCATCCCGGTCGTCGGTCAGCGCACGTCCTTCACGGCCTCGAGGTAGCGCGCCACCACCTCGAGCTCCGCGACCGTGAATTGCTCGTGCACGCGGTTCATCCCGTCGAGGATGCCCCGGTACGGGTCGTCCTCGCCGCCCTCGCCGGCGCCGGCCATCGCCTCGGGCCGGGCGCGCACCACGACGCGCCGCCGGTCGTTCGGATCGGTCGTGCGCTCGATGAACCCCCGCTGCTCGAGCCGGTCGAGCACCCGGGTCGTCGTGCTCGTCGGCAGCTCGGTCTGCTGGCTCACCTCGCCGGCGGTCATCGGCGCGCCGTTGCGGGCGATGTAGCCGAACGCCTGGAAGTCGACCACGTTGAGCCCCAGCGAGCGCGCGATGCGCTCGTTCGTCATCACGGACGAGGCGATCACGAGCTGCATGAGTCCCGCGATACGCCCGGTGACCTCCGCCTTGCTTGACATCTGCGCTCCGACTCCCTTATCGTTCCCGTTATGGGATTATCCCATATCGGGACTATCCCGCAATGGAAGCAACTTCAGCATACGAAAGGACGACGAGCATGGCCACCACCCCACGCCGAGGCCTCGCCATCGGCATCCTCCTCTTCGCCTCGTTCATGGACCTCCTCGACGTCACGATCGTGCAGGTGGCGCTGCCCTCGATCGGCGCCGACCTCGGGGCATCCGAGGCGCAGCTCGAATGGATCGTGAGCGGCTACATGCTCGCCTTCGCCGTCGCGCTCATCACCGGCGGCCGCCTGGGCGACCTGTTCGGCCGTCGCCGCATCTTCCTCGTCGGCGTGGCCGGCTTCACGCTCGCCTCGGCGGCCGCGGCCTTCGCCTGGTCGGGCGACGCGCTCGTCGTCACCCGCATCGCGCAGGGACTCTTCGCCGCGCTCATGGTGCCGCAGCTGCTCGCCTCGGTGCAGGCGCTGTTCTCGCCGAAGGAGCGTGCGCCCATGTACGGCCTCATCGGCGGCGTCAGCGGCCTCGCCGCGGTCCTCGGTCCGGTGCTCGGCGGCTGGCTCGTCGACGCCGATCTGTGGGGCCTCGGCTGGCGCACGGTGTTCCTCATCAACATCCCCGTGGGCATCGTGATCTTCGTGCTCGCCGGCCGGTTCGTGCCCGAGACGCGCTCGCCGCGCCCGATGCGCCTCGACCTCGTCGGCGTCGGGCTGCTGAGCGCCGTCGTGCTCGCGTTCATGGTGCCGCTCGTCGAGGGCCAGTCGCTCGGCTGGCCGGCCTGGCTGTGGTGGCCCGTCGCCGCGGGCCTGGTGCTGCTCGGCGTGTTCGTGCTCTACGAGCGCCGCCGCATGCGCCGCGACGGCTCCGCGCTGCTGCCCATGCCCCTGTTCGCCGACCGCGGCTTCTCGGCGGGCATCGTGACGCAGGCCGCGTTCCAGGGGTCGCTCAACGCGTTCACGCTGCCATTCATCATCTACCTGCAGGTCGGACTCGGCTTCGACGCCCTCACCGCGGGCCTCAACCTCCTGGCGTTCAGCCTCGGCGCGCTCGTGGGCACCGGCGTCGTGATCCCGATCGTCGGACGAGTGGGCAAGTACCTCGTCACCGCGGGCTCCGTCATCCTCGCCATCGGCGTGCTGTGGGTCTTCGCGGTGGTCGCCGAGACCGGCGCCGACTTCACCGGCTGGGCGGCCGTCTGGCCCATGCTCCTGTCGGGCCTGGGGCTGGCACTCCTCATCATCCCGCTCGTCGACGTCGCGCTCGCGACGGTGCCGGTGGCCGACGCCGGCGCGGCATCCGGCGCCTACAGCACGTTCCAGCAACTCGGCGCGGCAGCGGGGGTCGCGATCTCGACCACCGTGTTCTTCACCGTGATCGGCGACGACTTGAGCCGCGAGCACGTGCTCACCGCGCTGCAGGCGTCGGTCTGGGTGTCCGTCGCGGGGTTCGCGATCGCGGCGCTGGCAAGCCTGCTGCTGCCGAGTCGCCGTCGCGTGCAGGCGCACCTCGAGGAGGCCCGCCGCCTCGCCGAGGCCGACGTCGATCCCGAGTCCGTGGAGCCCGCGCCCGTCGCGTGAGCTACTCGGCCGCGCCGCCGCGCATCCTCGCCTCGAGGGCGCGGCGGTCGGGCTTGCCCGACGCGAGCAGCGGCAGCGCGTCCACGAGCTCGAGGCGCACGGGCCGGGCGGCCGGCGGCAGGCGGGCGGCATCGGTCGCCGCCGCAAGGGTCTCGAGCCCGGCGGATGCCGCGGCGGCATCCGTGCGCGTCGCCACCACCGCCGCGCGCTCGCCCCACTCGCGATCGGGCACGCGCAGCGCGACCGCGTCGGCGAACCCCGGGACCGCGCGCACCGCGCGCTCGACGTCGCCGAGGGAGACCTTGACGCCGCCCGATATGATCACGTCGTCGGCGCGGCCGCGGATGCGGAGCGTGCCGTCGTGCGTGAGCTCCCCGAGGTCGCCCGTGCGGTACCAGCGCATGCCGTCGGCGTCGGTCGCGAAGGCCGCTGCCGTGCGCTCGGGGTCGCCGAGGTAGCCGTCGGCGAGCATCGCGCCCGACAGCTCCACGGCGCCGGTCCCTGAGCCCGTCGAAGGGCCGCGCCCTGAGCCCGTCGAAGGGCCGCGCCCTGAGCCCGTCGAAGGGCGGTGCCCTGAGCCCGTCGAAGGGTCGCCGACGATCCGGATGGCGACCCCGTCGAGTGCACGGCCGTCGTAGACGCATCCGCCCGCGGTCTCGCTCGAGCCGTAGGTGCGCGTGATGCGCACGCCGAGCGTGTCGGCGGCGAGGGTCAGGCTCGGCGACGCGGCCTGTCCGCCGAGCAGGATGCGGTCGAACACGTGCAGCGCGTCGGCCACCTTCGGGTCGCTGTGCGCCGCATCGACGAGCCGCTGCAGCTGCACGGGCACGAGCGACGTGTACCGCGGGTACCGCTGGTCGAGGCGAGCGGATGCCGCGACGAACTCAGCCGGGTCGAAGTGCTCGCCGTCGAGCAGCACGGGCTCGGTGCCGGCCACGATCGAGCGGACGAGCACCTGCGCGCCCGCGATGTAGTGCAGCGGGAGCGCAAGCAGCCACTGCCCCGGACCGTGGAGCGCGGCCTCCGTCGCCGTGGCGCTCGCGCGGAGGGCGTCGGCCGAGAGCAGCACGCGCTTCGGGGCATCCGTAGAGCCGCTCGTCTCGACCACGAGGGCGATGTGGTCGTCGACGAGCCAGGTGGGGTCGGCGGGTTGAGGAGCGACCGAAGGCCGCGTCTCGACCAGCGGAGTGGCGACCGGCCAGACCGCCGGGCCGCCCACGAGCGCGGCGCGGAGCGCGTCCGCGACCGCAGTCACATCGGACGCCGGAACCCGGATCAGGGGCTTCATCGCTGCCTCAGTAGTGCCAGGGGTACGGACCCCAGTCGGGATCGCGCTTCTGCAGGAACGCATCGCGGCCCTCGACCGCCTCGTCGGTGCCGTATGCGAGCCGCGTGGCCTCTCCGGCGAACACCTGTTGTCCGACCATGCCGTCGTCGACGGCGTTGAACGCGAACTTCAGCATGCGGATCGCCGTCGGCGACTTCGTGAGGATCGTGCGCGCCATCGCAAGCGCCTCGCGCTCGAGGTCGGCGTGCGGCACGACCCGGTTCACGGCGCCCATCTCGTAGGCCCGCTGTGCCGAGTACTCCTCGGCCAGGAAGAACACCTCGCGGGCGAACTTCTGCCCGATCTGGCGGGCGAAGTACGCGGAGCCGTACCCGGCGTCGAACGAGCCGACGTCGGCATCCGTCTGCTTGAACCGGCCGTGCTCGCGGCTCGCGATCGTGAGGTCGCAGACGACGTGCAGCGAATGCCCGCCGCCGGCCGCCCAACCGGGCACCACCGCGATGACGACCTTCGGCATGAAGCGGATGAGCCGCTGCACCTCGAGGATGTGCAGTCGGCCGAGCGCCGAGGCGGATGGGTCGCGAGTGGTGTGCGGCTGTGCGTCGGCGTCGGGTTCCTCGTACTTGTACCCGTCGCGTCCGCGGATGCGCTGGTCGCCGCCCGAGCAGAACGCCCAGCCGCCGTCCTTCGGGCTCGGGCCGTTGCCCGTGAGCAGCACCACGCCGATGCGGGGATTCGTGCGGGCGTCCTCGAGCGCGCGGAACAGCTCGTCGACGGTGTGCGGCCGGAACGCGTTGCGCACCTCGGGCCGGTCGAACGCGACGCGGGCGATGCGCCCGTCGTTCGAGTGGTGGTACGTGATGTCGGTGAAGCCCTCGGGTCGCCCGCCGGGGACGCCGGGTGCGGCATCCGTCCACTCGCTCGCATCGAACAGTTCGGAGACCTCGCGCGCCATGCGTCCAGCCTATTCCCGCCGTTCCGACGGAGCGGTCGGGGACCTCCGCGGCCTAGGTGACGGGGAGCGGCGGCTCGGGCGCAGGACCGCCCGTGAAGAAGGCGACGACGCCCGCGTACACGACCGAACCGACCCAGATCGCGCCGTAGGTGAGCGGGATGAGCGCCGCGACGAGCAGCACGAGTCCGATGACGGCGATGACCACGTTGCGGCCGGCGGAGTCGCGGCGCACCTCGGTCTCCTCGACGCCGAGCTGGTCGAGTTCGTCGGACATAGGCACCCCCAAGGAACCTCACGCTAACAGACGAGTGTTCTCCGGTTCACAGGTGCCACGATGGGAGGGTGACCGATGACGCCGCACTGCCGACCTCCGGCGCGCTCCCGACCCTCGACGAGCTGCTCGCCACGGCGCGCGTCGTGGCCCTCCCGATGGTGACGCGATTCCGCGGCATCGAGGTGCGCGACGCGATGCTGCTCGAGGGCCCCGAGGGCTGGACGGAGTTCTCGCCCTTCGCCGAGTACGACGACGAGGAGGCATCCGCCTGGCTCGCCGCGGCCATCGACTTCGGCTGGAGCGCGCCGCCGCCCGCGCTGCGCGAGCGCATCCCGGTCAACGCGACCGTGCCGGCCGTCGACCCCGACAGTGTGCGCGTCGTGCTCGAGCGCTTCCCCGGCTGCCGCACCGCGAAGGTGAAGGTCGCTGGCGGCGACGAGACCCTGTCGACGGATGTCGCGCGCGTGCGCGCCGTGCGCGAGGCGCTCGGCCCCGAGGGCCGCATCCGCGTCGACGCGAACGGCGGTTGGAACGTCGACGAGGCCGAGCACGCGATCCACGCGCTCGCGCCGTTCGACCTCGAGTACGTGGAGCAGCCGTGCCCGTCGATCGACGAGCTCGCCGAGATCCGCCTCCGCACGAAGTACATGGGCATCCCGATCGCCGCCGACGAGAGCGTGCGACGGGTGTCCGACCCGCTCGCGGTCGCCGAGGCGGGGGCGGCCGACCTGCTCGTGATCAAGGCGCAGCCGCTCGGCGGCATCCATCGGGCGCTGGGGATCATCGAGCGCGCCGGGCTGCCGGTGGTCGTCTCGAGCGCCCTCGACACGAGCATCGGGCTCGCGATGGGCGCGCACCTCGCGGCATCCGTGCCGAACCTCGATTACGACTGCGGCCTCGGCACGGCGTCGCTGCTGGCGGCGGATGTCACGCGGGCGCCGCTCCTGCCGGAGGACGGGTCGATCGGCGTACGCCGCGTCGTTCCCGACCCCGAGCTGCTCGACCGCTACGCCGCCGACGAGGCGCACACCGACTGGTGGCTGGAGCGCCTCGGCCGTGCCTACGCGGTGCTCACCGCCGGCCCGGCGGCCGAGTAGGGCGAAGCGCGCCGAAGGCGTAACCCCCCGGATTGGGCACTCATGGCGGAGACCAGTCTCCGATAGTCAGGGATCGCACGGATGCCTCGCGTCGACGATGACGCGACCGTGGAGGGATGTGCGCGTCGCACACGGCGCGCACGACCTGTAAACCCGACAGAGGAGTCCAGATGTTCAAGCGAACCCTGACCAACATCGGCGCGGGTGTCGCGCTCGCCGCCGCCGGCGTGCTCGCCACCGGTGCCGCCGCCTACGCGCACGAGTGCTTCAACCCCAACCGCTCCGACAAGGGCAACGCCGGCGCCTCGAACTCGCAGGCCTGGTTCACGGTCTACATCGAGGAGATCACGGAGGGCATGTCCCCGGAGGACGCGTCCTGCTTCCTCGACGCGTACGCGGACACCGGCGCGCCGTCGTCGTTCACGATCCACGTGAAGGGCGCGAACGGCCAGGGCGGCACCATCGCCTCGAACAACCCGCACCCTGAGAAGGCCGGCGACGGCAAGGGCATCGACGAGATCTTCGCCGCGTACGGCGCGGAGATCGTCGGCAGCTTCGAGGCCTGCGACATCCCGGCCCCGTTCTGAGCGACCCACAGGTCCGAGTGGAGCGGCGCACACCCGCTCCACTCGGACCTGTCTCATGCCGGGACGCTCCCGGCCTTTCGCGTTACCAGAGCACCACGACCATGGGCACCGAACTCGAGTCGGCATAGCCCTCGCCGCCGTCGAACTCGACCGTGAACGCGTGCACCCCGGCGCCCAGCTTCGGCAGCTTCACGTCGAACCGCCCGCGGGCGTCGACCGCGACCTGCGTGGTCGCGATCGCGGTCCCGTTGTCGGAGATCGTGACCGTGCCGACCGGCTTCGTCCCGTCGGTCGCCGTGACCTGCCCGGCGACCTTCACGGCCGAGCCGGCCTTCGCGAGCACCTTGCTCGGCACCGCGATGACGCTCGTCGCGACGGCGGGCGGCTCCTGCTCGTCGACGAGCACCGCTGCGGTGCGTGCCGGGAGCGTGAGCGTGCCCGAGGCGGTGTTCCACGCGGTCGTCTTCACGACCGGGTCGGAGCCCTTCGCGAGCGCGTCGGCGAGCGCGAACTCCCGGCCGGCGAGGCCGTCGACCTGCTCGGTGATCGCGTCGGGCGACGAGTTGAACACCACCAGGGCGCCGTCGAGCTCGGGGTCGACGTCGTCGCCCACGAGGTCGTCGATCTGCATCACGATGAGGCCCGGCGTGGCATCCGGCCCGCTGTTCGGGAAGCTCACCTTCTGGTCGATCAGCTCGCCCGAGCCCAGCTGCAGCAGGTCGACCTCGTCGCGCACGCGCAGCAGGTCGAGGGCGGATGCCTCGGCCGCCGCCATGTCCGCCGCGGTCGGCTTCAGCGCGGGGTTCGCGAGCAGCGGCGCCATGTCGTTCCAGTGGTCGCCGTTGTCCGCCTCGTTCGGCAGGCCCGAGCCGAAGGTCGACTCCTGGCCGGTCCAGTCGATGCGGTTGAACCAGTCGCCCGAGTTGTAGCTGTTGCGGTCGAGCGACTTCGAGCGCAGCAGCTCCGTGCCGGCGTGCCAGAACGAGGGCGTCTGCGCGTACGTCACGGTCGCGAGCGAAAGCGTGTTCATGCGCACGCGGTCGGCCATCGACGTGTCCGTCGGGAGCTTCAGGATCCCGAGGTCGAAGAGCGTCTCGTTGTCGTGCGCGTCGACGTAGTTGATGACCTCGTCGGGCTGGTCGGCGTAGCCGGCAGGCGAGCCGTTGTAGTCGAACGCGTCGCCGCGCTTCACCGTGCCGTCGGAGCCGGTGAACTCGAACGCGCGCAGGTTGCCCGCCAGTCCGAGCTTCACGAGGTCGGTCTGCTGGCCGAGCGTGCGCGTGCCCTCGCGAACGGGGTGCCCGTTCGGGTCGCCCGCAAGGCCGGTCCCGAAGCCCTGGTCGAACTTCGAGCCCGCGTCGACGGGGCTGCCGCCGTGCACGCCGTCCCGGAGCCGGTCGTTGAACGTGCCGATGCCCGTGCCGCCGAGCTGGCCCTGCGTGGCCTGCTCGAACAGCGCGTTGTCGGCCACCTCGCCGAAGTTCCAGCCCTCGCCGTAGAGGTACACGGCCGACCCGTCGACGCCGTCCTTCGCGAGCGTGAGCTCGTCGAGCGCCGCCCGGATCGCCAGCATGTTCTGCTTCGAGTGGTGGCCCATGAGGTCGAAGCGGAAGCCGTCGACCTTGTACTCCCTGGCCCACAGCACCACGGAGTCGACCATGAGCTTGCCGGCGACCTCGTGCTCGGTGGCGATGTTCTGGCAGCAGGTCGAGGTCTCGACGCTGCCGACGCCGTTCAGGCGCTGGTAGTAGCCGGGCACGATCCTGTCGAGCACCGACTTCTCCCCCTGGCCGGATGCCGCGGTGTGGTTGTACACCTCGTCGAGCACGACCTGCAGGCCCATGCCGTGCAGCGCGCCCACCATGCCGCGGAACTCCGCGACTCGGGCGCCGCCGTCCGGGTCCACCGCGTAGGAGCCCTCGGGCGCCTGGTAGTGGAACGGGTCGTAGCCCCAGTTGAAGCCGTCGAGGTCGCGGATCCCGTCGATGCACGCCTGCTGCTCGGTCGACGCCGGACCGTACGACGCGAGGTCGCACGCTGGTGTCGCCTGCTGGTCGCGTCGCTCCTCGATGGTGGCGATGTCGAACGTCGGCAGCAGGTGCACGGTGTTGATGCCCGCGTCGGCGAGCTGGCGCAGCTGCGCCGTTCCGGCCGAGTCGCGGGTGAACGCCGCGTACGTGCCGCGCTCCGCCTCGGGCACCGTCTCGTCGGTGATCGAGAAGTCGCGCACGTGCAGCTCGTAGATCGCCCGGTCGACGGCTCGCTCCACCTTCGGCGCGGCCGTCTTCGCCCACTGTGCGGGGGCGAGCGAGTCGTCGTCGAGGTTGACGACCACCGTGCGCGCCGAGTTCGTGGTGAGCGCCACGGAATACGGATCGGTGACCGAGTTGACCTCGACCTCACCCGTGGTGGGTGCGAACACCCGCACCGACCAGCGGTACTCGTCGCCGACGGCGCGGCCGTCGACGCTCCACGTGCCGTTCGCCGGATCGAACTCGGCCGGGACGACCGTCGGGTCGCCCGTGCCACTCGACGGCCACACCTCGAGCGAGACCGACTGCGCTGTGGGCGCCCAGAGGCGCAGGGTCGCGCCCTGGCCGCTCACCGTCGCGCCGAGCGGCACGGATGCCACGGCGTCGGCGTAGAGGTCGTCGAGCACGCCCGGCACCTGCACGCCGGTGAAGGCCGTGAGGGTCGCTGAGCTCGTCGAAGCGGACCCTTCGACGAGCTCAGGGACCGATTGCGACACCGCGAGCTGCTCGGTGAGGAGTCGCTGGACGTCGGTCCGGTCGATCCCGACCGGGTGCAGGGCGACGAAGCCCTCGAGCGCCGGGAACTTCGCGAGCTGCGCGTCGGTGAGTCCCGCGGGGTCGCGCCGGAGCTCGATCGGCTCGCCGCCGCCGGTGACGGCGCCGTCGGCGACCGCGAGTCCGGCGTCGGCCGCGTGCTCGAGCGCCCACGTCGCCGAGGCCGCGGATGCCCCGCCGAGCAGGTCGGCCGGCCAGGCGAGTGTGTCCTCGCTCACCCAGTGCGCTCGCGACTGCCCGGTGCCCGCCAGCGGCGGGTCCGTCACGACGATCTCGAGCACGTGCGTGGCCAGGGTGTAGCGGAACTCGACGAGCTTGCCGTCGGTCGCGGTGAAGGAGTAGTTCCCCCCGTCGCGCGCGCCGCCGACGCCGTAGTTCTCGGCCCAGCTGCGGTCGTGCGCGACCTTGACCTCGTAGTTGCCGCTCGGGATCGACGAGCTCGACCACGTGTACACGCCGTCCTTGTCGCCGTCCTGCATGAGCGACGCGAGGCACTCGGGTTGCCAGTCGCCGGGGCATCCGACCTCGGACTGGAAGCTGCCCGGCAGCGTCACGACGGGACCCTCGGCCGTCGACGAGACGACCTTCGTGACCGGGTTCCAGAAGAAGGTCACCGGCTTCGTGCCGTCGGTCGTGTAGGCGACGTTCGGGCCGTTCGGCTCGCCGTTCGCGCCGTAGTTGACGTCCCAGCTGCCGTTGATCGCGACCTTGTACTCGTAGTTGCCGGCGGGAACCGTGAAGGTGCCCTCCCAGATGCCGTCGGCGCGCTTCGTGAGCTTCGCAGCCTCGCAGCCGGGCGCCCAGTCGCCGGCGCAGCCCATCTCGGAGTTGTGGCTGCCGGGCACCGTCACGAGGTCGATCGGCTGCTCCGGCTCCTCCTCCTCGACGAGGTTCACGGCGTTGTCGACCGAGGCATAGGTCGAGGCGGCCGAGCGGTGGCCCGCGGCATCCGTCGAGACCGCGCGGTACTCGACGAGCGTGCCCTTCGCGAGGCCCGCGGTGTCGTGGAACACGCGGGGCGTGGTGTCCTCGGCGGTGCCGAGGGCGTGCCACTCGTCGCCGCCCGCGACGCGCCACGAGAAGCTCGTCTCGGCCCAGCTGGCGTCGTCGACGTCGGCGACGACCGGCGTGATTCCGGTGACACCTGCGCCGGCGGCGGGGGTGGCGACCGAGATGGCGGATGCCGCGTCGGGCGCGCTCACCGTGCGGTCCGACTTCAGCACGACAGCGCCGAGCGCCGGCACCGTGACGGAGGCCACGCCGTCGGCGTTCGCCGTGACGCCGGCGACGGCGCCGTAGAGGGGCGCGAACGCGCCGCCCTTCGTGAGCGTCGGGATGTCGACGGTCTTCGCGACGTTCGAGTTGTTCGCCGCGACCAGGTATTCGACCTTCTCGGTGCGGTCGATGCGCGAGAACGCGTAGACGCCCGCGCCGTTGTCGACGTAGCGCTCGACCTGGGCGCCGGTCGCGAGCGCCGGGTGCGCCTGGCGGAGCGCCGACAGCTCGCTGATGCGGCCGTAGAGCGGCACGTCGGTGCCGGTGTGGGCCCCCGTTCCGAACGCTTCGCCGGTCACGAGCGACTGGCCCTGGTACTCCGCGACCTGGGTCGGGAAGAGGGTCTGGCGCGCGCTCTGGTCGCCGCCGATGCCTGCGAAGCCCTGTTCGTCGCCGTAGTAGACCACGGGCTGGCCGCGCGTGAGGAAGAGCAGGTCGTGCGCGAGCTCGTCGCGCTGCAGCGGGGCATCCGTCGACTGCAGGAAGTAGCCGACGCGACCCATGTCGTGGTTGCCGAGGAAGGTCGGCAGCGCCGTGGCCGACGAGTCCGGCGTCGTGTAGTAGTCGTCGCCCGCGAACAGGGACTGCAGGTTCTTCGCCGAGTTGCCGGCCGCGAAGCTCACGGCCTGCGACTGGAAGGTGAAGTCGAGCACCGAGTTCATGTCGGTCTTGCGCACGTAGGGCGAGAGCTTCTGCGGGTCGGCGTCGTAGACCTCGCCGAACATGAAGAAGTCGGGCTTGTCGTGGGCGTGCGCGTAGTCGAGCACGTCGGTGGCCCACTGCTCCCAGAACTCGAAGTTCACGTGCTTGGCGGTGTCGATGCGGAAGCCGTCGATGCCGAGGTCGATCCAGTCCTCGTAGACGTCGACGAAGCCGTTCACGACGGTCGGGTGCTCGGTCATGAGGTCGTCGAGGCCGACGAAGTCGCCGTACGTGACCGACTCGCCCTCCCACGTCGAGTCGCCGCGGTTGTGGTACAGCGTCGGGTCGTTGAGCCACGCCGGGACCTTGAGGTCGGCGTCACCGGCGGCGACCTTCGGCGTGTACGGGAAGCTCGTCGCCGCGTCGAGCGCGGGGAACGGCTTCGAGCCGTCGGCGTACTCGGCGAGGTCGATCGGGTTGCCGTCGGCGTCCGTGTACGGCGCCGCCTGCTGGTCGATGTACGAGTACTGCTGTTCCTCGTAGTCGATGACGTCGGCCGTGTGGTTCGTGATGATGTCGAAGTACACCTTGATGCCGCGCGCGTGGGCGTCGGCGATGAGCGCCTCGAGCTCCGCGTTGGTGCCGAGGTGCGGGTCGATCTGCGTGAAGTCGGTCACCCAGTAGCCGTGGTAGCCGGCGCTCGCGTTCGCGCCCTCGCCCTGCACCGGACGGTTCTTGAAGCTCGGAGTGAGCCAGATCGCCGTGGTGCCGAGGCCGTCGATGTAGTCGAGCTGCGAGCGCAGGCCGGCGAGGTCGCCGCCCTGGTAGAAGCCCTTGTGGGTCGGGTCGAAGCCGGTCGTGAGGGCGTCGCCCGTGAGCCCGCCCTGGTCGTTCGACGCGTCGCCGTTCGCGAACCGGTCGGTCATGACGAAGTAGAACACCTCGTCGCTGCCGGGCTGGCGCACGGGGTCGGCCACGAGGGCCGCGTCGGATGCCTCGTCGTACGCGCCGCGCAGGCCGGTGGCCTCGAGGCCGACGCGCTTGAGCGTGTCGTCGAACACGATGCGCACGGGGGTGTCGCCGTCGACCGTCAGCGGGATGTTGTCGCCGCCGCCGTTCAGGCCGTACGACTCGGCCCAGCCGTCGTTCACGGCGACCTTGTACTCCCAGGTGCCGGCCGGGATGGTGAAGTCCGCGGCGTAGACGCCGGGCGTGGCCGTGGGCGCGAGCTCGGTCTGCGCGCACTCGGGCTGCCAGTCGCCCGAGCAGCCCAGCTCCGACTGCAGGCTGCCGACCAGTGCGAACGACCGGTCCTCCGCCTGCGCGGGAAGCACCGGCAGCACCACCGCTGCGGATGCCGCGAGCGCTCCCGTCACGATCGCCGCCAACCACCTGCGCTGCTTCGCGCTCCGCGTCATCCTCGACTCCAGTTCTCAGGGCACGTCGACGTGCCACCCGGCTGGGGGTGACGCTAGCAGCGGGGCTCGCGTTAATGCAAGCGCTTGCAACACAACTGACGCATAACAATGCGGATGCCGCGTCGTGGCGGCATCCGAATTGCAAGCGTTCTCACGGAGGTGTCGGCTTCTTCTCCGTCGAGTCCCCTGGTCTGGCGGCGATCAGAACGTGTGCGTGAGGTAGACCGAGCGGCGCATCTCGTCGCGCAGGCGAGCGCCCTCGAGACGACGCTCGTGGAGTGCCGCGAGCTCGTCACGGCTGAGCGGCTGTCGCGGCGTGGCGAACAGGGCGAGCACGCGAGCGCGGGTCGCCTGCGCCATCCGTGCGAGACCGTGGACCGCGCCGACCTCGGTCGCCGGGGCGGAGGAGCTGATGGTGAGTGCGGTGTTCATGACGATCCTCGATGCTTCGGAGCCCGCCGGTTGCGAGCCGTGAACCCAGTACAGCGCCGAGGCGGGCATCGCCTCATCGGCGACGGCTACCGAGATCACCCGATCGGGCTACCGAGATCTCGACGCATCCGGTGCCGAGCCCGGTGCGACGCGCTACGCGTCAGCCGAGCTGCTCGAGCACCTCGGGTGCGAGCCGCGCCGCATCCTGTCGGGTCGGGACGCCGAGCTTGGCGAGGATCGCGGCGACGTGACTGTCGACCGTGCGGACCGAGACGACGAGCCGGTCGGCGATCTGGACGTTCGTGAGGCCGTCCGCGACCAGCCGGAGCACATCGACCTGACGGTCCGTGAGCCCCATGGGGTTGCGGCGCGTCAGTGTCGACGGGCCGCGGGGGATGCTCCGAACGCCGCGCTCCCGCAGGTCCGCGCGGACCCGGCGGGCGAGCGGCTCCGCGCCGATGCGGTCGAGGATCGCAACGGCGGCCAGCAGATCCGCCTCGTGCGGACTCTCCGCGAGCGCGGATGCCTCGTGGTAGGGGCATCCGCTCGCTCGCCAGAGCTCGGCCGCGCGCTGCCAGTCGCCACGCGCCTGCACCGCGAACGGGTGGTCGCCCTCGGGAGGAGCCACGTCGTCACCGGCTCGCCGGAGCAGCCACGCGAGCTCCGCCTGGAGGTTCCGATCGTGCAGTCGCGCGGCCTCGGCGTAGGCGGGTCCGGCGATCGCACGCACCTCGTCGGGGTCGCCGCGGAGCAGTGCGGCCTCGGCCCGTGCCGCGGCGACGGGTCCGGTGCGCTGCAGCTCGCCGACCCGCTCGGCGAGCTGCCTCGCCTCGTCGAGCGCCAGGTCGGCGCCGGGTTCGCCGCGGCGGGTGCGCACCGTCCCGACGATCGCGAGGGCGACGCATTCCGCCTGCGGCAGGGCCTCCGAGGAGTAGGCGGCAGCGGCGAGGGCCTCGTCCCACTGCGCCCGCGCCAGGTGGAGACGCCCACGTTCCACCTGCTGGTACGTCCAGAGCCCGAGCACCTCGGTGCGCTCCGAGAACTCCATCGCCGGCTGCAGGTACTGCTCGGCGAGGTCGAGGCGGTACTGGTCGAGCAGGCTCCAGACGAGGTTGACGTGAGCGCGCGCGGCGTCGTCCACGAAGCCGGCGGCTGCCGCGATCTCGGCTGCCGTGACCAGGTCCTGCATGCCCGCATCGTCGCCCTGCAGCATGCGCGCGGTGCCGAGGTTGTTGAGCGCGTGCGAGAGGGCACGCTGCTCGCCGGACTCCCGGGCGAGCTCGACGGCCCGGGTCGCCAGCTCGATCGTGCGGGGCAGGTCGTGCGCGAGCATCGCGAGCTGCGCCTCGTTGCTCAGCGCGAGGGCCAGCAGCCCACGATCCTCGGACTCGGCGAGCACGGCCGACGCCTCCGCCGCCGCCGCCTCGGCGGCGGGTCGATTCGCGGCGATCCACTCGAACCGGGACAGCCAGCGTAGGCTCGCGCCGAGCGCGTCGCGGTCGCCGAGCCCTCGACGGAGGCGTACCGCCTCCGTCTCCGCCTCGACGGCCTCCGGCTCACGGCCGAGCACGTACGCCTCGATCGCATAGTCCTGGAGCAGCTCGGCACGCGCCTCGACGTCGAACCGGTCCGCATGGTCGAGCGCCGCCCGGTAGTGGGCGGCGGCCTGTCGATGGGCACCGCTGACGGAGGCGTCGCGTGCGGCCCGCGGCGCCCACTCCACGATCGCGTCGATGTCGCCGGCCTCGGCCGCGTGCGAGACGATCCGGCTCGGATCGGCGCCGACTTCGATCAGCATGGCGACGACGCGGGCGTTGAGCTCGATGCGCCGCGAGGCCGGGAGCGCGTCGACGATTGCGCGACGCGTGAGCTCGTGCCGGAACTGCACGCCGTCGGGCCGCACGGTCAACAGGCCGCCCTCCTCGGCGGCGCCGAGGGCACCGGCGCCGCCGGGAACGAGCCGAGCGAGCTCGGGGGCGACCACGACCGAGGGAACCACGGCGAGCTGCTCGACGTAGCCCTGCGTCACCGGGTCGAGGCGCCGCAGGCGTGCGGTGACCGAATCGACGACCGTTCGCGGCACCTGTGCGGCGTCCGTCGACGCGACGAGCTCCGAGACGAAGTACGGATTGCCGCGGGTCAACGCGAACACGCGACCGGCGTCCTCACGTCCGGCGGCCAGCGTCGCGACCGCTGCCTGCGACAGTCGCCGCAGCGCGATGTGGTGCACGTTGGTGTGCAGGTCGCCCAAGAGCCGGCCGAGCGGATGGTCCCGATCGAGCTCGTCGTCGCGGTAGGTGAGCACGAGCACGGCGGGGAGCCGGTCGATGCGACGGGCGATGAATCGCAGGGCGTCGAGCGTCGCCTCATCCGACCAGTGCGCGTCCTCGACGACGAGCACCGTCGCGGGAGGGGAGGCGAGCTCCTCGTGGAGCGCGCCGAACACCTCCTCGCGGTCGCCCGCCCGGAGCGCGTCGCGAAGCCGGGGTCCCACGAACGGGGCGAGGTCGCGAAGCGGCCCCAGGGTGCGTGGCGTCGAGAGCGCGTCGCACGCGCCGACCAGCACACGGCTGCCGTCGGGCGGCTGCTCGCGCAGGGCGCCCACGAGGCTCGACTTGCCGATCCCGGCCTCGCCGTGCACCAGCACCACGCCTCCGCGCCCCTCGGTCGCGGCCCGCACCGCGTCGCCGAGCTCCGCGAGATCACGCTCGCGCTCGAGCAGCCTCATCCTGCGATCGTGCCCGCTCCGCCGACGGAGCGCAACGAGGCATCGCGCGCGGCCAGGCGCGGTCAGGCGCGGTCAGGCCAGAGCCGAAGGAGCATCCGGCGATCAGAGACCCGAGTACGCGTGCAGGCCCTTGAAGAACAGGTTGACGATCGTGAAGTTGAACAGCACGGTCGAGAAGCCGATGATCGCGAGCCAGGCCGACCGCGAGCCGCGCCAGCCGCGCGTCGCGCGCGCGTGGATGTACCCGGCGTAGACCACCCAGATGATGAAGGTCCACACCTCCTTGGTGTCCCAGCCCCAGTACCGGCCCCAGGCGGCCTCGGCCCAGATCGCGCCGGCCATGAGCGTGAACGTCCAGAGGATGAACCCGATGATGATGACGCGGTAGGCGAGGTTCTCGAGCGTCGCCGAGTCGGGCAGCGTCGCGAGGAACGACTGCTTCGCTGCCCTGCCGGATGCCGCGATCGACTCGCGGCGCGCCTGCATGAGCTGCACGACCGAGAGCGCGAACCCGAGGGCGAGGAATCCCACCGCCGAGGTCGCCACGAACACGTGGATCACGAGCCACGCGGACTGCAGTGCGGGCGGCAGCGGCACGACACTGACGTAGAAGTTCACCGTGGCGATGCCGAGCAGGACGAGCACGAGGCCCGTCACGAACGTGCCGAGGAAGCGCAGGTCGTGCTTCGAGACCACGAGGACGAGCAGGTAGACGCTCGTGATGATGAGCGTGCCCGTGAGCGCGAACTCGTACATGTTGGCCCACGGCACGCGGCCCGCGGCGAGCCCGCGCGTGACGTCGGCCGCGAGGTGCAGCAGCCACGCGACGACGGTGAGGGCGACGGCGACGCGCAGCGAGGGCGAGCGGCCGTAGGCGACGGTTGCCGCGCGCTTCGGCGGTGCGGCCACGATCGTGCCCCCGCCGGCCGCGTCGGCGGCCTCGGCTCCGGATGCCTCGACGGAGGCGGCCTTCGCGTCGTCGGCGGCCTTCGCCGCAACGGCCGAGCGACGCGCCAGGTCGATCGCGTACGCGATGAACGCCAGTGCGTACACGGCCATGGCCGAGTACACGAGGATGATGGAGATCTCGTCGAGCGTCACGTGACTACCTTACGTCGGTGGATTCGCCGGGTCATCGGCCGATTCCTCGGCCGTGCCCGCGTGCTTGTCGGCGAACGCCGCCACGGCGTCCTCGAGGCCTGGATCCTCGCCGCGGGCGAGGCCGGCGTACTCGAGCACGATCGTGCCGTCGGGCCGGCGCGCCGCCTTCACCCACATGCGGCGGCGCGGCACGAACAGCGAGAGCAGCAGGCCGCCGACGATGAGGATCGCGAAGACGAGCACCCAGCCCTGCGAGGGGTCGTTGTGGATGTCGAAGCTGGCGAACCGCGAGACGCTGTGCGAGAAGTCGTCGTCCGCGGCATCCGGATCAGCGTTCTCGAAGGTGATCGTGCCGAGCCCGTTCGGCAGGTCGACGGTGTCGCCGGGCATGAGCTCGAGCGAGTCGACGCCGGTGCTGCCGCCCGTGAGCTGCTCCATGGTCGACGGGTCGAGCGTGAAGACGGAGGTCGGCGTTCCGCCGTCGATGCCGAGGTCGCCCTGGTACACGTTGAGCGTCAGCACCGGGTAGACGAGGTCGGGGTAGCTCGACGTGTACGCGCCCGACGGGAGCGTGGTCTGCGTCGGGTAGAGGAACCCGACCATGCCGAGCTGGTCGGCGAGGCCGTCGGGCACCTTCACGACGCCGATCGAGGTGAGGTTCGCGTCCTGCGGCAGGAACGGCACCGAGTCGGTGAACACGACGTTCCCGTCGGGATCGCGCACCGTGATGGTCGGCGCGTAGCCGTTGCCGAGCAGGTACACGTCGGTGCCGTGCACGCGCAGCGGCTCGTTGACCTTGACCACGCCCTCCGACGGCTCACCGCCCTGCGCCTGCACGGTCACGCGCGCGGTGAAGTCGATCGGCTGCCCGATCGCCTCCTGGTTCTGCGTCTCGTAGACCGCGTCGAGCTCCTCGAGCGACAGCCGGTAGGGGTCGAGCCGCGTGTCGTCGAAGAACCGGCCCGGGTTGAACGAGTCGTAGGCGGCGAGCGTGTTCACGAAGGACTGGCCCTCGACCACGACGCGCTGGCCCGAGAACCCGAATCCGCCGCCGATGCCGACCGCCACGAGCACGCCGAGCAGCGCCGTGTGGAAGATGAGGTTCCCGGTCTCGCGCAGGTAGCCGCGTTCGGCTGACACGGATGCCTCGCCGCGCAGCTCGTAGCGCTCGACCCGGTAGCCCGCCTGCTTGAGCTGCGTTGCCGCGGCGGCGATGGCGGCATCCGCTGCCGTCGCGCTCGCTGAGCCTGTCGAAGCGGTCCCTTCGACGGGTGCAGGGACCGGAAGCGGCCGCTCCGTGTACCCCGCCAACCGCTGCAGCCGCACCGGCGTGCGCGGCGGCCGCGCCCGGAGCGCGTCGAAGTGGTGCTTCGTGCGCGGGATGACGCAGCCGATGAGCGACACGAACAGCAGCAGGTAGACGGCCGAGAACCACGCCGACGTGTAGACGTCGAACATCTGGAACCCGTCGAGCACGGGCGCGAGGTCGGGGTTGTCGGCGAAGTACTGGGTGACGCCGTTCGGGTCGCTCGAGCGCTGCGGCACGAGCGATCCGGGCACCGCGGCGATCGCGAGCAGGAGCAGCAGGAGCAGCGCCGTGCGCATGCTCGTGAGCTGCCGCCAGGCGAAGCGCAGCCAGCCGACGAACCCGAGCTTCGGCTGCGCGACCGTGTCGCCGGCTTCTCCGTCCGGTCCCTGAGCTCGTCGAAGGGAGCTCGCGGCATCCGTCGACCCGTCATCGCGCACGGGGGCGTCGATGTGGTCGTCGGGGCGCGACAGCGCGTCGGGGTCAGATCGCGGGGACAAAGCCGGTGATCACCGCCTGCAGTTCGTACATCCAGATGCTCCAGAGGCCGGACACCATGAGCAGGCCGATCGCGATGAGCAGCGAGCCGCCGATGATGTTGATCGTGCGGATGTGCCGGCGGAGGAACGCGAGCGAGCCGGTGACCCAGCCGAAGCCGAGCGCCACGAGCAGGAACGGGATCCCGAGGCCGAGGCAGTAGGCGAGGCCGAGCAGCAGCGCCCGGCCGGCCGACGCCGAGTCGGCGCTGAGCGTGAGCACGACGGCGAGAGTCGGGCCGATGCAGGGCGTCCAGCCGAGCCCGAACACGATGCCGAGCAGCGGCGCGCCGGCGAGCCCGGTCGCCGGACGCCACGACGGCTTGATCGTGCGCTGCAGGAAGGTGAACTGCCCGATGAACACGAGCCCCATGACGATGAGCACGACGCCGAGCACGCGCGTGATGAGCTCGCCGTACGCGTTGAACCATGCGCCCGCGACGCCCGCCAGCAGGTTGAACGTGACGAACACGAGCGTGAAGCCGGCGATGAACAGCAGCACGCCGAACACGAGCCGGCGGCGGTAGCGCCGTTCCTCCGAGGGCTCGGCCGAGGCATCCGTGAACCCGCCCAGGTAGCCGAGGTAGCCCGGCACGAGCGGCAGCACGCACGGCGACAGGAACGAGACGAGCCCGGCGGCGAGCGCGATCGGCACGGCCGCGAGCAGCTGCCCGTTCAGAACGATGTCGCCGACGCCTCCCACGCTCCCGATGCCTCCTCTGCCTGCTACGCCTGCTACGCCTGCTACGCCTGCTCGGCGAGGAGGTCGTCGATGATCGACTCGAGGATCGACGCGTCCGTGAGCTGGCCGAGCACGCGCGCCGCGACGCGTCCCTGGCGGTCGAGCACGATCGTCGTCGGCACGGCGGCCGGCGGCACGTCGCCCGCGAAGGCGAGCTGCGCGGTGCCGTCGTTCACGTCGAGGATCGACGGGTAGCTGACGCCGTAGGTCTGCTCGAAGGATGCCGCGGTGCCGGCCTGGTCGCGCACGTTCACGCCCACGAAGGCGACGCCCGGGTTCTCGGTGGTCGCCTCGGCGTCGGTCGACCCGGTCGGCTCGCCGACGCCGAACGACTGCGAGACCTCCTCGAGGATCGGCGCCTCGACGCGGCACGGGGCGCAGCCCGCGTACCAGAAGTTGACGACCGTGACGCCGCCGAGCGTGTCGGCGGAGTCGAACGTGCCGCCCTCGACCGTCTCGCCCGAGAACTCGATGGGCTCGCCGCGCTGCGACGCGTCGAACTCCGAGATCGTGCCGTCGCCGGCGATGTAGTTCTTGCCGCTGCCCTCGCGGTACTGGTCGGCGAGCGGGTCGCTCGAGCAGCCGGCGAGCAGCAGGGCGGATGCCGCGGCGAGCGCGACGATCGCGGAGCGCCTCATCACACCGCCCCCACGTCGGTCGCGTTGACGGAGAGTCCGGCGGCCGGGTCGCGATAGCCCACCTCGACCCAGTCGGTGTCGGAACTGCTGTTGGACCCTGCGCCCGTCGCACGGCGCCGCTCGAACGTCGTGATGCTCGACAGCGCGCAGCGGCGGCGTCGCGGGTCGTGCGCGAGCGACTTTCCGGCGACCCTGCGGTGCACCATCCAGATCGGCAGCTGATGGCTCACGATCACGACATCGCCGCCGTCCGCGGCGTTCCACGCGTCATCCATCGCGAGCAGCATCCGTCGTGCGATCGAGCCGAACGGCTCGCCCCAGCTCGGCTCCCACGGGTTGATGAGGAACGCCCAGTTGCGCACGTCGCGCAGCGCACTGTCGGGTCCGCTCATGCGCTTGCCCTCGAAGCGGTTCTGGGGCTCGATGACGCGATCGTCGAGGGCGGCCTCGAGGTCGAACGCCCGGCCGATCGGCTCGGCGGACTGCTGCGTCCGCTGGAGGGGCGACGCGACGAGTGCGGTCACGGGCCGGGAGCGAGCCAGCAGGTCGTCGGCGGCGAACTGCGCCATCTCCTGACCGAGGCTCGAGAGGCCGTATCCCGGGAGTCGGCCGTAGAGCACGCCCTGGGGGTTGAACACCTCGCCATGGCGCACGAGATGGATCTGCTCGGCCGGCACGGTCTCCAGTCTAGAGAGCGGTTCCCTTTGAATCCGCCGAGGGCGGGGCGGCCGCGCATCGTGACCCCGCGGCATCCGCTCGGCTCGCGTGTGGGCGATCTTGGCGCTTTCTGCTCGCAGAACGCGCCAAGATCGCCCATTCGGGCCTGTCGAGGGCAGGAGGGCGCGCCGGTAGGATGGGTGCCCGTGACTTCCCGCACCCTCATCAAGAACCTCGCCGCGCTTCCCGACGGCCCCGTCTCCGTCGCCGGATGGGTCGACACCGTGCGCGATCAGAAGAAGGTGCAGTTCGTCATCCTGCGCGACGAGACCGGCGCGGTGCAGCTCGTGAACCCCGCCGTGCGCGAGCTCGACCCCGAGGGCGTCAGCGTCGGCGCGGCCGAGGCGCTCGCCCTCACCGAGAGCATCTCGGGCCTCTCGCACGGCACGTTCGTGCGCGTCACGGGCGAGCTCAAGCACGACGAGCGCGTCAAGCTCGGCGGGCTCGAGGTGAAGATCGGCGACCTCGAGGTCGTCACGGCGGCCCTCGAGATCCCCATCGCGGCGGACTCGGGCCTCGACAAGCGCATGGACTGGCGCTTCCTCGACCTGCGCCACCCGAAGCAGAACCTCATCTTCCGCATCCAGACCACGTTCCTGCATGCGCTGCGCACGTACTGGGTCGAGCACGAGTTCGTCGAGGTCCAGACGCCGAAGCTCATGGCCTCCCCGTCCGAGTCGCGCGCCGAGCTGTTCCAGCTCGAGTACTTCGACACGACCGCGTACCTCGCGCAGAGCCCCCAGCACTTCAAGCAGATGGCGCAGTCCGCCGGCTTCGGCAAGATCTTCGAGGTCGGCCCCGCGTTCCGCGCCGACCCGTCGTTCACGTCGCGCCACGCGACCGAGTTCACGTCGATCGACTCCGAGGTCAGCTGGATCGACTCGCACGAGGACGTCATGCAGCTCCACGAGGAGCTCATGGTGGCGGGCTTCACCGCGGTCGTCGAAAAGCACGGCGCCGAGGTCGCCGAGCTGTTCGGCATCGAGCTCACGGTGCCGACCACGCCGTTCCCGCGCATCCCGCTCGCCGAGGCGAAGCAGATCGTGGCCGACCACGGCTACGTCGTGCCGCGCGCCGACGCCGACATGGACCCCGAGGGCGAGCGCCGCATCTCGCAGTACGTCAAGGAGACGTACGGGCACGACTTCGTGTTCCTCACGGACTACGCGTCGACGATCCGGCCGTTCTACCACATGCGCCACGAGGACGACCCGTCGCTCACCAAGTCGTACGACCTCATCTACAACGGCACCGAGATCTCCACGGGCGCGCAGCGCGAGCACCGCGTCGACGTGCTCGTCGCGCAGGCCGAGTCGATGGGCCTCGACCCCGAGGAACTCGGCACCTACCTCGAGTTCTTCAAGTACGGCGTGCCCCCGCACGGCGGCTTCGGCATGGGCCTGGCCCGCGTGCTGATGCTGATGCTCGGCGAGGGCTCGATCCGCGAGACGACCTACCTCTTCCGCGGCCCGACCCGCCTGCTCCCGTAGCCCGTCACCCCCTCTTGCGCCGAGATGACGCGAACGCACCTTCGAGCGCGCTCGGAGGTGCATTCGCGTCATGTCGACGGGCGCCATCCGGCCGCGATCAACGCCTGACGGACGCGGAGGAGCCGCTCGACCCGCCTCGCCCCGACATGCGCGGCGGTGAAGCGGATGACGCGCCATCCCACTCGGACCAGGTCGTCGACGCGATCCACGTCTCGTGCGTTCTGGACTCGATCCGTTCGATGGTGGTCGCCGTCGTACTCGACGATCACCCGATATTCGCGGTAGGCGAGATCCGCGATGCCGATGAGCCGCCCGTGCCGGTCGGACACCGGTACATTGACCGCGGGCTCCGGGAGTCCGAATTCGACGAGGTCGAGTCGAAGCAACGTCTCTGCCGGTGAATCCGTCCTCGGCCGGACTCGCTTGAGCGCGCGGGAGAGCAGTCGGCACCCGCGTCGCCCTGCCTGATGGGACACCGCCGCGGTGAGCTCCTCCATCGTCGCGATCGGGCGGGTTCGGCGAACCAGCGCATCTCCGATGACGATGAGTTCGCGCTCGCTGAGTCTCGTGGCGAGCTGACACCATGCGTCGATGGCCGAGACCACGGGAAGGCCGCGTACGACGCCGACCGAGACTTCTTCCAGGTGGAGGAGGTGACCTGCGACTCCAGCGGACCGTGGCACTCCGTTCGGCACGAACGCGCCGACGTCGAGTGACGCGTCGTCCCGGAGCGTGACGGGGAGCCCGTGGATGGCGGCCGCCGTGGAACGCGTGAAGATCTCGCAGGAGCGCATGCGCTGTTGGTACGCGCGGCATCGGGTCTCGAGATCCAACGGGTGCGAGGTGGGGACGCGAACGCCGTGGAACGGCCGGACGAGGTCTCCGCCGGACATCCGCGACCGACCCAGGCCCGCGGCGCGCCCCTCGGCGACCCCGAACGGCGCGGCGGCGACCTCGGCGGGCAGGGGGATGCGCGGATGCATCCGTTCATCGTGCCGTGCGGTTCCGCGTCCGCGCCGCGACTGCCGTCCTGGGCGGGACACCCAGTCATCGCGGACGCGGTCGAGGACGAGTCGGCCGACCTCCCCCGCACCCAGATGACGCGAATGCACCTTCATCGCCCCACGAAGGTGCATTTGCGTCATCTCGATGGAGTCGGGGCGCCGGGGGGCGGGAGGGGGTGGGGGCGGTGCGGATCCTGGGGGGCCGACGGCGATACCACCCGCGTAGGCTCGGAGGATGGTCGAGCTCACCCCGACGGTGCGCATCGAGGGCGGGACCTTCCGCATGGGCTCCGCGGAGTTCTACCCCGACGAGACGCCCGTGCACGAACGCTCCGTCGCCGCGTTCGAGCTCGACCTGCACCCGGTGACGAACGAGCAGTTCGCCGCGTTCGTCGGGGCGACGGGCTACGTGACGGTCGCGGAGCGGCCGCTCGATCCGGCCGACTTCCCCGGGTACGACCCCGACGGGCTCGTGCCCGGCGCGCTCGTGTTCACGCCGACGCCCGGTCCGGTCGACCTGCGCGACTGGCGGCAGTGGTGGCGCTGGGGCGAGGGCGCGACGTGGCGGCATCCGTTCGGGCCCGGCGCCGGTCTCGACGTGCTCGAGGCGAGGCCGCGGCATCCGGTCGTGCAGGTCAGCTTCGAGGATGCCTCGGCCTACGCGGCCTGGGCCGGCCGGCGCCTGCCCACCGAGGCCGAGTTCGAGTTCGCGGCCCGCGGCGGCCTCGACGGCGCCCGCTTCGCGTGGGGCGACGACGAGTTCCCCGACGGGAAGCTCATGGTGAACCGGTGGCAGGGGTCGTTCCCGTGGCGCAACACGGGCGCCGCCGGCTGGGCCGGCACGTCGCCGGTCATGACGTTTCCGGCGAACGGCTACGGCCTCTACGACGTCACCGGCAACGTGTGGGAGTGGACGACCGACTACTACACCTCGCGGCACGAGGTACCCGGTCAGGAGCCCGTCGACGCCGGCCACCGCGAGAACCTGCTCGCCGCAGCATCCGCCGAACCGGGCTCGCGCATCCCACGCCGCGTGCTGAAGGGCGGCTCGCACCTCTGCTCGCCCGACTACTGCCTGCGCTACCGCCCCGCGGCCCGCTCGCCGCAGGCCGACGACACGGCGACGACGCACATCGGCTTCCGCTGCGCCGGCGACGTCGACTGAGCTGCCCGCGACGAGCGACGCAGACGCGCATCGAGACATCTGCCCGCGCGTTCACGCGTCGGGCATCGACCGCTCCCTGGCCTTCGGCTTCCGCGGCTCCTCGGGCAGGTCGTGCACGGCGGGCCCTTCGATGCGAACCCCGGATGCCTCGAACCGCGAGCCGTGCAGCGGGCAGTCCCACGTGCACTCCGCGTCGTTCCACTGCAGCACCCCGCCGAGGTGCGTGCAGACCGCGCGGATGGCGACCGTGCGCCCGTCGACCGTGGAGATCCCGTGCGGCACGCCGCCCCGCGTGACGACGACGCCCTTCCCCTCGGCCGGACGGTCGGCGGGCGCCCGTCGCGTCTCGGCACCGCCCCAGCCCACGGCGATCCACTTCCCGACCTGCGAGCCCTCCGCCATCCCGCGTCCGAGGTCGGACGGCATCGTGGTGCGCGTGGCGATCACGCGGATCCACGGTCGGCGCTCCCCCCACGGCACGCCGAGGATCTCCTCGCTGATGCGGATGCCGGCCGCGGCGCCGTTCGTGAGGCCCCACTTCGCGTAGCCGGTCGCGAGCCAGACCCGCCCGAAGCCGCGCGGCATCCGCCCGACGAACGGGATGAGGTTCGCCGAGTGGTAGTCCTGCGCGGCCCACCGGTGCGTGAGCTCGGCGCCCGGGAAGTGCTCGCCCGTCCAGTCGACGAGGTCCTGCACCTTCGCCTCGGTGGAGGGCACGCGACCCGGGGCGTGGTGGTTGCCGCCGACCATGAGCAGCGGCGGCGCGTCGGCGTCGAGGTCGGGCACCATGCGCAGCGACCGGGTCTCGCCGTCGACCGAGATGAAGAGCCCCTCGGGCAGCGGTCCGTCGGCCCGGTAGGTCGTGAGGTACGAGCGCGACGGGCGCAGCTTGGTGAAGTACAGCCCGCGATTGAGCACCGGATGCCCCGTGGCGATCACCGCGGCATCCGCTCGCACCACGCCGTTCGGCGTGTGCAGCTCGACCGGTCGCCCGGCGTGCACGCCCTGCACGCGCATGTCCTCCAGGAGCACGCCGCCCGCCGCGACGAAGGCGCGCGCCATCGCCACGAGCAGCCGGTAGGGATCGAGCCCGAGCTGCCCGGGCAGCGCGACGCCGCCCGCGAACGGGAAGGGAAGCGGCATCCGCTCGACCCGCTCGACCGGCAGGCCGGCCTCCGTCGCGGCCGCGAACTCGCGGTCGATCGTGGGGAGGCCTTCGTCGGTCGACGCGAAGCTGTACGCGGTCTCCTCGCTGAACGGCACGCCGTGGTGCCGGGCGAAGTCGGCGATGAACTGCTGCCCCTCGAGGTTCGCCTCGACGTACGCGCGCGCCAGCTTGGCCGGGTGCGCCTCGCGGAGCCGCTGCAGCATCGCGCCCTGCAGCACGCTCGCCTTGCCGGTGTTGAGGCCCGACGCGAGCGCGCCGACGTCGCGCGCCTCGAGCACGACGACGCGCACGCCGGCGTCGACGAGCATGAGCGCCGTCGACAGCCCGGTGATGCCGGCGCCGACGACGGCGACATCGAACCGCTCCCCCGGCGACACGGCGCCCTCGTACCGGGCGGTGGGTGCGGCATCGCCGTTCACGGCGGCCGCTGCGAAGTCCCTCCAGAGCGAGGCCATGCGCACAGTCAACGCCCGGCGCGAGGCACCGGCAAGGGTTTGACCCCGACGGATGCCGCGACTATGCCGACTCGGGCGCCCGCGGCGTCAGCCCGCCAGCAGCGCCGTCTTCAGCCGCACCGGGTCGATCCGCCAGTAGTTGTGCACCTCGCCGTCGATGAGCAGCACGGGAATCTCCTCGGCGTAGCGCTCGGCCAGTGCCGCGTCGTCGAGGATCGACTGCTCCTCGAGGGTGATGCGCGGCGGGGCATCCGACGCCTCGACCTCGGCCATGACGGCCCGCACGACGTCGCGCGCATCGTCGCAGAGGTGGCAGCCGGGCTTGCCGATGAGGGTGAGGCGGTGGTCTCGGGTCACGCCTCCAGCGTAGATCCCGGTGGTCGAGGAGCGCCCGGCGGAGCCGGACGCGTCTCGAGACCCGACACGCTTCATGGGAAACAGCGAAAAGCGCCAGGTCCGAGGGGCCTGACGCTCAGCCGATCGTGCGAAGACGACTACTTCTTGTTGCGACGCTGGTGACGCGTCTTGCGAAGCAGCTTGCGGTGCTTCTTCTTCGCCATGCGCTTGCGGCGCTTCTTGATGACGGAACCCATCGAAACCTCACAGAAAAGATCAGTCGGGCGCGCGTGCCGCAGCCCGGGGCGGAGAGCCTCGGGATAGTCTAGCGGATCCGCGCGGGAGTGCCGTTCGGATGCGTTACCGTCGAGGAATGCGCGCCGACGACCTCGTGATCCGCACCACGACCGAGGACGACTGGACCTCGGTGCGCACGCTGCGGCTCGAGATGCTGCGCGACTACCCGCTCGCCTACGGCGAGACCCTCGAGCACGCCGAGCACGTCGACGAGTCCGGCTGGCGGCTCCGCGGCGCGCGCGGCACGACGCCCGGACAGACGTCGATCGTCGCGATCGACGGCGACCGCTGGGTCGGGCACATGGGCGGGTACATCCCCGACGCACGCACCGGCCCGCTGCTCGTCGGCGTGTACGTGTCGCCCGCCTACCGCGGCGACGCACTCGGCGTGACCCGTCGGCTGCTCGAGGCGGTCGAGGACTGGGCGCGCGAGCACGGCGACACGTTGCGCCTCGAAGTGCACGAGGACAACCCGCGCGCCCGCCGGTTCTACGAGAAGCTCGGCTTCGTGCTGACCGGTCGCAGCCGCGAATACGAGCTCCCGCCGGGCGGACTCGAGCTCGAGATGGTCAAGCCGCTGCGCTGACGGCGGGCCTCGCCGGGCTGACGGCGGGTCACGGCAGACTGGCGTGATGACCGTGTTCATCCACGTGCTGCTCATCGCCGCCATCCTCGGCACCGGCATCGCCGCGGGGGTCTTCTACGCGTTCTCCGGGTTCGTGACCCAGGGGCTCGACCGGCTGCAGCCGGCGGATGCCGCGCGGGCCATGCAGGAGGTCAACGTCACCGCCGTGCGCGCACCGCTCATGGTCGAGCTCTTCGGCACGGCGCTCATCGCGGGCGTGGTGTTCGTGCTCGCGCTGCTCGGATCGCTCGAGGACGGCGCCTGGTGGGCGATCGCGGCATCCGTGCTCTACCTCGTCGGCGTCATCGGGGTCACGGGCGCCGCCAACGTGCCCCGCAACAACCGGCTCGCCGCGGCATCGACGACGGATGCCGCGGCGCTGGCCGCCGCATGGACGGCGTTCCGCCCGGGCTGGCAGGCGTGGAACCACGTCCGCACGCTCGCCGCGACCCTCGCCTGCCTCGGCTTCACGCTCGCCCTGCTCGTCGCGGGCTGACCCGCCCCGGTCGTCGGCGCTCCTCGACGACCGGAAGCCTCAGCGACGCTTCTTCTGGCCGACGACCGCGTGGGCGGCCTCGGCGAAGCGCTGGCCGATCGCGGACGCCCAGGCGAGCTGGTCGTCGTTGAGCCCCGCGTCTTGCGCCTCGGCCCCGGCGAGGGTCGCGGCATCCGCTGCCGCATCGGATGACACGAACGGAATGAGCCAGTCCTCGAGGGTCTCGAGCGGACGCCGGTCGAGGTGATAGTAGCGGTGCTGGCCCTCCTCGCGCACGCCCACGAGGCCGGCCTCGCGCAGCACCTTCAGGTGCTTCGAGACGGTGGGCTGGCTGAGGCCGAGCGTCGAGACGATCTCGGAGACGCTGATCTCGCCGCCGGAATCGGGCGCGGACGTCTCGCGGTCGAGGAGCACCCCGAGGATGTCGCGCCGTGTCGTGTCCGCCACCACGTCGAAGATGTCCGCCATGCGTCAAGGGTAGTCATTCCCGCCGAGGAGTACCATGACTCACGCATTCGGTGACGGCGGCTGAGGGGGCTCGATGCGCGCAGGGGCGATGGACCGCCTCGGTCGAACGGATCGGCGGTCATGGCTCGGCAGGCTGCGCGACGCCGTCGACGCGCTCGTCAAGAGTTCGCCGTCGCGGTTCGCGATCCTCGTGTTCGCGGCGCTCATCCTGGTCTTCACCCTGCTGTTCTCGCTGCCGATCGCGCGGGCCGGAGCCGGCTCCGGCGCACCGCTGCACGACGCGTTCTTCACGGCCGTCTCGGTCATCTGCGTCACGGGTCTCGCGACGGTCGACATGGCGACCTACTGGTCGCCGTTCGGCAACGCCCTCGTCTTCATCGGCGTCAACATCGGCGGCGTCGGCGTGCTCACGCTGGCATCGATCCTCGGCTTCGTCATCTCACGGCGGCTCGGCCTGCGCGCGAAGCTCATCGCGGCGAGCGACACCAACCCCTCGCGCATCCACGTCGGCCCCGTCTCCGAGCGACAGGCGGTGCGACTCGGCGAGGTCGGCGGGCTGCTGGTCACCGTCGTGATCACCGCCCTCGTCATCGAGCTGACGCTGGCGGTGGCGATGATCCCGAGCATGCTGCGCGAGGGATACGACTGGTTCCACTCGATCTGGTACAGCTTCTACTACTCGGCGATGGCGTTCACGAACACGGGCTTCAGTCCGAATCCCGGGGGAATGGAGCCGTTCGAGCACGACTACTGGATGCAGACGCTGCTCATGATCGGCGTCTTCGTCGGCAGCCTCGGCTTCCCCGTGATCTTCGCCCTCGCGCGGTCGTGGCGCACGCCCCGCCGTTGGAGCCTGCACGTCAAGCTCACGATCACGACCACCGTGATCCTCTTCGTGCTGGGCGCCGGCATGTTCCTGCTGCTCGAGTACAACAACCCACGCACCTACGGGCAGCTGGATGCCGCGCCCACCGTCTTCCAGTCGCTGTTCATGTCGGCCATGACGAGGTCCGGCGGCTTCGCGACCATCAACATGCACGACCTGAACGGGTCGAGCCTGCTCGTCTCCGACATGCTCATGTTCATCGGCGGCGGCTCGGCGTCGACCGCGGGTGGCATCAAGGTCACGACGCTCGCCGTGCTGTTCCTCGCCGCGTTCGCCGAGGCGCGTGGCGCGCCGGCGATGGAGGCGTTCGGCCGCCGCATCCCGCGCGACATGCTCCGCCTCTCGGTGAGCGTCGTCCTGTGGGGCGCGACCATCGTCGCGGTGTCGTCGATCGCCATCCTGCAGATCACCAAGGAGCCGTTCGACTACGTGCTCTTCGACGTCATCTCCGCCTTCGCCACCTGCGGCCTGTCGACCGGCCTCACGGGCGAGCTCCCACCCGCCGGGGTCTACGTCATGGGCGTCACGATGTTCTTGGGGCGGGTTGGTACAGTGACATTCGCCGCGGCCCTGGCCGCCAGCCAGCGCCGGCAGTTGTACCGTCGTCCGGAAGAGAGGCCCATCGTTGGTTGATCGGATCAAGCACGACGCGCCGGTCCTCGTGATCGGCCTCGGCCGCTTCGGAGCGGCGACCGCCGGACAGCTCGACCGGCTCGGCCGCGAGGTGCTCGCGGTCGACGACGACGAGTCGCTCGTGCAGAAGTGGGCCGAGCGCGTCACGCACGCCGTCGTTGCGGACGCGCGCTCGATCGACGCGCTGCGCCAGATCGGCGCTCAGGACTTCTCGATCGCCGTCTGCGCCGTGGGATCGTCGATCGAGGCATCCGTGCTCATCACCGCGAACCTCGTCGACCTCAAGATCCCGCAGATCTGGTCGAAGGCGATCTCGGCCTCGCACGGCAAGATCCTCGAGCGCATCGGCGCGAACCACGTGATCTACCCCGAGCGCGAGGCGGGCGAGCGCACCGCGCACCTCGTCAGCGGCCGCATGCTCGACTTCATCGAGTTCGACGACGACTTCGCGCTCGTGAAGATGTACCCGCCGAAGCCGATCCGCGGCAAGAACCTCACCGAGTCGGGCGTGCGCTCGCGCCACAACGTCACCGTGGTCGGCGTGAAGAGCCCCGGCAAGCCGTTCACGTACGCCACCGAGAAGACCGTCGTATCGAACCACGACCTCATCATCGTGTCGGGCACCGAGGGCGACATCGAGAAGTTCGCGGCACTCGAATAACGGCGCACGGATGCCGCGGCGCGCCGTGCCCGTTAGGGATCCGTTAAGGAGATTCACAAATTTGTGAATCGCGCGTAGCATCGCGCTCATGACCACCGTGATCAGCACCCGAGGCCTCGAGAAGCGCTTCGGGCGCACCATCGCCCTCGACGGCCTCGACTTCTCCGTCGACGCCGGCGAGATCCACGGCTTCCTCGGCCCGAACGGAGCCGGGAAGTCCACCACCATCCGCATCCTGCTCGGGCTCGCCCGGGCGTCCAGCGGCGAGGCGACCCTCTTCGGGCGCGACCCTTGGGCGGATGCCGCAGACCTGCACAAGCGCGTCGCATATGTGCCCGGCGACGTCGCGATCTGGCCGAACTTCACCGGCGGCGAGGCGATCGACCTGCTCACACGGCTGCGCGGCGGCATGACCGACAAGGCCGCCTATCGCGAGCGCAAACAGCGCCTGCTCGACGTGTTCCAGCTCGACCCGCGCAAGAAGGGCCGCGCCTACTCGAAGGGCAACCGCCAGAAGGTCGCCCTCGTGGCCGCGTTCGCCACGCCCGCCGACCTCTACGTGCTCGACGAGCCGACGAGCGGCCTCGACCCGCTGATGGAGCAGGTGTTCAACCGCGAGATCGACCACGTCGCCCGCGAAGGCGCCACCGTGCTGCTGTCGAGCCACATCCTCTCCGAGGTCGAGGCGCTCTGCGACCGGGTGACGATCATCCGCGCCGGCAAGGTCGTCGAAAGCGGCACACTCGCCGAGCTCCGCCACCTGACCCGCACCGAGATCGCGTTCGTCCACGATCCGGCCAAGGAGGCCGGCGTCACGGCGCTGCCCGACACGCACGACCTCGTCATCGACGAGGGGCGCGTGCGCTTCACGGTCGACAGCGACCGGGTGGCCGACGTGCTCCCCGACCTCGGCCGGCTCGGGGTGCAGGGCCTCACGGTCGCGCCGCCCTCGCTCGAGGACCTCTTCCTGCGCCACTACGGCGACGAGCTCGCCCCGGTCGAGGAGGAGGCACGGGCGTGACCAGGCTCATGGTGCTGCTTCGGCAGCGCATCCGTCGCGACCGCCTGCAGCTCGCGCTCTGGATCGTCGGCATCGCCGTGCTCGCGTACGCGTCCATGACCGCGGTGTTCGACACCTACGGCGAGGAGCAGGACCGCAAGGAGATCCTCGGCGTCGCGATCGCGACCCGCACCATCCTCGTCTTCCGCGGCACGCCGAACGGCGTCGACGACGGCGCGTTCGCCTTCTTCCTGCTCTTCGCGTGGCTCGCCCTGATGGGCGGCCTGATGAGCACCTTCCTCGCGGTGCGGCACACCCGGAAGGAAGAGGAGGAGGGACGCGCGGAGGCCGTCGCCGCCACGCCGGCCGGGCGCATCCTGCCGACGACCGCGACGGTCGTGCACGGCGTGCTCGCCAACGTGGTGCTCGGGCTGCTCCTGGCGCTCGCCCTCATCGCGAGCGGCCTCGAGCCGGGCGGCTCGTTCGTCTGGGGCGTCGCGATCATGGTCTCGGGCTTCGCGTTCCTGGCGTTCGGGCTGTTCGCCGCCCAGCTCTTCCGCACCTCTCGCGCGGCGAACAGCCTGTCGGTGACCTTCGTGCTCGCGGCATACCTGCTGCGCGGCATCGGCGATGCGGCGGGAACCCCGTCGGAGGACCTGCTGCACGTCACGCCGGCGTGGCCGAGCTGGCTGTCGCCGATCGGCTACGGGCAGTTCACCGGCGCCTACGTCGAGAACGACCTCACGCCGCTGCTCATCCCACTGGCCTTCGCCGCGGCGCTCGTCGGGGTCGTCTTCGCGCTGCAGTCGGTCCGCGACCAAGGTGCGAGCCTGCTGGCCGGGCGGGCCGGCCGGGCGAACGCCGGGCCGGTGCTGTCGAGCTCGTTCGGGCTCGCGTGGCGCCTCAACATCCCGATCCTGCTGTCATGGACGGCGGGCGGCATCGCCACGGGCCTCCTCGCGACCTCGCTCTCGCCCGTCGTGAACCAGGCCGCGACCGACGCGCCGCAGGTCCTCGAGATCCTGCGCCGCGCGATCGGCTCGGAGGCATCCATCGAGGAGACCTTCGTCGCCCTGTTCTACTCCATCGTGGGGATCCTCGCCGCGTGCTGCGCGGTGCAGGTGGGCATCCGCGCCCGGCAGGAGGAGGTGCACGGCACCGCAGAGCTCGTGCTGGGCACGCCCGTGCCGCGGCTGCGCTGGCTGCTCGAGTACTGGATCGTCGGCGTGATCGTGATCGCCATCGTGCTCGCGGCGTCGGCACTCGCGGGCATCGCGGGCGCGGGCAGCGCGGCCGATCCGGAGTCGCTCATCCCGGCCGTGCTCGAGGCCGCCCTCGCCCAGCTGCCGGCGTGCCTCGTGTTCCTCGGGCTCACGCTGCTCGTCTTCGCCTTCGTGCCGCGCGCGACCATCCCCGTCGGCTGGACCGTCGTCGGCGTCGCGGCGATCCTGGGCGTCTGGGGACCGATCCTGCAGGCCCCCGACTGGGTCATCGACCTCTCGCCGTTCCATCATTCCCCCGTCCCGGCGGGTGGGGAGACGGACTGGACGGGAGGCTTCTGGATGCTCGCCATCGGCCTCGCGGCGGGTGCCGTCGCGGTGTGGTCGATGCGGCGGCGTGAGCTGGCGTCGGGCGGGTGAGCACCGGGCGGATGGGAGACTGAGCGGATGCCACGCGACGAACAGGGCCTGAAGGCCGCGGTCGAGCAGTCGGCCGCGGTCCTCACCGCGGCCGGCTTCCCGAGGATGCCCGCGCGCGTGCTCATGGCCCTGCTCGTCGCGGAGGCGGGCGGCCTCACCGCGTCGGAGCTCGGCGAACGGCTCGGCGTGAGCGCCGCCGCGATCTCGGGTGCGGTGCGCTACCTCTCGCAGATCGGCATCCTCCACCGAGTGCCGCAGGCGGGCAGTCGCCGTGACCGCTGGGAGTTCCTCGACGACGCCTGGTACACGGCGCTCATGGCGAAGAGCCCGGTCTACGGAGTGATCGCCGACCTCGGCGATCGTGCCGCCGACGCGATCGGCGACGAGACGGATGCCGGCGCGGCACGCGCCCGGGAGATGGCGCGATTCTACCGCTTCATCGATGCACGGATGCCCGATCTCATGCGCGAGTGGGAGGAACTGCGCGAGCGCTGATCAGGCGGTGAACATCAGCACGAGGCCGACGACGCCGGCGACCACGGCGATGCCGATCAGGATGAGCCCCACGTTCCGGATGATGCGACGGCCGGGCGGCGACTCGTGCAGGCGCAGGCGGTCGGGCTCGCGCTCCTTGAAGTAGGCGGGCTCCTCCTCGGGATGCCGCACGTGCGCGCGTTCCTCGTCGCTGAGTCGGCGCTGGTGGAACGCGCCCTCGGCGAACCAGCGGATGGTCGCGCCGTGCTCCTGGTCGATCACGACCGCCTCCGTGGGAAGCCATCGGCCGTCGGCGAGGCGGATGAGCAGCGCGAGCAGGAGGCAGACGAGACCGCCGCCGAGGGCGATCCACCCGATCACCTCGGCGACGACCGAGACGACCTCCGACGCATCCATGGAGCACACGGTAGCGGACGCGGCCCTCCCCGGTGGTCGAGTAGCGCCCGGCGCTGCTCGACCGACGGACGCATTCGCACGCCGTCAGGATGCGGTCGGGAGCCGTTAGGGCTCCGTGAGGATCGGCGCCCACGCGGCATCCGCGGTGTTGCATCGAGCGTGCAGCCGAAGCCGCTGCCCGCCGCCGCGCTCGCGGCCCGCGTCATCCCCGATCCTGGAGTCCCCGTGCTGGACCTCGTCTACGTCGTCGTCATCATCGCGACGTTCGCGCTCATCGGCCTCATCGCGAAGGGGGTCGAGAAGCTGTGATCGTCTTCGAGCTCCTCGCCGCCGCGCTGGGCGCCGCCGCCGTCGCGTACCTCGTGTACGCCCTCATCAAGCCCGAGCGGTTCTGATGGGCGTGCTCTTCGCCGTCCTCCAGGCGGCCACCCTCGTCCTGATCCTCGCCGTGCTGTACCGCCCGCTCGGCGACTGGATGGCGCGCATCTACACGTCCGACCGCGACTGGAGGATCGAGCGCGGGCTGTATCGCCTCGTGGGCGTCGATCCGCGATCGGAGCAGTCGTGGCCGGCGTACCTGCGCGGCGTCCTCGCGTTCAGCGTGATCGGCGTGCTCTTCGTCTACGTGCTGCAGCGCACCCAGCAGTGGCTCCCGTACTCGCTCGGCCTCCCGGCCGTGCCCGAGGGGCTCTCGTTCAACACCGCGGCGTCGTTCGTCACGAACACGAACTGGCAGTCGTACTCCCCCGAGCTCACGATGGGCTACACGGTGCAGCTCGCCGGGCTCGCGGTGCAGAACTTCGTGTCCGCCGCGGTCGGCATCGCCGTCGCGGTCGCGCTCGTGCGCGGCTTCGCACGGCGCCGCTCGGGCACGATCGGCAACTTCTGGGTCGACCTGTTCCGCGGGTCGTTCCGGCTGCTCCTCCCGCTCGCGCTCGTCGGCGCGATCGTGCTGCTCGTCGGCGGCGTGATCCAGAACTTCAACGGGTTCACCGAGGTGACGACACTCGCCGGGAACACGCAGCACCTGCCGGGCGGCAGCGTCGCGTCGCAGGAGGCGATCAAGGAGCTCGGCACGAACGGCGGCGGCTTCTTCAACGTGAACTCCGCGCACCCGTTCGAGAACCCGACCGCGTGGACGAGCCTGTTCCAGAACGTGCTCATGCTCGCGATCCCGTTCGCGCTGCCGCGCACGTTCGGCCGTATGGTCGGTTCGAACCGGCAGGGCTACGCGATCCTCGCGGTCATGGCCTCGCTGTTCGTGATCTCGCTCGTCGTGGTGAGCGCGCTCGAGGCGGCCGGGAACGGCACCGCCCCGCAGCTCGCGGGCGGCGCGATGGAGGGCAAGGAGCAGCGCTTCGGAATCTTCGGCACCGCGCTGTTCGGCTCGACCTCGACGCTGACCTCGACCGGCGCGGTGAACGGCATGTTCGACTCGTACACGGCGCTCGGCGGCATGATGCCGATGCTCAACATGATGCTCGGCGAGGTCGCCCCGGGCGGCGTCGGATCCGGTCTCTACGGCCTGCTCGTGCTCGCCGTCATCGCGGTGTTCATCGCGGGGCTGCTCGTGGGACGGACGCCCGAGTACCTGGGCAAGAAGATCGGCCCGCGCGAGATCAAGCTCGCGAGCCTCTCCATCCTCGTCACGCCGTTCCTCGTGCTCGCCGGCACCGCGCTGTCGTTCGCGATCCCCGGCGTGCGCGAGGACGTCGAGTCGACGTCGATCTGGAACCCCGGAGTGCACGGCATGTCCGAGGTGCTGTACGCCTTCACCTCCGCGTCGAACAACAACGGCTCGGCCTTCGCGGGCCTCACCGCGAACACGCCGTGGTTCAACACCGCGCTCGGCGTCGCGATGCTGCTCGGCCGGTTCGTGCCGATCGTGCTGGTGCTCGCGCTGGCCGGCAGCCTCGCGGCCCAGGACAAGGTCCCGGCGACCGCCGGCACCCTCCCGACGTATCGCCCCCAGTTCGTCGGGCTGCTGGCCGGCGTGACGATCCTCGTCACCGCACTCACCTATTTCCCCGTTCTCACGCTGGGTCCCCTGGCGGAAGGGCTGAACTGATCCATGTCCTCGCAGACCATTTCCGAGATGACCGGCCACACCCCGCGGCCGATGGGCTCGCCGTCGAAGCGCCCGGTGGGCGGATTCGGCCCCGGGCAGCTCGTCCGGGCCGTTCCCGGCGCACTCCGCAAGCTCGATCCGCGCGAGATGTGGCACAACCCCGTCATGTTCATCGTCGAGGTCGGCGCCGCGCTCACCACGGCGCTCGCGATCGCCGAGCCGTTCCTCGGTGGGCCGGGGGCCTCCGGCGGCACCGAGGTGCCGGGCTCGTTCACGTGGGCGATCGCCGCCTGGCTCTGGATCACCGTGGTCTTCGCGAACCTCGCGGAGGCGGTGGCGGAGGGCCGCGGCAAGGCGCAGGCCGACACGTTGCGCCGGACGCGCACCTCGACGGTCGCGTACCTCGTGACGGGGTACGACGAGGTGTCGGATGCCGCGGCCGAGCGCACGCCGCTCAGCGACGTCTCATCGGCCGACCTCCGGCTCGGTGACATCGTCGTCGTCTCGGCGGGCGAACCGATCCCGGGCGACGGCGACATCGTCCAGGGCATCGCGTCGGTGGACGAGTCGGCGATCACCGGCGAGTCCGCCCCGGTCGTCCGCGAGTCCGGCGGCGATCGCTCCGCCGTCACGGGCGGCACCCGCGTGCTCTCCGACCGGATCGTGGTGCGCATTACCTCGAAGCCCGGCGAGACGTTCGTCGACCGGATGATCGCGCTCGTCGAGGGCGCGTCGCGCCAGAAGACGCCGAACGAGATCGCGCTGAACATCCTGCTCGCGAGCCTCTCGATCGTCTTCGTGGTCGTCGTGCTCACGCTGAACCCGATCGCGTCCTACGCGGCGGCGCCGGCGAGCATCCCGGTGCTCATCGCCCTGCTCGTCTGCCTCATCCCGACGACGATCGGCGCGCTGCTCTCGGCGATCGGCATCGCCGGCATGGACCGGCTCGTGCAGCGCAACGTGCTCGCGATGTCGGGCCGTGCGGTCGAGGCCGCCGGTGACGTCACGACCCTGCTCCTCGACAAGACGGGCACCATCACGCACGGCAACCGCCGCGCGAGCGAGTTCGTCCCGATGCCGGGGGTGGCCGACCACGAGCTGGTGCGGGCGGCGGCACTCGCGTCGCTGGCCGACCCGACCCCCGAGGGCAGCTCGATCGTCGACCTGGCGGCGGCTCGCGGCATCCGCTTCACGGAGGCGCCAGCCGGCGAGGTCGTGCCGTTCACTGCGCAGACCCGCATGTCGGGCCTCGACCTCGCCGACGGGTCGATCGTCCGCAAGGGCGCCGGCTCGGCGGTCGTCGCGTGGGTCGAGGAGCGCGGTCGGATCCCCTCCAGCGAGCACGAGGAGCTCGACCGCCGAGTGGACGCGATCTCGACCGACGGCGGCACCCCGCTGGTCGTCGCGCAGCGGTCGGCCGGCGGGTCGACCCGCATCCTCGGCGTCGTCCACCTGAAGGACATCGTCAAGGATGGGCTCGTCGATCGGTTCCGCGAGCTCCGGCAGATGGGCATCCGCACCGTGATGATCACGGGCGACAACCCGCTCACGGCGAAGGCCATCGCCGCGGAGGCCGGCGTCGACGACTACCTCGCCGAGGCGACGCCCGAGGACAAGCTCGCCCTGATCAGGCGAGCGCAGGAGGGTGGTGACCTGGTCGCGATGACCGGCGACGGCACGAACGACGCGCCGGCGCTCGCGCAGGCCGACGTCGGCGTGGCGATGAACTCGGGCACGTCGGCCGCGAAGGAGGCCGGCAACATGGTCGACCTCGACTCCGACCCGACGAAGCTCATCGAGATCGTCGCCATCGGCAAGCAGCTGCTGATCACGCGGGGGGCGCTCACCACGTTCTCGATCGCGAACGACGTCGCGAAGTACTTCGCGATCATCCCGGCGATGTTCGCCGGCGTGTTCCCGGGCCTGCAGGCGCTGAACCTCATGCAGCTGCACTCCCCCGCCTCGGCGGTGCTGTCGGCGATCATCTTCAACGCGATCATCATCGTGCTCCTGATCCCGCTCGCACTCCGCGGCGTGAAGTACCGACCGCTCGGGGCATCCGCCGTGCTGAACCGCAACCTGCTCGTCTACGGCCTCGGCGGGATCGTCGCCCCGTTCATCGGCATCTGGCTCATCGACCTGGTCGTCCGCCTCATTCCCGGCTTCTGAGTTGATTGCGCGCCGGTCCCCGCCCGGCGCGCCGCAGTCGGCCCCCAGCCGGGAAAGCCCGGCACCGAACAAGTCGGCGCCTCGAAGAGCGGCCCACCAACCGATCCATCTCGAAAGGACCAATGCACATGAGCACCACGCGCACCACGATGCGGACCCACTGGGTCGCGATCCGCGCCATGCTCCTCTTCACGCTCGTGCTGGGCGTCGCGTACACGCTCGTCGTGACCGCGATCGGCCAGTTCGCGATCCCCGCACAGGCCAACGGCTCCGTCGTGCGGAACGCCGACGGCGACGTCGTCGGCTCCGCGCTCATCGGCCAGTCGTTCACGGATGCCGCGGGCGACCCGCTCCCCGAGTGGTTCCAGCCCCGCCCGTCGGCCGCCGGCGACGGGTACGACGCCGGCGCGTCGAGCGGCAGCAACCTCGGACCCGAGAACCCCGACCTCGTCGCCGCGATCGAGGATCGCAGGGCCCAGGTCGCCGGGTTCGACGGCGTCGCCGAGTCCGACGTCCCCGTCGACGCGGTGACCGCGTCGGGCTCGGGCCTGGACCCGCACATCAGCCCCGAGTACGCGCTGCAGCAGGTCGCGCGGGTCGCGGCCGCACGCGGGCTCGACGAAGCGGACGTGCGCGCGCTGGTCGAGTCGCGCATCCAACCGCGCGACCTCGGGTACCTCGGCGAGCCGACGGTGAACGTGCTCGGGCTCAACCTCGCGCTCTCGCAGGTGGGAGACTGACGCACATGAAGAGGGGGCGGCTGCGGGTGCTCCTCGGCGCCGCGCCCGGCGTCGGCAAGACCTACACCATGCTCGAGGAGGGTCGGCGCCTGCGCGACGAGGGCCGCGACGTCGTCGTGGCCTTCGTCGAGACGCACGGGCGCGCGGCCACGGCGGCCATGGTCGACGGACTCGAGGTCGTCCCGCGCCGTCACGAGGAGCACCGCGGCCTCGCGCTCGAGGAGATGGACGTGGACGCCGTGCTGGCGCGCGAGCCCGAGATCGCCCTGGTCGACGAGCTCGCCCACACCAATGCGCCCGGCTCGCGGCATCCGAAGCGCTGGCAGGACGTCGAGGACCTGCTCGCGGCCGGCATCGACGTGATCTCGACCGTGAACACGCAGCACATCGAGTCGCTCGGCGACGTCGTGCTCGAGATCACGGGCGCGCAGCAGCGCGAGACGATCCCCGACGCGGTGCTGCGCGCCGCCGACCAGGTCGAGGTCGTCGACCTCGCCCCGCAGGCCCTGCGCGACCGCCTCGCCGGCGGGCTCGTCTACCCGGCCGAGCGCATCGACGCGGCGCTGTCGAACTACTTCCGGCTCGGCAACCTCACCGCGCTGCGCGAGCTCGCGCTGCTCTGGCTCGCCGACGAGGTGGACCAGGCGCTCAAGGCGTATCGCGCCCAGCACGGCATCACGGGCAAGTGGGAGGCCCGCGAGCGGGTCGTCGTCGCCCTCACCGGCGGCCCCGAGGGCGAGACGCTGCTGCGCCGCGGCGCACGCATCGCCGCGCGCAGCTCGGGCGGCCAGCTCCTGGCGGTGCACGTGACCGCCCCCGACGGGCTCCGCACGCGGCACCCCGAAGCGCTCGACCGGCAGCGTGCGCTCGTCGAGCAGCTCGGCGGCACGTTCCACCAGGTGGTCGGCGAAGACGTCCCCCGCGCGCTCGTCGACTTCGCCAGGGCATCGGATGCCACGCAGCTCGTCCTCGGCGTGAGCCGCCGATCGCGACTCGCCGCCGCCTTCACCGGGCCGGGCATCGGCGCGACGGTGATCCGCGAGTCGGGCGACATCGACGTGCACATCGTGACGCACGCCGCGGCGGGGTCGGGCTTCTCGCTGCCGCGCCTCGGCGGCGCGCTCAGCCGCACGCGGCTCGTCGCCGGCTTCGCGATCGCCCTCGTCTTCGGGCCGCTGGTCAGCTGGGTGCTCACGCTGTTCCACACGGAGTCGTCCATCACGAGCGACGTGCTCGCCTACCAGCTGCTGGTCATCGTGGTCGCCCTCGTGGGCGGGCTCTGGCCCGCGCTCTTCGCGGCCGTGCTCTCGGGCCTCACGCTGAACTACCTCTTCATCCAGCCGCTCTACACGCTGACGATCGCCGAGCCGCGGCAGCTGCTCGCGCTCGTCTTCTACGTCGCGAACGCCCTGCTCGTGAGCCTCGTGGTCGACCAGGCCGCACGGCGCACCCGCGAGGCGAGGCGAGCAGCGGCCGAGTCGCAGCTGCTCGCCACCATCTCGGGCAGCGTGCTGCGCGGCGAGGACGCACTGCAGGCCATGGTCACGCAGACCCGCGAAGCGTTCGGCCTGAGCGGCGTGCGCCTCCTCGTCGACGGCGAGCCACGGGTGACCGACGGCGAGCCCGCGGACCACGACCGGGTGAGCACGATCCCGATCGGCACGCACGGCGTGCTCGAGCTGCACGGCGGCGACCTCGAGGCATCCGAGCGCCGACTGCTGCAGGTCATCGCGACGCAGCTCGACGCGGCCATCGAGCACGGCGCGCTCGCCTCGGCCGCCGAGGCCGCCGACGAGCTCGCCGAGACCGACCGGGTGCGCTCCGCGCTGCTCGCCGCGGTCGGGCACGACCTGCGCCGACCCCTCACCTCGGCGTCGGCCGCCGTGAGCGCCCTCCGCTCGCCCGACGTGACGCTGCCGCCCGAGCAGCGCGCCGAGCTGCTCGACACCGCCGCCGAGAGCCTCGACGCGCTGGCCGACCTGGTGACGAACCTCCTCGACGTGAGCCGCCTGCAGGCGGGCGCGCTCGCCGTCACGCTCGGTCCGACGGATGTCGCGGACGTCGTGTTCCCCGCGCTGGACGAGCTCGAGCTCGGGCCCGCCGAGGTGGAGCTCGACCTCGCCGATGACCTGCGTCCGATGCTCGCCGACGCCGGACTGCTGCAGCGCGTCGTCGTGAACCTCCTCGCGAACGCCGTGCGGCACTCCCCCGACGGCGAGCGCGTGCGGGTCGCCGCGAGCACCTTCCGCGGCCGCACCGAGCTGCGCGTCGTCGACCGCGGCCCGGGCATCCCGCCCGAGCGCCGCGACGAGGTCTTCACCCCGTTCCAGCGCCTCGGCGACACCGACAACGAGACCGGCCTCGGCCTCGGCCTCGCCCTCTCGAAGGGCTTCGTCGAGGGCATGGACGGATCGCTCGAGGTCGAGGACACCCCGGGCGGCGGCCTGACCATGGTCGTCACGCTCCCGACCGCCGAGGAGGCCGCATGAAGATCCTCGTCGCCGACGACGACGCCCAGCTGCAGCGCGCCCTGCGCATCACGCTCGCCTCGCGCGGCTACGACGTGGTGGCGGCGCGCGACGGCGCCGAGGCGATCGAGCTCGCAGCGAGCGCGCATCCCGACCTCCTGCTGCTCGACCTCGGCATGCCGAACGTCGACGGCATGGACGTGATCCGGGCGGTGCGCGCGTGGTCGAACGTGCCGATCCTCGTGCTCTCGGGACGCACCGACTCGGCCGAGAAGGTCGAGGCGCTCGACGCCGGCGCCGACGACTACGTGACGAAGCCGTTCGCGATGGACGAGCTGCTCGCCCGCATCCGGGCGAGGGCCCGGGCGACGAACAGCGCCGAATCGGATGCCGCGACGATCGCGATCGGCGACCTGGTCGTCGACCTGGCGGCGAAGACGATCCGGAGGGCGGGCGGGCCCGGCGGCCCCGGCGGCGACGGGGCAGGAGCCGGCGGCCCCGGCGGCGACGGCCCCGCGGCATCCGTGCGCCTGACCCCCACGGAGTGGCGCCTGCTGGAGCTCTTCCTGCGCAACCCGGGCAGGCTGCTCACGCGGGAGATGCTGCTCTCGGACGTGTGGGGTCCGTACCACCGGAACGACGCTGGCTACCTGCGGCTCTACGTCGCGCAGCTGCGCCGCAAGCTCGAGCCGGTGCCTTCCGAGCCGCGGCACTTCCTCAACGAGCCGGGTCTGGGCTACCGCTTCGAGCCGTAGCGCGACCGGTGTGCTGCAGTCCCGACGGCGAGCGCGCAGCGTTCCTGCGGTGTCAGCCGCCCCTTCGCGCTGGGGCGGGAGTATCTCCGCGCAGAACCGGTAAACCCGTCGACTTGTCGACGTGCCGATTCGTCCACATGTCGATTTGTAGATTTGTAGATTTGTCGACGAATCGACCGAAATCGCGGAGGGGAACACCGCCGGCGACGCGCGCTCGAAGACGAGCGAACGGCGCAGCCCTGCACGGACCGCATCCCACTGCGCCGAGCACCTCGCCGTCCGGCCCCCCGGGGCGCTCATCGACCACCGGCGACGCCCGCGTAGCCTTGACGGGTGCAGTGCCCCTACTTCGACGCCTGGGCGTGCCGGTCGTGCTCGCTCATGGGGCGGCCGTACGACGACCAGCTCGCCGGGAAGCAAGCACACGCCGAGGAGCTCCTCGCGCCGTTCGACCTGCCCGCGTGGCTACCGCCCGTGGCGAGCGCCGAGCGCGACTACCGCAACAAGGCGAAGATGGTGGTCGGCGGCACGACGGATGCCCCGACGATCGGCATCCTCGACGCCGACGGTCACGGCGTCGACCTGCAGGCCTGCGGCATCTGCTCGCCGGGGCACCGTGCCGCGTTCCCGGTGCTCGCGCGATTCATCACGCTCGCTCGCATCGCGCCGTACGACGTCGGCACGCGCACCGGCGAGCTCAAGCACCTGATCGTCACCGAGTCGCCCGACGGCGAGCTCATGGTCCGCTTCGTGCTGCGATCGACCGAGCCGCTCGGTCGCATCCGCAAGCACCTGCCGACGCTGCTCGCCGAGCTGCCCCAGGCCCGGGTCGTCACGGCCAACCTGCTGCCCGAGCACAAGGCCGTGCTCGAGGGCTCCGACGAGGTCGTGCTCACCGAACAGCAGACCCTGCCGATGCGCCTCAATGACGTGACGATGCACCTGCGCCCGCAGAGCTTCTTCCAGACGAACACCGCGATCGCGGCCGCGCTCTACGCGGAGGCGCGCGCCTGGATCAGCGACCTCGCCCCCGAAGACGCCTGGGACCTCTACTCCGGCGTCGGCGGCTTCGCCCTGCACCTCGCGGATGCCGCGACCGACGTCACCGGCATCGAGACGAGCGTCGAGGCCGTGGCCAGCGCCGAGCTCAGCCGCACGGATGCCGCGCTCACCCGCGTCCGCTTCGCCGCCGGCGACGCCACCACGTACGCCCTCGGCGCGGAGCGCGCCCCCGACCTCGTGGTGGTGAATCCGCCCCGCCGCGGCATCGGGCGCGAGCTCGCCGACTGGCTCGAGCGATCGGATGCCGCGCACGTCCTCTACTCGAGCTGCAACGTCGCCTCGCTCGCCCGCGACCTCGCGGCGATGCCGTCGCTGAAGCCCGTGAAGGCCCGCGTATTCGACATGTTCCCGCAGACCACGCACTTCGAGGTCATGGTGCTGCTCTCCCGCGCCCCCGCCTGACGCCTTTCTCAGGAGATTTCCCCGCGATCCGGCGCGAAGCAGGCTGATCCTCCTGAGAAGCGGCCGGTTCGGGGCACGCGGTCCTGAGAAACGGGAGCACGAGGTGGGTCGGGCGGGGTTCGCGGTCCTGAAAACGGCAGCACGGGGGGGTTCAGGCCGGAGCGTCGAGGTTCGCCGTGAGGCGCTCGAGCTCGGCGAGGCGGGCGGCGCGCTCGCGCGGCATCCCCGGAACGCCCGGCCGCTGCTGGTCGGCCCGCGGCCCGTCGAGCGGACGGAAGGCCACGCCCTGCTGCTCGAGCCATGCGAGGTAGCCGGGCAGGCGGAACGCGAAGTCGTCCCAGTCGAGCGGCCCGCCGTTCCAGGCGATCTCGGCGAAGGCCCCGAGCCGCGGGAACACCGCGTAGTCGAGTCGCTCGCGCGTGTCGAGGTGCTCGGTCCACACGTTCGCCTGCACCCCGATCATGTGCTGCCGCAACGCCGGCGACGACGCGGACGAGAGCGGCTCGAACGACGCGACGTCCTCGAGCGACAGCACGGTGCCGACGGGGATCGGCTCGCGCGGGTCGTCCGACTGGCGGTAGTCGAGGTACGTCCAGAGGTCGGGGCAGAGCACGACCTCGTGTCCGAGCCGCGCCCCGAGCTCGGCGCCGACCGGCCCGCGCCACGCGGCGACGATCGCGTCCGCTGCGGGCGCCCCACCGCCCTCGAGCATCTCGTCCCAGCCGATCACGCGCCGACCCCGCGATGCGAGGTACGACGCGACCCGGCCGAGGAACCACGCCTGGAGCTCCGACTCGTCGGCGAGTCCGCGCTCGGCCAGGAGCTCCTGCGTGCGGGCGTCCTCGCGCCACCTCGTCTTCTGCGCCTCGTCGCCGCCGATGCCGACCACGTCGGACTCGAACACGTCGCACACCTCGTCGAGCACGTCGCACACGAAGGCGACCGTCGCGTCCTCGGCGTTCAGCACCTCGTCGGAGATGCCGAACCGCGTCCACGGCTCGGTCACCCGCTCGCGTACGGCCTCCGCACCGCCGACGCCGTACTCGGGATACGCCGCGAGGATCGCCCGCGCATGCCCGGGCACGTCGACCTCGGGCACGATGCGGATGCCCCGCTCCGCCGCGTATCGCACGAGCCCGCGCAGCTCGTCCTGCGTGTACCACCCGCCATGGGGAACGCCGTCGCCCCGCGCCTCGGGTCCGTGCCCGAGCTGCGACTCCGATCGATGTCCGCCGACCTCGGCGAGCAGCGGATGCCGCCGCACCTCGAACCGCCAGCCCTGATCGTCGGTGAGGTGCAGCTGCAGCACGTTGAGCCCGTGCGACGCGACGAGGTCGACGAACCGGTAGAGCTCGGGCAGCGGCCGGAACCGACGCGCGACGTCCAGCATCACGCCACGCCAGGCGAAGCGGGGCTCGCCGGCGAGGCGGAGGGGGGCTCGCGTCTCCGTCTCGATACGCGTCGGCCTGCGGCCGGCGCTACTCGACGACCGGAAGGTCACGCCCCGGCCGCCAGCTCGCGGGCGCGAGCCAGCGCGGCATCCGTCGCCCGGTCGAAGACCTCCTTCAGCCGCGCCTCCTCGAGCACCGCGATGGCGCGCTCGGTGGTGCCCTTTGGGCTCGTCACGCGTCGGCGCAGCTCGGCCGGGTCGTCCTCGGATGCCGCGAGCAGCTCGCTCGCGCCCCGGAACGTGCCCTCCACCATGAGCGCCGCCTGCTCGGGCGTGAAGCCCTTGTCGATCGCCGTCGCCGTGAGCTGCTCGATGAGGAAGAACACGTACGCGGGACCCGACCCCGAGATGGTGGAGAGCGCGTCGATCTGCTCCTCGGGCACGACGATCACGTCGCCGACGGTCTCGAACAGCGCGACCGCGAGCGCCAGGTCCGCGTCCGTCGACCGGGTGCCCGCCGCGACCCCCGTCACCGCGCGGCCGACCACGGCCGGGGTGTTCGGCATCGAGCGGATCACCGCGACCGACTCGGGCAGCAGCGACTCGAAGGTCTCGACCGTGACGCCTGCAGCGACCGACACCACCACGGTGCCGGGGTCGAGCGCGTCGGCGATCTCGCGCAGCAGGTCGGGCACCATCGCGGGCTTGACGGCGACGACCACGACCTTCGCGCCCGCGACCGCCGAGCGGTTCGCCGTGGCATCCGCTTCGGTCGCATAGGAGGTGACGCCGGGGAGGCCGTCGAGCTCGTCGGCGCGCTCGCGCGAGCGGTTGGTGGCGCGGATGCCGCCCTCGATCTCGATGCCGGGCTGGAGCAGTCCGGCGAGGATCGCGCGGGCCATGGACCCGGCTCCGAGGAAGGCGATGGAGGGCAGCTTCACGGGGGCGTCGGCGCTCATGCGACCATCCTAGGATTGACGCCATGAGCGCATCCGGCGGCACCCGAGCCATCATCGCGGCCTTCCTGGCCAACCTGGGCATCGCGATCACGAAGTTCATCGCGTGGTTCTTCTCGGGGTCGACGTCGATGCTCGCCGAGGGCGTGCACTCGGTGGCCGACGCCGGCAACCAGCTGCTGCTCATCCTCGGCGGTCGCAAGGCCCAGAAGGCCGCCGACAAGGAGCATCCGTTCGGCTACGGCCGCGAGCGTTACGTCTACGCGTTCGTCGTCTCGATCATCCTGTTCTCGGTCGGCGGTGTGTTCTCGATCTACGAGGGCATCGACAAGATCCAGCACCCGCACGAGCTCGAGGTGCCCTGGCTGCCGATCCTCGTGCTCTCGATCGCGATCGTGCTCGAGTCGTTCTCGCTGCGCACGGCGATCAAGGAGTCGAACCACGTGCGCGGCCGCCAGACCTGGGTGCAGTTCGTGCGACGCGCGAAGGCGCCCGAGCTCCCCGTCGTCCTCCTCGAGGACGTCGCCGCGCTCCTCGGCCTCGTCTTCGCGCTCTTCGGCGTGGGCCTCACGATCATCACCGGCAACTCGCTGTTCGACGCCATCGGCACCCTCATGATCGGCACGCTGTTGATCATCGTCGCCATCGTGCTCGGCATGGAGACGAAGAGCCTGCTCGTCGGCGAGGGCGCGAACGACGACGACCTGCAGAAGATCGAGCAGGCGATCCTCGACGGCCCGGAGGCCGAGCGCATCATCCACATGAAGACCCTCTACCTCGGTCCCGACGAGCTGCTCGTCGCCGCGAAGGTGGGCTTCGCGGCCGACCAGCGCCTGCTCGAAGTGGCGACGGCGACCAACGTCATCGAGGCGCGCGTCCGCCAGGCCGTGCCGACCGCGCGGGTGATCTACGTGGAAGCCGACGTCTACGTCGACCCGGCAGCCGCTGCTCCGGCCACCGATGCCATCGTCATCAAGGGCCTCGAATGAGTGCCGCTTCGGTCCCTGAGCCCGCGGCCTCGTTCCCTGAGCCCGTCGAAGGGAACTCGGCATCGGTCCCCGAGCCCGCCGCATCGGTCCCTGAGCTCGTCGAAGGGACGTTCGCTTCGACGAGCTCAGCGAACGGCTCGGCGAGCACCCGCACCGCCCTCGTGCTCCGGCACGACTCCGCGATCGGACTCGGCAACCTCGGGCCGACGCTCGAGGCGCACGGCTACCGCATCGTGACCGTCGACGCCCCCCACGAGGACGTCACCGCGCTCGACGCGCTCGCCCCCGACCTGGTCGTGGTGCTCGGCGGCGACGAGGGCGCGTACGAGACCGACCGCTACCCCTACCTCGCCGACGAGATCGAACTGCTGCGCACGCGCATCGATGCGGAGGCGCCGATCTTCGGCGTGTGCCTCGGCGCCCAGATGCTCGCCAAGACGCTCGGCGCCGACGTGCGCAAGGGTCCGCGCAAGGAGGTCGGCTGGCTGACCGTCGAGCCGACCGAGGCGGGCGCCGCGTCGCCCGTGCGGCACTTCGACGGTGTGCCGACCGTGCAGTGGCACGGCGACACGTTCGACCTGCCCGAGGGCGTCGAGCGGCTCGCCACGTCACCCCAGTACGAGAACCAGGCCTTCGCGAGGGGCGACTGGCTGCTCGCGGTGCAGTTCCATCCCGAGATCACCGACGAGATCCACGAGGACTGGCTCGCCGCCTGGGGCGACGAGTTGCCCGAGTACGGGCTCAGCCGCGAGCAGCTGCGCGCGGAGCGCGCCCTGAACGGGCCGCGGGCGCAGGCGGCATCCGCTGCCCTGCTCTCGGAGTACCTCGACGGCCTCGAGGCCCGCCGCGACCGGAAGGTCGCCTAGAGCCGCTCGGGCCGGCGCAGCGGGTCCTCGAAGAACTCGAGCAGCAGGCGAGCGGATGCCTCGGCGTCGACCCCCGGGTACACCTCGACGCGGTGGTTGAGCCGCCGGTCGCGCACGACGTCGTAGAGCGAGCCGGCCGCGCCGGCTTTCTCGTCCCACGCGCCGAAGACGAGCGTGCCGACGCGCGCGCTCACGATCGCGCCGGCGCACATGACGCAGGGCTCGAGCGTGACCACGAGCGTGCAGTCGGTGAGCCGCCAGTCGCCGATCGCCTCGGCGGCGTCGCGCAGGGCGAGCACCTCGGCGTGCGCGGTCGGGTCGTTCGTCAGCTCGCGCTCGTTGCGGCGAGCAGCGATCACGACCCCGTCGCGCACCACGACGGCGCCGACGGGGACGTCGCGGGTCGCAGGCGCCTGCTCGGCCTCGGCGAGGGCCTGGCGCATCCACTCGCGGTGGATCGGCACGTCCACGAGCCCCTCCCTCCGCGAGAACCCCCGCAACTAGACTCGAGCCTATGCGAGTCCACGTTGCCGACCACCCGCTCATCACCCACAAGCTGACGGTGCTCCGCGACGTGAACACGCCGTCGCCGGTCTTCCGGTCCCTGGTCGAGGAGCTCATGACACTGCTCGCGTACGAGGGCACGCGCGGGGTCCGCGTCGAACCCGTCGAGATCGTGACGCCCGTGGCTCCCACCACGGGCGTTCGCATCGCCGACCCGAAGCCGCTGATCGTGCCGATCCTTCGCGCGGGCCTCGGCATGCTCGAGGGCATGGTGAAGCTGCTGCCGAGCGCCGAGGTCGGCTTCCTCGGCATGGCGCGCAACGAGGAGACCCTCGAGCCCACCACCTACGCCGAACGCCTGCCCGACGACCTCTCCGACCGCCAGTGCTTCGTGCTCGACCCGATGCTCGCCACCGGCGGCTCCCTCACCGCGGCGATCGAGTTCCTCCTCAAGCGCGGGGCGACGGATGTCACGGCGATCTGCATCCTCGCAGCGCCCGAGGGCCTCAAGGCCGTCGAGGACGCGCTGCACGGCCGCGAGGTGACCGTCGTGCTCGGCGCCGTCGACGAGCGCCTCAACGAGCACGGCTACATCGTGCCCGGCCTCGGCGACGCAGGCGACCGGCTCTACGGCACGGTCGAGTAGCCCTCGGCGCGTCACCCACCGGCGCTGCCGTACACTCCGCGACTGCCCGCATCGTTCGCCGCAGGATCTTCGCGCCCTGACACGCTGGCGCGGATGCGACTGCGGAAGATTTTTCTGAAGCCCCCCCTTTTCGCAGATTCTTGCGGTCGAGTCATCCGCTCACCCGATCCTCCCGGATGCCGCGCCGCTGCGCGCACCGTCTGCGCCGTCACACCCCGTCATGCCGGCGTCACGAATTGACACACGCTCGCGTATCCGTTTCACTGGCACCCATGACTGACACCGCACGCAACCTGACCGCCCGCGAGGTGACCAGGAATGCCGACATCATGATGTCGGCGCGTGCCCCCATGTGTTGTCGAATGTGCCGCTGACCGCGACCCGACCGCCGAGTTCCCGTCTCCGATCGTCATCCTGATCGGCTCGGACTCCATCGAACCCGCTCCACAGGGTTTCCCGGCCGAACGGCCTTTCGCATCGACCCCGCCACCGTCTTGGGGTCCATTCGCTGCACCGACTCCACAAGGACCAACGTCATGTCTCTCGCACTCGCTCCCGTCCGCTCCACCGCCGTCCGCACCGCCCCGTCGCTCCCGGCCGTGGCCGCTCGCCCCGTCTCGATCGCGCCTCGTCCGGTCGAGCTCGCCGCTCCGGCTGCTCCCGCCGCACCCGCCGCACCCCGCGTCCGCGCCGTGCCCGAGGGCACCGAGGCCCGCGGCTTCGTGCTCTACGTCGGCATCGACGAGGCCAAGGCCGTCGCCGACGGCACCACGCTGCACCGCATCGTCGAGGCGCTCCGGACCCTCACGGCCGACGTCGCGCCGTCGGCCGAGACCTATGCCGCCGTCGCACTCGCCCCCGAGGGCGCCGGCGGTCGCGACGTCGAGGTCGTGCGCCTCGCCCTCCAGGACCCGGCCGCCCTCGCGAAGCAGCGCGAGAGCCAGGGCGTCCGCGACGACGCGGACCGCCACCCCAACGGCGTGATCATCGACATCTCGCGCAAGCGCGTCCTGCTCGACGGCGAGCCCGCCGGGCTCACCTACAAGGAGTTCGAGCTCCTGCAGTACCTCGTGCTCCGCGAGGGCCGCACCATCGACCGCCACGAGCTCATCGACAGCCTTTGGGACGCCGACGACGAGGCTCCGAGCGAGCGCACGATCGACGTGCACGTGCGCCGCCTGCGCTCGAAGCTCGCCCACTACCAGGACATCGTGCGCACGGTGCGCGGCGTCGGCTACCGGTTCGACCGCCACGCCGACGTCTCGATCCGCCAGGCCTCGACGCCGTCGCCCGACCTGTACTGATCGCGTGAGGAGCCCGGGTTCCACGCTCGCGCGCGAACCCGGGCGGGAGTAGCCTCCAACCGGGGGGACCGCACGCGTGCGGGTCCATGGGGTGCGGGTCGTCGGATCCCCCGAGGGGGGTGCGTCGGGATGCGCTTCAGGTCACCGGTGGCAGGCGGCATCCGGGTCTTCGCCGTCACGGGCACGAACACGGTCTCGTTCGGCATCGAAGCGGATGCCGCGGCGCGAACCGGCTTGCTCGGATTCGCGGTCGAGCGCATCGACCCGACCGAGCACCAGCAGTACTTCATGAGCGGCTTCAAGGTGTTCCCGAGCGTCATCCCGACGCCCGACGCCTCGATCACCGTCTCGACGTTCGAGCATCCGATCCAGAGCCTCGTCTGGGACGACTTCACCGCGAAGCCCGGCCGGCCCTACACGTATCGGTTCCACCCGCTGGCAGGCCTCCCCAAGAACCTCGACCGCACTCGGCCCGTCGTCGAGCTCGACGTCGAGACCGAACCGCTCTACGGGAGCACGCACGACGTCTTCTTCAACCGCGGCGTCGCGTCGAGCCAGCGTTACGCGCTGCGGTTCGGCAACCTCCCGCCCGACCAGCAGCCCACCGAGCGCAAGCGCAGGGAGGCGCTCGCGTGGCTCAGCCGAGACCTCGACGAGGCGTTGATCCGGTTCATCCGTGCGGCTCGGCCGGGCCAGTCGATCCGCGGATGCTTCTACGAGTTCACCTACGCCCCGGTGCTCGCCGAGCTCAAGAAGGCCATCGACCAGGGCGTCGACGTGAAGCTCGTCATCGACCTCAAGGTCAACGAGCACACGACGAACGAGAAGCAGCCCGACGGCACCACCAAGACCCTGTTCCACCCGAGCGACCCGCGACTGCGGAACCTCCAGGCGATCAGCGACGCCGGCATGCCCGACTCGGCCATCGTGAAGCGCGAGGCGCGGCGCTCGTCGATCGCCCACAACAAGTTCATGGTGCTGCTGACGGCCGCGGGGAAGCCCACGCAGGTGTGGACGGGGTCCACGAACCTCACCGACGGCGGCGTGCACGGCCAGGCGAACGTCGGCCACTGGATCCGCGACGGCGCGGTGGCGCAGGCGTACCTCGACTACTGGCACCTGCTCGAGCAGGACCCCGGCGGACGCGTCGGCGACTCGGCGTCGACCGTGCGCACCCGGAACGCCGCGTTCTACGCCGACATCTCGGGCCTCTCCCCGGCTCCGGCGCTTGGCGCGATCCTTCCCGGTACGACCCCGGTGTTCAGCCCGCGCTCGAGCCTCGCACCCCTCGACCTCTACGTCGAACTCGCCTCGCAGGCATCGTCGCTGGCGTGCATGACGTTCGCCTTCACCGTTCCGGCGCCGTTCAAGGAAGCCCTCGCGCAGAACACGCCGGCCGGTCCGCTCTGCTTCCTCCTGCTCGAGAAGGAGGACCGGCCGAACTCGCGATCGACGAAGCCGTTCATCCGCCTGAACTCGCGCAACAACGTCTACCAGGCCTCGGGCTCGGAGATCTCGACACCGCTCGGCCAGTGGGTCGTCGAGACCGACAACCGCAAGCTCGGCCTCAACTCGCACGTCGCGTTCATGCACTGCAAGTTCCTGCTGCACGATCCGCTCGGCGCCGACCCGATCGTGGTCACCGGATCGGCGAACTTCAGCGAGCCGTCGACGAACGCCAACGACGAGAACATGGTGATCATCCGCGGCGACCGGCGTGTCGCCGACATCTACTTCACCGAGTTCAACCGGCTCTTCAACCACTACTACTTCCGCGCCGTCGTCGATCGCACGAGTCACGGCACGCCCGCCGCAGCATCCCCGAACACGGCAGGATCGCTCGCGCTCGAGGAGGACGACGGCTGGCTGCAGAAGTACGCACCGGGCACGCTGCGCACGAAGCGCGTCGACCAGTACGTGAACATGGCGATCTGAGCGGGAGAGCCGATCCGGCCTGACCGCGCTCAGGCCGGGGCACCGTGACCGGGGTTCGTGTGATGGTCGTGCGCGTGCTCCGCATGGCCGACCTGCGCATGCTCCACACGGCCGGCGTGTTCCGCATCGCCGGCGTTCGAATGCTCCCCATGGCCAGCGTGCTCGTGCTCGTGCTCGGCATGCACCGAGCAGTGGGCCGCGTCGGCCGAGGCCGGCACGTTCAGCGCCGGGTTCGCATCGAAGAAGCCGTTCGGCTTCAACGCGAACTTCGCGGAGTCCACCGGCATGACCGGCCAGTCCTCGGGGCGTGGGAAGTGGGTCGGGCCGAAGGTGTACCAGACGACGATGTCCTCGCCGTCGATCGGACGGTCGCCGTCGGTGTACGCGGTGATGCCGTCGCCGCCGGGGTTCTGGTGCACGAAGTCGCCGGCCGCGTACCGTTCGGCCGGATCGTACTGCGTCACGAACAGGTGCTTCGTCGCGAACTCGGCACGCTTCGCGATCGACGACGACGCATCCGCGAGGAGGGTCGGCGACTCGGTCGGGTACAGCACGTACGACGTGGGCCGGCCCACGCGGTTGGTGTGCTCGGTGTTCGAGATCGACCAGACGCGGGACACCGAGGCATCCGCCACGCGGCGCGCGCCCTGCTCGGTGGCGAGACGCGTCACCTTCCTGGTGAACGCATTGCCGTGCTCGTTGCCGGGGCCGACGGGCACCCGGGCGACGTCGATCTCGTCGACCGCGTTGGCCAGGCCGTCGACCATCATGTCGAGGCGCGCGCTGAAGAAGTGCTGGTGATAGGGGCCACCGAGCCCGGGCGCCACCTCGCTCGCGTACGGGTAGTCGTTCCCGTCGCCATCGAGCCCCGGATAGGCCGACGTGAACAGGACGCCGGTGAGCTTCGCCTCGCACTCGATCGTGCCGTCGAGGTAGAGGTACCAGAAGAAGCCGTAGTCGTAGTTGCCGACGGTCGTGAAGAAGCTGATCACGAGGCGACGGGATCGACGCACCTCGTGGGACCCCGTGAAGATGTCGGAGTGCTTCCAGAGCGTGCCGAAGTCCTCCTCGTGCATGCACACGGCGTTCTCGATCGTGAACGGGTTGCACAGTTCGTCGGCGAGCACCGCGTCGAAGTACCGGATCTCGCCGACGCAGTCGCAGCCCAGGGCGAGCGAGTTCGTGAACCGTCCGAAGAGGTACTCCCCCGTGTCGAAGTAGTTCTGCCAGAACCGCGCAGGCGAGGGGTCGCCGTAGGGCACGAGCATCTCGTCGATCGAGGCGCGGTAGACGATCGGGCGCTCCTCGCCCGAATCCACGAACGACAGCTGGTGGAGCACCAGGCCCTCTCGCGTGTCGAACGCGACCCGGAACCGCCAGTTCGCCCACGACACCGACTCGCCGTCGACGGAGAAGCTCGGGCCCTCGGGCTGGGTGATCACGATGGGCTGCAGTGTCGAGAGCGGTTCGCCCTGCACGGTCGGGTCGTCGAAGTTCCCGCTTTCTGCCGGGATGTCCATGACACCCGCGTCGACGATGCGGATGACCTCGCGGTTGGGCACGTCGACGTAGGCCGAGAGGCCATCGACCGGATGCGCCCACGGGTGGTCCTTCGGGTGATCCTGCCGGAACGCGAGCACGCGCAGGATGCGACGGCCCTCTTCGTCAGGGTAGCCGTAGGAGCCCGACGAGAGCGGCGCGCAGATCACGTTCTCGGGCGTGCAGCCGCGCAGTGCCAGCGCGTCGACCCAACGCGGATCGGCGGCGGTGATCTCCGCGACCGCCTCGAACTCCTCGATCAGCACCGGGAGTTGACCGTGCGAACCGTCGAGTACGACGGTGGAGACGACCTCGCCTGCGGACAACGACACGATGTCGTCGGTCGAACGACCGGTTGCCAGGTCCAGCAGCAGCACGCGCACGCGGCGTTCGGGCAGCGCGCCCTCACCGTGCTGCCACGCGAGCACGTCGTGCTTGTGGGGCTCGTCGAGCCCGACGTACGCGAAGCGCGTGGTCGGCGTGAAGTCGGGCTTCGCCGTGACGAGGTCGCGCACGCGAACGATCTCGCCGGCGGTGAGGCTCGAAAGCGGGTGGGCGATGCTCGGGGTCTCGTCGATCGGAGCGACGGGGTCGAGGACGGTCATGCGTCGTACCTTCGAGTTCGATGGTACAACCGATCGAGGACCGCGGGTGTGGAGGGCCTCCCCCACCCGGGGGACGAAATCTTGAAAAATCACGGAACGATAACTAGCGCCCGTTACCGATCCGTTATATATTTCTAGAGCACCGACTGTTTGCTGTGGCGGTCGGTGCGGAATGTGATTGCAGGACACTCTTGGTGCAAGGGAGAGGGTCGGTCGTCAGCCTCTACGACCGGCCCTCACCCGTTTCCGGGCGCCGGTTCCCTATTCTTGGATCAGTCGGGTCGACAGGCACGACGGTCGAAGACGTCGAGGGGAGCCGAGGGTGGCGGAACGCGCGATCACGGTCGCCGCATGGGAGTCGCTCTTCCGAGCCCAGGTCACGATCATGCGGGCCCTGGCTGCTGAGTTCCCGAGCGGGGTCATCTCGCTCAACGAGTACGACGTGCTCTTCAACATCACGCGCGCGCCCGGGCGCCGCCTGCGGCTGAAGGACCTCAACCGCTCGGTGCTCATCACGCAGCCGAGCGTGAGCCGCCTCGTCGACCGCCTCACGTCGCGTGGGCTCGTCACGAAGGAGCACGACCCCGAGGACGGACGCGGCACCATCGTCGCGATCACCGAGGAGGGGTTCACGCTCTTCCGCAGCGTCGCGTTCACGCACGTCGACGCGATCACGCGGCACGTCGGCAGCTCGCTCGACGAGCACGAGCTGCGCACCCTCACCGAGCTGTGCGACCGCCTGCGCCTGGGCGTGAGCGAGGAGCAGCGGGCGCAGCGGTCCGACGAGTCGCCGGAGGCCTGAGCCCCTCCGCGGGAATCGCCCCGTTCGGGGTACACGCAACCCGTGGATTCGGGGGACACGCGTCTGCTACGTTCACCGGGAGGCCCGCTCCTGCGTCGGCCGAACGGTGGCGTTTCGGGTCGCCACCGTACCGGGCTCCCCGCAACGACAATCCCTCCCGAGGGAGGCCCTCGTTGCGGGGAGCTCGAGCACGTCGGGTGCAGCACGACCCGACGAGGTCGGCCACGCGGCATCCGCCCGTTGCCCGCTCGGCGCCTGCCGCCGGCTCAGCCTCCGATGGCGGATGCCGCGGCGTACTCGTTCGCGATCGACGCGACCTTGTCGACGTAGGACTCGAGGTGGTTGTACGAGAACACGGCCGCGCGCCAGCCCTCGACGCTCGTCATCGGACCCGAGGCGCACAGGTAGCGGGCGGTCGCCTGGGCCGCGTCGTCGATCTGGTTGGGGTCGGCGAGGCCGTCGTCGTTGCCGTCGCTCGCCCAGCGCGCCCACGTCGACGGGATGAACTGCATGGGTCCGACCGCGCGGTCCCAGACGGTGTCGCCGTCGAACTCGCCGGCGTCGGTGTCGGCGATGGCCGCGACGCCGTTGCCGTCGAGCGGCGGGCCGACGATGCGCTTGGACGGGTAGCCGTCGTCGCCGAGCGTCGCGCCGCCGTGGCGGCCGTGGTTCGACTCGATCGAGCCGATGGCCGCGACCGTGGTCCAGTCGAGGCCGCACTCGGGCTGGTCGGCTGCGACGGCGAGGTGCGCGCTGACGTAGGCCTCCATCGCGCGCCCGGGGATGCCGGTCGCCGCGGCGACCTGCGCGATCCACTCCGAATCGACCCAGGGCATCGGGAATCCTCCCGAGCTCGACAGCGATGCCGGCTCCTCAGCGCCCTCGACCGGCGCGAGGGGCGGGGTGGTCGTCGTGGTGGTGGTGATCGGGCCGGTGAGGAGCGGCCGGGCCACCTTCTGCCCGTTGTCGAGCTGCGACTCGAATCCGCCGGGCTTGGCCCCGAGGCCCGCGACGTTCACGGCGTAGACGGCGCCGACGGCCAGCGCGACGATGCCCGCGACCACGCCGGTCCAGCCGAGCGTGCTCCGGGTGCCGCGCCACACTCGTGCACCGCGCGCCTCGCCGGGGGCTCGACGGCGTCGATCGTCGTCGTCGTCCTCGTCGGAGAACGGATCCCAGCTCATCGTGGTGCTCCATTCGGGCCGCTCGTCGGGCGGTCGCCCGCCATCGTCGCACGTCCCTGCCATCGCGGCGTCGAACCGCACGATCCAGACTACCCAGCGGGGTACGCGGCGTCACTACCGCGATCAGAACCGTAGGCGCGGATGAACCGATCAGCGGAAGCGCCGGCGCACCCTCGTGAGCCGGACCATCGCGGACGCCGCCCATCCGACGGCCGTGACGAGCGGCACGGCGAGGGCGATCATCGCCACCGGGTTCGGGTGGAACTTCAGGCCGTTCGGGCCGCCGATGTACGCGCCCACCGGGATCGCGTAGCCGCCGCCTCCGCCGCCGCTGCCCTCGCCGTGGCCGGCCGGGAACTCGCCCTGCCCCTCGGACTCCCCTGAGCCCTCGCCCCCGCCGAACCCGAAGACCACGAGCGCGGCCGGCACGAAGTCCTGCCCGTTCAGTGTGGTCTTCTCGCCGTACGCCATCTTCGCGCCCCACGTCGGCAGCGATTCCGCCAGTCCCTCGAGTACCTTCGCCATGGCTCGACGGTACGCGGGTCTGCCGCGCACGGCTACCGGCGATCGCGGCACGTCCGGTCGGCGGTCGGCGACGATCCCTCGGGCGGACGGCGCGGCATCCGCTCGACGCCCGCGGGAAACCGGCGGAGACTGGAGCCATGAGCACCAACACCCCGACCGCCGCCCTGTCGCAGGCCGGCGTCAGCATCTGGCTCGACGACCTCTCGCGGAAGCGCATCACCACCGGCGAGCTCGAACGACTGATCGCCGAGCGCGACGTGGTGGGCGTCACCACGAATCCGACGATCTTCGCGAACGCCTTCGCCGACGGCGAGTCGTACACGTCGGCGCTCCATGATCTCGCGGCACAGGGCACGGACGCCGAGCACGCCATCTTCGAGATCACCACGCACGACGTGCGGGATGCCGCCGACCACCTCCGCGACGTCTACGACCGCACCGACGGCTACGACGGTCGCGTGTCGATCGAGGTCCAGCCCGGCGTCGCGCACGACACCGAGGGCACCATCGCCGAGGCGCACGCGCTCTGGGACAAGGTCGCCCGTCCGAATGCCATGGTCAAGATCCCGGCGACCATCGAGGGCCTCGACGCGATCACCGCGGCCATCGGCGCCGGGATCAGCATCAACGTCACCCTGATCTTCAGCCTCGACCGGTACCGCGAGGTCATCGACGCGTACCTCGCCGGGCTGGAACGGGCGCAGGCGGCTGGGATCGACCTGTCGACGATCCACTCGGTCGCGTCGTTCTTCGTGTCCCGCGTGGACACCGAGATCGACAAGCGCCTCACCGCCATCGGCACCGACGAGGCCCTCGCCCTGAAGAGCAAGGCCGGCGTCGCGAACGCCCAGCTCGCGTACCAGCTGTACCAGGAGGCGTTCGCGTCCGACCGTGCCGCGGCCCTGTTGGCGGCGGGCGCGAAGCGGCAGCGCCCGCTCTGGGCGTCGACCGGGGTGAAGGATCCGGCGCTGCCCGACACGCTGTACGTCGTCGAACTGGTCGCCCCGGGCGTGGTGAACACCATGCCCGAGAAGACCCTCGAGGCCACGTTCGACCACGGCGAGGTCCGCGGCGACACCGTCACCGGGTCGTACGCGCAGGCCGGTGCCGTGCTCGACGCGCTCGCGAAGGTGGGCGTCGACTACGACGACGTCACCGCCACCCTCGAGCGCGAGGGCGTGGAGAAGTTCGACGCCTCGTGGAACGAGTTGGTCGATACGGTCCGCACGGCACTGGAGGCGGCGCGGTAGCCGACTCGCTGGCCCCGATCGATCCGTAGCCGACCTCACGTCGCGGCGGCCGCGCGGCGCGTGTGACTGCGTGCGTGCTCGACCGCCGCACCGAGCTCGTCGAAGAGATGGTTCCGGTGCCGCAGCGAGTCGATCACGCCGACGCGACGCGCGAGCTCGAGGTGGCGTGGCTGGACACCCTTCACGAGCACCGTGACGCCACGGCGTTCGAGCGCGCGGATCAGCTCGGTGACCACCTGTGCACCGGTCGCGTCGAGGAGCTGGAGCTGCGACATCCGGATGATGACGACGTCGACGTCGCGGAGCGTCGCGACCCGATCGAGCATGCGCTCCGCCGCACCGAAGAAGAGCGCGCCGTCGAGCCGGAAGAGTGCGATGCGCTCGTCGGCCGGTTCGGCCGGCCCCGGCAGCTCCTCGCGATGCACGCCGCTCGACCGCGCGACCGCGCGCAGGGCGAGGAATGCGGCGACCGCCATGCCGACGAGCACGGCCGTGATGAGGTCGACGCTGACCGTGATGATCGCGGTGGCGACGAACACCGCGGCATCCGCCCGCACGACCGGACGACGGTGCGCATGGTCGCGAACGAGATCATGCGCGTGGCCGTGACCATGAGCACGCCTGCGAGCGCCGCGAGCGGGATGGAGGCCACGACGGCCGCGCCGACCGCGACGATCCCGGCGAGCAGCAGCGCGTGCACGATCGCCGCGAGCCGAGTGCGCCCGCCGGTCCGGACGTTCACCGCAGTCCGCGCGATCGCGCCCGTCGCGGGCATGCCGCCGAACAGCGCCGAGACGATCGACGCGAGCCCCTGGCCCACGAGCTCGCGGTCCGCGTCGTAGGGTCCGGTGTCGGCCATGGATGCCGCGACGCGCGCCGAGAGCAGCGACTCGATCGCGGCGAGCGCGGCCACGGTCGCGGCGGGCAGGAGCAGTCCCGCGAGGGCGGCCGGATCGAGCGCGGGGATCGCCGGTGCGGGCAGCCCGCTCGGCAGCGCGCCGATCGTCGCCACCGGCAGCGCGGTGAATGCCGTGACCGCCGTCACGACGACGATCGCCACGATGGATCCCGGCACGAGCGGATGGACGCGCGTGGCGACGAGCATGACCGCGGCGACGACCGCGACGATCGTGAGGGACCACGCGGCATCCGGCCAGGACGCCTGCAGCACCGCGTCGATCGCGCCGACCACCGCGTTCGCGCCCTGGGTCGCCGGCACGCCGAGGGCGGCCGGCACCTGCTGCAGGAAGATGATGACCGCGATGCCGAGCGTGAACCCCTCGATGACCGGCCACGGGATGAACGTGACCGCCCGGCCGAGCCGCAGCGCGCCCGCGACGAGCACGATCGCGCCCGCGAGGAGTCCGACGATCGCGAGGGCGCCGGGTCCGTGCGTCGCGATGATGGGCGCGAGAACCACGACCATCGCGCCGGTCGGCCCCGACACCTGCACGTTCGATCCGCCGAACACGGCGGCCACGACGCCGGCCACGATCGCGGTCACGAGTCCGCTCTCGGCGCCCGCGCCCGAGCTGACCCCGAACGCGAGGGCGAGCGGCAGCGCGACGATGCCCACCGTGATGCCCGCGATGAGGTCGCCCTTCCAGGTGCGAGGCAGCTCGCGATAGTCCGCGGCGCCGGGCAGCAGCGAGCGGATGCCGCCGGCCACGCGCCGCACGGTCGGGCGGGTCATGCTCGGGCGACCGCCCGGGTCGTCGTGGTCGCCGAGCCGGTCGTGCGCTCTCCGCGCTCGGGTTGCTCCCCCGGCTCGGGGAGCTCGGGCAGCTCGGCCTGTGCGACGAGCTGCTGCTCGGTCGTCTGGAGGATCTCGCCGAGGAGGACGCGAGCGACGCGCAGCAGGTCGGCGACCTGCGGGTACGCGAGTCGGTAGAGCACCTGGTTGCCCCGGCGCTCGGCCGTCACGAGCCGATGCGTGCGCAGCACGGCGAGGTGCTGCGACAGGTGCGACGCCTCGAGACCGGTCGCCTCGAGGAGCTCGGCGACCGGCGTGTCCTCGCCGTTCGCCGCGGCGAGCACCTCGAGCACCCGCACGCGCAGGGGGTGCGCGAGGCCCTTGAACAGGTTGGCCTTGACCTCGTACAGCGGGCGGCTGGCATCCGTGAACACGACGACTCCTCAATGGATTGATGAATCCATCAAGTCATTATGCCACCCATTCGACCCGTTGCCGTTGGAACGGCGAGCGGCGGCCGGCGCAGTTCGATGACGTCGACGGGCACCGCCGCGGCATCCGGCCCGACGTCGTCGATGCGGTTGCGACGATCGACGTGGACGATGCGCGGACGCCAGGCCCGCGCCGCCGCGTCGTCGAGCTGCGCATAGGAGATGACGATGACGAGGTCGCCCTCGTGGACGAGGTGCGCGGCCGCGCCGTTGATCCCGAGCACGCCGCTGCCGCGCTCCCCCTCGATGACGTACGTCTCGAGTCGGGCGCCGTTCGTCACGTCGACGACGGCCACCTGTTCGCCCGGTAGGAGCTCCGCCGCATCCATGAGGTCGCGGTCGATCGTGATCGAGCCCACGTAGTGCAGGTCGGCGTGCGTCACGGTGGCGCGATGGATCTTGGACTTCAGCATGGTGCGCAGCACGGGCCAGAGCCTAGCTCGAGGCGGCGAATGCGGTCCGAACGTGTCGGCGGATGAAGGGGAGGACCGGATGCCCGAACCGAGCACGTTCGTATACGAGGTCCACCCGGACCCGGAGATCCGAGCCCGGGCGGCCCCGCCCTCCCGACCATCACACCGGGAAGCTCGAGGAGGTCGCCGTCGTGAGGATGCGCGCAAGCGGCTCGCGGACGACGCAGCGATCGAAGCGGAATGCGTCGGCGAGCCGAGTCGCCTCGTCCTCGGAGATCCCGGAGAACAGCTCGGCGAAGTCGTCGACCATCGCCTCCGCGAGCATGACGTGCCGCATGTGGCCGGCGATCCAGCGCGGAGCGCCCCACGGGTAGGGGGCGAAGTGCGGGAACTCCTCCGCGAAGAGGGCTTCGACGGGCTCGATGAGGTGACGGATCTGCGCGTCGGTGGATCCCCACGAGTCGACGCCGAGTCGCGCCTTCTTCTCGAGCACCGGTCGGATGCGTCGCAGGTAGTCGGAGCCCGGGTCGGCCGAGACCACTCCTTGGAGGCCGATGTCCTTGTACGTCCAGAGCGCCCAGCTCGCGTCGTGCTCGGAGAAGATCTCGAGCTGGTCTTCGAGGAGCCGATACCGCTCCTCGTCGCGCAGCGGGTCACCTGTGTACACGGGGCCGAACTCGCCGACCCAGATGGGGGTCCCCGTCTCGCGCATGTACGCCGTGCGCGCGAGGAAGGTCTCCTCGATCCGCGCACGGTCGACGTATTCCCCGCGGCTGACGCCCGGATACGGCCCGCCGTCGACGAACCCCGGCAGGGCGTAGTCGTGCGCCGTGTACACCGTGTTCGGCAACGGATCCCCGAGCTGGTCGAACTGGGTCGAGTACCGGTTGCCGTCGAGGAAGAGGATGTGGTCGGGGTCCACCGCACGGATCGCGGTCTCGAGCCGACGGTAGAACGGACCGATGGCCTCGCCGTGCGCATCCGCCGGCTCGTTCAGCGGGTTGTACCCCGCGACCCAGTGGTTGTGGCGGTAGTGCTCGGCGATCGCCTCCCAGAGGTGCACCACGCGATCCTGGAAGTGCGGGTGCGTCCAGAACTGCGCCCACTGCGTGGGGTTGTCGCTGTGCCAGTGCTGGTTCTGCGCACCCGGCACCGCATGCAGGTCGAGGATCGTGTAGATCCCGTGCTCGGCGCAAGCCTCGACGACGCGGTCGAGCAGCCGGAACCCCTCCTCCTTCACCACGAAGGGCGCGTCATCGTCCTCGAAGTGGCGGTAGTTGAAGGAGATGCGCAGGGAGTTGAGCCCGAGACCCGCCAGGAACGCGGCGTCCTCGTCCGTGAAGAACACCTCGAGGAACCGCTCGAAGAAGGCCTCGTAGGCCGCGTCGCCCATCGCACGGCGCATGGCGCGACGGTGCTGCGACTCGGTCCCGGGATACCCCGTGATGAAGTTCTCCATGTTCATCCAGCCGCCGAGCCCGAACCCGCGCAACAGCAACGGCCCATCCGCGTCGACGATCCGCGTGCCCTCGACCTGCAGCACGTCGCCGCGCGTGATCACCGGACGCTCACCGCCGTCCAGGAGACGGGGGGCAGCGTCATGCGGAGGGCGCCGTCGGCGATCCGCGCGCTGTCGTTCGGGCGCAGGGCCACCCGCTCGGGGTCCTGCATCGTGTTCGCGGCGTGGATGTCGTCGTCCCAGAGGCTCTCGACGCTCACGATCCCGACGTCGCCGAGGATGCTGGTGTCGACGACGATCTCGACCTCCTGGTCGAGGCTGCGGTTCACGAGGAAGATCGCGGTGCTTCCGGTCGACTCGTCGTGCGTCGCGACCGCGTCGACGACCGTGGCGACCCCGTGCCGATCGGTCTCGTAGCTCGGGCTGTCGAGCTTCAGCTCCAACGTGACGCCGCGCGCGAGTCGTGACGTGACGGCGAAGGGGAAGTAGGTCGTCTGCCGCCATGCGGCGCCGCCCGGTTCGGTCATGATCGGCGCAATCACGTTCACGAGCTGGGCGAGGCTCGCCGCCGTCACACGGTCGGCGTGCCGCAGCAGGGAGATGAGGAGGTTGCCGAAGACGACGGCATCGACCACGGAGTAGACGTCCTCCAGGAGCCGCGGCGCGACCGGCCACTGATCGACGTCCGTGATGCGATCCACATCGGCATAGCGTGACTGGTACCAGACGTTCCACTCGTCGAACGAGATGTTGATCGTCTTGCTGCTCCCGCGCAGCGCCTTCACATGGTCGGCGGTCGCGACGACGGAGTCGATGAACCGGTCCATGTTCACGGCGGATGCGAGGAAGCTCGCGTAGTCGCCGTCGACGGGTTCGTAGTACGCATGGCAGGAGATGAAGTCGACCTCGTCGTAGGTCTCCTCGAGCACGATGCGTTCCCATTCGGCGAAGGTCGGCATCTGGGCGCTGGAGCTTCCGCACGCGACGAGCTCGAGTGTCGGATCGACCTGCCGCATCGCGCGCGCCGTCTTCACCGCCAGACGGCCGTACTCGCGTGGGGTCCCGTGACCCAGTTGCCACTGGCCGTCCATCTCGTTGCCGAGACACCACATCCGGATGCCGTACGGCTCGACCGCACCGTTCGCGATGCGCCGGTCGGACAGTTCGGTTCCCGAGCGGGTGTTGGCGTACTCCAGGACGTCCAGTGCGTCGAGGACTCCCCGGGTTCCGAGGTTGACGGCGTACATGAGCTCGCTGTCGACCTCGCGCAGCCAGGTGGCGAACTCGTCGAGCCCGATCTCGTTCGTCTCGGTGGAGTGCCACGCGAGGTCGAGGCGTCGCGGACGGGACTGTCGCGGCCCGACCCCGTCCTCCCAGCGATAGCCGGAGACGAAGTTGCCCCCGGGGTAGCGGATGGTCGAGACGCCGAGCTCCCTGACGAGCTCGATGACGTCCCGCCGGAATCCGTTGGCGTCGGCCTGAGGATGGCCCGGTTCGTAGATGCCGTCGTAGACGCACCGGCCGAGGTGTTCCACGAAGGATCCGAAGAGCCGGCGGTTGATGGGCCCGACGACGAAGTGCGGGTCGACGGTGAGGTGTGCAGAGATCATGGGTCCTCGATCGGGAGAAATGACGAAGGTCGTGGTGGCTGGTGACGGGGCTACTTGAGGCTGCCGATGGCCAGCCCTCCCTGCCAGTAGCGCTGCAGCGCGAGGAAGGCGATGACCAGCGGGATCACCGAGACCAGCGAGCCGAGGATGATGATGCTCCACAGGCTCTGTCCGCCCGCCGCTCCATACGTCGACGCGGTCGACTGCCAGAGCCCGATGCCGACGGTCACGGGGAAGAGGCGGTTGTCCGACAGCATCGCGAGCGGCAGGAAGTAGTTGTTCCACGACGACACGACCGAGAGCAGCAGCACGGTCACGACCGCCGGCCGGAGCATCGGAAGCGCGACCTGGAAGAACGTGCGGAACTCCCCGGCACCATCGACTCGTGCGGCGTCGAGGAGCTCGTCGGGCACCGCGTCGCGGGCGTAGACGAACATCAGGTAGACGCCGAACGGGTTGAGGAGCGTCGGCAGGATGACGGCCCAGATGGTGTTCGTGAGGCCTGCCTGGGAGAAGAGGATGAAGGTCGGGATCACGAGCGCGGTCGCCGGTACCATGACCGCACCGAGGAGGACGGCGAAGCTGAGGCGCCGACCCCGGAACTGGTATTTGGCGAAGCCGTACCCCGCCAGCACCGCCAGCGCCGTCGCGCCGATCCCGCCGACGAACGCGTAGATCGCCGAGTTGAGCAACCAGCGTGCGTAGATGCCGCCACCGTACGAGAACAGCTGCGAGAGGTTGCCGAGGTAGTTGATGTCGTCCGCGAACCAGAGCGCGTTCCCGCCCCCGAACAGTCCGCCGGACGTCTTCGAGCTGTTCACCACGACCCACCAGAACGGGACGAGGAAGTACACCATCAGGATGCCGAGGACGACTTGGAGCGAGATGTAGCGCGATTGGCGGCGCGACCCGCGAGTGGTGCTCATGCTGCTCATGAGAAGAAGCTCCCTCGCTTGCGGGTGCTGAACAGGAAGATGTAGACGCAGATGAAGACGACAGCGCCGAGCGCGAAGGAGATGGCTGAGCCGTAGTTGTAGTTCGCCAGCGTGAACGCCTGTTGGTAGGCGTACATGTTGGGTGTGAAGTCCTCGGGGATGGCGCCGGCGGCGAGCTGCTGCAGGATCTTCGGTTCGTTGAAGAACTGCAGGGTACCGATCAAGGCGAAGACGAGGATCAGCACGAGCGCGGGTGCGACCAGCGGGATCTTGATGCGCAGCATGATCTGCCATTGCGATGCGCCGTCGATGCGCGCCGCCTCGTAGAGGGTCGGGTCGATGCCCTGCAACGCGGCGTAGATGATGATCATGTAGTACCCGGCCCACTGCCACGTCACGATGTTGAGGAGGCCCCAGAAGATCAGGCCCTTGCTCAGGAAGTCCGGCCCGGTCGCGCCGAACGCCTGGAAGAAGTCGGCGATGGGACCGAAGTTCTTGCTGTAGAGGAAGCCCCACATCAGGGCACCGATCACCGCCGGAATGGCGTAGGGCAGGAAGATCATCAGCCTCGAGAATCGGGCGAACGAGGTCGTCACGAGGTCGAGGATGAGGGCGATCGCGAGTGAGATGGCCATCTGCAGCGGGATCAGCACGAGTGAGAAGCTGATCACGAACCAGACGCCGTCGAGGAACGACGGATCGGTGAAGGCCTTGAGGTAGTTGTCGAACAGGACGAAGCGCGTGCCGCCGATCATGGACTTCTGGAAGAGGCTCAGATAGAGCGCGAAGGCGAGCGGCAGGATCAGGAACGCCAGGAAGACGATCGCGAAGGGTCCGACGAACATCCATCCGGTGGCGTTGCCGCGACGGGCGCCGGATCGGCGCTGGCGCGGAGGGCTGGTGGCCACGTTCCGAGTGGCCTTGGTCAGGGTCATGGGGGTCTCCGGGGTGTGATGGTATGCGACGCGAAGGGGGCCGGCCCGCGTGGGCGGGCCGGCCCACCTCATTCAGGTCAGTTGACCGTGAATCCCTGCTCCTCGGCGTACTGCACGACATCCGCCTGCAGCGCGTCCGCCGCCTCGGCTCCGGTGGCGGAGCCGTCGTTGATGGCGGCGATCTGCTTGGTGAACGCGGTGTAGAAGTACTGCCCGATGGGCGTGTAGGTCATGCCGGTGTAGGCGTTGGCCGCCGGGACGTAGACCTCCTTGTTCGCCTGCTGGCCGTCGAAGAAGGCGACCTCGGCGTCGACGAAGGCCGGGTCCTCGAGCACGCTGAGGTTGAGCGGGAAGATGATCTGGTTCTCCCAGCCGTCCTTCAGCGACGCGTCGTCGGCGTAGACGCCGAACGCGACCTTCGCCGCGAGCTCGGGGTTCTTCGCCTGGCTGGTGACCGAGAAGGCCGAGCCGCCCCAGTTCACCGAGACGGGGTTGTTCGGATCCCACTGCGGCAGCGGCGCGGTCGCCCACACTCCGGCGTCCTCGCCTTCGCCGACGCCCGCACCCTGGAGGTAACCGGGCGCCCATGCGGCCGAGAGGTAGGTCGCGTACTCGCCGCCGATCACGCCGGAGATGTACTCGGGGGTGAACTGGTCCTGGGTGCTGACGAGGCCCTTCGAAACGAGGCCGGCCCAGTACTCGAGCACCTCCTTGGTGGCGTCGTCGTTCAGGTTGATGCCGATCTCACCCTCGTTCGCCGGGTCGTAGGTGAACGGCTCCGCGCCGTTCTGGTAGAGCAGGGCGGTGACGTAGGCCGGCTGGTTCGCCGGGAAGTCGCCGAAGAACGGGCCACCGGCATCCTTGACCTTCTGCGCCGCGGCCTCGTACTCGGTCCACGTCGTGGGAGGCGTGATGCCGTACTGGTCGAAGATGTCCTTGCGGTAGATCATGCCCATCGGGCCGCCGTCGATCGGGGCGCCGTAGACGCCGTCGCCGACCGACACGTCCTTCCAGGCGCCGTCGCTGAAGTTCCCCTTGACGTCGTCGTAGCCGAGGTCGCTGAGGTCGACGAGCGCATCCTGGACCTGGAAGGTCGGGATCCGATCCGCCTCGAGCATCACGACGTCGGGCGCCCCGCTCCCGGCCGAGATCGCCGTCTGGAACTTGTCGTACTCGTCGCCGCCCGCACCCGCGTTCGTCCAGCAGACCTGGACGTCGTCGTTCTGCTCGTTGAAGTTGTCGACGACGGTCTCCGTGTTCGGGTACCAGGCCCACAGGGTGACGACCGGAGCGTCGGTCTTCTTGATCGTGTTGGTGCAGTTGGATGCGTCGTTGCCGCCGTTGTCGGTGCTGCCGTCGTCTCCGCCGGCGGTGCAACCGGTGAGCAGGAGGGTGCTCGCGACCGCGAGCGCCGAGACGGCAGTGATGACCTGCTTTGTCTTCACTGGGATATTCCTTTCGGATGCGTGGACACCATTGTCGGTGCGGCGCGATCCGCTGGTGGCCCGCACGCGGCCGTCGGCTTCGACGGTTCGTGCGAGGGGGTCCGAATCGCGTCTGCAACGTTGGAAGTGCAACGTTGTAGGATGATAATGAACCAGGGATGCAACAGTGTCAAGCATCAAACGACAGGCTGGTCGACCCACCCGTTCGGGCGTCGGGTCTCCGTGTCGGTTGCTCGCTACACTGACCGCAGCCCGTGATACCCCCTTGTCGAGAGGAGCGAGATGGTCGCGACCCTGCACGACGTTGCGCGCATCGCGGGCGTTTCCATCAAGACGGTCTCCAACGTCGTCAACGACTACCCGCACGTGCGGGAGGCGACGCGAGCGCGAGTGCTCTCCGCGATCGCCGAGGTGGACTACCAGCCGAACCTGTCCGCACGCGGGCTCCGCTCCGGGAAGACCGGCGTGATCGGCCTCGCAGTCCCCGAACTCCGCCAGAACTACTTCGCCGAACTGGCGGATGCGATCATCCGCGCGGCCGAGCGCCACAACGTCGCGGTCGTGATCGATCAGACGGGTGCGACCCGTGAGGGCGAGGTGGCCGTGCTGTCGGGCAAGCGACTGCGCCTCACCGACGGGATCCTGTTCAGCCCGGAGCGCCTCGGACAGGAGGACATCGAGCTGCTCGACGTCGACTTCCCGGTCGTCCTCCTCGGCGAGCGGATGTTCGACGGCCCGACCGATCACGTCACGATGAACAACGTGGAGTGCGCCCGTGTCGCGACCGAGCACCTGATCGGCATCGGTCGCAGGCGCATCGCGGTGATCGGAGCTCACCCCACGCACCAGGACGACATCCGGTCGGCGAACCTGCGCATGCGAGGGTATCGAGAAGCGCTCGCGGCAGCGGGTATCGACTACGACGAATCGCTCGTCAGAGTCGCGGCCCCGTGGCATCGGGAGAACGGCGCAGCAGCCATGCGCTCGCTCCTGGATGACGGAGTCGAGTTCGACGCCGTGTTCACCTTCAACGACACGCTCGGCCTCGGCGCACTTCGCGCCCTCGGCGAGGCGGGGGTCCGCGTACCCGAGGACGTCGCGCTCGTCGGGTTCGACAACATCGACGAGACCCGGTTCTCCGTACCGTCCATGTCGAGCGTGGACCCCGGTCGCGACCAGATCGCACAGCTCGCGGTGGACCTGCTCATCGAGCGCATCAACGAGAAGGGCGACCGTCAGCCGCCGCGACAGGTGCTGGCCGATTTCCACGTCGTCGGTCGCGAGTCCACCGGCTTCGCGCAGCCGCCCGAAGCGGCCTCTGCGGTGACGATGGTCGAGGACGACTAGACGACCCCCCTCACCGCGTTGCCCGCGACGGCCGGCTTCGTGCCGCGGGCCATCGCGTGGTGCCCGCGGACGCTCCGAAGGCGAGCCCGGTCGGCCGCGCCGCATCCGCCGTCGCTCGTCGGCCAGATACACAACGTTGGAAGATTCTCTTGACAACGTTGGAGAACAGCAGCGACCATATCCGTTGAGACGCGATTACGACGTTGTAATAACGCCTCCATCACGTCGCCTCTCGGCGGGACTCGTGCCCGCATCCCCTGCGCTCGGGGTTCCTCGAGCGCGCCAGCCATGTCGTGGCGGCCGCAGGCCGATCACGGGAAGAGGGAATGAGATCAATGGAGATTGAAACGAGAGGGCGGGCCTCGCGGAAGCGCACGGCTCGCCTCTGGACGCCGCAGCAGGCGGATTCCGTGGTGGTCCCGGACGGGGCCGCCACGAGGGCTTCGCGACTTCCGAAGCTCATCGCGGCGACGGTGCTCGCGTTCGCGATGGCGTTCGGTGCAGCGCCGCTGGGGGCGGTGGCCGATGACGTCGACCTGACGCCCGGCCCCACGGTGATCAAGGACCCTGCGTCGCCGACCGGCTACACCGGGCACTTCGTGTACTACAACCCGACCGCGACCAGCGTGCGGTTCGTCGCCGACATCCTGCTGCGCGACTGGGAGAACCCCACGAGCACGACCGTCTACCAGCCGCAGCAGTACCGTCCCGGACTGATGCGCGGGGCCGGGGCATACGACGTCCAGATGACGAAGGTCGGCGACGGCTACTGGGTCACGGATGTCCCGCTGGCCGCAGGTCCCAACCAGTACTGGTTCTACGTGAACAACAACACGAACCTGTGGGTCGCGGACCCGGCGAACTCGCCGATCTTCGCTCCTGATGGCCTGACGGGCACCGCCCGCCGCGCGTTCAACGCCGTCTACGTGCCGTACGACGCGGAGAAGCAGAACTACGCCCCCCTGGCCGAGCGCGTGATCGCGAACCCGCGACCCGACTCGCCCAAGGGGACCTGGAGCTACGTGCCGATCCAGATCGGCACCGCCACGCGCACCCTGGGCGTGTACCTCCCGCCGGGATACGACCCGAACCGCGCCGAGCCGTACAAGACCATCTACATGCAGCACGGGAGCGGCCAGGACCAGTCCGACTGGATGAACATCGGCAGCGTCCCGATCATCATGGACAACCTGCTCCAGGACGGCGCGACCGAGCCCGCTGTGGTCGTCACGACGAACTCCGCGTACATGGGGGCGTCGCCGTACAACGTCCTGACGAACACCATCGTCCCGTTCGTCGAGAACACGTACAACGTCTCGACCGACCGCATGGACCGCGCCTTCGCCGGTCTCTCGATGGGCGCCTCGATGACGACGAACATCATCAACAACAATCCGCTGCGCTTCGGGTACTACGGCGTCTACAGCTTCCGGGCGGGGATCAACGTGAACACGGCGAACCTCGACAAGGCCTATGTCCACATCGGATGCGGCATCTGGGACAACCTGAACCTGTGCGCGACGCCCGCACAGCTCAATGGCCTGGTCGGCAAGGTGAACTTCAAGAACACCGTGCTCGCCGGCGGCCACGACTTCAACGCGTGGCCCCAGCTGTTCGCGATCTTCGCCAGGGACTACGTCTGGCAGCGCGGCGCGTTCGTCAACGGCGCCCCGGCGTTCAGCACGGGCGGCGAGACCCAGTCGGTCGACGAGAACCGGAACCTGACGTTCGCCGTCGAAGCCACCGATCCCGACGGCGATGCCCTGACGTACAGCGCGAGCAACCTGCCCGCCGGTGCGACCTTCGACCCTGCGACTCGGCAGTTCTCGTGGACGCCCGACTACACCCAGGCGGGCGCGTACGCGGTCACCTTCACCGCCAGTGACGGAACCCGTTCGTACAGCCTGTCGGGGACGAAGCAGGTCACCATCACCGTCCGCGACGTGACCGTCGCCGAGCAGGTCTCCGGCCTCAAGGCGGCCGTCGCCGGACTGAGCGTCAACGGCGGCCTCAAGAACGCACTGACGGTGAAGCTCGACCAGGCCGCCAAGCTGCTCGACAAGGGCAAGACCGCCGAAGCGGTGGGCCTGCTGACGAACGACTTCATCGGCCAGGTGAACAGCCTGCTCAGCGAGGGCAAGATGACCCCTGCACAGGCCGACGGGCTGATCGTCGCGGCACAGGAGGCGGTGCAGAACATCAGCTCGTAGCATCCGCTGGACCCGACAGGGGTCGCCGCCGGGGCACCATCGGCAGCGGCCCCTCGAGGGTGCGCGAACCTCGATGACGCCGATTCGGCTGCCGGTTCTCCGGTGGCCGAATCGTTCGATCTGGGGGCTTGACAACGTTGGAGAAGACACACGACGATAGTCATCGAGACGCGTTTACGACGTTGTAATGTCGCCTCCATCACATTCGCCTCTCGCCGGGCAGTACGCCCGTGACCCGAACGCTCGAGGTTCCTCGGGCGTACCGCATCGTGGCGGCACGCGTGCCGACCACGGGAAGAGGGAAGAGATCAATGGAGATTGAGACAAGACGACGCGCGACGCCGAAGCTCATCGCGGCAGTCGCGCTCGCGTTCGCGATGGCATTCAGCGCGGCACCGCTGGGCGCCCAGGCTGACGACGTCGACCTGACCCCGGGACCGACGATCGTGAAGGATCCCGCGTCGCCGACCGGCTACACGGGGCACTTCGTGTACTACAACCCCACCGCGACCAGCGTGCGGTTCGCCGCCGACATCCTGCTGCGCGACTGGGACAACCCGGCAAGTCCGACCATCTACCAGCCCTCGCAATACCGGCCCGGGCTCATGCGCGGCGGCGGCGGGTACGACGTGGAGATGACGAACGCCGGCAACGGCTACTGGGTCACGGACGTCCCGCTGGCCGCCGGTGCCAACCAGTACTGGTTCTACGTGAACAACAACACCAACCTGTGGGTCGCGGACCCGGCGAACTCGCCGATCTTCGCCCCCGACGGCCTGACGGGCACCGCCCGCCGCGCCTTCAACAAGGTGTTCGTCCCGTACGACGCGGAGAAGCAGAACTACGCACCCCTCGCGGCGCGCCAGATCGAGAACGAGCGGCCCGACTCGCCGAAGGGGACGTGGAGCTACGTGCCGATCCAGATCGGCACCGCCACGCGCACCCTGGGCGTGTACCTCCCGCCGGGATACGACGCCAACCGCGCCGAGCCGTACAAGACGATCTACATGCAGCACGGCGGTGGCCAGGACCAGTCCGACTGGATGAACATGGGCGACGTGCCGGTGATCATGGACAACCTGATCCAGGACGGTTCCACCGAGCCCGCGGTCGTCATCACCACGAACACGAACTACCTCGGTAGCTCCGCGCAGGGGTACCCCAACCTGCGGAACATCGTCATCCCGTTCGTCGAGAGCAACTACCATGTCTCGACGGCCGCGATCGACCGCGCATTCGCGGGTCTTTCGGCGGGTTCTTCCGTCACCCAGGGCCTCATCCGCTTCGACGCCACGAAGTTCGGGTACTACGGCCCCTGGAGTGGAGGCGCCTCGGTGCCCGTCACGACGGCGAACATCGACAAGCCGTACATCCTGTTCGGCGGCGGTCGGTGGGACTTCGGTCTCCCCAACGCGAACACCGTCGCCGCACTGGACCAGGTTGCGTTCGTCGAGAACGTGGTGGTCGCCGGTGCGCACGACTTCAACACGTGGAACCAGATGTTCACCACGTGGGCCAGGGACTACCTGTGGCACCCGGAGGCGTTCGTCATCGACGAGATCACGCAGATCAAGGACGGCGTGGCGGCCACGAGCCTCAACAAGGGGAACAAGAACGCCCTGACCGTGAAGCTCGACCAGGCGCTCAAGTTGGTCGCGAAGGGCGACAATGCGGGCGCCCTCGAGGTCCTCAACGGCTTCGTCACCCAGGTCGGAGAGTTCACGACGGCCGGCAAGCTGACTGACGAGCAGGCGGCGAGCCTCCTCGCGACGGCGGGACAGCTCACCTCCAACGTCGGCTACTGGCAGTAGCCAGCGGTTGAGAGCGGGTCGTCGGCAGCGTGGCTGTCGGCGACCCGTTCCTCTGCGCCTGCGCGCCCCGCAGTCGTGCCGCGGAAGGAGGACGGCGGACACGAAGTGGGTGCTGCGGGTGACGTCCGTTCGAACCCGCCCGATGGCCCACGCATCCACTGTCACCGGCACTTCGGATGCCAGCGATCTACGGCTGTTCCAAGAAGCCCCGGATCTGTGCGATGTACGCGTCGCTCTGCGTGAACACGGCACCGACCAGGGTGTGGAATGTCGCGTCCGGGTGGACCGCACGTATCTCGGCGGCCTGTCGGGCGAAGGCACGGTCGTGCTCGGAGGCCAGCACCAGCAGTGGCTGAGAGTGGACGGACTGTTCTTGGCACTCTCCTTATGAGAGTGCTAATCTGGCCGTAGTTGAGCGACTTCGACTCAACTCTTGAAGCACCGGCCGAACGGCCGACATCAGGGAGGAGAAGCCATGGCCATGTATTGGGACCCGTTCCGTGAGCTCGACCGCCTCGCTGCGGGCATGCTCGACTCGAGGCAGGGGCCTCGCGTGATGCCGATCGACCTGCACCGAGACGGCGACCACTACGTACTCTCAGCCGACCTGCCGGGCGTTGACCCTGGCTCGATCGACGTCGACGTCGACGGCCAGCTGCTCACGATCCGCGCGGAGCGCACGCTGCGCTCCGACGGCGACGTGCAGTGGCTCGCGCACGAGCGACCCAGCGGATCGTTCCTTCGCCAGCTCACGCTCGGCGACGGGCTCGACACCGCCGCGATCAGCGCCCACTACGACAACGGCGTGCTGAGCGTCGTGATCCCGGTGAGCGAGCGCGCGAAGCCGCGCAAGGTCGAGGTGCAGAGCGCGCCGAACTCCGAGCGCGAGATTTCCGCGAACACGTCGAGCTGACGACCGCACGACGCGAGGAGTCCGCTCGGCCATCCCGCGGAGCGGGCTCCTGCGCGCGGCGTTTCGAATGACGAAGTCGCCCGCTGCCCACGGGCGCTCGCGCCAAGGGAGATGAGACGTGAAGCAAAAGGGTTGGCGCCGGTACGATCACACGATCTTCCCGGTCTTTCATGAGCGATTCGAGGAGAAGTGGGGTGCAGGCACTGCCCCGTTCCTTGATCCGAGCGTGTATGACGCGGACCAGCCGCGTCCGCGTGCCCAGTGGATCAACGTCGATACCGGTGCCGCCGTCGCCGTCGTGCCCGTCTGGGAGGACGATCCCTCGGCGCGCTCGTTCGCAGTGTTCTACCTCCCACCCCACGGGGGCATCTGGGTGTTGCGACCGCCCGGGTTGGCCAGCTACATCGAATCGGCAACCATCGGCCCTCCGGCTGGCGACCGTGCGATCGCCCTCCGTAACGACTCGTTCCAGAAGGCAGTCGCACACGCAGAAGAGTTCGTCTACGGGAGACGGTGAGCGTTGGCCGCGTGGCCTGTGCTCGCCAGCGTCCGGCTCAGACCGTGACGCCTGGCCGCGCAGCGCAGCGTCCTGCTTCACGGGCAACGAAAGCAGCCGACGTGATTGGACGGCGGGGTGGGAACCCTACCTCCCACCCCGCCGCGGCCTCCAGGGGAGGCCTCTCCCGCCGAGCGACCCGAACTGAGCTCGGCGAGCAGGACCCGAGGGTTCATCCTTGGGAGGACGGGCCAAGGTCGTCGACGCACGACGATCCAGTCGGGTTCGGGACCGACTCGGGTTTGCTCGAATCGTAATCGCGGCATCGAGCGCCCGCACCGCCCCGAATGAGGGACATTCGGTTTTTGGCCGATCTGCCCCGAGGCGCGGGATGATGCGGAAGAAGCCGGAACGCTAGGCGGTCGGCCAGTCGACGGATGCCTCGTAACCGGGGTGCTCGCGGAGGTACGCGGCGATGAAGGGGCAGCGGGGCACGATGCGCTCGCCGCGCGCGACGGCGTCGTCGAGAACGTACTTCGCGAGGCGCGTGCCGAGTCCCTGCCCGCCGAAGTCGGGGCGCACGACGGTGTGCGTGAACACGATGCCGTCTGGGGTGGTGCGGAACTCCGCGAAGCCGGCCAGCTCGTCACCGACGGTGAGCTCGTAGCGGCGAGTGGCGTCGTTGCGTTCGATGGTGATGGTGTCGTTCATGCGTCCTCCTGCTCAGGACAACGCGGTTCGGGCCGTGCGGAATTCCTGCGGGCGACCGTTTCCGGCGTCTGGCGGCTCGTCGGCTCGATTCGCGTGGCGGCGCAGTGCGCGGTGCACGTCGTGCGATGCGGCGGCCCTGGCCGGTGCACGCGGAGTCCGCCCCCGCATCCTCGGGAACGCGTGGTCCTGGGCGGCGCGCGTGCGGGGACGATCGGCGGTGACGGCATGGGCGCGCAGGGCGGCAGCGGCACGGATGCGTCGGACGTGTCGCCGATCGTCGACGGCGGGGTCGGGCGCTGCGTGCGTGATGGCCACGAGGGCGATGAGCCAGGCGAACACGAGGGTGAACGCGACGATCTCGAAGACGGTGAGGTTGAAGACGCCGATGCCGTCGTACGCGAACATCGCGACGACCTCGATCGCGATCGACCCGTAGGAGGCCACCACGAGGGGGCGCGGGAGCCGCCGAGCCCAGACCTGCACGCCGAGGCACAGCACCGCGAACGAGGCGGCCGCCCCGCACGCGGCGAGGTTGTGGAGGTCGGTCGCGCCGTCGATCGGCACGAGGCCGACGCCCATGAGGCTCATGCCGATCAGGACGATGAGTACCCGCATCGCGGCGAGCCCGCCACGCCGCACGCCGTACCGCGGGTCGCGGACGGCGCGCGTGAGGCCGGCCGACATCGCGGCCATGCCGGCGCCCGACACGACGATCGCGACGTTGAAGCAGGCCGCCGCGAAGTCGTCGGACGTGCCGAGGGTGCTGAAGTTGTGCGTCCACCACTCGCCGGTCGGCGTGAGGCTCATGCTCGCGAGGCTGCCCGCCGCGAGCAGCATCGCGACGAGGTTGAAGGTGCGGTAGGCCTCGTGGTCGATCGCGTGGCGATGCAGTCGGAACGTGCCATAGCCGAGCACCGAGCCGAGCGCGACCGCCGCCACGACGTGGCCCCCCGGGAACACCTCGAACGCCTGGCGGGTGAAGTGCACGCCGAGCACCGCGATGGCCCCCCAGGTCATGCCGTTGGCGCGGGCTCGGGCGTCGCGACCGAGGCCGGGCAGTCCCAGTCGTCGCAGGGCCGCCACGCCGCCCTTCGACGCGGATGCCACGACGAGGGCGGCACCCACCACGACACCCGCGGCGAGCGACGGCAGCGCCCACATGAACCCGATCGCGTCGAGTCCTCCCGGCCGGGCGTCGCCGGACTGGACGCTCGTGAAGCTCGACGAGAACTCGTGGAACGCGATGATGGCCACGGCGAGCGCGATGAGCGTGGCGTAGGCGCGTCGCATGACCGCGGCACCGCGCAGCGGGTCGAAGCGCTGCGAGCCGGGCCGGCGGAGCGCGCTGGTCGTGGGTCCACGAAGCGGCCGACCGTGCCCCTCACGGTCGGCGCTGCCGGAGCGGACCTCGCGTCGCCGTCGCCGATCCCCCCGGTTCGACGACGCCGGGAAGTCCCCGGCACGCGCACCCCTCATATCCGAACTCTCGATCACGGGAATCAGATGTGTGCCGAGCATAACGGCGGCCGACGACACCGGCCATCGGCGTTACGCAGGGAACACACCGATCATCGGCTGATTCCCAGCCTGCACGGCGTGTCCGACGGCGTGCACCCCCCGTTCGGGGCATCGCCCGCCGTCGGCGGCCCGAATCCGACACAGCGCCCCCGGAAACGACGAAAGCGGCTCGCTTTCGCGAACCGCTTTCTCACCGCGCGCCCGGAGGGACTCGAACCCCCAACCTTCTGATCCGTAGTCAGATGCTCTATCCATTGAGCTACGGGCGCATGGGATGTCGCCCGCGCTTCATCGGCGATCAGGCAACCACGTAACTCTAACCCACGTGCTCCGTTCGCGCCAATCGAGCCGGCCCGTGCGGCCCCGCGGCATCCGTCATCGCTCACTGGTCGGCGTGATCGGGCCGCAGCGCGTCGAGCGCCGCCACCTGGCGTCGGTTCGCCACCTGCCGGTACGACGTCTCGATGAGCTCGGCGAGGAGCTCCCAGTCGGTGTCGGGCGCGTCCAGGTCGGCGCCCACCCAGTGATCGCGGCTGTAGTACGGCACGCCGGAGAAGCGGCCGTCCTGGAGCAGCGCGAAGTGCTCCTCGGGGTCGGTCTTCACGACGATCGACAGCGGCCGCTCCGCCGTCGCGGCGACGTGCACGAAGATCGGCTTCGCGGCGCGGAACGTCGGCCGTCCCCACGCCTCCACCTCGACGGCCTCGGGCAGGGCGAGGCAGATCCGCCGCACCCGTTCGACGAGCGGATGCTCCGGATCGACCACGCGCGGATGCTCCACGGCACCAGCCTACGGGCGACGTCGGCGCTGCGGCATCCGTCGACGGCTCAGGGCACGGATGCCGCGTCGCGGGCCCGCGGCATCCCGCAGGCCGACGCGCTCAGCCCTTGACCGCACCCCCGAGCCCGGCGCTGCGCAGGAACAGCCGCTGGAACATGAGGAACAGCAGCACGGGGATGAGCGTCGAGATCGCGAGGGCGGCGAGGAACACGTCGAGCTCGGTCTGCGACTGCACGGCCGGGAGGCGCACCGACAGCGGCTGAACCGCCGGGTCGGGCAGCACGAGCAGCGGCCAGAGGAAGTCCTTCCACGCCGAGATCACCGCGAACACCGAGACGACCCCGAGCACGGGCTTCGACATCGGGAGCACGATCGACCAGAACACCCGGAACGGGCCAGCGCCATCGGTCTTCGCCGCCTCGAACACCTCACGCGGGAGGCTGTCGAAGAAGCGCTTCACGAGGAGGATGTTGAACGCGTTCGCGGCGGCCGGCAGCCACACCGCCCAGTACGTGTTGAGCAGCGACACGTCGATGAGCGGCGGATGCAGCACCGTGAGGTAGAGCGGCACGAGCAGCACGACCGCGGGGATGAACAGCGTCGCGAGCACGAGCGCATTGAGGATCGGCGCGTACTTCGGTCTCAGCACCGACAGCGCGTACCCGGCCGTGGTGGCGATCAGCAGCTGGAAGAACCAGGAGCCCGCCGCGACCCAGATCGTGTTGAGGAAGTACTGGTCGATGTGGATGTCGTTCCACGCCGTCTCGAGGTTCGCCCAGTCGATGCCGTTGGGCCAGAGCGCGAACGGCTGGCTCAGCGTGTCCTGGGTGGGCGTGACCGCGGCCTTCGCGAGCCAGAGCAGCGGACCGAGGCCGGCCACGACGAGCCCGATGAACAGGAAGGTGTGCACGAGGCTCAGCGAGCCGCGCACGCTCCCCCGGCGACGATCGAACGCCGAGAGGACGCCGCGATCGCCGAACTCGTCGGAGGCGCCCTTGGCGACGCGGCGCCGGCGGAGCCAGGCCGTCGGTCCGGGCCGGCCTGCGTCGTCGGCGGCGTCGGCCTCGGCGCCGTCGGGGCGCTCGAGCAGGGGCTGGACGGGTGCGCTGGTCAATTCGTGCTCCAACGTTCGGTCAGCTTGAAGTACAGCCAGCTGAGGAGGCCGAGGAAGATCGCGAGCATCAGGCTGAGCGCGGTGGCCTCGCCGTAGTCGCCGCCGAGGCTGTTCTGGAAGGCGTAGCGATAGATGAGGAGGAGGATCGTCAGGGTCGCGTTGTTCGGTCCGCCCCCGGTGAAGAGGAAGGGCTCGAGGAACACCTGCGACGTCGCGATGATCTGGAGGATCAGCATGATGAAGAGCACGCCGCGCAGCTGCGGCAGCGTCACGTGCCAGAGCTTGCGCCAGATCCCGGCGCCGTCGACCTCGGCGGCGTCGTAGAGCTCCGGCGGCACGGAGATGAGCGCCGCGAGGTAGATGATGATCGATCCGCCGGCCGCCGCCCACGTCGCCTCGATGACGAGCGAGGGCATCGCGGTCGCGGCGGACTGCAGCCACGGCTGCGGCGGGATGCCGAACCAGCCGAGGATCGTGTTGAAGACACCGTCGGGGCTCGCGTTGTAGAACACCTTCCACAGGAGCACCGCGACCACCGGCGGGATGACGACCGGCAGGTACGCGAGCGCGCTGTACAGGCCCTTGCCGCGGCGCACCTCGCTCATCATGACCGCGAGGATGAGCGGCAGCGGGAACCCGAGGATGAGCGCCAGCACGGCGAAGTACAGCGTGTTCGCGATCGCGACGCCGAGGTTCGGGTCGCTGAGCACGTTCACGAAGTTGTCGATGCCGACCCACTCGGGCGTCGACACGAGGTTCGTGCGCTGGAAGCTCATGACCACCGACTGCACGATGGGCGACCAACTGAACACCCCGAACACGATGAGCATCGGAGTCAGGAACGCGAGGTTCCAGAGGCCGCCGCCGCGGATCCAGGTCTTCGGGGTGCGCCGCCGATTCGGGCGAGCGGATGCCGCGGGCGGCGCCTCCGCGTCGGGAGCGGGACGCGCGGCCGCGGGCTTGGCGGTGAGGGTCATCGGTGTCCTTCGGTGGTCCGGGGAACGTGTGCCGCGGGTTGAGGAGGGCGGAGCCCGTCTCGAAGCCCGCCCGGGGAGGAGGGGTTTCGAGACGCCGGCGGAGCCGGCACCTCAACCCGCGGTCACGGGCTACTCGTCGAGCAGCGCCTGCGCGTCGACGTCGATCTGCTTCAGGAGCGCGTCGATGTCGGCGTTCTGGTCGGTCAGCACGGCCTGCACCAGGTTGTCCATGAGCGCGTAGATCGGCTGCGTCTGGCCCTTGAACTCGCCGACCGGCGTCTGGTCGAAGATGCCGTCGATGAATCCGGTCATCTGGTCCTGCGGCACGTTGACGTAAGGGGCGATCCACTCCTGCTGCTGGTCGTAGGTCTCACGGTCGAGCACCGGCAGCACGGGCGTGCCGACGGCCTGGTCGGACGCGGCGAGCGCCTTGGCGTCAGCGACCGCGGCATCCTCGTTCAGGAGCTTCTGCATGTAGTACCAGTCGATCCACTCGACCGCGGCGGCCTTGGTGTCGTCGTCGAGCGTCGGCGGCATGACGGCGATGTCGCCGCCTCCCAGCACGCCGCCCTCGTTCTCCGTCGGGATGACGGTGAGGCCGTACTGGTCGGGGTCCATGCCGAAGTCGCGCACGAGGGCGGTGTAGACGTCGGATCCCGAGGTGTACATGCCGATGTTGCCGGCCGCGAACTCCTGGTTGATGCTGCCCCAGTCGAGGTCGAAGTTCGCGCCCATCGAGTCGTCCTCCCAGCGGAGGTCGTGCAGGAACTCGAGCGTGGACTTCGTCGCGTCGTTGTCGATGCTCGACGTGTAGGTGCCGTCGCCGTTGTCCTGCTGCAGCTCGGCGCCGCGCGAGTCCGCCTGCACCGAGAGCTGCCAGCCGCCCGTGTTGCCGGTGGCCATGGTCGCGTACCCGGCCTTGCCGGTCTTCTCGGCGATGGTCTTCGCCGCCTCACGGACCTCGTCCCACGTCGCCGGCGGCTGGTCGGGGTCGAGGCCGGCCTGCTCGAACAGGTCCCGGTTGTAGTGCAGGCCGTTCGCGTAGGCCTGGCGCGGGAACCCGTAGATGCGACCGTCGGAGTCGGTGACCTCCGAGATGATGATCGGGTTGAACTTGTCGGCGTAGCCGAGCTCCTTCACCTCGTCGGTCACGTCCATGAGCTGGCCGTTCTCGAGGAGGGTCTTCGAATCGGTGAACGGCACCGTGAAGACGTCGGGCAGGCTGCCGCCGGCGAGCTGCGCGGCGAAGGTCGGGGCGGTCCACTCGTACTCGAGGCCGACGATGTCGATGTCGGGGTGGAGCTCCTCGAACTGCTGCTCCTGCTCGGCGAAGGCGTCGTATGCGGCCTGGTCGGCCCCGGGCGGGAAGGTGGCGACGCGGAGCTCGAGCTTCCCGTCGTCGGCGGCGCCCTGGCTGCACGCGGAGAGCGCGCCCACCATCGCGACGGCGGCGATGCCCGCGATCGCGATGCTGCGTGGTGACTTCATTGTCCAGTCCTTTCGGTGCTGTGTTTGAGGGTTGTGGTGAGGGGCTGCCGCGGCGTGGTGCGGGCCGCGGCCTCGACGGTCAGGCGATCCGGTGGAGCCAGGCCGTGGAGTCGGATGGCAGCATCCCGCCGACGAGCGGGGTGCTGGAGAGGAGGATGCGGTCGTGGTCGGGCAGGGCCATCGGCTCGCTGCCGAGGTTCGTGACGTTGACCACGTCGTCGCCGCGCCGGAACACGAGCGCCGTCGGCTCGCTCGGCAGCCAGGTCAGAGTGCCGTCACCGAGCGCGGCCTCGCGCTTGCGGATGCGCAGCGCCTGCCGGTAGAGCCACAGCATGGAGCCCGGGTCGGCCTCCTGCGCCTGCACGGTGAGGGCGGCCCACTCGGCCGGCTGCGGCAGCCATGGTGCGGCGGATGCTGCCGCGGTGCTGAACCCGAAGGGCGACGCGGTGCCCCGCCAGGGCAGCGGCACGCGGCATCCGTCGCGGCCCGGGTCGACCCCGCCCGAGCGGAAGTGCATCGGGTCCTCGAGCACCTCGCGCGGCAGCTCGACCTCGGGCAGGCCGAGCTCGTCGCCCTGGTAGAGGTAGAGCGAGCCCGGCAGGGCGGCGGTGAGCAGCGCGGCGGCGCGGGCGCGGCGGCGGCCGAGCTCGAGGTCGGTCGGCGTGCCGAACCGCTTCCGCGCGAAGGCGAAGCCCGAGTCCTCGCGTCCGTATCGGGTGACCGGCCGCGTCACGTCGTGGTTCGAGAGCACCCAGGTGCTGGGCGCGCCGACCGGGGCATGTGCGTCGAGCATGAGGTCGATCGAGGCGCGGAGCTCCGCGGCATCCCACGGACGCGCCATGAAGTCGAAGTTGAACGCCGTGTGCATCTCGTCGGGGCGCAGGTAGGCCGCGAAGCGGGCGGCATCGGGCACCCACACCTCGCCGACCAGGACGCGCGTGCCGTCGTACTCGTCGGCGATGCGGCGCCAGGCGCGGTACACGTCGTGCACCTCGTCGCGGTCCTCGGTGGGATGCTGCCCCGGCGCGACGACCTCGGGCACCTCGGGCAGCGCGGGGTCCTTGATGAGCAGGCCCGCCGAGTCGATCCGCACGCCGGCGACGCCGCGGTCGAACCAGAACCGCAGGATGTCCTCGTGCTCTGCGCGCACGTCGGGGTGGTTCCAGTTGAGGTCGGGCTGCTCGGGCGTGAAGAGGTGCAGGTACCACTCCCCCGGCGTGCCGTCGGGGTTCGTGGTGCGGGTCCACGTGTCGCCCTGGAAGTTCGAGATCCACTTCGTCGGCATCTCGTCGCCGCCGTCGCCCTTGCCGGGGTGGAACCAGAACCGGGCGCGCTCGGGGCTGCCGGGGCCGGCCGCGAGCGCCTGCCGGAACCACGGGTGCTCGCTCGAGATGTGGTTCGGGACGACGTCGATGATCGTGCGGATGCCGAGCTCGAGCGCCTCGCTGATGAGCAGCTCGGCGTCCTCGAGGGTGCCGAATGTCGGGTGGATGTCGCGGTAGTCCGACACGTCGTAGCCGCCGTCGGCCAGCGGCGACGGATACCACGGGTTGAACCAGAGCGCGTCGACGCCGAGCTCCTTGAGGTAGCCGAGCCGGCTGCGCACGCCGCGCAGGTCGCCCGTACCGTCGCCGTCGGAATCGGCGAAGCTGCGCACGTAGACCTGGTAGATCACGGCGTCACGCCACCACAGCGGGTCCTCCACGAGTGCGGGAGGCACCGTGCCGGGTTCCGTGAGTGGCATGGTCACGCTGTCGTTCTCCTCGGTGCGGCGGGCGGGCGGCGCGCCGGATCCCGGGGGACGACGGCGTCGATACCGGGAAAACGTAATGAGAGCAACAGATTGATGCAACTTTTCAACAATCAAGCATCAGCTTGCGAGTGATTTCATGAAGTTGCGAGAGCGCCTTGCGTATTTCCGGCACGACCCCTGCTCGCTGCGTTTCGCGTTCCCTCCCTTTCCCTTTCTCAGGAGATCTGCGCGGCAGGGCGGGCGCGGGCTGCGTGTCGTCCTGAGAAGCGCACCGTGGGCTTGGGCGGTTCCTGAGAAACGGATGCTGCGGCGGAGCGCCGTGCGAAGCGAGGGCGCGGGCGGTTCCTGAGAACGGATGCTGCGGCGGCGGGTCAGCGCGGCGCCGGCGCCGTCGAGGCGCGCACCACGAGCTCGGGCGCGAAGAACACTTCGTCGCCGATCGCGGCCTCGCTCGACATCTGCCGCATGAGCAGCTCGATGACCATGCGGCCCATCGCCTCGATCGGCTGGCGCACCGTCGTGAGCGGCGGCTCGGTGCAGTTCATGAGCGCGGAGTCGTCGTAGCCGATCACGGACACGTCCTGGGGAACGCGCAACCCGGCCCGGCGCACCGCACGGATCGCGCCCAGCGCCATGGGGTCGCTCGCGCAGATGATGCCCGTGACACCGGCGGCGAGCAGCTTGGTCGCGGCGGTCTGCCCCGACTCCAGGGAGTACAGCGAGTGCACGACCCGGTCCTCGCCGAGCTCGACACCGTGCCGCTCGGCCATGCGCAGGGCCGCGGCGTGCTTGCGGCGCGACGGGATGTGGTCGCTCGGTCCGAGCAGGATGCCGATGCGCTCGTGGCCGAGCTGCACCAGGTGCCCGAACGCCTGCTCCATCGAGGTGGCGTCGTCGCACGACACGGTCGCGAAGCCGAGGTCGTCGATCGGCGCGTTGACGAGCACCGTGGGGAGCTTCAGCTCGGTCAGGCGCGCGTAGTGGTCGTGGTTCACGTCGGCCTGCGAGTACGCGCCGCCGGCGAAGATCACGCCCGACACCTGCTGGTGCAGCAGGAGCTCGACGTAGTCCGACTCGGAGATGCCGCCCGCGGTCTGGATGCAGAGCACGGGCGTGTACCCGTTCTGGGCGAGCCCGCCGCCGATCGCCTCGGCGAGCGCGGGGAAGATCGGGTTCTGCAGCTCGGGCATCACGAGCCCCACGAGCCGGGCGCGCTCGCCCCGGAGCTTCGTCGGCCGCTCGTAGCCGAGCACGTCGAGGGCAGTGAGCACGGCCTCGCGCGTCGAGGCCGACACCCCGGGCTTGCCGTTGAGCACGCGACTCACGGTCGCCTCGCTCACGCCCACCTTGCGCGCGACGTCCGCCAGCCTCCTCGACATGAGCGACATGCTACGGCAGCGAACGCAAGAACTCGACGATCCGTTGCGAGCGCCCGCGTCAAGCCCTTGCCGGTACAGGATGCCGGCGCGAGCATCGGAGCATGCAGGCATCCCGCCGATCACGCGCGGCGAGCGCCGCGGCATCCGCTGCGCTCGTGCTGGCCGTGCCGCTGCTGGCCGGGTGCGCGAGCCCCGAGGCGACCTTCGAGGCCGCAGTCGGCCAGGGCGTGGCGGCGACCGAGACCGCTCGCCTGGTGGTCGACCAGCAGCTCGACGAACGCACGTTCACCACGACGGCGCTCGCGACGCTCGGCGACGCGCGGCGCGAGCTCGTCGCCGCGAGCGGCGAGGTCGCCGGCACGGATGCCGCGTCGGAGGCCGAGTCCGAGACCCGCACCGAGGTGCTCGACGCACTCGACGCCGCGCTCGACGCGGTGAATGCGGCCCGAGACGCCCTGGCCTCCGGCGTCGGATCGCTCGAGGCCGTCGTGCCGCAGCTCGACGCCGCCGCCGACGGGCTCACCGCACTCGAGCAGACCGTCGACGCCGATGCCGACTCGCCCGCCGACTCGCCCGCCGGCCCCGCCGGGAGCGACGGATGAGCAAGCTCTTCGCCGTCGCGCTCGGCATCCTCACGGCGATCGGCGGCTTCGTCGACATCGGGGACCTCGTGACGAACGCGGTCGTCGGATCGCGATTCGGCATGAGCCTCGCCTGGGTCGTGCTCATCGGCGTCGTCGGCATCTGCATCTACGCGCAGATGTCGGGGCGGGTCGCCGCGGTGAGCGGACGGGCGACCTTCGAGATCATCCGCGAGCGACTCGGACCCCGGGCGGGGCTCGCCAACCTCGCGGCCTCCTTCCTCATCAACCTCCTGACGGTGACCGCGGAGATCGGCGGCGTCGCGCTCGCGCTGCAACTCGCGACGAGCGTGGCCCCCGGCTGGTGGATCCCCGTCGCCGCCTTCGGCGTGTGGATCGTGATCTGGCGGGCGCGGTTCAAGCTGCTCGAGAACGTGACGGGCCTGCTCGGCCTCACGCTGATCGTGTTCGCGGTCGCGCTGTTCATGCTCTCGCCCGACTGGGGGCAGCTCGCCGGGCAGGCACTTCAGCCCGGGCCGCCGTCGGATGAGCCGGTCGCGACGTACTGGTTCTATGCGGTCGCGCTGTTCGGCGCGGCGATGACCCCCTACGAGGTCTTCTTCTTCTCGTCCGGCGCGATCGAGGAGCAGTGGACGAAGCAGGACCTCGCGAAGTCGAGGCTCAACGTGCTCGTCGGCTTCCCGCTCGGCGGCCTGCTCTCCCTCGCGATCGCCGGCTGCGCTGCCGTGGTGCTGCTCCCCCAGGCCATCGACGTGACGAGCCTCAGCCAGGTCGTGCTGCCCGTCGCCGAGGCCGGCGGCAAGGTCGCGCTGGCGTTCGTGATCGTGGGCATCCTCGCCGCGACGTTCGGCGCCGCCCTCGAGACGACGCTGTCGAGCGGGTACACGCTGGCGCAGTACTTCGGCTGGTCGTGGGGCAAGTTCCGCAAGCCCGCCAAGGCCGCGCGCTTCCACCTCTCGATGATCATCGCCCTGCTCATCGCGGTCGCGATCCTGGCGACCGGCGTCGACCCGATCCTCGTCACCGAGTACTCGGTCGTGTTCTCGGCGGTCGCGCTGCCGCTCACGTACCTGCCGATCCTCATCATCGCGAACGACCGCGAGTACATGGGCGACGAGGTCAACGGTCGCGCCATGAACTTCGTGGGCCAGGTCTACCTGGTCATCATCCTGGCCGCGGCGATCGCGGCCATCCCCCTGCTCATCGTGACGGGAGCCGGCGCATGACCGAGAACCCCGACGCCTTCCAGACGGATGCCGCGCCGCCTCCGGCAGGACAGGTGCTCGATGCCCACCTGCACGTCCTCGATCGGCAGGTGCTCGATCGCGACGACGTGCCCGTGACCACCGCCGACGACCTCGAGTTGGACGGGATCGAGGTCGGCGCGCCCATCGAACCCGGGTCGCCGCGCCCCACCGTGTCGGCGATCCTCACCGGCCCGCAGCTCGTGATGCGCCTGTTCGGCGGCCACGCGCCGGCCGCCCGCACGATCCGCATCCCATGGCGTCTCGTCTCCGAGGTGGGCACCGTGATCCATCTCGGGGTGGCCGGGGATGCGCTCGACGCCACCTGGGCCGAGCGCTGGGTGAGCCGCCACCTCATCGGGCGCATTCCCGGAGGACGCCATGCTCCTGAGTGACCTGCTCGACTCCGACGCCGTCGACGCCGACGGTCGACGCGTCGGCGCCGTGATCGACGTGCGCCTCGAGGTGTCGGGCGCGCCCAGGCAGCTGCTCGCGGACACCGTCGTGACCGGGCTGCTGGTGAGCCCGCACAGCCGGTTCTCGACGTGGGGGTACGAGCGACGCGATGAAGACGGACCTCTCCTCATCGCCAGATTCCAGCGCTGGCTGCACCGCGGCACCTTCCTCGTCGCGTGGGACGACGTCGAACGGGTCGACGCGGGTCGCGTGGTCTTCCGGCGCGGCTACACGGCACGTGATGCGGCACTGCCGCGCGCGCCCCGTGAGCGCTGACGCCGTAACCGGGCAGACTGGTGTCGTCAAGGGCTCGCCGGGGCCCACCCCGCGGCGTAGCGTGAAGACGACACGGATGCCCCGAGGCATCCGCGTGCACTGGAAGGAGCAACACCATGGACCAGTCGCTCGGTCGGGTCACCGAACCGACGACGGAGGCAGGCGGACCCGACGCCCCCGAAGCAGCATCCAGCCCCGACGCGCCCGACGCGTCGACCCTCTCGCCCGACGTCCTCGAACGCGTCCGCGACCTCCCGCCGTCCGGTCGCTACGACGACACCGGCTTGACCGATCTCGACGAACTGCAGCGCGCGATGGATCCCCTGGATCCGCGTAAGCCGAGTCGCGAGAACGGCGATCCGCTCGATCCCGACGGCCACGTCATCTGACGATCGACCCCGTCATCACGTGTCGGACGAGCGCCCGGCATGCCGGGTTCCGACGCGGCCGCATACCACGAACGACGGAACCTCCGCGGCCCCTCGAGCCCGATGTATCCGCCGCCGTCTGCCGCGACTAGAGTTCCGGCATGGGCAAGCTCATCTACAACTCCTCGACACGCGAGATCGAGATCGACGATCGCACCCTCGCCCATCTGCGCGTCGCGATCCTCAACAAGCTGCGCCGGTCGGAGAGCTTCGCCATGACCTGGGAGCACGGGGTCGAGAACGGCAGCGGACGCACCACGATGTGGCTGCACGAGTCGATCCCGCTGCAGTTCATCTTCAGCGGCAACCGTGCACCGAAGCTCAACCGGCTCTGGATCGAGCAGATGCTCCTCTCGGCCAACAGCACCGCCGGGCTGCAGTTCGTGCCCGAGCCCGCAGACGACGACCCGATGGAGGCCGAGTAGCGGCATCCGCGCCCCGTCGACGAACGGGGCGGATGCCGCGAAGCTCAGTCGACCGGTTCGATCTGGGTGAGCACGAAGCGCTGCTCGGCCGGCGTGAGCCGATCGGGCGCCGGCTCGCCCGTGATCGACTCGATCTCGGCGCCCGTCTCGGCGTCGACCGGTCCGGTGAGCTCGGCGAGCAGGCGATGCTTGCCCTCGATGGAGAGGTGCGGCCACCAGCGCTCGATGGCTCCGCGGTCCGTGTCATGCGTCACGTCCATGGGTCCTCCTCCGTGAATCCCATCCTGGTCGTTGCTAGACGGGCTGCGTCTCGCTCTCGCTGCCGGTCTCGACCTCCTGCACGTCGACGCCCACCTGCACGGGCTGGCCGGCGCTCGTCGGGATGGGGTCGGTGTCGAGGTGCTCGGGCACGAGTTGGATGCCGCCCGTGCTGTTGGCCGAGCGCATGAGGTCCTCGATCCATCCCCGGCTCAGCTCGGGCGCTTCAGGCTCGTCGAACACGAACCGCAAAGGGATCGACGGATGCAGCCACAGCGTGCTGCGACCGCGTGGCTGGTCGTCGGTGTGACGCCACGACAGGGTGAAGCTCTCGCCACGGCGGAGCTTGGTGGTGATGGCGATCTTCAGGTGCGCCAGCGCCCGGTCCTCGATGCCGATGGGGGTGCCTGAATCCCCGTAGTAGAGCGTTCCCACGGCATCAGCATACGTCGCACGCCGTCGGCACGGCGCATGTGTTTCCGACATCGGGAACGGCCCCCCGGCACGAGGATGCCGAAGGGCCGTTCGAGAGTGGGAGCGGACGACGGGGTCGTCCGCTCCCGAGGGGGGTCTCTGGGGTGTCAGACCGTCCGGTTCCCGCCGATGAAGCGCACGAGGAACACGATGGCCGCGATGATCAGCAGCGCGATCCCGACCCACAGCAGGAAGTTCAGCGTGGGGACCACGCCGCCCGTGATGAGCAGGATGATGGCCGCGATGGCGATGACAGCGACGAGGATGTTCATGATCTCTCCTTCAGGTGATCCGCAACCGTGTTCGACGGTGCGGACATCGCCCGACGGTGCGGGCGGGGCATCCGGACGTGGGTACGTCCGTGTCTTCGACGGTAGGGGCGTCGGACGGCACGGGCCTAGGGGTTGACCCCCATTCGCGGGGAGTGCTACCCGCGAGCGCGACCCCCGTGGTCCCGCGGCACTCGCGCCGTGCAGGCAGGTGCGTCGCCGGCCTCTCGGGATGTCAACCCCGTGCGGGTCCGCTCCGTGCCCGCGTACCGTGGCTGTCCTGACCGAAGGGGGCACCAATGGTCATGAACGAGCAGCTCGTCGATCCGACGACCAAGCACACCACCGACCCGTTCCCGAAGCAGGAACAGGCACCGCCCGGCATGACCGAACGCATGACGCCGCAGCCCGACCACGGCGAGCAGAGCTACCGCGGCGCCGGCCGCCTCGTCGGCCGGCGCGCGCTCATCACCGGGGGCGACTCGGGCATCGGCCGCGCCGTCGCGATCGCATTCGCACGCGAGGGCGCCCGGGTCGCGATCTCCTTCCTGCCCAGCGAGCGCGACGACGCGATGGAGACGGCGAACTGGATCCTCGATGCGGGGAGCGACCCGCTGCTGCTGCCTGGCGACCTGCGCAGCGAACAGCACTGCAAGGACCTCATCGCGCAGACCGAGCAGGCCTTCGGCGGGCTCGACCTCCTCGTGCTCAACGCAGCGCACCAGCGCAATCGCGGCGGGATCGACGAGATCCCGACGGCCGACTTCGAGGCCGTCGTGCAGGTCAACCTGTTCGCGCCCGTGTTCCTCGCGCGCGCGGCCGTGCCGATCATGGAGGCGGGATCGAGCATCATCACGACGACGTCGATCCAGGGGTTCGACCCGTCGAGCGCGCTCGTGGACTACGCCATGACGAAGGCGGCGCTCGTCGCGTTCACGACGGCGCTGGCCGAGGAGCTCGGGCCCCGCGGCATCCGCGTGAACGCCGTCGCCCCCGGGCCGATCTGGACGCCGCTCATCCCCGCGACCGGGTGGCCGGACAAGCTGCCCGAGTTCGGGCACAACACCCCGCTCGGGCGAGCGGGTCAGCCGGCGGAGCTCGCGGGCGCCTACGTGTACCTCGCGTCGGACGACGCGTCGTACGTGTCGGGCGCCGTGCTGCCGGTCACGGGCGGCCGGGCGCTCTGACCGGGCGCGAGCGGTCGCCGAGGATGGAGAGGAGGACCCATGCCGGGTCGCAGGAACGCGTCGCTGAAGGATCCTGAGCTCTACGAGGAGCTCCGCGAGGACGGCGCGTCGAAGGAGAAGGCCGCACGCATCTCGAACGCGGCGGCCGCACGGGGTCGCAGCGCGGTCGGCCGCAAGGGTGGCACGAGCGGCGACTACGAGGACTGGACCGTCGAGCAGCTGCGCAAGCGCGCGAAGGAGCTCGGCCTCACCGGGTACAGCGGCAAGCGCAAGGCCGAGCTGATCTCGGCACTGCGCAACCACTGAGCCGCGGATGCCACGCCTCAGGCGGGTCGAACCGTACGTGTCACCCGGGTTCACCCGGCTGCGGCGCGGCCGCGGGTTCGCCTACGTGCACGCCGACGGCGGCGTGGCCGGACGCGCCGAACGCGCCCGCATCGCGGAGCTGGCCGTGCCGCCCGCGTGGGAGCAGGTGTGGATCTCGGATGCCCCGAATGCGCACATCCTCGCCGTCGGCGTCGACGCGGCGGGCCGTCGCCAGTACCTCTACCACCCGGTCTGGCGCGAACGGCAAGACGCGGAGAAGTTCCTGCGCATGACCGCCCTGGCCGAGGTGCTGCCCGCCGCGCGGCGCACCGTGCGGCGGGATCTCGCGCTCGACGAGCTGCCGCGCGAGCGCGTGCTCGCCGCGGCGTTCCGCACGCTCGACCTCGGCGCGATCCGCATCGGGTCGGAGGAGTCGCTCGCCGACTACCGCAGCCGCGGGCTCACCACGCTGCTCGTGCGCAACGCGCGGCTCGACGACGCCGACACCGTGCGGTTCCGGTTCCGGGCGAAGGGCGGCATCGCGCAGGACGTCCGGGTGACGGATGCCGCGCTCGCGACGTTCGTGGAGCGCTCGGGCGAGCGCTCGCCCGCCGCACGGCTCTACGCGTGGCTCGACGGCCGGCGCATGCGCTCCGCGATCGCGTCCGACGTGAACGAGGACATCCGCGCGCGCACCGGCGGCGACTTCACTGCGAAGGACTTCCGCACGCTGCGCGGCACGATCGCCGCGGCCGATCGGCTGGCCGAGATCGGGGTCATGGAGACGACCAGGGCACGGGGGAAGGCGGTCCGCGACGCGATCGAGTTCGCCAGCACGGTGCTGGGCAACACCCCGGCGATCGCGAAGGCGAGCTACGTCGACCCGCGCGTGGTGATCGCGTACGAGCACGGGCGCACGATCGAGCGTCGCGGTGGGCGCGAGCAGGCGCTGCTGGCGCTGCTCGTCGACGACGCGTGAGGACGGGCTGCGCCGCGGTCGGGCCGCGACGACCCGTCAGGCCGCGATGACCGGGGCGGCCTCGGGCTCGGGCTCGGGGACGTCGACGTGCTCCTCGACGAGCATGATGCCGCCCGTGCTGTTGGCCGAGCGCATCAGGTCCTCGACCCACTCCCGGCTCAGGTCGGGCGTCTCGGGCTCGTCGAACACGAAGCGCAGCGGGATGGTCGGGTGCACCCAGAGGGTGCTCCGTCCACGCGGCTGGTCGTCGGGATGCTTCCACGACAGCGTGAAGCTCTCGCCGCGGCGGAGCTTGGTCGTGATCGCGAACTTGAGGTGCGCCAGCGCGCGGTCTTCGATTCCGATCGGGGTGCCGGAATCGCCGTAATAGAGTGTGCCCACCGACAGAGCGTACCTTGTGCGGGGGCCACCGGGATCACGTTTCCCGCACGACCTCATCTGGGGATTTGTCGGAACGGAGCCCTCGCCACCTCGGGTGCCGGGCGACGCCCGTGCGGGTCCATTCGCCGAACTCGATCTCGCCGACGAGCTCGGGCCGCACCCAGACCGCGTCCTTCGCATCGATCGCCGGCACCTCCACGAAGGGCCGCGTCGGCTGTTCGAGCCCGCCGAGCTGTTTCAGGAGCCGGTCGAGCTCGACCTCCTTGAAGCCGCTGCCGACGCGGCCCGCGTACTCGAGCCCGTGCTCGCCCGGGATGCCGACGAGCAGTGAGCGGATGTGGCCCGTTCGCGTGCCGATGCCCTTGCGATAGCCGCCGATCACGACCTCCTGCGTGCGCGTGAGCTTCAGCTTCAGCCAGTCCTCCGAGCGCACGCCCGGCCGGTAGGGCGAGTCGGGGCGCTTGGCCACGAGCCCTTCGAGGCCGAGGCGGCGGCTCTCCTCGAACGCCTCGGCGGGTTCGCCCGTCGCCCCAGCCGGCACCTCCACCGGGACGCCGGCGCGCGGGCGCAGCAGTCGTTCGAGCAGCTCGCGTCGCCGGCGGTACGGCAGCTGCATGACCGGCGACCCGGCGATCTCGAGCACGTCGAAGAGCAGCAGCCGTACCGGCACGGATGCCGCGACCCGCTCGATCTCGCGCGGACGGGTCAGGTTCATCCGCTGCTGCATCAGCTCGAAGCTGGGACGCCCCTCGTCGTCGAGCGCGACGATCTCTCCGTCGACGAGGGCGTCGCCGCGCAGGACCCTCGGAAGCGCCGAGAGCTCGGGGTAGGTGGCCGTCACGTCGTTCCCCCGCCGGCTCAGCAGGCGGATGCCGCCGCCGTCGGCCCGGGCGAGCACGCGAATGCCGTCCCACTTCCACTCGAGCGCCCACTCCTCCCCCGTCAGGCGGCCGAGCGTGCCCGAGGTCGCGAGCATGGGGCGGACGAGGATGGGTTCGACGCCGTCGTCCTCGGCCTCCTGGGGTCGAGGAGCCGGCTCCGCCGGCGTCTCGAAACCTGCGTGCGCGGACCCCGCGGGTCGAGGAGCCGGCTCCGCCGGCGTCTCGAAACCCGCTTGCGCGAGGGGGTTTCGAGACGCGTCCGGCTCCGCCGGGCGCTCCTCAACCTCCGGACTCTCCGCCGGGCGCTCCTCGACCCGCGAAGACTCGTTCCGTTCGTGCCGCGCCTTCGACGACGGGCTCCAGTGCCCCGCACGCTGGTCCTTCATGCGGTGCAGGAGCCACTGCGACTTCTCACCCTCGCCCTCCGTGCGGATGAGCGCGAGGCGCACCTCGCCGAGCGGGCCGCCCGGACGCCCGGTGAGCGTGAAGATCACCTCCTCGTCGCGCCACTTCTCGGTCTCGTAGGTGCCGGTGTCCCACACCGTCATGCCGCCCGCACCGTACTGCCCGGCCGGGATCGTGCCCTCGAAGGCGAGGTACTCCATGGGGTGGTCCTCGGTCTGCACTGCGAGGTTGTTCCGGTCGGTCCCCTCGGGGACGCCCCTCGGCACCGCCCAGCTCTTCAGCACGCCGTCGCGCTCGAGCCGCAGGTCGTAGTGCAGCCGACGGGCGTGGTGCTCCTGGATCACGAACCGCGGCAGGCCGTCGCTCGACGCTCCCCACGCCGATGAGGGCATCGGCTCGGGCGTCGCGCCGGCTTCGCGCATCGAGAGGTAGGTGGCGAGCGGTCCAGCCCCTGAGCCGCCGGATGCCGCGAGCGGAGCGGTCGGGTCGATGCCGGCGGCCACACGCTCGAGCACCTCGTGCGCCTCGAGGTGCCGCAGGCCGGGGTCGTCGAGCTCCTCCCACGTGCGTGGCGCCGCCACCGTCGGACGGAAGCGGCCGCGCAACGAGTACGGCGCGATCGTCGTCTTGTTCTGGTTGTTCTGGCTCCAATCGATGAGCACCCGCCCCTCGCGGAGCGTCTTCCGCATGCTCGACACGATGAGCTCGGGGTGGTCGGCCTCGAGGGCGCGCGCGAGCTCGTGCGCGACGGCCGAGATCTGCTCGGACGTCTGTGCGCCGTCGAGCGGGGCGTACAGGTGGATGCCCTTGCTGCCGCTCGTCACGGGGAACGCCTCGAGCGACATCCCGTCGAGGATCGCCCGCACGAGCCGGGCCACCTCGGCGCATTCCGCGAGCCCCATGCCCGGGCCGGGGTCCAGGTCGAACACCATGCGGTCGGGGTTGCCCCGCCCGCCGTCGGGGCGGAAGCGCCACTGCGGCACGTGCACCTCGAGCGACGCCTGCTGCGCGAGCCAGACGAGCGTCGCCCGGTTGTCGGCGATCGGGTAGGTCTTCGGCCCGTCGGAGTGCTGGATGACCCCCCGGCGCACCCAGTCGGGCGCGTGCTCGGCGAGGTTCTTCTCGAAGAACACCTGGCCCGGGGCATCCGGGGTGCCCACGCCCTGCACCCACCGCTTGCGCGTGACCGGTCGCCCGGCGGTGAGGGGCACCATGACGGGGGCGACCTCCGCGTAGTAGGAGATCACCTCGCCCTTGGTCATGCCCGTCTCGGGATACATGACCTTGTCGAGGTTCGTCAGCCGGAGCCTCCGACCGTCGACCTCCACGAGCTGGCGCGTGCCCTCGGCCACGCGTCCATCCTCGCGGGTGCGGATGCCGCAATGCCAGCATTCGCAGCATCCGCACCTCGCTGCGCCTCGACCAAGGGCGAGGCCGTGCAGATCGTCAGGCTTGGTCGGTGGGCATGATCCACAGCTCGCCGACGGACGAGTGCCGGGGGCGGGTGACCATGTAGGCGACGCCGTCGGCGACGTCCTCGGGCGCGAGGACCTCTGTCTGCTCGTAGAAGGGAGTGGTCATCTCGCTCTGGATCTCGGGTCGGTTGTGGGAGGCGAGCTCGGTCGCCACGCCGCCCGGTTCGAGAACGCCCACGCGCACGTGGCGTCGGGTCACCTCCTGACGCAATGACTCGGTGAACCCGTTCACGCCGAACTTGGTGAGGTTGTAGACGCCGTAGCCGCTCCAGGCGACTCGGCCGGCGATCGAGCTGACATTGACGATGTCGGCCACCCGCCGCGGCCCCGCCTCCGCGGTTTCGAGCAGGTGCGGCAGTGCCGCGCGGGTCGTGGAGAGCAGGCCGCGCACGTTGACAGCGAGCATGCGCTCCCACTCCTCGACGTCGGCGCCGACGACCGGGCCGAGGAGCATCAGGCCGGCGTTGTTGACGAGGATGTCGAGTCGTCCGAACCGGTCGACGACCTGTTGGACGGCCGCCTCGGCCTCGCCGCGGTCGGTGATGTCGGCTTGCACGGCGAGCGCGGTTCCGCCCGCTTCCCGGATCTCGGCTGCGAGTGCGTCGAGACGGTCGGCTCGCCTGGCCACGAGAGCGACGGATGCCCCGTGCTCGGCCAATCTGCGCGCTGTTGCCGCGCCGATCCCGCTGCTCGCTCCGGTGACGAGGGCGACGGTGTTGCTCAGTGATGAATCCACGGAATGGTGTCCTGTCCGCTCGAAGACGGTGCGTCGGTCAGACGGTGGCGTTGTCGTGGAGGAGCGAGCTGGAGAGCTCGCGGTGGGCGTCGGCCTGCTCGAGCAACGTCCTGGCCTTCTGCTCCGCGGTCTCGATGGCATCGGCGCCGGCGAGGAAGCGCAGCGGCGGCTGGCCGGAGTCGGCGAGGACGACGAGGGCGGCGGCGAGCTTCGCCGGGTCGCCCGTCTGCAGGCCGTTCATGCCCGTCCACGCCTCGATGGTCGCCTTCGTGCGGTCGGCGTAGTCGTCGATGGAGAGCTCGGGCCAGATCGTGGACGAACCTTCGACGAGGAGCTCGGTGCGGAAGAACCCGGGCTCGACGACGGTCGTCGTGATTCCGAACGGCTCGACGTCGGAGCGGAGCGATTCCATCCAGCCCTCGACGGCGAACTTCGATGCAGAGTACGCCGAGCAGAAGTCGACGCCGACGAGGCCGGCGGTGGAGCTGATGGTGATGACGTGGCCGCTCCGCTGCTTCCGCATGATCGGCAGGATCGCGCGCGTCACGTTGAGTGGGCCGAAGAAGTTCGTCTCCATCTGCCGGCGGTACTGCTCGGGACTGATCTCCTCGAAGAAGCCCGCGTAGAAGTTGCCCGCGTTGTTGACGAGCACGTCGATGCGACCGAATCGCTCGACGGCCGCCTGCGCGGCGGCGCCCGCGGCGTCCGGATCGGTGATGTCGAGCGCCACGGCGAGGAGGCCGTCGTGCTTGCCGATCACGTTGCGGACGCGGTCGGCGTCACGGCCGGTCGCGACGACCGCGTGTCCGGCGGCGAGCGCCGCCTTGGCGATGTCGATGCCCATGCCACGGCCGGCGCCGGTGACGAACCACACCTTCTGGTCATTCATGTTCCTGTGTGCCTTTCGTTGAGGTGATCCCAGTTGAACTCGGCACCTCGCGGCGAGGCAGACCCGCCCTATCCGGTTAATGGCAGGGCCCCCCACACTCGGCTTGTGCGGTCGTAGGGTCGAGGCATGGACACTCGGGACGACATCCGTGAGTTCCTGACCACTCGGCGAGCCAGGCTCACCCCCGCCCAGGCCGGGCTGCCCGACTTCGGTGGACGCCGCCGTGTCCCGGGACTCCGCCGCGAGGAGGTCGCGCTCCTCGCCGGCATGAGCGTCGAGTACTACGTGCGCTTCGAACGCGGCAACGCCGTCGGTGTCTCCGAGGCCGTGCTCGAGGGCATCAGCCGCGCGCTGCAACTCGACGATGCCGAGCGCACGCACCTCCACGACCTCGTGCGCGCCGCCAACGCGGGCATCCGTCCCCAGCAGCGGCGGCGGTCAGCGCGGAAGCAGCAGATGCGGCCCGGCGTGCAACAGTTGCTCGATGCGATGACCAACGTGCCCGCCGTCGTGCAGAACGGACGCCTCGACATCGTCGCCTCGAACCGGCTCGGTCTGGCGCTCTTCTCGGAGATGTATCGCCAGCCGCAGCGTCCCGCGAACTTCGGCCGCTTCCTGTTCCTCGACCGGCGTGCACGCGCGTTCTACCTCGACTGGGAGGACGCCGCCCAGCAGACCGTGGCGCTCCTGCGTGCCGAGGCGGGACGCGCTCCGTACGACCGCGCCCTGAGCGATCTCGTGGGCGAACTCTCCACTCGCAGCGAGGCGTTCCGCACCTTGTGGGCATCGCACGACGTGCGCGAGCACCGCACCGGCCTCAAGCGCATCCACCACCCCGTCGTGGGCGATCTCCAGCTGAACTACGAGGCCATGGAACTGTCGTCGGAGCGCGGGCTGCTGTTCCTCGCCTATACCGCCGAACCCGGCACGGCCTCGCACGACGGGCTGCAGCTGCTCGCCACCTGGGCCGCGACCGACGACGACGTCGTCCGCACGTCGGCCGCCGCCGAACCGGACTGACCTCGGCCGCCAGCGCGTCCCGCGACTGCGAGATCGACACACACGACGACGGGAGCGGCGAACGGTACGGATGCCGCAGGGGGTACCGTTCTCCGCGTCCGCGGGTGTGTACTGGTGTGATGCGAGCCGTCTGGAAGGGGGCGGTCACATTCGGCCTGGTCAATGTGCCCGTCAAGTTGTACAGCGCCACCGAGGACCACGACGTGTCACTGCACCAGGTGCACGACGCGGACGGTGGGCGCATCCGCTACCAACGCATCTGCGAGATCGACGGCAAGCCCGTCGACTACAAGAACATCGACAAGGCCTACGACGACGGCGAGCGCACGGTGATCATCACCGACGAGGACCTGAAGTCGCTGCCCGCCGAGCGCAGCCGCGAGATCGAGGTCGTCGAGTTCGTGCCGACCGAGCAGATCGACCCGATCATGTTCGACAAGAGCTACTACCTCGAGCCCGACTCGGCCTCGAACAAGGCGTACGTGCTGCTGCGCCGGACGCTCGAGTCGACCGAGCGCACCGCGATCGTGCGCATGGCGCTACGCCAGAAGACGCGGCTGGCTGCGCTGCGCGTCTACGGCGACGTGCTCATGGTGCAGACGCTGCTCTGGAGCGATGAGGTGCGCGAGGCCGCCTTCCCGTCGCTCGATGAGCCCGTGAAGATCTCGTCGCAGGAGCTCGAGCTGTCGAAGCAGCTCGTCGAGAGCCTGGTCTCCGAATTCGAGCCGGCGCAGTTCGTCGACGAGTACCAGCAGGAGCTGCGCACCCTCATCACGGCCAAGCTCGAGCAGGGCGACGCGATCGACACGGCCGCGACGTTCGGCGAGCAGCCCGAGGAGGAGGCCGGCGGCGAGGTCATCGACCTCATGGAGGCGCTGCGCCAGTCCATCGCATCGAAGCGGGGCGGGTCGGATGCCGCGAAGTCGAGCTCATCGGGCTCGTCGAAGAGCGGCTCGGGCGCCAAGTCCACGTCGAAGTCGGCCGAGGGCGGCGCGAAGTCGTCGGGCGACGCAGCGAAGAAGAAGGCCCCCGCGAAGAAGGCGCCGGCCAAGAAGGCGGCGTCCTGATCGCGGTGGCCTGAACGCGCGAGCGGCCGCATGACGACGGCGCGCGGCATCCGATGAGCGGATGCCGCGCGCCGTTCGCGTGGGGCGGGTGTCAGCCCGCGTCGCAGGAGTTGGTGACCTCGGTCGCCGCCTCGGCGATCGCACCCTGCTGCTCGGCCACGGCTTCGGAGTCGACCTCCGCGTCGGGATCGGTGGGCAGCGTCGCCGCGAACGAGGATGCCGCGTCGATCTGCTCGTTGAGCACGCCGAGCGCCTCCGACGTGCCGGTGTCGGAGCCGTACTGCTCGTCGAGCGCGGTCACCCGCTCGCTGTAGCCGTCGAGCGAATCCTGCATCTCGCTCGGATCGCCGCCGGCGGCGAGCACGTTCTGCGCGCCGTTCGAGATGTCGCGGACCTCCGAGTTGACCGCCTGGCACGGGTCGGCGGCGGCGGCGCTCGTGGAGCCGCCTCCAGCGGCGGTGCAGCCGGCCAGCAGCAGGGCGCCGGCGAATACCAGCGCAGCGGACGTCATGATTCGTTGCATGGTTGCAATCCCCCTGATCGTGGTGTGAACCAGCCTAGCCATGACCCCCCGACAGGGGACGGTTGCATGCGTCGGCATGGAGGCGGCACCGAGCACGTGTCAAGGGCCTGTCGGCGCAGCATCCGTCGACCTACGCTCGGCCCATGAGCACGGCAGACGAGACGGGTTCCGGTCGCAACCCCGACGCCGGACCCGGCGACCGCGGAGCGCTGGACTTCGACCTCGAGGAGGGCACGTCGCCCGGCGCCTCCCCCGATGCCCGCGACGGCTCCGAGGTGACGAGCGCGAGCGAGGGCGACCCCCTCGACGAGACGACCCCGGTGGACAACCTCGAGTAGCCGTCAGGCGAGCACGCGATCGCCCGCCTCGACGACGGGCGCCTCGTCCCACGCGGGTCGCGGCACCGAGTCGAGCAGCAGCCGGGTGTACGGATGCCGCGGCGCATCGAGCAGCTCGGCCGTGCGGCCGCGCTCGACGATCTCGCCGTGCTGCATCACGACGGTCTCGTCGCAGACCCGCCGTACGACCGCGAGGTCGTGGCTGATGAAGAGCACGGTGAGGCCGCGCTCGCGGCGGATGCGCGCGACGAGGTCGAGCACCTGTGCCTGCACCGAGACGTCGAGCGCGCTCGTCGCCTCGTCCATCACGAGCAGGTCGGGCTCCACGGCGAGCGCACGGGCGATAGCGACCCGCTGGCGCTGGCCCCCCGACAGGGTTTTCGGCCGGGCGTTCGCGTGGCGGGCGTCGAGGCCGACCTGCTCGAGCAGGTCGAGCACGCGGGCGCGAGCGTCGGCGGTCGACAACTTCGCGTGCAGGCGCAGGGCGTCCTCGACGGCACGGCCCGCGGTCACGCGCGGGTCGAGCGAGAGGTACGGGTCCTGGAACACCATCTGGACCGACCGGGCGTGCGCGAGCCGGTCGGCGCGGGTGCGCGGCGCGGCGGTGCGCTCGCGTCCGTCGATCCGGATGTCGCCGGAGTCGGCCTGCTCGAGCCCGACGATCATCCGCGCGAGCGTCGACTTGCCCGAGCCCGACTCGCCCACCACGCCGAGCGCACCGCCGTGGGCGATCGCGATCGAGGCGCCGGCCACGGCGCGCACCGGGGTCCGCCCGCGCGGGTGGTAGGTCTTCGCGAGCGCCGTCACGACGAGCATCGGCTCGGGGGCGGCGGATGCCGCGGGGGCGACGTCGGCGGCGGGTGACGCGGTGCGCGCGGCATCCGTCGGGGTCGCGGCATCCGTCGTCGCGTGCCGGTCTCGAGACGCGGCTTCGCCGCTCCTCGACCCGCGGGAGGAGGACGCGGCCTCACCGTCGGCCGAACCGCGGATCGCGATGGTCGGCGTGGCCGCGACGAGCCGCTTGGTGTACTCGGCCTGCGGATCGCGCAGCACCTGCCGAGCGTCGCCGCGCTCCTCGACGCGGCCCGTGCTCATGACCACGATGCGGTCGCAGAGCGAGGCGGCCAGGGTGAGGTCGTGCGTGATGAAGAGCATGCCCATTCCACGACTCGCCTGCTGCTCCGCGAGCACCGAGATGATCTCGGCCTGCGTCGTCACGTCGAGCGCCGTCGTCGGCTCGTCGCAGATGAGCAGGGGCGGCGAGCTCATGAGTGCTCCGGCGATCATGACGCGCTGGAGCATGCCGCCCGACAGCTCGTGCGGATGCTGGGACAGGTGCTCGTCGGGGCGCGGCATCCGCACGGCGCCGAGCAGCTCGACCGCGCGGGCACGGGCCTCGGCGGCGGGACGCCGGTCGGCGATCCTCGTGGCCTCGGTGAGGTGGTCGCCGATCGTGCGCATGGGGTTGATGCCCGCGCGCGGGTCCTGGAACACCATCGCGGCGCTGCGACGGCGCAGGGCGAGCAGCTCGCGCGTGGACGCGCCGAGCACCTCGCGGCCCTCGAGCCGCACGGAGCCGCCGGTCGTCGCCCGATCGGGGAACAGGCCGAGCACCGAGCGCGCGGTGAGGGACTTGCCCGAGCCCGATTCGCCGACGAGGCCGACGGTCTCGCCGGGGGCGACGCTGAGCGAGATGCCGTCGAGCAGGCGCGTGCCGTCGGGCAGGTCGAGCGTGAGTCGATCGATGTCGAGGAGGGTCATGCGGGGATCTCGCCTCCGATGCGGTCGGACAGTTCCTCGCCGATCACGTTCACGGCGACGACGACCACCACCACGGCGACGGCCGGCACGAGAGCGGGCAGGAAGTAGCCGCCGATGAGGCCCGCCTGGGCCTCGTTGATCATGGCGCCCCAGTCGGCGGTCGGCGCCTGCACGCCGAGGCCGAGGAACGAGAGGGCGGCGAGCTCGGCGAGCACGTAGCCGAAGTTGAGCGTGGACTGCGCGCCGACGATCGGGGTCACGTTCGGGAGCACGCGTCGGAACGCGATCCAGCCGCCGCCGAACCCCTGCACGCGGTAGGCCGCGACATACGGACGACTGCGCTCGGCGGTCACGAGCGACCGGGTGAGCCGGGCCACGAACGGCATGTACGCGATGCTCATGGCGATGACCGGAGCGACGAGCCCCTTGCCGAACAGGGCGACCGCCATGATCGCGATGAGCAGCGACGGGAAGGCGAACACGACGTCGAAGATGCGGCCGAGCACGGCGTCGAGCCAGCCGCCGCGCCATCCGGCGAGCAGGCCCAGCAGGATGCCGAGCACGGTCGACGACAGCACGACGAGGAGCGGGCCGAGCAGCGCAGTGCGGGCGCCGTAGATCAGGCGGCTCAGCAGGTCGCGGCCGAGGGCGTCGGTGCCGAGCCAGTGCGCGGCGCTGGGACCGGCGTGCACGGCGCCCAGGTCGACCTGGTCGGGCGGGTACGGCGCGATGAGCGGGGCGAGGATCGCGGCGAGCGTCATCACGGCGACGATGCCGACGCTGACGAGGAAGGTGGTGTTCGCGCGTCGGGCGCGCGGCGCGCGCAGCACCTCGACGGCGAGGGTGGGGGTGGTCATCGGGCACCAGCTCCTGCTGCGGATCGCGGGTCGATCCAGGGTTCGAGGAGGTCGACGATCGCGTTCACGACGACGAACGCCGCGACCACGAGGAGGACGATCGCCTGCACGACCGGGAAGTCGAGGCGGTCGACCGACTGCACGAGCAGCGAGCCGACGCCCGCGAGCCCGAAGGCCGCCTCGACGATCGAGCTCGCCACGAGCAGGCCCGCGACGAGCAGGCCGCTCACCGTGAGGATCGGGCCGATCGCGTTGCGGAACACGTGGCGGCGCACGACGGTCGCGCGCTTCAGGCCGCGGCTCGTCGCGACCTCGACGTGCTCGCGGTCGAGCTGGTCCACCATCGACGAGCGGGTGACCTTGCCGACGAGCACGACGAACACGATCGCCAGGGCGATCGACGGCAGCACGAGGTGGTAGGCGGTGTCGAGGCCGCCCTCCCCCGAGCCGAACGACGGGAACCACCCGAGCTGCACCGCGAAGATCGCGATGAGCACGATCGCACCCACGAACGACGGGATCGCGCCGAGCACGGTGAGCCCGATGAGCACCGCCCGGTCGAGCACGCGCCCACGGTTGAGCGCCGCGACGATCCCGGCGGCGATCCCGACGATCGCGATCATGAGCCCGGCCATGAGCACGAGCCCCAGCGTCACGGGGAGCCGCTCGCCGATGACGGTCGAGACATCCTGCCGGAACTGGAGCGACCGGCCGAAGTCGCCGTGCAGCACGCCCGCGATCCAGTTCAGGTACTGCTGCCACGGGGGCAGGTCGAGGCCGTACTGCTCGGTGACCTGGGCCACCGCCTCAGGGCTCGGCTTGCGTCCTCGGAGGAGGAAGCTCACGGGGTCGCCGGGAACGAGGAATCGCGAGAAGAACACCAGCAGCGACGCCAGGAACAGCGTGAGGGCGAGGGCTCCGAGCTTGCCGCCGACCCGGCGGAGCGTGGCCGTGCCGACCCACGCCCCACCGGATCGGGCGGCGGTGCGCTCGGCCGGATCAGCGAGCGCCAATGGTCGCCGCCCACGGGTAGTAGAGGAACGCGATCGACGGCGAGACACCCGTGATCCGCTCGCCCATGAACACCGGCATGGGGCCGGTGAAGAGCGGCAGCCACGGCAGCTGCTCGTTCGCGATGCGCTGCGCCTCCGCGGTCTTCTCGGAGCGGGCGGCCGGGTCGTCGATGGCGATCGCCTCGTTGACGACCTGGTCGAACTCGAGGCCGCTCCACTCGCCGTAGTTGCTGAACTCGCCGGTGCGAAGCACGCTGTACATCTCGAGCGGGTCGGGGCTCGACAGGTACCAGACCGTGTAGAAGAGGTCGATGCCCTCGCGGGCGCTCGGGTCGGAGAACAGCGCCGTGTACGCGTTGGGCGTCACCGTCTCGATCGTCGCCTTCAGGCCGATGGACTCGGCCGCGGCCGCGGTGGCCTGGGCGATGATGTTGAAGTCGCTCCCGATCGGCGCGGTCGCGAAGGTGATCTCCTCGCCCGTCGCGCCGGCCTCCTCGACGAGGCGCTTGGCCTCCTCGAGGTCGTACGGGTACTCCTCGAGGCCCGCGAAGGCCGAGTCGAGTGCGGCGTCGCTCGCGCCGACCCAGACGGACTCGGTGGTGAGCGCGTTCGTCACGTCGCCGTAGCCCTTCGCCGCGGCATCCACGATGCCCTGGCGATCGAGGGCCATGAGCAGCGCCTGCCGCACCCGCAGGTCGCCGAGCGGGCCGTCGAGGTTCGAGACGATCAGGCTCGAGACCGCGGTGCTCAGGCCGAAGTACACGTCGCCGACCCCGGATGCCTCGAGCTGGCCGATCGCGTCGAAGGGGATCATCCAGCCGCCGTCGACCTCACCCGACTTCAGCGCGTTGACGCGGGCGGTGGCGTCGTTCATGAAGAGGAACTCGACCTCGCCCGACTTCGCGCGCAGCGAGTCGTCCCAGTAGTCGTCGTAGCGGGCGAGGGTGATGGACTCGCCCGACTTCCACTCCTCGAGCGAGAACGGGCCGGTGCAGTTCACGCCGCCGCTGGAGTTGCCGTAGTCGGCGCCCGCGGCTTCGAGCGTGGCAGCGGACTCGACCACGCCGGCCGAGCCGCCCATCGCCAGGTTGAACTGCGAGTCGGGGATCGCCTCGGTGACGGTGACCTCGCGGTCGCCGGTCTGCTCGATCGAGACCACGTTCTGGTAGACGGAGTACCACGACGAGCCCACCGCGGGGTCGAGGTGGCGGCTCATCGACGCGACCACGTCGGCCGCCGTCAGCGGCGTGCCGTCGTGGAAGGTCACGCCGTCGCGGATCGTGTAGACCCACGTCGTCGGCGTCGGGTGCTCGTACGACTCCGCGAGCCCGGGCGACAGCGTGTAGTCGGGGTTCAGCCGGAGCAGGGACTCGCAGACATTGGCGAGCACCTGGTTGTCGGAGTAGTCGAACGCGTAGGCGTAGTCGAGCGAGAACGGCTCGGCGTAGCTCACCCAGGTGTACGAGTCGATGTCGCCCGAGGGGGCGTCGGTCGTCGCGGTGAGCTCCCACTCGACGTCGGTGTCGGGCGAGGGCTCGGGCGTGCAGCCCGCGAGCGCGAGCACGGCGCCGAGGCCGCCGGCGACGATCGCGGTGGTGCGCCGGAACCGGCGCCGTGCGGGGAGGCGTGGCGTGGTCATGATGCTCCTCAGGGGTCAGGTGGTGCGGGAGTAGACGAGCTCGCCCTCGATCCACGTGGACTCCACGGTGGATCGGTGGATCTCGTCGGCGGGGAGGGAGAACGGGTCGGGGTCGAGCACGACGAGGTTGGCGAGGTAGCCCTCGCGCACGTGACCGGTGTCGTGGTCGCGGTGGTTCACCCAGGCGGTGCCCGAGGTGTAGGCGGCCATCGCGGTGGCGAGGTCGAGGCGCTGGTGAGCGCCGCCGAGCGGCTCGTCGTCGCGGCCGGGGGCCACGCGGGTGACCGCGATGTGGATCGCGTCCATCGGGTCGGCGCTCGAGACCGGCCAGTCGCTGCCCGCGGCGAGTCGGGCGCCGTGCCGCACGAGGTCGCCGAAGGGGTACTGGCGCGCCTCGGCGCCGTCCTGCAGGAACGGCAGCGTGAGTTCGTCGATCTGGTCTTCGTGGGTGGCCCAGAGCGCCTGGATGTTGGCGACCGCGTCGAGCTCGGCGAAGCGGGCGGTCTCGGTCTCCTCGACGACCTGCAGGTGCGCGAGGTGGTGCCGCCCGTCGGTCGGGCCGTTCGTGGCACGGGCGGCCTCGACCGCGTCGAGCGCCTCGCGCACGGCCCGGTCGCCGAGTGCGTGGAAGTGCACCTGGAAGCCGGCGCCGTCGAGCAGGGTCACGATCTCGCGCAGCTGCTCGGGGTCGATGAACGAGAGGCCGCTGTTCGCGGTGTCGTGCCCGTGCACGTCGCGGTACGGGGTGAGCATCGCGGCGGTCTGGTTCTCGGCGACGCCGTCGACCATGATCTTCGTGGTGCCGAGCGTGAAGCGGCCGCCGTCGAGCGCCGCGAACTCGGCCCGCCGCACCGTCATCTCCTCGACCTGCTCGAGGCCGCCGGCCCGCTCCCACCACTGGGCGCCCACGACATGGGCGCGCAGCGTGCCGTCGAGCAGGGCACGACGGTAGACGGATGCCACGTCCTGCACGCCGCCGAGGCCGGTGCCGACCCACGCGTCCTGCCATCCGGTGATGCCGAGCGCGATGAGCTCGTCCTGCGCGCGGAGCAGGCCGGCGTACGCGAGGTCGGCGCCGATCTTCGGACGCACGTGGTCGAACAGGTCGCTCGCGCCCTCGTGGAACGTGCCAGCCGGCGTGCCGTCGGCCTCGCGCTCGATGCGTCCGTCGGCCGGGTCGGGCGTCGCGGCGTCGATGCCGGCCGCGGTGATCGCCGCGGTGTTCGCCCACGTCGAGTGGTGGTCGCGGCTCATGAGCACGATCGGGCGGTCGGGCACGACCGCGTCGAGCAGCGTGCGCACGGGCGCTCCCCCCGGGAAGTGGTCCATCGACCAGCCGCCGCCCTGGATCCAGGCCTCGTCGGGGTTCGCGTCGGCGTAGGCCTCGACCCGTGCGACGGCGTCCGCGGCATCCGTCGCCTCGGTGAGGTTGCACATGAGGAGCTCGACGCCCGCGCTCAGCGGGTGCACGTGCGCGTCCTGGAAGCCCGGGCTGAGCAGGGCGCCGCCGAGGTCGACCACGCGCGTGGCCTCGCCGATGTGCGCGGATGCCTCGGACTCGGGCACCACGGCGGTGATCCGGTCTCCCGTCACGACCACGGCATGCCCATGCAGGGGCTCCCCGGTTCCGGTGAACACGGCTCCGCCGGTGAACAGTACGTCTGCAGGCAACAGCGCCCCTCGCTTCCTCGTCGAACGGGTGGGATTCGGCGAGCGTAGTCGCGCCCCAACACCGATGTCAACACTGTTGACAGCACCGTTGGCCAATTCGTTATGCTGGAGCCCTGCCACGCCCGCACGTGTGCTGACACGGGGGTCGCGGGCGTGGCACCATGAAGGACCGGCGAACGGGCAGGAGCACCATGACGACGACGAGCCCCGACCGCTCGAGGCCGTCGCGCGCCGGCTCGACCGGCTCGCAGGCCGGCGCGAACGGCAAGACACGGCTCGATCGCGACACGATCATCACGGCGGGCCTCGACCTGGCCGCAGTGCCCGGCACCTCGTCGATCTCGGTCCGCGAGCTCGGATCCCGGCTCGGCGCGGACCCCACGGCGATCTACCGCCACTTCCGCAACAAGCAGCACCTGATGGAGGCGCTCCTCGACGAGCTCATCGGCCGCTGCGTGGCCGCAGTCACCGCCGACCCCGCGGACTGGCGGGCGCGCATCCGCCAGCTCTCCGACGTCACGCTCGAGGAGTTCGCGCGCTACCCCGCGATCGGCGTCGAGGCCGTCGTGCTCACCACGCACGGCCCCGGCGAGCTCGACGCGGTGGAGCTCATGCTCGACGCGTTCTCACGCGCCGGCCTCGACGGCGAGGACCTCGTGCGCCACTACGCCCTGCTCGCCTCGCACACGCTCTCGAGCGCGGCCGGCATCGCCCGGGCCCGCGGCGAGCGGGGCGAGTCCGACGTCGATGCCAGCCCGTGGATCGAGGGGCCGATCCTCGCGGATCCGCGCAAGTACCCGCTCATCACCGCGATGAATGCGCAGCTCACCGACCTGCAGGACCGCGACCTCTTCCGGCTCGGTGTCGAGGCGGTCATCCAGTCGGCCGAGCGCACGGCCGCGGCATCCGCCGGCTGAGCGACGGATGGCGCGGCGGCGTCATGACCGCCGGTGCAGCGCCTACGGCACGATCCTGAGTCCTGGTACCTCGTGGCCGTGCTCGCGACGGTCTTCGCGATCACGCGGACTCGCGGCGCACGACGACGGCCGGCTGCGGCGCCACGTCGACGGCCGGCACGCCGAGGAGCGCGCGTGCGGCTCGGCGCCCGTAGGCGGCCGCGTCGATCCGCACGGTCGTGAGCCGGGGCGACCAATGGGCGCCGACGCCGGCGTCGTCGAACCCGATGACCGCGAGCCGACCCGGCACGTCGAGACCGATCGCCGCCGCCGCGGCGAGCACGCGGATCGCCGACGCGTCGTCGGATGCGGCCACCGCGGTGACCTCGGGGTGGGCGCCGAGCAGCTGCTGCAACGCGACCGCGTCGGCGGCGGATGCATCGCGAAGCGGTCCGTCGGGCGCAGACGCGTCCCGAAGCGGGCCGTCGGGCGCGGATGCCCCGCCGAACTCCAGGACGGGGACCGTGCCCAGCCCCAGCTCGCGGGCGACGTGCCGCGCGTACTCGAGGCGGAGGTCGACCAGCCGGGCGACGGCCGGATCGATCGCGACGGCCATGGCGATCGAGCGATGCCCGCGCTCCGCGAGGTACCGCACCTGGGTCGCGGTGTGGGCGGCCATGCCGTCGGTCCACCCGCCCTCGGGCACGACGGGGCGAGGCTGCGATCCGGGTTCGGAGAAGGGCGCGTCCGCGGCATCCGCCCGCTCGTCGCCGAAGTAGAGCGCGTCGAGGTCGAGCACGGCCCGCGGTGAGATCGCGGCGACGAGGCGCGCGTCGCCGTCGGGATCGCTGCCGTAGCGGACCAGGAGGGTGTGCCCGAGCCGGGCGAGCTCCGCATCCAGCCCGTCGATGAAGCTCGTGAGGGCGGCGCCGCCGTGCGGGAGCCGGGCCACCTTGAGCACGACGATGCGCGATGAGCCCTCCCGCAGGGCCCGGGCGACGCCGTGCGGGACATAGCCGAGCTCGGCGGCGGCGGCGTGCACGCGATCGCGCGTGGCCGGCGGGATCGTCTGCCCCGGCCGGTCGTTGAGCACGAAGCTCACCGTCGCCGGCGAGACGCCGCTGGCGCGCGCGACGTCCTTCATCGTCACTCTGGCGCCGGGCATGGCCCTCAGCGTACCCGGCGTCGGGGGGATTACTAATTCGATTTAGTTAAGATGTCCCGGAGACGCCGGACCACAACCGGCGAGAACTGGAGCAGTCGATGAAGACGGTCATGGTCACCGGTCCCGGGACGACCGGCATCGTGGAGACACCCGAGCCGGTCGCCGGCCCTGACGACGTGCTGGTGCGCATCCGGGCGTGCGGCATCTGCGGGTCCGACCACATGTACACGACGTACGGCGGCATCCCGCCACGACAGGGCGCGACGCCGCTCGGCCACGAGCCCGCGGGTGAGATCGTCGAGGTCGGTGCGAACGTGCGGGGCGCGGAGGTCGGCGACCACGTCGTCATCAACCCGATGGCCGCGTCCGACGGCATCATCGGCTCGGGCGGCGCGCAGGGCGCGTTCTCCCCGCTCGTCGTCCTCAGGGGCGCCGAGGCCGGGGTGCACTTCCGGGTCATCCCGGCGCACATCCCATTCGAGGTCGCCGCGCTCAACGAGCCCATGGCCGTCGCCCGGCATGCGGTCAACCGCTCGGGCGCCGCAGCGGGCGAGAACGCCGTCGTGTTCGGCGCGGGCCCGATCGGCCTCGGCGCGCTGCTGTCGCTGAAGGCGAAGGGGGTCGCGAACGTGGTCGTCGTGGACATCCTGCCGAACCGACTCGAGAAGGCCCTCCTCGTCGGGGCCGACGCCGTCGTGAACTCGGCCGAGGAGGACGTCGCCGCCCGCCTCATCGAACTGCAGGGCGAGGCGCCGGCCGTCATCGGCCAGCGTGGCGCCCGACCCGACACCGACGTCTTCATCGACGCCGCGGGCGCCGGCGTCGTCGTGCAGACCGTGCTCGCGAACGCCAAGCAGGGAGCGCGCCTCACCATCCCGGCCGTGCACAAGAAGCCGGTCGAGGTCGACTTCGGCGCGATCCTCACCAGTGAGATCTCGATCATCATGTCGATGGGCTACCCGACCGAGATCTTCGAGGTCACCGACGACCTCGTCGCCAACTGGGAGAAGTACCGGCTCATCATCAGCGACCGGTTCCCGGTGGAGGACGTGCTCACGGCCCTCGAGGTGGCCGCGACCCCCGGTGCGGCCGACAAGGTGATGGTCACGCTGGACTGACCGCCTTCGGGAACGGGCGAGGTCCCCGGCGCCTGCCGGGGACCTCGCCGTGTCGGATGCGCCGGGCATGACGGAGGGCCCCCGGCAATGCGCCGAGGGCCCTCCGGGCCTGGATCGCGACTAGGCGGCCGCGAGCGCCTCCTGCCACTCGATGAGGTCGGCGATCTTCGCGACGAGCGTGTCGTCCTGGAGACCGTGCGCCTTGCCCTTGGCCTGCTTGAGCACCTCGATCGCGCCCTCGTGGTCGCCCGCGTCGGCCGCGGCCTCAGCGGTCTCGAGGTAGGCGGTGACGCCGGCCGAGAGCTTCTCGACCCGGTTCGAGCCGTCGGCGAGGCCGGCGATGATGCCGTCCACCTCGTTGAACGTCACGCAGTCGCCGCCACCGGTGACCTTGCCGGCGGTCCACTCGATGCCGCCGAGCACGTGCGCGAGGAAGAGCGGGTCGCTCCACGAGGCATCCGTGTGCCCCGCGCCCTCGTACCACGAGCGGCCGCCCTCGAAGTTCTGGCACCAGGCGAGCGGGTGGTCGGCACCCATCGCGCCGTTGCCCGGGTTGTAGGTCGACTCGTCGAGCGTGATGAGCACGTGCACCGACTCGCGCGGGTTCGCCGTGAAGTTGTACCACTCGTCGAAGCGCACCCACTCGGCGGGCAGCATGGTGGTCGACGGATGCCCCGGGCTCTCGACGCGCATCGTCGCCGTCTGCTGGGCGGGGTGGTTGCGGAAGCGCGCGCTGCCGCCGGTCAGCTCGCTGTACCACGGCACGGTGTGCATCGAGTCGGTCGCCGCGTGGAGGCCGACGTAGCCGCCGCCTCCGCGGATGTAGCCCTGGAACGCCGCGAGCTCGGTGTCGTTGAGCAGGCGCGGACGGTTCGGGTCGAGGTTGTTCGTCGCGTCGACGGGCGACGCGAAGATGATGGTCGCGTACTTCGACAGGTCGGCGGCCGTCGTGAACGGCGAGCTCGGGAGGGTGAGGGTCGGCTGGCCGGGCGAGCTGCCCTGCGGCGGGTCCCAGACGTCGACGCCGAAGCCGTTCTCCTCCCCGAGGGCGATGATGGCGCGCGTCGTGTCGTCGATGTGCGAGTGGCGGAAGCCGAGGGTTTCCCCCACGACGAGCACCTGGTAGTCCTCATCGGCGGCGTTCGCGGGCGCCGCCGCGATGCCGAGGCTGAGCGTGACCCCGACGGCGCAGAGCCCGGTGATCGCCCGTTGGACGTGTTGCTTCATTGGTCGTTTCTCCTCTTCGAGTGGACCCTGCCGAACGCCGCCTGCACGGATGTGCACGGTGAATATGTTGCCGCAGACGACATATTTACAGACCTGACCCTATTGCCGCGCGGTGACGGATGTCAACCGCTTTCCCGTCACCTTTCGCCGAGGATCCTCGAAAGAGAGGAATGCTTCCTCGGACTCGGGGGGCGGGCGCCGGGCTACACTGCGGGCATGGCCGACGCGCCCGCCTACCGGATCTGGCCGCCGATCGCACTCGGTGTGCCACTCGTGATCGGGTGGGGCGTCACGGCCATCGTCGGAGACCCGATCCCGATGCCGGTCACGCTCTCGCGGACGGTGTCGATCGTCCTCCTCATCGCGTTCGCCATCTGGAACGGCTGGGCGCTCTGGCTCATGGGTCGACATCGGACGGCGCTGCTCCCCGGCGACTCGACGAGCACGATCCTCGACACCGGACCGTTCGCGGTGAGCCGCAACCCGCTCTACCTCGGATTGATCGCGCTCGACGTGGCGCTGGCGCTGCTCTGGCCGTCGTTCTGGGCGCTCGTGCTCACGCCGGTCGGGGTCGCGGCGCTGTGGTGGGGGGCCATCGCACCCGAGGAGCGATATCTCAGCGCGAAGTTCGGTGCAGAGTACAACGCGTATCGCGCGCGGGTGCGGCGGTGGTTGTAGCCACCCGGCCGCCACCGCAGAAAGCCCCGCTGTCCGTGAACTCATGGACGATCGGGGCTTTCATCGAGCGGAGACGGCGGGATTTGAACCCGCGGTCCCCTTACGGGGACTCCACCTTAGCAGGGTGGTGCACTCGACCGGACTATGCGACGTCTCCTCGCGACGCGCTTGCGCGCAGACGCGACAGCCATCATAACCCGCGGATGCCGCGAACGACGATTCGGGCGAATCAGCTCCCACCGGCGGCCGTCGAGAGAACGCGAAACGCCCTCCCCGAACCGCGGGAAGGGCGATTCGCGTCATCTCGAGGGCGACCGAACCACAGCCGGGCAGCCGGGCAGACGCCGAGCGAACACCTACTGGTCGTCGAGCGAACGCCCGGCCGAGCAGCGGGTCTCGGCCGCGGTCTGGCCCGACACGTCGGTGGGCAGCGCCTCCGCGGACGCGACCGGCGGTGCCGCGGCATCCGACGCGGGGGCCTCCTCGGCGGGCGGCGCCTCCTCGGCCGGGGCCTCGGCGGGCGGTGCGGCGTTCGGGTCGCCGGCCGACGCGAAGGCCGACGAGGAGCTGTCGTAGTTGAACGAAACCGGACGGTCCTCCTGGAGCGCCAGGTTGACGAGCTGGGCCGAGTCCGTCGGCACGACAGCGTCGTCGGAGTATGCGGTCGGGTACTGGATGAACGCGATCGACCCGAGGTCGGTGTCCTTCAGCGCCTTCGCGATCGAGATCATGCGCGTGGGGTCCGCGAGGCTCGAGGAGAGCTGCATGTTGGCGAGCGCGGCCTTGGCGATCGAGTACAGCTTGACCGGGTCGCTCAGCGTGCCCTCGCCCTGCAGCTTGCGGGCGAGCGCCGACATGAAGACCTGCTGGTTCGAGATGCGGCCGAGGTCGCTGCCGTCGCCCACGCCGTGGCGCGTGCGGAGGAACTGCAGGGCGGCGACGCCGCTCAGCGTGTGGTTGCCGGCGTCGAGGAACGTGCCGGTGTACTCGTCTTCGATCGGGTCGGCGACGCAGACCTCGACGCCGCCGACGGCCTCGGAGAGGCCCGCGACGCCCATGAACTGCACGATGCCCGCGAACGGGATCGTCACGCCCGTGAGCGACTGCACGGTCTCGACGACGCAGTTCATGCCGCCGTACGAGAGCACGGAGTTGATCTTCACGCCGTAGAGCTCGTCGAGCGTGCTCGAGGGATCGTTCGGGTCCTGGCACGCGGGGACGTCGACGAGCATGTCGCGGGGGAAGCTCACGACGGAGGCGTTCGTGTGGTCCTGCGAGATGTGCATCAGGATCGTCACGTCGTTGAGGACGGCGGTCTCCTCGTCGGGGTCGCCGAAGCCGTCGCCCTGGCCGGCGCGGCTGTCGCTGCCGATGAGCAGCAGGTTCACGCCGCCCTCCATCGCACCGACGTCGGGCACGCCCTCGAGCGCCTTCTCGCTCTCGAGCTTGACCGTGGGCTGCACGGTGCTGGCGAGGTCCCAGGCCGCGTAGGCGGCGACGGCGGAACCGGAGATCAGGGTGATCGCGACGACGGATGCCGCGACCTTCGCCACCGTCCTCCACGCGCTGTGGGCCTTGAGTCGCCCGTGACGTGCGATGGACGAGGTCTTCGCGGCGCGACGTGAGCTGTGACGCAGGTCCTGATTCACCCGATGCCTCTCGTGTCGTGGTCAAGGGTCGTGCGCGCGGAGGGCGTGGGATTCGAACCCACGAGGCATTGCTGCCCACTGGTTTTCAAGACCAGCTCCATCGGCCGCTCGGACAGCCCTCCAACCGGCGCGCCGAAGCCCCGTGAGGGGCCACGTCGCACAGGCAGGCCCCGATTCTAGCCGAAGCGCATTCCCACGAGCCTCTCATTCGACCCTGAGAAGGCGCTGATTCGGGTCGGTCGACGGATGCCGCGGGCCGCACACATCCGCAGCATCCCGGGCATGGCGGATGCCGCGATCGCTCGTCAGCCCTCGTTCGCGCTCGAGCAGCGCACGTCGGCTGCGGTCTGGCCGGTCACGTCCGACGGCAGGGCGTCGGCCGGCGGCGTGGTGGGCGCCGCGGTGGGCGGGGCATCCGTCGCCGGCGCCTCGGTGGCGGGCGCCTCGGGCTGGGCCGGTGCGTTCGGGTCGGTCACGGTGCCGAAGTCGGAGCTGTTCGTCGCGTTGGGGTCGATCGCGATGGGGTGGTCGGCGACGAGCGCCGCATTGAGCGCCTGGGCCGACTCGGCCGGCACGACCGCCGAGAACCCATCGGTGTACACGGTCGGATACTGCACGAAGACGATCTTCGAGAGGTCGATGTCCTGCAGCGTGCGCGCGATCGCCATGAGCTGCGCCGGGTTCTGCAGCGCGGTCGAGAGCGTCATGTTCGAGAGCACGGCCTTGGCGATCGAGTACAGCTTCACCGGGTCGCCGAGGGTGCCCGAGCTCTGCATCGTGCGCATGAGCGACGCGAGGAACGTCTGCTGGTTCGAGATGCGCCCGAGGTCGCTGCCGTCGCCGACGCCGTGCCGGGTGCGGAGGAACGCGAGGGCGTCCATGCCCTGCAGGGAATGCGTCCCGGGATCGAGGAAGAGCCCGGTATAGGGATCTTCGATGCGGTCGACGACGCAGACGTCGACGCCGCCGATCGCAGAGGACAGCGCCGCCACCCCGTAGAACTCGACGATGCCGCCGACGGGGATCTGCACCCCCGTGAGTTGCTCGATGGTGGCGGCGACGCAGCCGAAGCCGCCCCACGAGAGCACCTCGTTCATCCTCGTCTCCGACAACGCGGAGAGCCGCTCGCCCTCGGGGTTGTTCGGATCGACGCACTCGGGCACGTCCACGAGCATGTCGCGCGGGAAGCTGACGACCTCGACGTGGCTGTGGTCCTGCGAGATGTGCAGCAGCATCGTCACGTCGTTGAGCACGGCCGACTCCTCCTCGGGGTCGCCGAAGGCGCCGTCGTCGGGCCGCTTGTCGCTGCCGACGAGCAGGAAGTTGAGCCCGCCCTCCATCGCCCCGATGTCGGGCACGTTCTCGAGCATCTTCTCGCTCTCGAGCTTCACGGGCGGCTTCACCGCGGCCGTCGCGAGCAGGTCGACCGCGGCGTAGCCGACGACCGCGGTCGCACTGATGGCGAGCACGGCGACGACGGCCGCCGCGATCTTGCCGTAGGTCGCCCAGGCGCCGTGCCGTGGCATCCGCCCGTGTCTCGGGACGGCAGGCTCGACGGGCTCCTCCGGTGCAGACCGACCGCTCATCGCGCCCCTCCCGACTCGCTGATGATAACCGGCGAGGCCGCGAGCGGGCGGGATGTCGTCAGGGAAGCGAGTCGAGCACTGCCGCGAGGCCGGCGTGGTCCACGTCGTCGGCGGTCTCCCCCGCGGCCGCGCGCACCTCGGCGGGGGCCTGGCCCATGGCCACCGAGCGGCCTGCCGCGCCGGCCCACGAGAACATCTCGATGTCGTTGCGGCCGTCGCCGACGGCGATGACCCGGTCGGACGGGAGATCGAGCCAGCCGCGGACACGCTCGAGCGCGGTGGCCTTGCTCACGCCGTCGGGGGCGATGTCGAGCCACGCGGTCCAGCCGATCGCGTAGCTCACCTGGTGCAGGCCCATCTCCTCGACGATGCGCAGGAACTCCTCGAGCTCGTGGTCGGGCGACACCACGACCACGCGCGTCGCGCGCTGGTCGAGCAGCTCGTCGAACCGCACCTCGTGGGCGTTCTCGAGGTTCCAGTCGGTCATGCCCTGCGTGAAGAGGCGGTACCCGTCGGGCAGCTCGACCATGAACCGCCCGCTCGGGAGGAAGGACCGGATGCGCTCGAGCACCGCAGTCGGGTCGAAGGTCTCCACATGCGCACGCGAGTAGCCGCCGGATGCCCCGTCGTCGCGTCGCATCGTGATGGCGCCGTTCGCGCACACCACGTACTCGGGGCTGAGGCCGAGGCGCTCGAGCACGGGCAACGTCGTGGCCCACGACCGCCCGGTGGCGAGCGTCACCTCGTGGCCGCGCTCACGCGCCGCGAGGATCGCGTCGGCGACGCGCTCGTCGATCGACTCGTCTTCATGCAGGATCGTGCCGTCGACGTCGAGCGCGACGAGCCACGGCTCCGCGGCTTCGGCGGGTCGGGGGGCCGGCATGCTCATGCGCGCTTGGGCTCCAGCACCTCGAGGCCGCCGAGGTAGCCGCGGAGCGCCTCTGGCACCACGACCGAGCCGTCGGCCTGCTGGTGGGTCTCGAGGATGGCGACGATCCAGCGCGTCGTGGCGAGCGTGCCGTTGAGCGTCGCGACCGGCGCCGTCTTCCCGCTCTCGGTGCGGTGGCGGATGTCGAGGCGGCGCGCCTGGAACGTCGTGCAGTTCGAGGTGGAGGTGAGCTCGCGGTAGGCCTGCTGCGTCGGCACCCACGCCTCGACGTCGAACTTGCGCGCGGCGCTCGAGCCGAGATCGCCGGCCGCCACGTCGATGACGCGGTAGGCGAGGCCGAGGGACTGCAGCATGTCCTCCTGCCAGCCGAGCAGGCGCTCGTGCTCGGCCTCGGCATCGGCCGGGTCGACGTAGCTGAACATCTCGAGCTTGTCGAACTGGTGCACGCGGATGATGCCGCGGGTGTCCTTGCCGTGGCTGCCCGCCTCGCGGCGGTAGCAGGTCGACCAGCCCGCGTAGCGGAGCGGGCCGTCGGAGAGGTCGATGATCTCGTCGGAGTGGTACCCGGCGAGCGCCACCTCGCTGGTGCCCACGAGGTAGAGGTCGTCGGCGGGGAGGTGGTAGACCTCCTCGGCGTGCGCGCCGAGGAAGCCGGTGCCCTGCATGATCTCGGGACGCACGAGCGTCGGCGTGATGAGCGGGGTGAAGCCGTTGGCGATGGCCCGGTCGAGGCCCATGTTCATGAGCGCGAGCTCGAGCCGGGCGCCGACGCCCTTGAGGAAGTGGAAGCGCGCACCCGAGACCTTGGCGCCGCGCGACATGTCGATGGCGTCGAGCAGTTCGCCGAGCTCGAGGTGATCGCGCGGCTCGAACTCGAACGCCGGGATCTCGCCGACCTCGCGGAGCACGATGAAGTCGTCTTCACCGCCGGCCGGGACGCCATCGATGACGACGTTGCCGATGCGCTGCATGGCCGTCGTGAATGCGGACTCGGCCTCGCCGGCGCGCTGGTTCGCTTCCTTCACCTTCGCGGCGAGCTCCTGCGCCTGCGCGACGAGCGCGGCCTTCTCCTCCTTGGGCGCCTTGGCGACCTGCTTGCCGAACGCGTTCTGCTCGGCGCGGAGGGACTCGAACTCGGAGATGGCCGTGCGGCGCGCGGCATCCGCGGCGAGCGCGTCGTCGACGAAGCCGGATGACTCGCCGCGCAGCTCCTGCGATTGCTTGATCAGCTCGGGGTTCTCGCGGAGCAGCACGGGGTCGATCACGCGAGCCAGTCTAGCCCGGGCCCGCCGACCGCCCGGGGCCGCCGACCGCCCGGGGCGGGGGCGGGAGCCCGGACGGGCGCCGGTCGGGCGACGGACCGACGGCGGCGGCGCGGGGCATCCGCTCGGCTCGAGGCGATACGGTTGCAGCGTGACCGGGGATGCGCATCACAAGGCGGCCACAGGCGTGGACGGGGCCGGCGGACAGCTGCGCGCGGCCGTGATCTACAACCCGACGAAGAGCGGGATCGACCTGCTGCGCGCCGCCGTGAAGTCCGCGGAGGATCGGCAGCACTACGCCCCCTCGCTGTGGCTCGAGACCACGGTCGACGACCCGGGCAAGGGCATGGCGCGCGAGGCGATCGCCGCGGGCGTCGACCTCATCATCGCGGCGGGCGGCGACGGCACCGTGCGGTCGGTGGCGGCCGCCGCGCGCGGCACCGGCGTGCCGATCGGCCTCGTCCCGCTCGGCACGGGCAACCTCTTCGCCCGCAACCTCGGCATCCCGGTGAACGACCACGACGACGCGGTCGTGCTCGCCTTCGCGGGCGTCGACCGGGCGATCGACGTGCTCGTGGCCGACATCACCCGCGCCGACGGCACCAACGAGACGCACGCCTCGCTCGTGATGTCGGGCATCGGCATCGACGCCGCCATGATCGCGAACACCAACCCCGACCTGAAGAAGCGGGTCGGCTGGCTCGCCTACGTGGACGCGGGGCTGCGGGCGATCCCCGCGTCGAAGCCGTACCGGGTGGTGTACCGAACGGATGCCGGGCGCCTGCACCGCTCGCGGGTGTCGAGCATCCTGGTGGCCAACCTCGGCTACCTGCCGGGCAACATCGAGCTCATCCCCGACGCGGAACTCGACGACGGCAAGCTCGACGTGGTGGTGCTGCAACCACGCAACCTCATGGGCTGGCTGCTCGTCTGGCGCCGCGTCACCTGGGAGAACCGCGTGCTGCGCAAGAGCGCGCTCGGACGCCAGTTCCTCGACCTCACGGGCGGCAGCCGCCGTCGCGAGGTCGTCTACTCGCGCGGCCGGTCGGTCGACATCGAGATCGAGGCGGATGCCGAGGAGTTCGAGATCGACGGCGACGAGTTCGGCACCGTGGTGTCCGCCCGCTTCCGCGTGGACCCCGCCGCCCTGCTCGTGCGCGTCGAGGACTGACCGCAGATCAGCGCTCGTCAAACCTCTCGGCGCGACGACGCTCGAGGTCGGCGTCGACGACGCGGTTCGTCACGGCGCCGACGATGATGAAGCCGAGCAGTGCGACCACGCCCACGAGCGTCGCGGGCTGCGGGATCGCGTTGGCGACCTGGATGATGCGGTACTGCGCGATGGCCGCCTCGCTGGGATCGGGATTGAGGAAGATCTCGCCGGTGTCCTCGACCACGACACCCACCGCCCAGATGGTGAGCGCGGCCGCGGCGAGCACGATCACCACCAGCGCGATCGCGGCGGGGTTCCGCAGCAGCCGGGCGATCACGAGCGCTCCGAATGGCGACGGGCCCAGCGGATGCCCGTCCACACGAACATGGCGACGAGCCCGAGCAGGCCGCCCTGGATGAGCGACGGCGCGACGACCCAGCCGACGTACTGGAGCCACCGGTCGGACTGGTTGACGCCGGAGAACGGGTTGTCGGCCATGAGGCCCGCCCACCAGAACGCGCCGCCCACGACGATCGCGATGATCGCGACGCCCCAGGCGGCGAGGAACCACGGGTCGGCCGGCGACGGCTCGTCGTCGGCCTCCGCGAACTCGGGCGGGAAGAGGTCGTCCGCCTCGTCGGGCTCCGTCGAGGCGGCGGCACGCGGCCCGGGCGCCGTCGCCGGAGCCGACCTCCGGACGGGCTCGGCCGCGGCGGGTGCGTCGGCGACGGGTGCGACGGCACGTTGGCCGACGTCCGTCGACCGCTCGGCGACGGATGCCGCGGCATCCGCTGCCGGCCGCTCATCGGCGAACGGGGCGACCGGAGCGTCCACCTCGCCGTCGTAGCCGCGCTGGAACCGGGGGTCGAACCGGGGGTCGATCCCCTGGGGCGGCCGCGTCTCGGTCATGGGCTCCCTCCGAAGACGATCATCGTCACAGTACCGCGCCTCGGCGTCCTCGCGGCCGGTCGGCCGGTCGAGTGGCTCGCGCGGGCGGGCAGCGGCGTCGAGCGTCAGTCGGGCTCGCCGCTGAGCAGTCCCCGCAGCCAGTCGCGCGCCTCGATGAAGATCTCGTCGTCGTACTTCGAGTGGTACGACACCTCCTGGCGGTCGGCACGCGGGTACGAGCCGAGGAAGATGACGTTGGGGCTCGTGCGGCGGAGGCCGAGCAGGGCGTCGGCGACGCGCTCATCGGCGATGTGCCCGTCGAGGTCGACAACGAACCGGTAGCGGCCGAGGGCGTCGCCGATGGGACGGGACTGCAGCAGCGAGAGGTTCACGCCGCGCGTCGAGAACTGCTCGAGCATCGCGAGCAGCGATCCGGGCTCGTCGTCGGGCAGTTCGACGATGAGGCTCGTCTTGTCGGCCCCCGTCGGCTCGGCGAGGATCCGCGAGCGCGAGACGAGCACGAACCGGGTCACCGCGTTGGGGTTGTCGCCGATGTCGCGGGCGAGCACTTCGAGGTCGAGGTGCTCGGTGATGCCGGGCGGAGCCACCGCGGCGTCCGCCTGGCTGCCCTCGAACAGGGATGCCGCGGCCTGCACGTTGCTCGTCGCCGGGATGTGCCCGTGCTCGGGCAGCTCGCGCTCGAGCCAGCCGCGCGACTGCGCGTAGGCCACGGGGTGGGCGTTCACGATGCGGACGTCGCCGAGCGCGGTGCCGGGCCGGGCCACGAGCACGAAGTTCACGGGGACGACGTACTCGCCGACGATGCGGAGGCCGGGCACGGTCGCGAGCGCGTCCTGCGTGGCGGAGACGCCGCCCTCGACGGAGTTCTCGATCGCGATCATCGCGGCCACCGAGCGCCCGCTCGTCACGTCGGCGAGCGCCTCCCCGACGTTGTTGACCGAGCGCCAGTGCTTGCCGGCGGCCTCGGGCACCTGCTTCAGCGCGGCCTCGGTGAACGTGCCGGCCGGCCCGAGATAGGAGTACGTCTCCTCGGGTGGCGTGGGGGCGGCATCCGTCATGGACGCAAGCCTATCCAGCGGCGGATGCCGCGCCGGCGCGCCCCCGCCGCCGCCGGCCCGCGCTGCCAGCCACCGTTTCTCAGGAATCCCGGGCGCGAATCGCGGCCGGCCGCGGCGTGTTCTCCTGAGAAGCGGGCGTTGTGTCCCAGCGCGTCCTGAGAAAGGCTAGCGAGAGCGGGAGGGGACGGCGCATGACGACCATCGGGGAACGCGAGGCCGCACCGGCACGTACGCCGCGCCCGCTGCCGACGGATGCCGAGCGGCTCGCGGCGCTCAAGCGCATGAAGCGCGTCGCGACGAGCCTCCTGCTCGTCGCCGCCGTCGTGTTCGCGGTGTCCTTCGCACTGCAGGACGAGATCCCGTGGCTCGGCTACGTGCGCGCGGCGGCCGAGGGGGCCATGGTCGGCGCGATCGCGGACTGGTTCGCGGTCACCGCCCTGTTCCGGTATCCGCTCGGGATCAAGATCCCGCACACGGCGATCATCCCGACCCGCAAGGACGAGATCGGCGCGACGCTCGGCGCGTTCGTCGAGCAGGAGTTCCTCTCCGAGGAGGTCGTCGTCGGCAAGCTCCGCTCGGTCGGCATCGCGCGGCGTCTCGGCGAGTGGCTCGCCGTGCCCGAGAACGCGGACCTCCTCACCTCCGAGGCGTCGGTCGCGGCGCGCGGCGTGCTCACGCTGCTCGGCGACGACGACGTCGAGGACGTCATCGAGCAACTCGCCCGGAAGCACCTGTTCGAGCCCGAGTGGGGTCCCGCCATGGGCCGGCTCGGCGCGCGGCTCGTCGCCGCCGACCAGCAGCGCGCCGCGATCGACGCCGTGCTCGAGAAGGCCGAGGTGTGGCTCTTCGCGCACCCCGAGGCGTTCGGCTCCATGGTGTCCGACCGGCTGCCGAAGTGGCTGCCGGGCTTCGTCGACAGGCTCGTCGACGACCGGGCGCATCGGGAGGTGCTCGCGTTCGTGCGCACGGTGCGCTCCGACCCGCAGCATCCGCTGCGCGGCGCCATCGACCGCTGGCTGGCCGAGCTCACCGACGACCTGCAGCACGACCCCGCCATGATCGACCGGGTCGAGCGGCTCAAGGCCGACCTGCTCGACAGCCCGCGCGTGCGCGAGTTCGCGGGCGAGGCGTGGGCGAGCGTGAAGGCGACGCTCGACCAGGCGCTGGCCGACCCCGACAGCGAGCTGCGCAAAGGCTTCCGCTCGGCCGTCCTCGAAGTGGGTGCGCGCCTCGCGACCGACGAGGAGCTCGCCGCCAAGGTCGACGAGTGGGTGACGGATGCCGCGGCCTACGTCGTGCGCAACTACCGGCACGAGATCGCGGGCGTCATCACCGAGACCGTCGAGCGCTGGGACCCGCGCGAGACCACCGAGAAGCTGGAGCTGCAGGTCGGCCGCGACCTGCAGTACATCCGCATCAACGGCACGGTCGTGGGGGCGCTCGCGGGCGTGACGATCTACTCGATCGCGACGGCGGTGCAGGCGCTGGTCTAGGGATTCGGCACCCACTGCCACGGGGTCGCGATCGACCGACAGCCCGTCCCGAGGGGGTGTCGCCCGCCGGGCATGCGCGGCAGACTGTGAGGATGCACGAGCGAGCGGGAACCCCGGCGACCGAATCCGATCTCATCGACGTCGAGGCTCTCGTCAGGGCCTACTACGACCTCGAACCCGACGTCTCGATCCCCGAGCAACGCGTCGCGTTCGGCACCTCGGGCCACCGCGGCTCCTCGTTCAACCGCAGCTTCAACGAGCGGCACATCCTCGCGATCACGCAGGCGATCGTCGAGTACCGCACCGCGCAGGGCGTCACCGGTCCGCTGTTCATCGGCGCCGACACGCACGCGCTGAGCGCCCCGGCGCAGACCACGGCGCTCGACGTGCTCGTGGCCAACAACGTGCGCGTGCTCACCGACCAGTACGACGACTACGTGCCCACGCCGGCGCTGTCCCACGCGATCCTGACGTGGAACAACGACCCCGCGAAGCGCGCCGAGGGCGAGGCCGACGGCATCGTCATCACTCCGTCCCACAACCCGCCGCAGGACGGCGGCTTCAAGTACAACCCGCCGCACGGCGGCCCGGCCGACTCCGACGCCACGACCTGGATCGCGAACCGGGCGAACGACCTCCTCGCCGACGACTGCCGAGAGGTGAACCAGGCCGAGCCGAGCGGCGTCGAGATGTTCGACTTCCGCTCGAACTACGTCGACGACCTCGGCAGCATCATCGACTTCGACGCGATCCGCGAGTCGGGCATCCGCATCGGCGCCGACCCGCTGGGCGGGGCATCCGTGCACTACTGGGCCGCGATCCGCGACAAGTACGGCATCGACCTCACGGTGGTGAACGAGCGCGTCGACCCGGCCTGGTCGTTCATGACGCTCGACTGGGACGGCAAGATCCGCATGGACCCGTCGAGCCCCTCGGCCATGGCCTCGGTGCTCGCGAACGCCGAGGGCTACGACATCCTCACGGGCAACGACGCCGACGCCGACCGGCACGGCATCGTCACGCCCGACGGCGGCCTGATGAACCCCAACCACTACCTCGCGGTCGCGATCGAGTACCTCTACACCCACCGCCCCGAATGGCGGTCGGATGCCGCGATCGGCAAGACGCTCGTCTCGAGCTCGATGATCGACCGCGTCGCCGAGTCGCTCGGCCGCCGCCTCTGGGAGGTGCCGGTCGGCTTCAAGTGGTTCGTCCCGGGCCTGATCGACGGATCGGTCGCGTTCGGCGGCGAGGAGAGCGCGGGCGCCTCGTTCCTGCGCAAGGACGGCACCGTCTGGACGACCGACAAGGACGGCATCCTGCTGTGCCTGCTCGCGTCCGAGATCCGTGCGGTCACGGGCAAGTCGCCGTCGCAGCTCTACGCCGAGCTCGTCGAGCGGTTCGGCGACCCCGCCTACCAGCGCACGGATGCCGCGGCCACCCCCGCGCAGAAGGCCGCGCTGGGCAAGCTCGACGGCGACGCGATCGCGGCGACCGAGCTGGCCGGCGAGCCCATCACGGCGAAGCTCTCGCACGCGCCCGGCAACGACGCGGCGATCGGCGGCGTCAAGGTGCAGACCGCCGACGCCTGGTTCGCGGCGCGCCCGAGCGGCACCGAGGACGTGTACAAGATCTACGCCGAGTCGTTCAAGGGGCCCGAGCACCTCGCGGTCGTGCAGGAGGAGGCCAAGCGCGTGGTCGACGCAGCCCTCGGCTGACGCGCCTCGACGCGCGACGATTCCCCACCCCGACCCCCGGGTGCGACGATGCACGCGACCGACCTCCAGAGGAGTCCCATGGAAGCCTGGCCTGGCACCGCCTACCCGCTCGGAGCGACGTTCGATGGCAGCGGCACGAACTTCGCGATCTTCAGCGAGTCCGCCGAGCGCGTCGAGCTGTGCCTCTTCGACGAGGACGGCAACGAGACCCGAGTCGAGCTGCAGGACGTCGACGCGTTCGTCTGGCACGCCTACCTGCCGCAGGCGCAGCCCGGCCAGCGCTACGGCTACCGCGTGCACGGACCGTACGATCCCGAGCACGGGCACCGGCACAACCCCAACAAGGTGCTGCTCGATCCGTATGCGAAGGCGATGGTCGGATGGTTCGACTGGGACCAGTCCCTGTTCGGCTACGACTTCGGCGACCCCGACTCGCGCAACGACGACGACTCCGACGCCCACGTGATGCATTCGGTCGTGATCAACCCCTTCTTCGACTGGGCGGGCGATCGGCATCCCAACACGCCCTACTCGGAGTCGATGATCTACGAGGCGCACGTGAAGGGCCTGACGGCGCTGCATCCCGACGTCCCCGAGGAGCAGCGCGGCACCTATGCGGGCGTGGCGCATCCAGCCGTCATCGAGCACCTGCTGAAGCTCGGCGTAACGGCCATCGAGCTCATGCCAGTGCACCAGTTCGTGCAGGACTCGACGCTCGAGGAGAAGGGCCTGCGCAACTACTGGGGCTACAACACCATCGGGTTCTTCGCGCCGCACAACGAGTACTCGTCGACCGGCGAGCTCGGCCAGCAGGCGCAGGAGTTCAAGAGCATGGTGCGCGCCCTGCACGAGGCCGGCATCGAGGTGATCCTCGACGTCGTGTACAACCACACCGCGGAGGGCAACCACCTCGGCCCGACCATCGGCTTCCGCGGCATCGACAACGCGGCGTACTACCGCCTCGAGGAGGACGACAAGCGCTACTACACCGACTACACCGGCACGGGCAACTCGCTCAACGTGCGGAACCCCCACGCGCTGCAGCTCATCATGGACAGCCTGCGGTACTGGGTGCTCGAGATGCGCGTCGACGGCTTCCGGTTCGACCTCGCGGCCACGCTCGCCCGTGAGTTCTACGATGTCGACCGCTTGTCGAGCTTCTTCGAGCTCGTGCAGCAGGACCCGGTGGTCTCGCAGGTGAAGCTCATCGCCGAGCCGTGGGACGTCGGTCCAGGTGGCTACCAGGTGGGCAACTTCCCACCCCAGTGGACCGAGTGGAACGGCAAGTACCGCGACGAGGTCCGGGACTTCTGGCGGGGCGAGCCGTCCAGCCTCGGCGAGTTCGCGTCGCGCATCACGGGGTCGTCCGACCTGTACGAGAACAGCGGGCGGCGGCCGGTGGCCTCGATCAACTTCGTGACCGCGCACGACGGCTTCACGCTGCGCGACCTGGTCTCGTACAACGAGAAGCACAACGAGGGCAACGGCGAGGGGGGCAACGACGGGGAGTCGCACAACCGGTCGTGGAACTCCGGGATCGAGGGCGACACCGACGACCCCGACGTGCTGACGCTCCGCGCCCGGCAGCAGCGCAACTTCCTGGCGACGCTCCTGCTCTCGCAGGGCGTGCCGATGCTCCTGCACGGCGACGAGCTCGGCCGCACGCAGCGGGGCAACAACAACACCTACGCGCAGGACAACGAGCTGAGCTGGGTGCACTGGGACGAGGCCGACCGCCCGCTCGTCGAGTTCACCGCGGCGATCTCGCAGCTGCGCAAGGACCACCCCACCTTCCGGCGCAGCCGCTTCTTCGACGGCCGGCCGGTCGAGAGCGAGGAGGTCCCCGAGGGGCCAGAGGGTCCGCTGCCCGACATCGTGTGGCTGCGCCCCAACGGAACGCAGATGCGGCCGGAGGACTGGGATGCTCCGCTCGGACGAGCCGTCGGCGTCTACCTGAACGGCGGCGGCATCCGGCAGCGCGATGCCCGCGGCGAGCCGATCACCGACGTCGACTTCCTGCTCTTCTACAACGCCGAGCCCGAGCCGACGCGGTTCACGATCCCGCCGCGCACGCAGCAGCAGTGGGACGTCGTGATCGACACCGCCGGGCGCACGGCCGACTCGCCGCCGAAGGGCGCCGGGGAGACGTTCGAGCTCGAGGGACGCTCGATGCTCGTGCTCCGGGCGCACTCCGAGCCCGTGACGGAACCCGACCACTCCGTGGCGGCGTCGCTCGCCGTGCGGACCTCGCAGTCCGAGCAGCTTCCGGGCGCCACACGCGGACCGACGGTGTCGGGTCGCCGGCAGTCCCCGACCGCGAAGCCAGTCGAATAGCCGTCACGACGCCATGGGGGGAACATCGGTGAAGACGCCCGTCTCGACGTACCGACTCCAGGTGCGGCCGTCGTTCGACCTCGACGCCGTCGCCGGCATCGTCGACTACCTGCACGACCTCGGCGCGGACTGGGTCTACCTGTCGCCGCTGCTCGAGTCCGAGGCGGGCTCCGACCACGGCTACGACGTGGTCGACCATTCGCGCGTCGACGCCGCGCGCGGCGGCCCCGAGGCGCTCGAGCGTGCGGCCGCCGCCGCGCACGCGCACGGCATGGGCGTGCTCGCCGACCTCGTCCCGAACCACGTCGGCGTCGCGACGCCCGCGGCGATGGCGTGGTGGTGGGACGTGCTCGCGAACGGCCGCGGGTCCCGGTACGCCGAGGCGTTCGACATCGACTGGGACTTCGGCGGCGGACGCCTGCGGATCCCGGTGCTGGGCAGCGCCGACGACGTCGCCGCGCTGCGGCTCGTCACGGCGGCGGACGGCGACGGCTTGGAACTGCGCTACTGGGATCACCGGTTCCCCGTGGCATCCGGCACCGCGGAGCCCGGCGACGACCCCGTGGCCGTGCACGACCGACAGCACTACGAGCTCGTCGACTGGCGGCGTGCCGACCACGACCTGAACTACCGGCGCTTCTTCGCGGTGAACACGCTCGCCGCGATTCGCGTCGAGGTGCCGTGGGTCTTCGACGAGAGCCACGTCGAGGTGCTGCGCTGGCTGCGCGACGGGCTCGTCGACGGACTCCGGGTCGACCACCCCGACGGACTGCTCGATCCGGGCGCGTACCTGGAACGGCTCGCGGAGCGCACGTCGGGCGCGTACGTGCTCGTCGAGAAGATCCTCGAAGGGCCCGAGCGGATGCCGCCTGGCTGGCCCACCGACGGCACCACCGGGTACGACGCGCTGTCCGACATCGACCGCGTGCTCGTCGATCCGGCAGGCGAGGCACCGCTCACGGCGCTCGACACCAGGCTGCGCGGCGGGGAACCCGTCGACTGGGCGGAGATGATCCACGGCACCAAGCGCGCGATCGCCGACGGGATCCTGCGCTCGGAGGTGCTGCGGCTCGACCGCACACTCCTGGATGCGGTCGCCGAGCCCGTCCCTTCGGTCGCTGAGCCCGTCGAAGCGAGCCCCGCGTCCGTCCCTTCGACGAGCTCAGGGACCGTCGCCGACGCGGTCGCCGAACTGCTCGCGTGGTTCCCCGTGTACCGGTCGTACCTGCCGTTCGGCGTCGAGCACCTGCATGCAGCCGCGGAGCGCACCGTACGGCACCGGCCCGAGCTCGGCCCGATCGTCGCGCGCCTGCTGCCGATCCTGTCGGATCCGGGGCATCCGGCGGCGCAGCGGTTCCAGCAGACGAGCGGCATGGTCATGGCGAAGGGCGTCGAGGACACCGCGTTCTACCGGTACACCCGGCTCACGAGCCTCACCGAGGTGGGCGGCGATCCAGCCGAGTTCGCGATCGGGGTCGACGAGTTCCACGCGCGGTCGCGCGACCGGCACGAGCGGATGCCGCGGTCGATGACCACCCTGTCGACGCACGACACGAAGCGCGGCGAGGACGTGCGGGCCCGGCTCGACGTGATCGCCGAGGTGCCCGGCGAGTGGACGGCGATCCTCGACGAGCTGCGCGAGCTGGGGCCGCTCGGCGACGGTCCCCTCGAGCACCTGCTCTGGCAGGCGATCGTCGGCGCGTGGCCGGCGAGCCGGGAGCGCCTGCACGCCTACGCGGACAAGGCTGCACGCGAGGCCGGGAACTCGACCACGTGGTCCGAGCCCGACGCCGCGTTCGAGGCACGGATGCACGCGCTCGTCGACGCCGTGTTCGACGACGAGCGCGTCGCCGCGATCGTCGGCCGGGCCGTGGCCCTGCTCGAGGCGCCGGGCTGGTCGAACTCGCTGTCGGCGAAGCTCATCCAGCTCACGGCGCCCGGCGTGCCCGACGTCTACCAGGGCAGCGAGCTCTGGGAGCAGTCGCTCGTCGACCCCGACAACCGGCGTCCGGTGGACTTCGACCTGCGCCGGCGCATCCTCACGATGCTCGACGCGGGCGCACTTCCCCATGTCGGAGCGGGCGGCGCCGCGAAGCTCCTCGTCACGAGCCGAGCCCTGCGCCTGCGCCGCGACCGGCCCGACCTGTTCGGCGACTACGTCCCGCTCGCGGCATCCGGTGCCGCTGCCGATCACCTGATCGCGTTCGCTCGCGGCGGCGCCATCGCGTTCGCGACCCGGCTGCCCGTCGGGCTCGCCGCCCGCGGCGGCTGGGGCGACACCGTGATCGACATCGGCAGCGCGCCCGTGGTCGACGTGATCACCGGGCGACGGCACGCCGGCGGTGAGTCGCGGGTCGCCGAGCTGCTCGACCGCTATCCGGTGGCACTGCTCGCCGAGGAGGGAGGCACCGCATGAGCGCGGCCGATGCGAACGCCCCGACCGAGTTCCGCGTGTGGGCGCCCCGCGCCGAGCGGATGACGCTGCAGGTCGACGGGGCGCGGCATCCGATGACCGCCGAACCCGGCGGCTGGTGGCACGCCACGGCCTCGGGGCGCGACTACGGCTACCTCGTCGACGACGTGGAGACCCCGCGCGCCGACCCGCGCTCGCGCTGGCAGCCCGACGGGGTGCACGGCCTCTCGCGCGTGTTCGACCCGGCCGCCCACGAGTGGCAGGACACGGCGTGGACCGGCCGCCAGCTCGCGGGCGGCGTGATCTACGAGCTGCACCTCGGCACGTTCACGCCCGAGGGCACGCTCGACGCGGCGATCGGGCGGCTCGACCACCTCGTCGAGCTCGGCGTCGACTTCGTCGAGCTGCTACCAGTCAACGCGTTCAACGGCGAGTGGAACTGGGGCTACGACGGCGTGCTCTGGTACGCGGTGCAGGCGGCCTACGGCGGGCCGGCGGCCTACCAGCGCTTCGTCGACGCCTGCCACGCCCATGGTCTCGCGGTGATCCAGGACGTGGTCTACAACCACCTCGGTCCGAGCGGCAACTACCTGCCCGAGTTCGGCCCGTACCTGCACGAGGGGCGCGCGAACACGTGGGGCGCGTCGCTCAACCTCGACGGGTGGGACTCCGATCACGTGCGCGAGCACATCTTCGGGAACGCGCTGATGTGGCTCGACGAGTACCACGTCGACGGGTTACGGCTCGACGCGGTGCACGCACTGGACGACCACCGCGCCGTGCACCTGCTCGAGGAGCTCGCCGAGCGGGTCGACGCGCTGTCGGCGCACGTGCGCCGACCCCTGACGCTCATCGCCGAGAGCGACCTGAACGACCCACGGATGGTCCGACCGCGCGAGGCGCACGGGTACGGGATCACGGCGCAGTGGAGCGACGACTTCCACCACGCGGTGCACGTGGCGGTCTCGGGCGAGACGGTCGGCTACTACGAGGACTTCGCACCGCTGCACGCGCTGCGTGAGGTGTTCGAGCGCGGGTTCTTCCACGCGCGGACTCCCTCGACCTTTCGCGGCCGGGTCCACGGGCGGGCGCTCGACGAAGTCACGCCGGCGTGGCGGCTCGTCGTGTTCGACCAGGACCACGACCAGGTCGGCAACCGAGCGGCGGGTGATCGGCTGGCGGCATGGGTCGACGACGGCGGCCTCGCGATCGCGGCCGCGCTCACGCTGCTCTCGCCGTTCACGCCCATGCTGTTCATGGGCGAGGAGTGGGCGGCGAGCACGCCGTGGCAGTTCTTCACGTCGCATCCCGAGCCCGACCTCGGCCGCGCGACCGCCGAGGGCCGCATCGCGGAGTTCGAGCGCATGGGCTGGGACCCCGCCGTCGTGCCCGACCCGCAGGACCCCGAGACGTTCCGCCGCTCGAAGCTCGACTGGGGCGAGCCGTATCCCGACGGCGACCGTGCCGCGAGCCGTCACACGCGGATGCTGCGGTGGTACCGGTCGCTCATCGCGCTGCGTCGCTCGCGACCCGAGCTCACCGACCCGCGGATGCCGCTGACCCGCGTCGAGGTCGACGGGGAGGCGCGCACCGTGCTCGTCCACCGCGGCGCGCTCGTCATCGCGGTGAACCTCGGACCGGCCGGCGCGGCGACGACGCTCGCCGGACGCGTGCTGCTGCACTCGGGCGAGCTCGCGGGCGACCACGTCCCCGACACGGCCGACGCGCTCGTGCTGCCGGCGCGGTCGATCGTCGTGGTCGACACCGCCGACCTCGCGGGTTGAGGAGCGCCGGCGGAGCCGACGCGTCTCGAAACCTGCCACGACGGTTACCGGTTCAAGCACACCCACCCCGGGGTTCGAATGCAGGAACTTCTCGGCGTTCGGCGGCGGGTCGCACGTCAGCGCGCGGCGTGTCGGCCGGAACTTCCTGCATTCGGCTCGGAGGGTACGGGACCCGCGAGTCCGGTTACCGGATCGAGAAGTAGCTCACCGAGCCGCCGCCGTTGGCGAGGGCGGTGTCGACGTCCCAGTAGTCGGCGTCCTTCGTGTGGCCCCCGACCCAGACCTTCGTCCCCGCATCGGTGTGCTCGACGCGCGTGACGACGGCGGTGTGGTCGCGGTCGCCCGAGTCGTCCCAGTCGAACTGGGCGATGTCGCCCACCTTGACCTGCGAGCGCTGCGAGTCGTCGAGCTCGGTCGCCCGGTCGGTGCGGGTCCGCAGGTAGTCGCGCAGGGCCGTGGAGCTCGCCCAGCTCGGCGACATCGCGCCGCTGCCGTCGAGGTACCAGCCCCCGTCCATCGTCCAGCCGCGTGCGACGAGCGACTGGCTCGCGAAGTTCGCGCAGTCGTAACCGTCGATGACCGGGTACTGGGCGGTGTTGTAACTGCTCCAGTAGGCCAGCACGTAAGCGACCTGCGCATCGATGCCGGGATCGCTCGTGTAGGTGAGGGTGAGCGTCCTGGGCGTGGTCGGCGCCGCGGTGACGGGCTGGCCGGTGAGGGCGCCCTCGAGCGGCTGCACCACGGAGGTGCCGGCGGCGACCACGGCCGTCGGCATCTCGACGTCGATGGGCTGGCCCGCGGCATCCGCGAAGTGCACCTCCGCCGTCGAGCCGGTCGCGGTGTCGGCGACGGCCGGCACCGCGAAGGTGACCTGGCCGTCGTCGGCCGACACGATGCTCGCAGCGGTGTCGCCCACGCTGACGGCGGCGACCTGGTCGAGCTGCTCGCCCGTGACGGTCACCTGCGTACCGCCGGTGAACGGCGCCGAAGTGACGGAGAGCTCACCCGTGACGGACGGGCCCTCGTCGACCTGCGGCGCGGGCTCGGCGGCGATCGTGTCGGTCGGGGTCGCGTGGTCTGCCGCGGTCGCCGAGACCACGGTGCCGGGCGACGCGTCGTCGTTCGCGGCCGCGGCGACGGCACCGAACGCGGTCACGCCCATGATCGCCGACGCGCAGCTGAGGGCGACCGTGCGGCGGAACGCGGCGCCCGGCGTGCGGCGGTTGCGCACGCGCTCGGCGCGGTGGCGCGGGCCCTTCGTGCGCAGACGGGGCTCGGTCGTCGGCTCGGGCTCGTCGGCGGCGTCGGGCTCGAGCGCGGTCGTCGGCTCGGGCTCGTCGGCGGCGTCGGGCTCGAGCGCGGTCGTCGGCTCGGTCGTTTCGGCGGTTGCGTCGGCATCGGCCGCGAGGACGGCGAGGGTCGCGTCCTGCTCATCGGCCTCATCGAAGCGGACGTTGCGGGTCGCGTCCTGCTCGGCCTCGATCGCCGGCTCCTCGGGAGCGGGGATCGCCTCGAACTCGGAAGCCGCACCCGGCTGCCAGTCGGCGCCGAGTTCGACCGTCACGGACTCGGTCGGGTCGATGGCGCCGATCGCAGCCGCGACGTCGTCAGGGGACGAGGGGGCGCGGAAGGTGGTGCGGAAGCGCAGGGGAAGCTCAGGGGTATCAGGGGTCTTTGGCACAGCGAGGGATCCGGGGGTGTCGGCATTAAGGGGGACACGACAGCCCACCACGCGTGATTGTGAGGAACCCTCTCGCTTACTGGGAGAAGCATGAGAGCGCGATCACGACCATGACTCGGCATTGGGCGCCGCATGCGGCCACGGCGCCGCGTCCACAACCACGAGGAATCCTCGCAAGGGACCCACCGACCTTACGCCGGGCTCCCTGAACGGTCGCTGGGATTCCATGCGTGCGCATCGGATGGACTGCTGGTCGGCCCCCCGGAATCCCGTTCGGCTGGTGGAATCCCGATCCGCCGGGATTCCAGCGCACGCGTGGGATTCCGTCGCGCAGGTGGATTCAGGAAGCAAGCGGATTCAGGGAAGCAGGCGGATTCAGGGAAGAGATGTCCGGGCCGAGGACGTCAGGCGGTGGCCTGGCGGCCGATCATCCGCAGGCGCAGCGCCGCGATCGCGAGCGGCACGAGCACGAATATCGCCACGACGTTGACGGCCGCGAACCCGCCGACGCCGAGCACGACGCCCGAGATCGCGGCTGCGCACGCGGCGGCGACGTTCATCGCGGCATCCGTCGCGCCCTGCAGCGGCACCCGGATGCGCTCGTCGACCGTGGTCGTGAGCAGGGTGGACCCGCCGATCAGGCTCGCCGACCAGCCGAGGCCGAGCAGGCCCAGCGCGAGCGGGAGCAGGAGCACGTCGTCGGGCGGGGCGAGGATGCCGATGACCGTGGCGGTCACGAGGATCGCGGCGCCGATGCCGATGACCCGGATCGATCCGATGCGGTCGGACAGCCACCCCATGATCGGGCTCGCTCCGTACATGCCGAGGATGTGGATGCTGATCACCACGCCGACGAGCGACAGCGACAGGCCATGCTCGGACATGTGCACGGGCGTCATGACCATCACGCAGATCATCACGGTCTGCGAGCAGACGATCGCGAGGATCGCCACGAGCGCCCGCGGTTCGCGCACCGCGATCCGCAGCGCCTGCCACGAGCCGACGCGCCGGGCCGGTGGAGCGGTCGTGACGGATGCCTCTCTGCCGACGGATGCCGCAGCGGCCGCGGGCGGCGCGGCGGGGTCGACCGCGGCGGCCTCGGTCGCGGCATCCGCCGACGCCGGTCTCGCCGGCGCGACCGGACGCGGCTCGCTCGCGGCGACCGGACCCGGCTCGCTCGCGGCATCCGGCGTCGCAGAGGGGTCGATCGCGAGGTGACCCGCCTTCGGGATGCGCAGCAGCGTGGCGACGAGCACCGTGGACGTCGCGAACGCGACCGCCGAGAACACGAACGGGCCCACGAGCGGCGGCAGCCCGATGGCCTGCCCCACGGTGTCGCCGGTCTGCGAGAGCAGCGGGCCGGCGACCGAGCCGATCGTGGTGGCCCACAGCACGAGCGACATGGATCGCGCCTCGAAGCCCGGCACCGCCACCTCGGTCGCGGCGAAGCGGGCCTGCAGGCTCGCGGCCGCGGCCGCACCGAACGCGGCGAGGCCGAGGAAGACCAGCGGGGCGATGGCGCTCGCGGCCGCGACGATCACGATCACGGCGCCGACGAACGCGAGCGCATAGCCCGTCGCGAGCGCGACGTGACGACCCAATCGCACGGCGAGCTTGGCCAACGGCACCGCGACGATGGCGGCGCCCAACACGCTCGACGACTGCGCCAGCCCGCCCATCGCGAGGGCGCCCGTGAGGTCGGTGGTGAGGATCGCGGCGAGCGCCATGCCCGTCGCCACGCCCACGCCGGCGAGCAGCTGGTTGACGATGAGCACCGCGAGCCCGAGGCCGCGCCGCGGCATCCGCGTGCCCTCGGCCGTCGTCGCATCGGTGCGAGCGGTCATCGGATCAGCCGTAGTCGGGAGCTGCCGGGAGGCCGAAGAACTCCTCGAGCGTGGTCACGCCGGTGTCGCGCATCTCGGTCGCGAGCTCGACGCCGACGTAGCGGAAGTGCCACGGCTCGAAGCTGTAGCCCGTGACGGGGGTCTTGTCGGCGGGGTACCGCAGGATGAACCCGAACCGGTACGCGTTGTCGCGCAGCCAGGCGCCCTCGGGCGTGTCGGCGAAGCAGACATCGAGCGAGCACTCCCCCGACAGCGGGCCGATGTCCATCGTCAGCCCGGTCTGGTGCTCGCTGTACCCGGGCCGGGCGGTCGTGGTGTCGTCGCCGTCGTAGACGTTCTCCTGCGAGGAGTACGAGCGGTAGGCGCTGTTCGACGCGAGCTCGAGGCCGGCCTCGGCGTACGCCGCGTCGAACATCGCGACCACGGCGTCGGACGCGACCTGGCGCAGCTCGGGCTCGTTCGTGTAGTCGACCGGGACCTCGACGAGGTCGGGCGGCTCGAAGTCCTGCGGATTGATGGGCCGGAGCTTGTTGACCACGACCCAGATGCTGTTCGGGTCGTCGATCGAGTTCGCCGCGCGGTTGAACGTGTCGACGCTCGCCGGCGCGGGCGCCTCGCCGGGCGACGGACGCGGCGTGGGCGTCTCCGTCTCCTCGGCGGCCGTCGACGAGTCGTCGCCCGACGACGGGAGTCCGGTCACGTAGCCGATGACCATCACCGCGATCGCCAGCAGGACGAGGCTCAGCGACCCCGCGATGACGAGCCGACGGCGCTGTCGCACCTGGTCGGACGGTCCTTGCCGCTGGCTCGAAGACACCCGACGAGTCTACGCCGTGGATGCCGCGCAGCCTGAGCGTGCGCCGGAGGGCCGGCCGCGCCGAACGTCCCGTTTCCCGACTGGTCGTCCACTCCGCGACCGGCCCCGAGCGGCGCATCCCCACCCCGGAATACATCACGGCTCGATAACGAAACGCTTTCGTGAGAGCGCTCTCTTGACATTCGTGAGAGCGCTCTCGTAGCATCTCGTCTTGCATCGTGAGAGCGCTCTCACCCTTCGGTGGAGCGTGCCTTCACGTGACCATTCCGAACCCACCATCCACACGCACACAAGGGAGTGACCGTGAAGCTTTCACGACGCACCACGGTGATCGCAGCCGCCGCAGGCGCCGCCTCGATCGCCATCATCGCCGCCGGCTGCGCGCCGGCGTCCGACTCCGGCTCGGACGACGGCGGCAAGGTCGAACTGACCGTCGCGACGTTCAACGACTTCGGGTACACCGACGAGCTCCTCCAGGAGTACATGGACGAGAACCCGAACGTCACCGTCGTGCAGAACAAGGCGGCGACGTCGAACGACGCTCGCGCGAACTACTTCCAGAAGCTCGGCAAGAAGGGCCTCGCCGACGTCGAGGCCATCGAGGTCGACTGGCTGCCCGAGGTCATGCAGTACTCCGACCTGCTGGCCGAGGTCCCCTCCGGCACCGCCGACCGCTGGCTCGACTGGAAGGTCGACGCCGCCACGGACGCCGACGGCCGCCTCATCGGCTACGGCACGGACATCGGCCCCGAGGGCGTCTGCTACCGCTCCGACCTGTTCGCCGCGGCCGGCCTCCCCACCGACCGCGAGTCGGTCGCCGCCCTGCTCGAGGGCGACTGGGCCAAGTACTTCGAGGTCGGCGCGCAGTACACCGCCGCCACGGGCAAGGCCTGGTTCGACTCGGCCGGCGGCACCTACCAGGGCATGGTCAACCAGGTCGAGGCGGCCTACGAGGACCCCGACTCGGGTGACATCACCGCGACCGACAACGCCGAGGTCGAGGACATCTACAACCAGGTGCTCGACGCGAGCGCCACGCAGTCGGCCCACCTCGGCCAGTGGAGCGACGACTGGTTCGCCGGCCTCTCGAACGGCGCCTACGCGACCATGCTCTGCCCGGGCTGGATGCTCGGAGTCATCTCGGGCAACGCCGAGGGCGTCACCGGCTGGGACGTCGCGAACGTGTTCCCGAACGGCGGCGGCAACTGGGGCGGCTCGTACCTGACCGTCCCCGCCAACGGCGCGCACGTCGAGGAGGCCCAGAAGCTGGCCGACTGGCTGACCGCTCCCGAGCAGCAGATCAAGGCGTTCGTCAACGCGGGCACCTTCCCGAGCCAGAACGAGGCGTACAGCGACGAGGCCCTCACCGGCTTCGTGAACGAGTACTTCAACAACGCGCCGGTGGGCCAGATCTTCACCGACCGTGCGAAGGCCGTCTCGGTCGCGCCGTTCAAGGGTGCGTTCTACTTCCAGATCAACGACGCGATGCAGAAGGCCCTGACCCGTGTCGAGGACGGCACGCAGGACAAGCAGGCCTCGTGGGACCAGTGGGTCTCCGAGGTCGAGGCCATCGGCTGACCTGAGGCGACGCCTCGCGTGGCGGGTCGGGCACGTCCCGGCCCGCCACGCCCCTCGCACCCGACCGGAACGCAAGGAACGACCGTGACCACGACTGCAACGACCGAGACGGCCCCGCCGTCCTCCCCGAGCCCCGACCCGGCTCGGCCCGATCGGCCCCGACGCGAACCGCGACGCATCGCGTTCGGGCACCGGCTCAGCCGGTGGGACCTGAAGCTGTCGCCGTACCTCTACGTCTCGCCGTTCTTCATCCTCTTCATCGTCGTCGGCCTGTTCCCCATCGCGTACACCGCGGTCATCTCCTTCATGGACTGGGACCTGGTACGGAACTCCGGCGAGTTCATCGGCTTCGACCAGTACGTCTACGTGCTCACGCAGCCGAAGTTCTGGATCGCCCTGCGCAACACGTTCAGCATCTTCCTGCTCTCGAGCATCCCGCAGCTGATCCTCGCGATCTTCATCGCCGCGATGCTCGACCAGAACATCCGCGCGAAGACCTTCTGGCGCATGGGCGTCCTGCTCCCCTACGTCATGGCGCCCGTCGCCGTGGCCCTCATCTTCAGCAACATGTTCGGCGACAAGTACGGCCTCGTGAACACGACGCTCGCCGATCTCGGCATCCCGCCGATCATGTGGCACAGCGACGCCTTCGCCAGCCACATCGCCATCGCCACGATGGTGAACTTCCGCTGGACCGGCTACAACACGCTGATCCTGCTCGCGGCCATGCAGGCGATCCCGCGCGATTACTACGAGGCTGCGGCGATCGACGGCGCCTCGAAGCTGCGACAGTTCTTCGCGATCACCGTGCCGAGCCTGCGCCCGACGCTCATCTTCGTCATCATCACGTCGACCATCGGCGGCCTGCAGATCTTCGACGAGCCGCGCATGTACGACCAGTACGGCACGGGTGGCGCCGACTCGCAGTGGCTGACCATCACGCTGTACCTCTACGACATCGGCTGGGGCCAGTGGAACTTCGGCCGTGCCGCCGCGCTCGCGTGGATCCTCTTCCTCATCATCCTGGCCATCGGCATCATCAACCTGCTCGTCACCAGACGGGTGGTGCGCGACGAGGGCTCGCGCGGCAGCCTCGGCCGCCGCGAGCAGCGCGCCGCCGCCCGTGCGGCCCGGCGCGACCTGCGTCGTGCGACCTCGTCGGGCACGCTCGCAGATGCCCCGGCTCCCACCATCGACACCCAGGAGGCCGCGCGATGAGCGTCCTGAACCCCGCACCCCTCGCCGTCGTCGAGGAGGGCATCCCGAACGCGTCCACCCAGCGCCGGCGTCCCCGCCGCGTGCAGGGCTCGCGTCCCGGCTGGTTCGTCTACACGAGCCTCGCCATCGTCCTCGGCGCGGCGATCTTCCCCTTCTACTGGTCGTTCCTGATCGGCTCCGGGGATGCCTCGACGATCCGCGACCCGAACATGTCGTGGCTGCCCGGGGGCAACTTCCTCGAGAACGCGGCATCCGTCATCAACGATCCGGCCGTGAACTTCTGGCGCGCGCTGTGGAACTCCATCTACAGCTCGGCGCTCATCGCGGCATCCGTCGTCTTCTTCTCGACGCTCGCCGGCTGGGCGTTCGCGAAGCTCCGCTTCCGCGGCTCGAAGTGGCTGCTCGTCTTCGTGGTCGCCACGATGGCCGTGCCGACGCAGCTCGGCGTCGTGCCGCTGTACATCCTGTTCAGCGACCTCGGCTGGACGGGGAACATCGGGGCGATCATCATCCCCGCGCTGACCAGCGCCTTCGGCGTGTTCTGGATGACCCAATACCTGCAGCAGGCGGTGCCCGACGAGCTCATCGAGGCGGCCCGCGTCGACGGCGCGAGCTCGTTCCGCACGTTCCTGACGGTGGGCCTGCCCGCCGCGCGGCCCGCCGCCGCGATGCTCGGCCTGTTCACGTTCGTGTCGGCGTGGAACAACTTCTTCTGGCCGTTCATCGTGCTCGACCGCAACGACCCGACCCTGCCCGTCGCGCTCTCGCTCCTGCAGTCGAACTACTTCGTCGACTACTCGATCGTGCTCGCCGGCGTGCTGCTGTCGACCATCCCCCTCCTCATCCTGTTCGTGTTCGCGGGCAAGCAGCTCGTGAGCGGCATCATGGCGGGAGCCGTGAAGGGATGACCATCGAACTCCGAGAGGACCGCACCGCCGTGACCGATCTGGCCACATCCACCATCGCCCCCGCACGCGACTTCCCCGCCGACTTCCTGTTCGGCACCGCGACCGCGGCCTTCCAGATCGAGGGCGCCGCGTTCGAGGACGGCCGGACCGCGTCGATCTGGGACGCGTTCTGCCGCGTGCCCGGTGCCGTGATCAACGGCGACACGGGCGACGTCGCGTGCGACCACTACCACCGGATGCCGCAGGACGTCGCCCTCATGAAGGACCTCGGCCTGCAGACCTACCGGTTCTCCACCTCCTGGTCGCGTGTGCGGCCCGACGGCGGGCCGGTGAACCAGACCGGCATCGACTTCTACTTGCGGCTCGTCGACGAGCTGCTCGGCGCCGGCATCAAGCCGTGGCTCACGCTCTACCACTGGGACCTGCCGCAGGCGCTCGAGGAGCGCGGCGGCTGGGCGAACCGCGACACCGCGGAGCTGTTCCGCGACTACGCGCTCTCGGTGCACGACGCGCTCGGCGACCGGGTGGACGTCTGGACGACGCTCAACGAGCCGTGGTGCTCGTCGTTCCTCAGCTACACGGGCGGTGCGCATGCACCGGGCCGGCAGGACGTCGCGGCCGGCCTCGCGGCGGGCCACCACCTGCTGCTCGCCCACGGACTCGCCGTGCAGGCGCTGCGCGAGCGCGACCCCGGACTCGAGCTCGGCATCACGCTGAACCTCGCCCCGGTGCATCCGGTCGACCCCTCGGATGCGGGCGACGTCGACGCCGCCCGCCGCATCGACGGGCAGTTCAACCGCTTCTTCCTGGACCCGATCTTCCGCGGGGCGTACGCCGACGACCTGCTCGCCGACGTCGGCCCGCTCGGGCTCGACGCGGTCGTGCGGCCGGGCGACCTCGAGGTCATCTCGACGCCGATCGACACGCTGGGCGTGAACTACTACCACGGCGAGCACGTCAGCGCCCGGCCCGCGCCGGTCGCGCTCCAGGGCAGTGCGCCGACCGATCGGCCGACGCGGTCGCCGTTCCCCGCCGCGGAGGGCGTGCACTGGCACCCGCAGGGCCTGCCGACGACGGCGATGGACTGGGAGGTCGAGCCCGACGGCCTGCGCGAGCTGCTCGTGCGCGTGCATCGCGAGTACGCGGATGCCGCCGGCGTGAAGCTCTACGTCACCGAGAACGGCGCCGCCTACGACGACGCCGTCGCCGCCGACGGCGCGGTGCACGACACGGAGCGCGCGGAGTTCCTGGGCGGCCACCTCGGGGCGATCCTCGACGCGATCGACGAGGGCGCGCCCGTGCACGGCTACTTCTACTGGTCGCTGCTCGACAACTTCGAGTGGGCCTGGGGGTACGACAAGCGCTTCGGCCTCGTGCGGGTCGACTACGACACCCAGGTGCGCACCGTGAAGGACAGCGGGCTCGCGTACTCGGCGATCATCCGCGACCGGGCGCTGCCGGGTCGCTGACGCGGCATCCGGGCCTCCGCGACACGTGCGGGGGCCCGTGATTCCGCGGAAGACCGCGCGAGACCCGCGACGCAACCCGGCGCAGGAAACGACGGCGCGGAAATAGACTGACTGACATGCAGGGGGGTGGTGGCATCAAGACACGACCCACCGCGCCGACCCTCGAAGAGGTCGCGCGCGAGGCCAACGTCTCGCGTGCGACCGTCAGTCGGGTCGTGAACGGCTCCCCCAAGGTCAGCCCCGACGTCGTGACCGCCGTCAACGCGGCGATCGCGAAGCTCAACTACGTGCCGAACCGCGCCGCTCGCTCGCTCGCGAGCCGCACGTCGGGGGCGATCGCGCTCATCGTCCCCGAGGACACCACGATGTTCTTCGGCGACCCGTACTTCGCGGCGATCGTGCAGGGCATCACCCGGCGGCTCGACGAGAGCGAGTTCCTGCTCAACCTGCTCGTCGCGTCGACCGATCCGAGCCACAAGACGCTGCGCTACCTGCGCTCGGGCGTCGTCGACGGCGCGCTCGTCATCTCGCACCACGAGGGGGACGACCTGCAGCGGGAAGCCGGGCTGGCGCTGCCGCTCGTGTTCGGCGGACGCCCGTCGCAGGCGGGCGACCACATCTTCGTCGACGTCGACAACGTCGAAGGCGGGGCGACGGGCACGTCGCACCTCGTCGACATCGGCCGGCGACGCATCGGCACGGTCTCGGGTCCGCTCGACATGCCCGCCGGCGTCGACCGCCTCGAGGGCTATCGTCGGGCGATGGATGCCGCGGGCATGCCGTCGGACGCATACGAGGTCGCCGACTTCACCGCGGCCGGCGCGATGGAGGCGACCCGCCGCCTGCTCGATCGGTTCCCCGATCTCGACGGCCTCTTCGTCGCCAGCGACCTCATGGCGGTCGGCGCGTTCGCGGCACTCGCCGAGCGCGGGCGCTCGGTGCCCGACGACGTCGCGGTGGTCGGCTTCGACGACAGCCCGGCGGCGCTCTCCGGCCCGACCCCGCTCACGACCGTGCACCAGCCGTCGGAGCAGATGGGGTTCGAGATGGCCGACCTGCTGCTGCGCCACCTCGGCGGCGACACCGACGTGCCGCACCGCAACATCATGCCGACGCACCTCGTGAAGCGCGAGTCGGCCTAGCGCCCGAGCGGTACATCGCCCGATGAGTGCGACACGCGCGCACACCGAGATCACAGGCGGCGCCCATGTGCCTCGGAGGCCGCCTCCGTAGCGTGGGGATGATGGTGCAGCAGATCGCGCGCCGGGACGCGTCGGTCGACGTGATCCGGATCCTCGCGATCGTGGCCGTCGTCGCCGGTCACGTCTGGTTCGATCCTGCCGCGCGGCTGGCCACCTACACCTGGCAGGTGCCGGTCTTCTTCGTGCTGAGCGGCTACCTCGGCACCATGTCGCCCGGTCCCCTCGGCGCCTTCGTGCGACGGCGCGCCCGTTCGCTGCTCCTGCCGTACGCGGCATGGCTCCTCATCATCGGGCTCCTGCTCGGCACGATCCGCCAGCCGCTGCGCCTGCTCGAGGGCGGGTCCGGGATGCCGCACGGATTCACCGCGTTCTGGTTCGTGACCGCGTTCTTCGTCGCGCTCGTCGCGGCTGCCGTGGTCGAGCGGATGCCGCTGGCCGCCCAGTGGGCCATCGCCATCGCCCTGGTCGGCGCGGGCTGGCTGGCCGGACCCGCGATCGCGCTCGTGCCGCTCTCGGCGGGGATCGGATCGACCTGCGTCGTGTTCGTCGTAGCAGGGCGCACGCTGCGCCGCGTGCGCGACCTCCTTCCGCGGCCGGCCCTCACCGGGGTGGTCATGCTCGTCGTGGCCGTCGGGCTGGTTCTGTCGGGCGCCTCGGCGCCGCTCGACCTCAAGCAGGGCGACTTCGGTACGCCCGTCGTCAGCGTCGTGACGGCGCTCCTCATCTCGTGCGGGCTCATCCTCGTCGCCCGGCGCGCGTTCGCGAACCTCGGCGAGCGCGCCGGCTCCGTGGTGTCGCGGCTGGCCCTGTGCGGCTTCGCGGTCGTGCTGACCCACGCCGCGGTCCTCTACGGGATGCACAAGCTCGGCGCGGCATCCTGGATCGCGTTCGCCGTCGCGATCGTGGTGCCGTGGGCGTTGGCGATGGTGCTCCTGCGTACGCCGCTGGCGCCGGTGCTGTGCGGGGTTCCCCGCGGGGTTCCCCGCTCAGCCGGCGGAGGCGGGGACGCCCACCTCGAAGCGCACGCCCGCGATGCCGGCGAAGCGCGCCCGCATGACCTCGATCGCCTCGGGGTTCTCGTCGACGAGCACGAAGCGCCGGCCGAGCGTCGCGGCGACCGCGCCCGTCGTGCCTGACCCGGCGAAGAAATCGAGCACCCAGTCGCCCTCGCGCGTCGACGCCTGCACGATGCGCCGCAGGATCCCTTCGGGCTTCTGCGTCGGGTAGCCCGTCTTCTCGCGGCCGGTCGGCGACACGATCGTGTGCCACCACACGTCGGTGGGCAGCTTGCCGAGCTCGGCCTTCTCGGGCGTCACCAGCCCGGGCGCCATGTACGGCTCGCGGTCGACCGCGGTCGAGTCGAACCAGTACCGGTCGGGGTCCTTCACGTACACGAGGATCGTGTCGTGCTTCGTCGGCCAGCGCCGCTTCGCCTTCGCGCCGTAGTCGTAGGCCCACACGATCTCGTTGAGGAAGCACTCCCGGCCGAACAGCGCGTCGAGCAGCACCTTCGCGTAGTGCGCCTCGCGGTAGTCGAGGTGCAGGTAGAGCGTGCCATCGTCGGCGAGCACCCGCCACGCCTCGGCGAGCCGGGGCTCGAGGAACCCCCAGTAGTCCTCGAAGCGGTCGTCGTACCGGAGCAGGTCGCCGCGGATCCGCTCGTACTGCCGGCCCTGGAAGCCCGTGATGGTCGGGACGCCCCCTGAGCTCGTCGAAGGGGGCGCGTCCGCCGCATCGCGCGCGCCATCCGACCCGGTCACCCGCACGTGGCGGGTGGACTGCCGCGCCTGCGGTCGGCCGGTGTTGAACGGCGGATCGAGGTAGACGAGGGTGAAGGCGCCGTCGGGCAGCGACGGCAGCACCGCGAGGTTGTCCGCGTGGATGATGCGGTCTTGGTCGTCGGATGCCACGGGCACCAGTCTGCCAGCGACGCCTGCCCCCGGTGGTCGAGGAGCGCCCGACGGAGTCGGACGCGTCTCGAGACCCGACCCACCACTCAGTGCACGTGCACGTGCGTGTCGGCCGCGCCGCCCCCGACCGCCACCGGATCCTCGGCGACCGGAGCCCCCACCGCCTCCGCGACCGCACCCGCCGAGTGCACGACCCGCCCGCCCACGATGGTGACCTCGGCGTGCTCCCCGAGCAGCCCCGCGGGGTCGTGCTCGTGGCGGTAGAGGTCGTCCGACCAGACGACGAGGTCGGCGTCCATGCCCGGTGCGAGTCGCCCGCGCGACGCCTCGAGGTGCCACGCCCGCGCGCCGTGGACGGTGTACGCCTCGAGCGCGCGATCGAGTCCGACGCGCTCATCGGCTGTCCACACGTCGCGACCGTCGAGCCCCGCGCGAGTCGCGGCAGAGTACAGCCCGACGAGCGGATCCATCTCCCCCACCTGCCAGTCGCTCGAGAACGCGACGGTCGCGCCGGAGCGCAGCAGGCTGTCGAACCGCCACGCGCGGTTCCAGCGCTCCTCGCCCACGTTGTCCATCCAGGTGCCCGCCACGAGGTCGGGCGAGCAGTGGCGCGGCTGCATCGCCGCGGTCACCCCGAGCGCCCGGAATCGCGGCAGGTCGTCGGGGTGGAGGCACTCGACGTGTACGACGCCGTGGCGGCGGTCGCGCGTTCCGTTGACGCGGGCGGCGTGCTCGATCGCGTCGAGGGCGAGGCGGATGCCGCCGTCCCCGGTCGCGTGGGTGTGGGTCTGGAAGCCCATCCGGTCGAGCTCGCCGATGACGCCGACGAGCTCGCGGTCGGGATAGCTCGGCCGGCCCCGGACGCCCGGCCGGTTGGCGTAGTCCTCGAGCATGAGGGCGGTGTGCGGCTCGATGACGTCGTCGGCGTAGAGCTTCAGCGGGCCGAGCCGCAGCAGCCCCGCGGCATCCGGAGCGGCGGCCGCCCGGTCGACCGCCTCGCGCAGCCGGCGGCGGAAAGCGGCATCCGCCCCCACGGGGTGGAAGAGCGCGGTGATCACGCGCGACGTGAGCACGCCCTCGGCGAGCGCACGTTCGAAGAGCGGCAGCTCGGCCAGCGGCACCTGCGGCTCGACGACGGTCGTGATGCCGAGCGCGGTCGCCATGCGCATGCTCGAGCCCAGCTTGCGGTAGCGGCGTTCTGGCGAGTACATCGGGATGTCGCGCTGCAGCGCCGCGAGCCCCGCGACGGTCATCGCGCTCGTGTAGAAGTCGGTCACCCACCCGGTCGGCTCGCCCGTCGCCGGATCGCGCTCGGGCCGGCCCCAGGCGAGCTCGCCGCCGTCGGCGACGCCGAGTGCACGCAGCGCCGCACGGTTGAGCCAGACGGAGTGCTGGTCGTACGTCGTGACGAACACCGGTCGGTCGGTGAGCCCGTCGAGGTCCGCCGCGTTCGGACGCCTGCCCTCGACGATCGAGTAGACGGCGTTCTCGGCGCAGATCCAGTCGAGGTCGGGCCGGCGGGCGGCGAACCCCGAGATGCGGCGTCGCACCTCGGCGAGGTCGTGCGCGCCCTCGAGCGAGACGGCGTCCTCGTCGAAGCCCAGCAGCAGGTGGTTGTGGCTGTCGATGATGCCGGGCGTCACGAGCCGGCCGTCGGCCTCGATGCGTCGGCGCGGGTTCGGGGCATCCGCCGCCGGTCCCACGTAGGCGATGCGGTCGTCGACGATGCCGACGGCCCCGGCCCACGGCGCCTCGGGATCGAACGTGCGCACGCGGGCGCCGGTGATCAGCGTGTCGAGCATCATGCCGAGAACTCCTCGTCGTCGTCGCCGTGCAGTAGGTGGAGCGCGGCAGGGCTGCGTCGCAGGTAGACGCCGTAGTAGGCGAATCCGGCGCCGACGATGCAGAACGCGATCCCCAGGCTGAGCCACTGGGCGGGGTCGAGGATGCCGATGACGAAGATCGCCCCGATCGACAGCAGCGCGATCGCCGGCGGCAGCGGCCACAACGGCATCCGATAGCCACCGGTGCGTGCGGATGCCGCGGCGGTCCCGTCCCGGTCGGCGGATGCCGCGGCATCCGTCGCACCCCGACGCCGCACCACGAACGCGGCCAGCGCGATGAACCCGTAGCTGAACGCGAGCGTCGAGCCGGTGGCGTTCAGCAGCACGTCGAACGGGATGAAGCACGCGGCGAGCGCGAGCACGCCCATGACGATCGTCGCGGCGACCGGCATCTTCGTCCGCGCCGACACCACCGCGAGCGGCCGTGCGATCGCGTCGGGCAGCGCCCGGTCGCGCGCCGCGGCGAACAGGAGCCGGCCCGACTGCAGCGCGATGGCGATGATCGCGTTGACGATCGCGAGCGCGATGGCCACGAGCACCACGACGGAGACCGCCTCGCCCGCGTTCGCCGAGAGGAACGACTCGACGGGCAGCGCCGCGCCGAAGAGGTCCTCGAGCGAGTCGGCGCCCATCAGGATCGCCGTCAGCGGCACGAGCTCGGCGAGCACCGTGATGCCGGCGCTCCAGAGCACGGCCTTCGCGATCGCCCGGCGCGCGTCCTTCGTCTCCTCGGCGAAGTACACGGCGCCGCCGTAGCCGTTGTAGGAGAAGATGCCCTGCGTCACGGCGAGCACGAGCCCGGCGATGCCGAGCGGCGCGAGTCCGCCCGTCGCGGCGTCGAGCGCCAGCGGGTCGAGCAGGTCGGTGATCGGGCGCTCGACGTGCACGAACCCGAGCAGGGCGAGCAGGGCGAGCGCCGCCATCTCCACGAACAGGAACGCGCCGGTGACCCAGGCGTTCGTGCGGATGTTGAAGCACGCGGTCACGACGGCGAGCGCGATGACGATGAGCGCAGTCGCCAGCGGGTCGAGCCCCGCGATCGCGACGCCGAGGTAGTCCGCGACGCCGAGGGCGAAGATCGCGACGATGAGCGGCAGGCTCACGAGGCCGATGAAGAACACGGCCGCGCCGGCCGCCGGGCCGAGCACGCGGCTGACGAGCGAGTAGTCGCCGCCGGCGATCGGATGCCGCGACGCGAGCTCCGCGTAGCAGAACGCGATCAGGATGCTGATGACGCCGGCGAGCAGGAAGCCCCAGAAGACACCGGTGCCGTAGCCGGCGAGCGCGGCGCCGCCGAGGATGAACACGCTCGACGCGGGCGAGATGCCCGAGAGCGTGATGAGGACGTTGCCGCCGACGCCGAGCGATCGCGAGAGGTGCGCGCCGTGCGTGGTGGTCGACGCCGTGTCGAGCGTCGGTGCTGGTCGGTTCAGGGCCATGGGAGGTCTTCCTCGGTCGGGGGTCCGAAGTCCCGCTTGAATTCTTCGACATCAGTGTCGAAGAATGCCGAGGAGTCTGACACGACCGGTCGGGTAGTGTCAACACATGGCACGACCGAAGCGGCAGGAAGCGCGTCGTGCCGCGCTCATCGAGGCGACGTATGCCGCGGGGCGCATGCACGGGCTGCGGTCGCTCTCGCTCACGGATGTCGCGGAGCAGGCCGGGCTCAGCCGGGGCGCGGTGCTCTACTACTACGAGGACCTCGACGCCCTGCTCGTCGAGGCGCATGCCGCGGGCGTCGAGCGCTTCTGCGACGAGCGCGACCAGCTCGTCGGCGAGCTCGACGACCCGCGCGATCGGCTCGGCGCGGCCATCGAGGCCGGGCTCCCCGCCGGCCCCGACGACGCGCTCATGAGCCTGCTCTACGAGTTCGACGTGCTCGCTGGCAACTCCGAGCTGCACGACGAGCTGGTGCAGACCATGTACCTCCGGCAGCTCGCGACGTACCGCGGCATCCTCGCCGCCGGCCGCGAGGCGGGCGTCTTCGCGCCGCGCCTCGAGGACGACGAGCTCGCGATGACCTTCGTCGCCCTCGAGGACGCGTACGGGCTGCACATCGTGGGCGGCAACGCCCTCATGACGGTCGAGGTCGCCGGCGCCGCGATGCGCGCGGTCGCGCGCGACCTCGGCTGCCCGACGAGCAGCTGAGGCCGCGGCATCCGACCGCCTACTGCACCGGCACCGCCCCCGCGAGCTGCGACCGTCGGCGGGGCGTCCAGCCCGGACGCGGCACCGCGGCGACCAGCGTGCGCGTGTACACGTGCGCCGGGCGGTCGAGCACCTGGCGCGTGTCGCCCTCCTCGACGACGACGCCCTGCTCCATGACGATCACCCGGTCGGCGATCTGGTTGACGACCGCGAGGTCGTGCGTGATGAACAGGTAGCTCACCGGGCGCTGCGCCCGCAGGTCGGCGAGCAGGTTGAGGATCTGCGCCTGGATCGACACGTCGAGCGCGGCGACCGCCTCATCGAGGATGACGAGCCGCGGGTTCGCCGCGAGCGCGCGTGCGATGGCCACGCGTTGGCGCTGGCCGCCCGACAGCTCGTGCGGCAGCCGGTCGGCGAACCCGTCGCCGAGGCCCACGTCGTCGAGGAGGGCCTCGACGACGAGCCGGCGATCGGCGCGCGAGAGCTCGGGGCGGTGGATCCCGACGGACGTGTCGACGACGGCGCCGACGCGCTGGCGAGGGTTGAGCGACGAGTACGGGTCCTGGAACACGTACTGCACCTCGCTCGCCCACCGCGCCCGGTCGCGATGCCGGGTCGGCGGGCGGCCGCGCTCCACGCCGTCGATCGCGACGGTGCCCGACGTCGGCCGCTCGAGGCCGACGACCGCCTTGGCGACCGTCGTCTTGCCCGAGCCCGACTCCCCCACGATCGCGAGGCACTCGCCGGGATGGACGTCGAGGTCGATCCCATCGACGGCGACGACGGGATCGCCGCCGCGCACGGGCGACGGGTACTCCTTGCGGAGCTGCCGGACGGACAGGACCGGGGTGGCGTTCATGCGATGCTCCTCGCCTTCAGCTGCTCGTGGGTCGTGCGGTTGTAGCGGAGCACGGGCAGGCGCTCGGCCCGCACGTCGATGCCGGGCCGAGCGGCCAGGAGCTCCCTGGTGTACGGATGCCGCGGATCCTCGGCCACGTGCGGCCCCTCCTCGACGATCTCGCCCGCGTACATCACGGCGATCCGGTCGCAGCATGCGGCCGCGAGCTCGAGGTCGTGCGTGATGAACAGGAGGGCGAGCCCGCGCTGGGCGCGCTGCTCCTCGAGGATCGCCATCACGTCGGACTGCGCGGTCACGTCGAGCGCGGTGGTCGGCTCGTCGGCGAGCAGCAGTCGCGGTTCGGCGAGCAGCACCGACGCGATGAGCACGCGCTGCAGCAGGCCGCCCGAGAGCTGGTGCGGGTACTGCCGCAGTCGCTGGCCCGGATTTCGAACGCCGACGTCGGCGAGCAGGGCGACCGCTCGCTCCTCGGCCTCCGCGCGGGAGACGCCGCGCGTCGTCCGGAGCGCCTCGGTGAGGAAGTCGTCGACCCGGTGCACCGGATTGATGTGCGCCCGCGGGTCCTGGAAGATCATCCCCACCTCGCGGCCGCGGAACCGCCGCAGTTCGTCGCGGCCCATGCCGAGCACGTCGCGGCCGTCGTACGAGATCGATCCGCCGACGCGGAACGACGTGGGCAGCAGCCGCATCACCGTCCGGGTGGTCAGCGACTTGCCCGAGCCCGACTCGCCGACGAGCGCGACCGCTTCGCCGGCACCGACGCCGAGGCTCACGCCATTCAGCAGGCGCTTGGATCCGGCTCGCGCGGGGGTCTCGACCGTGAGGTCGCGGATGGAGAGCAGCGGCTCGGTCATTTCGGGCTCCTTGCCGAGGCGGTGAGTCGGTCGCCGATGACGGTGACGCAGAGGACGATGAGGACGATGAGCGTGCCCGCCGCGGCGGACTCCATGAAGAACCCGCGCAGCACGCTGTCGAAGCCGCTCTTCACCATGAGGCCGAGGTCGGCCGTCGGCGGCTGCACCCCGAGGCCGAGGAACGAGACCGCGGCGAGGTCGATCACCGCGAATCCGAGCGCCGAGACCGCCTGGGCCACGATGAGCGGCGTCAGGTTCGGCAGCAGCTGCCGGGTGGTGATCGCGCCCCCGCGCTGGCCCTGCAGCCACGCGGCCGAGACGTACGGCAGGCTCCGTTCGCGCAGGGCTGCGCCGCGCACGACGCGGGCCACGTACGGGATGTACGCGATCGTGAGGCCCGCCACGACGGTGCCGAAGCTCGGACCGAACAAGGCGACCGCGATGAGGGCGAACACGATGCCGGGCACCGCGAACATCACGTCGAGGACCCATGAGATCCCGGCATCCGTCCTGCCTCGGAACCAGGCCGCCGTCAGGGCGAGTGCGGTGCCGACGAGCGTCGACAGCACGATGACGATGCCGGGACCGACGATCGTGAGGCGTGCGCCCCACATCAGCCGCGAGAGGATGTCGCGGCCGAGCGCGTCGGTGCCGAGCCAGTGCGCGGCGCTGGGCGAGGCGAGCACGTTCAGCAGGTCGGGCTCGTCGGGGTCGTACGGGGCGATCCACGGTGCGAGCGCCGCGACGAGGATGATGACGCCGAGCACGACGGCGGCGGTGACGCCGACGGCGCCGAGGCGGTCGACGAGGCCCGAGCGCCGGCGCGTCGACGCGCGGAACGCGGGCAGGGCGGTGGTGGTGAGCACGGACTGGCTCATGCGGTCCTCCCGAGGGCGATGCGCGGGTCGATGACGCTGTAGAGCACGTCGACCACGGCGTTGATGATGACGAAGCCGAAGACCATGACGAGCACGACGGCCTGAACGACCGCGAAGTCCCGCTGCAGGATGGCCTTCACGAGGAGCGACCCGAGCCCGTCGATCGCGAACACGTTCTCGACGACGACTGCGCCGGCGATGAGCGACGCGATGGTCAGGCCGAGCACGGTGGTGATCGGGATGAGCGCGTTGCGCAGGATGTGCCGGCGGATCACGACCTGGCGCGGGAGCGCCCGGGCGACCGCCGTCTGCACGTGCTCGCGGCCGCGCTCCTCGTCGACCGAGGCGCGGGTGATCCGGACCAGGTACGCGGCGCCGCCGACGCTGAGCGCGATGGCGGGCAGCGTCAGGTGGTACACCGTGTCGAGCCCGCCCGAGCCGCTCCCGAACACGGGGAACCAGCCGAGCGCGACCGCGAAGACGCTGATCAGGGCGACGCCGATGACGAACACGGGCGTCGAGAGCGCGACGGAGGCGAGCGATGAGATCGTGCTGCCGGTCGCGCCGCCGCGCAGTGCGGCGGTCGTGCCGAGCACGATGCCGACGATCGCGATCACGACGGCGGCGATCGCCACGAGCGCCGCGGTGGTGCCGATGCGCCCGTCGATCATGTCGGAGACGTCCTGCCGGTAGACGATCGACTGGCCGAAGTCGCCGTGGAGCACGTCGCCCAGCCAGGCGACGTACCGGGCGAGGAACGGCTCGTCGAGGTGGTACTTCTCGGTCACCGCAGCGATCTGCTCCGGCGTCCCGCCGCGCGGGCCGAGCAGGAACGACAGCGGCGTGCCGGGCGCGAGGTAGAGCAGCCCGAACACGAGGAACGACGTGACGAGCAGCACCAGCAGCAGGCTGCCGAGGCGCTTCAGCGCGTAGATGGCGATGTTCACTTCGACTCCGTTCCGCCGATGGTCGCGGCCCACGGCTGGTAGAGGTAGGCCATGGAGGCCGTGGCGCCCGAGACGCGGGCGTTCTGCACGAGGATCGTCGGCAGCGAGACGAGCGGCGTCCACGGCACGTCGCGCGTGACGGCCGCCTGGATGTCGATGACCTTGCGCGCCCGCTCGGCCGGGTCGAGCGTGGCGATCGCCTCGCCGACCTGGTCGCTCACCTCGTCGTAGGCGCCGTAGTTGTTGTAGCCGCCGGCGACGAACATCGTGTACGCCTCGAGCGGGTCGGGGAAGTTGCCGTACCAGGTGGTGAAGAACCCGTCGAGGCCCTCGCGTGCGGTCGGGTCGTTGTACAGGTTGCCGAACTGCTCGACCGGGATCACCTTGGTGCGGATGTCGAGGCCGAGCTTGCGTCCGGCGGCCTGGATCACGTTCGCGGTCTGCTCGTGCACGGCCGAGCTGCCCTGGATGCCGATCACGATCGGGTCCTGCGGGCCGGCCTCCTCGAGCAGGGCCTTCGCGCGCTCGACGTCGGTGTCGACGTCGAACTCGTCGTTCGCGGCGGCGAACGCCTCCTCCTCGTAGCCCCAGTAGTCGGGGCCGGCGAGCGACGGCGTCGGGAGCGCGGCGCCCTGGAGCACCACGTTGGCGATCGCCGTGCGGTCGATGATCGCGGAGAGTGCCTGGCGCACGCGCACGTCGGCCATCGGACCGGTGTCGTTCGCGCCGATGAGCGCGAAGAACACGAGCGACTCGCCGGAGTCGAGCGTGAGCGCGTCGTCGTTCTGCAGCTGGATGAGGCCGGCGGGCGGCAGGTAGAAGTACTGTCCGTCGATCTCGCCGCTGCGCAGCGCGTTCACGGCCGTCGACTCGTCGGCGATGAAACTGAACTCCACGCGCTCCGCCTTCGGGCGGAGCGCGTCGTCCCAGTACGCGTCGTTTCGCTCGATCACGAGGTCGCGGCCGGGCTCCCACGACGCGAAGCGGAACGGCCCGGTGCACATCACGCCGGTCTGCGGCGTGCCGTAGCCCTCGCCGGCGTCCTCGGTGAACGCCTGCTCCGAGATCGCGCCCGCGGCCGTGGCCATCGCCTGCTCGAACAGGGCGTCGGGCTCGGTGAACCGCACGGTTACCTCGAACGGGCCGGTGGCCTCGATCGACGCGACCTTGCCGTAGTACCCCGCGAAGTACGAGCCGTTGTCGGGGTCGAGCTGGCGGTTCAGGCTGTACGCGACGTCGTCGGCCGTCATCGGGTTGCCGTCCCAGAACTCGACGTCGTCGCGCAGCTCGTAGACCTGGGTCAGGTCGTCGGGCTTGTCGACCCGCACGGCCAGGCCTGGCTCGGTCTCGAGGTCGGGCGTGAGCCGCAGCATCGACTCGCAGAGGTTGGCGATGACGGTGTTCTCGGCGTAGTTGAACGAGCGCATCGCGTCGATCGAGAACGGCTCGTAGGGCAGGTTCCAGCGGAGCTCGTCGAGCTCGCCGGGCCCCGGCGGGGTGGTGGTCACGAGGTCGGACCGGTCGATGGCGGTGCCGTACGGATCGGCGCCGGGCAGCGAGCATCCGGCCAGCGCGACGGCGACGGCCGTGGCGACGAACGGGATGGCGGCTCGGGGGGCATGCATCTGGAGACTCCTTCGTCTTCGGTGCGGGTGGTCGGGGGTTCGGCGTCAGCCGGTGAGGTCGCCGTTGCGGGCGATCACGCGGCCGTTGCGGATGACGCGGGCGGGCGCCGGGCGGTCGACGACGACCTGCGCGAGGCATTCGCCGTCGAACTCGAGGCGGTCGGACGAGTCCGCATCGACGGGTCCGGCGGGCAGGCCGAGCAGCTCGGCGCCGGCGCGCGAGCAGGCGTCGTAGGCGAGCTCGAGGTCGGCGTCGGTCATCGCGTCGGTGCGGTACGCGAGCAGGTGGGCGCGGTCGACCATGCTGCCCGTGCCGAAGGGCGTCCACGAGTCGCGAACGCCGTCGGAGCCGATGGCCACGCGCACGCCGCGGTCGCGCAGGAACGCGACGGGCAGCACGGGGTCGCCCCCGAGCGCGCAGGTGGTGAGCCACACCCCGGCGTCGGCGAGCGTGTCGGCGATCGACGAGAGCGCGTCACCGGATGCCTCGGCGACCGCGAAGGCGTGGCTGATCGTGACGCGACCCTGCATGCCCTCGGCGACCGCACGTGCGGCGATGCGACGGGTCTCGTCGAGGCCCGGCTCGCCACCGTCGTGCAGGTGGATGTCCACGTCGACGCCGTGCGTTGCCGCGAGTCCGAACACCGCGTCGAGGTGCCCGTCGAGGTCCCGATCGAGGCCGACGGGGTCGATGCCGCCGACGAGGTCGGCACCCTCGCGCAGCGCCTGGTCGAGCAGGTCGAGCGTGCCGGGCGCGATGAGCAGGCCCTGCTGCGGGAAGGCGACGACCTGCACGTCGAGCAGGCCGCCCAGGCGTTCGGATGCCGCGCGCACCCCGTGCACGTTGGCGAGTCCCTGGGCCGGCCCGACGTCCACCTGCGCGCGCACCGCTCTGGTGCCGTTCGCCACGGCGGTGCGGAACAGCGCGAGCGCGCGTTCCTCGACCGAGCGGGTGTACGCAGCCTGCGTCCGCACGTCGTGCTCGATGAAGTCGCGCAGCGTCGCCGCCGCCCGCCGGGAGAGCCACGGCCCGCCCCACGACGACTTGTCGGGGTGGACGTGCGCGTCCACGAGCGGCGCGGCGACGACGGCGGTCGTCGGGTCGGATGTCGCGAACACGGTCACCTGCTTCCTCGAGAGGGATTGCTCGAACTCGAGACTGTCGTTCGAATTCGTCAGATGATATGGTTATCACACATCTTCGGAAGAGGGAACCCGCAATGCAGCAGATCGCACGCGTCTCACTGGTCGACACGGTCGTCGAACGGCTCCGTGCCGAGATCAAGAGCGGCGAGTGGCCGATCGGCAGCAAGATCCCCACCGAGGCCCGGCTCGTCGAGACGCTCGGCGTGAGCCGGCCCTCCGTCCGCGAGGCCGTCCGCTCCCTCGTGCAGCTCGGCCTCCTCGAGACCCGCCAGGGCGACGGCACCTACGTGGTGGCCGACGACGAGACCACCGTCGCACTGCAGCACGCGATCGACGGCGCCGACGACGCCGAGGTCGTCGCCGTTCGCCGCGCCCTCGACGTCGTCGCGGCGCGCGAGGCGGCGGCGAAGCGCACCGACGCCGACCTGCGACAGCTGCGCGAGGCCCTCGACGGGCGCTCCGCCGCGGTCGCCGCCGACGACCTCGCCGCGTTCATCGACCACGACGTGGCCTTCCACATCGGCATCGCCCGCGCCTCGAAGAACGCGCTGCTCACCGGCATCTACCTGAGCTTCGAGCCGTCGCTGCGCGACTCCGTGGCCCGCACGAACTGCATGGCCGTGTCCGACGACCCCGAGGGCGGGTTCCACGAGGCGCTGTTCACCGCGATCGACGGGGGCGACAGCCCGGCCGCGACCGCCGCCGCGCTCAGCGTGCTCGACGACCACGAGCAGCAGTGGCATGGGTCGCAGGACTGACCCGCGCCAGCACGGCCACCGCTCCACCGTCGTCGCGTCGGCCGCACTGGTCGTCGCCGCGGGCCTGAACCTCCGCGACCCGATCACGAGCGTCTCGGCCACGCTCGACGCCGTGTCCGCGCACTACGGACTCTCCCCCGCCGGCGCCGCGGTGCTCTCGAGCCTGCCGGTGCTGCTGCTCGCGGTCGGCGCGCCGCTCGGTCCGCTGCTCGACCGCCGATTCGGCCCCGAGCGGTCGGTCCTGGTGATCGCCGCGGCGCTCGTGCTCGCCGTCGCGCTGCGCCCGATGGGCACGGTCGCGCTCTTCGCCGGCACGATCGTGGCGGGCGCGGCCATCTCGGGACTCAGCGTGCTGATGCCGCGCGTGATCCACGACCGGCTCGGCTCGCGCGCGGGCCTCTGGTCGGGCGTGTTCTCCACGAGCTTCGGCGTGAGCGCGGCACTCGGCGCCGGCCTCACGGTCCCACTCCTCGCCGCGTTCGGCTCGCTCCCGCTCGCCCTCGCAGCCTGGGCGGTGCCGGCGCTCCTCGTGGTCGCGGTCGCGGCGATCGCGGTCGGCCGCGCCGGTCGACGGGCGACGACGCTCGCCACGGCGGGGCGGCCGCGGCATCCGGTGCACGCGGGCCGGCTGCTCTGGCAGGTGACGGCGTTCTTCGGATGCCAGGCGCTCGTGTTCTTCGCGACCGCGGCCTGGCTGCCGACGCTCTACGTCGACCGCGGCGCCACGCCCGAGCACGCCGCGGCACTGCTGGCGTGGCTCAGCCTCGCCGGACTGCCCGCCTCGCTCGTCGTGCCGGTGATCGCCGGGCGGATGCCGCGCCAGCACGTCCTCGTCGCCATCGCCGCAGCGGGAACGCTCGTCGGCCTCGCCGGAGTGGCGCTCGCGCCGGTCGAACTCGCCCCCGTCTTCACCGGGGTGCTCGGACTCGCGCAGGGCGCGGCCTTCGGCCTGGGCGTCGCCCTCATCGTGCTCAAGGCGCGGGGCGACGTCGCCGCCTTCTCGGCGTTCGCGCAGGGGTTCGGCTACGCGTTCGCCGCGCTCGGTCCGCTGGTGCTCGGGCTGCTGCACGCGGCCGCGGTGCCGTGGGTCGGGGCGGTCGGCGTGCTCGCGGCGGTCGTCGTCGGCGAGGCGATCGCGGGATGGGCGGCCGGGCGGCACGTGGTGGAGCGCGGCGCTCGTGCCGACGGGGCGGCCATCCACGCGGCATCCGATGCCGACGCGGAGCTCGCGAATGACGCGGCATCCGTTGCAGCGGCCGACACCGACGCGGTCGGGGCATCCGAGCGATGACGCACGAACTCTCGCCCACTACGGCGACCGCACCCGTCGACCTCGTCATCCGCGACGCCGACGTGCTCGCGTGCTTCGACGACGCCGGCACCGAGCTCGCCGGCGGATGGGTGGCGATCGACGACGGGCTGATCGTCGGACTGGGCGATCGAACGACGACCCCGCCCGCGGCGCGGGAGGTCGTCGACGCGCGCGGATGCGTCGTGCTCCCCGGCCTCGTCAACGCGCACCAGCACCTGTACCAGAACCTCACCCGCGCCTACGCACCCGCCGAGCAGGTCGAGAGCCTCACCGACTGGTTCTGGACGTACTTCACCGCGTGGGCCCGGCTCGACGCCGACGCCGCGGCGATCTCGACGACCGTCGGGCTCGCCGAACTCGCCCTCAGCGGGTGCACGACGAGCGCCGACCACCTCTACCTGCACCCCGAGCCCGGCTTGATCGACGCGCAGGTCGAGGCGGCCCGGGCGGTCGGGCTGCGGTTCAGCCCGGTGCGCGGATCGATGACGATCGGACCCGACGAGAACGGCGTCTGTCCGCCCGGGCTCGTCGAGCGTCTCGACGCGGTGCTCGACGAGACCGCGCGGCTCGTCGCCGAGCACCACGATCCGTCGCCGGGCTCGTTCGTGCGGGTCGGCGTCGGGCCCAGCACGCTGATGAGCAGCTCGGCCGACGCCATGGTCGAGTCGCGCCGACTGGCGGAGGCCCTCGACGTGCGGCTGCACAGCCACGTCGCCGACGATCCCGACGAGGAGGCGTTCGTCCGAGAGCGCTACGGCCGGCGACCGCTCGAGGTTTTCGAGGACCTCGGCTGGCTCAGCGACCGCACCTGGCTCGCGCACGTCGTCTACCCCGACGAGCGGGAGGTCGCGATGCTCGCCGCGACCGGCGTCTCCGTCGCGCACTGCCCGAGCATGACGATGATCGACGGCGGACTGCCCGGCGGTCCGCCTCCCATCCGGCCGATGCTCGACGCCGGCGTGAACGTGGGCATCGGATGCGACGGCGCGACCGCCGCCGACCACCAGTCGCTGTGGCTCGAGACGAAGCTCGCGATGCTGCTGAGCCGGCAGCGCGAGGGTCGTGCCACGGCGATGAGCGCCCGCGACGCACTGCGGATGGCGACGCGCGGCGGCGCCCGTGCGCTGGGCCGCGAGGGCGAGATCGGGCAGCTGTCCGTCGGCGCGAACGGCGACGTGTCGGTGTGGCGCGTCGACACGCTCCCCTACGCGGGCGTGCTCGCCGATCCGATCACCGGGCTCATGCAGTGCGGGCCGGCGTGGGCCTGGCACACGGTCGTCGGCGGACGCTTCGTCGTGCGCGACGGGCAGCTGCGGACGGTCGACGTCCCGCGGTCGCTCGAACGGCACCGGCGGGCGTCCGAGCGGATCCAGCTCGGACGCTGAGCGATCCTTCCCATCGGCCCGCGCTGAGCGTAGGTTGCGGAGCGGGGGTGGTCGACATGCGCACGCTCATCGTCGTGGAATCCATCTGGGGCAACACCGAGGCCATCGGCCGCGCGATCGCGACCGGCATCGGCGGCGACGTCGAAGTGCTCGGCACGGATGCCGCGCCCGACCGCATCCCCGACGACATCGACCTGGTCGTGGTCGGCGGCCCCACCCACGCGTTCGCGATGTCGACTCCGGCGACCCGCAAGTCGGCCAGGGAACAGGGTGCGGAGCACATCCCGACTCGCGGCATCCGCGAGTGGCTCGACGGGCTCGCCACGCCGACGCAGCCGCCGCGCGTCGCGACGTTCGACACCCGGACGGTGTCGCCGCGGCTTCCCGGCTCGGCCGCGAAGAAGGCGATCAAGCACCTCGTGCGCCGCGGGATGCAGCCCATCGCGAAGCCCGAGACCTTCGGGGTGCACGGCTACTCGGGTCCGCTCGCCGACGGCGAGACCGCGCGCGCCGAGCGCTGGGGGCGCGAGCTCGCACGCTTGTTCGCGGGTTGAGGAGCCCGCGCAGCAGGCGTCTCGAAACCGGCTCGCCGCGCTAGGGGTTTCGAGACGCGTCCGACTCCGCCGGGCGCTCCTCAACCCCCGGAGTCGTCCGGCTCCGCCGGGCGCTCCTCACCCTCGGGCGGGGTCAGCGGTGGTCGATGTCGAGCCGGATGCGACCGCGGAACCGGTCGGGATCGTCGTCGTCCGCGGCATCCGCGGCGAATGCGATGCCCTTGTCGCCGTCGCCCGGCGAGGGCGCGGGTGCTGGGAGTCGGCTCTGCCGATCGAGCTCGACCGCGGCCTCGTGCTTGCGCGGCGCGAAGACCTCGTCGCCGATCATCATGACGCCGCCGCCACCGCCGCCACCGCGCCGCGTCTTGTCGGAGAGGTCGATCCAGCCGAGCCGCACGGCGAGCCAGCCGAAGGCCACGACGACCACGGCGATGCCGACCCAGATCCACCAATCCACCCGGCGATTCTAGCCCGACGATCCCTCATCACTTTTCAGGAGTTCTTCGGGCACGGATGCGTCGACGTGCCGAAACGTCCTGAGAAGAGGGCGAATCGCCGTGCGCGGTCCTGAGAAACGAGCGTGGCGCAGGGCGCAGGCGCAGGGGTGCCCGCGGCTCACGGCACGCGGTAGAGCCACTCCCGCGTCGAGAACTTCGACTCGACCAGGGCCTCTGCCTCGGCGCGCTCGTCGTCGTCGATCTGCCCGCGCGTCGCGCCGTAGAGGTCGGTGAACGTCTGCTTCAGGCTCTCGATGATCGCGCCACGGCTGAGTCCGGTCTGCGAGCGCAGCGGGTCGACGCGCTTGGCCGCCGACGCGATGCCCTTGTCGCTGATCTTCTCGCGCCCGATGCGCAGCACCTCGAGCATCTTCTCGTTGTCGAGGTCGTACGCCATGGTCACGTGGTGCAGCACGCCGCCGGAGCCGAGGCGCTTCTGCGCGGCGCCGCCGATCTTGCCGAGCGGGCTCGCGATGTCGTTGAGCGGCTGGTACGTCGCCTCGATGCCGATCGCGCGCAGGCCCTGCAGCACCCAGTCGTCGAGGAACGCGTACGAGTCGGCGAAGCTCATGCCCTGCACGAGCTCCGACGGCACGTAGAGCGAGTACGTCACGACGTTGCCGCGCTCCATCATCATCGCGCCGCCGCCCGAGATGCGGCGCACGACGTCGAACCCGTACTTCTCGGCGCCCTCGGGATCGACCTCGTTCTTCACCGACTGGAAGCTGCCGATCACCACGGCCGACTCGTCCCACTCCCAGAAGCGCAGCGTGGGCTTGCGCCGGCCCTCGCCGACGCGCGTCGCGAGCACCTCGTCGAGCGCGAGGTGCAGCCGCGGGGACACGGCGGGCTCGTGCACGATCTCCCACTCGTAGTTCGCCCAGCTCGTGGCATCCGTCATCGCCCGGCGCACGGCCACGGCGATCGCGTCGGCCGAGAAGCCGAGCATGACCGCACCCGGTCGAAGGCCAGCGGTGATCGCGGCCGAGAGCTGCTTGGCATCGGATGCCGCGGGCAGCCCCTCCAGCGCCGCGTCGATGTCGGCGAGCGCCTCGTCGGGCTCGAGGAAGAAGTCGCCCGCCACGCGGGGATTGCGGATCACCCCGTCGACGACGTCGAAGTCGACGACCACGAGCTTGCCACCGGGCACCTTGTACTCACCGTGCATGGGCTCCAGCCTACGGATGCCGCGGGGCTCGTCGAGCCCGTTTCGCCCACGGCGAGAGCAGGCCCTGCTCGCGCGCGACCGACGGTGCTAGCGTGCCGCCATGACCACGTTCTTCCTCGCCCGCCACGGCGAGACCGTGTGGCACGCCGAGCATCGCTACGCCGGCAACTCGGACGTCGCGCTGACTCGGCACGGGCTCGGGCAGGCCGCCGCGCTCGGCGCCTGGGCGGTCGACGCCCGACTCGACGCGATCGTCGCCTCGCCGCTCAGCCGGGCGCAGCGATCCGCCGCGCCGTCGGTCGAGACGACCGGCCTCGAGCTGCGCACCGACGAGCGGCTCGTCGAGATCGACTTCGGCGTCGCCGAGGGCCTCACGCCCGACGAGATCGCCGCGCAGTACCCCGAGGAGTGGGCGGCGTTCCGCACGGCGCCGGCGACCAATCCGCTGCCCGGCGGCGAGAGCGGGCTGGCGGGCATCGCGCGTGCGCTGCCCGTGTTCGACGACCTCCACCGCGAGTTCCCCGACGGCCGGGTGCTCATCGTCGGACACGCGACCCTCATCCGGCTGCTGTTCTGCCAGCTCGCGGGCATGGACCCCGACGGCTACCGCGACCTGCTGCCCGTGCTCGGCAACTGCCACCTGACGACGATCGTCTATCCGTGGGCGACCGAGTCCCGGGCGATGCACCACCCGCGGATCCGGCTGCTCGGGTTCGACGTGCCGCCCGCGCAGGCCCACTGACCGGCCTTCGCCTCAGTCGACCGCGAAGCGCTCGTCGAGCCAGCGGACGAGGTCCTCGCGGACCTCCTGGCGATTGATCTCGTTGAAGACCTCGTGCCGTGCGCCCTCGTACACGATGAGCGTCGCGTCGACGAGGTGCGCGCGCCGCACGAAGTCCTTCAGGAGCGCCTTCGCGCTGCGCTCCCCGGCCACCGGATCGTCGGAGCCGACCATGACGAGCAGCGGCAGCTCGCTCGGGATCTGCTTCGACGGCCTCGTGATGAGCGAGAACGACTGCGGCCAGCCGAACAACTGCTGCAGCGTGCGCTCGGTCGTGTAGGGGTCGCGCATGAACTCCTCGGCGACCTGCGGATCTCGGCTCAGCCACTCGACCGGGGTGCCGCCCGGCCGGGCGAACCTCTTGTTCAGGTCGCCGGTGTTGGTCCAGCCGAGCTGCAGCCAGGCGGTACCGGTGAGCACGACCGCGTCGTAGCGGTCGGGATGCCGGTTCACCACGTGCTGGGACATGAACGATCCCCACGAGTGGCCGAGCAGCACGAGCGGCACGTCGCCGCCCTCGGCGTCGCGGATCACGTCGCCGAAGCGCTCGACGCCCGCGATCGCCGCTCCCATGCCGCCGGGCCCCGGACGGCCCATGCGGCTCAGGTCGCCGCCGTGCTGCTCGAAGCCGGTCTGCCCGTGGCCACGGTGGTCGTCGGCCCACACGGAGTAGCCGGCCGAGTTCAGCGCCTCGATCAGCTCGCCGTAGCGGCCGATGTGCTCGCCGATCCCGTGCGCGAGCTGGATGACGGCGTTCGGCTCGGGCACGCGCCACGACGCGTAGTGGATCCGGACTCCGTGGTCGTCGGTGAACGTCGGCATGCCGACATCATGTCAGGCGCGGCATCCGCTGCCCTGTGATGTTCGCAATCCAGGCTCGCAGGTGTTCGCAATTCAGGTGCGCCCTCGGCGTGTCGGCCCGACACGCCGGGCCGGCGCGTGACGACACGCCTCCCCACCTGAATCGCGCACCCCGGCAGCGGCGCGGTGCGCACGGGGGACGTGCGCGGGCACGCCGAAGGAGCCGCGGGGCTCCTCCGGATTCGCTCATCGAGATCCGCGGAATTCCTTGACTGCGGTGAAACCAAACTGATTCTATGTGACTGTTTTGCTGGGTTTCAAATCACATTCGATCAGTTCAACGTGGAAAGTGAGAGAAGATGATCCAACACCGGATACCCCGTCTGGGCCTCCTCGCGAGGACCTGCGGGATCGGCCTCGCCGCGGTCCTCGCGGCCACCGGCGTCGGCGTCGCGCCGGCGTTCGCTGCGAGCGGGACGGCCGCCGCCGCGACGGTCTCGGCGACCGCCTCCGCGATCGCCGCGCCGACCCCGATCCCGGTCGAGCAGGTGAACCCCGAGGTCCCCGTGGATGCCGCGGGCGCCTCCCTCGGCGGCATCACTGCCGTGGCGCAGGACGGCGCCCGGGTGACGCTGTCGGCCGAGCACGGAGCGGCGCGGGTGACGTTCCTCGAGGACGGGACGTTCCGGATCGAGGCCGATCCGAGCGGCGCGTTCACCGACCCGGCCAACACCCCGCAGGACGACCCCGCGCGGACCGCGGACATCGTCATCGGCGGCGACACGTTCGACGGCGCGCACGTGACCGTCTCCGAGGGCGACACGATCCGGATCGCGACCGACGCGGTCGCCGTGGAGGTCGACCGGGCCACCGGCGCCGTCCGCGCGGTGCGACCCGACGGCTCGGTCCTCTTCGCCGAGACGTCGCCGATCACGTTCGGCGCGGCGTCGGCCACCCAGCACCTCGCGGTCGGCGACGGCGAGCAGTTCCTCGGCGGCGGCATGCAGAACGGTCGCTCGGTGCACACGGGGGCCACGATCAACATCGCCCGCAACTTCGACTGGGATGACGACGGCTACCCGAACGCCGTGCCGTACTACATGTCGTCGAACGGGTACGGCGTGCTCCGCAACACCTTCGCCCGCGGCAGCTACGACTTCGCCGCCGGCACGACCACCCACGAGGAGCGCCGGTTCGACGCGTACTACTTCGTGGGCGACTACACCCAGGCGCTCGAGTCGTACACCCAGCTCACGGGTCGGCCGATGATGCCACCGGTCTACGCGCTCGAGTACGGGGACGCCGACTGCTACAACCGCTCCAGCCCCACCTACAGCTCCTCGGGGTTCGGCGACCCCGAGAACACGAAGCAGCGCACGCCGCAGTCGCTGAACGTCGCGAAGCAGTTCGTCGAGCACGACATGCCGGCGGGCTGGATGCTCGTGAACGACGGCTACGGCTGCGAGTACCAGGAGCTCCCCGCCACGGTCGACTCGATCGAGGAGCAGACCGGCCTGAAGGTCGGCCTCTGGACCCAGCGGTCGCTCACCAACCAGGAGTACGAGGTCGGCGAGGCCGGCGTGCGCCTGCGCAAGCTCGACGTCGCCTGGGTCGGCTCGGGCTACCGTCAGGCCCTCACCGGCTGCGAGGCCGCGCACGACGGCATCGAGCGCTACTCCGACGCGCGCGGCACGTCGCTCATGGTCGAGGGCTGGGCGGGTTCCCAGCGCTGCGGCATGCAGTGGACGGGCGACCACACGGGCAACCTCGACGCCGTCCGCTGGCAGGTCTCCGCGCTGACGGGCGCCGGCAACTCCGGACTCGCGTTCACGACCGGCGACGTCGACGGCATCTTCGGCGGCTCCGCAGAGAGCTACGTGCGCGACCTGCAGTGGAAGGCGTTCGCCCCCGCGCTCTACTCGATGAGCGGCTGGGCGCGCACCGACAAGCGGCCGTGGCTCTACGGCGACGAGGCGACGGAGATCAACCGCTCGTACCTGCAGCTGCGCCAGCGGCTCATGCCGTACATCTACACGCTCGCCGAGCAGTCCCACCGCACCGGCCTGCCGATGATGCGGTCGGTGGCGCTCGAGTACCCGGCCGACCCAGGCGCCTACAGCGTCGAGGCGAACAACGAGTTCCTCCTCGGCGAGGACTTCCTCGTGGCGCCGGTCTTCACGGCCACCGACGTGCGCAACGGCATCTACCTGCCCGCCGGCGACCGCTGGGTCGACTTCTGGACGGGCCGCGTGCACGAGGGCGGCACCGTGCTGAACGGACACCCCGCGCCCCTCGACCGCCTGCCGGTGTTCGTGCGAGCGGGCGCCGTGGTGCCCGAGGGCATCGTCGCGCGCAACGCGTCGCTCGTGCCCGAGGACGCCCCGATCACGCTCTCGGTGTACCCGCAGGGCGACTCCCAGTTCACGCTCTACGAGGATGACGAGGTCACCCGCGGCTACGCCGACGGCGAAGCCAGCCGCCAGGCCTTCACGGTCGAGGCACCCAAGTCCGGCAAGACCGGCACGGTGAAGATCGGCATCGGCGAGCGCGAGGGCGACTACGACGGCAAGGCCGACGCCCGGCCCTACCGCCTGGAGGTGCACACCGGATCCGAGCCGAACACCGTGAAGCTCGGTTCGACCACCCTCCAGCGCGTCGACGACGCGAGTTCCCTCGACGGCCGGACCGGCTGGGCATGGGTCGGCGACGCGACCGGCGGCGTGGTCGTCATCGCGACGGGCGCGATCGGCTCGGGCGCGTCCGCACGCCTGCTGCTCACCGACACGAGCGCGGTCGGCGGGAAGGATGCGGATGCCGCCGCGGCATCCGTCGACGTCGCGCTCGTCGACCGCGTGTTCCAGGGGGAGCAGACCACGGTCTCGGCGACGTTCACGAACACGGGGGCGAAGGCGAAGGACGACGTGGTGCTCACGCCCGTCGCGCCCGAGGGCTGGACGCTGGTGTCGGCGGCCGGCGATCGCGCGGCGACCGTGAAGAAGGGCGCGTCGATCACGGCCGAGTTCGTGTTCGAGGTGACGGATGCCGCGGCCGCCGACGCGCAGACGGTGACGGTGGTCGCGGGCTACACGTCGGCCTCGAAGCAGCACCGCGAGGTGTCGGGCGCGAACCAGCTCTACGTGGCGTACGGCTCGCTGCAGGGCGCGTACGACACGGTGTCGATCACAGATGTCGCGACGGCCGGCGCCGGCAACTTCGACGGCGGCGGCGCCTCCTTCTCGAAGGCCGCGCTCGAGCAGGCGGGCGTGGTGCCGGGCGGCGCCGTGACGGTCGGAACGGGCGAGACCGCCGTCTCCTACCGCTGGCCCGAACCGGTCGGCGAGCCGAACTCCGTGGCGCTCGGCGGCCAGACCATCGCCGTGCGCGGCCAGGGCACGCACCTCGCGATCCTCGGCGCGGCGGCGGCGGGCGGCGGGGTGAGCCCCGAGCTCACGCTCACCTACACCGACGGAACCGTCACGAAGCAGCCCGTGTTCCTCCCGAACTGGGTGTTCGCGTCCAACCTGGGCGGCGCGAAGGTCGCGGTGAGCTCCAAGGGCCGCAACAGCGCGTCGAACCCGAATGTCTACGAGTACTCGCAGTACGACTACCAGGCGTTCTCGAACCTCGTGCGGCTCATCCCCTCGAAGGAGCTCGCGTCGGTGACGCTGCCCACGGAGGGCCGGGCGAAGTTCTTCGACTGGCAGGTCGTGTCGCAGCCGCTGCCGCCCGCGCCGACGGCGTCCGCCTGGGCGTCCGACCTGCCGTGGATCAGCGCCTCGAACGGCTGGGGCGTGATCGGCAAGGACGTCGCGAACAAGGACGCGGCGAACTCACCCGACCTGCCGTTGAGGGTCAACTACACCGACCCCGTCACCGGCCAGTCGCCGGTGTACGCGAAGGGCCTCGGCGTGCACGCGGCATCCAAGATCACGTACTACGTCGGCGGCGAGTGCCAGCGGTTCACGGCGCAGGTCGGACTCGAGTCCGGCTTCGGCGGGAACGTGATCTTCAAGGTCGACGCCGACGGCGCGAATCGCTACCAGTCGCGCACCTTCACCCCGGGCTTCGCGCCCGAGGCGGTGAGCGTCGACCTCACGGGCGTGCAGTACGTCGACCTCGTCGTCGAGGCGCCCGGCAGCATCAACGGCGCGCACGGCATCTGGGGTGACGCCCGGTTCACGTGCGAGTGACGCGACACCAGTGATCGCAGGGCCCGTCCCGCCGTTCGGCGGGGCGGGTCCCGTCGTCTGGCGGGGCGGGCCCAAGGCGCGGCATCCGCTCGCAAGCTCAGGCGACGCGGGTGACCTCGACCGAGACGAACAGCTCGGATGCCCCGGGACCGGCGTACACGCCCCGCAGCGGGGTGACGTCGCTGTAGTCGCGTCCACGGCCGACCAGGACGTGCAGCTCGCCGACCTCCTTGAGGTTGGTGGGGTCGTAGCCGCGCCACTCCCCCGCGAACCACTCGACCCAGGCGTGCGACTCGCCGACGACGGTCTGCCCGATGTCGGCGTCGGGATCGGGGTGCAGGTAGCCCGACACGTAGCGCGCGGGGATGCCGACCGAGCGCAGTGCGCCGAGCGCGACGTGCGCGATGTCCTGGCAGACGCCCTTGCGCTCAGCCCAGGCCTCGGTCGCGGTGGAGTGCACGCCCGTGACGCCACGCACGTACTCCATGGCGCCGCCGACGGCGCGGCTGATCTCGAGGGCGGTCTCACCCACGGGCGCGCCCTCCGCGGCGATCTCGCGCGCGAGCTCGGCGACCTCGGCCGGCGGTGTCGTGGCATCCGAGAACGTCGACGCCTCGACGAGCCCGATGGTCGACCCTGCCGCGACCTCGAGCTCCTCCCAGGAGAGCTCCGACCGCGGCACGGGCGACGGTCGCACCTCGACGAGGCTCGTGGCCGTGACCGACAGCTCGCGGTGGGGCGTGAGCACCTCGAACGTGGAGACGCGCGTGCCCCAGTAGTCGAGGTACGAGTGCTGCGTCGCGCCCGGCCGGATGTCGAGGCCGGCCTGCAGCACGAACTGCTCGCCGCCCGAGTGCGGCAGCATCCGCGCCTCGTTGTACGACGCGGTCGCCGGCTCCGCGTAGGTGAAGCCCGTGCGGTGCACGATGCGGATGCGGCTCACGAGACCTCCCCGATCCAGACCGGTGCGACGCTCGCGGGGAAGTACCGCTGGCGGATCGCCTCGCTCGCACCCGAGACGACGTCCTGCACGTGCTCCATGTTGCCCGACAGGTCGGTGAGGATCTCGGCGATCGGGCGGTACTCGAACTCCGAGCGGATCTGGCCGAGCAGCCGCCTGGCCTGGTCCGTGACGCCGACGCGGCCGGCCCGCGGGTCGATCTCGCGGAGCGAGTCCTCCGCACGGATGACGCTCGAGATGATCGAGCGCGGGAACAGCCGGTCGAGCAGCAGGAACTCCGCCGCCGACTGCGTCGACGGCACCCCGCGGTAGCTGCGAAGGTACGCCTCGTAGCCGCCGCAGCTGCGCAGGATCGTGGTCCAGCTCGGACCGCTCGCCTCGGTCAGCGATCTGGTGGCGAGCAGCCGTGCGGTCATGTCGGCGCGTTCGATCGAGCGTCCGAGGGAGAAGAACTGCCACGCCTCGTCCCGGCTCGTGGCGGAGTCGACGACACCGAGCGCGAGCGCCGAGCGGTCGCGGACCCACCGGAAGAACTCGTGCGTCTTGTCGTGGGCGACGCGTCGCGGCATCCGTGCGTTCGTCTGGTTCAGGGCTTCCCACAGCTCCGTCGAGACGATCTCGCGGGCGCGGCGGGCGTTCTCGCGGGCGGCGGCGATGGAATGCGCGATCGAGGCGGGATGCGTGCGGTCGACGGCGAGGAGCGCGATGACGTCGTCGCGAGTCAGGCTGGCGCCCGGCTCGGCCTCGGAGCCCATGACGGAGAGGAGCGAGCGGCACGCGGTGTCCTCGTCGATCCACGGGTCCTCGAGGAGGAGCTGCAGGTGCACGTCGAGGATGCGCGCGGTGCCGTCACTGCGCTCGATGTAGCGGCCGATCCAGAAGAGGGATTCGGCGATGCGGCTCAGCATGCGGGTGCCTCCTCCCCCGGTCGTGGGGGGGGGGGGGGGCGGGCGCCCCCCCCCCCCCCCCCCGGGGGGGGCCCCGGGGCCAAGCCCGGGCCCCCCCCCCCCCACAACCACCAACAACCCCGGAAGGGCGG